>NZ_JAHLKR010000018.1 GCF_021991875.1 Mycetohabitans sp. B8
TCGGCTCCGACACGTCCGCGAGCATGTCAGTAAAGAAACGTTCGTGGGATGCTTGATTGGCGCTCAATCTTACGTGCGCAACGAAGTTGCGGAACGGTTGCGCAGCAGGCAGCATCTTGCCCTGGCCCATGAGAAATGTCTGCACCTCGGTATGCATCATCTCGTCAGTGGAGTGATCGCCAATCAGATGATGCAGTAGCTCGACGAGCAGCCAACGGCCGTCGGTGTCCTGCGCAATGGCAAAGTGCAAGAGTGGTGCCTGAGTTAAATCCAATCGGTAGTGGCGGGGATCAAAGCGCTGCGCCAACTGCTCGGCGATCGGACCGTCGGCAGCATCCAGCATAAGCTCAGTGACCGATAGGGGTGCATGTCGCCAAACCACCTGCGCAGGCGTGGACAAGCCCTCCCAAACAACCGCAGTGCGCAAAATATCGTGACGATTGACGACCTGCTGAACTGCATCCAAATACTGATCGAGCCGTTCGCGCGTGTCAAAAGCCCATTGTGCGACTAGCAGATACGGATCTCCGTCCGTGACTAGCAGATGATGGAACAAGATGCCGTCCTGCGACGGTGATAGCGCATAGATGTCCTGGATATTGGCGACCCCACCCGGCACCTGCTCGACAATGCGATCAATCTCAGCTTGGGTCAGCTCGATCAACGGCAACAGGTCCGGGGTCAACTGACTCGTCTCAAGCGTGATGCGATTCGCTGGCACCACCACTTCCTGATGCTGACCCAGCGACTGAGCCAGCGTGCTGAGCACCGGCATATCGAACAGCGATCGCACAGAGATCCCTAAGCCGCGTCGGCGTAGCCGCTCGATCAATTGCACGGCCAGTAGCGAATGCCCGCCCAAAGCAAAGAAGCTGTCGTGACGGCTGATCTTCTCCACACCCAGCAGCTCCGACCAGATCGCGGCCAGTGTGGTCTCAAGTTCGCCTTGCGGCGCTTCATACGCTTGATGCGCAAACGCCTCGGCGCTAGGCGCCGGCAACGCACGCCGATCCAGCTTGCCGTTCGGTGTGAGCGGAAACGCATCGAGCCGCACGAACGCACTGGGCACCATATACTCGGGCAACGCTGACGCCACATGTGTGCGCAACGTATTGACCAACTGCTCATCGGCCTGCGCCACCACGTACGCCACCAGACGTTTATTCTGGCCTTCGCCGGTGGCTAGCACCACCGCCTCGTGCACCTGCGCGTGCTGGGCCAAGCACGCTTCAATCTCGCCCAACTCAATGCGAAAGCCCCGGATTTTGACTTGATGGTCATTGCGGCCCAGGAACTCCAGTTTGCCATCAGACAAGTAGCGCACCAGGTCCCCTGTCCTGTACATCCGAGCATCGGCTTCGCTCGAGAACGGGTCACGCACGAAGCGCTCGGCCGTGAGCTCCGGGCGGTTCAGGTAGCCACGTGCGACACCCGCTCCGCCGATATACAACTCGCCCACCGCACCCAGCGGCACCGGCTGGCTGTGCGTATCCAGGATATAGAGCCGGGTATTGTCAATGGGCCGACCGATCGTGCGCCAGCTCCTTTCGTGATCCGTCACCTCATGCACGGTCGCCGTCACCGTCGTCTCGGTCGGGCCATAAACGTTCAACAAACGCGGTCGATGACCGTCTCTGGCAAACCAGGCATCACGCGCTGTCGCGCTCAACGCATCGCCCCCAATGAGAATCGCGCGTACACTGTTTGCCACGGGCGCCGCTTCTTGCGCCAACTGTGTCCAGAACTGCACCGGCAAGTCCACCACGCTGACATGATGAGCGTCACAAAGCGACCAAAATTGTTCGGCTCCAGCCAACCAGGTATCCGTGCGCAACACCACTGCCGCTCCGCGTGTCAGAGGCGTCAAGATTTCCTCGACCGACGTATCAAAAGACAGCGACGCAAATTGCAACATCCGATCTTGCGCAGTCATGTCAAGCTCGCGCGCGATCGCTGTCACCAGGTTCACCACTGCCTGGTGTTGAACCATCACCCCTTTGGGACGGCCAGTGGAACCTGACGTGTAGATCACATACGCCAAATTTTGCGCATCCAGCGACAATTCGTCCGCGTTCGGATTGCCCGCGCTTTGATGCGCCCATTGCGCTATGTCAGTCTGCAAATCCAGTACCGGTACCCCCGCTTTCAAGCTTTGCATCACTGCCGCATGCGGTGTACCAATGCTGAGCAATACGGTGGGCATGCTATCCGTCACCATATACGCCAAGCGCTCTGGCGGATAAGTGGGATCCAGTGGCACATACGCGCCGCCAGCCTTAAGCGTGGCGAGGATGCCAACCAACATTTGCGGATCGCGCTGCGCATACAATGCCACTCGTGTATCGGGCTTGACGCCCAATTCGATGAGCTGGTGTGCCAGACGGTTGGCCCGGGCATTCAGTTCCGCGTAGCTCAGTGTTTGGCCCTCATACACCAAGGCCGTCGCATCCGGCGTACGCTCCACCTGCGCTTCGAACAATTGGTGAATGCACTGGTGTGACGGATAGACTTGTTCTGTCGCGTTCCACGTCTGAAGCAGCAACTCGTACTCTTCGCGTGGCAACACTTCCAATTGCTGCACCGGTCGATCAGGCCTCTCTTCGAGCGCGTCAGCCAGACTGTGCAACGCCTGCTGCATATAGCCACATACGCGGTCAGAATTCAGTGGCTCAACGATCTTCGCAGTCAGCCCCAGTGCTTGTCCATCATCTTCGATCGACAACCCGATCGGATAGTTGTCACGTTCCTCCACACTCAGCAACTTGACACCTGGCAAAATGCCGTGCTCGTCCGAGTCCATTGCATTGTGCCGGTAATTGAGCAGCGCACTAAACAGCGGCGTGCCCGCCGGCACCCCACTGCAGCGCTGCGCCAGCGCCAATGACGCATGCTCGTGTTCCAGCAGCGCCGCGAGCCGCGCGTGCGTGTCCCGCACACACGCCTGAACACTGCCGTTTAAATCCACGCGCAGTGGCAGCGTATTGATAAACAGCCCCATCGCACTATCAGCGCCCTCCCCCGCTTGCATCCGGCCGAACAGCACTGTGCCAAATACCACGCGTGGTTGGCCGCTCGCGCGCGCAAGCACCTGCGCCCACGCCAAGTGGCACAGGCTCGCCAGGCTCACACCCAGCCGCTTGGCTTGATCCCGAAGCCGATCATTCAGCGCTTGCGGTAACATCCGGTGCGCTTCGCTCGCCTGCGCGCCGTCACGATGCACCTCCGTGAGCGCAAACGGCAGCGTCGGCTCATCAACCTCGGCAAGCATGTCAGTAAAAAAGCGTTCGTGTAATGCTTGGCTCACACCCAGACGTGCCTGTGCCACCAGTTGACGAAACGGCTGCGCCGCCGGCAACGTGTCGCCTCGCCCTTCGATAAACGCCCGCACCTCGGTATGCATCACCTCCAGCGCCGAGTGATCGCCGATCAGATGGTGCAGCAGCTGGACAAGCAGCCAACGGCCATCGGTGTCCTGCGCAATGGCAAAGTGCAAGAGTGGCGCCTGAGTTAAATCCAATCGGTAGTGGCAGGAATCAAAGCGCTGCGCCAACTGCTCGGCGATCGGACCGTCAGCCGGATCGAACGTCAATTCGGTCACCGGCAGCCGCGCGTGGCGCCAGACCACCTGCGCAGGTTTGGACAAGCCTTCCCAAACAAACGCAGTGCGCAGAATATCGTGACGATTGACGACCTGCTGAACTGCATCCAAATACTGATCGAGCCGTTCGCGCGTGTCAAAAGCCAACTGCATGTTCAGCAAATACGGATCGCCCTCGCTGGCCAGCAGATGATGGAACAGGATGCCATCCTGCAACGGTGAGAGCGCATAGATGTCCTGGATATTGGCGACCCCACCCGGCACCTGCTCGACAATGCGATCGATCTCAGCTTGGGTCAGCTCGATCAACGGCAACAGGTCCGGGGTCAGCTGACTCGTCTCAAGCGTGATGCGATTCGCTGGCACCACCACTTCCTGATGCTGACCCAGCGACTGAGCCAGCGTGCTGAGCACCGGCATATCGAACAGCGATCGCACAGAGATCCCTAAGCCGCGTCGGCGTAGCCGCTCGATCAATTGCACGGCCAGTAGCGAATGCCCGCCCAAAGCAAAGAAGCTGTCGTGACGGCTGATCTTCTCCACACCCAGCAGCTCCGACCAGATCGCAGCCAGTGTGGTTTCAAGTTCGCCTTGCGGTGCCTCATACGCTTGATGCGCAAACGCCTCGGCGCTGGGCGCCGGCAACGCACGCCGATCCAGCTTGCCGTTCGGTGTGAGCGGAAACGCATCGAGTCGCACAAACGCGCTGGGCACCATGTACTCGGGCAACCCCGCCGCCATATGCATGCGCAGCGTATTGGCTAACTGATCATCGGCCTGCGCCACCACGTACGCCACCAGGCGTTTATTCTGGCCTTCGCCGGTGGCCAGCACCACCGCCTCGTGCACCTGCGCATGCTGGGCCAAATACGCTTCAATCTCGCCCAACTCAATGCGAAAGCCCCGGATCTTGACTTGATGGTCGTTGCGGCCCAGGAACTCCAGTTTGCCATCAGGCAAGTAGCGCACCAGGTCCCCTGTCTTGTACATCCGCGCATTAGGCTCGTTTGCGAACGGATCGCGCACGAAGCGCTCGGCCGTGAGCTCCGGGCGGTTCAGGTAGCCACGCGCGACACCCGCTCCGCCGATATACAACTCGCCCACCGCACCCAGCGGCACCGGCTGGCTGTGCGTATCCAGGATATACAGCCGGGTATTGTCAATGGGCCGACCGATCGTGCGCCAGCTACTTTCGTGATCCGTCACCTCATGCACGGTCGCCGTCACCGTCGTCTCGGTCGGACCATAAACGTTCAACAAACGCGGTCGATGACCGTCTCTGGCAAACCAAGCATCACGCGCTGTTGCGCTCAACGCATCTCCCCCAATGAGAATCGCGCGTACACTGTTTGCCACGGGCGCCGCTTCTTGCGCCAACTGTGTCCAGAACTGCACCGGCAAGTCCACCACGCTGACATGATGAGCGTCACAAAGCGACCAGAATTGTTCGGCTCCAGCCAACCAGGCATCCGTGCGCAACACCACTGCCGCCCCGCGTGTCAAAGGCGTCAAGATTTCTTCGACCGACGTATCAAAAGACAGCGGCGCAAATTGCAACATCCGGTCTTGCGCTGTCATACCCAGCTCGCGCGCGATCGCTGTCACCAGGTTCACCACTGCCTGGTGTTGAACCATCACGCCTTTGGGACGGCCAGTGGAACCTGACGTATAGATCACATACGCCAAATTTTGCGCATCCAGCGACAATTCGTCCGCGTTCGGATTGTCCGCGCTTTGATGCGCCCATTGCGCTACGTCAGCCTGCAAATCCAGTACCGGTACCCCCGCTTTCAAGCTTTGCATCACTGCCGCATGCGGTGTACCAATGCTGAGCAATACGGTGGGCATGCTATCCGTCACCATATACGCTAAGCGCTCTGGCGGATAAGTGGGATCCAGTGGCACATACGCGCCGCCAGCCTTAAGCGTGGCAAGGATGCCAACTAGCATTTGCGGATCGCGCCGCGCATACAATGCCACTCGTGTATCGGGCTTGACGCCCAATTCGATGAGCTGATGTGCCAGACGGTTGGCCCGGGCATTCAGTTCCGCGTAGCTCAGTGTTTGGCCCTCATACACCAAGGCCGTCGCATCCGGCGTACGCTCCACCTGCGCTTCGAACAATTGGTGAATGCACAGGTGTGACGGATAGACTTGTTCTGTCGCGTTCCACGTCTGAAGTAGCACCGTGCGCTCGATAGCCGGCAATAAATTTAATCTTTTAGACGGCATCTCGGCGCCATCTAAACTGAATGAGGCAAGGCTTAACTCACGTAAATGTTCGCTCATGCGCTGGACTTGGTCTGCATCCAAGCGCGTGGCATCGTAGAGCCAGCGAAATGCCCCATGGGTATCCGTCTGAAGTGTCAATAATGACCCAACAGCCTCAGTACAGGAGAAGCCATCCGCATGCGTTTTATCGGATAAAACCGACACGGCTACTTGCCAAGGATGCGTTGTCCGTAGCGCTGGCACACTACGCAGCGCAGGATAGCGTGCAATCAAATCACGTACGAATGTGTGATGCTGTTTGAGACGTTCGTATTCTGTCTCAACATTTGCAAGTATTTTTGCAAAAGGCTGCTCCAAATCCACCGTGATGTCCATCGGTACAACGGGCGCCAAGCAAGCCAAGGTTTGCAATGCGTCCTCGTCTTCACTGATACCCCAGCCAATTTTGAATTGGTTTTGCTCCGTCAGGCGAGCCAGATAGATCGCGAATACAGTGAGTAACGCCATCACTGGCTGATCCAACTCGCATCTTTCTCGCAATGGCGGACACCATGCACTTGCGGCCCATTGAGGCTCAGTATCGTGCTTGCATTGCTCAAAAGGCAGTTGCAGAGTCTGTAGGCGCGTTAAGCGCTCTTGCCAAAAATATTCACTGGAAGCCAGCTTCTCATGAATCGCTGTAATAGCAGCAGCTTGCTCTTGATTGAGTTCAGGCAGTCTCGCTCCTGGATAAAGCTTTGACTGTGCTGCTAATATTTGCGCAGATAACGGCTCACCCTCAAGGGTGGCAAATCCACTAATTAATACATCTTCACTGCTCGTCGCGACTCGCCACGCGTTGGGCTCGATACTCATCACCGTACCAGCAGCAACGCCTGAGCATTGATCCAGACGCTTGACCTGGGTCACCTGCACCGTACCTTGCTGAAGCAAAAGTTTGGGACAAGCTAATGGATTAGGATAAAGTTCGCCAAATTCCAGTGCGCGGGCCAGTGCAGATAAATCCTGAGCTGAATTAGACCAGCATAAATAAGCGCCAGCACGAGGACGACGGTATTTAGCATAAAAGCTACGCTCAGTCAGATCCTGGGGGTAAGTTATCAATGAACCTTGTCCAAGCCCCGACAAAAGCTCAAGGAAACCTTCCCGCGCCGCTTGATAACATTTCAAATTCAACGTTAGCGCGGTCTCACCTGCCTCAATTGCAACAGGACGTTGTACTGCGATATGCCCAGCGTCCACTGTAGTGGCAAGGCGGTGCCAAGTAATCGCATAATTCGATTCATGGGCTAGCAATGCCCATGAGGTGGCAAAGTTACCAGCATAACGGGGCAACGGCGCATCGTGATAATTAAATGCGTCTTCACGGATTTTTTCAATCAGCGATGCTGGCAGTATGAATGGATTGTCAACGGAAAATAGCCAATCCACAGCACACTGTCCAATATAAGTATTCAATGCATCAACCGTGTCGACACAATGAATACCTTCATGGATAGCCCATGTTTTCAGCACAGTATCGGTGGCCAGCACCACACGGATAACATGTCCTTCAGCAACGAGTTGTTGGGAACAGTAGACTGCTAATGTGCTACCGCCTACGATTGCGCATGAACGGGATCGCGCTGGTCTACGTTGAGACGATTGCGAATCGGCCGTAGAGTTGGGTGTAGAATGACAAACTGCGTTATTTTTAATAGGAATTCCGAGTTTAACCATTTTATCTTTCATACCAACTCCACATTTAATAAAATATATTGATACGCTTTATATCCAGGTTCACTTATATTGTTTCTGCGGACTCAACTATCACCGTCCGCATAGATACATTGGTTCAGTATTTACTGACCATAAACAAGTGAACTTGAGTCAGTCTGCGTAGCATATTGTTTTATGCATGAAATAGCGAGCGACTCGTTGTGGCGATGCCTTAAGACGGCGTACATGACTGATCGCAGCTTTCTTAAGATGTCCGTTGGTTCGCACCGGAGCCTGCCGGGTGATACGAGCCTTCAGGTTGGCGTTGAGCATTTCATCACGATTCAGCTCGGGGCTGTACGAGGGCTGATAGAACACCACGCTTTCATCGACGTACTCGGCCAGCTAAGTTTTGATCAGCTTAGCGTGGTGAACTTTCAGGTTGTCCAGGCTCATCAATACCTCCTTGCTGCGCATGTCTTTAATCAACCGTTTCAGAAAGTCGATCAGAATCTTGGCGTTCATCGCACCCTCGAGCACATCGGGCCTTGGTTCGTCACGCTCGAGATCCCCGACAAACCTTCGCGCAGGCGTCTTACCGATAGACACATAGGAGCGAGCGCGTACATCGTCAGGACGCAAACCCGTCTCCTCACCCCACTGGATTTGCGCGCGTTCGGCTTTTGACCGGCGCGCCATTTCAACGTAGGTCTCGTTCAACCATGTATGTACTGCTTGCGGCCGCTGCTCATAGAGACCCGCTTGATCGACTTTGCGACGTGAAGCCCCAGCGTTTCAGATACAGGCCAACGCCCTGCAATGTCAGCATCAAACCGGACCACTGCCGGATCAGGCCCCACATAGCGGGCTGGTTCCACAGCGTGAACAATATCTTCGTCTGGTCCGACATCTGCTCGTCTAACAGTACGGGAATTTCCACTTCCTGCTGCTCATTCAAGGCACGAACTCGATTTACCGAACATCCACTTGGTTTATCACACAGCGCCACCATGCCTTCTCGCGCATAGCGTTTGCAAATGTCAAACCCGCCCGTGCGGGATAAGTCCAGTATGAACGGCGATTTCCTCATGAGTTCAACCACGCTCACCGAGCCCGATCATCTACCGGCGCCGTTTTTCACGTACCTCACGAGGCAGCGATCTCATGTCTCGTTTTTCCATCTACTTCACACAGGAGTAGACTTCCCAATTTCGAAATCAATCATTGCGGATCAATAATCGGGCTACCTGGATGAAACTGCTGTGTAAGCCAGATTTCCGTTTGTGCCGAAAGAGCGGATGAAAGGTAAGAAAAGCAGCACCAGCCAATATGCGTTGCTCTCCAAAAATTGAGCTTAAGAAATGATTTGACTTCGGATATGCGAATCCATCCAGCACCGCTTACATATCAAGCTGAATCGCCTCGCCTTAGGCGATCGCTTTGACTGGCTGCCAACAGCGTGTCTCGCCAAGCCAATGCAAATTCAGGCCCTACCCCCTTTCATGATTTGCGTCCTATTACATTCGACAAAAACTGAAAATTATTTGATGGACGAAAACATGTCAAGGAGAATGAAAGCTATTCGGTAATAATTGTTGTCACCTTCGTATGGCTACGTAAATTTCAGTAAATTCTACAGAGTCGACTCTTAAAAAATTCGCTTTTCTGCGAGGGTGTTATACCGCCGACACCATGTGAGCATCGCGATTGAGCAGAGCAGGAAGGATCAGCGTGTAAAAAAGCTGCAGTTTCCTGGAAATCATATGCAGGTTGTGGCCGGCACAGCACCGCATGAATGGGATCGCCCAGTATCCCGTTGAGATGGCATCGCCCAATGCCCCATTAAGCCCGTTCCGATCGAGCTTGCCGTCTGCTTTCATATGGCCGATGATCGGCTCGATTACGCTGTACCGCCGGATCATTGCCCGCAGGCCTCGCGTGATGCCACGTCACAAAGGTTGTGTCGCGATAAGTCACCACTGCCCGCTTCAGCCTTGCTATAGGGCGTCGGCCGAAGCTCAGGCCGTGGGCGCTTATGCCCATTGTGCGGTGGGTTTGACCGTAGTCGTGCCGGTGGTAACCGCTTTACACGCGTTTGCTAGCAGCTGAGCTGCGCGATACGTCTCATGCGATGCATTTTGTGGTTTCGCGCACATCGGTCCGAAGTCCGCGCACAGTAGCATGTCCGATGCACGTACCGAAGGGCATCGAATGCGACGTTATTCATACTCGTTTGCGGGGATCGCGATTGTGACGCTGGCCGGCGCGGCACTACAAACGGCCTTCAGCGATCAGACCGACGGGGACGTCGCATCTCACCTGCCTGTTTCGAAGGCGGGCGACATGGCAGTAGCAGCCATCCCGTCGGCCGTGGCCGGACCCACCGGGAAATCGAGTGGATCAACGGACACGCCGATCCCCACTGCGCTACCAACGATCCCATGCGGCCAGGGCACCAAGGGGATCTTCTACGGCATTGGCGGTCACGTCGGGCAAGGGGGCGTGTACGACAAAATGAGTGACGAACAGCAACTCGGTCATATCAAAGAACTGGGTATGACGATGTACGGACACGATGTTTTCGATTACGCCAGCACGCAAAAGGTCTTTCGAATCGCTAAACTGGCAAAGAAACAATGCATCGGTGTCTTCGCGGCGCTAACGGCCGACCTGAATTCCTACGCCAACGAGGACGCAGCCTACCGCGACGGGTTAAAACTGGGGGCGATGGTCGCTACGACGCTTAAGGGCGTCGTCCAGTATTACCAGGTGGGTAACGAGTATGAGAATGTCAGCATTCGCCGCGGACATGGCAACAATCCGGACGACTATGACAATGCCTCTTTTCAGAAGGCGCGTGGCTCGATTCTCGGAATGATTGACGGGATAAAGAGCGCAAACCCATCCGCCACGATCATGATGTGCCCGCTAGGGTGGCTACACTTCGGTTTCCTGGACATGCTGTACACCGGCACACAACCCGACGGCTCCCGAGGGCACCGAATCCCGAAGTGGGACATCACCGCATGGCATTGGTATTCGGACATGGGAGACATCACCGCCGCGCGGGGCGTCAACGTGCTCAGGCACTTGCACGACACGTACCGCAAGCCAATCTGGATCACCGAACTGGGTGTCCGACCGGGCGCGAGCGAACAAGCATCGGCAGCCTACCTGGTTGGGCCCAACGCGCTCGGCGGTTTAGTCCAGTATGCCAAGAAGTACAATATTCAGAACGTTACGTTGTATGAATTGCTTGACGACGAGGCGTACGGTGGCGATGGAAACTACGGTTTGCTGGCCGACGACGGTGTCGTCCGCAAGCATCGCTATGATGTAATTAAGCGGTTCATTGCGACGCACGCGATGCCGTAGAGCGCGCTTACGCACTAGGACGTGCTCACACTACGGAGGCCTTCGACGATCAGGGCAAAATGGATTAAGGTAGTGGACACCGCATGACCATGTCGGCTTTGCCCAGTTGACAAAGGCCGGTTAATGTATCGTGATTCTGCTGGATAAACGCCAGTGTGAGTCTTCCGCGAGCAGTTCGCACGGTCTTGCCATGTGCAGCCAGCATAAAGCTCAACGGGTTACCGGGCTCCTTACATCTTGATGGTCGAACGCCATGGGCATCAATTCAACCCATGACGGGGCAACGCCATTCTCACGGTAGCCCTGAACTTGGACAGGTTGTTGCAAAGGCTTGTCGCTCCATCAAGGTGACGGCGAGCGCGTAACCAGCGCCGTGCCCGAGCACCGTGCCCGCGCCGATCACGGCTCACGTATTTTCTCGAACAACGCATCGATATCCATGCCGCCAATATTGATGCCGAACGTGCCAGTCAAGCAATCTGCCAATTCGGCGGCACTGGCCAGTCGCCGCCGTTGATCGCTGCCGTCACGCCGGCGCAACGTGAACCGATCGTTACGCAGCGCGGCACGCGCGTCGCCAACGATGCGGCACACGCTCAGTTCGTGAATAAAATGGGAATCGGGATGAGCACAGGTGTACCAATTGGCCATCTCATGGTCGATCCGATACGTGGTCCGCGACTCAAACCGATAGACCTTCTGCCAACGCGAACCCAGCGCGACTTCGAGATCGTAGCCCTGTTGCAATTCAGGCTGCCCGATGAGTCGAGCCGGCTCAAATGGCGTCGGCTGAACAACGCCCGCATCCAGCCGCAATGGCGCCGTCAGCGTGATCGCACCAAAGCCGACATCGGCGATGAACGGCCCTTCGGGTAGCGCGATATGCAACAACATATGGGACTTGGCCGTTACATCGACACCGTCACGCATCCATAAGACGCGCGCGAGCATCGGCGTCACCTCAAAGCCTAGTTCGGTGAGCACCGCGGCAAATAGCGTGTTGTGCTCGAAGCAGTAGCCGCCTCGGCCGCCGGTCACGAGTTTTTGCTGAATCTGGTCCAAGTCCAGCCGTACATGCTCGCCGCGCAACGGATCGAGATTCTCGAACGGAATCGCGCACGGATGGAGCGCGTGCAGCCCATTCAGCACCTGCAGCGTCGGCTGGGCCGCCCCGGCATAGCCAATACGCTCGAAATAGGCGGCAAGATCGACACGTTCAGCCATCGCCGTGCGCCCTCTTGCGACGCGCACACGAGCCTGCGCTCGCGCGGCAATGCCAACAGGTCCCCGCCACGTTGCAACGGATCGTCATGGCGTATCCGCGCACTGCCACGCTGCGCCCTCGATCCACAGGTTGCCCGGATGACGCTTGCCTGGGTAGAACCGGAAGCTCGTGCTGCCATCGTCGTCGGTACGGATCTTCACGATGTTAGAGTCGCCGAAATCCAACATTTGGCCTTGGGGAATCGGCGATGCGCGAAATGACACATCATGCCGGTTCGCTGCATCGGTCATGCACGCGATCACGTCCTGCGTGCTGCGCCCGGTGGAGGCAACCTTCTCGGGTTCGCCGGCGTCAGGGTTATGCTGCAACAGCATGCAGCCGCTCAAAGCGACCGCAAAAAACATCGAAACAAAAGGCTTGGTCATCCACTCTCCCAGTTAAGCCCGTTCCGCCCAACAGTAGCACGACCGGTGCCCACAGCCCATTACACAGCGGACTGTTGCGTCGGCGCGAACGAATCGCTGCGCGCAGCCGGCCACCCGTTTTCGCACAGCAGATATCGTTAACAGCCGGCCAGCCAATCGCACGGCTGCAAGCACTGGAGAAACTCGACCTTCAGTTGCACTTCGTACGACGACACACGGCACAGGATGGGGTGCGCGCGCTGACGCACCGGGCCCGGCTTGGTGACCCCGACGACAATGATCGCCTGGTGCTCGGCACGCGCGTAACGGGCAAGAGCAGCTACAAGCTCACTGTCGCAGACGAAACGCAGGCTCGCGGCTTCGTGCAAAAATCAACATTGACGCACTCGACATCGCGAGACACGTCGGCAAGCACGCGCTCGCGCTGTCGATGACCAGGACACCCGGCGTGTTCAACCGCGTCGGCAATTCACTGGCCGCCGCGCACACCGCGCGGCGGATAGCGGATTGCCGCCACGGCACGGCGCGCCGCCTGCGCATCCTGCACCCTCGGTAACAGCACGGTCTGTGCACCAATATCTAGGATCTGCTTGATCAACACCGTATCGTTCCACGCCACCCTGACGATCGAATGCGACGCGTACGGCGCCACGGCTTGACGTTGCCCCAGTATCGGCGGATACCGTGTTCGGCGCGTGTTCGCCGTCGAGCAGCAGCCAGTCGAAGCCAGCGCCGGCCACAACCTCGGCCGCATAAGCATGCGCCATCCGACCCCCAGGTTGATCTGCACATGGCCCTCGGCCAACGCACGTTTGAATGGATTGACAGGGAGTTCCATCGGAGCGACCGGTCAAGGCAATAAACTTACCATATTAATTATATGCCTTTTCCGGACGACCGTGTCCGGCCATGCGCATCGACAAAGTCCAGTACCGCGCGATTGAATGCGCGGGGGTGCGCCAGGTTCATTCCGTGCGAGGCGCCGGTAATCGTCATTTGACAGGCGCCATCGATGTGCTGGTGCAGCCATTCGATGTTTCGGTGAAAGATCGAAGGGCTTTTCTCCCCGCCGACGAGTAGGACCGGCACCATGATTGCGCCAGCCTCGTGCGCGGCAAAGGCCGGCATCCGCTCCGCGATTTGCGGCTGCAGCGTATGTGCGTTGTCGCGCGCCATTGCCTTGAACCCGTACGGGCTGTGCGCCCAGGACCCTGGACGGCTGACCGAGTCGACAAACAACGCCAAGCCAGCGTCCACCTCGCCCTGCTCGATCAGCGCCACGGCGCGGGCACGCAGCGTGTTGACCTTACCCGCCGCCTGCGCGCCTGGCGCATCGCTGCCTTGAACGGCACCGCCCGGGTCGGCCAACGTCACGCTGAGCAACCGGTCGGGAAAGCAGCGGGCAAGATGAAACGCAAGGTAGGCGCCACGGGAATGCGCGACCACATGCGCCGGCTCGCACACGACCTCGTCGATGAACGCGGCGATCTGCTGCACATGCGCGTTCCAACTAAACGGCAGCGCGCGATTCAACTCGCGCGTCGGAAAATAGTGTCCGAGGCTGAGTGATAGCACGCGATGCGTCGAGGCCAGCGGCGCGAGCTGCGGCTCCCAATACCGGTAGTCGCACAGCGAACCGTGCACCAGCAAGATCGGCTCGCCACTGCCCGCCTGCGCGAAAGCAACGCTTGCTCCGTTAGCCAGCGTGATAGTCTGCGCATACGGCATCGCGCGCGGCACCGGGGACATGCCGGTCATTGCTCCGGCTTGACCATGAAGTGCTCAGTCGACTGTCCGGCATGCACCGCGCGCTTGAGCCAATCGGGCATGTCTCCTTCACCATCCCATGCGTTGCCATACGCATCACGAAACAATATCGGCTTTATTTTCTTTTCCTCTTCAGCAAGTACTTTGGCCAGATGCTCAATGGAAATGCCGTATTCGTCCATCCGGTGGTGAATATACGCAATAATTCGCTGTCTCTTCTGTTCGTCCATAGGGGGAAGTCATTATGTCGCGCAAACTGCACGGCGAGCCGGCGAGAACACGCCGGCGGCACAGAGGAGGTCCTTCCACCACTATTTTAACGCTCTTTGCGAAATCCTGATCAGATCGCTGGCTGACGCCGGCCGCACGGGTCAAAATTGGGGCTTACGGCCGCGCCAGCCGCCGCCGTGCCGCGCATAGCGCAGGAACAATGGAATCCCCGTCAGTTGCGCGATGAACCATGCCAACGACGAATCGTCATGGATATCGATGGCACGCAACCTGAACGGATCAGTCGCGTCATCGTTCCAACCGACGTCGCACGTTCTAGCGGTGCGGTAGCCGGCCGCGCGCAATAGCCGGATCTCCCTTTCCCCATAGTTGCCGTTCGGGTATGCAAAATGCACGCAAGGCCGCCCGGTCAACCGTTCGATGTCCCGCCGGGAGCCGGTGATCTCCTGCTCGCATTCAGCGTCTTCGCAGCGGGTCAGGATCGGATGAAAACGCGTATGGGACTGAAAGTCGACTCGCGCGCGCATCTGCTTAACCTGCCGCACGCTGAGGCCGGTTGGTGCTGTGCCATTGCGGCCCTCGTCCGCGATCGTCGGCTCCCGCAGCTGCCCGCCGCCCAGCAGCATTGGCAAGACTTGCCGCAACTCCGCGCCTTGATAGCCGCGCTCGTGCAATTGCGCGAGGCGCTCGCGGTTTGGCAGCCGCTTTAATCTTTCGATATCTGTACCAGCGGCGGCCGGATGCATCCACCAATGTGCGGCGCGATGCTCGATGACGCCGCTGCACAGAAAAATGGTCGGACGCACCCGATGCTTGTCGAACACGGGCAACAGCGCGGCATTGCCAGCATGCCCGTCATCCAACGTAATGACCGCGCGCGGTCGGCCGCGGCCCGGCTGGCTTAACGCGTCCAACGGCACGATGTCGCAGATGCGCGTCAGATAGGATAAGTGAGCATCCAACGTCGACGGCGACGGATTGTGATACAGCAGGATAGCAACCCGGTCACGCCACAAGAACTTGCGCACCGCCGCAACGACGCCGGTCCATAGGACAAGTCGTGCGAAGCTTTCCCTCAATAGCGTGCGAGCGTTCATCCGCGTAGTCTCTTGCTATTCGATGCGCCGCTGAACGGCCTGCCTACAAAATTTCGACCACTTAATTAAGCCAGGATGCCGCCCGACATACCGTGCGTTGCCAAACAGAGCCCGTGCGTGGACGTCGCTATCGTGACGTTTAAGAGGCAACGCACGTGTTAGATCGCAAGTCGCGGGGTTTGGAGGAGAGTGTTATGGACAAACGCTGCAATGTGCTGATCATCAATGATTTCGCCTCGAAAGGTGGTGCCGAAGAAGTGTACCGAACGTCTGCACGGCTGTTGCGCGCCATGCCGGGTGTGGAAGTTGAATGTTTTGACAGGAGTTGCTTAAGCGCTGCCGCGCGGCACAAGCCGCGCGCATGGAATAGCGAGGCAGCCCGTCTGCTCGCGCAAACGATTGTTCGCTTCCGGCCCGCTCGTATACTCGTACACAACTATCACAATGTGCTATCTCCGTCGATCCTGCATGCGATCGATCGATACCATTCGAGCCTGGGCTATACGACCTATCTGACCTGCCATGACTATCACCTGGTCCACTATAATCCCACGCTGCTGCGGTACAAAAACGGCATCGCCGACGCGTTTCCCATCGAATCACTTGGTATGTTGCGGGCGCTGATCACTCGCGCGAGTCCGAAAGGCGCGGTGCATGATGCATTGAAAAAGCTTTACTGGCATTCGACCAGGCTGCTGTGCCATCCCATCCGAGTGTTTGATTTGCTATTGTGCCCGAGCCGGTACATGGAGCAAGCACTGCACCGCGCCGGCATCACGAACACGTCGCTGCTACCCAACCCAATTGACGCGGACATGCCCGTATACGCGCCCAAGCCGATCCAAGCGAGTCGCATCAACCTCGCATTCGCCGGCCGCATCGCGGCGGAAAAAGGGCTGGGCGAGTTCATCGCGCTGGCACGCGCCACACAATTCGCCTACCTTAATAAGCTGACGATTTTCGGTGACGGGCCGGAGCGTGCCGCGCTCGAGCACTGCAATGCCGATTTGATTTGTGCCGGGCGGCTCGAATTCCGCGGCAGGCGTCCCCATCGCGCGCTCCTGACCGAGTTGCGCGAGACCGCGCATGCGGTGGTATTGCCGTCGATCTGCGCGGAAAATGCGCCGCTGTTGATCGTCGAGGCGGCCATGCTCGGATTGCCGGCGCTCGTGCACGACATCGGCAGCCTATCGACGTTCGGCGACGAAATCGGCAATAAGTTCAAGTATCGCTGCGATACGGCGAGCTACCGCGCGGCGCTCGACGCACTGATACAGCATCTTGGCCAGCCGAATCGCCGCTATGACGTCGCTGAATACCACCCGCAGCGGTACGCGCAGCGACTCGCCACCGTACTGCGCCTGGAGCGGAGCAACGAACAACCGGGAGCCACGTACGCGGGCAGCCTGATCGACGCGGACGGCAGCGTACTCCCCATCGTGTAGGACGTCCCGTTTCACAGCCTGTCCAACGGCTGCACATACTGGCCACCGCTTGCGTTTTGCGGTCGCTGCTTGCATGGCAAATGTTGCAGCGCAACATCAATCCCGAGTCCTGGCGCCTCTTGGCGCAAGGCGCGCCCCTGCGTCCCTCCATCGTCTTTCTCAACACCACATGGGTACGTCCGCTGCAGCGCCACGCAGCATGGCGCTGCATTGCAGCATTGAAACCTTCCCACAAGCCGCCTAAAGTCAATTTAAGCGCACACATGGTGTGTGTCGCCCATAATGTGACAAGTTGGATAGTTAGAGGAGCAGATCATGCGGCTCACGACCCATCTCCTGCGGCACGAGAAACACTTCGAGTTGCGACATGCAACGATGCCGACCTATATCGCAAGCTACCTATTCCCCGCGGTGCTGTTGCTCTATGAAATATGGCGAGTAGGCTCATGGATATCTGGGCACGGCATGAACTTTGCTGACTTCAATTCGATGGGGTACGAGTACACAGTGATGCTCGCCTGGTTCGGACTGCAGGTGATAACCGAGATCGTGTTTCTGATCGGCGCAGCGCTCAGCCGCCATCGCGACTTTGGGCATCGCATCGCCAATGTGCTGTGCGGCGTGTTTTGCTCTGCCGTCATTCTGTTGTTCGATTTCGGCCTGCAGCACTGGATGTGACCGAAGCAGCCGCCCGTCGTCGCGGCTGCGTTAAAAATGCCCGTGTCTTGCGCGCGAGGCATTTAAGCGCTTGAGTAGTGGGAGAACGGTGCTAGAACTTGAGACCTATAGGCCGAACCTTGCAGGTCAGCAACAAAAATAATTTGTCGATTCGAGCACCGTTTGCCAATTTATTCTTATAGGCTCGCATATTCAGTACTTGTTCAGAGTTCTACTATCTCAAACCGCACCGGGAATTGTGGAGGCTGGTTGGTTTAAGTTAATGCGGACACGTTAGCGGCATTTCTGAGTTGCTTGTAGTAGTTTGCCTCAGCTTCAGCAGGCGGGATATAGCCGAGCGGTTCCATTAGCCGATGATGGTTGTACCAGGCAACCCATTCCAGCGTTGCCAGTTCGACGGATTCCCTCGTTTTCCAAGGGGCGCGCCGATGAATCAGTTCCGTCTTGGCTTGATCTCCGGTTGCAAAAGCTCATCGCGTTTCGTGCGGGCGCAGCGTTTGGACGGATCGCGAAGTTGTGCTGCATGGCGTCGGTAGCCCGACGGGGCGATGCGCAAGACCTTGCAGATCGGCTCAACCCCGAAGGTGTCGCGATGCTGATCAATGAAGGCCTTCAGGACTTGAAACGGCGCTCGAGCTGCGCCTGGGCGAAAAATGCGCTCGCCAGTTGGAGAATCTCGTTGGTCCGGCGCAGTTCCTTGACCTCGCGCTCCAAGGCCTTGATGCGTTCACGCTCGGCCGTACTCACGCCATCGCGCTCGCCACAATCGAGCTCCTCGCGCTTAACCCAATCCAACAGCGTCTGCGGCGTGCAGCCGATCATCGGCGCAATCGATTCGACTGCCGCCCACATCGACGAGTGCTCGCTACGCTACTCGCGTACTAGGCGCACTGCCCGCTCTCGCACTTCCGGGGAAAACTTGCTTGGCTTCTTGTTCATCGCTCCATTCTCTCAAGAGTTGGAGCCTCCACAAAACTCGGTGCGGTTCAGGGAAACTCGCATGCACGGTTCTTAGGGGAGCGCGCGCCGGCAACGGCGCGTGCTTACCCGACGGTAAAGTGCGCAAGCCGTACGAATTCGGCGTGAAGGTGTCGATTACGACCACGCACAAGGAAGGTCTGGTAGTCGGCGCTCGTTCGGTGCCGGGCAATCCGTACGCCGGGTACACGTTGGTTGAAGCGTTGGAACAAGCGGCGATCCTGAGCGGCGTGCAACCGCAGATCGCTGTTGTCAATCGCGGCTACAAGGGCGTAGCGATCGAGAGCGTGAAGGTCTCACTTGGGCTTGCGACGCAGTATCACGAAGGCTGCGCACACCCCCTAAGTGCGCATCGGGTCGCACCACCGGTCCGATTGGGCGGCCACGCCCGCCCACGCGTGCGCTGGGCAAAATCCGTACGCGTAAGCAACCCGAGTGACGCGATCACCGGCTCACGGCCAAGCCGTGTACTGCATCAGATATGACGACTTGCGCCTATAACAGGCTGGCATATTGGACAAAGTACAAAGCTGAAATAGGTAAACGACATAAGGCGACTAAATATGTAAAATACGTATTAATACTTATTTGGGAGCCAACATGCAGGCGATCACTGCCACCGAACTTGCTCGACAAACCCGTCAGATCTTGGATACCGTCGCGCGTCAAGGTCAAACCATCATCATCGAGCGCAACCATGTGCCGGTGGCTCGGATCGTGCCTCCTGAACCGACCATGAACGCCGCCCAAGCGCTCGCAGGACTGCCTGTAGCGCTCACGCCGCTGCAGGCCGATGCTTGGCTGGCTGACAGTCGTATTAGCTTTGATGACAATGTGCGGGATCCATGGGCGTAATCCTTGACAGCTGCATTTGGGTTGCATTGGCTGCAAAAACGCTTGATTCGCAAACCGTGATCGAGCTTGCTGGCGACGCATCCGTGTTCATCTCGGTCATTTCATTGGGTGAACTTGGATTGGGTGCGCAGGCCTGCACGGATCCTGTCGAGCGGGCCGTGCGCGCAGCCTATCTACAACAGCTTGAGCGGCGCCCGATTCGTGAAGTGTCGCGACAGACTGCCGCTGCGTTCGGCGTGCTTGCGGCCGCTGTCAAACAGTCTGGCCGATCACCGCGGCCTCGCTACAATGATTTGTGGATCGCAGCGCAGGCGATCGAGCACGGGGACGCGCTAATGACACTTAACCGTGCCGACTTTGCCGACCTGCCGGGTTTGCGACTCGTGACGCCTAAATAGGCGTTGCGCGCTTAGCCACTTAGCAATGGAAACCACACTCTGTGGTTGAACGAGGAAGCGTTGCCACTGTGCTTGCTAGCGCAACGCGAAACCCGGGCATCGGTGCGCCTGCCGGTGTTAAGATGCCGTCAGAAGTCGAAGGCCTGCGGGGCCGGCAACGAACCACTGGTTTGGAAACCGCAAGCTGCCAGGCGAAGAATAGACCGCTGGCAGGTCACGGAAAAGCTGATGAGCGGCCAAACGTGTGCCGTTGTTCGCACCAGCATCAAGCAGAACGGCCGCTACACCGGCGCATTGACTCAAGATTTTTGTTACCGAGCGGAGCCTGTTATCTCATGTCATTTGTTACCCGTCAGAATGCTGGCGGGGACGACTTATGACGCAGCGGCTCGGCATTTTGATCAGCGGCGAAACGATGCTTCGTTTGCCCAAACGCAACGGCCAAAAGCACGTCACGACGACATCCAACCCTACCATAGTGGGCGTCCATGACTGGGCATTCAAACGCGCTCATCGCTATGACACCCTACTGGTCGATCTCGAGCAACAGCGCCCATTGGATCGGTTGCCCGATCGTGATGCGACATCGGTGGCGAACTGGCTAACAGGAAACCGCGCAATCCGAATCGTGTCACGCGATCGCGCTGGTATTGACACCGAAGGCATCACACGTGGTGCGCCGCAAACAATACAAGTGGCCGACCGATGGTATCTATTGAAGCATCTTGGCGATGCTATTGAGCGCGCGCTGAGCCGCTGCCAGCGGCCTATCCGCGAAGTTGCACGCTCGCTCAATCACGAGCACGCTTGTGCTGCATTGCCAGCGATCGAATCGAATGCGTCCGGCGTGGCAACCACATCGCGCGCAAAGGAGCAACAAGCGCGGCTCGCACGCTATAGGACGGTCATGCGCCACCATCAAAGTGCGATGGCAATACGCGCGATTGCGCGCCTTACAGCATTGGACCGGCGTACGGTGCGGCATTGGATCAACGCCGGTGGGTTCCCTGAGCGGGCGCAGCGGCCACCCGCAGCCAGCAAGTTGGATCCCTATCGAGCATAGCTTGCCCAGCGCTGGTGTGAAGGCTGCCAAAACGCGGCGAAGTTGTATTGGGAAATCGTGGGCCAAGGGTTCAACGGCGGTTGCGGCATCGTACGCCAAGCCCTTCAGCCTTGGCGAAAAGCCTGTGCAATCACGCAGCAGCAGCTGCGTACTGCTGTGTTGCGAGCGGCGCCTTGCACTCGCCGCGTAGCCTGCTGGTTAATGTGTCGGGGCACGGCCGCGTTCACCGACGACGATAAGCGGCACGTCCAGCGCTTTGTTCAACGACTCGGCAAGCGCTTTTTCGATAATCCGTCCTGTAACATGGCTTTGTCCAGCGACAAGTCCACTACGAGCCGCTTAAGCCTCGTGTCCTCCTCGAGTTACTTTAACCGGCGTAGCGCCGACGAGCCCAGCCCCCATACTTGTGCCGCCAGTTGTAACACGTCGTATCGCTGATGCCCATCTTGCGGCATACCTTAGCCACCGGCGTGCCCAGCCCTGCTTGCTTCAACGCGAACGCAATCTGCTCTTCAATGTACTGACTCTTCTTCACGACATGACCTTCTGCTTGCCAAGTTTGCATCATCCTGCCGAATTTTTATATTTCTGCATGGTCCAGTTTGTGGCCAGCCCCACAGGTGTTCTACGGTAAAGCGACCGGCAGCCGGAGCGCTGGAATGGATACCCGTGGCGCGCTCGACAAGTTGCTTCAGAGGTGCCCAGTGCCGAATAACAGGTTAGCCCTGCGCCAACGAGCAATACCAGGATTTGTATAAGGGTTTGTAAACGGTTGAAGCGAGCAGCGGCAACCCAAGCTTAGACAGCTTCTTAAAAGTGATTACGGCACTCGCCTTCAATCGCGCAATTTGTCAACACGCACAGGTAATTTTTTCATTTTTGCGCTGCTCCACCGGTGAAAAACGCTAACCACTTACTTGTAATCCAGTGATTGGCTCGGCTGTAGGCACGTTAAGGTATAATAGATGTCTTTGTAGGACCGCCAGTCTTCGTAAAGAGCTAGCTGGCATTGTTTATGCACACCCGTGGGTACGAAGGCAAAAAGCTAAGCGATGTTTGGTCATCGAAAATGACGACTATCACGACTCCAAGTAGTTAGTCTGCAATCAAGCTTACGCGGTGGAGCTATGTGCAGGGTGTGCAACGAGTGAAAAAATATTTGCGGCAAGCGCATGAACGCGGTCAAACATGGCAGCCTCAAGATACAGGTTAATAGGAGATTTTTTAAATAGAGGCCATGCTGCCAAGCGCTTCCTCAATCCGAGGCATAGGCATGCAAGCGAGTTGACCCAACCCGCATCCGTCCGGGGTATCTTTAACTTAACATAGGAAGTAAACATGGCGACATACCAAGAGTTGCGCGCTCAAATTGAACAGCTTGAAGCAGAGGCAGAAGCCTTACGGGCGCAGGAATTGGAAACGGTGATCGCACAAATGCGCGAGAAGATCACCGAATTGGGGATCACGGCCGAAGATTTATTTGGACGTAGGCGTCAAGCTCGCGGCGCTGCACGTGCGAAGCAGCCGGAGCCGAAATACCAAAATCCCAAAACGGGTGAGACCTGGAGCGGTAGAGGTCGGGCGCCGTCATGGATTGGAAAGAATCGCGAGCGCTTTTTAATCCCCAAATAAGGTGGAGCGGCATGTTGGTCAAGGAGGCGAATGTGCCGCTGGGATCCGCGTTCATTTTTGCCGCACCCGCAAGGCTAGTGGCAAAAAAGCTCGTTGTAGCACCAGCTTAACCCGGTGCACCGCTGTTCACGATGACGGCAACGAGCACAAGACTCGGCTGATGCTGTGATAACAAACAGCTTACGGGTTTGACCTGCTAGCGAACGCGGGCAATCATTGACGACCTCGCTGAATGTGCGTGAAATCCGCCTGCATTGGCTGTCCAGGCGCCGTTTCGAGTCGCAACACTGGCTCGGGCTCTTTTGCGCGATACACATCGCGGCGAGTGCAAGGCACCACTCGTGGCACATAGTAGGGTGCCGTCGCGATGACTGCGTTTGAATGACCGGTCACCAATGCCCACGATGCACGGCTGCGGTGTCGCTGCGGGTGGCTCGTCATTGCGGCCCTTGAGCAAACGAAGTATCGTTTCGCCGCTCATGCAGATGCCAAGGCGCTGCGCCAATCCAGCGCCTGCGGCGCCGCAGAGCGCCAAGCCCCAATGCCACAGCACTGTCTGTGCTCGGGCTGTGCGGCGTTGATGGCGTGCGACACAAGACGGAAGGCTTTGGGCAAGTGTTTGTCGAATTGACGGTTCGCGCAAACAGCGCGGGCAGGGGCACAAATTCTTCATGCCGGCGATCCTGACACCGCGCGTGATTCGCATGGGGACGCTCATTGCTTGCGTCGCGAAAGTTGACGCTGCTTAAGGGATCGCCAGATGGCCACGAGGCTACGAACCATTTTCGAGCTGCGTCTTTACCGCTTTGTAGTCAGGCTCGTGCGAGCAACGGCCAAGTGTGTAAAAATATTAAATCAGTATATCGATGCCCGGTATGCCAGTCCCAAGCCTCACAATTTTCAGAGCCGCCTTAAGAATCTGTCACCCCAGCTGCCGACAGACGGCTCAATGTCCGCTTCAGCCAGTCGCTCACTGTAGCAAATCCCGACGCACTGGGCGAATTCCGCCAGCCATGGCAATCTCCCCCAATTGAGGTGTTACAGAGAACGATCACAAGGTTGGACCTCGGAACAAACGAGGCTGCCAATAATGGCATCGCAGGCGCAGCTGTATCCACAGCCTCACAGACACTGATTCCATTCATGTAGTAAAAAACCCATAAATGAATAACAGCGTCCCATGCTCCCCCCCTGGGTGAGGGTTACGAAATCGATAGTGCTGGCCGTCGCCGGTTGCAGCGTCGTCTGGTCCATAAGTCGGAACTCCAACATGTTTTCGTGGAACGGATAGATCCGGCTCCCTCCACCGGAGAGGGGCAGGATCGGTTCGTTGCGCCATTGATCATCGAACCAGACCACCCGTTTTTCTTCGAGCATGAAATCGACCATGTGCCAGGCCTGATGCTTGTCGAAGCAACACGGCAAGTTGGCACTGCAATATCTCACCTGTTCTACGGGGTTCCTTTTGGTGTGGCCTTCGTGCTCGACGGATTTAACGTGAGCTATGCGCGTTTTGCCGAACTGTCCGCACCGCTTGCCGTGCATTTCACGGTGGTTGAGAAATACTATCGCAAGCGGTCACTGTCGAGCTTACAGGCACACACCGAATGGCACCAGGCCGGGCTACGCGTGGGCACGATGGATGTGCGCTGGCGATTCATGCCACCTGCCATATTGGCACGCCTGCGGCGCACCGGCACAACGAGCATCAGCATCACTGTGTAATGGCGGCGACTACCGAACGAATTGTCGTGCAGGTAACGACCGCCCAAAAGCGCGCGATTGTGCAGACCGCCAAGCGGATCGAATTGAATGCGAGTAAAACTTATGCGGCAAGCTGCACGGGGCTTTACGCCGTCTGAGAACAAAGAGGAAATTATCGCGTTACGCGAGCGCGGCATTCGTTGCACGATGTGTTTCGATATGCGTTTTGAACGTACCACACTCCATGCCCATCAGCATGGTTTTCGTGTAATCACCAGTTCCCCGGGGTATTTCGCGCTAGAAAAATATGGAGCAGATTCACGACTTCGGACGCCGTGCTGCATCACATTACCCAGATTTGATGTACCGCCATCGGATAGCGACCAACCGCAAGCCCATACAGATTGGCATCATGCGCTACGGCACGAGCGATCCCGACCAAAACGGTAATGTAATTCGCCGGCCACAACCTCAGCCGCGAGCCAATGCCGAGCGCGCCAAGGCGCGGCCGCAGGCTGCCGAAAAGCGCTATGTCCAATGAATTTCAGCAATTATCTTAATGACAGAACAACGCTCAGAAGCGTCGTGCCTAAAGGTCGTCATCGTAGGCATAGACAGCAACCGCCGTTTGATCGGCGAACCAAACAGCGGGCAATCGAGATTTGCCTTGAGCCGCGCATTGGTAGCGGGGCTCACACCCAGACACGGCATCAATGCGAACCTTCTACGCAAATGGATAAAGTTGCACTAGCAACGGATAGCTGATGCTTCAATATAGTCGCCGACGGCAGAGTCGGCATTCGTGCCAGTCGCTATGGTTAACGGCGAACAGGCGCTCGTCGAGCACAAATCCGTCATGTCGTCTTTGATGGCGGCGACGGGAAAATTCGCCCCCTGGGGGCCGCATAAATGGCTTGAATAACGGGAACCGTATAACGCGAGGGCGCCACGTACGGTTCTGCGAGAGCCTCGGGGTAAGATTTCCCGGGGCTAGTCGCCCGCGGATGAGCGGCACTGGTTTTGCCGTTCGGTTGTTCAGTTACAGACCGACGCGCAGCGCGGCACACGCCGCGGCGCTCTAGCCTAGCATCAAGCCCGGCGCGGCATTGAAGACTGACAGCAATAAGCTGTACAACGATATCGCCGACACCAATCAACTGGTGCAGTTGGGCTGCTAAGCGCACACGCGTCGCGACAGAATCGCGGCAAAAGAAAGCCTGCCGAAAACGCAACGTGGTCGCGATCATCTTGTCAGCGGATCCATTCGACTGATCGAGCAGCTGTTTGGGATCGAATCGCGCTGCGAAGACATGTCGTCGGAGAATCGTTTGCTCGCGAGGCAACGCCAGAGTCGGGCAGAACGAAGCACTGTTACATAGCATAGTGACGACATAGCTTCCAAAAGCGCCATTTATGCGTGCGGTCGCTGTCCGGTTAGCTTGAGTCTGTTACCCTCGCGAAAGTAGACGATTGCTTCGCCCAGCCCACGCTGACGAGCAATGCTGTTCGCAACCCGACGTCAGGAATTTCCGAAATGCAGCGGCACGCCTCGTCGTCGTGCCGCCATGACTCTTGGCAAGCGTGGCAACGGCAATTGCCAAGCTTTAAGATGATTAAAGTGAACTCATCCTGCCATATGACGTTATTGACCGGACTCGAGATATTTGACATGATCGCAGAATTCTGCGTGTCGCTGTATGAACAAAAGTGGATCGAGGCTAAGCGCAGTGTCAGAACTGTCTTGACGTAGGAGGTTGCTTTTTAATGGGAACCGATACCGCCGGTAATATCGTGTATAACTCGGTCGTCGGCAGTATCGTGACAGGGTTGCGAAAAAATAGAGCAGCCTGGTTTTGTAGTCGATAAATTGTCCGCTTGTTAGCATAACCGACCGGCTTTTTTCATGTTCTAAGACATACGGTGCGTCCCTAGCCGGTCATGTTCGACGGAGACAACATGACATCCAGTCTAAGTGCAGGCACCGCCGAGCAAGTCGCGGCTGTGCCCTTCCTCTCTAAGGAGCGCATTGTAGCGAGGCCAGGCTTCAACCGCTGGCTGGTCCCCCCGGCCGCCTTGGCAATTCACTTGTGCATAGGCATGGCTTATGGCTTTTCGGTCTTTTGGCTACCCTTGTCGCAGGCCATCGGCATGACCCATCCTATGGCTTGCGGTCCCGAGATCGGCTTCTTGCAAGAGTTGTTCGTAACTCATTGCGACTGGAAGATTTCCACGCTGGGATGGATGTATACATTGTTTTTTGTGCTGCTTGGCAGCTCTGCCGCTATTTGGGGAGGCTGGCTGGAACGAGCCGGCCCGCGCAAAGCTGGCGTGGTCAGTGCACTATGCTGGTGCGGCGGTAT
Organism: Mycetohabitans sp. B8; assembly: GCF_021991875.1. Taxonomy (GTDB): domain Bacteria; phylum Pseudomonadota; class Gammaproteobacteria; order Burkholderiales; family Burkholderiaceae; genus Mycetohabitans. The sequence goes on from NZ_JAHLKR010000018.1 coordinate 26,762, forward strand.
GCTACTTTCCGCACTCGGCATCCACCTCCATCAGTTCTGGCTGATGCTGCTGGGCTCTGGCGTGATTGGCGGTATTGGTCTGGGGCTCGGGTATATCTCGCCAGTCAGTACACTGATCAAATGGTTTCCAGATCGGCGGGGCATGGCTACCGGCATGGCCATCATGGGATTTGGCGGCGGCGCGATGATTGGCTCGCCGCTAGCCACGGAGTTCATGGCGGCCTTTGCTGCGTACGAAGGAGGGGGCGTGACACAGACTTTTGTCGCTATGGCCGCAATGTACTTTGTGTTTATGATGAGTGGCGCACTGGCCTATCGCATACCGCCGCCCGGGTGGACGCCTGCTGGCTGGCAGTCCCCTAAGGAGCGGGCAGACGGCGCCATGGTGACTCAGCACCATGTCCATGTGAAGAAAGTGTGGGGTATCCCGCAGTTCTGGCTCGTTTGGATGATGCTCTGCATGAATGTCTCGGCTGGAATCGGCGTTATCGGCATGGCCAGTCCGATGCTGCAAGAAGTATTCGGTGGCCACCTGATTGGCCAAGCCGTGCCATTCTCTAAGCTCGACAAAGCACAATTGACGTCAATAGCCTCTGTGGCGGCTGGTTTTACCGCGCTGCTGAGTTTATTCAACATCGGTGGCCGGTTTGTCTGGGCCAGCCTTTCCGATAAATTCGGACGCAAGCAGACTTACACCATTTTCTTCGTGCTAGGCATGCTTCTATACGCCAGCATTCCGTCGAGCATCACCGCCGGGTACTTGATACTCTTTGTTGCCGCTGTCTGCATCATCGTCAGTCTATATGGTGGAGGGTTTTCCACGGCGCCTGCTTACTTGGCCGATCTATTCGGCACTCAATTTGTCGGTGCCATCCATGGCCGGCTGCTCACCGCCTGGGCAACCGCCGGCGTTCTTGGGCCAGTTGTCGTGAACTACATGCGTGACTACCAGCTTGGCCTGGGCCTGCCGCGTGAGCAAGTTTACAACCAATCGATGTATATCTTAGTCGGCATGCTGTTAGTGGGCCTAGTTTGCAACCTTCTGATACGGCCAGTGGACCCGAAATACTTCATGAGCGAGCAGGAGCTTGCAGAGGAAAGACGTGTTGCGCACCCTGCGTCGCCCGTGTGCGATTTATCTGCTGGAGCCCCCGCTATGCAAGCGTCCGGCAGTCGTGCACTGGTCGTGCTCGCTTGGGTCACGGTTGGGTTGCCACTCGGATGGGGCATCTATCGCACAATGCTCAGTGTTGTGGCGCTCTTCCACGGCTAGTGCCCGTCAAGTTCAACCCGTCATGAAGCGCCACCGCTGCAATCGATATATGTGATGGCATAAGTTGAACAGGCTGCACGCTGAGCATGCGGCAAAAGACACAAAGCTTTGCATATTAGACATTGTTCTATATCAAACTAGTATGCATCGGGTAGGGGACACAGTTACCCTGTCGTCCTCTCACACCACTGTACGTGCGGTTCCCCGCATACGGCGGTTCATGAACAACGCTGGTGTCGTTGCGGACCGAGTGCCAACACCAGCTTCACCGTGTGCGCGATACCAGCGATCCATTGGCGCAGCAAGGATACGTCGACGTTATGCCGCTGAGCGATAGTCTTTAGGCCGGCCTCGCCAGCCCTCTGACGGATAGAAAAAGACTTGAGGCAACGAGCCTAGCTCATTAACAAAAAACTGGGTCAATGCGCGCGCAAAAGTAACGATTACCAGACAGCCGCCGGTGATCGAATCGAACACGCCGCGCGTGGCAACACCGTCACGAGCAAAACAATAGCAGGGGCGTCGTTCAGCGAGACTCGCGCGATGAATCGGTCCTACGCCCTCATCGATGCAGCATGGCAATCCGCGCGCTTGCACGCGTCACGGCATTGGACCGCCGGGCGGTGTGGCACTGGATTTATGCTGGTGGAATCCAGAATCGGTTGCAGCACTTGCAGCAACGCCTGTTGGATCAACCGATCCGTCACTGTCGGGATGCCTAGCTCGCGCTTACCTCCGTCCGGCTTAGGAGAGCGTCATCCGTCGCGCCGGCCCCGGCCGATACGTCCGTCGCAAAAGTTGCTCCCGTATCACCGCGCTCACCAGATGATACAACCTGGCCCATGTCCAGCCTGTCCACACCTAGCCCGCGATTCACGCTCCACGCTGCCTTCCACACTCGGTCGCCCTCATGCGGTTGCACTTCACCTCATTTGTGATGACCAGCTGAGAGCGGGACTGACGCCCATAGGATTGTGTTCATGCTGGGCGCGCCTAAAAAAACGCACGGCTCGCAGCCGTGCGTCCATTCGCGACCCGGAATCGTCTGGCGCGCTCCGTAGCCCGCGTCTCTCAGGTTCCAACTTTACCCTCTCTATCGAGAGAGTTATCTGCCGCTAACAATTTAATGTATCAGTGGCTTGACGCACTGTAAAGAACTAATTTCGGGGTCCCGAACTCACGGCCATCTTGCGAAAAGCGATAGTCAACGCCTCTGGCGTTCAACCTAAAAGCGATACGTCAGCGACCCGTTGCTACACCAGCCCGATCGGTGCGGTCTCATCGCCATGGATACCCCACGACATCAATACGGCGGGAACCAATCCGTCGTCGAGGGAGCCGCCCACAGCGGGCGCCAGCGTCAGCCCACCCTGATCGATCCAGTGTCAGCGAATATACATGGCCAGCCTTCCTTCGCGCTCGACAGGCACTTCGCCCTGCAGCGTCAGCGGATCGGACAGCCACACCGGCTCAGCGCTGGAAGTCATGGACAGACCCGGGATTGAGTCACTGCGTACGTTCATTGAGCGCGGTGCAGGATTGCACCAGCAGTTGCAAATCGCCGAGATCGTCGGCGTTCAGACGGTCGCAATAGTGCATCTCGACTCCGCGTTCAGTTGCGCATACAACTTGTCGTCTATCCACAGCGATGGCTTCACTTCATCGATTTCCCGTTCGTTCAACGCCACACGCAGCCGTGGGCATGCCGGTTTCCCGCCATTTTTCATGCTGTCGCGCAGATCGAAGACGAGCGTATCGACGATCAGGCCGTCACGCGCAGTCAACACGAGCAGGTAAGGCGCTAGCGCGAAAACGAGGGCGCTCACTTGATCGAAGGTATCGCGGGTCACTTGGATGCTGATCATGGCAACGCTTCGATTGCAGTTGAATAAAAATATCTTAGATGGTGGCTAATAAAACACCTTTCGCCTACACGAGCCGTTTTATCGGTTTGCGTGGACGATCCGGCGCGCCACTTCGTCGGCAGCCCGCCGGATTCGTGGTTAGCGCGTCACGCCCGTGGCGTCGGCGTCAGAATCACGGGTATTGACATTGCACACCAACGAGGATCCGGAATGTCTGACAGATTTTCAGTCCGCCATTGCGGAGCAGAGCCGCCAATCGTGGCCGACTCCGCCGACGCGAAACCGCGAACGGATCAACGCAAGGCGACTGACATTGCTAAGCGTGCGCTCAGCAATGGCCGATTGTCCGGGCTCGGCGCGAAGCCTGCCTACCGATCCGATGCAGCCCGCCGCCCCGAGGCAACTAGCCGCGCCCACGCCGCGCCCCGGGCGACGGCGCCGCGCGTGCCTGTCAACGGTACGCGAACGCCAGGCGAGCCAAGCTTCAGTTTCGACATCCAAGACAATCTTTTCTGGCAGGCCAGCGAGAAGGACTCGAAGTGACGGCATAGGGTCCGCCCACTATGTCACGCCGTTTTCAGTCGATACCCGGGCCGTTACATTGACGAATGCAACCGCTCCTCACGCAGCGTCACGCCAAACTTCTCGCGATACGCGTTGGCAAAATGAGCGGCCGAAGAGAATCCGCACGCCAGTGTTGATCTGCCGGACTGATTTGCTGGTGCGCTGCAACGGAAGCTTTGCCTTTGCCAGCCGCTGCTCAAGGTCATACTTCGACGGCATCGCTGCTAGCGCTTTGCGGTCTAACCAGCACGTCCTGCGGCGCGCGCGGCTGTTCGGTGCGGCCGTGGTCAAAAACATAACGTGGCTCGATACATTGCGCACAAAGCCCATCTCGTGTGTCAAGATGATCATCGTACGCCCCTTCTTGGCCCACTTCTGCATGGCCTTCAGCACCTCGCCGACCCGTTCAGGATCGAGCGCCGACGTGGGCTCGTCGAACAGCATCACGTCTGGATGCATGGCCAGTGCGCCCGCGGTCGCCACGCGTTGCTGCTGACCGCCTGACAGATGCACCGGATACTGTCCCTGCACGCGCGGCGGCAGGCCAACTTTGTCCAGGTGCGCCTGGGCGCGCTCCTGCGCTTGCTTGCGCGCCATGAGTTTCGTCTCGTTACTGTACGCAGGCAACGCTCGACGCAGCGCCGAGGACAGCATGTCTGCGCGGGCGGGCGAAATCGCGCATTGTCCTGCACGCGCGACCCCCATGCAGCGATAATAGCTAGTTTTTAAGAACGCCAGTAACAAGATGACCCCACCACTGCGGACCCGCCTCCGCGCATTGGTCATGCGCGTCATGCTCGGGCAGAAGGACGTGTCACGGCGTGGCCGCACTGACCGCCAAGCACTCGCCGTGGCGCTCGCGGCAACGCTGGCGTTGCACGCGTCGGCATCGTACGCCGGAGCACCCGCGTGCGCGACGCCCGACCGTGCGCACGGCCGCGCGGCGATCGGCCTGGTGCTCTCTGGCGGTGGCGCGCGTGGCTATGCGCATCTGGGCGTGCTCAAAGTGCTGGAAGAAAACCGCATCCCCGTGGATTGCATCGCCGGCACCAGCATGGGCGCCGTGGTAGGCGGCTTGTACGCGAGCGGCATGAGTGCGACAGACATGCAGGGCCGGCTGGCAGGCGTGAACCTGACAGACATCGCATTCGACGTGCACCAACGCGCCGAACTGCCGCAGTCGCAACGTGAAGACGAGCAATCGTATGCCAGCAGCCTGACGCTGGGCGTCAGCAGCGACGGGCTGAAGTTACCACGCGGCCTGGTGCAGGGCAACCGGCTACAAGCGCTGTTGTCGGATTGGACCTCGACGTTGCCCGGTAACCTGTCGTTCGATAAGCTGCCGATCCCGTATCGGGCGATCGCGACCGAGTTGCGCAGTGGTCAGATGGTTGTGCTGGATCATGGCTCGCTGCCGCAGGCGATCCGCGCCAGCATGGCGATGCCTGGGCTGTTCGCGCCGACCGACGTCGACGGACGCACGCTGGTCGATGGGGGCTTGGTCAGCAACCTGCCGGTGGACACGGTACGGGCGATGGGCGCAGACGTCGTGATCGCCGTGGACATCGGCTCGCCGCTGCGCCCGCTCGACGCACTGGCAACGCCCGCGGACGTGATGCAACAGATGATCGGCATCCTAATCCGGCAAAACGTCGCGCAACAACGGTCACAACTGGCCGCCGGCGACGTGCTGATCCAACCCGATCTCGGTTCCCTGACCTTCACCGATTTCGCGAACGCGACCCAGGCGATCGAGGCCGGCGAGGCGGCGGCCCGCGCGGCCCTACCACAACTGCGGCATCTGGCGCTGGCGCCCGCTGACTACGCCGCTTACCGCCGCGCACACGCCGCCCCGCCACCACGCCCGATACGCCTGACGCAGATTGACATCGAGTCGGTCGGCGCAGTGCCGGCCGCACGGATCCGCAACTATCTGCATGTGCGCCCGGGCGACCTTTACGATCCACATCAGCTAAACAAGGACCTGTTGACCTTGTCCAATTCCGGTGACTTCGAGGACGTCACGCAGCAGCTAGTTGAACACGGCGACGAACACCGGCTCGTGATCACGGCGCGGCAGAAGTCATGGGGGCCAAACTTCCTGCTGTTTGGCCTGGGCTTGTCGAGCAGTTCGACCGATGAAGGCGGATTTCGGCTGCATCTGGGCTATCGCCGACCGTGGCTGAGCCCGGCGGGACTCGAAGGACGCGTGGACACCACGCTCGGCAGCGACCTGATCAGCGTGCATGGCGAACTGCGCCAGCCGCTGTCCAGTGCATTCGGCTACTACGTGGCGCCCTATGTCGAGTACGTGAGCCGCTACGCGAACCTCTATAGTGACAACGTCCGCATTACCCGCTTTCATTTGCAAACCAAACGCGCCGGCATTGATTTCGGGCTTCCGCTCGCGCGGCTCGGCGACTTGCGCATCGGGCTCGCGTATGCGCACGGCTTCGCATCGCCGCTGTACAACCTGCCGCTGGACGAAAGTGGCACACAGTTGGCGTTCCCGGACGCCTATGGTCGGCAGTTGAGCATGCGCGCACGGTTGGTCATCGACCAACTCGACGACTCGCAGTTTCCCCGCAGCGGCTACTATACAGAGATCAGGGCTGAGCGTTCGCTCGCCAGCAGCAAGGACCACATCACCGAACTGTACGGCAAAGCAATGGCCGCGGTCTCGTTTGGACGACACAGCATCAACGTCGGCATCGAGGGCGGCAAGGACATCGGCGGTACCAACGCGATCAATCCGCTCGGGTTCACGCTGGGCGGCTTCCGACACTTGTCCGCGTATGCAGCCGATCAATTGTCCGGCACATCGATGGCCTATACCCAACTCACGTACATGAACCAGTTGGCTTTGTTCAACGCCGGTCCGTTCCGCGGTTTGTTCGCAGGCGTCACGGCGGAAATGGGTAATGTCTGGAACGGCTTCAACGACGCGCTGGACAGCGGGCCGATGAAGCGCAGCGTATCGCTGTTCACCGGGCTGACCAGCTCATTCGGGCCGATCTATTTCGGTGTCGCGCTTGCGCCGGGAGGACGCCGCAATGTGTATTTCCAGTTCGGGCACGTCTATTGACCCGCAGGCGGTGGCAGTTAGCTATTAGCTAATAGCTGTTGGCGCTTGGCACCGACGGTCCGACCCTGTAGGCGCTCATGTCACCGGCCAGCCCAGTTCAAAGCGCGCGCCATCGAGCGACTGCGGGTCGCCACAACAATACGGCCACGTTATGTTGTGTGCATTACGTGCATTGTGTGTGTGTTGCATGCGCAATCATCGAATGTTGACGACTTACTCCCACGCCACCTTGCTGAATTGATATCCCCTGCCACGCACGGTCTTGATCCGCTGCGGGTTGGCCGCGTCGTCATGCAGCTTGCGCCGCAGCTTGGAAATACAGCCGTCGACCGTGCGATCCACGCCGTCAAAGCCGATGCCGCGCAGCTGACGCATCAAGTCGTCGCGGCTCACGACCTCGCCGGCACAGCGCACCAGCGCCCATAGCAAGTCGAACTCGGCTGAGGTGAGATCGGGCACACTGCCATCAGGCAGGCGAATGCTGCGCGTAGCGCGGCTGATCTCGAATTTGCCTAAGATGAGGCGCTCGGGCTCAACACTCGTCTCGCCGCCGCGCTGCAGCCCGCGGCGCAACAACGCCTTGATCCGCGCAAGCAGCACGCGTGGCTCCACCGGCTTGTGCACATAGTCATCGGCACCGAGCTCCAGTCCCAGTACCTCGTCAAGGTCCTCATCCCGGGCCGTCACCATGATGATTAGTCCATCGAACTGCTTGCGCGCCTCGCGGCATATCTGGAAGCCGTCCTTGCCGGGCAAGTTCACATCGAGGATGACCAAGTCGGGCCGACGCGCGAGAATCGCGTCCAATGCGTCGTTGCCGTGCAGCACAATATGCACGTCATACTCGTGTTTGCGCAGGTAGCTGGCCACCAGCGCAGCCAGGCGACTGTCGTCTTCGATCAGCAGAATGCGTGAAACCATGATGGAGCCGCTCAATGGCATAGATATTTCGCGCGCATTCTACGATACAACTCGACATTTCTCTGCGCATTTCGAAAGGAATGCCGCTCGTCTAGCCACCGACGATGCGTCGCTCGCACGCTCAGTGGTCTTATGCGAGCGCCTCCAACCTGGCCTCGCCAGCATCCTTAGCGGCGCTTTGCGTGGCAAACGTCTCGTCTGACACGAGCGAGCGCCGCACTTCGCGCGCTATGAAGTCCACCAACGCGGACCGCATGCTCAATGGCGCGTCGAATTCAGCGCACGCTGCGCCTGCAACGCCCGCAAGCGTGTCAGCGCAAGCACGGCCCGCGACCGTGCTATCGTACAACTCACGAGATCGGCCTTGAACACCGTCAGTGGCCGCCCATTGCTGCGCGCATCGCTTGAACCGATCCAGTTGGGCCAGCCCGATGCGCCGCGCAAGACGCCATCGTCGCCCAGCATGCTAGCTGTCCATCGATCCGCCCGTCGTTTTTGTGTCCGCTACGGCCGCCGCCAACGAGCCAAGGAAGCGGCACACACGGAACAACGGTGCCCCCATTATAGGTGCCGAACGCTCTGCTCTTAAGCCGCGGCGCAGTGAATGTCTATATCGCTCCGGACAATAATTGATTGAAACGATCCGCGTAATCCGTGTCGTCCGAACCTTGCTGTACCGCCGTAGGCACCACTTCGGCAGCCAGTCGCTCGAGTGCTTCGACCACGCGAAAGGTGGTCTGCGCCACCTCATACAAGTGTGCGCTCGTGGGCTCCAGAATGCTGCGCATTCTCGGGACGATCTCGTAGACGGCCAGTGCGTGCAACGCCCGCTCCAGCTGCTCGAGGCGGTCTTGCCGATCGCCGTCACGGGCCGCCGCCCGGACAAATGCATCGAGCTCGCCCGGCTGGGCGCCGCGCTCGCCCAAAGCGGCCAGATCCAGGCGCAAGTCGAACATCCGGAGCATCCATTGCACAAACATGCGATGCTGGCGCTCGCGAAGCGCTTCGCACGGAAACAGGACGGACGCCACTGACCAAGCGAACAGATCGTCGTCGTTCGCACCCTCGGCATCGGCGATACGCAGCGCGACCCACAGTTTATCGCGATGAGCAAGCTGATCGAACGCATCGGGCGTTACAGGCACCGCCCGCTGAGCTTGCACCCGGCGTTCAAGCTCCGCACGCACGGATGCTTGCTTCTTGTCCTGTTTCATTCGTGCGTCGACATTGAACAGCGTCGTCCACGGCTGCGGCGATCCTCGATGAGGGCAAGGCATGGTATGACAGTCGGCAAAATCGGCATGGATCTCCCGCATCCACGTCCTGAGCCGGGCACTCAACGGCGCCGCCGGCCGTTCCTCCAAAATGGCCACTGCGTCGCCGTGCGTGGAGCCGAAAGCATCAAGCGGATTGAAATTCGTATCGTTAAAGAAATGGGGCAATACATTCAATATGTCGGCACTTTGCTCGCTAGCCGATCGCGTGGTCGGGCTAATAGTCAAACTGGTCCGGGAGCGGCGGGGCGTGTGTCCCAGAAAGCCTATTGACGGCATGCCGCGGCTGACGGTACTTGCGTCGGGGTGGGAATGCTCACTCGTGGTGTCGGAGTGGAGCCCATGGAAAGCAGACAGCGACGGCGCCCTGCTCCGCAGCAACCTACGTTTGTATTCGTCGGATGGACGCTTTACTGGCATCGGAGGACTTGTTCTCGAATGAACAGCGTCTGTCCAGCCATGCAACGTCTCGGTGTCCTCCCCCCCCTGCAAGTGTGTGGTGTCCGTGTGCGACAGCTTGTGCGGATTGCCGTCGCCAGGCGCAGCCGGCATAGCGCGCGCAGGCGTGGCACCCTCATCTAGCTCCGTTTCATCTGGTCTGTCACGCTCGTCAATCCCGCCGTGTTCTGCGCGTTCATACCGCAGGGAAGCGGCGACGCGCGGTGCGGTAAATGGCGCCTCGCCTGTACGATGCTCGGCCGACGCGCCCACGTCGCTGCCTGTCGTGTCGCCGCACCCCGCGGTTACGGCCAAAATCATGCCGGCGCCCAGCTTCGAAAGCAATCGACTTGTCTGTCGTGTCATTGTGTCCTCGCCATAAAAATGCAGCTCTGCATCGGGCTGCGAGCCTGGCACAATCGGAGGAGCGCAGACCGTATAGCGTCGGATAAGCGATCTAAAAAGACCGATGCTCCAGTGCGACGAGTGCGCGCGGTAGCACTATAGCGCATAAGCGCGCTATGATCGCCAGGTAGTGTTCCAGACCAGGTATAGGCAGGCAGGCTAGCTTGGCCCGGTCTTCCCAGCGCCGCAATTGCAGTGCATCGGCGGCGAACGGGTTCAGTTGTGCAAGGCACTACGGCTGGACCAGGGCAACATCGGCAGCCCCGTAACAAACAGGGACACACGCGCCGATGCATCGTTGCTCGGGCTATAGGCACGCGACACGCTCGCGCATCGGGTGCCCAGTTACGCAATGCGTCCGTCGCGCATTAGCAGCGTGCGGTCGGACAGCACCAACGCGTCATCGTGACAGGCGTCACGCACAGGATGGCCAGGTTTGGCAATCGCTCATGCAGCGCCTTGAGTGCTGAGCGCACTGACGCGCGCAGATCAGCATCAAGCGCGGACAGCGGTTCGTCCAGCAGCATCACATGGCCTGGGCCTGCGTCGAGCAACTGGACGAGCTTGAGCGCATCGGCCACGCGCCGCGCGATCTTCACGTTCAACACGCCACGCCCGCAGCCGAACGTGACATTTTCAAACGCTGTTAAGTATGCAAGAAGTGGGTAGCTCTGGAGCAACATTTCCATGCTACGCTGGTGTTGCGCAACCGACAGTGCGCCGCGCTACGAAAGCGCGTCGAGGCTATGCTGGTGCCGCTGCGTCGCTAGCATGAGATCAGTCCTGCGTAATGGTCGAGGGTTTATGGGCGGTTGCGTCGTCGCACGCGACGCCGCAACCGTGCGCAAACCCCGTAGGATGGGTCAGAGGGCCTATCGGGCCGCCGCCGATGCCGCGCACGGTTGCCGTCATACTCCACTGCTTTGTTAGCAAGATGAAAACGTTCACATCCGAAGGTCCGGCCGAATGCCGCAACGGTGTCGATCCGGTTCGGCCGGAGCACACGCCGGCCGAGTTGGGCGATGCGCAAACGGGCCTGTGCGCGCTGGCCGACTTCGTGCTGGCGCATCCTCGCCTATTCGTGCTGACGGGTGCCGGCATCAGCACTGCCTCGGGCATCCCCGACTATCGCGATGCGAACGGCGAGCGCAAGGGCCGTGCGCCCATTCTGCTGCAAGAGTTCCTTCGCTCCCCGACGGCACGTCGCCGCTACTGGGCTCGCAGCGCACTCGGCTGGAAAGTGCTGGCCCAGGCCGAGCCAAGCGCCGCGCACCATGCGCTGGCGCGACTCGAGGCGCTGGGTCGCGTCGAGCGGCTGGTCACGCAGAACGTTGACGGCCTACATCATCGCGCCGGGCAAACCGACACAATCGAGCTTCACGGCAACATTAGCCGCGCCGTCTGCGTGAGTTGCGGCCGCGTGCATGCGCGTGCGGCCATCCAGCAGCGACTCGAAGCGGACAATCCAGTGCTGCAAACGCTAACGGCCAACGCGGCGCCCGATGGCGATGCCCATCTCGAGTCGATCGACTTCGATACGATCCGGGTGCCGGTGTGTGACCATTGCCAGGGCATGCTGAAGCCGGACGTGGTGTTCTTCGGCGAGGGCGTGCCAAGCGAGCGTGTCGCCGCGGCGCAGGCTGCGCTCGCGCACGCCGATGCAATGCTTGTCGCCGGCTCGTCACTAATGGTCTACTCAGGCTATCGCTTCTGCGTGCAAGCGGCGCGGGCCGGCAAGCCGATTGCCGCGATCAACCTCGGGCACACGCGCGCCGATCCGCTGCTCGCGCTGAAGGTCACAATGCCATGCGACCAGGCGCTGCCATCAGTGCTAGCCGCCCTGCGGCTCGCCAACCCGCGCAAGCCGTCGTAATCTGCCGGCTCTTTCACCCATTCGCGACATCTTGCACATTTGATGACCCTATATGCGAGCGCCAGATTCACGGTACCGCTCGCCGCTGGCGTTGATCGCGCGCGACATACCGCGCCGTTGATTCCCCTGTCGCCGCGTCTCCGACCCACGGCTCGGCTGCGCCGCCCCCGTTCGCTGCCATCGGGCCACACTGGTGACGGGGCGCGACGTGTGTACAAACTGGCGATGTGATCGTATTGCACCGTCGAAGATGCCGTACGAACTTCAGTAAAGCAGGAACTCGCGTTCCCGTTATCCGATAGGAGAATGACGTCGCTGATCGGCTAGTACACCACTGACAGCGCTCGCTGCATAGAGATAGCGCGCACTTGCGCAGCATCTAGGCAAACATTGTGTAATGCATGGCTGCTGTAGCGCTCACGCTCTTTTACCAACGTAGAAAAGGCTGTTTGAACCGTTCCATTCCATAATACGCCAAATCGTTTACCAGAACGGCCGCCACATAATTCTTATAACGTACGGAACCCATAATTAAAAATAGTGCGCTGCTGTTAGAAGAAAATCGACATTGTCGCAGTGTAATATTTGCATAAAGAGGATAAGGACAGCGGTGCGACACGATTACTTCAAATTGCTGCATAGGATAAGCACCGGTCGTGAGCAGTTGCGCACGCGACTTAAAGTACGTCCCGAAGAGGCCCGACCGTTACTTTGGAGCGCGTTAGGTCTCTTCTTTCTATCGTTTTCTTATTACCTAATCCGGCCTATCCGTGACACGATGGCTGCCATGAACGGCGTGCAAAATTTGACTTGGCTATTCAGCGCCACATTGTTGTGCATGCTGCTCATTTCATATTTATTTTCCATTTTATTAAGTCGATTTTCATTGCAACGCGCAGTCTCGATTAGCTATCGGATATGCATTGCAGTTCTTTTTATCTTTGCAAACTGGATACAATTCAACCTACAAGACTTTTGGATAGGAAAGTTGTTTTTTGTCTGGGTTTCTGCCTATAGTGTATTTGCGATGACCATGTATTGGATGGTCATTATCGACAAATTCAGTGAAGAGCAAGGCGCGCGTCTTTTTGGTATGGTGTCGGCCGGCGCGAATTTGGGCGCGCTAGCGGGATCCGGTTTGAGTACTGCACTGTCAGGTCTGCTTAGTCCAGGCTGGACATTGTTAATTGCAGCATTTTTGCTCGAATTAGTGGTTCGCAGTACGCCACGCCTTATATCAACGCCGACGGAATCGCATCAGCAGTGCAGCAAGATAGCCTGTCATATCAAGGAGAAGCGTGTTGACAATATCGCGAGTGGGAACCAACGTGGCGGCAATCCTATTCTGAACAGCGTGGCAACCCTGCTTCATGCCGCTCCGGCCCTACGATCTCCCTACGTGGCGGGCCTATGTATCTATGTCGTCCTCTCGTCGGTAACATCAACAGCGTTGTATTTTCATCAAACTCAATTAGTACACGACCTAGATTTTAGCCCTGAAGCCCGTATTAAACTTTTTGCATCGATCGACCTTGCTTCCAACGCTTTGACACTCATCATACAATTATTTTTTGCTGGTCGCATCATTCGTTATCTTGGGAGTCCCATAATTCTCGCGATCATCCCAGCAACAAGTGTCATAGGTTTCGGCGTTCTTGCATGGAAACCGACAATCACCATACTAATGGTCTTTAGAGTGATTTTTCGCGTTATTAATTTCTCGCTTACCCAACCCGTTCAGGAAACCCTTTTTATGGTTATGGATAAAAAAACGAGATATAAAAATAAGGGTTTTATTGATACGGTAGCTCATCGCTTAGGCGACCAATTGGGCGCTTGGGCCTATGCCGGCATGGGAGGGCTAGGTCTATCCATAAGCGTGATTTCTTTTGCGATGGTGCCATTGTCGGTGTTCTGGCTGTTCAATGGAATGCGGTTAGGACGCCAACATAGGAGACTGGCAGCGGCACAGTCCAATCCCGATTCTTCATCGTGGCGCACCCGAGACTGAAGTGAGTTTGGCTCACGCAGACTCTGTATGGCGTCGGGCCAGGCGACATCGGTAAGTCGCCGCATTGTCAGGCAAAATGCTTGGCGCGGGACAATACAGGGCAACCGTTTAGCGTGCTGGCCGCTGTCCGCCACCGCACGCGCTTGTGTCACCCGGCGATGATCTGGCAGAACCCCCGTCCAAAGCTCACGATCATATTGTCTTTGCTGAAAATGCAACTGCGGTTATTTTATTGTGGCTTCGTGCGCCGCGTCCGCTAACGCTGCAGCATGAGCTGTCCCGGTTTCCATCGCCATGACACGTGCACGCGTCGTGCGGCACCGCCGTAGAATGAACAAATCACAGGTGCATCGATCCGCGCAACGGTCAGTCGCCCAGCGGCTTGACCATCGCGACGCGCAGAGCCATCGGGAATCCCAGCGCCTGTTCATGCGCGAGCACCGCACGCATCTGCTTGCCTTGCAGTGCGGCCGGCAACTCGGCGAAACCCTCGCTGCGGTAGAACGGTGCATTCCAGCGCACGTCTCGCAATGTCGTCAGCAGCGCTTGCCGGTAGCCCCCGATGCGCCCGGCCGTGCACGCATGCCGCAGCAATGCGCGGCCATGGCCCCGACGGCCGTAGGCAGGGTCGACGTCCATCTGCCGGATATGAAACCCATCATCGAGCTCACCGCCAAGTAAGTATCCGATCACAGTCCGGTCGTTGTGCTCCACCACCCATAGCCTCCGTTGCCGCACCCCGTCGGCAAGCTCATCTTGCGTCAATCCATGCGCGGCAAACACCGAGTACGCGACATGTCCGTGCAGACGCTCGCCGGCGCGGCACTCGATTGATAACAGCACGGGAAAATCCGCTGGGACAGCAAGACGAATCATCGGCAAGCGCCTACATAAACCATCACAGCAGCATCCTATACCGCCCGTCGGTCTGCGCCAAATCCCGCGAGCCGCAGCCGGCGACGGACCGCCACGCGTGTTCAGGCGCGCAAACAGCGCCGCAATGCTCGATGGCTGACACCGCGTCGCCTCTAATGCCTGCGCTCGGAAAGGACAAGGACGGGATCGGCCTGCCGCGCGAGCATATTGCGGCCGAACACGTCAGTGCCCGCAGGGAACACGGCATGTACAGATGGAACTCGCCGCGGCGCACGCATGTCAAGCCCGACACCGGCACCTGCTGAGCCCGCGTGCCGCGCAGACGGCACATTATCGCGCGGCATGGAGCTTACGCCACAGTGTCGTCTTGCTGATGCCCAAAGCGTTGCATGCTGCATCGCGATCGCCGTTATGGGCCACCAATGCGGCACGGATCGCGTCCGCCTCGACGTGGCGGCTCCGTTCGCGCAGCGTCGAGGTCGGCACGACCGTACCAGCTAGCGTGTCAAACAACTCGGGCGCAATCGTGCGCAGCACGGTCACGGTCAGTGCGACATCGTCGCCGGCTTCGGCTTCGGCTTCGGCTTCGGCTTCGGCTTCGGTATCGGCCAACTCGACCGCGATCCGCTCGATGACGTTCTGCAACTCGCGCACGTTGCCGGGCCACCGGTACGCGCACAGCGGCGCGTCCACCGGCGCCAGCATCCGGGCCGCCACGCCAGCATCCGGCACGCGCGAAGCCAGGCGCGGCTCACGCCGCGCCGCCTGCAGCAGCAGTTCAGCGGCGAGCGGCATGATGTCGCCGGCACGCTCACGTAACGACGGCAGCGCGATGCTCAGGATATTGAGCCGGTAATACAGATCGGCGCGGAAGGTGCCCGCCTCGATGCCGTCGGTCAACGCACGGTGCGTGGCGGCGATCACGCGAATATCAACGCGCACCGGCTCAGTCGAGCCGAGCCGCACCACTTCACGCTCCTGGAGCACCCGCAGCAAACGGCTTTGCAGCGGCAGCGGCATCTCGCCGATCTCGTCCAGGAACAAGGTGCCACGATGCGCGGCTTCAATCAGGCCCACCTTGCCCCCCTTGCGCGCGCCGGTGAAGGCGCCTTCCTCGTAGCCGAACAGTTCGCTTTCGAGCAGCGCTTCCGGGAAGGCACCGCAATTGATAGCCACGAACGCAAAATCGCGCCGCGTGCTCAAGCGATGGATGCTCTGTGCGACCATCTCCTTGCCGGTGCCACTTTCGCCGAGCACGAGCACGGTCGCGTCCGATCGCGCATAGCGACGCACCAGCGCGCGCACGCGCTCGATCGGCGCGCATTCGCCGATCAGGTCATCCAGATGATAGCGGGCGGTAAATTGCTGCGCACGCGGCCGTGACCGCAACGTGCGATCCAGCCGCTCGACCGCGCGCGACTCCTGAAACGTCAGCACGGTGCCGCCCTGCTCGCCCCCGGAGCCGGCAAGCGGGCCGCGATGCACGACATAGCTCACGCCGCGGATCACGCTGAGCGTATCGCCGTTGGCGTCGGTGTCGGGCAGTGAGTCGGCCAGGTACGGCGCCAGATCCAGCAGCGGGCGTCCCGCCGCCTGCGTGGCGCCGATACCGAGCGCGTCGGACAACCGTTGGTTCATCGCCTCGACGCGTCCTTCGGCGTCGAGCGCCACCACCCCGTCGCGCAGGTGTTGCAGCAGATTGTCCAGTCGGGCGCGGCGCAGCGCTTCGGCCCGCGTGGCCTGTGCGACTTCTAGCGCGGTATCGAACGCGGCGCGCACGCAGGCGCGGGAGTATAAAAATACCGCGTGCATGCCGGCACGGGTGGCAAGATCCGCGACCAGGCCGGGTCCGACCACCGCGCCAACGCCACGCTCACGCAAGTCCTGCACGCAGGCCTGCGCATCCTGCACCGATCGATACGAGCCGAGGACCACATCGACGCCGTAGGCGTGCGTGAACTGCCGGAGCTCGTCAGGAATATCGCCGTGCGTGACCAGCGCAACCAATGCCGCGTCGCGCCGTGCCTGCGCGAGCGCCTGCATCACGTCGAAACCGGTGGGATTGATCAGCACGACCGGCACGTTCACGCGCCCTTTCAGATACGCGCCGTTCGATCCGCCAGCCACCACCACGTCCGGACGCATCGCGCCGGCCACATTGATCTCATGCACCGCGTCTTCGAAACCACGCGAGACTACACGCAGTTGTGCACGCCCGTCATACTCGCGGGCAATGTCCAGGAACAAGCCTCGCAATCGACTCATTCCCATGGCCCACATCCGCGGGCGGGCAGCTGCGTCCGGTTGTACGACGGTCAAAACTGAATACCTCGATTGACAATAGCCGCATTATGCGCGCCGCATTTCAAAAACGAAATATTAGTTTTCGAAATTGAAATGCGCGCACCGATGCCCGAGTCACTGAGGCCCGGAAAATCAAGGCTTTGACGCTTCCATTATTTATTGGCCTGGAGCTTGCTTAAACGCCGCTGTTTTATTGGATTATTGGAGCGACAAATGAACACACCTCAATCCCAACCCGCCAGCGCGGGTGCCCAGTTCCGCGCCGCCGTTGCCCAAGCCCAACCGCTACAAGTGGTCGGCGCGATCACGGCCTATGCAGCGAAGATGGCCGAGGCCGTCGGCTTCAAGGCCGTCTACCTGTCCGGCGGCGGCGTCGCGGCGAATTCACTCGGCTTGCCAGACCTGGGTATCAGCACGATGGAAGACGTGCTGATCGATGCACGCCGCATCACCGATGCCACCTCGCTGCCGCTGCTGGTTGACATCGATACCGGCTGGGGCGGCGCGTTTAACATTGCGCGCACCATCCGCTCGTTCATCAAGGCGGGGGTGGCGGCCGTGCACATCGAGGACCAGGTCGGCCAGAAACGCTGCGGTCACCGGCCAGGCAAGGAATGTGTGCCGATCAACGAAATGGTCGACCGCGTGAAGGCGGCAGTTGACGCGCGTACCGACGAGCAGTTCGTGATCATGGCGCGCACCGATGCCGCCGCTGCCCAGGGCCTGGACGCCGCGATCGAGCGAGCGCTCGCCTATGTCGAAGCCGGGGCCGACATGATCTTTCCCGAGGCAATGCGCACGCTGGATGACTACCGTCGCTTCAAGGCCGCGGTCAAGGTACCGATCCTGGCCAACCTGACCGAGTTCGGCTCGACCCCGCTGTTCACCATTGACGAACTGCGCGAAGCCAACGTGGATATCGCGCTGTACTGCTGCGGCGCCTATCGAGCGATGAATGCAGCGGCGTTGAACTTCTATCAAACCGTGCTGCGCGACGGCACGCAGAAGGCCGCTGTCCCAACCATGCAGACGCGCGCCGATCTGTATCACTACCTGGGCTATCATGCATACGAGCAGAAGCTCGATGCGCTGTTCGCCGCCAGCAGGTAACGCTTACGTCCGGAGACGAAACCATGAGCGAAGCAGACAACAACGCGCCGGCAACGGGTGCCTTCAAGCCCAAGAAATCGGTCGCGCTGTCCGGCGTGACCGCCGGCAATACCGCACTGTGCACGGTCGGGCGCACCGGCAATGACTTGCATTATCGGGGCTACGATATCCTGGAGTTGGCCGGCGCATGCGAGTTCGAGGAAGTCGCCTACCTACTGGTGCACGGCAAACTGCCGACCGTGTCCGAGCTGGCCGCCTACAAGGTCAAGCTCAACGCACTGCGCGGGCTGCCAGTCACCGTCAAGGCAGTGCTCGAATCCATCCCGGCGTCGGCTCATCCGATGGACGTCATGCGCTCGGGTGTATCCGTGCTCGGTACCGTGCTGCCCGAAAAGGACGATCACGCTCTGCCCGGCGCGCGAGACATCGCGGACCGGCTGATGGCCTCGCTTGGCTCGATCCTGCTGTACTGGTACCACTATTCGCACAACGGCAAGCGCATCGACGTCGAAACGGATGACGACTCGATCGGCGGTCATTTCCTGCACCTGTTGCACGGCAAGGCGCCGACGCGCTCATGGGTCAACGCGATGCACGTGTCGCTGAACCTATACGCCGAGCATGAGTTCAACGCATCGACATTTACCAGCCGCGTGATCGCCGGCACGGGCTCAGACATTTACTCGGCGATCACCGGGGCGATCGGCGCGCTGCGTGGCCCGAAACACGGCGGCGCAAACGAAGTCGCATTCGAGATCCAAGCGCGCTATTCCACCCCCGACGAAGCCGAAGCGGACATCCGCCGCCGCGTCGAGAACAAGGAAGTGGTGATCGGCTTCGGCCACCCCGTCTACACGATCTCCGATCCGCGCAACAAGGTGATCAAGGAAGTCGCCAGGAAACTATCGAAGGACGCGTCCAACACCAAGCTGTTCGACATTGCCGAGCGCCTGGAGACCGTGATGTGGGACATCAAGAAAATGTTTCCGAACCTGGATTGGTTTAGCGCGGTGTCGTATCACATGATGGGCGTACCCACTGCAATGTTCACGCCGCTGTTCGTGATCGCGCGCACGTCCGGCTGGGCCGCGCACATCATCGAGCAGCGCGTGGACAATAAGATCATCCGTCCGAGCGCCAACTATACCGGCCCGGAAAACCTGCCGTTCGTGCCGCTCGAGAAACGGACCTGATGTCGATGAATACCGCTTACAGAAAACCACTGCCCGGCACCGACCTGGACTTTTTCGACGCGCGCGCCGCCGTCAACGCGCTAGCGCCGGGCGCCTACGACGGCCTGCCGTATACGTCGCGGGTATTGGCCGAAAACCTGGTGCGCCGGTGCGATCCGGCCATGCTTGACGCGTCTCTATCGCAGCTTATCGAGCGCAAGCGCGAAGTGGATTTTCCCTGGTACCCGGCGCGTGTCGTCTGCCATGACATCCTGGGCCAGACCGCGTTCGTCGATCTCGCTGGGCTGCGCGACGCAATCGCTGCGCGTGGTGGCGATCCGTCACGGGTCAATCCGGCCGTGCCGACCCAGTTGGTGGTCGACCATTCACTGGCGGTCGAATGCGGTGGCAATGACAAGGACGCGTTCGAGAAAAACCGTGCGATCGAAGATCGTCGCAACGAAGACCGCTTCGACTTCATCAACTGGATTAAGAAGGCGTTTCGCAACGTCGACGTCATCCCGCCCGGCAACGGAATCCTGCACCAGATCAACCTGGAGCGCATGAGTCCGGTCGTGCAGGTCAACGATGGCGTCGCCTTCCCCGACACGCTCGTTGGCACCGATTCGCACACGCCGATGGTCGATGCGTTGGGCGTGATCGCCGTTGGGGTAGGCGGGCTGGAGGCGGAAAGCGTGATGCTGGGACGCGCATCGTGGATGCGTTTGCCGGATATCGTCGGCGTGAAGCTGAGCGGCAAGCCCCGAGCCGGCATCACCGCTACCGATATTGTGTTAGCTCTCACCGAGTTCCTGCGTCAGGAAAAGGTCGTGTCGGCCTACCTCGAGTTCTATGGCGAGGGCGCGGCCAGCCTGACACTCGGTGACCGTGCAACGATCTCGAACATGGCGCCCGAGTTCGGCGCTACCGCGGCCATGTTCTACATCGACGAGCAAACGATCAAGTATCTGCGGCTGACCGGTCGCAGCGACGAACTGATCGCGCTGGTCGAGCAATATGCGAAGCGCGCCGGCCTCTGGGCCGACACGCTGGCACACGTGCACTACGAACGTGTGCTCGAGTTCGACCTATCAACCGTGGTACGCAACATCGCTGGTCCGTCCAATCCGCACAAGCGCGTGCCCACGTCGGAGTTAGCCGCACGCGGCATCAGCGGCAAGGTCGAGCACCCGCGCGGCCGCATGCCTGACGGCGCGGTGATCATCGCGGCCATCACCAGTTGCACCAACACCAACAACCCGCGCAACATGATTGCCGCGGGTCTGCTGGCACGCAACGCGAACCGGCGAGGGCTAACCCGCAAGCCGTGGGTAAAGAGCTCACTGGCTCCCGGCTCGAAGGCTGTCACGCTGTACCTGCAGGACGCACAACTGCTGCCGGAACTGGAGCAATTGGGCTTTGGTGTCGTCGCGTACGCCTGCACATCGTGCAATGGCATGTCTGGCGCACTGGACCCGGCCATTCAAAACGAGATTGTCGAGCGCAACTTGTATGCGACCGCAGTATTGTCCGGCAACCGGAACTTCGACGGACGGATCCACCCGTATGCGAAGCAGGCGTTTCTCGCCTCGCCGCCACTGGTGGTGGCGTACGCGATCGCTGGTACGATCCGTTTTGATATCGAGCGCGACGTACTCGGCCTCGACCGCAATGGTCAACCAGTCATGCTGCACGACATCTGGCCCGACGACGACGAGATTGACGCGCTAGTTGCGGCCAGCGTCAAGCCGGCACACTTTCGCCAGGTGTACGAACCGATGTTCGCACTCAGCGTTGACGCTGGCCAGCAGGCCAGCCCGCTGTACGACTGGCGCGAGCGCAGCACCTACATTCGCCGTCCGCCATACTGGGAAGGTGCACTCGCCGGGGAGCGCACGTTGCGCGGCATGCGCCCGCTCGCAGTGCTCGGCGACAATATCACCACCGATCACCTGTCGCCCTCCAACGCGATCCTGGCTGATAGCGCTGCCGGCGAGTATCTCGCTAGGATGGGCCTACCAGAAGAAGACTTCAACTCGTACGCAACCCATCGCGGTGACCACTTGACCGCCCAGCGCGCGACATTCGCAAACCCGACGCTGAAAAACGAGATGGTCTTGGAAAACGGCGCGGTTAAGACGGGTTCGCTCGCCCGCGTCGAGCCGGAGGGCAAGGTCATGCGCATGTGGGAGGCCATCGAAACTTACATGGCGCGTAAGCAACCGCTGATCGTCATTGCCGGCGCGGACTACGGGCAAGGCTCGTCGCGCGATTGGGCCGCCAAAGGCGTGCGGCTGGCCGGCGTCGAGGCCATCGTCGCACAAGGCTTCGAGCGTATCCACCGCACCAATCTGGTCGGTATGGGCGTGCTGCCGCTGGAGTTCAAGTCCGGCGTCAACCGCATCACGCTAGGCATCGACGGCACCGAAACCTTCGACGTAATCGGCGAGCGTAAGCCGGGCGCCGAGCTCACGCTGATAATCCATCGCCGTGACGGCGAACGCATCGACGTCCCGGTCACCTGCCGGCTCGACACGGCCGAGGAGGTCTCGATCTACGAAGCAGGTGGCGTGCTGCAGCGTTTTGCGCAGGACTTTCTCGAATCAGC
The DNA here is from genome assembly GCF_021991875.1 of Mycetohabitans sp. B8. Classification (GTDB taxonomy): domain Bacteria; phylum Pseudomonadota; class Gammaproteobacteria; order Burkholderiales; family Burkholderiaceae; genus Mycetohabitans. The sequence goes on from NZ_JAHLKR010000018.1 coordinate 48,541, forward strand.
GAAAGCGGCCGCGTGACGGAACTCTGATGGTTCACTCATCCCAAATCAAGATCCCTGCCACCTACATGCGCGGCGGGACCAGCAAGGGCGTGTTCTTCCGGCTGCAGGACCTACCCGATGCCGCGCAACAGCCCGGTGCGGTGCGTGACGCGCTGCTGCTGCGCGTGATCGGCAGTCCTGACCCGTACGGCAAACAGATCGACGGCATGGGCGGGTCCACGTCGAGCACCAGCAAGACCGTGATTCTGTCCCGCAGTGAGCGCCCCGACCATGATGTGGACTATTTGTTCGGGCAGGTAGCGATCGACCGCCCGTTCGTTGACTGGAGCGGCAACTGCGGCAACCTGTCGGCAGCCGTCGGACCGTTTGCGATCAGCAACGGCCTGGTCGATGCGTCGCACATCCCGCGCGACGGTATCGCCACTGTACGGATCTGGCAGGCGAATATTGGCAAGACCATCATCGCGCATGTGCCGATCGTAGACGGCGCGGTGCAGGAGACCGGTGACTTTGAACTGGATGGCGTAACCTTCCCGGCCGCGGAAGTGCCGCTCGAGTTCATCGACCCCTCTTCCGACGACGAAGGCGGCGGCTCGATGTTTCCGACCGGCAACCTCGTGGACGAACTGGACGTTCCGGGTATCGGCATGTTGCAAGCAACGATGATCCATGCCGGCATCCCGACGATCTTTGTCGAGGCCGAGGCGCTCGGCTACAACGGCACGGAGTTACAGGACGCGATCAACGGTGACGCCGGCGCGTTGGCCAGGCTCGAAACCGTCCGTGCCCATGGCGCATTGCGCATGGGGCTTATCTCGTCCATTGACGAGATCGCGACGCGGCAGCACACACCAAAGCTGGCGTTCGTGGCCCGGCCGGCCGACTACGTCGCGTCCAATGGCAAGCCGATCGCGGCGTCCGACATCGATCTGCTGGTGCGCGCGATGTCGATGGGCAAGCTGCATCACGCGATGATGGGCACGGCTGCCGTCGCGATCGGCGCGGCGGCAGCCGTGCCCGGCACGCTGGTCCACCGCGCGGCAGGCGGTGGCGAGCGCCACGTGGTGCGCTTCGGGCACCCGTCCGGCACGCTGCGCGTCGGCGCCGAGGCGCGCCGCGTCAACGGCGAATGGATTGTGACTAAGGCGTTGATGAGCCGCAGCGCACGCGTGCTCATGCAAGGCTCAGTACGCGTGCCGGCCGATACGCTACTGCTGCGCTAATGCGGCGTGGGCCTATCCGGCTCGTGCGCCGGCGCCGCGCTGAATGCTAGCCCGGACGTCAGCCTGCCAGCGGCTCGCGATGCGTCAACGTTGCGCGTCGCAGAAAATCGCCGTCACGAGTGGGCCGACATGATGGACGATCGCCGGACTGCTAGCGTGTTCGGCGCGGGCCTTGACCCGCTGAGTGGTTCCCATTACCACGACGCCATAGGCTGAATCGCCGATGGGTTTGCCCTGACCTTGTCGGAACAAGGGATCGTCCTTCTGGTAGCCGACGACCGCAATCACCGAAAATCCGAAGGCGCGCAAGTCCGCGCCGCGTACCGGGAAAAACGCATTGACCGAGTTGTCTTCGACGCGTGATGCCTTCGGGCCGATCAAGCCCTCGTCCACCAGCGGCGCAATGAAATCATGGGCACGCAAGTGGCAAGCCAGCGCCTCATCGAGCGAGCGGCTGACCATGCGCGTGCCGTCGGCCACGTCCGCGCAAGCCTGTCCGCAGAGCGTGGCGAGCGCCACGCCGGCGAATAGAGTGCGGTAGCCGAGTAAGCGCATGATTCCGATCAGTAAAGTAGTGCGCATGCCGCGCGTCCGTCAAGGGGTACAGTTTACTCGAACCGGTACCTTACCGCATCACGCCCGCCAGTGTCGCGACATAACGCATCGAAGCAGGTTCACAGCGGCGCGTCGTAGACGTACGTGGTCGTGTCCGGCACCCATGCACCGGCACGAGCCACTACGCGCTGCTGCACGCGTTCACCGACTGCCACACCTTGCAGCGGGCCACCCTCGAGCCGGACGCGCGAGGCTATTCTCGCCACACGATCCAGCAAGCGAAGAACCATACAATTGATCCCGCTGCGCCCAACGCTGGCCTCACCGCTGATCCGGCCGGCCGTTCCGCATGGCGTGCGCCCTATCATCGAGGCCCGTGCACGAGCCGCCGGCCTGCCCTTCCCCAACGTGGCCGCCAATACCGTGTCCTATACTTGTAGGTAATATATAGTTTGTTGTCGCTCCACGGTCCACGCGAACGGCGCATTCGATCCCGCCGCGTGCCCGCGCCGGCGCAAGGAGAGCATCCGATGACTACCGTTGCACAGATCTTGAAGAGCAAGCCGGACACTACCGTGCATACGATCGACGCGTCCGCACTGGTCTACGATGCAATGAAGCGTATGGCTGAGAAGCAAATCGGCGCGCTGGTCGTGACCGAGAACGGCAAGATTGTCGGCATCGTCACCGAGCGCGACTACGCACGCAAGATCGTGTTGATGGACCGCTCGTCAAAAGCCACGCCAGTGCGTGACATCATGACACGCGACGTCCGTTACGTGCGGCTGGAGGACAATGCGCAAAGTTGCATGGCGCTGGTTACCGAGCGACGTCTGCGGCATTTGCCTGTCATCGACGAAGGACGGCTCGTCGGCATGATCTCGATCGGAGACTTGGTTAAGAGCATCATCTCCGACCAGGCGTTCACGATCCAACAATTAGAGTTCTACATCCGCGGCGAGCACGCGTAGAAGCGTGCGTGGACCAGCGTGCGAAATAGTCCATCGCGCGAGCGCGCATCGATGCGCCGGCGCGTTCAGCAATGTGCGTACCCGCACATAAAACACTGAGTCGCCCCTCTAAGATCGGCTAATTCACGGACTGTCACCACCAGGACCATGAGCGCCAGATTAAAATCGCCCCATGGCGTGGCGCCGGGCTTCATCAGACGGGGATCGGCGCGCAACAGCAAACAAGTGTGCATCACGCGCAAGATCGAGCCCCGGCTGGGGCCGGCGGGGAGCCGCGCCGCCGTTACCCGCTCGCGCGCCGACTCAACGGCAAACGACGAGGGTTCCTACCACGCGCGACAACAGAGAACCGAACCGGCGTACGCCACGGCACGCTCGTTCGACGCCACGCCACCATCGTTCGTTACGCCACCGTGGACCGGCTTGCAACGTGCTCCGCTCGCGCGACGCCACACAGTCGCACTCGCCGCCTTGCTGGCGCTGGGCGCCGGCGCTTTGGGAGTAACACTTAGCCAGCTCTACCAGAACAGGACGCCGTCGGAGCCGCAGCGGTATGCCGATATCGTGAGCCGTAAGGCGCTGACGCAATCCAACGTGAGCGCCAGCACCGTCCCATTGTTCGATGCTGCCACGCTTGCAAGCAATACCGCTCGCTTAAGCGCACAAGCACCGCAGCAAGCCGTCACGCCAGCGTCGAGCATCCCGCCGTCGGCGCAAGCACGCGTGCAAACATCCGATACTGCGACATTCGCGAGCATACCGCCAGCACGCAGCGCGAGCCCCGCGAGCATGGACTCGGGCGCCGTGCAGCGCAGCCTGCCGCGGGCATTTCATGCGAGGGTGCGCAGCGCTACCGCCTCAAAGACGCAAGACACCGACGCGCACACCGTACCGGTCGGGACACATCCCGCCCAGCATGCGATGGCCGCCGCTGTGCCGGCCGAGCCAATGCAGCCAGTTGCCGACACGCCAAGTGTGTCCCGCGCCGAGGCACGCGCGGCAACCGACGCTTTAACACAGGACGCGATCACGCCACTGCCGCCGCAAGCGGCTCGCGTCGACCCGACCCAGCCACCGGTTGTCTATGGTGTACAGACGGTCCCCTCGACCGCCGCGGCCGTGCCCCGCCCGCCGACCGCCGCCGTGCCGCATGCTGCCGAGGCAACCGGTCCGCATGCCCCGCCATCCGCCGCCGAAGCAACCGCGGCATTGACGGCCCAGGCCGTCGCGCTACCGTCCCCGCAATCGATCCGGCCGGCCACCGCGGCTACGCGCCCGGCGCCCGTGCGGCCACCTGCCGATACCAACGCTGCGGCTTCAATCGACGACGAACCGGCGGCGCCGATCGACGATCAATACGAGCACTTAGATTTGGAGCCCCAGCGTTAAGTGTTCTACCCAGTTGGCGGACTGCGCTTCGTGGCCGCCGCCGCTCCCCTGAGTTCGTCATCCCGCGACTGTAGCTCGGGCCAGCGCCCTGCCAAGGAATCAAGCGTGGGATGGGTCGGGATGGAGCGCAGCGACTGACACGGTCCCACGCGACTTGACGCGGCACCGACTGAGCTACAGTTGTGGGACATGGACGGCGAACCAGGGGGACGGTAGTTGTCGGCGGCAGACAGCTCACGCGCGAAGCAGAACGCCGCGCGGCGAGCGCCTTTTCGCCCAGCAAGCGGCAGCGCCACGGAGCGACATTCTTCGATGTTGAAACACAGCGTGGCAGCAAAGGACGCGTCAACTCCAAGGGCTAAGGTCGTGGGGGAGCAGTGGATGGCCGCAGCAAGAAAAAGAGCACTACGTTGCGCGGCCAAATGCAGCCGGCACAGCACGCACCCGTAAACGCTGTCCAAGTCCAATAGCGCCGCGCTAACGATTACCCGGTGTGCGGCGGATTAATTAACAAGATGGCACGCGAGTGCAGCTCGCGCAGCGCCAGCCAACGCTTGTACATCACTCGCATTGCTTTGTAATGCGCTTTTTTCTTACGCAGGTTGCATCGCGTCATGATTGATATACAATAAATTTGTATATCATAGAGGTGCGTCATGCAAGTTGCTAAATGGGGAAACAGTCTCGCCGTCCGGTTACCCGCTTCCGTTGTAGAAGCGTTGAAAATACAGGAAGGTGATGACATTGAGATTGTTGTGGATGATCCAAGCACCTTTGCGGTCCGCAAGAAACCGGGCACGGATGCGCTGCTGGAAAGGCTACGAGCTTTCCGGGGTAAGTTGCCAGCCGATTTCAAGTTCCGTCGAGACGACGCCAATGAGCGCAGCTAAGTCTTCTGTGTTTTTGGACAGTAACGTGGTGCTTTATTTGCTTGCAGCCGATGTGAAAGCTGACCATGCCGAAGCACTGCTCAAGCGTCAAGCTGTTATCAGTGTGCAGGTACTCAATGAAGTGACAAACGTATGTCGTCGCAAGCTGCAGATGAGTTGGGACGACATCGGGCAGTTCTTGGCATTAGTTCGTCGTTTTTGCAAAGTTATGCCGCTGACGATTGAGATGCATGATGGTGCACGGCAGATTGCACAACGACATCAATTTTCTTTCTACGATGCGTGTATCATTGCGGCGGCCACCGCAGCCGGGTGCAAGACATTGTACAGTGAAGATATGAACCACGGCCAAATTTTGGAAAATGGTCTAACGATCGCTAATCCTTTTATATAAGGGTTAGGGCTTAACGGCACCCCAGTTTGTTTTTAGCAAGAACGCACGAGCGAACACTTCAATGACTTTGCCTTGCCGCGCCAAATAAAGGCTCGTGGTAATCAACGACACGTGGCCTAAATTGTCACGCACCAGGCGCAAATCGAGATGTCTGTCGGCCATATGCGAGCCCGCGCTGTGGCGTAGCCAAATTCGGGCCGCAGCACCGGCAGTGTCGTATCTATCCGACGCTGACACGGTGCCGCAATCAAATCAGTAATGAAACCGGCACTGCATTACATAAATGATGCCGTCTTGAACAATATAGACAAGACGGTCGGCCTTAGTGATACGACGCGACCAAAAGCCAGTTAAGTCGCCCTTCAAAGGCTCAGGCTTGCCTGTACCCTTGAAGGGATGGCGAGAAATTTCCTCGATGAGACCATTAATCTCTTCCACGATGGCTCGGTCGTGCTCTTGCCAGTACAGGTAATCCTCCCACCCGTTCGAACTCCACGCAACTTTGCAGTTATTGACTGCTGCGGCTTTGTTTTTCGTCTTTTTCTGCTGTGTCATTTTTTAGCAAGCCCTTTACAAAGGTCTTGCTGGCCCTAAATTCAGCAATAGATTGGCGCAGGCGATCAGCATTCGTCGGATTCCCCAAAAGATGCAGAGTTTCCTGCATACTATTGTAATCATCTAGCGAAATCATAACCACATGCTCACCGCGCTGTCGCGTGATGACAGTCGGCTCATGGTCCCTACATACTGTATCCAGCGCCTGTTTAAAGCCGGCTCTAGCCTCGCTAAAAGTCAGGATATTCATATCTATCTTCTCACTTGCCTAGTGCTGGGCTGCCAGATGCAGGCGATATGCTTTTACACTTGTTGATCGCCGCACATCAAACAGAGCGTGGCACCATCATCGCCATGCACAGAAATAACTGATGCTAAAAAGAATGATATTATTGTACGTAATATTGTACAATGTTGCAACAGTTTTGTTGGATGTTTCAGCAGATCGCGAATGCGCGGTGCGAACCGGAAGCCGAGCGCGTGACATAGCGCGAAGATGTGATCGGTGAAAGCGTGGGTGTCGGTGTAGTATTCGTCGATACGTCGCTCAGATCCGCGATAAAGCAGCACGTACATCACGTCGCGCATGGTGAGGACGATCGACTTCACATGGTACGGCGCGTAGCGACCGGACATGTGCGTATAGAGCGTGATGCCAGAGTGCATACCGTAGAGCAGGTTGATCTGTTCCACGTGTTCGGCGATACCTCCCGGCCGGATAGAACTGACCATCTGACGACGAGGTGTTGCCGGCACCCCAGTGGGCAGCAAAGGAGAGAACGTGCTGATGGTTCATCTGTATTAGCTGGAACTTGAACTGACAGGTAGCCGGGCCGATAGAGAAGAAGGGGTCAATGTGGAATGAGTTTCTCCTTGGCAAGTTCCAGTGAATCGAGGAAGGTGCGCATCGGCGCTTTACCATAACACCAACGCCCCTGATGTTCACGTTCATTGTTGTACTGGTCGAGCCATGCATCGAGGTCGGTCTGTAAGGCGTCAATCGATTCGTAGATTTTCTTGCGGAATACGACGCGATAGAACTCGTTGAGCATAGTCTTGTGCAACCGTTCGACAATGCCGTTGGTCTGCGGCGACTTGGCCTTGGTACGGGTATGGTCGATGTCTTCTACGGCCAAATATAGCTCATATTCGTGATGCTCGGGGTTGCCACAGTATTCGGTGCCGCGATCCGTGAGCACGCGCAGCAGCGGGATGCCGAAACTGTCGAAGAATGGGACAACGCGATCATTGAGCAAGTCAGCCGCCGGCAGCGGTGTCTTGCGATCGTAGAGCTTGGCCAATGCCACCTTCGAGTAGGTGTCGACAAAGGTCTGTTGATAAACACGACCTACGCCTTTGAGGCTACCGACATAGAACGTATCCTGTGCGCCGCAGTAGCCCGGACATTCAGACTCGAACTCGCCGTGGGCCTCTTTTTCCCGTTTGGCTCGCTCCAGCGCGACCAGCTGAGCTTCGGTCAACACCAGTCCTTCCTGAGCAGATTTGGCTTCCAGCGCCTTTAGACGCTTCGTTCATAGTCTGCAGATCATGACGCAGCCAGATGCTGCGAACGCCCTGAGGCGAGACTTTTAGTGCATGGCGCTTGAGCATTTCATTGGCGATCCGAATCTGACCATAAGCGGGCAGTTCCAGGGCCAGTTCAACCACGGCCGTCTCGATCTGCGGATCCACGCGGTTTTTGAGCAGCGGGCGGCGGTGGGAGATTTCCTGCAGCGCCGCTTCGCCGCCTTTATCGTACAGTTCCTTGAATCGGTAGAAGCTCTCGCGTGAGTAACCCATCACGCGACAAGCTTGGCTGACGTTGCCCAGTTGCCGGGCCAATTCGAGCATGCCGACTTTGGCACGGATGACTTTCTGTTCCTGAGTCATGGCGGACTCCTTGCTGTTCGTGGTGCGCGTTACCGCTCCGGGCTACGCCCTGCGCGGTAACGCGCACCAGCATGAAAAACCAACCACTGTCAGATTTAGTCTAGTTCACTGCAATGGAGCGCAGCAACTGATCCGCTTGGCTAAAACGACCTGACATGCTACGCACATTTAGTTATTGCTAGGCCGATGTCTCCTGTCGTTACCCGCTTGCATCACTCACCTGTTATACCGCAGCTTATCCGCCGGCTTATGTCATCCGCCCAAAACCTCGCGCTTGTGACGTATCGCTGCGCGCCTGTGCCCACTTTTCGCTAGCCTGCTGCGCAACCTCGCTACGCGTGGCGTCTTCTTTACTTCTTGCTAAGCTTGCCGATGGACTTCGATCTGAATGCCGCTTTAAACGACTATCAGGCCTATATCTGCGCATTAGAGGCTCGCCCGGCACCCACCACGTCGGCACCACCACCGCAGCCACCCAGCGCCGCGCTGACACCCCCATCGGCCAAGCGGCCCACCACCTATCAGGACCTGCCGACCGAAGTCATTGCGCGCATTGGTGACTACGTGCCCGTCCAAGACGTGATGCCATTTGCCACCGTTGACCGGCGCACCTATTATGCAATGCAGACCCGGCGCCTCGTTCATAACTATTGGCAACGAGCAAAGCAAGCGGTGACCTTTGAGTCGATCAACCGCCTGCTCGATGAGATGGACGGCACGCTCGCCGATCCAGCGCAGCACGTTGAACCCATGGACGCGCTATGCCAGCGGCTGCGAGCATTACACAGCGCAGATCGCGGCGATGTGTTTCAGCGTTTATTCGCAGCTGCGCAGCGTATCCCGCAAGACGGCGTGCAGATACAAAAAGCACTGTTGCTCATGCACCGGGATTTCACCTACGAGCTCGAATGGATGGAGCTGTTTGACTTTGCTTACGCGCTGGCCGAACAGCGCGAGCCCGGGCAGGACAATGTGTGGCCGGAACTGGCGCTTGGACTGTCGAATTTTTCCCTCGACACACCTGAGACCCCTGAGTTTGCTCAGTGGTATTACAAGATTCTGGCACGGCTGCCGTCGTTGAGCGTAGCCGAGCAAGCGCAGATCATTCCCACATTGACCCGTTTACTAAGTAAATTTAATCAAGCAGACCCGCGCATCCCTGAGCTTTATACCCTCTTACACGACTACGCGTTACGCCTGCCCCCCTCTCATCAAGGCGCATCGGTCGGCGCGTTGGCAAGTTACGTGCGGCGCTTTCCAGAAGCGGAGCAACCCACGCGGTATGCGCAAATGCGCGATTGGGCGCTGTCGCTGCCCGATGACCAGTGGGGGGTCGCGCTGCAGCGTTTGCCTGAAGGACTGGGTTGGTTCTCACCTAAGCAACAAGCGCAGGAGCTGGCGTTGCTGGAACGCTATTTGGGGCGCGTGCCCGCGGCGCAGCGCACGCAAGCAGCAGCCGGGTTAATTAGAAGTATCTATTTCATCAATGACACGCTAGCCAAGCGGGGATGGCAGCAGGGATTGAGTTTACTGAACGGGGCAGGTGAAGCCGCTTTATGGGAGGTACTGAGCGAGCTTCGGGCCAATGGGGTGCTGTGGCACCTAAACAATCGCAAATGGAAAGTGGCGATGGGCGAGATCACGCGTTTTATGAAAGCCAACCATTTTTCCAAACCCGCCCAGGCGCGAATCCACGACAGTGAATCCTGGCTCAGGAGTCCGCCGGATTAACCGCCACAGTAGCTCAAGTACATCAATCGTTGGACAATTCCAGTGTATCGAGGCGTCGGATATCGACATCCCGGAGGACGGAAATTCACTAAAGTCGTCGGTAAAGGCACCGAAACGCCCAATCTTGAGCCAGTTTGCCTCATCGGCAGGCTATCACAGCACGCCCATCATTTGCATGCTGTGCATCGCAATCGTGATGATCAGCGCCGACGGTTTGCGCAAGGCCAGCCACGTGGCTGCTCTACGCGCGACGCATCGGACAACGGCCCGCGCCAGTGGCCAAAACATTCGCGCATTAGGATGATTTTTTCGCAGCGCCAAACTAGCCCAGCGTTGGGCAAAGTTGGATCAGCCCCGCCAAATCATAACTTCCAGCGCGTTTCGCTAACCCGTCGAAGTACTGATTTCTTTTGGATGGATTCTTTTAGGCCGTTGATCACCATCACCCGCTCGCCAATCAGGCGCTCGATCCACTCGTTCTACGATTCCAGCTAATTGAGCCGACGCGCGTCCGGTGAATAAAAATGGCATTTCCAGTGTCGCGTACATTTAGCACTCGACGGCATCGTGACGGCTCTCGGCAGCTTCACGTCACGCGCTGCCTTCCCCCAGTTGTGCAGGGTCTGTTTCGGTACTCTCAGCGTTGTTGCCACTGTTGCCATGCTTTTTTGACCGGCTTTTACCAGTCAAACTGCTTCCAGCTTGAATTCGAGCGTGACTCGACATCTAGACCCTTCTTGCTTGATTTTTATTCTAGGCAAGGGATTCGTTTCTCACAGGCAAATTCAGAGATCGATATTAAACCGACTTTTTATTATTGTGTTTCACATTCCTAATGATATCGTGACGCGATCTATTGTGAAGGGCCTACTACGTTCACCTGTGTGCCCGCGTGTATCCACTCCCATGCGGCCTCTACGCAAAGATTGTGTAATAAATTCTCTATCTTTACCGACGCTCCGTGCGAAATGGGCCAGCTTCATGCGCTCCAAGCTACGTGTGTACGGTGCGGCCGGGAATGGTGGAATGTAACTGAACCCGCACCATCACTTATTCGATCCGCACGTTATTTCGGCTGCTTGCTGCTTACTATTGCCAGCTTCGCACAAGCTTCTTCAAAATGTGAGTTGCCAACAGACGATGTAACAACTTCCGCATATTGGCATTACACTATCCGCCAAGAACATGACGGTCAAAGTCCACCGCTGTGCTCAGCTTCCCACTTTTAGCTAATCTGGTGTGTGGCCTCACTTCGTATTGCGCCGTTTTTTATCGACTGCCGAGCTTACAGATGGACTTTGACCTGAATGTCGCTTTGAACGACTCCCGAGCCTACATGTGTGCATTGGAGTCGTGCCCGCAGCCTGCTGCGTCGGCACTCCCGTCGATACTGAAACCAGCAAGCGGTAGGCTGGCGAGCCCGTTGGCCAGCTGGCCCGCGACGTATCATGACCTGCCGCGCGAACTCATTGAACGGATCGGTGACTACGTGCCCGTTCAAGACGTGAGAAATTTTTCAGCAGTCGATCGTCGTACGTATCATGCGATGCAAAGTCGGCGGTTAGTCTACCGCTACTGGCAACGAGCCAACCAAGCCGTCAGTCTCGCGTCAGTCAACCAGCTGCTCAATGAGATGGATGGCACGCTCGCCGATCCGGCGCAGCACGTCGAGCCGCTTGACGCGCTGCGCCAGCGCCTGCAAGCATTGCCGGAGGCCGAGCAAGGCGAGGCGTTCAAGCGATTGTTCGCAGCCGCGCAGCGCATTCCGAAGGATGGCGTGCAGATACAAAAAGCGCTGTTGCTGCATACATTGCGCGATTTCCATTGGAGCCAGCGGGATGAATTATTCGACTTCGCTTACGCGATGGCGCAGCGGCGTGCGCCCGAGCAAGACAATATCTGGACGGAACTCGCTGACAGTTTGGAATTCTTGTTGTTTGGCTCTGCTGAGTTTGCCAAGCGTTATCAGGCGCTCGTGGCTCGGCTTGCGTCCTTGAGAATGTCCGAGCAAGCGGAGCTGATCCCGGTATTGTGTAGGCGAATGATTCACTTTGGTGGAAGCGACGACCGTCTCCCTGGGCTGTATGCGGTATTACGCGAACAAGCGTTGCAACTGCCCCCCTCTCATCAAGGCGAATCGGTTGGCATGTTAGCCAGTGCCATATGGGCTTTGCCGCACGCGGAGCGGCTCGCACAGTACACGCAGCTGCGTGATGTGGCGCTGTCGCTGCCTGACGAACAGTTGAGCATTGCGCTACGCGATCTTCTGGAGGGGTTGACGGATTTACCTCGTGAGCACCACGCATACGAACTTCAGTTACTGGAGCCGGCATTGCTGCGCATACTGCCAGCGCAGCGCGCGCAGGCCGCACTCGGCCTACTAACGTATACCTACAAACTAGACGATGCACTGGTAAAGTGGGTTTGGCAGCAGGGGTTGAGCCTACTGAATGGCGCGGGCGAAGCTGCCTTATGGGACGTGCTCAGCAAACTTCGGGCTAAGTGGTTGCTATCTAATTTAAACGATCGTCAATGGAATATGGTGACGGGTGAAATCACCCGATTTATGGAAACCAACCAGTTCTCCGAGTCGGCTCGAGCGCGGATCCAGGACAGCGCGCTTTGGCTTAGAAGTCTGCCACATTAACCCGTGGCTGAACACGCGATAGTGTCGTCCGCGTTCGACTCGGCCCCCAACCGTGTCCTTGTCCTCGAGCCTAACCTCGATGGCGACGACGAATTGATCTTTTGAGGCGTAGTCAAGATAATTCTTGCATGCCGGTTGCCGATGACCAGGACACGCCCCCGGCTTAAGTGAAGAGCGTTGCCGGTGGCACCACTTGCTTATCGGTGTGTAGTGCACGACGTTCAAAGAAACGCTCAACCGCATATTCGATTGCTAGCGCATCGCGCTGAATCTCGACAATTTGGCGGCCTCGGCGACCGCGTAGCGTGCCACGGCCATTCTCCCACTGCGTCACAACGCAACTCGTAGTCTGCTTGCGGTTGTGGAAGATCAATGTGCCAAGCGCCTCCCCGGCGCGAGCGCCAGTCTTGCCTTAGCCGCGTGCTGGCGCTCGCACAGCTCACGCGCCGCGAAATACTGGCGCGCGTAGTACACTTCCATGCTGGAGTCGCCGCACTCGACGCAGTCGCACCCGCGCTCAAGCAACGCTGGCGTCAAGCGATGGCGCATAGTATCCGCTACCACTTGGTAGACGTCGCAATTGTAGGAGAGACCCGATTTGAGCGCTACGTGCGTCGCATCAATTAGCTCCTACATTGGAGCGCTAGGCGGCACCTGCAACGCAATCGATATTCCAGCCTCATGCGTAGCCAACGCACGATCTTCGGCAGGCGCGGCGTGGTACGCCGCGCTCTGTACATGGCAGCGCTTGTCACCGTTCAATTCAATCCAGTCATCAAGACGTCTTACGACCGCCTCGTGAGCGCAGGAAAACCGAAGAAGGCCGCGTTGGTCGCCTGCAAACGGCTGACCGTCCTCAATGCAATAGTCGAGGCAGACAAGCCGTGGAATGCGTCACTTCTGCATCGGGCTAAAAATACTTGGCCATCAAGACAGTTGCTTATCGTGTCATGCAAATGCCAAGACGCGCTCACTGCAAGTTTTCAAAGACGGCTGCGATACCCTGGCCACCGCCGATGCACATCGTCACCAGCGCATAACGGCCGCCGATGCGCTGCAACTCGTGGATCGCCTTGACGGCAATCAGCGCGCCGGTCGCGCCGATCGGATGGCCGAGCGAGATACCTGAGCCGTTCGGATTGACCTTTGCGGGATCCAGTTCAAGCTCGCGGGTGACCGCGCACGCCTGGGCGGCAAACGCCTCGTTCACCTCGATCACGTCGAGCGCACCGACCGCAATACCGGCCTTTTGCAACGCGAGCCGCGATGCGGGCACCGGGCCGATTCCCATGTAGCGCGGATCGACACCGGCATACGCATAGGTCACCAGCCGCGCGAGCGGCTTCAAACCGCGGCGCTGCGCATGCGCACGCTCGGTGAGCACCAGCGCGGCGGCGGCATCGTTGATGCCCGACGCATTGCCCGCGGTCACTGTGCCGTTCTCCTTTAAGAATACCGGGCGTAGCTTGGCCAGTTGCTCCAACGTCACGTCGTGGCGCACGTGCTGGTCGGTATTGAACACAACTTCGCCTTTGCCGGCCTTGCGCATAACCGGCACGATCTGGCCGGCAAAGTAGCCGTTCTTAATCGCGTGTGCGGCGCGCCGGTGGCTTTCGACCGCGAGCTGGTCCTGATCAGCGCGGCTAACGCCGTGCTCGGCGGCGACATGCTCGGCCGTCACCCCCATATGATACGAATGGAAAGGATCGGTCAGCGCACCGGTCATCATGTCAACCAGCTTGAAATCGCCCATGCGCTGGCCCCAGCGCGAAACCTGCGTCGAATGCGGCGCCCGGCTCATGTTTTCCGCGCCGCCGGCTACCGCGACGTCCGTCTCACCGAGCAGGATCGACTGAGCAGCCGACACTACGGCTTGCAGCCCGGAGCCGCACAACCGGTTGACGGTCAACGCGGGGGCATGCTGCGACACGCCGCCATCCAACGCCGCCACGCGCGCCATATACATATCCTTGGGCTCGGTGTTGACCACATGGCCGAACACCACATGCCCGACCTCGTCGCCCGCGACGCCGGCGCGGGCCAGCGATTCGCGCACGACCGTCGCGCCAAGCACGGTCGGCGGCACGTCCTTCAACGCGCCGCCGAATGTGCCGATCGCCGTGCGTACGCCCGAAACGATCACGACTTCTCTTTGCATGACAGCCTCCTGTCAGAGGGTCCAATATACACCGCGCCGCTGTGCGGCGTCACATGCTCGGGTAGCGGGGGCCGCGCGATCCGTATTGCTCGATCAGTTGCGCGCTGCGCGACGACGCGTAGGGCACATACCGTTCATGTCATCCATGACACCTATTATCGTACCGCTCATGCCGCGTGCCGTACTGGCGCCAATGCGCCTTCGCCATTCGCGGCGCTGACGATTGCCACACGCAGCGCGTCCGCCTGCGGCAGCACGTGATGGGCAAAGCAATGCGCGGTCGCGATTTTTGCGTCACAGAACACCGGATCCTGTGCCCGTGTGGCATGCGCCGCAAGCATCGCGCGCGCGAGCTGCCATCCACACAGCACGATGCCGAATAGTTTCAGGTACGGCACACTGCCAGCATAGACTGCATTCGGATCCGTCTTCGCGTGACCGATCACGAACTCGATCGATTCGGCCAGCGCAGCGCGCGCCGCCGCCAGGCGCTCGCGCATCGCCGCGAATACTGGCTCCTCGTGATGGGCTAGCTCGCACTCAGTGAGCGCAATCTGCTCGCACAGCCCGCGAGCGACCGCGCCGCCGTCGTGCACGGTCTTGCGACCCACCAGATCGTTTGCTTGGATGGCGGTCGTGCCTTCGTAAATCGGCAGAATGCGTGCGTCACGGTAATGCTGTGCGGCGCCGGTTTCCTCGATGAAACCCATGCCACCGTGGACCTGCACGCCCATGCTGGCAACCTCGACCGACAACTCGGTGCTCCAGCCTTTGACAATCGGCACCAGGAACTCATAGCGCCGCGCATATTGCTCCCGCACCGAAGCGTCCGGATGCCGATGCGCGATATCGCAGGCGGACGCAGCAAAGTAGTTCAGCGAGCGTGCGCCCTCGATCAATGCGCGCATCGTCATCAGCATCCGCTTGACATCCGGATGCTGGTCAATCGTTACTGCCTGCTTGGCCGAGCCATCGACCGGTCGGCTCTGCACGCGCTCGGCCGCATACGCAGCGGCCTGTTGGTAGGCGCGCTCAGCAATCGCCACGCCCTGCATGCCGACCGAGAACCGTGCCGAGTTCATCATGATAAACATGTACTCCAAACCGCGGTTTTCCTCACCGATCAGCTCGCCAATCGCCCCCCCGTGGTCACCAAACTGCAGCACCGCGGTCGGACTCGCGTTAATACCGAGCTTGTGTTCGATCGACACGCAATCCACGTCGTTGCGCACGCCCGGCACACCATCACCGCCGAACAGGAACTTCGGCACGATGAACAGCGAAATGCCCTTGATGCCCGGCGGCGCGTCGGGTGTGCGGGCCAACACGAGATGGACGATGTTGTCCGCCATGTCATGCTCGCCGTAGGTGATGAAGATCTTCGTGCCAAACAGCTTGTAGGTGCCGTCTGCCTGGCGTTGCGCGCGCGTGCGCACCAGCGACAGGTCCGAGCCGGCCTGCGGCTCGGTTAAGTTCATCGTGCCGGTCCATTCGCCGGCGACCAGCTTGGGCAGGTAGCGCGCCTTCTGCACGTCGCTGCCGGCAGTCAGCAACGCCTCAATCGCGCCATCGGTCAACAACGGGCAGAGCGCCCATGCCAGGTTCGCCGCATTGATCATCTCATTGCATGCAGTCGCAATGAGCTTGGGCAAGCCCTGTCCGCCAAATTCACGCGGATGCACGATGGCCTGCCAGCCGCCTTGCGCGTATTGGCTATAGGCCTGCTTGAATCCTGGAGTCGTGGTGACCGCCCCGTCGGCCCATGTGGACGGCTGCCTATCCCCGGTACGGTTCAGCGGCGCGAGTACCTGCTCGGCGAATTTTGCGGCTTCCTCAAGCACGGCTTGCGCGGTTTCGAGCGTCGCATCCTCATAGCCGGGCAGGCGGCTAACCGCATCGATGTCCGCCAACGCGGTCATCGTAAACAACATATCCTTGACTGGTGCACGATAGCTCATCGCTTGGCTCCTCTTCAAACATCGCAGCGTCGTCCACCCAAAGCGCACGGCCTGCCGCTGCTTTGCCACCGTACGCGCCGAACGCACACGGCGTTCGATCACACAACATCGTAACGACGAATGGCTACGGAGCCATTATCCAAAGCTGCCTTTTCATTGACAAAACGTGCCGCGCGCCGGTGATGTACCGCCTGCGACGAGCGGCCGAAGGCGCTAGCCTGCGTCGCCGCAGAAGTACGCCAACTGGCATGGGGCTGGCCGCGGCGAGTGCCAATGCTAGGCTCGGCACTCGCCGTGCTCGGTGGCAACACCGGCCACAGCGGCGTGCTGCTACGGCCGGCGATCCGTCAGCATTGGCAATGCCTGGCTGCCTATCGCGATTCCCGAGTTTGCAATCTCGGCTATCGGCACTGACGCGGTATGGCTCGGCGCGATCGAGTGACGGAGCACGCAGGTCCATGCGCCGGCATTCGAGCGGCTCGGCGACGATACGTGGACGAGGCAGATACGCGACGGGGAGTCCAGCCCTATCCCATCTGCCGGTACATAGTGGGCGTGCCGCCGGTCCAGTGACGAAACGCGCGGTGGAAAGCGCTCGGATTGTCAAACCCGACGTCGTAGGCAATTGCCGCGATCGCATCGTGCGAGCGAGTCAGCCGCTGAATCGAGATGTCGCGCCGTACCTCGTCTTTGATGCCCTGGAATGTCGTGCCTTCCGCCGCCAACCTGCGACATAGTGTGCGCACCGACCAATGCATCACGTCGGCAACCGCATCGACCGTCGGCACCGTCGGCAGGCTCTGCGCGATAAATTGGCGCACCCGGTGGCGCACCCAATCCTGGCTAAACGACACGAAAATCCAATCCTCTGGTGCCCGCGCGAGAAACCGCTGCAAATCGGCCTTACGACGCCGTATCGGCATGTCCAGATAGGTCGCCTCGAAACGCATTTCGGTACACCGAGCGGCAAAGCGCACTGGACCAGGAAACAGATACAAGTAGTCACGCGCGCGCGGTGGGCGTGGGCAGTCAAACTCCACGTCGATTAACGGAATGCGCATTGCCACCAGCCACGACGCGACACCATGGACCAATTTAAGCATCAACTCGCGGCCGAGTGGGCGAATAGTGCCGGAGTTCGGATTGTCCACCACGAGCGTCACGCGTCCAATACCGTCCTCGCGATGGGACTGTAGGCGGAAGTCGTCCAGGATCAAGTGAAAGAACTGACCGAAGCGATGCAGCGCGACTTCCAGGCGCGGCGCATCTAGCAAACTCAGGCACAGGTACTTGAGCGTGCCATTGCGCAGCGGTCGGCTGAAGATGCCGGGCATCTCGTCATCCAACTCAGTAGCAAGCAACCGGTATAGCGTGGAGAATTGCTCTTCGGTAACCCGCGCGTGCGGCTTTGCGAGCAGCGCACGCGGAATTCCCGAGCGTTCGGCAAGCCGAGCGACGGCGTGCGGATCCGCGCCGGCAAGAAAGCCATTCACCAAAGAGATCGGCACGGTGGCAACGAGCGGATTCGCGGCATCAGACATGTGACGAACAGGCATAAGCACGGCGGCAACGGCACGCTGAACCGGTATTGTGTCACAAGCATCATGGCGGCCCGCCGCCTCACCTGGCACCTGCGATAATACCGTTTTCCCCCGATATTGTTTCCAGGAGAAACGAAGTGACCGATCAGTCATCTCCTTCGTCGAGCGGGACGCCACAGCGCGTCGCGTTTCTCGGGCTCGGCGTGATGGGCTACCCAATGGCCGGCCATCTCGCCAAGGCCGGGCTGGATGTGACGGTGTACAACCGCACAGCGTCCAAGGCGCAGCAGTGGATTGCCGAATACGGCGGCCGGTCAGCGACCACGCCCTGCGAAGCCGCGCAGAGCGCTGACATTGTGCTCGCGTGCGTGGGCAACGATGATGACTTACGCAGCGTGACGCTAGGCGAGCAAGGCGCGTTCGCTGGCATGTCGCGTGACGCGGTGTTCGTCGACCATACAACTGCCTCGGCCAATGTCGCCAGGGAGCTATTCTCGATCGCCCGCGAACAAGGCCTGCATTTCCTCGACGCGCCGGTATCGGGCGGGCAAGCCGGCGCTCAGAACGGCAGGCTGACAATCATGTGCGGCGGCGACGCCGCAGTGTTCGAGCACGTCGCACCCACGCTACGGCACTATGGCGTCGCAGTCACACTGCTCGGCGAATCCGGCGCAGGCCAGTTGACCAAGATGGTCAACCAAATCGCGATTGCCGGCGTCGTACAGGGGCTGTCAGAGGCCATTCATTTCGGGCAACGCGCCGGGCTGGACATGCCGCGCGTACTCGAGGTCATCGGCAAAGGCGCGGCCGCGAGTTGGCAAATGGACAACCGCGGCAACACGATGATCGAAGGCCGCTTCGATTTCGGCTTTGCGGTCGACTGGATGCGCAAGGACCTAGCGATCTGCCTGGATGAAGCCAAGCGCAATGGTGCATCGCTGCCCGTTACCGCATTGGTCGACCAGTTCTACGGCGACGTTCAGGCGCTCGGCGGTCGACGCTACGATACGTCGAGCCTGATCGTGCGGCTGCGCAAGCTCAGCGCGTAACGGCGTCAGCCTTGAACATCGCCTTGATCCCGCGCACCGCCTGCCGTATCCGCGATTTGTTCTCGAACAAGGCAAAACGCATAGGGTCGTCGCCGTGGTCGCCGAAGCCGATCCACGGCGACACCGATACCTTGGTTCTGCAGCATCTGCTTGGCAACCTTGGAATGCCTTTCGATAACGAATACCCATGTGTATTGGGCCGCAACGCTACCTCGTTCAGCTTCGCGACGATGTGCGCGGGCGTTGCGCCATTCGAAACGCGTCAACGGCCGCACCCTCCCGCGCCCGTTTGAATACTGCATCGACGTCGAGCAAGAATCCTGGCGTTGCAATCGGCGGCAACTGAAGCGTCACCGGGCCGAGCACCTGCTGCAGTATCGTGCCCCATGCGCCGAGTTTTCCTTGTCGCTTCCGGGCCTCAATCATTTGATTGACCTGCCACTTTTCACTCATACTGAGCCGCCCGCAAGCCGACTTCAGTCTAGCTTGTCCTTCCTTCTGCGCATCTGCGTCTGAAATTTTGAGTTTGGACAGCGACGGAATACATCTGTTATCGAACACATCGAGAAACGACTCGAACACGGTGCAAGCATCGTGACGAACATGACCATCCTGGTTGCCGAACGCATGCGCTGGGCCTGCGTTGGAATCCGGCAGGTCTATCCTGTGTTGCAGCCGGTCGAGCATTTGCTGCAGCCGCCCCCAAGCAGGCTCTCCACGCTGGGCCAGGACATGCTGCATTGCCGCCGTCCGGGTCATGAACTGCCGCAGTTCAGGCGTCACAGCGCGATTGATATCCTGTCGCCTCACATAACGCTCAATGTCATCGCATAAATCGTCCAGTGTAATCAGCCCTTTGGGAGGCGACGATGCGGAATCGGCACGACCCCCATTGGCCGGGGCAACGGACTGCTGCACGGGACACATAAACATCAACGTAAGCAATAGGGCATCCTGGTTTCCTCTCATCTCCTTCGCATACGCCGACGGGCTGCCGCGGCGGCGTCCCGGTGTGATCCGAGATATGTTGGATAACGTATCGAGTGCTAGGTGTGCGCTGCGCGCACGCGGTGCGGCTTGGTCAACAGCCTGCGGCTCTTTGCGCCCTGCCGACGCACCCGATGACTTTTTCCCGGTGCGCAATGGCCAGCAACAGATAGACGAAAACACGTTCAGCATCAGGCGCTCCCTCACAGCAATTCTTTAGTACACAGCGTACCGCACCTTCATGTCAGGGGAGCTGACAATCACGAGCGCCCGGCTTGCAGAAGCGAAGCATAGTCCTCGGCGGCAAGCGGCAGCAGTTCGCGCTTGATTCCGCGGAACAGCGGACTGCCGCGCGGCTGTACCGACACAAAACGCCTCGGGTTGGGCAACTGGGCACGCCCCCGCGCTTTTGCGACGCGATACGCGAGGCAGTTCGACACGCCGATGTAACGCACACGACCGGATCGGACAATGACGTCCAGTGCCTCCAGCGTCTCGTCCAGCGGCGTATTCTTGTCGTCTCAATGCAGTTGATACAGATCGACATAATCGGTACCGAGGCGGCGCAGCAATGCATCGATGGCGTCGAGCAAATGTTTGCGCGACGCCCCTTGATCCCATAGCGCCGGTCCTACCTTGCCCACGGTCTTGGTCGCGACGATGCATGGATGGCGACGCCCCGCGAGCGTGGCGCACAATGGCACGGCGCGCGGCGGTCCCCCAGTAGCCAACACGCAGCCATCCAGTACACCGTGATTCAATAGGTGTGGCCAGCAACAACAAGCCGACGTGCAAAGAACCAGCGCGTCATAAACCGCGCTATCAAAGCGTGGCCAATGCGTCGTCCAGTTCTTCAGCGCGGGTCAGGCGCACGACACGCGCCCGCTCCTGCCCATCGCGCAAAAAAATCAACGTCGGCCACAGTTTCACACGAAACGAGCGTCCCAGCGGCCGCCCCGGCCCATCCTCGACTTTCAGGTGACGCATCGCCGGATGGCGTCCAAGCGCCTCGGCGATCATCGGCTGCGCGCGTTGGCAGTAGCCGCACCAATTCGTGCCAAATTCGATAACCGTCACGCCGGCGAGCGAGTCCAACTGCCCTCGGTCCGGCGCATCGGGTGTGTAGGGAAATGGCTCCACCAGTCATCACTCCCGCCATACGTTGCATTCGTCACAGCATAGCCGCATGCGGCAAAACCTGCAGCAGGAGAGCAGCAGACTGAGGGAGTAAGCCGGCACGCGGGCAGCGACTGGGCAGCAAGCCGGCACGAGGACAACCGGCTGCGCAACGAGTCAGCACGAAGGCAACCGGCCAGGCGGCGGGCCGGCAGAAGGTCAACCACCTGTGCAGCAAGCCACACGCGCCGGCAAGGGCACAGTGCTTGCTTGGCCGCATTCAGGTTGCGGAGCCCGTGCGCAATGCGCGTAGCGCGATTACAATCCGCGGCTTGAACGGTTCAGTGACGTCTGCGCCACAGGAGGAATGCTCGATGAGTGGAGTCGATCTCGATACCAGGGTTGAAACATACACTGTCAAGATTCGCGGGGCAGTGCAAGGAGTCGGGTTCCGGCATGCCGCGGTGCGCCGCGCGCATGCGCTGCAGGTACGGGGCTGGATCGCCAATCACGACGACGGATCGGTCGAGGCGGTCGTGCAAGGACCGGCCAATCAGGTGGACCTAATGCTGGAATTCCTGCGGCGCGGGCCGCCACGGGCCAAGGTGTCCGAGTTCATCGCGAACGAGGGCTACTCGGAGCGCCGGTACGATCGCTTCGAGCAGCATTGAGCGCGGTGCCAGATTAAGCGCTTGCGCAGTGGCCGAACACCCCCTAGCGGTCCCGGCCCTGCCGCTTCACGGGGTACAACGCGACATCGGCCTCATTGAGCAACACTTCGTAGCCGTGCAAGTCGGGACGGGCTACGGCAATCGTTACGCCTAAGATCCCGTCGCTCGTTGCCCCGGCGTGCGCGTACTGGGCGACGCTAGTGCCAGCCCGCCGCGCCATGGGAGTACGCCGAGTTGCAGCCTGTGCGGCCCGACATGACGCCAGCCGCCGACGGCCACGCAGGTCAACACACACCGGCACTCGGCGTTGCTGGCCGCCTAAGCGGCATCATGCGGCGTTGACAACAACAAGCACCCCAACGCACTAGCGCAAGAACGCCCAGGAGACGGACGCGCAGCAACCGTGCGGGACAACCGGGAGGCTTTGCTGTCTTCCGGCACAGTGGCCATCCGACCTTGCCCTGCTGCCGGGCATCGATGCCACCGACCGCTCCATCAGGCGGACGGTGGCCTGCACATCACCACGCACGTCTTCGCGCGGTTGTGCGCGGCTAACGATGGGCCGATCCGGCGCTTTACGGGCCCAGCTGTACGGCCAAGCTTTACGGGCCAACTTCCTATCGATTATCGCCACATCCGTTCAAAGACGATTGAAACACTATGGATGCGCAGCGCGATCGGACGGACAATTGAATGTTTCCGACACGTTGCCGATCATGAGCCGGACCGCCCGTCTGACGCCTTTGCTGTTGCTGTGCCTGCTGATCACCTATGTCGTCTGGGGCACCACATACTTCGCGATCTCAGTCGCGTTGCGGGCGATGCCGCCATTCATGCTGATGGCGTCGCGCTTCGCCGTTGCGGGCCTGTGCCTCGGCCTATTCGTGCTCGTGCGGGGCCGCACGCGGGCGAGCTGGCGGCAGGTGCGCAACGGCTCAATGCTCGGCGCGCTGATGTTGCTAGGTGGCATGGGCGGCATTGCGGTGGCCGAGCAGACCATTTCATCGGGCGCGACCACCGTAATGATCGCCGCCATGCCGATCGTCGCGATCGCGTGGCAACGACTGTTCGGCATTCGCCCGCGCGGCCACGAATTGGCTGCGATCGCTCTCGGCGCGGTGGGCGTGCTGGTGCTGACGTCGGGCGTCGAGTTCCGCGCCAGCGGCATGGGTGCAGGCGCACTGCTGTTGGCGATCAGTTGCTGGTCGCTGGGCACTCAGTTGTCGCGCTCGTTAGACTTGCCGCCGCCGGCGCTGGCCGTGACGATCGAAATGCTCGCCGGCAGTGTCATGCTGGCGCTGGCGTCGGCGCTCAGTGGCGAGTCGCTTGCGGCCGTGCCGGACGGCGCGCCGCTCGCGGCATGGCTATACCTGGTAACGATGGGCTCGCTGCTGGCGTTCTCCGCTTATATGTACTTGGCCAGTCGCGCTGCGCCGGTGCTGGCGACAAGCTACGTCTACGTCAATCCGCCGATTGCGTTGCTGGTCGGCGCGGCGGTGGGCGGCGAGCAGATTGTCCCGCAGACGCTGGGGGCCATCGCGCTGATTCTATGCGCGCTGGCCGTGCTCGGCTGGGGAACGTGGCGCCAACCGGTCGGCACTGCAAAAGACACGTGAGTTTTGGCGTGAGACTGTGCCATTTTTTCAAATTGAAAGGTAAAACGAAATAGAACAACGGGTGAAATCCGTCTTCGTCGCCGTGCCGGCCATGCTCGCATTTGATCGGCGCGTTCGATGAAATGGGTCGAGCCGTCGGACGAGGCCCGTTGAGGATGCGACAAGGCCCAACTCGATTTTCGAGCAGATCGGCTCAGTCGCTACCCGGCTCAGTCGAAGTTCAACGCCAGCGCGCGCGAGGCCATCGCCATGTGGGCGACTTCGATGATCGCGCGGACACGTTCGACATTGTCACGAATGATCTCGACAAGCCGCGCACCGATCGGGGCAAGCCGGTCACGCAGCGCTTCCTCGCTCAAGTCGGCCGGCAAGTTGAAAATAATGAATTGCATCTTGGTCTCCGTTGAAATGCGACGTGAAAGCCATGATGCAGCGCAATGCGCGTGCCAGGGGTAGCGACTCTGTGCGGTTTCGTAAGCGGATGTGACGGGCGGAACGCAGCGGCGCGTCGCTCCGATCGTCAATAGGCCACCGCCGGGCGCTTGCACGCGATTAGCATCGACAGCGTGCCGTCCGAGCGATTGCGCCGCAGCGTGTCGTAGCCGGCGTCGCCGCATTGGGCCTGCGCAAGGGCATCGCAGGACGCTCCCCCGTCGGCAAACGCGCATTGGATCAATTGAGTCGGCCGGCCATCGCCGGTGAACAGTGGCTGCGTCGATCCACAGCCGGACAACAGCAGTAACACCCCGATCCATCGTGCTGCCTTCATCTCACCTCGCTCAGTGTCGTGCGTCTTATCCCGGCCACCCGCGTCGGTTCAGTGAAGGCTGAAATCGACACGGGTCGTGGCCCCCTTATCGCTGATCCCATCGGCGTCCAGCTTCGGCGCGACAGTATAAATCCGCGCGGCGTCTACCTTGCCCTCGAACCATTGCCGCACCGCCGTCGCCCGATCCTGCGCCAACGCGCGCAACATCTGCTCGTCGACCGGCACATGCTCGGCCAGTAACTCGCGCATCTGCTCGGCAGGCAACGATTTGGCTAAACCGATGAAGTTGCGCTCCTTTTTGAAGTCCGCTGCCTTGTAGACCTGCGCGAGGTACTTTTCGTACTCGTCGCGGCTCACTTCGATGCGGGACGGAACGACGCTCTGTCCGTTGCCGGCAACGTCACGCATCTTGGCGCGGCGCACCTGTTGATCGACATAGGCCAGCCGCACCGCCAGCTCGTCGGCGGTAGGATCAACCCGTCCGATCATGTCCAGTTTTACTTCCGGCTTGTCGTTGAGCGCGTTGGCGATCGCCTCGAGCTTCTTTTCCTGATCCAGCGTGGCTTGGCCGATCCGGCCGCAAACTCGACATAGCCTAACTCCTGCGCGTGCGGCAGCGCCCTGTTAGATGCAGTACGTTAGCACAACGCTAGGCGAGGCTGGGGCAACGGGGTGCTGCAACGATGCGGCGGCACCCGGAACAGGGGTTGCGACAGCGGCTTATGGCAGCATGGTACCGGTTTGCGCCAGCCGCAGGTGGAACGAGAACGCCTGCGCCAAGTCGTGCGGCGTGTGCCCCTGGCCCTTGAGCGCATCGCGATAGTAGTCGCGCAGCAGATCACGGTACTGCGGATGCGCACACCGCTCGATGATCAACCCGGCCCGCTCGCGCGGCGCCAGGCCACGCAGGTCAGCCAAGCCCTGCTCGGTGACCACGATGTCCACGTCATGCTCGTTGTGATCGCAATGCGACACCATCGGCACGATGCTCGAAATCCGGCCGTCCTTGGCCACCGACTTGGTCGCGAATATCGCGCAGCATGCATTACGCGCGAAATCGCCCGAGCCGCCAATACCGTTCATCATGTGGGTACCGCCAATATGCGTGGAGTTCACGTTACCGTACAAGTCCACTTCAAGCGCGGTATTGACCGCAATCACGCCAAGCCGGCGCACAATCTCCGGATGATTGCTGATTTCTTGCGGACGCAACACCAGGCGATCGCGATAACGCGCGAGTTCACGCAACACCTGGCGCTGCCGTGCCGCCGACAGCGTGATCGAGGAGCCGGACGCGAACACCAGCTTGCCGGCATCCATCAAATCGAACGTGGAGTCCTGCAACACTTCCGAGTACATTGTCATCGCCTCGAATGGCGAAGCACACAATCCGCCCAGCACTGCGTTGGCGATCGTGCCGATACCCGCCTGAAGCGGCGGCAGTCGCGCCGGCAGGCGTGCGCGAGAGACTTCATGCTGCAGGAACTCGATCAGGTGTTGCGCGATGCGCGTGGTGTCGCTGTCCGCCGGCAACACGGCCGAGGAACTGTCCTCGTCGTTCGTGATGACAATGCCCGCGATCTTGTCCAAGGGGAGGTCGATCGTGGTCGTGCCGATCCGGTCACGCGGGTCGGTGATCGGCATCGGGGCGCGATCGGGCCGGCGAGCCGGAATACAGATGTCGTGCAAGCCTTCCAGCTCCAACGGCTGGGCCAGGTTCAACTCAATAATCACCCGCTTGGCCAGGATGGCAAAGCTAGCGGAATTGCCCACGGACGTGCTGGGTACAATGCCCCCGGACTCGGTAATGCCAGCGGCCTCGATGATGGCCACGTCCAACTGGCCGAGCAGATTGGCCCGCAGCATCTCGACCGTCTCGGACAGATGCTGGTCAACAAACAATGTGCGTCCTGAATTGATCTCGCGCCGCAACGTCGGGTCGGCCTGGAACGGCAGGCGGCGCGCCAGCATGCCGGCCTCGCTCAGCGCCTTGTCGTTGTCGTGACCGAGCGAGGCGCCCGTCATCAACGTAATGCGAGGCAGCGTCGGCTCAGTGCGAGCGCGCTCGGCCAGCGCAAGCAACACCGCCTTTGGATCACCGGCTCGCGTGAAGCCGCTGGTGCCCACGCGCATTCCATCGTGAACCAGGGCCGCCGCGTCGCGTGCGGACACGATGCGGTTGCGCAGGCTCGCGCATCGAATGCGTTCTTCATACATAGCGTTTCTGCTCCAACAATCTGACGAGGCCCTGGTTGACGGGGACCTGCTGCGGCCACGCTCGATCTATGTGGCGATTGGTCTGTGCGACCGCCCGCGGCAACATGCGACATGCGATAGGACCGACGCATTCCTTCGTCGCATTACGTGCCGCGGTCTGCGCAACGGCACGCTGACGCGCGTTCTACCCGCGTATACGCGGCTGCATACGAACATCTATGTTTGTATCCGTCACGCTATTTCTTCGATGCACGCACACCGACCTGGCTGCAACGGCTGCGCGCATGGATACCAGAACGGGCCACGCCCGACACAAGCTTGCTTGACGCGTACGGCGCCGAGCAGTGAGATCCGCCGGCGAATCGGCCCACGGACTTCATCCTGGCCCGCTCCGCCATCACGGCTTAGCTGTCCAGCCGTCACCGGCAACGAATGCATCGACGACTTCGGTACTTATCGCCCCGTCGCGGCGGCGCGGCGGGCCCGCACCGCGCCGGCCAGCATTTCCAGCACCGGCTCGGTCTGCGCCCAGCCCAGGCACGCGTCGGTGATCGACACGCCCCAGCGCAGCGGCGCGCCGGGCTTCAAGTCCTGGCGCCCTTGCTCGAGGTGGCTCTCGATCATCACACCTCTGAGGCGACGCTCGCCGTGCGATAGCTGCGCAGCCAAATCCCGCGCGACATCGGCCTGGCGCAGATGTGACTTGCCGGAATTCGCATGTGAGCAATCGACCATCACATGCTCACGCAGCCCCGCCGCCCTGAGCACCGCGCAGCTTTTCTCGATGGCAGCGGCATCGTAGTTCGGTCCGTTCTTGCCACCGCGCAGAATCACATGCGCGTCACGGTTGCCGCGTGTCTCGAAGATAGCCGCCATGCCCATCTTCGTCATGCCCATGAACGCGTGGCTGGCGCGGGCGGCCACGATCGCGTCCGCGGCGACCTGCACGCCGCCGTCGGTACCGTTCTTAAATCCGATCGGGCAGCTTAAGCCTGACGCCAGTTGACGGTGACTCTGGCTCTCGGTAGTGCGCGCCCCGATTGCGCCCCACGCCACCAGGTCTGCGATGTACTGCGGGCTGAGCAGATCCAAGAATTCAGTGGCGGTCGGAAGCCCAAGGTTGTTGATTTGCAGCAATAATTCGCGCGCGCGGCGCAGCCCCTCATTGATCCGAAAGCTGCCGTCCAGGCGCGGATCGTTGATATAGCCCTTCCAACCAACCGTGGTACGCGGCTTTTCGAAGTACACCCGCATCACGATCAACAAATCCTCGTGCAGCCGGTCAGCGGCGCCTTTGAGCCGGCGCGCATAGTCGAGCGCTTGGTCGTGGTCGTGGATCGAGCAGGGGCCGACCACCGCAACCAACCGGTCGTCTCGGCCATTGAGCACATCGGCAATGCGCGCGCGGCTGTGCTCGACCAGTTGCTGCACCGACGTCGGCGCCGGTAGCTCGTCCAGCAATAACGCCGGCGAGATCAACGGCCGCACGGCGCCGATGCGCACGTCGTCGATGCGGGTCGTGTCCTGCGTGGCATCGGCCACGTCCACCTCCTGATCGTGCGACGGATTGTCGATGCGAGTCAAAATCGTCTCCAGGGAACTAGCGGCAAGACGACATTATCGCATTGGTGCGCGGCCTGATGCCCTATCGTTACTGCATCGCGACCTTCAGCCCCAGCGCGATGAAGATCACGCCGATGATCTTCTGTTGCCAGCGACGCAGCCAATGCAGCTTCGCGACAAGGCGCGCCAATGGCCGCATCGCGACGACGAGCAACGTCGTATACACCACGCTCATCGCGACAAAAATCAGTCCCAGCACGATAAACTGGACAAACGTCGCGCCGCGCGCTGGCTGCACGAACTGCGGCAGGAAGGCAAGAAAGAACAGCGCAGTCTTCGGATTCAGCACTTCGGCCGGCACGGCCTGAAGAAACGCCTTCAACGGCGAGATCTCGACCGCCGCAGTTGCCGGCGCGTGGCCGTCGGCGTTTTTTTTGCACAGCGCGCGTGCGCCCAGGTACAGCAGATAGGCGGCGCCGACCAGCTTGACGATGTTGAACGCCAGCGCCGACGTCATCAGCAATGCCGACAGACCCACGGCGGCAAATACCGTGTGAATGAAATCGCCGGCCGCCAAGCCCAGACCGGTCAGCACGCCGGTCTTGCGCCCGCCTTGAACCGTGCGCGTGAGCACCAACAGCACGGCCGGCCCCGGTATCAGGAATAGGCCGAGCACGACCACGACGAACGTGCCTAATGTCGAAAGTTCAAACATCGCACTCTCCCTGGATCAGTCGATTGACTCGAGTTGAGCACGGATCTGCTGGGCGATCGCCTCGAGCTTGCCCGGCTCGGCCGCCACATGCGCATGAGAATGGGTTATTTGGGTCATATGACATTGCGGCTTTCCCTCCTGGTCGTAGGCATGCAGAACGCAAGCGTAGCCGAGTTCCACCTGTTCCGTCATCTGAGCCGCCGCGTGGCGCGCCCGTTTGGCACCCATGTGACGTCCAGCGCCTACGTAACGCCCGCGTTGGGCACCGAGCAACAGTACGACCACTAGCGCGATCTAGCTGCCAAATGCACGCATCACCACGGAGCCGGTGAAGTCGTGAAACGGCACGCTGGTGACGTGCTGCAACCACCACTGGACCTCGAAGCGACCGTTCCACGCAATGCCTTTGAACAAGGGGTACACGAAACGAAACCGAGGAGCGAGAACGTCGCGGCAAACCACGGGTTGAACTTGGACCGTTCGGCGCTACCGCCCGAGATGATTGCCGGATGGGCACCGCAAACGCCAGCTAGCACCATGACAGTGCACGCCCAGCACGGCTGCTCACAATCGCCGAGACGTGGCGCGTGTGCCGCGGTCAGTGACATGGTCAAGCGGGAAAGCGGTCGTATGCTTGACCACCTCCATCGCGAAGCTCGCACTCACATCAAGCAACTCGGCGACCTTGATTAGCCGCTTATACACGTTGTCATAGCCGGCGATATCGGGCACCATCACTTTCAGCAAGTAATCGACATCGCCGGTCATCCGGTAGATTTCCACGACTTCCGGAATCGCCGTCACTCCCTTCAGGAAACGGCTCGTCCATCCGTCGTTATGCTGGCTCGCACGGATTGTCACGAATGCGGTCAATCCGAGATTGAGTTTAATCGGATCACACAACACGACTTGTCGCTGGATCACGCCGTCTTCCCGCAATTTCTGTATCCGCCGCCAGCACGGCGTCGGCGATAGATTCACCACGTTGGCAATGTCATTTAATCCGAGCGATGCGTCGTGCTGCAGCAACGACAGTATCTTAGCGTCTATCTTGTCCATGAATACGTTAATATTAGAAAATTTTTCTAGTCTCGCCGACCACCGTGCACAAAATTGCAATCCTTTTTCACACTCCCGATTATAGGATTGCCCTTGTTACGCCCACGGCCGCCGGCTTGACGCGCGTCGGCCCGTTGAATCCAACCCATCGACTCGAGCGCTGCCCATGAAAATCCTGTTCGGCGCGTTTACGCGGCATCCGGCCTCTGTCGGCGAAAGCTATCTGCAACACATGAGAGCGTCGTTCTCGTTTGGCGGCCCGATGCTGCTGGCCGCGTTCGCTGCACTCGTACATGGATTGTTTCCGTTCCTATTCGTCAAGACGGGCAGCACAACCGTGTCCCGACTCTACGAGCGCATGGTGCTCCACCGGTCGGGCAGTGCCCTCCGGCACCAGCCGACATCCAGCCAGCCACCGCGCGCCTGAACCACGCCTGAGCCGCACCCGCGCCGCCACACGGCACGGCCGGACAGGCCGCGACGTTGAACCGGTGCGGCCAACTGGCACGTCGGATTCGCGCGACCATGACAACCTCGCAGTGCTTAATCAAGCGCCTATGGGCAAGTCACCGTCATCGCGCGTCTCGCATCGGATCGCGCGGTCGTGTCGAACCGCAAGTAAGCATCCGCCTGGAATGGCTCATCGCCGGATGGATGGCGCAGCCACGCCCGTTGCGCATTGCGTCCATGTGGCAAGTTCAAGTGTCCAGCCGGTCACGAACGCCCACGCACGGGTCAGTGACTACAACGGGGACGAACTGGCGTCGGGCCGCACCGATCGTCAAGGACTGCTTAATATTGATCAACCTATGAAGCCGCGCAGGCACTGTAGCGACGACAGCTTTTCCTCACTGTTCGTCTCGACGTGCATCGACGACCCGAAAACCGACTCGGAAATGACCCTCGTGCCATCGAACTGCAAGCGCGGGCATCATTCTAACGATGATGCTGTCCAACAACCATGCCCGCGCGGATTCGAAAACGCAATCCAGCTCGCGCGCGACAAGTGGCTCGTGCGCGAGACGCAGACGTCAACAGTCTTGCTTGTCGCCGCGGCACGGAGGAGCGTGCATATCGGCGCACCTACCGACGGTACGATCTTTGCATTGGACCCAATATCCCGGCAGCGCACCGCGTCGAGCGCGCGCGCGACGCGTCGGAGGCGGTGTTCTAACGGCTGAACAGCAAGCCACGCTGTTCCGTAACACGCATCGACTGGCCGCCGCGGCCGGGCCGTCATCTACTGGAGCGGGTGGAAACGCACGACAACGGAGTCGATGCCGTGTGCGTCAACGTGCGTGGCGCATTCTTGCGCGCCAACGCCACGCGCCGTCTACAGCAGCCCGCCCAGTAAAGATCAGAAGCCCATCGTGAAGAACACCGACCCCATGTCCTGCGCGATCGCCGCACCACTTGCGAAGCGACGGCGGTATCCGATATCCAAGCTTGACGCTTTCACTGGCGTCGCAAACCGGCCACCGATACTAAACTCGCTCCATTGGCGTGTTGACTGCGCGCCGACCACGAACGGATCGAACGCTGGCACGCTGGCCGACACCGGATCGTTGCTCCTACTCAATCGTTGGACATGCTTGACACCCGCCGAAATGACCGTTTGATCTGTGAAGCGCAAGTGGCCACTCAGTCCCACTGTGCCATATACGTTCTCGTCGGTACGGGCATTGAAACGAACCGGGAACTGGCCAGACGTCTCAGTATAGTCACCGAGCCTTGTGCGCAAGTAGTCAATGCCCAGGTAAGGCATGATGCTGGCGTTCCGTACGGCGAACACGTAGCCACCCTGCGTCGACACGGCGCGCTGTGCAACCGTCGTGTCGCCGTTGGACCGGTCCACGCCGGAGGCAGTCAGGTAAGACCGGTTTATGGACAAATCGCCTTGCTGGTAACCCAACGCCACACGGGCAAACACACCCGGACGAGTACGGGTTCCGTACTCGGCGAATAACCCGAACAAGCCAGCCCGGTTACGCATTGTGTCGTTGCCTACGTCAAAGCGATAGCTCGGCGCCTGGTAGCCCAGGCCGGCAGCCCAGTCGTCATTGATTCGGTATGCCGCAGTGACTTCGCCCTGCCAGTTCGCACCGTTCACTTTGCCCGCATTGTGGCTGTAGAGCGCGCCAGCCGAGATGCACACGCCGTATTGGTCGAAGCTGCTGCAACGCATGCCATCCTGGACGAACGTTTGCACCGCGGATTGCAACACGGAACTGTACAAGGTTGCGTTGTTCAGCGAGTCGTTCAAGTCGAACAGGCCCACGATCCCGATCTTGCCTCCATCGTCACGCGCAATGAATGGCTGTGCGCGTCCGTTGATGAAGCCTTCACCCACTACAACGGTACCATCTTCCGACTTGCGCTCGGCGCTATAAAGCGCGTTGCCCTCCAGCAGAGGGTAAGAGGAGATCATTTCGCGCAGACGATCGTCGGGCGAAGGCTTGTCGTTGATCAATGCTGCGGCCTCGCGTGACTCCGGCTCGATGGCCGTTGCCTCTTGCTGCACCAGTTCCTCTTCTACTCGATTCGACGCCTCCTCTTGCTGGCGCGCCTCTTCCTTATGGACCTGCGACGACGTTTCCTCCTGATCGCTCACTTCCTGCTCTTGGGCTACCGGCTGCGCTTCCTTCTCTTGGGCTAACCGCTGCGCTTCTTTCTCTTGAGCTATCCGCTGCGCTTCCTGCTCTTGGGCTATCCGCTGCGCTTCCTGCTCTTGGGCTATCCGCTGTGCTTCCTGCTCTTGGGCTATCCGCTGTGCTTCCTTCTCTTGAGCTATCCGCTGTGCTTCCTGCTCTTGGGCTATCCGCTGCGCTTCCTGCTCTTGGGCTATCCGCTGTGCTTCCTTCTCTTGAGCTATCCGCTGTGCTTCCTTCTCTTGGGCTATCCGCTGTGCTTCCTGCTCTTGAGCTATCCGCTGCGCTTCCTGCTCTTGGGCTATCCGCTGTGCTTCCTGCTCTTGGGCTATCCGCTGTGCTTCCTGCTCTTGGGCTATCCGCTGTGCTTCCTGCTCTTGGGCTATCCGCTGTGCTTCCTGCTCTTGGGCTATCCGCTGTGCTTCCTGCTCTTGGGCTATCCGCTGTGCTTCCTGCTCTTGGGCTATCCGCTGTGCTTCCTGCTCTTGGGCTATCCGCTGTGCTTCCTGCTCTTGGGCAAACTGCTTCAGCTCTTCAGCTATCCGCTGTGCTTCCTGCTCTTGGGCTATCCGCTGCGCTTCCTGCTCTCTTGCCCACTTCCTCTGCGCCCTTTTACTTGGCTTTGCCGGCGGCTCAGATTTGGAAGAACCCGATACGTGCAAATCGTTTTTCCTTTCTTCTGTAGCATTTACGTCCGCGCTATCTACTGCAAAACAGACGATCGCGCACGACATAATTGCACGCAGCACACGGCTAGATGAAAATAAACGGGTACGTTCTGCGCATTGACCACGAGTGATTCTTAAATTCATATCTTCAAAACAACGCCAATTATTATTAAAATAACCGTTAACAGTTCTAAAACCACATAACACGACTTCTCTTTTTAAGCTGGCACAAAGCAGCAAGCTGATTCTTTCACGATGCCGACCTATAAGCAGTCGAGGATGACCCACTGCACTCTAACGACCTACTGACGATTTGCTTACAGCGACTGCGTCATAAGATAAGGAAATGGCGGATAAGGACCTGAAATGACCTTCTCAGTATCCAAAACGTTGAGCACTATCTGGTTGATGCCGCCTACAAACCAAATAATAGATTCGGCTTTGATATTAATTACGAATTCCGAAAATTAAACACCAAAAGACACGACGGCGATTGTGCTTATCGACGCTTCGACCTGGTCTTCGCCGCTATACTCGGATGTACGCTACTGATCAGCGGCTGCGACAATCATGCCAACGACCAAGCCATGCGCACATTGAAAGCAATCTTCAATTCGATCAAACTGAACTCGCTACTGCCCAAGAACCTCATGCCCGGGATCATGACCGAGCAACAGATATCCGTGATCAGATGGGGGAGCCGGAAACCGAACGAGCCTTCGTGAGGGGACCGGAGCGCCTCGAATACCCGCGCAGTCTACGAGGCCTGAACACATGCATGATCGATATCGGCCCGGACGACAAGTTGGTTGCGGTCACAGAAGTACTGACGCCGACAATTTCGTACGTCTCCATGTCGGCACGACACAGGATAAAGCGCGTCATATTTGCTTGAAGCTCGGTGGCGCCGCCTTCTATCCACTGAAGCAGGAAATGGTCTGGAGCTGGACATGGCACGAGGGTAGCGTGACGCAGGAAGGCTATTTCAACGTGCACTTCGGCACTGACCACACGGTGACGACGACATCACGCTCGGACGTGATGCGCGGACACTAGTGGGCGTAGTTCTCCACAGATTTTGTGAACGTCCCTGTGAATATCCTCGGGACAAGCGGCGCAAGTGCTTGAGCCCGCGGTACTTATTCCCCACCACACAATAGCGTGCAACGAGCAGCCGACCTTGAACAGCTAGCTGCGAGCCGGCACCGCTGTCGCGCCACGTCGGTCGGCTCGACGATCACCAACCCAAGTGGCGCATGCGACTTCGCGATGAATGGATACGTGCTACCTGACAGCGAATGAATAGTGGCCAAGCGTGCGGTACCTGGCCAAAGTGACAGCCATCCAGTCCACGGTATAAACACCAGGCGCCATTGCATCGAGCGCGATCAAGATGCGCTTGTAAGCCGCCGGGTCGACGACCGACTGCGCGGCCGACGCCGATTTTCCGTGCGCATCACTGAACGTGATTGAACTGAACGCAAGTTGTGCAGCGGCAAAAAACAACACGACGAGCCACAGGCACGCGAGCCAAGGCCGGCAAGCGAAGATCGTTTCACGACGCACTCTCATTGGATTGAACGACACCGCTCGGCACCCAACGGATGTCGCAGACACCGACGCTCAAACCTACACCGGCTTATTCACAGATTTTGTTTGCAACGATGTGGACAACCATTGGATACGCATGCTAAGTGCTTGTCGCGCCAACAGGAAGCGGGGCTGCTATGGCTTGACGCAGCGGCGTGCGGTACCGACGCAATCACCGCTGCAACCGGGACAATAGTGGCGTGCGGCCAGGCCGGCGCCACGCCACCCTTCACTGCTGCATGGCACAGACGTGCTGATCGACTTGCTCCCTTCCCGAGCATAGAACACCGGCTCGCCGCCCAGGCCGCGCGCGATCATCGAATCGATTTCCTCATCGCCGAACGCCGCCTTTAGCGCATCCACAAATGCCGCCACCTGCGGCATCGAGCGGCGCATGGGTTTGTCGGGCATTGTGGTATCTCTGGGAAAACGTGACTTGCGCCAATACCTGTATAAACATACAGTATACAGACGCAAGGAGATGAAGATGGACGATGCATTTTTCTTGGAACGGGCGTTCGATCGGGCCGCCACCGATCTGCGGCGAATCGTGCATGCGATCGCCGGCCGATATCGGGTACGCGGCGAGCCGCTGACATGGCGGCGCCTTCACGACATCGAGGCAGAGGCGCTGTCCGACCTCGGGCTGCGCTGCCGCCACGATGCCCCGCTGCTTGACCTGTTCTCACCATCGCCGGAGCACAACCTCCCGCACTCGGACGAGGCGGTGTGCGTGTCAGGCGTGCAACGCGTGCCGCTGATCACGTGGTTCGTGTTTGACGTTTATGGTCTGGCCGCGACGCCGGCGCTCCGGCCACCGCAAGTCCAATACGAAACGGCCGCGACGCCGTAACGCATGCAGGCGCGTCGGCAGTCGATGTCGAAGCCGAAGCCGAAGCCGAAGCCGAAGCCGAAGCCGAAGCCGAAGCCGAAGCCGAAGCCGAAGCCGAAGCCGATGCCGATGCCGAAGCCGAAGCCGAAGCCGAAGCCGATGCCGATGCCGATGCCGATGCCGATGCCGATGCAGGTGCCGATGCAGGTGCAGGAGCCCTCGGACAGCACGCCGGTGTTCCAGTGCCGATGCAGCGAGCCGATCAAAGGGACACCACTCAACAACACACCTACACCCGCAGCCAGAACACGCTTGCCTGACATTGCCCTATGAAAGTGCGCGCGACGCTCATGCCATTGCTCTACCTACGTGTATCGCGATAGCCGCGCCGGCTTGCGCGGAGGCGATCAGACCACGGTCCGGCCCATGGCGCCGAGCTCGAAAGCCTCGATTATCCGGAGGCGCGGCTTAAACGTTATTCCGGGCTGGCGCGTGCCAACCGCGACGCGATGCCGCGCTCGACGCTGATCGAATTTGAGCATCTCGGCCACGCGCCACATAGGCAGGATTCACCGGCCTTCCATCAGGCATTGCTCGATTGGCTAGGCCGTGCGAACCGGTAGCTTGCCGCGGTGTCGGGTTATCCCCAGAATATGTTGGGAAGGCTGTGGATAAGCTGGGCATACGCAGCGCAAGCCGTTGACAGAACGGCAATTGCCGCCGACGATCGCACCACGTGCAAACGCTAACGGTCGCGCCAACGCGACGTACCGGTTTGCGCCCAGGGCTGTATGCATGATTTATGCGGCGCCTTCGCATAAGTATCCGCTCGGCGCGGCGTTGAGCCCGGAGCGCCGCTTCCCTCTTGATCGAGTCGGCCGCCGCGATCCACTACGACCGACAGCCCTCGTGATTGCCGCGATCGTCGCCACACGCGATCCGCTCGATGACAAACCGGGCCCGCTCGCTTACCGGCCCGCAAGGCAGTTCGATCAACCGGTAGCCCAGCGCGTCGTATGTCGACGCCATCACGTCGTACGTACGCCGCGCTTCGTCGAAATTCTGCCTTCTTTCGGCATCCTGCACAAATATCTCGCGCCAAGGAGGCGCAATGAATACTTGGCGGTTGTAGTGAAACGATTGTGCAGCGCGTAACACGTGTGGCGGCACCGACAAGCCGCACAGACGAAGGTAACCGACAACGTCGGGCACGCCTCGATCGAACAGTACCGGCCCGCCGCGCTCACGGGCTAAATGATACGAGCGCATCTCCCAGCACAGCATCAACTGCGCAAACAGCGCGGGATCATGCCACGGCAGCGCTGGGCCGCCGATCCGTACCTGGTCCTGAATCACCCCCCTGCCTGCTTCGACCGAACGCGCATAGCCAGCCGCCTGTAATGCGTCGAGCAGCGTGCTCTTGCCCGACCCCGGTCCTCCGGTGATCACATGGAAGCGGTCGACACAGATAAACGCATTATCTGCCATTGGCGTTGCCCCTATTCAATCCTTCACAGATTTAAATATCTACATAACCAGGTATTCACAAATCCACTCTTTTTAAATCCAGCTATTCTCAAATTCAACTATTTGCAAATTCAACTATTTGTAAATTTGATTATTTACAGGCTCCACTGGCCCAGCCATGTGTAGAATCCTTCGTCCACAAACTCATCTGCCTGCGGATTAAGTCGCTTTCAGCCACCCGCAGATCGGATCGCTCGCAAACCCAGCTGGCCGAGGATTCCGCTACCGCAGACTCGGCTCTTTGCAGATCAGCCATTGACAAACCCGTTCAGACGCGGCATCCGGCTATGGCTCGCAGCACGCCGTCTTGCGCGAACAGTGCCCGCTTGATGCGCTGCGATTCCAGCGCAAAGTTTTGTGCTGCTGCCGTCGCGCTCCCATCGTTTAAGTCGATCATCCGCTACCAGTGCGCGCGCCTGCATACATAGCCGGTGCAGTTGCAGATCGCCGTCATACCACTGAGTGACACGGAGCAGTCAGTCATCCGGGACCTGCGGCAACGACGATGGCGCATATAAGGTCATGTCAGCGGCACCGCGCAACGCCAGCTGAATAGTCCGAGCGAGCGTAATCGCCTCGTCATGCGCGGCACCCGAACCGGGCAGAGCGGCGACCAGCGGCTTCAATCAGCCGTCCCTACGTCCCGCCGGCCTGGAGCAGGTTGTGGCCGTCCAAGTGTGATTTGTCGCGATACAGCGACGCGGCCACGTGCAAGAACAATACAGTGCGCGCCGTAGACATCCAGTCAATCTCGACCAGCGACGGGCCAAGGATCGATGTGCCGTGGAGCCTCGTTGCCAAGAATGGATCGATGGCCAGCGCACCGCGCAGCCGGCTGTACCCAAGGCCCGCGTACTGCACAACGATATTGAGCCAATCGGCTGCACCACCCTGAATGACGAACATGAAACAGCGTTCGGGTCCAGCATCCGCGAACGCCCTGCAATCCACACCGAACCACAGCCGTGTAGCGCTCAATGGCCGAGAATTTAATGACCACTTGCACGCATCGGCTACTAATGGCCAGACACACGTAGCGGCCGGTGGCCATCGCCAACGCCGCGCCCCGCCGCGGAAGACATCAGATGCTCGGCAGCCTGCGCGTCGCGGCGCGCTCCTCGGCGCGCACGTCAAGCAACCGGCGCATCGTCGAAAATAATTCAGAATAATCCAACGGCTTGCGCAGAAACGCGTCGTAGCGGACGAACGCAGGCGGACTGGATTCGCCCGACACAAGAATGAATAGCGTGTCGGTAAGCGCGGGATTATTACGTATCGCCTGACACAATGCGCTGCCCGACATTCTGGGCATGCGCCAGTCGGCCACGACAATATCGATTTGTGTCGCATCGAGCAGTGCCAGCGCATGACCGCCGTCGGTGGCGCTCTGCACCCCGTAGCCCTGCTGCGCGCAGCAAATGGTCCAAGCAGCGAGAGTTTCCGGGTCGTCGTCGACAAGGAGTACAGTCGTCGTCACGTTTAGCTCCAACCATCCGAGTGCCGCCGCTCCCGGATGCGGCAACTCGCATGCAACCAAGCAATAAGAAAACATCCGCGTGCACGATCGGCAGCCGGTTCAGCGGGCGGACACTCGGGTACAAGCAAGCAGCACGCCCGCCAACGCGATGGCGAATCCGATCCATTGCACCGGCAGCAACATTTCACCAAATGCCAGCTAACTTTCAAACACGGCCAACGGTGGCACCAGGAACAGCAGCGCTGTCGCCCGTGATGCATTATCGCGTCGCACCATTCAGACCCGCAGGGTCGTCGCGAGACCCGACAGCATCACGATACCCCACATGCCAGCGACGCCCATAGTTGCGGCGCGGCGACAAAGCGGTGCTCGTCAAGCACCAGCGCGAAACCGGCGGCGACTAGCGCGGCGCCGGCGTTCTGTAATGCGGCGGCGCTGGTCAAATGCGCGTTCGACAACGAAGTTTTCTGATACAGCGTCCCCGCCGTGATCGACAATACCGCGCAAATCGCCGCGGTCACCACGATCCACTGCGCCGTGCCGGTCGCGCCAGCGACCGCATGAGGCAACACAGCGGCGTCGTGTACAGCGAGTTGAGGCAACAAGACGAGCGTCACTCCCGCCAAGCCCAACCCCAGGCCCGCCCATCTCGCGACGCGAGTCGCTCTCCAAACAACCGCGATGCCGCGCCTGCCGTCAATAGCGGCTGCAGCGTCCCCAACAGGGCCATCACCGCGACGTCAAGTCCCTTCGCCACCGCCCCATAGCCCACGCCGAGATAGAAGCCTGCAGCAGCGCGCCGGCCAACAAATGTTGGCCCGACTCACAGCGATCGGGCCAGCCCACCCGCGCCACCCAAGCCGCCACGGTAAACAGCAGTGCAGTGCCGGCAAAACGCCCCGGTCAATACAGATTCGGGTCAGCGTACGGGGTGATCGCGCGCGCGATGATAAAACCCGTCGACCACCATGCGAAAAACGCGGCAGCAATGACGAAAGCCATGGAAGACGTACTGTTTGTTCGCCCAAACCGGCAGTATTGCGCTGCGTGAAGCTCAGGTCTTGCCAAATCTGCATGCGCAACACCTGTGGCTGCCATGCCGTCAATCATGCGTGTCGCACAGCCGCCGCGAGCGCCACGGCTGCGGCTTCCCAGCCATGCGATGCCACAGCGCCGATAACATTATCGCCCGTTACTTGGTGTCGGTTGCCCAAGCCGGCACTGAGCGCGAGCGCACGCCTTTCGCCGAAACCGATTGCGCGCCAACGCTCTGTCGGGCGGTGGAAGGGCGATATGCATCGCCACTCCATGCGCCCTCCGGCAATATCGCATCCAAGCCCGTGATCGTATGCCGGTTGAACACGGGTTGCGCGATGCCAGCGTTACGCTGAGCACAATAATCGAGCCATGCGGCGCGTGCATACTTGCCGAGCGCCAAAACCGCCAACAAGTTGATCGTGGCCATCAGCCCCATGCTCAAGTCGGCCATCGACCAGATCAGCGGCAACTTCGCAACGCTGCCAAACATCACCATGCTGAGCACCGCGCATCGGAACCCGATCAGCACATCCTTGCGCCGTGTGATGAACATGACGTTGCCCTCGGCACACGCGTAGTTGCCCATGATTGACGAGAACGCGAGCATGAAGATCGCACACGTCAGGAACGTCGCGCCCCAATCGCCGACATGGCTGGACATCGCGCGCTGCGTGAGCACTGCGCCCTCGACCGGCGCGCCAGGCTGGTACTCGCCAGACAACAAGATGATCAACGCCGTCGCGCTACAGATCAGGATCGTGTCGACAAACACGCCGAGCATCTGGATCAAGCCCTGCGTGACAGGATGGCGCGTGGTCGCGGTCGCTGCCGCGTTCGGCGCGCTACCCATGCCCGCCTCGTTCGAGAACAGTCCGCGTTTGATGCCGACCGCGACGATCTGGCTGATGGCGTAACCCGCGACGCCGCCGGCCGCCTGCTCGAGGCCGAACGCACTGCGCACGATCAACGCGATTACCGCCGGGAACGAACTCAAGTGGGCCAACAGTACGTAGCCGGCCAGTGCAAGGTAGCCAAAGGCCATCACCGGCACGAGGAACTGCGCGATGCGTGCAATGCGGCGAATCCCGCCAAAGATCACCGGCGCAATCAACACGATCAGCATGGCTCCCGTGACCACCCGGTCCGTGCCGAACGACGCATGCAGCGCGTCCGCGACTGAATTGGCCTGCACCGCATTGAACACGAGGCCAAACGCAAGAATCAACGATGCGGCAAACACCATCCCGAGCCGCCTGGAACGCAATCCAACCCAGATATAGTAGGCCGGGCCGCCACGAAAGGTGTTGTCGTGATGGGATACCTTGAATATCTGAGCGAGCGTGGCCTCAACGAATGCGAGCGCCATGCCGAGCAGCGCGGTCAGCCACATCCAGAAGATCGCACCGGGACCGCCCGCGCTCAACGCAACGGCGACACCCACGATGTTGCCAGTGCCGACCCGGCTTGCAAGCCCCGTGGCGAAGGCTTGGAACGAGGAAATGCCATCGCCCTTGCGCTTGCCTTTGCCATCGTCGCGAAACAGCGTCTGCACGCTCAGCGGCAGCGCGCGAAGCTGGATGCCGGCAAAGCGCCATGTGAACCATGCTCCCGCACCTAGCAACAGTGCGATCAGCATGTAGTTCCACAACACTCCGTTCAGGTGGCCAATGGCCGATGCCAGAAAAACTTCCACGCTCATTCCTGTTACAACCCTTACGAATTGATTTCAGCGTCCGAATTTTACACATAACGAGCCGCCGTAGGGGTGGTTCCAGAAGAATTAATTACGGGTATTTGCTGTACCGCTGCACGGATCGGTATTAATTACCTGTATCCATAACCATGAAAGGTTTGTTCGAGGGAAGCCGGCGGCTAACGCGCACATCGCAGCCATGGCGGCTCCTCGACGTTCCCGGCTTGTGCCAGCCAGGGCTACAAACAGCGCGAGCGGGTACGTTAAGAACGCCGGAATGGGTTCATCGATGGTCGCGGATATCCTCGTTATCAACGTCGCTTGTCGCGTCGCCCCAAACCGTTGGCTGCCATCATGTGTCCCGCGTGAAGAAAAAACACCTCCTATTTTGCGTCTGGGTAAACCGCAACGGATGGAGATTGAATGCATTGCTGATCAGCGGAACACATTGAACAGTCAACAAATTCTCCGTCGGATGCCCATTCGATTTGCCGGCCACATCTAGAAAACGCTGACACGCAAAGTGTACATCCCGGCCATCCAACAGCACGT
The DNA here is from genome assembly GCF_021991875.1 of Mycetohabitans sp. B8. Lineage (GTDB taxonomy): Bacteria > Pseudomonadota > Gammaproteobacteria > Burkholderiales > Burkholderiaceae > Mycetohabitans. The sequence goes on from NZ_JAHLKR010000018.1 coordinate 90,230, forward strand.
GGCCATTCGTTTCTCGAAACGTTTATTCGGATCTGACATTCAAACAGATACTGATGGCGGCGTAATGTGGGCCCCCACCTCTTATCCTCTCCACCGTCATGAGCATAACGATCAACCCATTCCGCCAAGCACGGCAATCCGATCCGACGCATCAGGGCAATGTGATGACGTCCGGCCACAGCGTCGCGGGACGCGAGCGGTCTTGGCACAGCCAATTCGACGGATTGTTTTTGCGCAAGAAAAAGACGATATCGACGCAACCGCCGACGGAAAAGCCAGCCTCCACCGACTCAAAAACGTCACAGACAGTCCGGAATGTGGCCAAGCAGCTGAAAAAGGCCTTCCGTCCATCCGGCTCGTCGCAAAGCAAGCTTATTAAGAAGTTTCCTCAAGTTCCGTCACGCCCTGCCCCCGCTGACAATCGCACCGGCGTTGGAACAAAAGCTTCTGCACAAACCAACACGACAAAGGGTGTTCCTCCAGACATCAAGCCGCCCGAACGGAAAAGCTCGCGCGCGCATCTGGACGCCCATGGGGCTGACCTGGCCGCCCGAAGCAATAGCACTTCGTCAAACGAGGCGTTCGCGAGGGTAAAAATAGGCCAAGTCAACGTCAAAAAAGTCGAAGTCAACACAATGAAGGCAGAGTTGTTAGGCACGAAGACTTTGATCTCCGAAGGGGAGAAAACGACGAAGGAAGCTACGCGGAAAAATCGGGTAAGCAAAAATAACGTTGCTCCAAACGTTAAAGATATAACAGAAACGGAGGCCGAGTTCTTTAAGGAATGCCCTGCAACTCCTGCCGTCTCAGCTTTCCGTCCTACCGAAGGCAATATTTCGTCAAAGCAAACCACTCCGGCAGCGCCGCCCCGTCCACCGAAATCAAGCAAAAGGCCCTCGGTGATAGTCCAACTCGCCGCCCAAAAAATGAAGACTGCGTCTTTACGCGAACAGGCCCTGATCTTCGAAGGGTTGAAAACAGCGAACAAGTCGGGGCGCTGGCTACCTGTCGAGCCAGAAAATCACGTTCCACCAACAGGTCTGAACAAATCGGATAAAGGTTTCATAGCGGAGTGACCCAGGGGAAACCTGCCGCATATGAGTCCTCCCCGAAGCGGCAGAAATCGGAGTTCTGCGCACAGCGGCAAGCACCAGGCGGGTGCGGGCCCGCACGGATCCACAGTGACGTGTTGATGATATCGCCTCTCGACACGCCGCGCTTCGCCTCGCCCGCCAATACCTCGGATATGACCGAAACGGGCAGTCTAGCGGCCGTTACGCTACTCCTACTTTCTCTTGCATCGACGACCATCAGTGCGGAACGAATACGTTATTCGTTCCGTCCCATTTTCCGCACAATCGGTAATCCGGCTTTCACTGCATCACAAAGTCCCGAACCGTTTGTTCGGACCCGACAGTCAAACAGAAACTGATGGCGGCGTATGTGGGCCGCCCCCTATCCTTATCCACCATCATGAGCATAAAGATCAACCTATTTCGCCAAGCATGCCAACCCGATCCGACGCCCCGAGACAATGTGACGACACCCGGCAACCCCGCCGTGGGACACGAACGGTTTTGTCAAGGCAAATTCGACATATTGCCTTCCCGCAAGAAAAAAACGATATCGACACAACCACCAACGGAAAAGCGGGCCCACACCGACTGGAAAACGTCGCGGACATTCCGGAATGCGGCCAAACTACTGAAAAAGGTCTTCCGCCCATGCGGCTCGGCGGAGAGCGAGCTTAGTCAGTCTGAAAACAAACTGACTATACCGGCGAACGAACCTACTGCACCGAGAAGCGAACCTTTTAAACCGTTTACTCAAGTTCCGCCACGCCCTGTCCACGCTGACAATCGGGGCGAAGCTGGAACAAAAAACTCGGCTCAAACTGGCACGGTCGCGGTAAATGGCAAAACCATCACCCCGCCCAAACGAAAGGAATCACTTGTTCATTGGCAAGCCCACTCGTCGCGCGATGCGGCGCAACTTCGTGACTCCAGTCCGTCTAATACGGAACTACAGCAAGCCAACACGGTCATACCGCCCCATCCACCGAAGTCAATAAAAAGACCGTCCATCCCGGTTTTCCGCCCTACCGAAAGCAGCATTTCATCGAAGCGAACCACTCCGGCGGCACCGCCCCGTCCGCCGAAATCGGATAAAAGACCCTCGCAAAGGGTCCTACTCGCCACCGAAAAAATGAAGACAGTGTCTTTACGCGAAGAGTCCCTGATCATCGAAGGGCTGAAAGCGGCGAAAGAGACGGGGCATTGGTTACCTGTCGAGCCTGAAAATTATGCTCCACCAACAGGCCTAAGTAAATCGGAGTTCTGCGCATAACGGCAAACAACGGGCGGCATGCCGACCCGCATGGCTCCACAGCGACGTGTTGATGACCGCCTCTCGACATGCCGCGCTTCGCTTCACTCGCCAATACATCGGATATGGCCGAAACGGGCAGTCTAGCGGCCGTTACGCTACGCCTACTTTCTCTAGCATCGACGGTGATTAGGATGGAACGAATATGTAATTCTTTTCTTCCCATGTTATCGGCACAATTATTAATTCAGCTTTCATTGCAACACAAGAACCGGTAAGGAAACAGATATGAAACCTCAAATCTTGCAAAACTTCTCTAATACTATCCATAAACTGCCATCACCAGCCAACACGTCGACACAACCAAATGAAAATACAGGCCGGCATGCAGCCGAGCCCAGTGCAATAAATACTGGTTTATTTTGCGGACTTTTCTCACGCAAGCATCTCTCCAAGGAAGAACGTGATAATATCCAATGGGAAAAAACGAAAAAAAACTTTCTCAAACAGAACATAAAACAACATCACGCCACGATGAAGCGGAAAGAAGAAATAGAAAAAAAATTAAACGCCCATTATGACAAAGAGTATAAAAAGTGGCTGAGAAATCAACCAAAAAAATACAACTTTAAATAACTAGGCAGTGCAGGGCTATAACGGACCAACAGCACTCACGTGCTCAAAAGAAAATACGTGCTTTTCCAGCAACCGGAGGCCCGCCTTTCATAGCCACTGCACCCGCCCATTTTTTAGACAACCGACAACCTTCACACCGTTGCCCCACTCGGTCGATAGTCGGCTCTGGCACCCGGCAATCCCTTCATGAGGTACCCGCCGGTCAAAAGGCGTCGTGAGGTGGAAGCCGGGCACACCAAGTAAGTTAGCATTGTCAACGCAAGTGCCGATATAGACGTTTTGTTGACGTCTTTCCGCAGTTTAGCCGTCGTGTTCGCACGGCTAAACTGTGGATTCCTTGAAGTCGCGCACCACTCATGCGTCCCCAAATAAAACTGACTCTCTTCACTGCACGCGTCGGGGCCATGCTGCGACACGCGCAATGCCTGATCACCCCAGCGCTTGCATTGGGCGGCTGCGCGCTGCTGCTCATATTGTTTCAACATTTGTCTCACGCGGTCCATTACCGCTCGGTGATCCATCAACTGCGCCAGCTGAGCACAGCGCAATGGACCGACGCGCTCGCCGCCACGATCATGAGCTACATCGGACTCGTCGGGCGGGACAGGGCCGGACTGCACCACATCGGCGCACGGGTGCCACGCGCATTGTTACTGCTCGGTGCGACGATCGGCTCAGCCATCGGCAATGCAACCGGCTTCGGCGCGTTGACCGGCGGCGCTGTACGTTGCCGGATCTACGGCGCAGCGGGCGTAACGCCGGCACAGGTCGGGCGCCTGACCGTCTTCACCAGCATCGGCCTGGCCGCGACGCTGGTGCTAATGAGCGCCGCCGGCATGCTAATCGCAGCCAGCCAACTCGAATTGGTGCTACACCTGCCGACATCGACGCTACGCTGCGCGGGTGTGCTCGCGATCGTGGCGATCGCGGCACTAGTGGTGGCATGCCGCCGCCAACCACGCACGTTTGGCGGCGGCACGCGGCGCTGGCTCGCGCTGACGATTCCATCGCGGCGCAATCTGATCGCCCAACTAGGCTGGGCGATCGTTGACGTTGCCGGCGCCGCGCTGGCGCTGTGGGTCCTGTTGCCGGATGCGTCGATTGGCTTTGCCACGTTCATGACGGTCTATGCGGCGGCGTTGCTGCTCGGGATGGTCGGCCACACCCCTGGTGGCGTCGGCGTATTCGAAGGCGTGGTGCTGATCGCCTTCGGTCGAGACCTGCCAATGCCGCAACTGGTGGCCGCATTGCTCGCCTACCGGGCCATCTACTTCGGGCTGCCGCTGCTCGTTTGCGGTGGCGCGCTGGTCATGTTCGAGGGACGCGCGCTCAAGCGCATGATGATGACGCCTTCCGCGCTGCACGCGGCACGCAGCCTCGCGCAACTCGCGCCGCTATTGCTGAGCACCATCACGTTTGCAGTCGGCTGCATGCTGATCGTCTCCGGTGCAACACCGGCGTTCATGCACCGGATTGCGGTGCTAAGCACGCTCGTGCCACTGTGGGTCCTTGAAAGCTCACAGTTGCTCGCCAGCGTACTCGGCGTGCTGCTGTTGTTCGTCGCTCGCGGACTGCTGCGCCGGCTCGATGCCGCATGGTGGCTAGCCTTGCTGCTGGCCAGCATCAACCTCGGGCTGTCGCTAGCCAAGGGGCTGGCGTTCATCGAAGCCGGCGTGCTCGGGATCCTGGTGCTGCTGTTAATCGCGACGCGACACCACTTCAACCGCCGCTCGTCACTATTCGCGGAGCGCTTCACGCCCAGTTGGCTAGTGTCAGTCGGCATCGTAATCGTGATTGCGACATGGATCATGCTGTACGCGTTCCGCGACGTGCCGTACACACGCGAGCTATGGTGGCAATTCGCGTTCGACGGCCGGGCCCCGCGCGCGTTGCGCGCTACGCTGGCGGCCGCGCTGTGCGCGGCGGCGCTGGCCTTCTGGCAGTTGCTGCGGCCAGCGGCCGGCCGCTTCGTGAAGCCGGCCGAACAGGACCTTGCCGACGCGGCGCGCATCGTGCGCGCGCAGGAACGCAGCGACGCGGGGCTCGCCATGATGGGCGACAAGAGCTTCTTGTTCTCCGCATCGCGCCACGCCTTTCTGATGTATGCCAAGCGTGGGCGCACGTGGGTGGCGCTGCATGACCCAGTCGGCCCGCGCGACGAATGGCCTGAGCTGATCCGCCGTTTCGTCGCACTAGCGCACACGCACGGCGGCCGCGCCGCGTTTTACCAGGTGCGCGCCGACGCACTGCCGTTCTACCTCGATACCGGCTTGCACCTGCTGAAGCTGGGCGAGGAGGCCAACATCGCGCTGGCCGACTTCGATCTGAAGGGATCGCACCGTGCCCATCTTCGCTACGCGTTCAAGCGCGGCGAACGCGACGGGCTGGCCGTCGAAGTGGTTGAACCGGCGCGCCTGCCGGAATGCCTGCCGACGCTCAAGTCAATCTCCGATGCATGGCTGCAAAGCCGCGTGGCGCGAGAAAAGAGCTTTTCGGTGGCAGCATTCAACCCGTCGTATCTGGCCGCGCAATCGGTCATGTTGCTGCGTCAACATGGCCGTGCGGTCGCGTTCGTCACGTTCATGACGACGGACGTGCACACCGAGGCGACCGTTGGTGTGATGCGCCACCTGCCGGATGCGTCCGGGTACGCGATGGACTATCTGTTCACGAAACTGGCGCTGCATTTGAAGGATGCCGGGCTGCGCACGTTGAGCCTGGGCATCGCACCGCTGTCTGGCGTGCAGCCGACGCCATTTCCGTCGCGCTGGCAGCGTGTCGCACGACTCGCATGGCACCTTGGCGGACGCTTGTACAATTTCCGCGGCCTGCGTGGGTTCAAGAGCAAGTTTCAGCCGCGCTGGGAGCCACGTTACCTGGCAGTGTCCGGCTCACTCGGCCTATTCGTGACACTGGCCGACATCTCGCTGCTGGCAGGAGGCTGGCGCTCGTGAAAATCCATTTTTTGATCACCGTCGCGACTCGCGCGATCGCCGCGTGCGCGCTCGCGCTGCCCGGCGCCCATGCCGCCACCACCAGCACACTGCCCGGCGGCCGCTATGGCGAGGTCACGCTGACCCGTCCCGACGGTCCCTTGCGCGACTTCGTCGTGCCGTTCTCCGACGCAAACGGCTGGAATGCATCGGATCATGACGCGGCACAGGCGTTGGCGCGCGATGGCGCGCTGGTCGTCGGCGTCGATACCCGTCGCTATGCGGCGAATCTGGCTGCCAAGCCGCCAAGCTGCCAGCATCTGGTGGGCGACGCCGAAGCCTTGAGCCACCAGTTGGAACGGCAGTTGGATTCGCCCCGCTATTTCGCGCCAATCGTCGCGGGAACCGGACAAGGCGCGACGCTAGCCACGCAGATCCTGGCCCAGGCGCCGGCGAACACGGTGGCTGGCGCACTGTCACTGGATCCGGCGCCCACGCTGGACGCGCGGTTCCAGCCGTGCCCGCCTGACCCGACGGTAAGCCGCGGCACTGGGCTGCCAGGCTTTTTTGTCACTGGCACAGCCGCGGGTAAGCGCCGGGCGGAAAAGCTGCGCGCATGGGCGGCGCCGTACCTGCATGCGCCATCCACCAGCGACGAAGACGTTTCCGATCTGCCACTGGCTGAATTGCGGGCGCCTAAGCCTTCCGGCATGCTGGCGATCGTGATGTCCGGCGACGGCGGATGGCGCGACCTGGACAAGACTATCGCGGAAAATCTGCAAAAAGACGGCGTATCGATGATCGGCTGGGACAGTCTTCGCTATTTTTGGAGCCGCAAGACACCGGAGCAGGCCGCGCGCGATCTCGCACGCGTGCTGCGCGTCTACGGCGCCCATTGGCAAGCGCGGGACATCGCGTTGATCGGCTATTCGTTTGGCGCCGACGTCATGCCGTTCCTGTATAACCGCTTGCCGGAGCCGTTGCGCGAGCGCGTGTCGTACGTGTCGTTGCTCGGCTTCGCGCCGGCCGCCGACTTCCAGATCCGCGTAACGGGCTGGCTCGGGATGCCGGCTAGCGCAGACGCACTGCCCGCCAAGCCCGAGGTCGTGAAGCTGCCCGCATCGATCGTTCAATGCGTGTACGGTGAGCACGAAACCGACACGCTGTGCCCGGCGCTGGCTGGCACCGGCGTCGACGTGGTGCAAATGCCCGGCGATCACCATTTTGGACGCGACTACCGTACATTGACGCAACGGATTCTGGCCGGCTGGAAAAAGCAAATCGCGCTTCGCCACTAGTTTGTCGGTTGCATCGTCCGCGGCGCTCAGTGACGCCTTCGGTGGCGCTCGGTGACGCTGTCGGCGGCACTCGGTTGTGCCGCCCGCGGCGGCCGTTTGCGCCGTCGGCGGCACCCGGCGCGCCACGCCGGTTGCAATGTGCGCAATCGGCGCCGCGCTGTTGTTGGCGTATGTGGCCTATGCGCAGCGCATCGAGCGACCGTTGCTCGATCTGCGGTTTTTCCGCGTGCCCGCCTATCGTGCCAGCGCGCTTGGCGGCTCACTGTTTCGCATCGGCCTCGGTGCCATGCCCTTCCTGCCGCCGCTGATGCTACAGGCGGGTCTCGCGATGAGCGCATTCCAGTCCGGCTCGATCACCTGCGCATCGGCAGTCGGCGGTATGTTCATGCGCTCGCTCGCCACCACGGCGCTGCGTCGCGTCGGCTTCCGGCGCGTGCTGCTCTACAACGCCGCGCTGTCCGGCATCGCGATCGCGGCATGCGGGACGTTCTTTCCCGGCATGCCCACGTGGCTGCTCTGGGCGATCGTGCTACTCGGCGGCTTTTTCCCCGCGCTGCAGTTCACCAGTTTGAACTCGCTCCTGTACGCTGATATCCCCAATCGCGACATCGGCCGCGCAACGAGCCTTGATAGCGTCGTGCAACAGATGTCGCTGGGCCTTGGCGTGACGATCGGTGCAATCGTGTTGCAGTTCTCCCACGTGCTGCAAGACCATCCGACGATCGTATGGTCAGATTTCTGGCTCGAATACTTGCACGTCGAACCCCGCGTCATCGGCGCCAAGGTCGGATTCATCGCGACATGGTAGGACGCCAATGCCCGGCGGCGACGCACGCCTGGTCGATCAAAACCGGTGACGAACCCCCACGATGGCGAGCAGTTGCGAGTTGGCTCCGGCCTCCACGTTGTACGAGCCGATCACGGCTTGTGCGGGCCCTAGGCCGTTTTGACCGCAGGCATGTTGATAGCCGAGCATCGCATACCCATCCGTACGCTTGCTCAGCAGATAATCGACGCCAACGTTGATCTGCTGGTACGCGGCCGACGAGGCGCCGCTGGACTGGGTGTAGTTGTATCCCACCAATGCCTGCAGCGATGTCAATCCCTGCCAAAGTGCAAATACCGAGCCGTTACCATACTTCTGCGCGTTAGAGAACCCAGACGAGGCGTGCGGATTGTATTGTGAAAAACTGAAAGCGGCACCCACTGTGACAAAGCCGAACACGTATTGCCCGCCTGCCCTGAAGATGTCGATCGAACGCGCGCGCACGTATGCCGAGTTGACCGACGTGTTGAACAGCGAATCGGGCGACGACACGCCCCGCGCCGAGCGCGCCGCATTGCCATGATCGATATGCAGGAACCCCGTACCCAAGCTCAGCGGCCCGCCCGCATACACCAGCGCACCGGAGTACGCCTGACCAGACCCGGGTGTCCCGGCGATTGCGCCAAACGCATACATCGCCTCAACGGTCACCCCGCGCCCATTCGGACTCGCCCACTTCACCGAGTGGTTAAACGTGGCACTGCCTCCACAGCTGTCGACATCACCTGGCGTCACGAATACCCCACTGTACGAGCCAGCAGTCAGCGGTTGCAGCAGATCCGACACCGGATCATTTTGCCGGCCGAACGTCAATGTGCCCCAACGCTCGTGCGACAGACCCACAAACGCGTTGGCCCCAAATAGCTGACCACTATTGATCAACTGTCCGTGGCTGACGTCGAAGTTGCTCTGGACTGCGAAGTGAGCCGTGAGGCCGCCACTGAGCGCTTCGGTACCCTGCAATCCCCATTCGTTCGATGACAGCGTTCCCGGTGACATCTTCCATTGCGAGTGCTGCCCCGCGCTGTGACGAATGTACGCGAGCCCCGTGTCCACGGTGCCATGCAGCGTCATGGAACGCTGCGCGTGGGCCGTCGTGGCTAATACCGTACAGATAGTGGTACTCGTGGTCAATATCGCTTTACTCAGCATCTAGTCAATTAGCCTTACCGAATTTACTCTCCATGCACCAGTAGACGGGCGCTCCGACCCGGCCGACGGCGCGCGGCGCAGCGCCAAATTTGATCAGCCCAAGTTCCTCGGTTACTAACCGAGCAGCGCTCACATGCCGATCTTTTTCATCGAGGGCAGGCCCGAGCGTTTTGCGCCGACGGTCAGCAAGCTCGATCCCTCGCGCAAACATTCGTTCGAGGTTGAACTGAAGGACTCTGGACTGGTGATACCGGTACGCGCCGCCAATATCGACGTGCAAAGCGATTGTGAGGAGGGCCTGTACGGCTCCTACGAGGTGCGCGTGCTCGCCGGCGAACACGGCCATCGCGATGTCATGCTCACGCGCGCCGAACGCGATACCCATACCAAGATGATGACCTGCTGCTCGCGCGCCACCAGCCAACGTCTCGTACTGGAGCTATGCACTCAAGCAGGCCGCCCGGCCACCGTGAATCGGCCGGGCCGCGAGGACAGATTACGCGCTCGCCTCGATCGGCTGCTGCAGTGCCGCATCGGTCGGCGCAGAAGTGCGAATCAGATGCTCGAACGCACCTAGCGCCGCCTTCGCGCCTTCGCCCGCGGCGATCACGATTTGCTTGTACGGAACCGTCGTTACATCGCCCGCCGCGAATACGCCCGGCACCGACGTCTGCCCCTTAGCATCGATTTCAATCTCACCGCGCGGCGACAATGCGACGTCGCTGCCCTTGAGCCATTCGGTGTTCGGCACCAGGCCGATCTGCACAAACACGCCCTCGAGCGCCAGATGGTGATGCTCGCCCGACGAACGGTCCACGTAAGTCAGGCCATCAACCTTACTGCCATCGCCGGTGACCTCGGTCGTCTGCGCGTGCGTGTGCACCGCCACATTGTCCAGACTGCGCAGCTTGCGCTGCAGCACCTCATCGGCACGCAGCTGGCCATCGAACTCCAGCAACGTCACATGCTGGACAATGCCCGCCAGATCGATCGCAGCCTCGACACCGGAATTGCCGCCGCCGATCACCGCCACGCGCTTGCCCTTGAACAGCGGACCATCGCAATGCGGACAGTACGCGACACCGCGGTTGCGATATTCGCGCTCGCCAGGCACGTCGATCTCGCGCCAGCGCGCACCTGTGGCAAGCACCACGCTACGCGCACGCAGCCGTGCGCCACTGGCCAACTGCACCGCGATCACGTCGCCGGGCTGCAACGCTTCGGCGCATTGCAAATTGATCACGTCAACGTCGTAGCACTTCACGTGCTGCTCGAGCGCCACCGCAAATTTCGGTCCATCCGTTTCCTGAACCGAAACGAAATTCTCGATTGCCAGTGTGTCTAATACTTGTCCACCAAAACGCTCGGCCACCACACCGGTGCGGATGCCCTTGCGCGCAGCATAGATCGCCGCGGCGGCGCCGGCCGGCCCGCCACCGACAATCAGCATGTCGAACACTTCCTTCGCGTTGAGCTTGTCGGCCACGTGCGCGGCGCCGCTGCTGTCCAGCTTTGCCAACAATGCCTCGACACTCATGCGGCCCTGGCCGAACACTTCGCCGTTCAAATACAGGGTCGGCACCGCCATGACCTGCCGCGACTGCACTTCGTCCTGAAACAGCGCGCCATCGATCGCCACATGACGAATCCGGGGATTGATCACCGACATCGCGTTCAATGCCTGGACGACCTCAGGGCAGTTCTGGCAAGACAGCGAGACATAAGTCTCGAACGTGTAGTCGCCGTCCAGGCTCCGGATTCGCTCGATCACATCCGGCTCGAGCTTGACCGGGTGGCCACCGACTTGCAGCAACGCCAACACTAGCGACGTGAATTCGTGACCCATCGGAATGCCGGCGAAGCGCACCGCGATATCCGTGCCAGCGCGTCGAATCGCGAATGACGGCACGCGCTCCACGTCATTACCCGTGTGCTCGGTCACCACGATGCGCGTGGATAGCGATACGATGTCCTGCAGCAGTGTGCGCAGTTCACCCGATTTGTCGCTGTCATCCACGAACGCGTCGATCTCGATCGCTTCGGTAACGTTGTCCAGGTAGCTTTTTAATTGGGTCTTGAGATTGGCGTCGAGCATCGCGAGGATTCCAACGGAGGGAGCAAAGAAGGTGCGCGCCGGGCAGGCGGCACGTCACGGCGCAATGCCGCGACGCCGCGTCATGTGCCGTCCGGTGCAAGACGGCACATAAACGTCAGATCTTGCCGACCAGGTCCAACGACGGCTTCAGCGTCTCGGCGCCCGGGGTCCACTTGGCCGGGCACACTTCGCCGGGGTGCGACGCGACATACTGCGCAGCCTGCACCTTACGCAGCAGCTCCTTCGCGTCACGGCCGATGCCGTTGTCATGAATCTCATACAGCTTAATCTGGCCTTCCGGGTCGATCACGAACGTGCCGCGCAGCGCCAGGCCTTCTTCCTCGATCAGCACCTCGAAGTTGCGGGCCAACGTGGCCGTCGGATCGCCCACCAACGGATACTTGATCTTGGCGATCGTTTCCGACGTGTCGTGCCAGGCCTTGTGCGTGAAATGCGTATCCGTCGACACGCCATAGATCTCGGCACCGAGCTTTTGGAATTCAGCGTAGTGGTCTGCCAAATCACCCAACTCGGTCGGGCATACGAACGTAAAGTCAGCCGGATAGAACACGACGACCGACCACTTGCCCTTCAGGTTCTCTTCCGTGATTGTCACGAAATTGCCATTGTGGTAGGCGGTTGCCTTGAACGGTTTGACTTGCGTGTTGATAAGAGACATTGCGCTTTTCCTTCTTGGGTTAAAAGACGACTACCCCGAAGCTTACGACAAATGGTGCGCCGCGGTGAAGTTGTTTAGTTATATCGGACCGATTGGCCACCTCTATCGCCAAGGCTGTTTCGCATTATAAAACGGCCGTGCGGGGCACTTTCGCGGCGTGAACGATAGCGACTCGCTCTACCTGCGTTCAACCACCTTGATAGGCAACCCGCCCTCGATGGTCGCACGCCAGTGCCCCACGTGTCACCGTCGAACACGAACCGTCCGCACTCCGGCGCCAAGTCATTCAGTCCGTACAATGGAAAACGGTCCCGTTTTAATCTGGCCGAGCCACCACCGGACAAGTCATAAGTCATACTTCGCGACGCTGCCTACCATTAAATCGGCGACGTGACTAAACGGATGTTCCACTTAAAATTTCATAACATTATCCAAACAATCTGGGCCACTTACCCGCATCACACGACTCACGCAGCAACTAACAAGAATGAGCCGGTCAACGACCTCGCACAAGGCTTGATGTTCGACGGCAAGGTGATTACATGATGAGTCTTTGGCACCATTTCGCTGTTCAGCTCAACAATATTTTTTACATTAAAATCAAAAACTTAGTTTTGCATATGGCGGATTTCACCCTAATTGAGTCCAATTGACACAGCCTATCGCTCCGCCAAAGTCTGAGGCAAACTGTCGGTCGCAAATGGCTAACGAGGTCGCTGTGACGCCTCAATTTAAACCAATGCGGAATATGCTGTTCCCTATATGGAACGGAAGCAGCGGCTCGCCTTTATCAGCATTATCAGGATTGCATAGTAGAAAAGCGTATTGGGTGACTGCTTGAAGTGGAGAGAATAGTGGTTCGAGGCATTGCTGCTGTCTACACAATTTATCTATTACTGCCCATCCTGTTGTTGAGCATTGGTAGTGTGGGTGAGCTATGGATGAACTCGCTGCTTCCTAGCGGGATAACGGCTCAATGGTACATTGATATTTGGTTGGATTCGTCTTTTCGAAATGCATTTACGACCAGCCTCGTGGTGGCACTGAGCGCGTGCGCAATCAATACGATTTTAGCGCTGCCGCTTGCTTACTCCTTATACCATAAAGCTGGACAGAGTGGGAGCGCCGCAGCTAAAATGGTGAGTATGATGCCTATAGTCGTACCGACCATCACATTGGGCTTTGGCTATATTATTGTATTTAATACAGATTTTTTTCCTTGGCTTGGAACCTTGCCATTGCTGATCGTAGTACACGCTGTCCATACGTTGCCTTATCTTACTCATACTTTGTTATCCGATCTTCGGCATTCCGATTTAGCGACGCTAGAACGCGCAGCCGCGACGTTGGGAGCTACGGAACTACAGCAGTTTTTTGGGATTGCCATACCTAATTTAAGAAAAAGCCTGTTAAGCGGGCTTGTGATGGTTGCTGCCATTTCGGTAGGTGAATTCGGTTTATCCAATTTACTTGCCAGCTTCCAGAATCGCACTTATCCGGTTGTCTTGTGGCAAGCTTTTTATGGTGCAACCGGGTTTGCTTGTGCGGCCACCGTTATTCTTCTTGTGTTAGCCAGTACAGCGGCATTTGTTTCCTCTACCGCTATCAAAAAATCATGAGCTTGGTTCTGGATCGAGTGAGTTACCAATACCCGGGAACCGGACATGGCTTAACTGATATTTCGTTTGAGGTCAAGACCGGTGAAATGGTGGCCGTGATTGGGGCAAGCGGTTCTGGTAAGTCAACGCTTTTGAAGCTAGTTTCGGGTCTAATTAGCGGAGCATCAGGGTCGATCATCCTGGACGGTGAAAATTTAGCAAAAAAACCTGTGCATAAGCGCAATATTGGAATGGTATTCCAAAGTTATGCGCTCTTCCCCCATCTTAATGTGATCGAGAATGTAGCATACGGACTCGCTTTAAAAAAGATCCCGCTAAAAAAACGACTAGCTAAGGCAGCCGAATTATTAGAAACAGTGGGTTTAGGAAACTTTGCCACCCGGTCAGTTCTCAATCTATCGGGCGGGCAACAGCAGCGAGTTGCGCTGGCTCGAGCTTTGGCAATCGATCCCAAAGCATTATTGCTTGATGAGCCATTGGCTGCACTCGATGCAGGTATTCGAGGATATTTGCGCGATCAGATCCGGTCAATTCAAAAGAAGTTTAACGCAACAACTCTATTGGTCACACATGATCAAGAAGAGGCATTGACGCTATCCGATTATGTCGCCGTGCTCAAAGACGGTAAGCTTCTACAATTTGGATCGCCCAAAAATATTTACTGTTATCCAAATAGTCGAGCGGTAGCCGAGTTTGTGGGATTATCGACGTTACTCCCCGCAAAAATTTCAGCACATAATCAGGTAGATTTAGGATTTGCTCAAATCGCTGCCAATACTAATGGGCGACGTTTGGGAGAGAAGGTACTTGTTCTGATCCGTCCCGAGCAAGTGGTCAAGGATCCTCCAGAAGGAACACTAAACTATTTGGCAGGTTGTGCAGTTAATCAGCGCTACTTGGGCTCAGTGGTTCGGTACGACTTTCAAGTAAACGGCGCTCCCAAATCGATCCTAGGCGAAGCAACCGAGGTGCCGGTAAGCGGCATTTCCATTCCACCGCAGTGTATTCAACTGCTTGACGACGGCCCTTCACAGGAGGTCTTATGAAACGCAGACGCTTTGTTCAATCGGCAGCACTAGTGCCATTTGCAGGGTTTGGGACGACTGTTTCCACTGCAGCTTCTACTTCTGATACCGCTTGGGGAAAAGTGCAGCTTTATCCTGGTGAACTTGCGCTTTACGAGGCTGCCAGAAAAGAAGGCGAGGTTGTTTCGTGGGATACGGGGCCAACATGGGCCAATTGGAAGGCGCTATTCGATGCGTTCAACGAGCGCTATCCAGGAATCAAGCTGCACTATAATGATTTGGGTTCTGCTGCGACTGTGACTGCACTGAATAAGAGCCGGCGCCGGCCTCAAGCAGACACAGCTTATTATTTTGCAGCATCCGCGGTGGACGCTGTGAACCAGGGCGTGGTGGCGCCTTTTAAGCCGATCCACTTCGATACGCTGCCCGAGGTGTTTCGAGATCCAGAGGGCAAGTGGTTCACTATCCATACGCTGAACGTGGCATTCATTGTGAACAAAAAACTGGTGCGTAACACGCCCACTTCCTGGGCTGATTTGCTCAAGCCAGAATACAAAAATAGCATCGTCTACCTCGATCCGCGCTCCGCGGGTGTGGGGCAGGTTGTCGCCTTTGCTACCGCCTACGCCAATGGAGGTTCCGTAGACGACGTTAAGCCCGGCATCGATTATTTGGGAAAACTGCATGCCGCGGGCAATGTCCTTCGAACTGAAGGAACAACGCCTTATTCGAAGTTCATGAAGGGCGAGATACCAATCTGGATTAGTTACGAGAACGATGGGCTTAAGGCTAAATACACAGAAAAAGGCATGATCGATGTTGTTGATGTCGTGATTCCTAAAGAAGCTAGTGTTGCGGCACCTTATGGCATTAGCCTCGTGAAGAATGGGCCGCACCCGAATGCGGGAAAATTGTGGCTTAACTTTATCATGAGCGAAATCGGACAGCGACTGTTTGCCAAGGGTTTTGTCCGGCCCTCGGTAAAGAGTATTTCACTGCCTCCCGATATTCAGCAAAAGATGCCAGACGCGCCACAAATACGGCCTCTTGATGTGATCAAGGCATCTGCTCGCAAGAGCGAAGTCGATCGTTTATGGGCAAAGGCCGTTTTGAAAATTTAATTCATGAAGCGATTTGGCCTACTGCCAGCCTGGGCGTTTCTCGCCTTGTTTTTTGTTCTGCCGCTCCTTGCTCTAGTCCCCGAGACCGTTAGGAGCGGTGGCAACGTATTCGGTCAAGTGATTGCCGATCATTTATTCCTAAGCGCATTGAGGAATACGGTGATGCTCGGCCTGTTCTCTGGCGGCATCTCGGCTATCGTAGGTACTGCAATTGCCATCGAACTGACAAGGCAGCCGGAATCCCGCCGCCAGTGGCTAATGATGTTGCTAGGGATTCCACTTGCTTTTTCGGGTCTGGTGATTGCCTATGGTTTTATTTTAGCTTACGGTAGGGCAGGCTTCGTGACGCAGCTTATAGCCATGTTGGGTGTCGACGCTGCTCAGTTCGGAGGATGGCTGTACTCAGTTGGCGGGCTTGCTTTAGCTTACGCGTATTATTTGATTCCGCGAGTGGCATTATCACTGTATCCGGTTTTCGCCAACTTGGATGAACGACCGTGGCTCGCAGCGCGTACAC
The DNA here is from genome assembly GCF_021991875.1 of Mycetohabitans sp. B8. Lineage (GTDB taxonomy): Bacteria > Pseudomonadota > Gammaproteobacteria > Burkholderiales > Burkholderiaceae > Mycetohabitans. The sequence goes on from NZ_JAHLKR010000018.1 coordinate 106,456, forward strand.
TGGGCGCCTCGCGTACACGCGCGTTTTTCGATACGATCCTACCTGAGGTTGCGCCATCAATCATTGCGAACGCTTGCCTCGTTGCGGCTTTGGCCATGGGTACTTACGGTACGGCGCTTGCTCTGGTGGGAACACAAATAAATATTCTTCCATTGCTGTTGTTTGCCAAAATCAGCGATAATTGCGCTGACTTGGCTGAAGCAACAGCCATTTCGCTAATATTGTTGGGCCTTTGCGTTTTTGTCTTGGGAATGGGTGATGTTTTTACAAACCGGCGCGGATATGCCACTGCCCCCAAAAATTAACAAGCAGCTTCGCCAGTTGATTGAAATACAAGCGGGGCCACATCGTAACCCTCAGCCTGTGGGAATCATTGGGCCAAGCACTTGTAACGAGGCATGCCGCTCGGCAGCGTACAAAGTGGCAAGTGTTTTGGCGAGCGCTGGCGTGCCTATTATTTGTGGAGGACGGGGCGGTGTAATGGAAGCTGCATGCCATGGCGCGTATGACATGGGAGGAGTGACCATCGGTATTCTGCCAGAAGAAGACCGTCGTAGCGCTAACAAATATGTGACATTGACGCTTCCTACAGGAATCGGTGAAATACGCAATGCGCTGATCGTGCGCGGTAGCGAGTGCGTGGTTGCCATTGGAGGCGGAATGGGAACGCTTTCTGAAATGGCATTGGGCGTGAAGTGGAATAAAGCCGTTTTTACATTATACGAAGAGTTTAGACTACCCGGCGCCCAGGCAGCTGAGAATACCGATCAGCTTATCGAATGGGTGATCGAATATCTAGTCCGTAAGTCTGACGCTAGCCTTGAATAATAGTACCTATTTTTGCGCTTTTCGTTGTCCGGGGGTGACGCCGCCGCCATTGGCTTATGCCACGGGAACGTTGTAACATGGCTGTTCTGCTTTGCCGAGCGTAAGCATCCAAGAGTGAAACGCTGCAAATATTGGTCGGTTTATCCGGTTTGGATTGAAGCACAGGTAATGTCCTAGGTTAAATTCCAGCACGGGGCCCAATTGCAGCAAGATGCCTTGCGCCAGTTCTTCTTCTACAAGAATCCGCGGCACGAGGCCTACCCCTAGACCGTTCACGACTGCCTGGATTATGGCGGAATATTGCGTAAAGCGCGGACCTGAAAGCGTACTTGTTTCGTCTATGTTCCAATGCGTTGCCCACTGCCGCCAGGCAAAAGGCGCTTCTTCGTGGTGTAGTAGCGTCTGCTTTAATAAGTCGCTCTGTTTAAGGGAGTGGCCTAGTTGTTGCTCCAGCTTGGCAGCGTAGATACAGATGAACTCTTTGCCTGCAATGTAATTAGAGACGACGGATGGCCAATTACCTGCGCCAAAACGGATAGCCGCATCAATGTCAGCTGGCTGCGCGTCGTCCAGCCTGAGATGCTGGCTAAAACTGAAGGTGACGCCAGGATGAAGCTTGCTGAAGCTGGGTAACCGCGGGATAAGCCACTTTGTTAAAAAGGTGGGTACGCTAGCTAAGGTTATTACACCTGCGCTAGACTCGTCTAACCTGGCTTCAAAGGTTGCAGATTCAATAATACGCAGGCTTGGAGATATCTTTCCCCAATACTCCCGCCCTACATCGGTCAATGTGACTCCACGTCCCGCTTTTTGAAGCAAAGGGCGCCCCACGAAAGATTCTAAGCTGGCAATTTGCTTACTGACTCCACTGACCGTAACGCACAGTACGTTAGCTGCACGTGTAAAACTTTCATACTTGGCAACTGCATCGAATGCAAGCAACTCTTGGATGGTCGGGCATGCTCTCTTCATTGGCCTATTTATTTCCTGTCACTCAAACTTGAACGCTCAAATATTCACTGGTTGCGAGTGATTGAGTCAACTTTAACTAAAAGATCACTCAAAAAGAGCCACAAGGGGCCGCTCAATTTTCCAAGCGCGGGGTAGCTTAGTGCGCTGTGTGGCAACTCCCCATTATAGTGATGACGCCTGCCGCGGCGATTGCCCGGGCATGGGCCAGCGTCGTGGACCCGTGCTCGTTGAGACATTGCCACGGAACTTGTCGTTGAACGATCCGATGTACGATTCTGCGTCGGCTTGCCGGCTGGATCAACTTCAACGTCACGCCATTGGCGTCCGAAAGCCTTCAACGCGGAAACACTCTTACTTACGCCACTGGCGGTAATGGATAAGAAGCTTGCGGTTTGAGTAAGGCTTGTGTACCTACTAACAGCATCGAACGCTAATAGTTCCTGCATCATGGGACATGCTCTTTCATGGATTGGATAGTTTTCTGTTACTCAACAGTCGGCATCCAAATATTCAATGGTCGAAATGCTTTTTGTCAATTACATTTTCATCTCGATCGCAGCATTTTTTGCTTTAAAACAGACGGCGGCTCGTGCCGACAGACACCCTCTGCTGGCGTTGCGAGCGAACCACCGATCTCCTTGACGAGGTCCGGCAAGTACATCAAATTATTAATATATTTAATTTTTTAGCAATACTTAGGATTAAGCATGCTAAATAGTTTGAAAATGACAACCCGAGTATTTCTCGCCCATATTTTATACGGATTTAGCATCTCAGCATACGCCTACCAATATGATTCGCCGGAACACGTCGACCTTCGTAACGGCAGTATTCTCCGGTACATTGACAATGAGCTAACAATACTAAAGGATAACGGCAGTCAGCGAATGGTACTTCGGACACCAATATTTTTACGCAAAACATTGCTAACCGCATCGAGCTGCACGTTTCCCACAACGCATTCAAGGGTGATCGACGGAGAAGAATACGTCCTCACGGTGATCAACCACCGCTCCAACCGACGTCCGAACCAATATTGTTCTTCAGGAAATGAAGGCGTCCTTTATGTGTTGCGTATAAAAGATGACGCCGCAGAGCCCGTCTTTTCCTTGCTTGTAGAAAGCTGTATGAAAGGCATCCATCTGGAAAGAAGTGCAACATGGCCATCGCGCCATATCGGGATCGATTGGGGAATCAATCCGATTGGGATACAAATCGATTGGTCGCACCATGAAGATTGGGTACCTGTAACGGGGTATTTTTTCTATTGCAACGGAAAATTCGTTCAAAAGCCGTGTCAACATTATCAGCCCAATTACTTGGCCGAACGCGAAGCAGGACGCCGGCCTCGCACATTAGCATTGGCTGACACGGGTTGATATCATGTGCTGGACAAAGCGCGTATCACGCCTCCCGTCGAACATTGTCCGTAGCGCATTGCGCCGCTGCACGGATGCCAACCACGACTGGCCTCGGCCCTGGCGAGCGTGCTGCCAGTTCAACACGCTCCAGCGCGGCGATGCCGCGACCCGATGTCACCTGCCATGCCTTCATGTCTGCCCCCGATTGGATTGATAGGACGATAATGGCCGCCAACCACGACTGGCCGCGCCCGGACATGCAATGACATCGCGGGACAAGCGAAACCCGCGAGGGTCGATCAGCAGCACTTGCCAAGCTTGCCGCCGTAGCGCGTCTGCTGCCGTTCCCTGAAAAACGCTTCGTAGCCCATCAGCGTGCGCTCCGGGTGGGCTTTCGCCATGTGCTGCAAATAGGTCGGAGAGTCGGGCACGCCGACCATCAGCCGCATCGCCTGCCCAAGATAACGCCCCATCGTGCTAATCTGCTCGAGCATAGTGTCCTTCACTCAACGCGGTCCAGCACGACCCGCACCGCGGGGTCGGCCTGCGCAACATGGCCGAACGCATGGATGCAGTCGGTGGCGCATTTGACGTCAGCACCGGCGCACGGGGCACGCGTATCATTATCGCAGTGCCTTATGGCGCCGCGCGTGAAGGGCAGGCGACGGCATAAACCCAACATCGGCAACGGCGCGCATCCTGCTGGTCGATGACCATCCGCTCGTGCGCGACGGCATGCAGATGCGCCTAGCAATGCAACCTAATCTGATGGTCGTCGGCGAAGCCGGCAGCATAGAAGAGGCGCTCGACTGGCTCGCCGGATGTGATCCCACGAGCCGTGCCGGAGTTGGTGCTCACCGATGTCGCCATGCGCGGCTACCGCGCGAATCCACGCTTGGACGACGCGCTGACGTTTGGCCAAAACGCGATCATCATCGACGCTGGCGACACGCAACTCAAGGTCGGACAGGCCATCGACATCGCATTGGATTTTGGCGATTGATACCCGATGGCTGTCTGTGGGCACAATCAGCGCCGGTCGGATGTATCCGACGGCCAGTCCACATGATCCTGTAGCGCTGCCTGCGCGCCAGCAGATTGGCCAAACGGTGTCTGGCAAATCTGCTCTAGCAGCCAAGCCAGGTAGAACGCGCGCATGCTGACCCGGTTCGCTCGACTGAAACCGCGGCCGAACCGGCCGGTCAAGCACCTCGGTGCGGCTACAGCGCGCCAGCAGTGTCGGTACGATGGCCAGTTCGGGAACTGCTGTTGAGCGGCAGTTGCGCAAGCATTGCATCGATCAGCATTGGCCATTCGATGGTTTCCACGTCCATCGGAAACCGAGTTCGTATCTCATCGTCCATCCATGCGAGCGGGCGGCGGGCATGATGATCGAGGAATACCGTTGCGTCGTCGAATGCGAAGCGGTAGGCCTCGAGTAGTGTTCTATTGAGTGCCGCGAGCCGCTTGTCACCGAGCTTGGCCAATTCGGCATCGAGTTCGGCGCGATCACGCACATACGTTATCTCGCCTGCCCTTGAAATGACATCACCGAGCGGCGGCATGTTGCGCGCGGCGGACGCGCAGTGAATCACTGAAAAGCCATTGGGTGGATCCGCTGCCGCATTGGTGAGTAGCAGATTCGCGCACAGGTCGACCGGAATCGAATCGTTCACGGCCGTTCTTGCCGAGTCAGGAAAGACGCGTACACCTCGCGCGATCGCCTTCAACAGCGCGGGTAACGCGTTGTCAAAACGGCAAAAACCACGTGCCGGAAACGCCCATGCACCGCACGCTGACGTGACACGCGCCAGTAGGACTGGCAAGCCGGGATAGCGCTCGTGCAGCAGCCGCTCGGCGAGATTTTTCGCGTATGAATAGGCGTTCGGCCATTCGCGCACGCGTGCCTCGTCTCCGGCCAGCACGGCCCTCAGTTCCTGTTCGGCGGAATAGTCCTGAAACACCGTTTCCGCGATCCGCGGCGTGCGCAGATGCAGCGCCGCCCAGTAACTGGACGTGACGACGTAAGCATGCAGCTTGCTGAACTGCGACGCAAGGGCCGCGCCTTCCAGGACGGGCAGTGTATTGGCAGCGACTTGCGCGGATAAACCGACATCCCAACGGGTGTATGCCGCCAAATGGAAGATAACGTGCACGTCGCGGGCCAATGCCTGCACCGTATCGCAGTCTAAGCCCCATGCAGGTTGTGTCACGTCCCCGTTAATCCACACGACCTTCGGATGGCTGGCCCCTGGCTGCTTTCTATACAAGCAGTAGATGCGGCCGATGTCAGGTAGTTTTTCCAGTAGCGTGCGCAGCAGCACGGATCCGATGAATCCGGTGGCACCGGTAATTAACACCTGCTTTTTGCTATAAAACCGCTGCATGATGCATGTCCTATGTGGCTGGCATAAACCAAATTTCACCCAGCCACGACGTTCGGACGCAGCAAAGCGCGACGCTGCGCGCTGCAATGCGAAACTTTGTCCGCAGCATCCAATGGCCCGGCGGCTGACACATCCCTGTTTCAGCTGGCGGGTCGTCACCTTGGCCTCACGCTGTTGCAGGTCGAGCGCTGGCCATCACTATCGGCCATTAACGCGTGGACGACGAAATCACCGGACTGTAGGCGTCACGCTTGCGTCCGGACGAAGCGGGGGATGCGTAGGCGATCGCAATGACTGCAACAGCCAACATAAAGAGCGCAAACTGCCTTGTGAACACGAGCGTCGTCGCCAGGACCCCAATGCCCACACCGGGCCGCATTAGCACGTACACGAGCGTGCGCGGCTTTGACAGACCTAGCGCCGGCATCGCCGGCAGACTCGCTCATTGCCAGCCTAGCGCCAATGCACCCAGCGCCAGTGATCAGAAAGATATTGCGCTAGCCGATCAGACTGCTCAAATAACTGTTCAGCGGTGCGGCGGTCGTCGCGCCCGACACACCGCCCAAAATGAGCGATAACGTGCGTGGAACCCAGGTGGCTGACTCAGCTTCCGAGCCTTGCTGTATAAGCGTGGGCAAATTGCTTATTGATGACCCAATAAGTCCAAAGTCAGCGTCTGTCAGACGCCGTAGGAGAAACGCCGATCTTGCGCTTACGGTCACACGGTATCCATCCCCAAACCGGCTATGCCGATCGGCAAAAGCCCGCGTAGCATAGTTACACGAAAGGGGCCCATCCACTGCCGCTTTTCAATTCTGTGCAATCACCTGACGCCATCACTCAAGCATAGAGGGAACATAATCCGAGATTTGCATAGGCATTCGATACCCGTGCAGATTGATTACTAGACCGAACGGCAAATATCGGATCACGCCGCAAGACGTCATGACCTTCTTGAAAGGACTGAACTGAGCGCAGCAAGCGTGCCAAGCGAATATTGAGGACGCCGCTGTTCCTAACTGCGGCGGCGTTGCTTCATGCGTGCGTCCAACGCTAATCAACGTTGGGGGCGACCTGGACGAGTTAAAGCGCTTTTACCCATCATGCGAACGTGCGCCTGCTCGTCAGCCTTAAGCGCGGAGCTGGACGCTCAAAGAGCGCCAGCTCAACCCACTTCAACGCTGGCGTGCGTGCTTGCTCACTCACGCACGATCGTTACATCACTGCAATTGAAAAAACCCTCGTTGCCTGCATCTATACGTTGCCAGTAGCTATAAAGAATCGCATCGCCTATACGATTTCCCGGAATAGGAACGTTGAGTTTATAAAATGACTGTACATTCGGCAAGTGGCCTGTGCCATTAGCTGGCACCGGGACCGGAGCGGGCGCATCGTAAATCAGTTCAAGATCAGACCAGCTTAATGGCCGAGTCGGATCATATGAGGGCTTGGAGATAAATACACGCATGTGTGAAGGATTATGCGCTGTCGTATTTTCCCAGGTCAGCTCTATAGCACCATTTTTGGGGGTAATTTTGGTTTTACGCCAAAGGGTCGTTGGTGCACGGTCCAGTCCCTGCTTGCGCGGGTCGCCTCCCGCGCATAATAGCCCGTCGGGCACGGCCCGTTTAATCTCGTCAAAATCCTCGGGATTCCTTGGATTGGCGGAGAGTTCGTTCCACTGCACAAACGGGTAAGCACTGTTGTCACCTGCGCGATAGGCAGCCAGGCAATCAGCGTTCGGAATGCCGGAGCCGTCGGGTGACGACCAATAGCCTCCGTCCAAATGGCATTGATACTGTCGGGCGATTGGAAAGCCTACCGCGCCGTGCGCGCTCACTTCCTGTACCACGCCGCTTATGCCTGCGATCCCCGCTAACCATAGCCAAGTCGCACGCCAGCCCAGGTTAGAACGCCCCAAATTTCTTCTCATCTTTTTCATCGCTTTCTCCTTGAGATAAAAATTCAGCTTGTACCGCACCCGCTCCCAAATAGTTAGGCCGATCACTACAGCACCTAACACTATTGCAACAGCCAACCGACATACCTACCGGATACGCCGATTCGCTCCTTGCCCGTTTGCCGCTGGCTCCACGCAAGCTGACTTAAACACGCTGAGTGATGCCGGTCACTCGATACGTTGTTCCAGCCGCGTTTTCCGTGTCGCTCACTCTTTCGTGCTCGCTATCAGTCTCTTGGCGCTTTGCGATTTTTCAGCCAATAAACCGTTTTTCTTCTAGGCGGCTACGCATCGAAGCAACTCCATCGAATCACTTCACTAAATATAGTAAGTTTGCGACTTGCGTTGGAACTCACTGTAGACTAGGTATATTAATTTCGCAAGAAATTTTCATAAGTCGACAAGCATGCACGGGTCGCGCACGCACGCGTGCGGCCTTCTCGTGATGAATAGCACGCAAAACTCGTCAAACAGCTACGATTTACTCAAGACGAAACCCAAATGGGCCACGGATTCCAACCTCGCCAGCGCATTCGATGACGTTCATGCTGCGACTACCGCAATGGAAGCGCCCGTGGCTGGCCAGCCAACTCAATAGTCGGCGCTGAACAATTCGCTTTGCTCTGCGGCATCACCCCACGACGGCTTGCCGCCGTGACATGCACCGACAACGTCCCGCTAGTCATTGGCGGCAATACACCCGTTCGCGCCGCCAACCGGCGCGACGATACGGGTGCGATATTGAGAACCCGTCCACGCGCCGACGGCAGCCAACGCTGCGCTAGATAGACTCGACTAGCTAGACTCGACTAGCTCGACGCCCTGCACAGCTTGCGCCGCGTGATACGAGGAGCGCACCAACGGCCCGGCGATCACCTGCCGGAAACCGAGTTCCATTGCCGTCGTGCGCAACGCATCGAACGCTGCGGGACTCACGTAGCGCTTCACCGGCAAATGCCCCGGCGACGGTGCCAGATACTGCCCGATCGTCATGATGTCCACGCCGTGCCGGCGCAAGTCCCGCAGCGTCGCCATGACTTCGTCGTCACGCTCGCCGAGGCCGAGCATTAGGCCTGACTTGGTCAGCAACGCCGGGTGACGCATCTTAACCTGTGCAAGCAACGCCAGCGATCCGGCATAATCGGCGCCCGGTCGCGCGACACGATACAGCGAAGGAACCGTTTCGATGTTGTGGTTGAACACATCCGGCCACGACATCGACAGTGCGTCCAGTGCTCGAGGGGCCCTGCCACGGAAATCCGGCGTCAGGATTTCCACGCCCACGCCCGGCACGCGTGCGCGCAATGCCTGCACGCAGCGCGCGAAGTGTCCCGCACCGCCATCGCGCAAGTCGTCGCGATCCACAGAGGTCACGACGACGTAGCGCAAACCGAGTACGGCCGCTGCATCGGCCAATCTCGCCGGTTCCTGCTCATCCAGCGGCGGTGGCCGGCCATGGGCGACGTCACAAAACGGGCACCGGCGCGTGCAAATGCCGCCCATCACCATGAACGTCGCACTGCGCTGGGCGAAGCATTCGCCGATGTTCGGGCACATTGCTTCCTCACATACTGAATGCAGGCCGTGCTCACGCAGCACCGCGGCCACATGGGCGACGGCTTCGCTCATCATCGGCCGCGCCCGCAGCCATGCCGGCTTAGGCAACGGCGCACCGTCCGGATACACGACCTTCACCGGGATGCGAGCGAGCTTGTCGTGACTGCGCGCGCCGCGCTGCCCGAGCGCGGTCAGGCTTCGGTACGGCGTCACCGTTCCCATCTTCAGTCTCCGAAGAACGCGTTCAACACCTGGTTGACCTCGGCAGCCGCCTCCATCTGCACCATGTGCCCCTTGCCTTCGAGGACATGCGACTGCACGCCCGCAGGCAGCCCCTGTGCATGCAGCGACGGAATGATGCGGTCCTCGCTGCCCCAAAGCACCAGCGTGCGCGGCGCCAACTCGGCGAGCCGGTCACGATACACGTGTTGCTGGACACCGTCGCCGAACATCGCCGCAGCGATTTTGGCAAGCGTCTCGTTCACGCCGTCCAGACGCTTGTACTTGACGATGTCCTCGATCAATTGGCGGGTGACCAGTGCGGGGTCTGCGAACAGCTTCAGCAGGTGCGGCTTGAGCGTATTGCGGCTGGTCCCGGCCACGAACCCGTCAATGTAATCCGCGTCGATCTCGCGGCCTAGCCCGGCACTGGCGATCAGCGCCAGCGACGCGACTCGCTGCGGCTCCACGCTGGCGATCTGCAGCGCAACAGCGCCACCCATCGAATGGCCCACCAGGTGCGCACGCTCGATCCCCTCTTCGCGCATGAACACACACACATACTGGGCAAGCTCGTCCAATGTGCCGGCTTTCAGCGGCTTGCTCGACTCCCCGTGCCCCGGCAGGTCCAGCGCCCATACCGCGCGGCGCGCCGCCAACTCGGCGTGATTGAACAGCCAGTTGTTCAGGTCACCGCCGAACCCATGGATCAGCAACACTGGAACGCCGCCATCGCCCTGCTTCAAGTAGCGGATCGTATGCGAGCCGACAATGCGCTTGTGCGGCTGTGGTCCCGTGTCAGCCGCATCGGCCGCTGCGGGCACAAAATCGCGCTGGAACGCTGCGACAGCTTCGTCGATTTGGGCATCGCTCACGTCGGCATCCGCCACCACCGCCAGCAAGGCACCGACCGGCAGCGTTTCGCCTTCAACAGCAATCTGCCGGCGCAGCACGCCGTCAACTGCGCATTCCACACCAGAGGAAATTTTCTCTGTCTCCACGTCAAGCAACTCATCGCCCTTGGATACCTTGTCGCCGATCTGCTTGAGCCACCCGTTGACCTGGCCCTGCTCCATCGACAGCCCCCACTTGGGCATCTTAATCATGTGGATCGGCATCGATCAGCTCCTTACCTTGATAACGGCCGCCGCGATCTTCTCGGACGACGGGATGTACATGTCCTCCAGCACGCCGGCAAACGGGACTGGCGTATGCGGTGCGGTAACCAACTCGATCTGTGCCTTGAGCGATTTGAATGCGCGCTGCACGATGAGCGCGGCAATGTCGGTCGCCACCGAGCAACGGGGGTTGGCCTCATCGACGACCACGACCCGACCGGTGCGCGACGCGCTTTCCAGGATCGTTTCCTCGTCCAGCGGTGACGTCGTGCGTAAGTCGATCACTTCGACGTCGATGCCTTGCCTGGCCAGCGCGTTGGCTGCCTCCACCGACTGATGCACCATCCGTCCATAGGTGATGATCGTCACATCGTCGCCGTCGCGCACCACGTTGGCCTCGCCAAACGGAATCGCATAAGACTCCTCCGGCACGTCTCCTTCTCGGCTGTACAACAGCTTGTGCTCGCAGAAAATCACCGGGTCGTCATCACGGATCGACTGGATCAGCAGCCCTTTCGCGTCATAGGGTGTGGACGGACATACCACCTTCAGCCCGGGCACATGCGTAAATAGCGACGTGAGCATTTGCGAGTGTTGGGCGGCAGCACGCAGCCCCGCACCCTGCATCGTGCGGATCACCACCGGGGTGACCGCCTTGCCACCAAACATGTAGCGAAACTTGGCCGCCTGGTTAAATATCTGGTCGAAGCACACTCCCATGAAGTCAATAAACATCAGTTCGGCGACCGGCCGCATGCCGCACGCCGCAGCGCCAACCGCTGCGCCAATGAACCCGCCCTCGGACAGCGGTGTGTCGAGCACCCGCCCAGGGTATCGATGGAACAGCCCCTTGGTCACCCCGAGCACGCCTCCCCACGCATCCTGCTCGCCGGGCGAGCCCGCGCCGCCGGCGTTGTCCTCACCCATCACGATGACGTTTTCGTCGCGCGCCATCTCTTGGCTCAACGCCTCGTTTATGGCTTGTTGATAAGTGATCTTCCTGGCCATGTCCGTCTCCTGGTAGCTAGTTTCGAATTTGATCGGAGCGCGGCACGCGCACGCCGCGCGTCACTTCTCGCATCGTGCCGCGACGTCTGACGGTGCATCGTCCCGATTCGCATCGCATCCATTACCGCCCACCTCACGGATAGGCGACGTAAACGTCGCTCAGCAAGTCCGCTTCGGTCGGCAACGCAGCGGCCTTCGCGCTGCGCACCGCGTCGTCAATCAGCGCCTTGACGCGCTCATCGATCGCGCGCAACTCATCCACTCGGATCAGCTCGCTGCGTACCACGCGCTCCTCGAAATACGTTAAGCAGTCCTTTTCTTCCCGGGCCTTCTGCACTTCGCCTGGTTCCCGGTACGTCTGCGCGTCGCCCTCGAAGTGCCCGTAGTAGCGCGTGAGCTTGACCTCGACCAACGTCGGGCCGCCGCCGTTGCGCGCGCGGCTGATGGCTTCACCCAGCGCCTCGTACACGGCGAAGAAATCGAATCCGTCCACGATCACGCCGGGCATGCCAAAGCCGTTGGCGCGGTCAGCAATGTTGTCGGCCGCGACGGACCACGATGCCGATGTCGCTTCAGCGTATCCGTTGTTTTCAGCCACAAAAATGGCCGGCAGCCGCCAGACCGAAGCCAGATTCATCGATTCGAAGATCACACCCTGGTTGGACGCGCCGTCACCGAAGAAGCAAACGCCGACACCGCCGGTCTTCTTGAACTTGGCGGCCAGCGCGGCACCGCATACCAGCGGTGCACCCGCGCCAACGATGCCGTTCGCGCCCAACATGCCACGCGACAAGTCGGCGATGTGCATCGAGCCGCCTTTGCCCCGGCAAACGCCGGTGCGGCGGCCGTAGATCTCAGCCATCATGCCGTGCACGTCGACGCCCTTGGCAATGCAATGACCGTGGCCACGGTGCGTCGTCGCCACATAATCGATGTCGTTCAGGTGCATCATCGTGCCGACCGCGGACGCTTCCTCGCCCGCATAAAGGTGAACGAAGCCCGGGATCTCACCGGTCGCGAACTCGACGTGCAAACGCTCCTCGAACTCGCGGATCGTACGCATCGACCGGTACGCATCGAGCAATGTCTCGCGAGTAAGCTGGCTCGATATGGACATGGTTGTACCTCCTATGGGTGGCTCGTACTAGTTGAACAACGCTACTGCACGTTCACGCAGGAATTGCCGCGCCGCGCTGAAACGCAGGGTTCGCTCGACATCGACCGTCAGCGGCCCCTCCCAGTCGAGCGAAACGACATAGGTTTCGCCTTTTTCAATTTCGATCTCGCGCTCGCCGTCGAACGCCAGGGTGCCGTAACCGACGTCAAGCGTGACCTGCTGGCCAGCTTCTAGCCGCTCACAGTCAGTCATCCACACGGTGCCGATTTGGCCCGGCGCGATGGGCGCGACCAGCGGCACGCCAGTTGGCGGCGCATCGGCAAATGTCATTTGCAAGCCATGCGGCGCAGTGCGGGCCACCGGCGCCCACGCCGCACCAATCGACGACAGGCCAATGGCATCGACGGCGGCAAAAGTCAGGAACAAGGCGTGAATGTCGGATGGATCGGATATCGCACGCGCGCCGATGAAGCGCTGCCGACTCACGCATAGGTCAACCAGCGCAATCTCCTCATGTCCGCGCTTGCGCCCAGACACACAGCGCACTACGAGGCGTTTGTTGCGCGACAGCGCCGCATCCGGGGGAACCGCGCCGGTCGCGATCAGGGCACCGGCCAGGCCCGCCACGGTCGCCTCGCGCAAATCTGGGAAGCTATTGTTAGTGCCGGTGGACAACGTGAGCAGCGGCACGTCGCGGCAATGCATGGCCACCGCGCGATGGGTACCATCGCCACCCAGCACGGCGATCAGCGATACACCGCGCTCGACCATGTAAGCTACACCCGCATGCGTGTCGGCCACGCTCTGCGTCATCGGCAGGTCGACGAACTCCACCTGCGGCCACCGCTCGCGTCCGTCCAGGGCCGCCTGCGTCTGCACAGCGCGCAACACGAGCGCCGCGACACCCGTCTTGTCCCGCAGCGTCACTACACGACGCACGCCCAACGCACCCAGCCCTGCAAGTAGCCTGACCACCATGTTCGCTTTTTCGGCAGTCGGGAACACCGACGCATGCGTGGTCAGGCGACGAATATCGCGGCCGGATGCAGGATTGGCGATGATACCGACCACCGGAACGGTATTTGGCACGGCATTGTCTCCTTGCCTGGCGTTGCCGCCCGGCGTTACCGCTCATCAGCATGAGCGGACACGTTGCTGGCAGGCACTGTTACTGCAATGTGCATGCCAATGTGAGCGAGCCACGTTCACGCCAGCCGCGCGAGCTCATCGCAATGGGGCTGCGCGGCCCATAGGAAGAAACCGCACGCGCGGTGGCGCCACGCTATGCGTCTATCTGGCTGTCTCAATGCGTCACCGTCCGTATGCGCACGTGCGCATCGACGGGCGGCACAGCGTGACAGCGTCAAGCCGGGACAAGTCTGCTGCGACGAGGGCAAGGCAAGTTGACGCGCCAGCGCAACATGCGTAGATGAGCGTGAGACGCGTAGCACTGCCTGATGAGACGATCGTCTCACGTCACTGGGTGTGTTGCAGTGCAACGTGTGCCGAAGGCAATGAATGTGCTAAAAACGGCTCAAGCTGCAGGTCCTTTGCCGGAGTTCGCGATGCCGTACGTTCCATCCAACCAGCACACCAAGCGCGTACACAGTGCGATCGAAAGTCGCAACGCACCGCTCAACAACGAATCGTCGCGCCTTGTTTCGTCTTGGCAACGTTCGCTCGAGCGGTACCGGCTCGATCCGTCCTCGCGCGTAGGGCCGCGCGTCGTGACCGCTAGCGAACTGCGCGAGTTGCGCGAGCGCGAAGAGGCATTTTTGCGTGCATCGGGCCAGTGCCTGACCAGGCTGCATGAGACGGTCCGCACCACAGACTATTGTGTATTACTAACTAATGCACATGGCGTGACGATCGACTATCGGATCGACCGCGATCGTCGCGCGGACTTCAAGCATGCGGGCTTGCACATCGGATCGTGTTGGTCTGAACAAGAGGAAGGCACGTGCGGCATCGCTAACGTGCTCGCCGACCTAGCCCCGATCACCGTGCATAAGACGGATCATTTCCGCGCCGCGTTCACCACGCTTACGTGCAGCGCGGCGCCGATCTTCGCGCCGGACGGGTGTCTAATCGGCGTGCTCGATGCGTCGGCGGTCCGCTCGCCGGACAATCGCGACAGCCAGAGATTAATCTATCAATTGGTACGACAAAACGCCCGATTGATCGAGGACGCCTACTTCCTGAACCAGACCACCCACCATTGGATCCTGTTCGGCCACCTCAACCGGCACTTCGTCGAGATGTGGCCGGAAGTGCTGATCGCGTTCGACGAGGGCGGCAACCTTGTTGCGGCCAACGCCCACGCTCGCGAGACCATTCCAGGGCTCACCGGCGACGCCCGTGGCCACCTGGCTGACTTGTTCGACGTGCCGCTTGCACGCATACTCGATGCGTCGAACCTGCATGACGTGCTGCCGTTGCGGCTATGCGCGTCGGGTACGCTCCTGTATGCGCGCATCCGTAGACCGCAACGGCGCGGGCACGCGGCGGGCATCTTGACTTCAGCGCGTGCTGCCAGGCCAGTGGCGTCAGCACGGCTTGCGTCACCGTTGCGCGGCGTGCTGACGCCCGATCATTGGGCGCCCGACCCATCCGGTATGTCAGCCGGTCGGCTGTCCGATTCGCCGGCCGGCGCTGGACCACTAAGGGCCTTCGCGCAGAGCCAGGACCGGCGGGTCGCCCAGGCGGCGAGCATTGCACTGCGCGTCGCACAGCGGCGCCTGCCGATCATGATTCTCGGGGAAAGCGGCTGCGGCAAAGAGGTCTTCGCGCGCGCGATTCATGAGTCGGGTCTCCGATGCCAGCAACCCTTCGTGGCGGTCAACTGCGGTGCGCTGCCCGAGTCGCTGATCGAAAGCGAGTTGTTTGGGTATGCGGCCGGCGCCTTCACGGGCGCACGCAGCAAAGGCACGCGCGGCAAGATCGCGCTCGCGCATGGCGGCACGCTGTTCCTAGATGAGATCGGCGACATGCCGCTGTCGCTACAAACGCGGCTGCTGCGTGTACTGGCCGACGGCGAGATACTACCGTTGGGCGCCGAGACGGCGACCCGCGTCGACGTGAACGTGATTTGCGCGACACACCGCGACCTGGACGCAATGGTCGCGCAACGCACGTTCCGCGAAGATCTGTACTACCGTCTTTGCGGCGCGGTACTACGGCTGCCGCCGCTTCGCGAGCGCACTGACATTCGCGAACTGATACAAGCGGTTTTCGACGACGAAGCGCGCGCCGTGCCGCATAGGCTGGTGCTCGATCCCGCGATGCTTGAACGCCTGTGCCATCATCCGTGGCCCGGCAATGTGCGGCAACTACGCCACGCATTGCGCTACGCATGCGCCGTGGCCGACACCAACCGGGTCGAATGGCGCCATCTGCCGGCCGAAATCGCATCCGAGCTGGGCTCATCAGCGACGCCGCCGGTGGCGCTAGCGTCACTGACCGACGAGCGCGAACGTATCGTTGCTGCGCTGACGCGGAATCAGTGGCGCCCCATTCCGGCGGCGCAGGCACTCGGCATATCGCGCGCGACGCTGTACCGGCGCATCGCCAAGCTGGGCATCGTCCCACCCCACCGGCTGCCGGCCGCATAGATCCCCCCAAACGTGCGGTATCCTGTCATTTAGCCGAGCACCTGCGTCGCGCGCCTCGCCGGGTGGCGGCATGCTTAGGCTGGATCGTCGACAGCCTCATTCGTCGTCGCATTGCGCAACCTGGGCATGGCCTGCGCCGGCGCCTATTTCTTGGCGGCACCGCTGTTTCGTGGCACCGCTGTTCGGCGTCGTATTGTCGCTCGCGCTTTGGCCCGCGATGCCACTAGGGCAATGCGAGTGGGCGGTGGCATTGATGGCAATCAGGGTAAGGCTTCACCCGAAGGACTGCCGTGAACATGTCCACACGCACGAGGACGTCGAGCACCTGCACCAACTTCGCCACGATGCCCATTCTCTGCATAGACATGGTTTCGACTGGGACGGACTAGTGTCGCATAGCCATCCTCTCCGCCACGAGCCGATCACGCACGAGCATCCGCATTTCCCGAACATCCCTCCTCGACATCACCATCGATCGCGGGCTCCTACGCAAGCTTTGTGCGCATAAAGTTTTGCTCAGCAGCATGAGCGCTCGCGCGCGAACGTACTGAGTTCGCGCTACGACGGCATGCCGATGGTGCTGCTCGAGGGCGTCGCGCTGGGCAGGCCGATTATCGCAACCGACTGCCCGACCGGGCCCAGCGAAATCCTCGATGGCGGCCGTGCCGGCATCCTCGTTCCGGTCGGTGACATCGACGCGATGGTAGGCGCGATACACACGGTGCTGACCGACCCCGCGCTGCGCGCCGGGCTCGCCGGACGTGCTCGCCAGCGAGCACAGCATTACGGCATCGACGCAAGTAACGCGAGGCTGAAGGCGTACGTCGATGCGATCCTCGCATCCAGACGGGCCGTGCCGACTGCCAGAGTAGCCTGACCAGCTTTGAACAGCCGTCTTCATATCAATTACGCTATTGATTCGTTCGCGGCCAATTTTGCCCGGCGTATGCTATAGGCATCACGCTAGCTTGCAAGATACCCATGGGGATATGCCGCAGTTACAAGGGCTACACGATAGTGCCCAGCGCACAGCCGCTGGGCAACGGCCTGTATGCCGCCAATCTCGACCTTGAAAACCAGCAGCATGGCGCACGGTCGCGCGTGGAGCATTTCGAGGCGCTTGACTATTTTTTCGAGGCCGAACAGGCCACCGCGTACGCATTGCGCTGGGGAAAATTGTGGATTGATACACAGCACCGGCTCAAGGCGGCATGAGGTGACGTTCGGCCTATCGGTGCGACGAGCCGGCTCGCGCGATGGCGAATCGAAGGCCGATCTGACGCTACCGACGATCGAGTGCCCCTGGCATTATCGGCGAGCGCAAGTCGCGTAGGCCAGTTGCACTGTGTCGAGCTTATAAAAGTTTGATGGAGTAATCGGCGGCCCAGCGCCATCCTGACGCCACCCGCAAGCCGGGCCACGCTCGCGGCACTGGTTTGGCTACTGGCGATCCAATGCCGGCGGCCGCCAGTTCGAGCGGCGCATCACCGCACTCGGGCCATAGATCCGCATGACCATCCTGAAACGGCCGGTCGGCGATACGAGCCAGTTCGCTGCGGCGGGGCGCGCCGGCGCAGTCGGCTGCACGATGATGTCAATCGACCCGTCCCGGTTGCGCACTAAGTGATCGCGGTGGGTCAGCACGGCATGGCGGTTGCGCCACTCCAGCCCACGCGCGTCGCCGCCGGATGATGCGCCGACGTCGCCGGCTCCGTCGTCATCCAACGGCTCCGCGACGAGCGTCCAGCCGCCGGCCGAGACGGGCAACTGGTTACGCGCAAAATGCATCACGTAGCCGTTCCTTCCCGATAGCGGGCGGTTGTCGCGGTCCACATCGGCGACCGGCGTCAACACATCCTCCGTCAGGCCCGCGCCGGGCACCACCGTAGCAACGTATGCGCGATACGCATAGTCCTGTCCATAGCTGCCCACATCGTCTTCGAACCACCGCCATCCGTTCGCCGCCACGACACCGTTCGGGGGCACGCTACGCACGCGTGCCCTGCCCTGTTCGATACCGGCCGCAAGCGCCTTTGCCAATGCGGGCGACAGTGCGGGAGGCTGGCCCGGCACGATACCGAGCTGCTTGAGCATCTGCAGCGCATGATCGTCCACGTCCGCCACCGGCGGGCTATCGACCAGCGCCGCGGACAAGCGGTTAAAGAAGGTCTGGGCGTCCATCTGGTCGACGCGGGCGAGTGCAGCGGCAACGCTCGAGTCGTCCTCGGCCGGGCGGTACGCGCCACGCGCGGCGCTACCGGCCATGCGACTGCCTGTGGACGTGCCGGCCGGCGACGGCGAAACGCGGGCGAACACCGACGACGGTACAGCGCCGTGCTTGCCCAGCCACGCGGTCAGTGGCGCAACCCGTGGAGTTGCATTCGGCTTGTGCGACCGTGCGGTGCTGCGCGCCGCGCCCGCTTCCACCACGCGAAGCATTAGATAACGGGTCGGCGATTCCACGCGTGCGACGCCAGGCGGCAAGCTGCCCGTCCAGCCTGGTCCGACAAACGCGATGGTTTGCGCGTGAGAGCCGCTCGTGCGGGTGCCGGCCGACACGGCGACGTTGGTCCACATGTCATTGGCCTGCACCAGTGTGTAGCGGCCATGCGCGCCAGGCAGCGACAGCACGAGCGGCTCAGGGCCGAGATCCAGCCACCCGCTGCTGACAAAGTCCGGCTCACCGGACGTCCCCGTATAGAGTTGGTTGACCGGACGCGTCGCCGTCTGCGCCTCGCGCAGCACGTCCATCACCACCAGTGGATAGCCGAACACATATGAATCGGCGACCGCTGTCGCCGTCCAGCCGGCATTGCTCGCGCCCGACGGCGAGGGCCCCGCGCAGCCGATGGTCAGCACGGCGGCGGCCAATACGCCCCAATATGAAACAAGAGTAGGCACGCATGCGACGACGCGCGACGCATGCGGCAGCGACTTGAGTTGCATCATCAGGATTGCCTCGTATTTGTTATTCGCAGACCACCCGATGCGGCCCATTCCGCCCCGGACCCCGCGCTGCGGCCTGCGGCCGTAGTCCTCGGCCGATTGCACACTATGAACCGCGACAAGATTGTTGCCATGCGGCTGGCTCTTGTCAATTGGCCAACCCATACTGCACCTACCCATGGACGACACCCATCAGCGCATCCGAACAATCGGTTCGGCTTCGCGCCGATGCTGCAAAGCTAACCACGGTGAGCGAAATGGACCGCCTACAAGCCATGCAAGTGTTTACCAGGGTCGTCGAAAGCAACAGCTTTTCGCGCCGCCGACACGCTGAACATGCCCCGTGCGTCGGTTACGACGATCATTCAGAATCTCGAAGCGTTTCTTGGCATGCGGCTGCTACAACATACGACGCGGCGATTGAATCTGACACCGGACGGCGCCGCGTATTACGAAAGATGTGTGCGCATCCTCGCCGATATCGCCGAGACGGAACAATCGTTCCATGAAGGAGCGCGCAATCCGCGCGGCAAGTTGCGCGTGGACATGCCGGATTCGATTGGCAGGTTGGTGGTACTACCACGGCTGTGTGAATTCCATACTCGCTATCCGGACATCGAATTGATGGTCGGACTTGGCGACAAGCCGGTGGACCTGATCCAGGAGGGCATCGACGTGGTGATCCGCGTCGGCACGCTGCAGGACTCGACGCTCGTCGCGCGCCGGGTCGGCGTGTTCCAGGGCGTGACCTGCGCCAGCCCCGAGTACTTGGAACGGCACGGCGAACCGCGCACGCTGGAAGAATTGGGAAACCACTACGCGGTCAACTACTTTTCGAGCCGCACCGGCCGGATCCTCGACTGAAATTTCCTCGTCGATGGCAAGCCAGTGAACGTGAAGATGAAGGGCGCAGTCGCGGTCAATGATGCGGATGCTTATCTGAACTGCGGCATCAACGGCTTCGGCATAATCCAGCCGGCCCGGTTCATGGCGCTGCCGTACCTTTAGTCGGGGCAGTTAAAGGAAGTGCTCTCGCAGTGGAAGACGCAGCCGATGCCGATCTCCGTTGTCTACCCGCACAACCGGCACTTGTCGCCGAAGGTGCGGGTGTTCGTCGATTGGATCGCCGAAATGTTTGGGCGTTGCCCGCTGCTGTCCGGCCAGGAGGATGCGGAGAAGCGTTGCGCGCCAACGGTGGCCACGGTGAGCGCGCAACCGCTGCGTCGAGCCGAGATCGGCGAAAGCGAGGGCGAGCTGGTACTGTAGCCCCACCATCGCGCGGCAGCCCACCGCAATGGCCGTCGCCGCACGCGCGCCGCTTCGCGGCGACGTGCATAACAAGTCATGGAAAACAGCAAATTGTATGAATATCAATAACTTCTCAGCGATGGCACACTTTCAATGAACCGCGCACGTGCCTGTTCAGAGAATCGATTACGCTCCATAAATGACATCATACTGTCCACGGCAATTTTCCATTGACCCTCGTCTAATGCGGATGTCACGCCCATCGCTTTAATTTCGTTGAGAAAGTCAAATAATTTCGCCTCTTCAGCGCCATCCAGCAAACCTAGCGCCCGCTGCCACACTCGCTTTGCGAGCATGTTATCCATATGACAGACACGATCGAGCAGCCCGCTCGCCGCTTGCACGCGCTGCGCAAGTGGCACGCGCTCAAGACTCAGCTCCAACAGCTGAAATTCTTCAGCATATCGATCTAATGGCAACACAGTAAAGCCAGCCGGCAAACGGTATAGTGCAATCCCCCATTGTTCATCTGGCAGTGATATCGCCAAGTTGCGCATCTCCGCATAGCGGATAACTTGCTCTGTTTCTGGCAGCGCCAATGCAGCAGCCGCCATCGCACCAACCGGTGCGCCTTGATGAGACGGGGACAGCTGTAGCACCCGTTCTCGTAATATCGCATAGAGTTCAGAGATTTTTGTGCTTGGATAGCCGTCAGCCTCATCGAAATCGCACAACATTGTCGATAACACTGTAATGAGCTCAGCTTGCCGAGCATCGCTCAAATAGGGAAGCTGGGCTAGAAGTGCCTCGTAGCCCTCAAGGTATTCAGGTGCACCACCCGGGAAGCACGTAAGCTGATCTGCAAGCTCCGGCCAAACATTTTCGTCATCCGGCCCACGCTTTTGCGCCATGGCCATAACAAAGTCGAATAATTCGAATTGCTCGTCATCGGAAAAGCTGCTCAGCATGGCAGTCATTGCCTTTTGTATCTGCACTCCTTCTTTCGGGATGCGATCCGCCGCCATGAACAATCGCTTAAAGGCCTCGACTTGGTCAGCTTCCGGCAGCGCTTGCAGACGCTGGCGCAACGCTTCAATCGGTTCAATGTGCTGCGCCGGCTCGCTGAGCGTGCCGCCCATCTCCTCCAGCAGCTGTTTGACTGACGCAAGGCTCACGGCCTGGCTCGCCCGTTGCCAATAGCTGTAGATTCGCCGCCGGCTCTGCAGTGCATGGTAGGTACGACGATCGACTGCTGCAAAATTCCTCACGTCTTGAACGGGCACGTAGTCACCGATCCGCGCAATCAATTCGAGCGGCAGTTCGTAGTACGTCGTAGGCCGCTTGACCGGTAGGTTAACTAAAACGCCACTTGGCGGCCTCAGTGGCGATGGCACCAACGCGGTGGGTTGCGGATAAGCCTCCGACGCACAGATGAACGCGCGGGAGTCGTTTAAAGCGGCATTTAAATCAAAGTCCATCGTTCAGCTCAGTAATATATAGACGCACTGCGAAGCGATGCAGTGCAGCAGGTTAGCCAAAAGCAAGCAGATTGGCATATTAATAAGCAGCGGTTTCTAAGCTTTTATCGGGTAACGTGATGTCAATGCCAGCGCCCCGTTGGCCGCTGCGCGCCGGAGCCACAATGAAGTCGAGGGTCCACGCATCATTGGCCTTAGTCACTTTCACTTGCAGCCTGATTTGTCTGGGCGTGTCACGTGCGGTTAGGCTTGTATCGAAGCGGTAACTCTTGCCCGCGGCACAGTTTGTACACCCCCTTCCTGCTGGCCGGGTCGCTCTCACGCTGCAGAAGCACGTGAATTTTGCAGTAGCCGTAACGCATACGGCCCGTCGCGGTGCGGACGCACACCGTGTATGAGAACGTTCACACGCCTAATGTGACAGGCTATTGGCAAGCATTGTCGATATGCCTAGGTAGATTGCCATAGTTCGCTCCGCCTGGTGGATGCCTGCCAGCGTGTCCGCCAAGGCCGGCTCGTTGAAATGGATTGAGCGATCGCCCATCTAGAATACGGGCTATATGCCCTCGTCATTTGAATGGCACGTGAAACGCGTTGCGCTCGACAGCGAACGCTTCACCTACTGGGCAAAGCGGAGCGTACTATCCGACAATGGGCGTAATAGCGCTCAACATGGAGAAGAGGAGTGCGTTATCTGGGCCACAACCAGCCCAATGGCTGACTCGAAGTCTTGACGCCGTGGGCACGGCTTGGCCGCTTCGACCTCACGGCCTTGCATATGTCTTCCAGTCGTGTGCAGGGATGGCGACTGACCTCGCTTGTAAACAAAATTGTGCCTCAGTCGTCTAGGCAATGCCCTTGTGAGTGTTTAGGCGTTGGATGCGCGCGGACCGCTTAGCGTTTAGCGCTTGCAGCACGGCCAGGTTAGCGCCGCCCTTCCAAATAACAAGATCACGTCTAGCGAGTAGCACAAGGTTTTGATACCGTGGCCACAGCCAGCGGACGAGCCGTTTTTGACCGCACCATAGTCGCGCCTACCGGCGCCTTGGCGGCCCGGAATTCTATCTTATTGTGCTGATGCAACAAAGCCATTAAAAACGACTTTGTACATGCCTGATCAGCAATGGTTCGGAAAACCGTTCACCCGCGCGTTATATAGTCGGCGCACTCCTACTCGCCTCTGCCTGAGTGGCATTGCGACCTTACGCTTTTTTTCATTCTCGATACATCTAGTATGGATTTCAATACCACGCCACCGCCAAACTCGCACAACGTCGCCATCTATGCGTCCATCGACTCGCACGGTACTGGCAACTCGCCCCCGAGCGGTTTTTTCAGCGTCGGGGACCCCAGTACGGCTCAGCGGCAGGCGCCAGCTAATTCTTCTGGCATGGCGCCTATGGAGCGCGTTCAAGCGTTCTTAAAGACGTTGCGTAAGAAGGACATCGAAAGGGAAGCCTGCATAGAAGCATTGCGTGAGCTTTTGGACGGGTTGCGCAGGGAGGTTGCGGACCCATACGCATTATCGCAAGCCCTGGACAAGCTGGCCATGTCCGGAATCAATCGATTTCCTCGCCTTGGTCAGACAGAAGCATTTGCTCACATCTTTGCTGAGGTGCTAAAAATCCCAAACAGTAAGGCACTGCAAGACAAGATGATCGATCATTTTGGATCTGACTATTATGTACTGAGCCATGGAGGGCTGGGCTCCTATCATGTTGTGCCGGCTGAGTCGATGATTGCGGTGTTCGATGAAATTTTCAGCCGCACGATCGAAAGTCCTTTAATTAAGCGGCGCGAAATATTGCCATTCCTCGCGCTGCAACTGGACTCTTCTCATTGGACCGGGGAGCAGACTTGGGCAGCCATGCATGGCAAACCCTATAAACCAAGACCCGAGTTGGCAACGCGATTTGATCGACTGCTGAACGAAATGGCACGGTTGGATGACATCGGCCGAGAGGCATTAAGCACGCGACTTGCCGACCAGTTGTTCATGCTTCATTGTCTAGATCGAAACTTGGTGCTGGAGCGACATCAGCGTTTGCTTGGTTATGTCGAAGCGCTTCCGGTGACTCTACAATCTAGACCCCGAAAGGCACTGGCTACGGCGATCCGATGGCTGCCTGAACACACACGCCGAGCGACCTACGACTCCATGCTGAACGCGGCCATTCGACTGCCGGTCGGCAAAGGCGAAGCTTTATCGGGATTGCCCGAAGCGATGATCGGCTTGAGCGCCGGCGAACAGAACCGAAGGTTGCAACAATGGAAGTACGAAATCCTACCCATGTTGGATCTCTCGGACCAAGAGCCGATCCTTGCAGGGCTGCTCGCTGCGTTCGGTAAACTGGCCGAGGGTAATAATCCCGAGTTTGCACTAACGCTGGCGCTCAATACCTTTGACAGAGCGTCCAGCGGTAAAAGCCTGGATAAAGACCAGTTCGACGCTATCATTTGGGGTATTACATACAAGGACAACTTAGCGCATACTTATTCTCCAGAGATACTGGAACGTGTCCTCGATTTGGGTCGCGACGTTCGGCCGCTGACACGCGAAAGACTTCTCCTAGACCTTGAGCGGTGGTTAGACTTAAAGTTTCTTAATAAGAATTTGGGCAAGCAGGAACAGCTGTTTTTACCCATACAGGCTCGCATCCGCGAGGAACGAGCCAAATTGGCTTCCGACCCACTACTTAACCTCGACCCTGACCCATCACCACTGACATGGTGGGACGATCCGAGTCAACGGAAGGCACCTGACCCCGCAGATAGCGAGCGCCGTCGCCGTCCAATCTTCGATTGGATCAAGGCGCGGCTACGCCGGCAATGAGATACGGCAGTCGTGGCGAGACGGATGGGAAAGGCTGACATAGCCTTACCATGCAGCTCGCCTATTAATGACTCACGGCATTATGCAAAAACATCATGGATTAGACAAATCGTCGATTATTTTTTTATTTATTTTCAGCCTAGATTGAATCTCCAACTCAATACTATCAAGCTCTTTTTTAAATCATTGTATTGATTTTTATATAACCCCAACTTAGGCAGGGAACTGTTTCTCTGGAAAGGATTCACTTGCATAATTTTGTGGATCCTATCTTTTGATAGATTAATTGCCGATATGGCATCCATGTAGACCTCGTTTAATCTTGTATCTAGTTTATCCCGATTTTCAATATTACTGCGCCTTCCGTTTCTACTGATATCGCGGCGTGATCTATTAACAGCATCCTCTGCATTTTTGAGCCGACCAAGCAAATTGTTTGCTTTCGTGTGCAAAGCATCGCCATCTCTAACTGGTACAGCGCTAGTTTTTTTAAAAAAACTATTGGCTATTTTTGTCCCACTCAAGGAGCCTTTTAGTTTATCGTTGATTCCCTTTAGAGGCGTAGAGCTACTAGCTTTGTGTGGCCAAACATTATTTACTAGCCTGGGAAAATCAATATTGTTTTTTCTCGGCGCAGCAGCCGGATTCATTGGCTTTGGGCTGGCAGAAATGCTCCAACGCGCCTTGGCATCCTTATTGGCACCCAAAGGTCGTATATTATCAAGAATAAGATTCTGCCCTTTTTTGGCTGCAACACTGCTATTTTTCTGGATTTCTTTCCAGCCATTTTTTGTTTTTAATGAGAAGTTATAAACGTTACCGATGCCAGGTAGTTTCACGATTGCTCCAAAATTGGCTTTCCATTCCGTGGTTGGATTCGGGACGACATAGCCAATTTCTCACCAACCCAAATCCGCACCCCCCGCACACGAACCGCCTTCGGGCCTTGCGATTGCCCACCGACACGTGACTGCAATTCAATATAAGGTTGCGTTTGCGCTCCGGCACGTTCATAGACGAAGCCATACACAACGATGCGCAGTTTGTGCTGCGCTGCGTCGGCATACACGCCCACGAATAACGCTGCGCGTCTTTTCCTTCAGTGGGCCGATGTCCAGCGCCCATGCGCACGGCAATCATCACCCGTGCTGTATCAACAAAAGTTGCGACTTGTTGTCATCAGTGAACCTAGTAAATGCGACAAATCCACCAGTCGCTGAGCGACTAAATGGGTCACCTGCCCGTGCCGTTGCCAGACGCCATACACGGCAAGCAGCGAGGCGCCGAACGCTTCCTTGCGTGACGCTCCAACGGCGATGGCCAAATGATCACGTTTGTGTGGCCGGTTTCGTCTTCAAGCGTCACAAAAACAGCACGCGCGCGCAGCAGTGCGAGCGGATGTCGCCTGAGCGTCAGGCCCAGCGCGCGATAGTCGTACGCGATCGCTTATCCTTCCGTGAGCGGCGCGAGTGCCGGTGTCGCATCGTCATCGCTAGCTGCATGCAGCAGATCCTTTAGGCACCACGGCGAGCGCGTGCCACAGCCGCGAATCAGCGACAGGCCCAG
The DNA here is from genome assembly GCF_021991875.1 of Mycetohabitans sp. B8. Lineage (GTDB taxonomy): Bacteria > Pseudomonadota > Gammaproteobacteria > Burkholderiales > Burkholderiaceae > Mycetohabitans. Next base: position 132,665 of record NZ_JAHLKR010000018.1, read on the forward strand.
CCGCACCGGCGCGTCCGGGCCTTGTCCTTGCAGCGTGCTGTCCCAGTCGCTCACGATCACGTCCGCCGGCAGCACCTTAACACCATGCCGGCGCGCGTCGTGCACCAATTGTGATGGCGTATAAAAGTCCATCGGTTGACTGCTGAGCAGCGCGCACAGAAACGCGGCCGGCGCATGGCATTTAAGCCACGCGCTCGCGTACACGAGCAGCGCGAAGCTAGCCGCATGACTTTCGGGGAAGCCATACTCGCCAAAACCCCGGATCTGCGTGAAGGCCGATTGGATGCTCGACACCATGCCTGATTTCAACCATAATGATCATTATGGTCAATATGACAATGGAGGGTGCGATGATTACCGAAGTCAATGCCGTGAACTTCCGACAAAACCTGGGCGAAATGCTTAATCAGGTACAGTATCGCAACGACAGTATCGTTATCAATAAGGACGGCAAGCCGGTCGCGGCGCTCGTCGACGCCGAATTATTCGCCCGCATCCGGCGTATGCAGGACCGCTTCGATGCGCTCAGCAACCGAATCGCCGAAGCCTATGCCGGCGTGCCGGTTAAGGAAGGGGAGGCGGAGATCGATGCCGCGGTGGCGGCTGAGCGGAAGCGGTGCTGATGGCTGGCTTACGTGTCGTGCTTGATACCAACGTGTTGGTATCGGGCTTGGCTTACCCGAGCAGCGTGCCTGGGCGCGTCGTTGCGGCTTGGCGCCAAGGCGGGTTGGAGGTGGCACTGTCGCACTACATCTTAGACGAAATGGTCCGAGTTCTACCGCGGTTGCCTAGAATAGGCATGGCACCGGCGCAAATTCGCGATCTAGCCGATAGTTTTATGTTATTGGCCGATGTAGTCGAGCCAGAAGGCGCGCAGGACACAAGTTTGCGCGATTCCACTGATCAACCCGTATTACTTACGCTGCTGGCAGCGAAAGCGCAGTATCTCATTACAGGAGACAAGGATTTGTTGGCGCTGGCAGATCGATATCCCATCGTCACGCCGGCGGATTTCTGGACGCGCCATGGGATCTAGTTGAAATTGGCTGGTGATGCAAGTTCTAGAATGCACGACCTGTAGCTAATTTTTATGCCGACAGTGAAAGGGGCACTGTACCCTTCGTAAAAAAGGTATCCGTATTGAAATGGGCAGATTTCGCCTCGCTCGCTCAGCCGCGCCAGCGTTGATATGTCAGGGCCGTAGTTTTTCAGCTTGTGTATTGATCCGGCACACTCGCGCGGTGCCTTCGGGGGGCTGCGATAAGCCCGGCTTAAGTGGAGAGCGTTGCCTGCGACGCCACTTGCTTGTCGGTGTGTAATGCACGACGCTCAAGAAAACGCTCGATTGTATATTCGATCGTTAGCGCATCGCACTGAATCTCGACAATTTGGCGGCCTCGGCGACCGCACGGCAGCAAAGTTCTAGACCAAACTCAGACATCATGGGCCCACTAGCATTCGGCAAGTGGGCTACCGTGTCGTAGTACGTCGTCATGTCGCCGTGGGACCTTGACCCTCCCATCATGGGAAGGCTAATACTGCATTCATCCTGTATCGTGCCCGACATGATGAAAGCCTCCCCGACCTACACGACATTGCTGGATATCGAAGGCATGACATGCGCCTCCTGCGTGATGCGAATCGAGCGCGCACTTGGCAAGGTGCCGGGGGTGTCCCATGTGGCCGTCAATTTGGCCACAGAGCGGGCATCGGTCACCGCTTGGCCCGATGTGGCGGTTCCCACACTCGTTGCCGCCGTCAAGAAGGCTGGCTATGACGCGCACCCAACGCCCGAGACGCCCGCTTCGGCGTCGCAGGGAAACGCAACGCAGCCGCTGACGGCGGTGATCGTCTCCGCCTTGCTGACACTGCCCTTACTGGTACCTATGATCGACATGCTGGCGGGCAGCGCGCCATCGCTCCCGCCCGGCGAGCCGATCGCGGATAGGCAGGCAGTAAGCAACCACGGGACGTCGAGCGTGCCGATCCTGCTGCAAGCCGTGCTGGCGACCGTGATCCAGTTCGTGCTCGGCGCGCGCTTCTACGTATCCGGCTATAAGGCCGTGCGAGCATGGTCCGGTAACATGGACCTGCTTGTCGCGCTGGGCACATCGGCCGCTTATGGATTGTCCCTCTACCAATGGGCGACCCACCCCCATGGTGGCGCCCCTCTCTATTTTGAGGCATCCGCCGTCGTCATCACGCTGGTGCTGTTTGGCAAATGGCTCGAAGCCCGCGCGAAGCGACAGACCACCGCCGCAATCCGCGCGCTGAACGCGCTGCGGCCCGATACGGCCCGCGTGCGCATCGACGGCGCCGAACGCGAGCTGCCACTGTCCGACGTGCGCGTCGGCATGCAAGTGATCGTGCGTCCCGGCGAGCGATTCCCGGTCGATGGCCGCATCATCGGCGGCCACACGCACGCGAATGAAGCCATGCTGAGCGGCGAGAGCCTTCCCGTGGCGAAAGACGAAGGCGACACAGTGCACGCCGGCTCGCTGAACGGCGAAGGCGCGGTCGTGATTGAGGCGACAGAGATCGGCGCGCAAACGATGCTGGCGCAGATCATCCAACTGGTCCAGACCGCGCAGGCCGCGAAGGCGCCAATCCAGCGACTGGTGGATCGGGTCAGCGCCGTGTTCGTGCCGGCCATCATCGCGATTGCACTGGTCACGCTGTGCGGCTGGTTGCTCGCCGGCGCACCGGTCCAGCACGCGATCCTGAACGCCGTCGCCGTATTGGTGATCGCCTGCCCCTGTTCGCTCGGGCTTGCGACGCCAACCGCCATCCTTGCCGGCACCGGCGTCGCGGCACGACATGGCATGCTGATCAAGGATGCCGAGGCGCTGGAGTTGGCTCATCGGGTTAACGTCATCGCGCTCGACAAGACCGGCACGTTGACCGACGGCAAGCCCGTCGTCGTGGCCTTCGATGCATTGGAGGGCACAGACGAGAACGCGCTATCGATTGCCGCCGGTGTACAGCAGCACAGCGAGCACCCGCTGGCGCGCGCGATCGTTGCCCTGGCGCGGCAGCGGCAGGTGGCGGCCGCCGAGGCGCGTGACACCCGCGCCATCGCAGGTCGCGGCATCCAGGCGACGATCGGCGCAGGGCTCTTCGGCATCGGCAGCACGCGATGGCTGCGTGAGCTTCGCATCGCGCCTGACGCGGCGCTGCAAGCGCGTTCGGACGCGCTGCAGCGGGCCGGCAACACCGTATCGTGGCTGGTGCGCGTCGCGCCTTCGCCTGCCCCGCTGGCACTGATCGCGTTCGGCGACACGGTCAGGCCCTCGGCCCGGGCGGCACTCGCCCTGCTTACAGCGGCGGGTATGCGCACGCTGCTGATGACAGGAGACAACGCTGGTAGCGCAGCGGCGGTCGCCTCGGCGGTCGGCATTGCCGAAGTGCATGCCGCTATGTCGCCGCAGGACAAGGCCGCGATGATCGCGCGGTTGCGCGAGCAAGGCAACGTGGTGGCGATGGTCGGCGACGGTGTCAACGATGCGCCGGCACTGGCCGCCGCCGACTTGGGCATCGCGATCGGCAGCGGCACGGACGTCGCGATGCACGCCGCCGGCATCACGCTGATGCGTGACGATCCCGCCCTGGTGGCCGACGCACTGGACCTGTCGCGGCGCACATATCGCAAGATCTGGCAAAACCTGTTCTGGGCTTTCGTCTACAACGTCGTCGGCGTGCCATTAGCCGCGCTCGGGTGGCTCAATCCGATGATCGCTGGCGCGGCGATGGCCTTGTCCAGCGTCAGCGTCGTGGGCAACGCATTACTGCTGCGGCGCTGGCGCGGCAGCGCCGCACGGGCGCACCGGCCCATGTAAAATCATTGGCATGCCCAACACTCCATCCCACACGCCCACTGCACTCACAGCGCAGGCCGGTCCGCCGGTGGCCGATGTCACGCAGGCGTTGCAGCTCGCGCACGCGTACTGTCAGGAGCGCGGCGAATCGCTGACGCCGCTGCGCCAGAAAGTCCTGTCGTTGCTGCTGCAATCCGGCCGCGCGACCAAGGCCTACACGCTGCTCGACGAAATGCGCAAGATTCACCCGGGCTCCGCGCCGCCGACCGTTTATCGCGCGCTCGATTTCCTACAGTCCGTGGGATTGGTGCATCGAATCGAGTCGATCAACGCGTTCACGGTATGCCATGACCTGACGCACTGCCGGCACGGCATCTTGATTGTCTGCCAGTCCTGCGGCGCAGTCGCGGAAATCGATGCGCCGGGCGTTCATCACGCGTTGGTGAACAAGATTGAATCCACCGGCTTCACGCTCGTGCGAGGCGAACTTGAACTCAAGGGCTTGTGCGCGGAGTGCGTGACAAGCGCTGTGTAACGTAAAGCGGCTTTGGGGCAAGGATTGGGCCGCTAACCGGCCGGTCGTTGCATGATAGAACATTCCACAGTTCAGCAGTGACTCGCAGATGGCGCGCCGGGCCACGCGTGCGTTCCGCGTAGTTGGGCATCGGGAGGGTGCGGAGCGTTAGGTCACGCGACCTTGTCAACTCGTGTGGCCACGCAGTGCGTTTGTCGGGATACCAAACAGCGAATCGATTGGCCACAGTTTAAAGCAGAGATATTCACCTGAGACGCTAGGACGGGTCATCGAGCTAAGCAGCGGTGTACCTGAGAAGCGAAGCATGACCAACGTCTCGCCCTGCTTACGCCGGCTGGCGAGACTTGCGATACGATGCCATCGGTCTTAGCCGTAAGATCCTATCAAGCGCCATTGCAAAGCATACCTCCCGTACGTTACCGCACCGACACCGAGCGGCACGCTTACATCGCGGTCCCAAGCCCAGTTGGCCGGCGCCATCCCAAGACCGCCACCTCGCCCGGCACGGATGCGCGTCGCGACCGCTATGAGTGCACCCGGTGCTGCGCAAAAAAACGCTGCAACACGCCGGCCGAATACGTGCTCGCCACCTCGGCGAGGAACGTCGAGAACGACACCGCAGCGTGTGCGTCAGCGACATCCGAGATCGTGCGAACCACCGCGCAGCGCACATCGTACTCGTAACAGACCTGCGCCAGCGCAGCCCCTTCCATTTCGACCGCCAATGCGTCCGGCGCGGCCGCTAACACGGCTTCGCGTGCGACATGGTCAGCAATGAACCGATCGCCACTGACTACAAGCCCCCGGTGCACGCGCGGCACGTCGTCGATCACGCCACGGTAGCGCTCAATGAGCTCCATGGCCTGCGAGCGCACAAACGATGCCGCAGCCACTGCGAGCGCATCCGACAGGCTGTCGTCAGTGCCGAAGCGGGACACGCCGAGCAACGGCACTTCGAATCGCGGAAACAGCGGCGATGCGTCCAGGTCATGCTGCATCAGCGCATCCGCGATGACGATGTCACCTACCCGCACCTGCCGCGCGACACCGCCCGCGACACCGGTGAAAATAATGGCGTCAGCACCGAATTCGTGGATTAGCGCGGTCGCGGTGGTCGCCGCAGCCACCTTGCCCACGCGAGCCAGCGTCACCACGCACGGCATGCCGCGCAGCGTGCCGAGCGCGTATTCGCGGCGGCCCAGCGTCACCGTGCGCCAGTCCGGTGCGGCACGCATTTCATCGATCAGGGGAGCGATTTCCTCCGGTAACGCGGCCATGATGCCGAGCGGACGAATATTCGGTTCTTGTACTGTATGCATAGGTCGGAAGGAATGTTGCGTGCACCGGCCAAGCCGGGCACGGCCGCCCGTGGGTCAGGTCAGGCTCTGGCGATGCCGGGCCCACTAGCATAGCAGGCTGCCGGCCGGGCGCGACAGGTGCGCGCTACATCGCCACGCCGACAGCGGGAAGGAGCGGCAGTTGCGGTACACTCGCATCCCAGCCGCTCCCGGAAAGAAGCCTATTGCATGAACCAGCCCAACTACGCCAGCGCAACCATCGACGAGTTGCAACAGCACCTGGCCAGCGTAATTTTGCCATTGTGGGCCACCCGGGGCTTCAATGACGCATTAGGCCTGCCCTATGACGTGATCGCACCGCCGGGACAGCCTGCGTTGCCGCCCACGCGCTACCGGGCCATGGCATGTGCGCGCCAACTCTACTTGTTCAGCGCAGCTGGCTGGCACGATCACGCAGACCGCCTGTTCGAATCGCTGCGCAGCCGGTTCGTGGATGCGACACATGGCGGCTGGCACTACAGCATCGATGCACAAGGCGCGCCGCAAGAGACGCAAAAGGATCTGTACACGCATGCATTCATCGTGTTCGGTTGCGCGGAATATTTCCGGCACCGGGGCAACCGGGATGCACTGGATCTGCTCGAAGCGACACGGCACGTGATTGAGACGCGCTTCGCGACCGACGCCGGCCTGTACAACGCGGTGCTATCCGCCGACTTTCGGACGGTCGTCAACGGTCCACAGCAGAACCCGATCATGCACTTGGCCGAAGCCTACCTGTCCGCCCGCGATGTGCAGCGCGACGCGTGGTTTTCGGATGCGCTGCAGCGTATCGCGGAACAAATGATTGCGACATTCGTACATCGCCCGACCGGCTGCATCGCGGAACTGCCGATCGGCTGCGACGCCTTGCGCATCGAACCCGGACACCAGTTCGAATGGTTCTATCTCGCGTCGAGCGCGCCGGATGTCTTTGGACGCAGCGACCTGCCCGCTTGGCTCGGCTTGGCCTATGCGTTCTCGCTCCGGCACGGCGTGTCGCCCGTCACCGGCGGAGTGTGCGCTGCGTTGGACGAGCATGGCCATGTGACCGAGCCCAACGAGCGGTTGTGGGCGCAAACCGAATTCGCCCGCGCGCTGGCCACATCGCAAGCGCTGCGCGGCACCAGCGAGGCGCAAGATGCGCACGTGCCCCTGAAAGCTCAACTCGGCCGTTTCAAGCAGCGTTTCCTGCGCGACTACGGCTGGGTAGAATCGATTGCGCAGGACGGCGCCGTGGTGCGCGCGGACATGCCCTCGACGACGCCCTACCACATGGCGACCATGTACCACGCGGTTGCCCGCTTGCGCACGGGGTCGTGACGCCAGTCCATTCGCTATCCTTTTACAGGCGGGGATTCCAGCGATGGTGTGCTCGTATGGGCACCTTGTCAATCAGTCTATCGCCTCCTCGAAGCGACGACATTGCGAAGATGCCGGGCGAGGCCCCTAGCAAGCTTGTCGACGCATCACTCGATGACGCTGTCTCGCCGCCGCGATGACTATTATTGCGCCACGAACAAAGTCTCGGCAAACGGCTACATGTCGTCCGTCCAACCCACCCACGCGAGCAAAACCGGCCGTCTCTCCCATCTGAGCGATCTCGTCCATGCTGTACTTATGGCTGTTTTTGTCCAGATCGTCTCGTGCTGCGCGGAAAGCACCCCCACGTCCGCCGCACGGCCTATGCGCCAGCAGTTTTAATATTCAGCCCAAGTTCACTGTCAGCCTTTCAAAACGAAGCACCGGTGTGAGCAAACGGCCGGTCTATGGCAGTTACATCGCATGTCCGTGCTGGTTTAATAAAAGCAGCGCCTTTTTATCTCAACGGCAGGCCAGTTTATGACGACCATCTGTGTCGCGGCCAACACGCAAATTACAGCGATGATATCGGTGTGATTAAAGCCGTAGAGCCTGTGCAACACCCAAACGAACTCGCATAGGCAAGACAGCGACACCGCGATAAGCGAGGCGTTTCGAAGCGTTTCGTCTACAGCGCGAGCTTGCTGTTCATCGTCGCGTACGACACAGTGAACTGATGACGCGCTACAGCAACGACCTCGTCGAGGGTCATGTCAATCGGCTCAAGTTCCTTAAGCGCCAAATGTATGGCCTCGCCGGCTTTCAGCTATTTCGTGCAGGCGTGTTGATCGGTGCTGACGGAGGAAAAGCCACTTCCGAGTTGCTGTTGACAGCATGGAATGACCAGGCGAATTCCGTGAAATATGCGGGAAGGCAGCGCCGAACCGAAACGGGACCGGTAGAAGGAAAGCGCGCGGGTTAACCACTCGGGAGCATGCCCCACCTTATCGTTTGCCGACAGACTGGCTCGTATAGCATGTCCTGGCTTCGGCTGCTTCTTAGCGCCGCGCGGCGCGTGCCGCAACATTAGCCTCACCTTTCTTTCCACAGCAGGCAGCCGCCGTGCGGCTGACAAACCGATAATGGATACTCGTTACTTGTTCGCTCCCCACGCATCGGATCCAAGTTTGCCTCGAACTGGAATGGATAATAGGGCCAAAGTGCCGACACCGCCACCCGCCCAGCGATCCGCTCCGCGTTCGATGAGCAAGGATGCGCTACCAATCTTAAGTTGGTCCTCCAGCGATCGGCGTGGACCGCATACGCTGCCGGAGAGCCCCCACGCGTATGGCATGACGTGGCAACAGACGGTCCAAGTTGGATCGCCCCCCCACCGCCCTACGTTGCCTACGGCGTCAACGTCGGCACAGCAGGCTGGCTTGCCATCCGACGGCTTGCAGCCAGGCGCGACGGCCCAAACCGCGCCGGCCGGCCTGGACAACGCCACCCGCGCCCGGAGTTACCGGTTTCGTTCCAATCCCCAAGACGCCGCGCTTCTCGAAAATCTGTTTGCGCGCTTGGCCGCCTATTGCGACTCGCGGAGTGGGAATAAGTCTTTGAAAAAAAGTACTATAGAGCATTACGTGCGTAACCTGAACAGGCTATCGAAATGGCTGATGGAACAGCCTGAGCAAAGCCTGACCAATGTGATAACACGGCTTGAAGCCGGTCAGCTGTCAAATGACAACCAACGGCAATTACTCACTTGCTATCAAGCCAACCCGGTAGGCGGGGGCCGCACCCAATTTGACACTTCGTTTACCAGCACCTCAGTCGGGTGGCTACAAAAGTTGCGGGCATGGGAGTTCGAGCAAGCGTTGAACGGCATCGAGTTGCCGGGGGTTAAAGGCCCTGTGCCCGCAGAGATAGACACGCAGGTCAAACGCGAATTGGTTGCGGTCTGGTTGGCTACGCAATCTTCGACGCGAACCGATGAAGAAGTGCTTCAACAGGCTCCGCATTTGTGGAATCCTGATAAAGCCGCCTTAAGATCATTGGCACGGTGGTTTACCGACACATATAGCCAAACGGACAAACTTGATTGCATTGTGAAAAATGCAAAGCCAGATATGGTACATTTAATCACTGAACTTTTCAATTCAAGTGTCAGCGGTCGTTATAAAAACCAAATCGCTGGCGCAATAAAGCGTCTTCAATCAAAAGAAAAAATTACGTACAAACGACACCTAGATGCGCAGTTACACACAGACGATAAGCTGGCAATTAATGTTATTAAACAACATTCATTTAATTATAATGCTATTACGGCATTTAAGCAGTTTGCCACTTGGGAAAGAGGTCAGCCGCAGCCGGTGGGTTTGGCGCAAATCATTGCAAATCCGGACTATCAGGCTCACTCTGAGAGATTATTGAAGGCATTCGACAATGCCGATGATATACCGCCTATTTATAAAATCCGTGTAAAAAGGGAGATCCTCAAGGCCCAAGGAAGCGACGAGTTGAAGCAGGCGTTGCGTAAACTACTGTCCTGATACGGGAACCGGCACGCCATCCAGGGTCATGTTTCGGCGGCCTGCAGCTGAAATTTGTCGTCGGCGAATGACATTACTGTTTCGGGTCGGGATCGCTCGTGCCGTAGTGCATGATGCCAATCTGTATGGGCTTGCGGTTGGTCGCTATCCGATGACGGTTCGTATCGCGTAGCGAGTAGGCGCAGCCGCAGTATTCCTGCTGGTAAAACTTTTCGCGTTTGCTGATCTCTATCATTCGTGCCGATCCGCCCGCTTTTCGCCAGTTGTATTCCCAGTACATCAAATTGGGATAATGTGACGCAGCACGGCGCCCGCAGTCGTTGATCTGCTCCATATTTTTCCAGCGCGAAATGCCCAGGGAACTGGTAATGACGCGAAAGCCATGCTCATGGGCATAGAGTGCGGTACGTTCAAAACGCATATCGAAACACATCGTGCAACGAATGCCGCGCTCGGGTTCGTTCTCCAATCCCTTTGCCCGGGCAAACCAGTTGTCGCGGTCATAATCGGCATCCACGAACGGGATGCCCAACTTCTGGGCAAACCGAATATTTTCATCCTTGCGAAGGTCGTACTCCTTGCGAGGGTGAATATTGGGGTTATAGAAGAAAATCGTGAAATTGATGCCTGAGGCGACCATTGCTTCCATGACTTCCGCGGAACAAGGCGCACAGCATGAATGCAGCAAAACCTCGTGATGACCACCGGGAAGGGGAAGCGGCTTTCTTTCACTATTCGATATCATGGCATAACCACTTGCTGTTTTGTAACGCTACCGCATTGAGCGGGCCTTGAGGCACTATTCGCCTCGCAGTCTCCAGCATAAGTTTCAGCTTGTCATACTGTACCGCAATACCTGCAGCCGGCATGTGTTTGAGAATTGGCGCATGGCGCCGGGGCTCGAGCAGGCGGCACAGATCAGCGGCGCGGCCTGCTCATGGACCCAGGCCACCCTATCTTTTCCGTAGCTTGTTCTCGTAATCGTCTCACTTGGTTAGGCGCCTCCAGCTGCGTTGCTCAAGCTCCTTTCACCCGTTTACCGTTAGATGCGCGTACGCGGCACCGCCGAGTTATGCGACACGATCGACTCATTCAATAGCGTCTGCACGTCCCGGCGCGCCCACCTATGGCAACCAGGGTACTCCAGCAGGCGCTGTTCCTTCACGCTTATACCGGCTGAACTTCTATCACGATCGCCCGGAAACTTTTCCGGTAACGCATTGGGCGTCAACATCTCGACCTCAATGTCGAACAATCCAAATAATTTTATTGGATTCTTATACTGGTACCCAGTGTATTCGTGCAAGCGCGTTGACAATACCTCGTCAAAGCTGGCACCGCTTAATCGAACAGTGTGGCAATCTGCCCGGGCGGCCGTCCAATCACAGCCCGGGAATCGCGAACAACGATCGGGCGTTGCAACAATGCGGGATGGTCGGAAACCGCCTTGAGAAGCGCGTCCTCAGATAGCGAGCATCGTCCAACCCCAGTTCGGTGAAGGCCGGCTCGTTCTCCCGGATCATTTCGCGCACCGACACACCCAACAATGCATGCAGCTGTTTCAAATCGTCGAGTGTAGGGGGTGTTTTCAAATATTCAACCGTCCGGACCTCTTCGCGTCCCGCCAACTCGTCAACCAGCAAGGCATAGGCGGCGCGTGATTTCGAACAACGGGGATTATGGTAAATCGTAATCATGGATACCTCAGTCGCGACACGAAAAAAATAAAGGGCATCATTGTGCACTGTGAGTAACGTGCAGGCACGCGTAACGCATCGCGCCATTGCCAACGCTCATCCACGGCCTCAGCAGCACATAAAATTTTATAAAAAATAAACTATTTCGATATCAATCGAATGAAAACGATCGCTGAGGCCTGTGATATGAGGGCCGATTGGTAATACGTGAGAGGTAGCCACTCCGTAGTAAAGCAGTACTGCATCAACTCGCTGGTTAACAGCGGCAACGACGAATGACCGATCCCTATGGGCAGCAAACCAACGGAAGAGACGAAGCTTTATGCGCATAAAGTCGGCACGGTATGTACTGTAGCAGCCATTCACCCGTTTCGTCTGCCTGCCTTCGCGACCGGTGCTGGCTTTCAGCATCAAGCTCGAGTACCTGACACGCAAAACGCCTCGCCAAAACATTGACTTCGCTTCGCTGGGGACCAACACACGTCTAAGGTTCACTGCATCGTGCTTACGATCGATGCAAAAATCACTGACCCGACCTGTGATAGGGTCCCCTTCGCACGATTCTCCTGCATATTGGAAATAACGTCCGATCAAGGCTCACGGAGTCTTCGTCGCAGCAAAGAGGAAATCATTAATCATCGGCTCAGATATATCCAGGTGCGCACAGCATTTACTGTCAACGACAAGCTATGGGTGGTTGCCTGGATCGATTGGGTAGACAAGGCGACTCCGGCTCGTCGGCATCTGGTATAGCGCAACGATCGGTAAGTCCCAAGGGACACCGTTTACAAAACACTTAGACAAGCCGTCACGGATGTCGCTGTTACTCACGCCATGCCGCCAGGTGGGCTAAGTCAGCGCCGTACCCTGTATAGACCACCACAGAAGCAGAACACGCAGTTGCTCGTGCGTCCTCGTGGCCTCGTGGCCTCGTGGCCTCGTGGCCTCGTCCTAATTTATGCGCATAAAGTCGTGGCCGAACGACATCAGCCGAATGGATTATGGATTTTCAATCACAACTTCCGATATACTCCTTAAAGTTTATCTAAGGGAGTAACGAGTGGCAGCTGAAATCATTGCGGTTACTCAGCAGAAGGGGGGCGTGGGCAAGAGCACGATCGCAATGCATCTTGGTGCAGCGTTCCACGAAAGAGAAAAGAAAGTTTTGGTCGTCGACGCGGACGGACAAAATACGTTGGTCCACTGGTCCAGCGCCGCGAGTGAAGAATCGGGCATTCCGTTCCCGATTGTGAACTTAGCGGAGGCAGGGGGCCAGATTCATAGAGAAATCAAGAAATTCGTCAATGATTACGATCTCATCATTGTGGATTGCCCGCCATCGATTACAGAGAAGGTCTCTGGCGTCGTACTGCTGGCGGCCAGTATCGCGATTGTGCCAACGTCGTCGTCGCCGGCCGACTATTGGTCGAGCGTTGGTCTGGTCAAGCTGATCCAGCAAGCGCAGACAATGAACGAAGATTTGAAAGCCGTCTTTCTCCTCAACAAGACCGAAGAAAAACGGATGCTGACACGCGAGTTGAAGCGCGCGCTCGAGGAACTCGGCTTTCCACTTTTAAAAACTCAGATCCCTACCCGCGAGTGCTACAAGCAGGCGATGGCGTTGGGACAAACCGTCCTGCAAATGTCAGACCGTGGCGCCAAGCTGGCAAGCGCCGAAATCCGAGCCTGCGCCGATGAAATCGCGGCGCTGTTGCAGTGACTTTATGCGCATAAAGGAGCCGTATGAAATCCTCTCAACTCGCCCGAGGCTTCCAGGCACGGCCGGATACGACGACCAGCGAAAAACGAACGGCACTAGAACGCCTCAACGCGATCGACACATGGGTCAAGCAACCCGGTAGCCCCAATACGTCCGAACCGGTCGCAATTGCGAAAAAGGACGGGGCGCCTAACCCGTCCGAGACCATGACCCCGGACACTAACGAATCGGCGGCGTACCGCGCATGGCGTACCGCAAGTGGATACACGCCGGGACAGGTCATTGAGCTACCACTGAAAGCGATCAAACCCAGTCCCTTCAATCCGCGCCATTTCTACCTGAAGTCGTCGATTGCCGAACTTGCCGTGAACCTTGCCAAGCAAGGTCAGCAGCAGGCTATTCACGTCATTCCGGATCATCAAAACCCCGGTGCATTCTTCGTCAGTGACGGCGGCCGCCGCGTGCGGGCATTGAGAGAGGCCAACAAGGAAAGTGTAAGAGCAATCGTCGTAGACTTGCCCATTGGCATTGAGAGCTATAAGCTCGGCTATGATTTGAACGTTCAGCGGGACTCGCAAACAGTCTTCGACAACGCAATCGTATGGCGGCGCTTTCTCGATGAGCAGCACTTCCAAAGTCAACGCGAACTTGCCGAGCATCTTGGCATCGATGAGTCGACAGTTGCCGTCGCCTTAGGCATTGCGAAACTCCCGGAAGCCGTCATGCAGGAAATGGTGGCGAGGCCGGATCGATTTGGCTCTAACATGGCGTACCAAGTTGCTCGGTATCATTCCGCAAAGGGTACCGATGCCACGCTTCGACTGATCAACAAGATCATCGCCGAAGACCTCAGCACCCGGCAAGTCGCCGATATCGTCAAGGGTAGGGCAGTGTCTAGCGACGCGCCCAAGCCGCTACGCCGACAGCGCTACGCGCAACGGCTGGAGATCAAAGTCGAGGGAGCGACACTCGGTGACCTAAAGTCGTATGGTGACGACCGCCTTGAGCTGAAGCTGAAGGGACTGACTCGAGAAAAGCGTGACGAATTGTTGGCGCAGATCGAAGCGCTATTGATGCCGAAAACCTCTGATACCGACGGCCGCGGCGTCAACTCAACCGACGTGTAACACCCCGCACGCGCCACCGGCAGCGTCCTCTAAGGCGATCATGCCGCGGCGCGTGCGTGGTTCAACGTGAACGCAAGTAGATCACCATCCGTCGGCTCGCCCCACGTTTTCAGCGCCAGCCAATCAAAAAAGGCCGTCTCGGCGATCTTCGACGTGATGCCACGCTTACGCCATTCGTCCCGCAGGTGAGCGCCCAGACCCGGCAACGCTTCTTCCTCGAACGATTTCCGGGCGAAATCCCGCCCCGCGTCATCCTGCTCGTCATAAAGCTCGCGCGCCTGTTTGCGACGATACGCAGCGTATTCTGCCAATAACCGGGCCTTTGGATCCTCCTCTCCAGCCACCTTCTTGACTTGCAACGTTGGGACTTCCTCGACTGGCGGCGCGTACCCCTTCTTCAATGCGTCCTTGAAGAGTGCCGCGGCACTGCGCACCGCAGGCAGCGTCGTGCTACGCATCCGTTGCTCGGTCATCTGTAAAGCGGCGCGAATGCGGTTCTCTTCACTGTCGGCGTACAGCGTCTGCGCCTCTTTCAACGGAATACCGAGCTTGACCATGCGATCGACCAACGTGCTGTCGAACACGTTTGGATGTTCATCAAGCGCCAGCATCGGCTGCTTGCGCTCCGCTACCCGGAACTGGATTTCCGATACACGCCGCCCTTCACGATGCTCGATCAATTCGACATTGATATTGGTTACCGCATTCACTTCCGCGATAGCCGGACGAAGATAATCGCGCTTGAAATACTTATATTCACGCTTAGCTTCATCGCCGGCCTCTGAATCAGGTGTTCCGGACAGGATGGGACGCCACCACTGCCACGGCTCACGCATCGTAAGATGACTCGGATTGGTCAAGTAGCGTACGCAAATCTCATACAGTGCCAGCCCAGCACTACTACGCAGTTGGCTTTGGAATTGCAAGCTCAGGCGGGCATACTGGACCGGGTCGAGAAGCTTCTTCTTGATCTTCGGGGCGAACGAGAACTCAACCCATACACGCCGGGTGGTCGCATCCTCGAGAATTTCGGCATCCGCGATCAACGTCGAGATACCCCACTTGCGCCCCGGCTTCTGGCTCGATGTTCCGGTGCTCCATTCAACCTGCACCGATACCATCCGACGCAAATGCTCTTTGACCAGCGCCGTGTCATTAGAGTCGAATGCGGAATTCGCGACGATATCCGAAAGCAACGCCCGATAGGTGTCGCCCGACTCATCGGCCTGCTGCGCGACAGCCAACAGCACATTGAACAGCTTGCGAGTCAGCAAGGTAATCTTACCGTTCTTGGGCTGAATCGCGATGGCTTCGACGGCCTTGCGCAACTCCGACGAGTTTGGGCTGACGACATCGGTCTTCTTCTTTGCAACGCGGGTGGCCATGTGTCAGGTCCGGACAGTGGTTGCTTGAAGAATACCCGCTATGGTGAGCGCCGTCTACATCCATCGTCTCACCCCTAAAGGGTGAGACGTCGCGAAAGTACGCACCTCACCGCGATATACTCCCGAAAGTCCTCACCTTTGAAAAACCAGGCTAATACGGTGATGCCCCTTGTCACTGGGGCTGCAGGGACATGCACAACCGCAGCCGCCTCTACGGACCCTAAAATTGAATCCTGAAAAGCCTCACCTTCGAGCTGTCGCGAAATTCATACACCGACTAAGATAGGCTGCATGTCCTTGTCCTTAAAGCAATTTTTATTACGATCGTAGATAAGCAGGGAATAATTACAGGCCTTTCCTGAAAACTCTCACCATTGATCAACAATCTCCGCCCAGCTGACTTGGCATGGGCAGAACAACGGGCTCTTATTGCGCGGCAGTAGCTCCCGAAAACGCTCACCGCTGCCGAGTGGAAAGCCGCCACGGTCCACCATCGGCCATATAACATACTAAAAACGCTCTTCACAGCCCTCAAAAAGGGAGCGCCTATTCGTTAAAACTCCATGCGACCTCGGGAGCACACGCTGTGGGTCCCGAAAAACCTCACCTTTACGTACGGCATTGTGCAGCGTCAAACCCGGCAGGGATGCCCCTTCCTTCTACCCTAAGGCCCCGAAAAAGCTCACCTTCATAGCATGATAGTGATAATTCAATGCCAAGAATGCTTTGCAAATCAATTACTTAACGAAATTGGACGGCCCATACTGCATAACCAACCGATCAAAATGTCCCCGTATGCTCACACTGGCCGATCCTGTAAAACCTCACCTTAGCACCCGGCGGCGGCCACTGCATGTCCTACCTAAGCTGCAATACAGGTCCCGAAAACGCTCACCTGACGGTGCCACCACGCTCACTTGAGCGAAATATTCAGGCTGGAAGTCCCGCTCAATACGCCTTGCTGCCACCAAACACCATCCATCTTGCATCGACTCCCGTATTGGCTCACCTTGGAAAGCGCTCAGGTCCCGAAAAACTTCACCATGCACAATAATTGAGCAACGGAAGACGGCTCCACGCGTCAATCACCACCTCCCGAAAAGTCTCACCATCATGTTCCCGAGACGAATACTCCACTGTACAAACGCTTTGCTGGTTGCGGGTCTGCGCGGGTAACCTCCTGAAAATCCTCACCTATCGTCATCACGGATGCGCGATCCACTCCCGAATCCGCTCACGATGTTTCCCGTCACTCCTCACCGGACTCCCTGAACCCCATCACCGTGGTATCCCGTGAGACCTCACCTGAGTTCCCGAAAATGTTCACCTTGGCGCCCGGAAAGCCATGCTGGGTAAGGGTTTGAGATGGCGTTAACGTTTTTAAAGATACTTCTACGTGTTCTTATTAACTGACTCAAAGAACCCCGCGAGACCTTGAAAAACAACCATCGGTACGATGTGCTGCCGTGTTTGCCCTTTAACTAAGATCACTGAAGTAGCAACTGCTACGCGCCTTCTTCTTAGCTAAGCGGAACACCACGACCACTTAACGAAGCTAACGAGCATGACCCACTGTGCTAGCGATGCTCGTGAAACATCGAGTAAAGTCCTATGGAATACGCCAAGTGGTTAGAAATTAAGGAGATTCTTGACGTCGTAGCTTAATGTTTCACGCTGATTCTAGCTCTTTTGACCAAAGAGACTGTGACCTAGCGTTCTGTCGGGGAAAGTAACATTCAACGAACAAATTAGTAGCGAAATTTACGTAATTTGTTATAATTGTTACACTTGACCACGTTGGACCGACTTCAATGAATGAAGAAGACAAGCAAGTGATACGAGGCGAACTAGCAGGCCTGAGAGCCCAAGGCACCCGGCGCCGCGAATTGTCACTGCATGCGTGTAAACGTCTGTTTTTCGATCATGGGGTCCGTCCGACACTGGCCAACGTTCGGGAATTGACGGGTGTCGGCAGTGCCAGCGATATTCCAAAAGATATCGAGTTTTTCTGGGAGCGAGTACGAGACACGTCGAAGGTTCGGATCGACACCGGTGTGCTACCACCAACACTGCACAGTACCGCTGGCGAACTGCTTCGCGGCCTTTACGATGCCGCACTTGCCGCAGCACGGGAAGAACTCGCACAAGAACGTGTTGAGATGCAACAGACTATCGCCACAGCAGAGCAAAAAGCTCGGGATGCGCAGTTGTTGTATGAGCATACCCGTGCCGAATTGCAACGGCATCACGATGCGTGGGCGGGTGCAGCACTCAAAGAAGGAGAATCGGCCGAGCGGCTGGCAACCGAACGAGCCCTAGCCAGGCGGGCACACGAACAAGTCGTCTTGCTGGAAGGCCGGTTGGCGGATAGCAAAGCGGAGATTTTGACGTTACGCAACAAAGTCGAATCGTTACAGACCGAGTTGAAAGCCCGCACTGAACACTACGCGGCAGAGATCAAGGACGCTATCACGAACGCCGAGCGCCGGGTCAAGCCGTTGCTGGTTGAACTGGACGCGCTACGTTCAGCCGCTTCTTCGTACCAAGCGGGCTTGCGCGAGCAAAGTCGTAAGGAATTCGAGCATGTCCAGCAACTAGCAGCAATCAAAGCCCGCGCCGACACTCTGCAAAACCAACTGGATATAAAGTCGGACGAAGTCGATCGGTTGAGCCGGCAGATAGAGCAATGCCGCGTGCAAGCGGGCGTACCGTCGGCACTTGGCAGATTGGTTGCCGACCTGGCATTGGCTGGCCGTCTCACCCATGAGGAAGTGGCGTCGATTGGTACCGCTGTTGACGGTTACGTCGCACTGCCATCAACATGTGCGGCATGCGGTGATGCCGAGCCTGAATTGTATGAGCACGATGGACGCTTCGAATTGCAATGTCCAGCGTGCGAGCGTACCTCCGGCGAAGTTCCTTCTCGGCTGTCCGCCTACAACCGATTTGCCGCTGCAGTCTCGCCATCTGTATCAGGCTGAGCGTGGAACAAGCGGCTTGCAGCGCCGTCAGCCTGACAGCTTGCGACACCGCTAGACCGGCGCGATGTACTGATGCAAGGCGGCACGCTGCACTCAAAGGTGAGGTTTTTCGGGAGCCATCGTTCGGTGCGTTGCGGGGCGGCCATGCTCGCACCTGAACAGGTCTAAAAGGGCAGCGCGTCGCCGGATCTCTCATGAGGTGAGCTTTTCCGGGGACTGAAAGGTGAGGTTTTACAGGATCAGCACATGAGCCGCCACGGGGATCAGCGGCTTACTATTCTGCCGTGCCATTCGGTTGTTCGCCGAACGTGCTCGACAACGTATCTGCGTTCGACTAGGTCTTAGGTCGAGCGTGTTGCCTCTGCATCCGCGCTTACAGTCGGCAGGTCCATGTTGTTGTGCTGTCGCCCACATCAGCGTAAAGGTGAAGGTTTTCGGGACCTATAGCAACGCCCGGGCAATTCGTTGCACGTCGCGGACGTCATTTTCCTGCGGTAATCAGTGGAACGCGATGGATGGGTGGATAGTTGCTGGCCAACGCCTATCCCTTCGACACGTCAGTATCCAAGCGTCGATAACCCTTGGGGCGTCGTGCCACAACCGGCTATTCAGTACCAGAATCTATCTGCATTACTAGAAAATGGCCTTGACCGTGCGTGCTGAGGTTGGGCAATTCACGCGCATGCGCACGACCCGCCACTAAAAAGACAGCAACATGGACGTTGTCAGCAGCGCGCATAGCTAGGTCCCGTGCTAAAAATCGCAGATGTGTCAACGATGGCTGGCCTCGAGCTCACATCGGATAGCTAATCTTTAAAAAAGGGGCAGTCGGCGCGGATGCGGCTTCTACGGCTAAGGTGAGGATTTACGGGAGAAGGGGAAGCTTCAGCAGCAAGCCATGATCGTAACTTACCAACGTGAAGGGGCTCGCGTCGCCGTTATCATGGGTGTACGACGACCAACAGCGCCGAGGCTTTGCCCTTGCCTGCGTTGCGAATGGTGTGCGGTCTGTCCGCCGGGTAGCGCGCCGTTTCCCCCGCCTTCAGTTTGCGGCGCGACGCGCCCGATACCAACTCGATGGTGCCGTGCAGCACGGTTAGGTGCTCATGCGTATGGGGCTCGTGTGCACCGGAAACCAGTGCACCGGCGGGCTGCAGTGTCAATTCATACCACTCGAATCGGCCCGCCAATTCGATTGGACCCCAGACCCGCAGTTGATATTTCGCGTCCGTGCCGGACAGTGTCGGAATGTCGTGCGGGCCAGCGACTTGTATCGGGTCTGCATCATGGCTTGCCGATGCAAACAGGCGGTCCAGGTTGACGCCGAGCGCATGGGTTAGGCGCCAGGCCATCGCGATTGTGGGGTTGGCTTTGTCGCGTTCGATGTCGGACAGCATCGACTTGGATACCCCCGCCGCGCGGGACAAATCCTCGAGCGTCATCTTGCGCTCGTTACGCAATTGCTGGATGTGGGCGCCGACACGGGGAGGTGTAATACCCTTGCCGCTGCGCGTGCTGCCTAGCGGTTTGCGCGGGGTGGTACGGCGCGCCGGCGAGCGTGGGCCGGAACTTGTCATAGAGGCCTCGGTGGAGTAGATTGTTCGATATATCGAACATGTATTCGGTATTGAATCAATTCAGCAAGTTAGAATGCCTGGATGTCAGCAGGCTACGCGTCGCCGCTTGCATCGGCATCGCGCGGTTATCCCACCTCAGGAGTGTTCATGAACGACGCTTATCTCGCGCACGTGCGCACTATGCTGGAGCAGATCCGCGCAGACGGATTTTATAAGTCGGAGCGCGTGATTGCTTCGCCACAATCATCGCGCATTGCGCTGGCGAGCGGTGCTCAGGTGTTGAACTTCTGTGCGAACAATTATCTCGGTCTCGCCGATGACCCACGGATCGTGAAGTCGGCGAAGGATGGATTGGACCGGGATGGGTTCGGCATGGCGTCGGTGCGTTTCATTTGCGGGACCCAATCGGTTCATAAACAACTCGAAGCGGCATTGGCCTCGTTCCTGCACACCGACGATGCCATTCTTTACTCCAGTTGCTTCGACGCGAACGGCGGGTTGTTCGAGACCCTATTGACGGAAGACGACGCGGTCATCAGTGACGAATTGAACCATGCGAGCATCATCGACGGCATACGGTTGTGCAAGGCCAAGCGCTTTCGGTATCGGAACAATGACATTGACGACCTGCAAGCGCAGTTGCAGGCCGCCGATGCGGCCGGTGCGCGATTCAAGCTGATTGCGACCGATGGCGTGTTCTCCATGGACGGAATCATCGCGAACTTGAAGGCGATTTGCGATATGGCGGACCGTCATGGCGCGCTGGTCATGGTCGATGACTCGCATGCCGTGGGCTTCATTGGGGAGCACGGATGGGGCACGCCTGAGCATTGTGGTGTGCAGGATCGGGTCGACATTGTTACCGGGACGCTTGGTAAGGCGCTGGGCGGCGCATCCGGCGGATACGTCGCGGCTCGTGCGCCGATCGTCGAGTTGCTGCGACAACGCTCGCGGCCATACTTGTTCTCCAATACGCTCGCGCCCAGTATCGCGTATGCCTCGCTCACCGTACTGGAATTGCTGCGCGGCGACGAAGGGGCGGCATTGCGCCAGCGCGTTCGCGAGAACGGCGCCCGGTTTCGCCGCGCAATGAGTTCGCTCGGCTTTACGTTGATTCCGGGCGAGCACCCGATCATTCCGATCATGCTTGGCGATGCGCAACTGGCCGGCCGGATGGCCAATGCATTGCTAGACCAGGGGGTGTATGTGACCGGGTTTTCGTATCCGGTGGTACCGAAAGGGCGGGCTAGAATCCGCACCCAGATGAGCGCTGCGCACACGCCGGAGCAGATCGACGCGGCGGTGGACGCGTTCGAGCATGTTGGCCGAGCATTGAATGTCATTTGAGGAGCGCCCATGCGTGCGCTGGCGAAGCTGGAGCGGGGACCGGGTCTGGCATTGACCAGGGTGAAAAAACCGGAAATCGGACATAACGACGTATTGATCCGCATCAGCAAGACGGCGATCTGCGGCACCGACATCCACATCTGGAATTGGGACGAATGGGCAAGCAAAACCATCCCGGTTCCAATGCACGTCGGCCATGAGTATGTCGGCGAAATCGTCGACATCGGGCAAGAAGTGCGAGGATTCAAGGTGGGTGACCGGGTATCCGGCGAGGGCCATATTACTTGTGGGTTTTGCCGGAACTGCCGCGCCGGTCGGCGTCACCTGTGTCGCAATACTATCGGAGTCGGCGTGAACCGTGCGGGTGCGTTTGCCGACTATCTGGCGATTCCGGCCTTTAATGCTTTTAAAATACCGGACGACATCGACGACGAATTGGCCGCGATCTTCGATCCATTTGGCAATGCGGCGCATACGGCGTTGAGCTTCAATCTCGTCGGTGAGGACGTGCTGATCACCGGCGCGGGGCCGATCGGCGCAATGGCCGTGGCAATCGCCCGTCATGTCGGCGCCCGCAACATCGTGATTACGGATATCAACGAGTACCGGCTCGAGCTTGCCATGAAGATGGGCGCAAGCCGTGCTGTCAACGTGTCGCGCGAATCATTGTCGCAAGTCATGCGCGAACTTGGCATGACCGAGGGGTTTGACATCGGACTCGAGATGTCGGGCGCGCCGAGCGCGTTCGAATCGATGCTGGAGCATATGAACCACGGTGGCAAAATTGCGCTGCTTGGTATCCCGCCGGCACGCACTGCGATTGATTGGAACCATGTGATTTTCAAAGGACTGGAGATCAAGGGGATATACGGACGCGAAATGTTCGAGACCTGGTACAAGATGGTCGCGATGCTGCAAAGCGGGCTGGACCTGTCGCCGATCATTACGCACCGCTTCCCCGTGGAGGAATACCGCAGTGGTTTTGATGCGATGTTGTCCGGACGCAGCGGCAAAGTCATCCTGGATTGGACGGCGTCGTCGATTCCGCGGGGCGTGTGAATCGATGTCCCGCTGGATGCGGGAAGGTGCGCGTTTTTGGCCGTGGTCTGCCTTTGGAGAAAGGATGCCTATTCGGACGATGTTTCAGCATCGTGACGCGCGCATGCGCGTCGGCTTGATGTTGTCGTGCATAGCGATAGTTGGGTTCGAGGCGCCGCGTGCCCACGCCGGCTGGTGTGACCAAGGCGCATGGGTGGACGCAATGCTGGGCTCGTACCATATTGATCCCAATCCGTCGAAGCACTTCGAGCCGTTCAATCCGGGGATCGGCGTTGAGTGTTATTTCTCGCCGCAGTGGGGGGCGACGGCAGGGTACTTGCGCAATTCGATTCGGCGTCCGTCGTTCTACGGCGGCGCCATATGGACACCGGAGTTTGTCCATTGGGGATGGTTCCGGGTCGCCGCGATGGGTGGTGTGATTTCCGGGTACAACTACGGTCGTTGGGGAATGGGACGTAATCGGACCGTCGGGCCGGTTCTCGCTCCCGTGCTGATGACGAATTTCAAGCGCGTTGGTGCGAATTTCATCCTAATTCCGCCGATACCGTCGGAAAAGCTGCCATTCACCGTGGGGTTCCAAGTAAAGATCCGTGTCGATTGAATCTTAATGGAATCGAGTAGGGGCCGCCGCCCGCGAATTTGAAGATTGGCGAGCATAGACCGATATCCAATCGCGCGTTCAGGTGAGGTTTTTCGGGAGTCGCCGGTATGGCTCCCTCCCTTTAAAAATCCTTCAACTGCCGGCCCCCTTATCAACATAGACAGCGGCCTGCACAATACCATCCGTTTTGATTAGATTCAGGCCCATCCATGCAGTTCAATCACGCCACGATCGTGACCGACGGCATCGAAGGAACACGCCGCTTTTTCGGCGACATCGTGGTTTGGACACCGGCAGCCGCTCACCATTTCAGGTTGACGGCTACGGGCTTTATCTCGGTAACTGTCCTGTCGTCTGTGTTATCGAGGCAACGCTGCCCGGTATCGCGGGACGCAGTGTGACGCGTATCGATCCCTTTGCAGCCGCTGCGATTGGCTCGGCCGTGTTCGCGGCAGCGATTCCAGATATCCGATGCGACGTCGAACAGATGATCGTGACCGGCGATCGCGTCATCGCGCATCTTTGCTTTACAGGACACTTCACGGGTACGTTCAGTGGCGTGCCAGGCAACGGCCAGCCGATCAATTTCCTTGCGACGGGTCTCTACCGGATTCGACACGGCAAGATCACCGATCAGTAAACGCGATCCGGCGCGCGGGCATGAGCATGCGGACGCAGCAACGTATCTCCTGTCTTCAATGGAGGCTTACGCAGCGCTAACAAACTTTGGATACAGACTTTCACACCGCATGGCAGCGTCACGGCGGTCGCGGACCGGCTTGGTTGTAGCACTGGTATTACCGATTCATATAGTCAATCACGAATGTTTGATTTCCGCGCACGCGGCGCCTCTCATAGACTGCTTTTAACCTTTTGTGAATACGCAGGAGTTGTTGTGAGCATCGAATCGGTCACCGCGTCGCCCCAACCCCGCTTGCTACGGCACTACATCGATGGTGAGTTCGTGGCGGGCGATGTCACGTTCCAGAACGTGAGCCCGGTCGATGGCTCGCAGGTCGCGCTGGTCTGCGAGGCTGATGCGCAAGCGGTGGATCGCGCGGTGCGGGCGGCACGGGCGGCCCAACTGGCTGGTTGGCGCGACACGACGCCGGCGCAGCGGGCGGACTGGCTGTACCGGATCGCCCAGGGCATTGAAGCGCGCTTTGACGCGTTCGTTGCCGCGGAAGTGGCGGACACTGGCCGTCCGATTGCCCAAGCGCGGACGCTGGACGTGGCGCGGGGCATCGCTAATTTCCGCACGTTCGCCGACTTGGTGCGTACCGCGAACAGCGAGTTTTTTGAGACCCATACGGCGGACGGCGGCGAGCTGATCAACTATGTGACACGCAAGCCGCTCGGCGTGGTCGGCATCATTTCGCCATGGAACCTGCCGCTGCTGTTGCTGACGTGGAAGGTTGCGCCCGCGCTCGCGATGGGCAACTGCGTGGTGGCTAAACCGTCGGAGGAAACACCTGGCTC
This sequence comes from Mycetohabitans sp. B8, assembly GCF_021991875.1. Classification (GTDB taxonomy): domain Bacteria; phylum Pseudomonadota; class Gammaproteobacteria; order Burkholderiales; family Burkholderiaceae; genus Mycetohabitans. The sequence goes on from NZ_JAHLKR010000018.1 coordinate 157,179, forward strand.
GGCGACACTGCTGGCCGAGGTGATCCATGAGGTCGGCTTGCCGCGCGGGGTATTCAACTTGGTCCATGGTCACGGGCCTAACGCGGCGGGCGAGTTCCTGTCCCGTCATCCGGACATCAGCGCGATCACGTTCACCGGCGAGTCGCGCACCGGCAGCACCATCATGAAGACGGTTGCCGATGGCGTGAAGAACATCTCGTTCGAGCTGGGGGGCAAGAACGCGGCGGTCGTGTTCGCCGACGCCGATTTTGATGCCGCGGTCGACGGCGTGGCCAAATCAAGCTTTACGAACGCAGGGCAGGTATGCCTGTGCAGCGAGCGGGTGTACGTCGAGCGGCCGATCTTCGAGCGCTTTGTGGCTGCACTGAAGCAAAAGGCGCAGGCGCTGCGCGTGGGCGCGCCGGAGGATCCGAGCACCACGATGGGACCGTTGATTTCACACCACCATCGCGACAAGGTGCTGTCGTATTTCCGGTTGGCCGTCGAGGAAGGGGCCAACGTGGTGACTGGCGGCGATGTCCCGCGTTTCGGCGATGCGCGGGATCGTGGCGCATTCGTGAACCCGACCCTCTGGACGGGCCTACCGGACACCGCGCGCTGCGTGACCGAGGAGATTTTCGGGCCGGTTTGCCATGTGGCGCCGTTTGACAGTGAGGACGAGGTGATTGGCCGAGTCAACCATAGCGCCTACGGTTTGGCGGCAAGTATCTGGACTACGCACTTGGCTCGGGGCCATCGTGTCGCGCGCCAAATCGAGACCGGCATTGTGTGGGTCAACGCGTGGTTCGTGCGCGACCTGCGCACGCCATTTGGCGGCGCTAAGCTGTCGGGCATCGGTCGCGAAGGCGGTCGACATTCGCTCGACTTCTACTCTGAGCTCACCAATGTTTGCGTAAAGATCGGATAAACGCACGAAATACGGAACCCTTATGACTGAATCGACTTCCCAGGGCCGCGTTGTGCCAGGCAAGGCCACGCCGCGCGGCCGATTTCCGCACTTGCAGCGTGCCGGTGACTTCTTGTTCGTGTCGGGCACCAGCGCTCGCCGCCCCGACAATACGATCGTCGGCGCGTCGGTCGATGCGCTCGGCACGGTGAACCTAGACATCCGGGCACAGACCCGGGCGGTGATCGAGAATATCCGCGATATCCTGCGCGCCGACGAGGCCGAGCTGTCGAATTTGGTCGACATCTCGGCGTTCCTGGTCAACATGAACGACTTTGGTGGATACAACGAAGTCTATGGCGAGTTTTTTGACGAAACCGGGCCGACCCGCACGACCGTGGCCGTCCATCAGCTACCCCACCCGCACCTGCTGATCGAGATCAAGGCTGTCGCGTATGTGCCGCGCCAGCGCTGAGCGCGGGACGCCAGGCACAGTGTGAGGGACGTGCTGCGCGTGGGGGGCGTGCCGGCGTGACGCGGCGCCGATACTGTGCATCGAGAGAGGAGACGAAGATGCTGGGATATGGAAAGCCGTTCAACTTCCAACGCTGGATCGACGAACACATGCACTTGCTGCAGCCGCCGGTGGGCAACCAGCAAATTTGGCAGGACAGCGACTTGGTCGTGACGGTCGTGGGCGGTCCGAATCATCGTACCGATTACCACGATGATCCGCTCGAGGAGTTCTTTTACCAGCTGCGCGGCAACGCGTATTTGTACCTGTGGATCGACGGTCGCAAGGAGCGTGTGGACTTGAAAGAAGGCGACATATTCCTGTTGCCGCCGCACGTGCGGCATTCGCCGCAGCGGCCTGAGGCCGGCAGCGCGTGCTTGGTGATCGAGCGGCGGCGGCCGCCGGGACTGCTCGACGGGTTTGAATGGTACTGCGATGCGTGCCACCACCGGGTGCATCGGGTCGAGGTTCAACTTAAGAGCATCGTGACCGACCTGCCGCCGTTGTTCGACGCATTTTATGGCTCCGAGGACAAGCGTCGATGTCCGCAGTGCGGCCAATTGCATGCGGGCAAAGCCGCTTAATTAACCGGACTGACTGGATTGCCGCACCGACTTGCAATGAAACTTCGAATTGACATGCATTCTCATTTCTTCCCGCGCATCACGCCGGAAGAGGCGGCGCGCTTGGACACCGCACATGCCCCCTGGCTGAATATCGACGCCGATGGCCAGCATGGCATGATCATGACGGGAGACCGGCCGTTTCGACCAGTGTACCGCGCGCTGTGGGATCCGCGCACGCGTATCGCCGAGATGGACGAACGCGGCATCGACATCCAAATGATGTGCGCGACGCCGGTGATGTTCGGCTATCGCTACGATGCCAGAGCGGCCGACGAATGGGCGCGACGCATGAACGATCTCGCGCTGGAAATGTGCGCGTATGCACCCAACAGGTTGATGACGCTGGCGCAGGTACCGTTGCAGGACGTCGAGTTGGCGTGCCGCGAGGCGACGCGCGCGTTCCATTGCGGTCATCACGGCGTGCAGATCGGCAATCACCTCGGCTCGCGCGACCTGGACGACGAGCAACTGGTCACGTTTCTCACACACTGCGCAAACGATGGGATTCCGGTGCTGGTTCATCCGTGGGACATGATGACCGATGGCCGGATGAAGAAATGGATGCTGCCATGGCTTGTTGCCATGCCGGCGGAGACGCAGTTGAGCATGGTGTCGTTGATTTTGTCTGGGGCCTTTGAGCGTATCCCGGCCTCGTTGAAGCTTTGCTTCGCGCACGGCGGCGGCAGTTTTGCGTTCCTGCTCGGTCGCGTGCAGAACGCGTGGGAAAACCGGGATATCGTCCGAGAAAATTGCCCGCACCCGCCGCTATCGTACTTGAATCGGTTTCACGTGGACAGCGCGGTCTTCGATCCACGTGCGCTGAAAATGCTGGTCGATACAATGGGGGAGGATCGGGTGCTACTCGGCTCCGACTACCCGTTCCCGCTCGGGGAGCAGTTGATCGGCGAACTGGTCGCGACGCACCCGGAACTGAGCGATGACGCGAAAAGCAAGATCCTAGGTCAAAACGCATTGCGCTTTTTTGGCTTGTCGGAGCCGGCCACCGTATAGGTGAGATTGTTCGAGATCCCGCTGAGTCATCGATCTTGGCGGGCCGCACGGGTTAGGCCGCCAGTGTGTCTGACGGGCGCTCGATAGGCGCGGTGGCAGTCTTACTCGTCGGTATTGCTGTTCGGAATCGTGACGCGGCGCTTTCGGGTGACCACCACCGGTCGGGAGGCGGAGTTTGCCGACGCACCCGCACGCGAGAGAGCCGACATGCGGGACGTTGGCCCCCCTCGGGCGGACCCGGCGCCACGGCTCGATGCCGACGACCGGGCGGCACGGCTGTCGGGCGTGTCGTGCTGGACCGTCGAAATCGCTTTCTTATAGATGACCTGCATGCCGCCAGGGACACGAAGCATCACGACGTATTGATCGAACGATTCAACATGGCCGACGATACGGATACCGTTGACCAAGTAGATCTGGACGCGCTTGCGTTCCTTGCGCGCTGAGTTGAGGATGTCGTTTTGCGACAGGCCGGATTCTGACGCCATGCGTTGTGCTGAGCGTGCGTAGTGATCGATGCCGGGTGCACGACCACTGGTGTTTGACGGATACGGAACGCGGCGAAGTGGAACCACGATTCGAGCTCAAATGGTATCAGACTGGCGGCGTGCCGGGGTGGCATGCTTTTTATCGCGCTCCGGCGCGGCGGTTATCCGGCGCTTGCTTCGCGTTTGTGGCTCGATCCGTAACAATGGAGCGCCGCTGCCCGTCGCATTGTTCAGCGCACAGCCGTCATTGAGCCATCAATACGGCACTCAGCAACCGGCCACGCGATGGCCTCGATCAATCGGCAGCCAGCGTCTTCGAGTGTGCCAGAGTGATCGATTGAAACCAGCGTGGCGTGCTCGGGCAGTGCACAGGCGGGCCGCCGCTCGAGCCGTGCCACAATCTGTGCCGCCGTCTCGTGACCGCGTCGCGCGAGCCGTTGACCACCACCGGCAGGTCCCGCACTAGCCAGCCGTCGATCTTGATGCCGATCCCGTAGTGCAGTGCGTAGCTTTGCTAGTGCAACGAGAACAGGCCATGCGCACGATATCACGGCTTGGCATGGCGGCTGCGGCTGCGTCGCTGTACTGGCGCAGCGCGGGTTTCGCGGCGGACGATACAGGCTGCGCATCGTCGGCGGTTGTCGTTTTGACGCGACAACCGATGCGAAGCCGCGACTCGTCATGCGAAGTGTCGCACCAGGGACAGCCAGCACAGCGTCAATATCATCCAATGCGGCGTCGCTAACGCTGTCGAGCGGATAAAATGCGGCTCATGTCCATCCAGCACGCCCTCCTTACGTCGCTGCTCGAAAAGCCAACCTCGGGTTACGACCTGGCGCGCCGCTTCGATCGCTCGATCGGCTATTTCTGGCACGCCACGCACCAGCAGATCTATCGCGAACTTGCCCGCATGGCGACCGTCGGGTGGGTGGCGGCCGTCGATGATGTGAACGATCCGGCAAGGCGCAAGAAATGCTACCAGGTGCTGACGACCGGGAGGGCAGAACTCGTGCGGTGGATCCGCGAGCCTTTGGACGATGGCGACCGGAACTGTCGGCAAGCATTCCTAGTCAAGCTTCGCGCGGCCGCTGTGGTCGGCCCAGACGGGCTGGGGGAGGAGCTGGCGCAACTGCTCGAGCAGTGGCAGGCCCGCCTCGACACCTACCGGAACATCGAGCAGCGGGATTTCTCCGCCCCCGTACTCTCGACGAAGCAACGCCTGCAACATGCGGTGCTGCGCTACGGCATCCGTGCTGAAGAAACCTGGATCGGATGGGCGCACGACGTCATGGCGTTGTTGCACGAGCTCGGCCGCTGAGCGCACCGCACGCAATGCCGCGCGAGCGGGCGCGAACGCGTGGCATCGGCGTCGCGCTTGTTGATTAAATTCGCAAACTAGCCTCATTGCTGCCTTTACCACGCCTTGTCCCCTTGGCGGCCGCGCGCGGCTTGCCCATGAAGGTAGGGGATCCATCGCGACGCAGCCGGTCGAACGTGATCCCGGACATCGAGACGTCGACCAACGGCTTGATATTGACATCGGTTGCAAAGCGGTGGTGAACCACTTCGTTTTTGTCGACCCTTACCGCGCCCACGTTGGCATCCACAAATAGCAGCGCCGTCGCCAGGCCTCTTGCCCACGGGGACAGGATCGGAACAGACTCATGGGCCTCGCTGCGTTCTTTCGTGACCAGGGAAGTCAATCTCCATGAAGCGGGATCGGCCAATATCTGCTCGCGTTTGGCCTCGATGACCTGTTTCATTCTCTCGAGGTCCTTCGCGGACACGCGTTCTCGCGAGCCGGCCTCCCAAGGACGCAGGTAATGTTGTTCGAAGTGCGCCTGCAACAGGTTGATCTGTTCCGCAGCCGGGTCCGTCAGCGCATAGCGATGGATATGGCTGTCCGTTTGCCTCGTCCCGTTGCCCAATTCCAGCATGTTTTTTACCGCACTGGCCACCTGGTCCGTTAGCAGTTTGGCAGATTGGGTCCGTTTCTGTTTGAGATACGTGCCAACCGCCTTGATCCCGGTATCGTCATGGTCGCCATCGTGGTCAAGCAGTTGGCGCGTCGCATATTCATATGTGGTTGCGTCCGGGAAATTAACATCCAGAAAGCAGGCGCGCGGGTCGATTTTGCCTTGGTAGGACTGCACCGTACGCGAAAGCGACACCTTCACCTGGTAGATTTGCTTGTCCCATAAGCGTTTGGAAGTTGGGCCGGTGCTGACACTGCTTTTCGGGCTGCTCGAGGTAGCGGCTGAAACGGAAGCGCCGACCTTGGCCTCTACCTTAACCTCGATGCTGCGCTCTGCGTGCCGCTTTTCGGTTGACATGTGGCCGGAGTCGCTGCGGGACGTCGATATGCTGTTCACGTGCTTGCCGGACACCGGGACGGAAGCGCTGACGGACGCACCAAGCGGTGCCGGAAGCACATTGGGAATGCCAACGCTGACGAGGGGCCCCGTCGACGCAGCATGACGTTTTTCGTCCACGGTGCCCTCGATCCATCCGACGGACACATCGCGGGCACCGACCAGCGATTGCGCCAGTGTGTTCCAGCATTGCTCGCTGGTGCCGCGTGATTCGGCTGTGGCGCCGGCGGATGATAGGCTCTTCATGGTGTCGAGGATGTGGTTCACGCTAGCTTGCATGGCTTCGTCGTCGTAGCCGGAACCGTCATCCTTTAGCTGACGGGCCACTTGAACGAGGATGCCGCGGGGGCGCGCGTGCTCCGAATCGTAGAATTGCACACTGGTGGTGCCACCGACAAGGCTGCCTGGTAACGATGCGCCGGCCAGCACACCGACGCCCGCGCCGTCGCCCGTCGCATGGGCAGTGCCGATAAAAAGCCAGGCGTGCTGCTCGGTACACCCCATTTGCACCGTGGCCTTGCGTTCGCGTGAGCGCTTGGTGTTGATGCTTGGGACCACTACGGGTAAGGGTACCGGGCTCGCCTGGGCGGCTTGGCTTACCGCCGCTGTTATCGACGCTGATACCCGTTCTGTCGTGAAGGTGAGCTTGCCTGCGTCACTGAATTCGACCGCCATGCCAGGACGCAGCGACGACACTATACGTTTTAGTGCATCCCAGCCGCTATCGGTTGCGTCAGTAACAGCCGTCGTGACCGACTGAGTCGCAGTCGATGCCGCACGGGTCAGCTCGGAAGCCTCTGCAGTTGAAGCCGCTGACGCGTGGTCTGGCGCCGAGGCCTGCCTGTCAGCAGCGCTAGACTTCTCGGCGGCTCTGCTGGCGCCTGATGGGATGCGGGTCGCGATCATCGGGGCTTTCATGGCTCCCCAAATCCGCTGTATTAGGTGGGAGCCACAATGTTTGCGGTCCCTGAGCGCGACCTCCGACACAAACTTGTTCAAACGGTGCGATGCCTTCGCCTTATCGGTTTCGCGCAAGTCTGGTCGCTGATTGAAAAGTGCGGCAACCTCGCCAGGCACGACTTTTCCTATGATCGAGGTGATGACCTTTCTAAAATGATTCAAACGGCCCGATGCTTTCGCTTTGTCGGTTCCCCGGCCGCTTTCGTGGAAGCGTTGTCGCCAGTCAAATAATGCCTCTTTTTCGCTGGGCGTGAGTGTTTTAATGAACGATGCGAAGCGATCCTCGGGCGTGGAACCGCTCGCGCTGTGCGGATGTTCGGTTTGGTCGAAGTATTTCTTGGCGATGGCAAAGACCTGGCTGGCCAGTAGCGTGGCTTTGGCGTCCTGCCCGTTCATTGCCAAGTGACCTTGAAGCCACTGCTGACGCTTGGCCGTTCCCGATGGCGATGAGTCGTCAAAATCGAGCGCAGCGTGCATCGGCGTTGCGTGACCGTCGTGCTGCTGAACGAATCGTACGTAGTTCTCGATCCGCTCGGCTGTATCCAACAGCACGTGGAGCATGTCCCGATCCGCGCTGCGGGAAAGCGGCGCGAACTTCTCTGCGCGCAGCTTGAGCAGCGTCTCAAAGCCGTATTCCGTACGAGCGAGCACGCGAGCTGTTTCCCATGACGCGCGCCACGCTTGCTGCTGATCGGGCAAATGGGCGCCGGCTGCTGCGGCGGATACATCGTGGAAAGGCTGATCGAAGTTCAATGCACGCAACTGCCGCAACACCTTCGTGGCCGTCGTGCTGTCGCGTACGCCTGCGTCATGCATGGCAAACAAGACCAACTGGGCGCGCGCGGCGCTCACCTTGCCCGTGCCGTCATCTAAGCCTGTATGGAGTTGGTGCGCCAGCTCGGCTGTCACCAGGTTCGGGCCTGGGTAGTTGGCTTCAACAAGATGGTTCAGCAACTGCGCGCGCGTCCAGTAGCGCGGTTCGTCCACACCTAGCACGCCTACCGTGTCGATGTTGTAGCCGGGCGTGTCGTGATCCGTTGGCGTGACTCCGATTGCACGAGCCGGCATCGCAGATCTCACCGACGCAGGGGGCTGCTTTCCACGAAGACGAATACCCAACTTCGATCGCAACTCGTCCAGCGGCGCCGTGTGTCGCGACGTGGAGGCCGGCTTGCGAGCGGCGGTCCCGAGCGCTTTTTCGCTATTGGATTTCGGGCCGGCGTGCTCGACTGCCGGGGATGCAGTACACATGACGCCTCGTGAGGGCGAAACGATAACATCGGCGGGCATGGTCGGCGCTGGCGGAGAATGTCAACGGCTTCACTATTGCACTGTGGTGTGTCATATCGTCACGTTTAGCGCTCCGATGTCGCATCGAACGAAGTGTGCTCCGGGTTTCCGGTGATGTTTTCATCGATGCGCCAGAACGGCGCATCGGCGTGGGCGGCGAGCCACTCATTGACTTTCAGCATCGCTTGGCCGGCAATGCCGATGTCTCGTATCAAACGCGAATCGATCAACCTCGACAGCGATGCATCGAGTACCGCGTCGTTCGGCATTGACGCCAGCTGTGGTATCCCCCTTAATCGATACAGCACTTCATCGTGTGTCACGGCGTGCTCGAAGGTGGCTAGGCTGCGTAATAGGATGTGCTCTAATGGATTTAACTGGGCCATGCACTGCCGGATAAGCGGCAGAAATGCCGCCGCACCGGGCGCTGCCATGCTTGTGTGGCCGGTATTGATGTTGCCGGCGGCCGGACGCATCGTGTCGGCCAGCGTCGCTAGCGCTGTCTCGAGCGGCTCCTCGGCACGAATCCGCTGTGCGAGCGCAAACGCCGCTAATTCCAAGGCGAGCGGCATGCCTTCGGCCAGTGCCGCGACTCGCGCCGCCATCGCGATGGCCTGTGGGCTTGCGTCGGCGTACCATATCGAACTGGCGGCCGTCGGCGAGCGTCTTTGTTGCGTGGCGCCGCGCGGACTCGTCAGAATGTGCAAACGGGCGAACAGTAATTGAAGCGCGTCGCATTGCGGCATCAACGATGACGCGCCACAAGAAGGGGAGGGCGTCTGTAACGGCGATACGCGCACGACGTGTTCGGCGTGTATGCCCGGCGTATCCTTGGCCGTTGTGATCACGCACAGCTCTGGTGCTTCGTCGATCAGTCTGTTGATGTACTGGGTCGTTTCGACTGGCAGCCCGTCTACGTCATGGATCAACAGCATCATACGGCGCGGCTTGAGCCACCTGCGCAAGTATTGGCCCGGTGCGTCGCCGCGGTACGCGTCGATGTGCAACGTTCGAATACATGCTCGGGCAAATGCATCGACGTGTTGCTGCGGTACGCAATGCACAAGAGCGGCGCCGTGTGGATACAACGCGCCCAGACGGCGGACTAGCTCCAACGCGACGCGTGTCTTGCCAATGCCCGCTGGGCCGGTCAGCGTGACGACGCGGGCCGTTGGAACCACTGCCAACAATTCTGATATTTCGGCATGGCGCCCGACAAATGGTGTGGTACCGCGCGGCAGCATTAAGGTTGTCCGGATTTGCGGCGCGTCGGCCGCCTCTTCGGAAAATGGAGTGGCCTGTGCCGATTCGACGCGATGATAAGGCGGTGCCTGAGCGGTGCTTGCGCTTCCCATTGCTGTGACGGTGCCGTCGCCAGACGGTGCTTCGGGCGCAAGCGTCACGGGACGCTGCTCGCCGCTGAACCGGTATCCCTGGCCCCGGACTGTCGCGACCAAGTGCTCATCGCCGCCGAGTGCGCGCCGTAATGCGGCAACCTTCGACTGAATCGAGTTGACGCTGATGTCCGCGTTGTGCCACACCTTCTCACGCAGTTCATCGGTGCTGACTGTGCGGCCGTTGGCCTCCAGCAGTATTCGAAGGATCGTGAGCGACCGGGAGCCGATGGCGACCGGTTTGCCGTCTACGTTCAGTTGTGCCGGATCGAGGATCAGTTGGTATCGCCCGAATGCGATAGCCATCATCGCGGGTTGAGTTGACATCGATGCAGGCCTTTCCCTATAGGTGTGTCGACGGTCCACGCGACCGCAGTGAAGCGAGCATACGGACGGAAGTTGGACAGCGACAGCGACAGCGACAGTGACGAACTACGCACAGACAACAGTATGTTGTCATTGCGTGTTGTACTGCTATATCAAAATAGATCACATGCTCGGACATGCGCAGCTTACGCACGCAGCCACGTGAAGTCGCCTGCCACGATGCCTTCGAACATCTCGTCCGTCGATTCGATGATGTTACGCCGCCAGTAATGACCATGCTCTGCGTAATGAGACAACAGGTCGGCCAGCGTCTCGCCGTCCAGGTCGGGATCCATCGGTATTCTAATTATAAGGATGATGCCGCCGGTATCGGTGTCCAGGCCCATTTGAGCCTGATCTTGCGCGTAGATCAGCAAGTTGGCTTCGAGCATCAACCGGAATACGTTGAGCGTGCGGCCCGCGGTTACTGTGCCGAAATGGAAGTTTAGGTAGATTGCGTCTAGGTCGTTTTCGAAGTATTCGAGGCGTACGTCGTAGCCCTGGACTTCTATGGTCCGCGTTTCCAGCACGTATTCTGGATCGGCGAGCCCGACGACATCGCACAGTTCGCGAACCAGTTCTCCGTACCGTTCGCCGTTCATTGTTTATTAGGTCGAGTGTGCTTGCTTGCTGAATTAAGGCAGGTGCGCGGCGCGCACCTGTGGTCACATTATCGTTGATTTTGCACTTGTTCCTTCACAGCGGACGCACACTTATCCATTTGATTGTTGACCGTTAGAGTTTTTTGCAATTCAAAGTTTAGTAGCGTTGAAACATTCGACATTGCCTGGGTCTGTTTGATCGTGTTAGCCAACGCAGCAGCCTCTTCTGTGTTATTTATTGTTTGGCTTCCATACTTTGCAGCGTCCGTTCCTTTATGCATCAGGTCTGATACGTTCATGCTCTGCTCCTTATTAGGTTAAGTGACACGAAAAACGATGCCAAGCTACTCGGCAATTCGTTTTTCGTGTAATTGCGCGACGATCCTACTCGCCGCATGTAGACCGCGATAAAGCGTTTTTAGGTTATCCCGGTCAACTTCGGTTTCTCCCGTCTCTTCCGCGATGCGATGCGCTGTGGCTTCCAGCGCTGAACGAATGGTTGCGACGCGAGAAGCATCAGTGATGAAACTCGGTAGATCATTAAAATCGGCGGCGCATGCGTCCAGTGCTTCGTACATAAACTCTCCTGGTCTAGTGAGTAACTCCGGACGCCCCGATGCCGGACGTCTGGTTAGAGGCGACAGGCGGCGTCGCAGCAGATGCTGCAATCGCATTGTCAACCGGATTCGTAGCTCCGGGTACTGCGCCAGCTTCGAGTGAGGACGCAGCATTTATATAAATGTGCTTGGTCCCGTCCGGAGCTTGCGCATACTCGATGGAGTCCGAGGCGATCATTTCAGAATATTCGGTTGGCCAAGGGTTTTTTTCAATGGCCTTTATATGTGTGCGCAGCATCTTGACGTTTCCGTTCAGATCACGCTTGACTCGCTCAATTGCCAAGTGAAGCTTATCCGGGTCGGCCACGCTCGCTGTAATGTCAAATACGCCGTTACTTGCGTACGACACCTGTACACCGCTCGTTCCTAATGACTCTGCTATGTTCCGCGTATCAATTTCTGCTACGTCGTACTGACGCAGCGCGATGCCGGGAGCAGTTCGTTGCAGCAGATCTCGAACGGCAAGGTCGGCCGCGGCGGTCGGCACCATGCCTGTCACGCGGATGGACGAGCCGGCAACGTCAGCATGCACCTCAGTCAGCTTCTGTTCGGACAGCATCCGGTTAACATGTTGCGCGAGATCGCCAATGTCATGCCGTCTGGCGGCGCGGCTGTCCTGGATTGACGTCAACAGTACGGCAAGCGAGACCGTCATTCCAACAGCCATGCAAGCCAGGGTTATTCCCGCGATCTTGCGTTGACGGGCGCGCTTTGCCTGTTGCCGCTCTTCGTTTGGCTTGACTAGAAGAACAGCTAGAAGGTCGACGTCTGGTGGCCAGCGCGCATCGGATGGACCGATGCAAACAACCGTATCGTCAAACTGCATCGGTACGAAATCGAGAAGGAGTACTGGCTCGACTTGTTCTGTTTCCTCAGTGGCGCGGCTGTCCGAGACAGCCGCCGCACTTTGGGAGCCATTCTGCCCAGTAACATGGCCGTCCTTGCTCGGATGCTGTGCGCTGGTCAGCCCGACTTTAATACTGTTTGTCGCAGCGCGTGTTGCCGTTACTACATTATCGCCGTTCACGGTGAGTGTCAGATCGGCGCTGGTCCAGTCTGAAAGCCGAATATCAGCATCATCATCCGCTGCTACTCGGTATACACCGGGCGCCAGCCGTACTTGGGCGCCTGCGTGTACACCGGTGAGAACTCGTAACAGCTTCATGATCGTCACAGTTGGTTGGCCGAGGTCTTGAGGAAACGTAACCAGTATCGACTGAAGCTTACTCTAGCGTAACCATCCGGTGCGTTTTGGGGTGATGCGAACCAACCTCTTGGTGAGCGAAAATTGAAACACTCGTTTAGGCGCTTAGGAAATGAGCGGCGGCGATTCGAAGCTGTAAGCGCCGAATTGTGTCGTCGCGCTGGGGTGCGGTCACAGGACGAAATAATTTGAGCATTAACAGAGGAACTAGAATGTTGAAGCGTTGTGCGCGATCCAGTACGCCTGCTGTGGACTGGTCCGTATCGCTACCTTCGTCTGCAGCACGGGCATTAGCCGTGACAGGAGTGCCAGCCGTTGCAGTATGCAATGACTGTTGTGTGCGCTGTTGGCTGTCGCGACGATGATCTGCGAAGGCAGCATTGACCCGTTGCAATAGTTCGCCAATTTCTGCGATGGTCAATGACGTCAGGTGACCCTGCGGCTGTAGTTGCAACCATTGAGTCAAGAGCCTGTACACGCTGGCGTCGATTTTTGCGCGGTCGTCTTGAAGCAGCCTGTCTTTGAGTTGAAGAAACTGTTGGGCCATAACCTGTGCAGCTTCTCCGACCCGAAGCGTACCGTCTGGATCGACCAAATGCTGTATCGGATTAGAGACCGCTGGAGGAGCGACGCCCTTGTTGAGCTTGCTTTGTCGGAACGTGCACGTGCCGCTCTCACCTCTGTCCCCCCTGCCTTCATGCTGCTTGCCATGCTCGCCGCCGTCTGCGGAGCCGCCAAAGGCCGAAGACGCCTGGACTCTGGTATGCGAGTCGGCTACTGTGTCTTCCTCGTCACCATCACCGTCCTCGTATGCGCCTGCGGCGTGGGCGAATTTGCGCCGCGTGAGGCGCGATTTAAAGCGCGACCATGCCAGACGGCGAGCCAGCGCCGCATTGAACGCCTTCGCTTGCTGTGCATTCGCAGATGCGTATCCGAACACCGTTGTGCCCCGGTACAGCGACGCACTCTTTGCCGACCGGGCCGACGTGTTTTTTTGCGAGCCAGCCGTGACGGGCAGTGCATCGCCCGTTTGCAACGCACCTGGGTATCGGTTTACGGTATTCAATTTGGTATCGCCATTTGGAACACTTCGTTGGCAAATCGAAGCACGGCGGCAGCTGAAAACGGCGCGAGCACCGCTATGGCGATGGTTACGGCGATCAGCTTGACACCGTGCGATAGCGCCTGGTCCTGCATCGATGTGATCGCCTGGAGAAAGGATACGGCCAAGCCGACAGTGGCAGCGATGATAACGATTGGCAAAGACACGTACATGCAAAGCAACATGCCCTGCATCGTAAAGCGTACTAAGGTATTGATGTCCATCATGTCATTATCGATATGTCAGGATTAGCCCATGGATCAGGGTAGACCAGCCATCCATGACAACGAATAGTAATAGCTTGAATGGAATCGCGACATTGGTCGGCATGACTTGGTTAAGCCCCATTGCCAGAAGTACGTTGGCAATAATCAGGTCTATGACGACAAAGGTAATATAAAGTAGAAAACCGATTTTGAACGCATCGGTCAGCTCGGACAACGTGAACGCCGGCGCAAGTACGATAAAGTCGTCCTCATGCAGGCTGTCGGCTATTTCCTTGGGCCAGATGACTGCGGCGGAACGAATGAAAAAGCGTTTTTCCCGTTCTTTCGCGTGTTGCTTTAAGAAAGCGCGAAACGGTTCTTGCGCGGAGCCGAATGCCTGAATGACTCCTTGCGACAGCGTACCGGTGTTAGGTTGAGCCTCAACGCGCTTGGCTACGGCCATTCCGATGGGAGCCATAATGTAAAGCGAGACGAGAATAGCGATGCCATTTAGTACCATGTTAGGCGGTACTTGCTGAGCGCCCAATGCGTTACGCAGTAAGCTCAGGACGATCACAATTTTCGTATAGGATGTGACCACGATGGCTAGCATTGGAATAATGCCGATTGCCATCACAATCAGCATCAATCCGGTTAAGTCACTCGGCTGGAACATTGCCTTGCACCATACGGAGGATTCGTACGCCGAGATGATCTCCGACGTTTACCAGTTCGGCATAGCCTATTGTCCGTCCATGTGTGACCAGCTTAACCTGGACGGACTCCACCGGATCAGTGAGCTCGAGCACGTATCCGGCGCGCAACGCATAAATTTCCGAAAGAGGCAGCGCGATAGTGTCAATTTCGAGTTGAATAGGTAATTCCAACTCGCCGACATTGATGACTTCATCGCGCGTATCGCTGGTAAGCGTCTCGTTACCGGGCGATGTATCGACATCGTTTGCCATATAGGGATCCTTTAGAATAGTTAACTGACGCCCATTGATTTCAACCTTTGCATGAATACGGAGCAACCCTGGTGTTCCCCATGCGGCGGCCGCATGGGTCGGTATGTCGTCTTTGGTTACCAAAGACGACACATCCGACCATGCGGCTCGAAGTATTACGTCTCCCGTCGTTATTCTATTAATCGTCGAGATCGTCAACGTTCGAAAACCAACAATTAGCCTGCCTGGCAAGCGCACGTGAGTGAGCCAGAGATGTTCTTGCGGTGATCGAAAAATCTGTGTTTGCGCATAGAATTGCGCAAAGAAACGTTCAGGTAGCTCTAGCAGGGGAGTGCCCAGTGCGACCGTTGCTGCGTGGCGACGAGTCTCGTGCGTGAACGATATATCAATTGTCGGTATGTCGTTCCGGCTCGAGTTGTGCAAGGCCTCCCAATTGGAGATTCGTTCCAGACGAATCAGTCGCAGATTGCCGAGTCCAGTTGCCGCCAATACAGAAAGCACCGGCTGAATTAAGATGCTGGCTATCGCAACACGCAGTGCCTGCGCGTTGTTTGTGTCCGCTTGCTCTGCCTCTCCAGCGGATTGTGATTGTACTATCGGCTTGAGCGCTGGGTAGTTAACCAAATCAAATGTGATGCTCGCATGTCCTTTGGGGTGTGCGAGTTCAATCAATGCGGGCTCGAGCCAGTCACGCTGACCGTTGTCCAGCGTGGCTTTCCAGTCTTCGACGCCAACCAGGTGCTGTAGCGCTTGTGGTAGGCGGCTGTCGCAAAACAGTCTTGCAGCCCTAGCAATCAGTGGCTCGATTGCCAGGGGGCGCCAGCGCACGTCGCTGAGAGGACTGTATGGCGGTTCGACAATCGGCAAAGTCATCCTCATCCGCTATCGTGTTGAGGTTTATCGGCGCCTGTTTCCAGCCCCCGGGTGAACGGCTTTATTACCATACCGTCAACTCTATATCCCGCGGCGCTCCCCATGCTCGCAGTAGCGTATCCAACTCATGCTCGAGCATTGATGCGTAGGATAAGATTAGCTCTCGCGCTTTATTGTCCGTCGTGTCGAAGCGAAGGGATAGTGTGGAATACGAAAGCGTCAGGTTAAGCGTTGTATCCGGTAGCAGGGCTGGATCCAGCGGTAAAGATGCTTCCCAGGTGCCTGTGTCGTTAATTGCGCTGTCTGTGCAAAACGCTGCAATTTCCTGAGCCAGTCGGCGAGCCATGTCGAGCATCGAACCTTGTTCGAGCAGTATTTTTTCTACAACGGGCTGAACCGCTGAACGGAGCCGCCGGCGCACTGCGCGCGACGCCCGGTCGGCATTTTCATCGGACGGCGATTCGTCGTCACTATCTGCATCCGGGTCAATCGCAAGGACGAATCCAGAGGCAATGCGATTCGGGTTGTATTTATCAACTGGCGGTTTGGTGTTTGGTAGTGGCTTGGCGCGGCGCGCGAGTGACGCATAGTCGAGCCGCAGCCGGCGATTATGTACCGGGGAGTTGTCGTGCCTGTCATGATGGCGGGGAATGATCCGCACTGGACGATTGCGAATGGACGTCATGGATAGAGGTTATGCTGTTACGCGGCCCAGCGGGCGTAGCTCGACGTGCTCCCCGAGCTCCTGGTAGGAGTAAACCGGGAGCCAGCCTAGTCGTCCCTCGATGATTCGACGCACATATCGACGAATATCCATTGAGGTAACGAGAGCGACACCTTCCCGTGGTTCGGTGCCGGCAAAGGATTTAACTTTTTCAACCAAGAAGTTGACCTCGTCGGGCGGAAGTGCCAGGTAGTTTCCTGTTGGCGTCTGCTTGATTGCCTGTCGAATATGCTGCTCGACAGGCAGATCGAGCAGCACGGCGTCGAGTTGACGTGCGCCGCCGGTGGCCCGATGTGCGAGAAATCGTGCCAGGTCGCCGCGTACGTATTCGGTGAGCATCAGCATGTCTTTCTCCTTCGTACCCCAAGCAAGCAGGCTCTCGAGAATGGTGCGCATGTTGCGGATCGGCACCTGCTCTTCAAGTAACCGCCTGAGTACATCCGCGATGCGTTGCGGCGGAACGGCCTTCTGGACCTCGGCAACAAGCCCTGGATAGTCTGTGCCCTGCTGCTCAAGGATCCACTGTACTTCCTGGATACCGAGAAACGATGACGCATGACGCCGCAACAACATGATCGTCGTGCGGGCGATGATCTCTTCCGCTTTCCAGGCGGAGGCTTTGGGCGGCAGCGCCTTTTCGTCGATCCACCACGTTGGGCCGGGTCCACCGTCCAGTCCGCCGCGGGGTTCGGCGCGTGCGCGCAGTACGTTGACCCCAGAATCGGGCGCATCGGCGCCAGATGTGGACGATTCCAGTGGCAGCATCACTTTACCGGGCGGCAGTTCGAGCGCGATATAGGGCACGTCATGTATCAGTACTTCGAAGCTGGCGCTGGCGGTTGTGTCGCTAGCCCACATCGTAATGCCAGGAAACGGCAACCCGAGCTCCTCCTGCAGCGCGTAGCGCTCTTTTGCAAATGACTTGTCCAGCGCGGGCGCCGATAAACGTGGCATCAAATCAGTGGCGATCCGGACGCCGACCGGCGGTGTAAACTGAGGCGCGCGCGGGAGAATTCCACCGGCTTCGCCTTTGCCGCCCGCTCGCTGCATCGAACTGACCGCCTCACTGCGTTGATCACCCGAAGATGGGCGCTTCTGGCCCAGCCTATAGCCGCAAAATGCTAGCGTGGCTGACAGCAGAAAGAACAGGGGCGCCGGGAATCCGGGGACAGCCGAAAACCCGATCAACAGCACGGCCGCGAAATACAGTGCGCGCGTGCTGGAACTGAGTTGTCGGCCCATTTCGCTACCGAGCGATTGGGGGTTTGCATCACGCTCGTCCGCGACTCTTGTAATCATGACGCCGGCCGCGACGGAAAGGAGCAGTGAAGGAATCTGTGAAACCATTGCATCGCCGACCGACAGGATCGCAAATCGGTTGGCCGCGTCCGCTGCGCTCATCCCATGATACGCAACGCCAACTGCGATGCCTGCAATGATATTGATCCCTGTGATGATCAGCCCGGCGATTGCGTCGCCTTTGACGAACTTCATTGCGCCGTCCATCCCGCCGTGCAGCTGGCTTTCAACAGCCAACGTCGCACGTTTGCGGCGTGCTTCGTCTGCGGTCAACAAATTGGCGCGCAAGTCGGCGTCGATACTCATCTGTTTGCCAGGGAGCGCGTCCAGCGTGAATCGGGCCCCGACTTCTGCGACTCGTTCCGAGCCTTTGGCGATGACGATGAATTGAACGGTCGTGATGATAATGAAGACGACGAGTCCGACCACCAGATTGCCGCCGACGACAAGCTGACCGAATGCTTCGATGATATGACCGGCATCGGCGTGCAATAAAATGGATTTTGTTGACGCGATATTGAGCGACAGGCGGTATAGCGTGGTAAAGAGAAGCAGGGACGGAAAGACAGACAACGCGACGATGTCGGGCACATACATCGTGATCATCAGCAATGTGACACTGATTGCGATATTGCAGGCCAGCAGCACGTCAATCAAAAGCGTCGGCAGCGGCAGAATCATCAGCGAAATAATCGCAACGACCACGAGCGCAACGCCAATCTCACCGGCTGCAGGCAATTTGAGGGCTTTCGACATGATAGTTCTTTATTCGCGATTCAATACGGTAATGCGGCAGTCAACTATGATGTGCTTTTAGGCCCGAGAGAATCGACCCACCGGAGAATGGCCACCACGGCTTCAAACAACTCTTCCGGGATGGGTTCATCGATCTCGACGCGGTGTAATGCACGTGCAACTGGAGGGTTACCAATGATCGGTACGCGTGCCTGCACGGCCGCACGCCGGAGTTCGGCAGCGCTTTCGTCCTGGCCCTTTGCAATGACGAGCGGCAGTGGGTACTCGGACGGTGCGTATCGTATCGCGACTGCATAGTGTGTCGGATTGACGATCAGCGCGTTGGCGAGTCCAACACGCAGGCGAGGCGGCGCTTCCTGTGCCCACTGACGTGCGATGCGTTTGCGTTCGCCTTTGAGTTGTGGATCGCCCTCCTGCTGTTTATATTCTCGCTTGATTTCGTCCTTGCTCATTCGCATCTGCCGGATAAACAACATATGTTGCAACCTGAAGTCGAACGCACCGATGATGACAAAAACGAGCGCGGCGACAGCCAGCAGTTTGAGAAAGACCGACCACAGCAGCCGGCATAACTCCGGCAAAGGCTGATACAACGATGTGGCGATCAGCGGGATCAACCCGCGAATCGTGACCCACATCACGCACATGACCAGCGTCGCTTTTAACAGCGACTTGCCAAGGTCGACCAACGTCCGAAGGGAGAATATTCGCTTGAGTCCGCTGGCGGGACTAACAGCCATCGGATTGGGGGTGACAGGCTTTGTACTGATTTGGAAGCCAACTTGGCCAAACAGCGCGGCGAACGCGGACAGTGCCGCAGCGAAGACGCATGGCACGATAACGATCAACGATTCCTGGCCAAGTTTGACCAGCCAGGCGACGAGCGTATCCAACGAACGGTCAGTCGTGACAAAATCCAGTGCCGTATGAATCAAACTGCGGAACGCGTCGGAAAATGTGGTTGCGGCTGCAACGACCGTCGCAATAACCGAACATAAAACCACAGCGTCTGTCAAGTCAGTGCTTTTCGCTACTTGGCCGTCACGCCGGGCGTCTCGAAGCCGCTTCTCAGTGGGTTGTTCGGTTTTTTCATCGCTCATCGGCATTCTCCGTCGATCTACGGCGGGCAGTGGCGCGAGAGCCTCTGGCGCCAGGTCACGATACCGTTCATGCGCGAATCGGTTTGCATACGCGCGAAGCGCAGGCGCCTAATCCGAACTCAGTTAAATCTTCGCGTATGTGGTGCACGCTTCGCTGCTGCGCCTTCCCGTCTTTTAGGTAACGCTATTGTTTGATAGACGACTCGGTTTGCGAATATACCGATCCGGACAAGCATGCAACGGGAGAAGTCCGTTGCGATATATCAGGAGCTTTGCGTAATGACTATCTCGTCTCAGCAATATATGAAGATCGACAAGCTTGTTATCGGCGGCTTAATCGAAGTCGTATCGCTTTCCCAGCAAGGCGATTTTAAGTCTGGCACAATCGACTTTGACGACGTGGAGATGGTAATCAATGCATTACGCGTGGTGTGTCCCAAGGCGCAAGAAATCGATGCGCTTGAGGGCATGCTCTGGATGTCTCGCGGTAAATGGGACGAGGCAATATTGACACTACAGTCGCTAGTCGACAAAAAACCGGACTTTTCTTACGCCAAAGGGCTGCTTGCGCTGGCCTTATTTTCAAAGGGGGATATGTCATGGCGCCAAACCGCGGCTGACCTCGAAGCGTCCAATCCAACGGAAGATACAAAAAGGCTGATTCGTTCGATTGAGGCCCGTGCGGACCTACGCGACGCCATAAAAACATATGAAAAAACCGGGCAATTTGTTCTTCCCGAATCATGTGAGGAACAGATGCGTGAATTTGAGCAAGCCAAGCAGACGGAGCAACCTGGTGCGAACCTCTCCTTTGCCGAGCACGCAAATCTCATTCGCTTATGACGCGATTGTAACCTGGAGCAGCGATATGACACAGGCACTTAACTTAATGGTCATGCCAATGGCGCCCGATACTGGATTGGAAGGCGGTAAGGCCGCGCCGTCCGCAGAGACAATCGGAAAATTTCAGGCGTTAATGGAACGAGCCGATATGGTAGAGCCGTCCAGCGGTGCAGATAATGGGCCATCGACGTTGGGCCGCATACTTGGCGCCCAAGATGTGCAAATGCAGCAGTTATTCAATGATATGAACGCGCTGCCGCAGCAGGCAATGAGCATGTCTATGCCGGAGATGACGATGGCAACGTGCCGGATACTGTCCGAATCGACCATGGTGCATGCGAATATCTCTATGAGTCAGGCGATAACCATGGCGCCGAAAAATTCAATAGATACGTTACTTAAAAACCAATAAATTATGCTTGCCCAACGACGCGACACCGCGCACCGGGCCGGGCGGCTCGCCATAATGCTCGTCCTTTGCATCTCGCTGTGGGGATGCCAGAAGGAACTATACAATAATCTTTCCGAGCAAGACGCCAATGAAATGATGGTTGCACTGCTCGAGCATGGCGTCAACGCGTCCAAGACCACGGCGGACAATGGCAAAACGTGGTCGCTGGATGTTGAGGAAGCAGAAATAGTACGCGCGATGGAGGTGCTGCGCTCCCGCGGGCTGCCTCATACAAAATACGACGACCTCGGTAATCTGTTTAAGAAAGATGGGCTGGTTTCCACGCCGACCGAGGAACGAGTACGCTTTATATACGGGTTGTCGCAGGAGTTGTCGGATACGCTATCTAAAATAGATGGTGTTGTCGTTGCGCGGGTGCAAATCGTATTGCCGAACAACGACCCTCTGGCGTCGCAAACAAAGCCATCGTCGGCATCCGTGTTTATCAAATATCGACCCGATTCGGACGCGGCCGCACTGGTTCCGCAAATTAAGACGCTTGTCATGCACAGTGTCGAGGGCCTGACGTACGACGCGGTGAGTGTCACGGCGGTACCGGCAGATCCACTGGATTTGTCTCGCATGCAAAACAGGCAATCCTATACACTTCCGTTAATTGCAGTGCTCCTGTGTGCGATATTGATTCCATTGGCGTGGTGGCTGGGCCGGAACGGAGCGAGAAACGGCCGAACACTGGTCGCTCAACTGGCTAAGCGGATCGGTATTCGACCCAAGCAGGATAGTTCGGCTTCGGCATCGTAACCTACGGGAGCCGAAATGACACCATTCGAGCGTGCCGCCGCAGCGTTGCGCGCGTATGAGCGCAACGCGCGCAATGCGATCGAATGGGCGGATGCATCGTGGCTTGCCGCTGCGCTCGGCACCACCACGGCAGTGGTTCAAAGCTTGCAGGTTGCGTGGCGTAACGCCCAGCGCATCCAAATGGATTTGGCCTCTTACGCGCTGCTAAGTATGAACAGCGTAACGGCGCCGACGGTAAAATCGCTGATTGCCGGCCATGCCGCGATGTTCGATATGCTGCCTGTCGATCAAGGCCTGCGCATGCTACGGGTACGCGCGTTGTTGTTCCGTGGCGCGCAGGTGCGACGCGTCATTGACAATGCGAGCCGCAGGCGGCTTACCGATTGGGTTGGCGTTTCGTTGGATCTCATCAGTCAGGCCGCGACTGGCGCGCCTGACATTGCCGCGCTGCCAATGGCGCCCCTCATGACGCCACTTGACGAGATCGACGCGCAGACGCTAGCGCAAGAAGGCTACTGGCTGATAGTTCGAGACGAGCGTGATGCCGCGCGTTCGATACCGTGCACGCTGTTGCGCCTTGCGTTGCCGCGAGAAGCAAATCCGCCTCGGTGGCTGAACGCCAAAGTCAGCCACCTTGATAAAGACGGCACGCAAAACCTTGTTAATCATATACCTGCCTGGCTGCCGGAGTGGAAATGGCTATTTGGCTGAAGTCGCCATATCAAATCCCGCACACGGACGGCGTACACGTTGGCGCGAGCCGTGACGTGATCCCGGCCGCGGAGTTTGGAGCGCTATTGACGATTGAACAGGCGTACGAACAACTCGAAGCTGACAGGCAGGAGACACTCGAGCGCGCACGCAACGAGTCCAACAAAATAGTCGAGGCCGCACGTCAGTCCGCGCAGCAGATACTCGACGATGCGACGCGCGAATACGAGACGGCCGCGGAGCGCGGCTATCGCGATGGCGAGCAGCGCGCGCTGTCCAATTGGATGGAACGGCTGGCGGAGCTTGCCGACAGCGAACGGCGAATGCAGGTACGTATGCGGGAGCGGCTTGCTCAGATCGTCACGACTGGGGTCGAGCAAATCGTGCATGTGCAGCACACCGACGCGCTCTTTGAGCGTGCGCTGAATGTTGTTGACCGGATTGTCGAGGGCGCGGCATATGTCCGAATTTTCGTAAGCGAGTCCGATCATGATCACGCATGTGTGGCTTTTGAACGTCTGGCGGCGCGGTGGCGCGAGATGGGACGTCCATTTCCACTGACTGTTATCGCTGATAAGAAGCTGCCTCCCGGAAGCTGTATTTGCGAGTCGGATTTTGGTTCGGTTGACGCGAGTCTTGCCACTCAGCTAAGGGCGATGCGCACTGCAATCACGCGTGCACTCAAGCACTCGTTGATCGAATGCGATAACTGCGAACAATTGCATGACGATGGCAGGCATGAATCTCCGTCCCACGCGGTCGATGACGAAAGCGATCCAACAGATGCTCCGATAAATGAACATGGCATCAACGACGCTAACGATGACGATAGCGACGACGAGGACATGATGGATGGCGATTTTTGGGACGACGATGAACTGGATGCGACGGCTGATGAGGAAGCGCTTGACGATATTGCATCCGATGATGAAGCTTTCGGCATGGAAGAGTTTGATCAGGGGGAACTCGATGAAAACGAGTTTAACGACGACGAATTCCTCAGTGAGGGAGATGACGAGAGCGTTAACGACGAAGACCTAGTTGACGAAGTTTCGGGCGATAAAGTTTTTGGAGAAGAGCGTTCTGACCTTGCGCAGCGCAATGAGGTTCAGAACGACGAAGCTCGCGAAGCGCCGCTCGATCTCGATGCTTTCGATCGTGAGCAACCGCACGATTCCGGCAGCGCGAAACGGGATCGCACTTAATGAATCGTACGGACGGGGTTGAGATGCACAGCGACGACGATTGTCCATCCGCGCTGGAGTGCGATGCATTGCGC
This sequence comes from Mycetohabitans sp. B8, assembly GCF_021991875.1. Classification (GTDB taxonomy): domain Bacteria; phylum Pseudomonadota; class Gammaproteobacteria; order Burkholderiales; family Burkholderiaceae; genus Mycetohabitans. Next base: position 180,583 of record NZ_JAHLKR010000018.1, read on the forward strand.
GTTACCGACGTAATCGAGCGCGCCATCCTATCTACCTCTGGTATTGCGCATCACGGCAAGGTGCTCGAGGTCATTGGCACGCTGGTCAAGGTCAGCGGGCTTGACGTTTCTCTTGGCGAGCTGTGCGAACTGAGGGCTCCGGATGGCGCCGTGCTGCAGCACGCGGAGGTGATAGGATTTACGCGTGACGTCGCGCTGTTGTCGCCATTCTCGCGATTAGAGAACGTGTCGAGGTCGACGCGCGTGGTTGGACTGGGCCGGCCGCTGTCGGTGCCGGTTGGAGATGTCTTGCTGGGGCGGGTGATTGATAGCCTAGGGCAGCCGATCGATGGCTTGGGTCCCATCGATACCGAGGAATTGCGCCCGATTTTTGCTTCGCCTCCGGACCCAATGAGCCGGAAAATGATTGAGTATCCGCTGCCCACTGGCGTGCGCGTCGTCGATAGCATGATGACACTGGCCGAGGGGCAACGGATGGGGATTTTTGCTCCAGCGGGCGTCGGCAAAAGTACGTTACTGGGCATGTTCGCACGTGGTGCGCAATGTGATGTCACAGTGATTGCGCTAATCGGCGAGCGGGGACGTGAGGTGCGCGAGTTCATCGAGCTCATCCTTGGCGAGGAGGGAATGGCGCGATCCGTGGTGGTTTGCGCGACATCGGATCGATCGTCCATTGAAAGGGCGAAGGCTGCATATGTCGCGACGACCATCGCTGAATATTTTCGGGATCGTGGGCAGCGTGTGCTGCTGATGATGGACTCGTTGACGCGCTTTGCACGCGCGCAACGCGAAATTGGCCTGGCCGCCGGCGAGCCGCCGGCACGACGTGGCTTTCCTCCGTCAATTTTTGCCGAATTGCCACGGCTTCTGGAACGTGCCGGCATGGGCGCCACGGGCTCGATCACTGCACTGTACACTGTGCTTGCGGAAGACGAGAGCGGCAGCGACCCAATCGCCGAAGAAGTCCGGGGTATTCTGGATGGCCATATGATCCTGTCTCGCGAGATTGCGGCGAAGAACCAGTACCCGGCCATCGACGTGCTTGGCAGCTTGTCTCGCGTAATGTCGCAGGTCATGCCCCGCGAGTATGTAGACGCGGCCGCCCGTGTGCGCGAATTGATGGCGAAGCATCGGGAAGTGGAGATGCTGCTGCAGATCGGCGAGTATCAGCCGGGCGGCAATCCATTGGCGGACGAGGCTATCGACAAAATTGATGCTATTCGGGCGTTTCTGAGCCAGCGTACCGACGAGCGCGCAGACCCGGACGATACCCAGGCGCGTCTGTTTGAACTGGCTCACGGCTAATGGGTGCGTAATGGCGGTATCGGATCGCAGGATCGTCGCGTTGCGCAGAGCGGTGGCGCGCCGCTCGCGCATGGAAGATGAACTGCGCGCGGTGCTCTCAAAGCAGCGAACGGAGCAGGCCGACCTCAGGGAAAAGTGCGACAATAAAAAAGCTCAGATCGATCAGGAGCGCAGTGTATTGGAAGCCAGCGAAGTCCGCATTACGGAGATGATGACCGGCAGCAGCTGCTTTTCCATTGTCGAAATGCAGGGCACAATGCGCTATATGGATGTGGTGATGGACCGCATCCGTGTACTTGAAAGAGAGCTTGATAAGTTAGAGCAGCAATATCGGTCAAAGACCGATGAAATATCGCGCACCGCGCAAGCGATCGCAAGAAATCGCGGGCGTATCGAAGCATGCGACAACCGTATCGGCACGCTGATGCGCAAGCTTGACGAAGCGGAAAGCGACATTGCCGACGACGAAGCTGAAGAAGCGGCGTTGGCACGTATCAGATCCCGCGGTTGTCAGAGGCTGACCCGATGATAATTGAGCTACTCAAAGTCTTCGGCGAATGGCACGAAGCGATTGGCGGGTATGTTGCGATGTTGGGGCTGTGCTCGGCACGTGCCTTTATCCTGTTTCTCATGTTTCCCCCTACTGCCGATGGAGTGCTGCAGGGGATCGCCCGTAACGGCGTGGTGCTGCTGTTCAGTTCGTTCATTGCATATGGCCAGCCGGTATCGTTCTTCGAGTCCATGACGGGCGTGATGCTGGTTGAGATTTGCATTCGCGAGGCACTTATCGGACTGACGCTCGGTTTCGCAGCGTCGACGGTATTTTGGGTTGCGGAAAGCGCCGGTACCTACATTGACGACTTGACTGGCTATAACAACATACAGATTACCAATCCGGTCCGCTCCGAGCAAAACACGCCTACCGGCACGCTGTTGCTGCAAATCGCGACAGTGGCATTCTGGACGCTTGGCGGCATGCCCATTCTGCTGGGCGTGCTATATGATTCGTACAACTGGTGGCCGATCACTTCCCGCACTCCAGTTGTGGAGAATATTCTGGAAAGCTTTGTATTGCACCAGACTGACACGTTGATGCAAATGACGGCAAAGCTTGCTGCACCAATCATGTTCATGCTGCTGCTGGTCGATTTGGCGGTCGGCTTTGCCGCGAAATCGGCACAAAAGCTGGAGCTGACGCAACTGAGCCAACCCGTCAAAGGTGCATTGACCGTCCTGATCCTCGCGCTATTCGTCGGTATCTTTGTCGAGCAAGTCCGGGGTCAACTCGTGCTAGCAGGACTGTCGGACTATATGCGGGAGCTGGCGCACGGACCGCGGTAAAAAAGGTTCTTCGTAGGAAACCGTGAAGCGATTTTTGCCGATTGCGTAACCTGGCGGCTGAGTTTAAAGACGTTGTTGGACAAAGTGCTCGATCTCAAGACACTGCAGGCGCTGGGTTGCTGGAAGGGCTATCAGCTTGACCGTCTGTAGTGGCCGCAGGGCGAAAACCGCACGCTGTCGCTGTGTCTAAAGCCTGTGAGCGAGGTGATGCTTTCCGAGCAATGCGGCACGCGTTGCTCGCAGCTTCATGAAACTACTGTTAGAAGGGTGCGCGATCTGCCGCTGTTTGAGTACCGGGTGGTGCTGCCTGTGCCTCGCCGGCGGCTCTGGTGCGGGCGCTGCGGTGGGCCGCGACTGGAGAAGCTCGACTGGCTGGACCGTTACCAGAGGGTGACTGATCGCTTTGCCAAGGCCTGCGAGAAGCTGCTGCAGGCGGCCAGTGTGTAGGTGGTCGCCGCCTTTTATGACCTGGGGTGGCATACGGTCAAATCAATCGACAAGATGCGCTTGCGCACACGCGTGCTCGAGCCGAACTGCTCGAACATCCGCTACCTTGCGATGGATGAGTTTGCGCTCCATAAGGGCCATCGCTACGCTACTGTAGTGGTCGATCCGATCGGCCGGCAGGTGCTGTGGATCGAGCCGAAACGCTCGCGCGGGACGGCCCGGGCTTTCTTCGAGCAGCTTCCTGAGGGGGGCGCATCGAGGTAGTCGCGATCGACATGACAACGGCCTATGAGTTGGAGATCAACGTCCATTGCCCGCAGGCCGAGATTGTCTACGATCTTTTCCACGTTGTCGCCAAATACGGACGCGAGGTAATTGATCGTGTACGTGTCGATCAGGCCAACCAGCTTTGCTATGACAGGCCAGCGCGCACGGTTCGAAGTCTAGCCGCTGGCTGCTACTGCGCAACCGCCAGAATCTGAAGCCCGACCAGTCGGTGAACTTGAAGGAACTGCTGGCCGCCAACCAGAACCCTCTCAGCGGCAGCATCGCAAAACCCGCCGAATGAGCAATGCTATTGAAGGATTAAGCTGCATGGATCGAACGTGCCGTTACAATGGCAAGCCAGCACCGGCATTGATCCTGGCATTGATCCTACTGCCGGCGTGCGGCGATTAGCACCACCATCGCATCGCCATCGTGCACAGTGCGACAGCGACATGGATACGCATACGTACTGTGCATTTTAACGACAAAGCCAGCCGGCGGCCCATCATGGTCGAAGCAAGGGCACGCGCGGCCCAGCGGCGAACTATTTCACCTCACACGCAGGCATCTCGGACTTGCAATTCGCCTCGACTGCCTGCTGCGTGACATCGATCGTGGCGCCATCCGGCGTGAAGGGCTGGCCACGCCGATAAAACAAATAGGTTGCCGAGTACGGGACATAAAGCGCCGTGCGTTCAACCGTGCAGACGGGATCGGGAGGCAACCCGCCGGACGTTTGCACGCGCTGTATCGACGTGATGTTGGCAAACCTGCCGGCTTCTCCAGGTTCCGCAGAAGAATGGACGGCGGTCAGCCGTTGCCACGGCAGTGTCGATGCGCTGATTATCTCTTGCGCAAGCAACCTGGTCACGACGTAGCTGCCGTCGGTTGCTATGAAATATCCGCCCGGTGATATAACTCCCGCGCTGTGGCGCGACGCATCGACCAATGTCGCCAACGTTCCGGTGGCATGCCAACTCAATTGGTTACCGTTGCGTTGGCATACATACGTTTCATTCCCGTGTACGCGGAACACTTCCTGCAATACCTCGACTGGCTTGGCTTGGAGCGAGGCGGGCAGCGTGCTGTTCGACGGCGGCACATCGGGCGTCGCACAAGCTGCCAGCCCTAGCGCGCAAGCGCCCGACACCACTATGGCGGCGCGTTGGCCATGCGCGGCCGGCCAGCGCGCTGGACGCCTGTCGTTACCGCCTGGCAGGGCTCGATGTGCCCGCGCCCAGTTTAAAAGACATGTAAGAGGATTCACCGTGCGGCATCCGTCAAGATCGGCTGGTCAAAACCGAAGTACAACCCTATCGGGCCACGGCCGATGAACGCCAAGCGAAACGATGAATGACTAGGCGTAGTAACGGACTGCTGTCTACATCCCGCTGGCGACGGTTCCGATATGCTCTGTGCCAGTGTCGCGCTCCTGATTGCGCGGAAGAATTTCAACAGTCCTCAAAATATAGCAGTTTGGTCAGATTTGTTGAAAATGTCGCAGGATGGTTCGATTAGATTCCGATATGTCAGACCCGCAAGGGCGCTTGTAATGACGTCGTGCGTCAGGCCATGAGGCGCGCGCATATTGGAGTCTCACGATGCTCATAACACCGTATTTCCCGTTGGCTGCAGCCCTGTCGTTGAAAAACGTGCCAGCCGAGTTCATGAACAAGTTGATCGAAGCAAATCTCACCGCCGCAGGTGGTCAAGCAAGCCGGTGGGGCGAGGATGAGCGCGAAGACCAACAGGTCGCTGGGCTGCTGCAACTGCACGCCGATATGCAAATGACGCTGGGTATCGATGACGAGGCAGAAACGTCGTATCGGCGCGCGCAGCGCGCGGTGCGGGAGTGTGCTCATGCAGTGCGGGCCGCCTCTTGTCGCAATGCCGGCTGGCAGGCGCTATTCCGCTGCCGGCTGGCGACGGCGCTGTCCTGCTTTGTCCGCTTGATCGACGACGCGGAGTTGGATCCGTTGCAGCGCCTGGAGGCTCAATTCGGCCTGGTGTGCGCATTGCACGAACTCGGACAGGGCCGCTTCCTGCGCGATGCGATCAAACAGTTAATCGAGTTGACCGAGGGGGCGCCGCCCGAGGTGGCGGAGCGCTGGCAGGAGGTTGTGCTGACGCTGCGTCTAGATATCGCGGTGCAGCGCGAGTTAAGACTATCGTCCCAGCTTGGTGACCACGCCTACTGGCTGTCTGGCGCTGGCGACGAACGAACGCTTGGCAGCCGTGATTCCGGTGCGCTGATTGAAGCCCTCGAGACCGATGCGCAGCGTGTCCAGATGCCGTTGCTCAAGCAACGAATCACGTACTTGCGCCACTTGCGGCTGTTGTCGCAAGGCGTGCGCGACGCGATGATGAATATCCAGCAACACTTGGACTGGGCGTCGCGTAACGGATTGTCCGAGTATGGGCGATCAACTCGAATCGAGATCGGATTGGCGGCGTTGCACGCAGGCGCGCCCCAGCTTGCCGAGTCGGTGGTGGAGTCGCTGAACCGCGTCGATTACGTCTCCAGCACCGGACGCCGGCAAATCGATTACCTCTATTGTCTTGCCAAGATTAGACAAAGCCAGGGTAAGGTCAACGAGTCGATGCAGTACTACACGCGCTATGCGGTTGTTTCAACGCAATGCCTGCGGGACGACTCCCAGGCGTTGGTGTCGTTCTCCAGCCGTGCGACGCCCCAGACGGGCCAACTGGACGACATCAGCGCGCGGCTGCCGGCCAAGTACCGACGGGCGTACCGATACATGCAGGAGAACCTGAACCGGCATGACCTGTCGGTGCGCGAGATCGCCGCGGAGGTCGGCGTGACTGAGCGGGCCTTGCAAAGTGCTTTCAAGAACTTTCTCGGATTGTCTCCAACCGAATTGATTCGCCGCCAGCGCATGGAGCGCATTCGAGCGGAGCTGTTGAGCGACTCGCTGGAGAGCGAACGCAGCGTGCTGCGCATCGCGAACAAGTGGGGCGTGCAGAACCGATCGACGCTGGTGAGCGGGTATCGGAAGGAGTTTCAGGAAGCGCCGTCGGAGACGCTCGACCGGTAGACGGATCCCGTCGATCGCCGTGCGTGTCCGACCGTGGGTGAAGGATCCATGCAACCTTGACAACGCGTAAATCGATGACAACAATGAACTGGATGCAGTCAACCCGGGGGGTGGTTTCAGCAGGCGCGGTCACCATGCGCAAGAAGCTGGTCTGTGCGGCATGCATTGCGTCGCTTGCTTTGGCCGCCACGCCGGCCTTTGCCGATGACATACCAATACGCTGGCACAGCCGAATGGTCCATGTGTCCGTGGAGGGCAAGGATATCAAGGACGTCTTGCGAGACTTGGCGTCCAGCCAGGGTGTGCCCGCGACGATATCCGGCGATGTTCACGGTAAGGTCACGGGCCGTTTTGACATGCCACCGCAACGATTCCTCGAAACCTTGGCATCGACCTTCGGCTTCGTCTGGTTCTACGACGGAACGGTGTTGTCGATCAGCGACGCGAGCGGCGTGACACGGCAGGTCGTTCAGTTGCAGCACGCGAGCGTTGACGACTTGAAGGCGGCACTCGATCGACTGCGAATCACCAATCCAGCCTTCCCGTTGTCCTACGACGATACCCGCAATACGGTACTCGTCAACGGGCCGCCGCAGTACGTACAGCTGATCGCCGAGGTGGCGCGGCGAGTCGACGCGGCGGTGGCCCGGCAAGCCGGCTCGCAGGTACGTGTTTTTTCACTCAAGCACGCCTGGGCCGCTGACCATAATGTCGACGTCGATGGACAGCGCTATGTCGTTGCAGGTGTGGCCAGTGTCTTGTCGGCGCTATACCATCCTGAGAGCAAGGCGGGGCCGGGCGGATCGGAAAACGGCTCGCAGAGCGGCTTCGCGAAGGCTTACATGCGGCGCGTCGATCCAATGGCTGACGCTGGTGGCAATCTCGGCGGTATGGCAGCCGGCGGCGGACCGAACGGTTCCACGGTGTTGATGCCTCCCTTGCCGGACAACATGCCCGCGGGTACTGTGTCGCCAGGCCTGGCTGGGCTGTTGGGCGGGATCGGCTCAGGCGGCCGTACCGCGGGCGGGGGCATGACTGGGCTGCCGGGGCAAGGTGCAGGCGACTATGGTGGTGGCGCCGCGCGCTACACGGCTGGCTTCTCTGGTGACCTGGGTCCGGCCGCCGATACCGCGTCACTGCCCGTCATCCAGGCGGACGAACGCACCAATTCTGTGTTGATCCGCGATTTACCGGAGCGCCTGGCACAATACCAGTCTCTGATTGACGCGCTTGATGTCAAGCCACGGCTGGTGGAAATCGAGGCTCACATCATCGAGGTTGACGATGATGCGCTCAAGCAGATTGGGGTGGACTGGCGGGCACACAACAGTCATGTCGATTTGCAGACCGGCAATGGCTTGCACAGCCCCTCTTCATACAACGGCACCCTCAATCCCACATTTACGTCCAATAGCAGTGACGGCACGACCGTCATCAGTACCGCGCCTCTTGGCGCGTCCCTGACGGCCGTGCTGGGCAACGCCGGGCGCTACCTGCTGGCGCGGGTGGACGCGCTGCAAAGTGCCAATCTCGCGCGTATCGACGCAAGTCCGAAGGTCGCGACATTGAGCAACGCGGAAGCCGTCATGGATCACAAGACACGCTTTTTCGTCCGCGTGGCCGGCTACACGTCGGCAGACCTGTACAGTGTGTCCACGGGCGTGTCATTGCGTGTTCGGCCCTTGGTCGTGGAGGAGGATGGGCGCACGCAGATTAAGCTGGAAGTTCACATCGAGGACGGGCAAGTGACTAATCAGTTGGTCGATAATATCCCTGTTGTCACGACTAGTACGATCAATACCGAAGCGTTTGTAGGCCAGAACGAAAGTTTACTGATAGCGGGATACCGAACAGACTCCTCGTCCAACCTCGAAACGGGGATACCGTTGTTGTCGAAGATTCCGCTGATCGGCGGCTTGTTCAGGTACCGTAGCGACCAGCGCAGTCATATGGAAAGGATCTTCTTGTTATCACCGCGCATCATTGAGTTCTAGGATCGGCGCCACGGACGCCGGGCACTGCCATTCGTGCCTGGCGTCGAGCACGCATTCCACCGTCGGATTGACGTCGTCGTGGCGACGTAAAACGTTTTTGTCACCGAGCGACATGTGGGCCGTGGCAAGCGGCGCCTCAAGGGGGCTATCCATCATCGCAGACGTCGCGGTATCGGCCTCGATAGATTCAATCCGATAGCCATGTGCATACATGGTGCGTAGACGCAGGCCATGCGTGCCATGCAGTTCCAGTTTTTTGCGCAGCTTGTAAATATGTTGCTCCAATGTCCGGCCCACGATGTCCTCGGAGCTGCTCCATACCGCGCCGGCGATTTGCCGACGGCTGACATATTCTCCGTAGTGTGAAAACAGCAGCCAGGCAATCGCGAACTCTCGCGGCGTCAGCCGCACCGCGTCGCCGTTGACGCGGACAATGCACGTATTCGGATCGAGACGATAAGGGCCGCACTCGATCACGCCGGCATGGTCTGTACGACGGGCGACATTGAAGCGCCGGATCGCCAGATGCACCCGCAGCAATAATTCTCGTGGATCGATGGGTGTGAGCACAACATCATCTGCGCCAGCATCCAACACGTGCACGATACTCGCTCGGTCCTCGAGCGCCCCGATGACGATCAAGGGCGCGCGACGGTCCGCATAGCAGGCTCGGCGCGCGAGGAATGGCCGCAAAGGGTTAATTCCAATGGCTGAGTCGACCAAGATGGCTTGAAATTCCTCACGATAGGCTGCACGGGCGAGCGCCACATCGTCGACGAACTGTTGGCATGGTTCATCGTCGGCCTTGAAGCATGCTTCGATGAATTGGAATAAACCTCTATTTCCGGTAAGAATGGCAATTCCCATTTCTTCTCCAGTAGATTCTTAATTGAACCGCTTTTCGCGACTGGCGCTATGTCAGGGAGCGGGCAGGGATGCGACATCCCGACTGTACGGCAATATGAGTGCCAACTATGTAACGCGTTGTTTCAAACAAGCGAACGCGCATTGCTTTATCCGCACTGTAGGTGAGTTGTCGAAATCGCTGTCCAAAATTTGTCTTATGAGCCAGGATTAGATTTTTGAGATTTGGAGAGTCGGTGCGGCCGTTTGTGTTGTGTTGTCGGATACCGCTGTGCAGGCCGTCTCCGACTCACGCAGCGGGCAAGCCCCGCGTAGCGATAGTGGGATGGCTGCTAGAGCGGACGGCTGTTTCCGGGCAGCCTGCGCTAAATTGATGTGTATGAATTTTGAAAGGAAATTGTGATACTTCAGCTGGCGGTATATTGCTGTTACCTCAAATTTGCCGCCTACCGCAGGCACGGCATCGACATAGGTATCGTGCCATTGGAACCCTTACCCTTTATTGCAACGCGTGTAAAACTGATATTCTGATATTGAAATACAAGCTGATTTGGCATTGGGCTTATACTATGTGGCGCGGCTGGCGTAACGGGGTCGATTACTCGAAGAATGATAACGGGAGAGCCGGGATAACTTGACCGGCCGAAGCTGAGTTCGAGTTGTAGAACCAGCCCTATTTTAAAGTTACTAGCTAGCGCAGTCAGTCAGCCCAGCCCGGCCCAATCAGCCTAGAAAGCTAGCCGGCACGGTTGCGCCGTTAAAATCGGTTAGCCGGCTAGGCGGCATACGCCATTATGGTGCTCGGAAATTCTGGCGCGATAACGGCGCAGCCGGTACCAGGTGCGCCGTTGAGATGCGCGTTGCCATGGCGGCGTACCGGCGCGTGGTCTGCCGCCGTGACTGTCAAGTCTTACTGAGAAGAAAAACCACTCAGGATTCGTCGTCTCGATGGTGACTAGGATGCCGCGTACGTGAGCACGCCGCTGCTTTGCTGGTTCGTTGCTAGGGGAGCCGCGTCTTTGAGGCGGTAGCCGCAGCGATACAAGGTTCGAAGCTGCACACCATGTGTACTGTTCAATTCCAGTTTTTTTCTGAGCCGTAACGTGAAACAGCGGCTAGGCACACGCGAACTCCCGCGGCGTGAGGCTTAGCGGGCGTTCGCTGAGCCTCACCAAACTAGGAGCGATGATCCAGCCGATAGGGCGGATACGCGAGAATTTCGCTGTCTTGTGTGCGGTGCTGGCGCCTCAGTCCTTGATTGGCAAACTGGATTATGAGTATCAGTACGCGAAAATACAGGGTGCGAACACGACATCGTCGGCGCCCGCGTCCAGTAGCTCGTCAACCGTGTTGCCCAGGTAGGCGGCAGGTTGGCGGCGTTGCGCCGCGCCAGTACGGTAACCGGCATTCAGCGTGCACACGCCACGGCATGCTCAATCTGTGCGCGTATGTGCTCGCGACCGTCGCTGTCCATGCCCGAGGTTTCGCCGCCTGGGTGCATATTGAGCTTCAGAAAGGTGGCGACCACGGACAAGGCGACCGGATTGCCGTCTCCTAACACCAACTCGACGTAGCGCCGCCACTCGGTATCCCGCAGGTGATAAAGGCAGCACGCGATCAGTGCAGCACAAGCCGCGCTGCCTTGATGACGTGCTTCTATCGGCTTGAGCACGCGTAGCGCACCGATCCAGTCCGACTGTCGCACACGCAGATTCGCTTCGCTGAAGTCGACTTGTGTTGACGATGGCCTGAGCACGCGCAACGCTAGCAGCAGGTCGTCGAGATCTTCGGTTGGCACACTGGCCATGCCCAAGGCGAAGAGCCGCAGCAGCGCGCCAACTGTCTTGTCGCTGCAGTTTAGGTAGGAAGCGCGGCGAACGGACGATAGCGCATTCATGACGATGTCGCAGTGTGTGATCGGATTTGACGTGTCGCCGGCTACGTGCCGACGACCCTGTCGATCGTATGTCGAAAGGGTCAGCGCTTAGGTCATGCGCGCGAACTCGTGTATGGATATCGGAAATAGGGACCCGCGCTGGGCCGACTTCGCGTCTGGCGGCGTGCGCAATGGATTGCACGTAGTGGGGTTGAGCTGATTGCCGAGCACTTCATGCTGATAGTCGTGTGGTCCGATAACCGCGGGTCATCCGTTGGCTTGATACCTTCGTCGATTGGTCATGTGTCGCATTGGTCCTCCAAATATATATAGGCAGTGCTAAAAATAGTAGTATTGTTAAGGATAACAATAGATTAGGGTAGGGGTAAGAAGTGGGATCATGGTGCGACTTCAGCGGCGATGCGTCCTCCGGCGATTGCGCGAGTCACTCTTTGACGATGCCGATGGATGTCCGGTTTGCGTGCTGATAGAGGCTAGCTCAATGCTATCCGTACCCAATCCGCGTATCAGGGTTCACATTTATCGCATGACATATCGATTTTGTTTGCTCCGATTGTGACGAGCGTCGGTAACGAGCATGGGCCGTCACGCGGTTCGTTGACTGAGGCGACGGCTTCGCATAATCGCCATGGTGGCTCACGATTGTCGAATAAGCTTCTGCTCCTCGACACTGACACTGTCATCGTGGCGATTGCATTCTTCGCCTGCAGACGCGTTCCAACTGCATCGTCAGCGCGGAGCGCGAATGCGCCAACGCGTGGCTCGGCCACCGCGACCACGTGGCTTTCGCGTAACCGCGCCTTCCCATGGGACGTGTTGAGCCGCGAGACTCCAGATATGCGTCAGCCGCCGTGATACACCGGTCGGTCCGTGCCTTAACCGTCGATATCTAACCGCATTCGCCTGGCGTGGCATTGGCGATATGTTGACGCTTGGATGCGACTTATATGGCCTTTGTGAGTGGAATAATTTAATGAGCGTGCCCGATTTATTGGCGAATTTTGAAATTGCTCAACGAGTTGCATATGGCCCAGCAGACATATCCCTGTTACTTTCCGCACGAATATTCTTGTCCGATTGCATTCGGAAGTGCGTAGACATACATTCCGCTTACATCCCGTTCCAAAGGCAAGCGCCTACAAGGGGAGTCGAATGAGAGGATTCAGTTATGCAAGGCCAACGTTGATGCAACAGATCGCGTTCGGGCGCCGCTCGAGTTTCCTCATATTTAGAGTGTCAGATAATTTGCGCATGCTTGGCATCGTTGCGGGAATAGCGCTTTCAGGAGCGGTAGCGGCCGCGGATAATGTTTATGTTAAGAATAATGGTGTCGGCCCGCTCGATCCTGCCTTTTTAAGTGCTGCGAAAGACGCCGTGGACCATTACAACGTTGACCAGCTATCTCCAATGGTGTCGCCGATTCCACGGCGCTTGGGTTCCAGTAGCCAGCGTGACTTGACCAACCCCGGCATTGAAGGCAACAATGAAATTAGGGCACGCCTTGTTATCCAAAGCAATTCGCGAAGTCCGCATCACGTCAGCTCCGAAACTAAACTTGAACCGGATCCGAGCGTGGACCGGATGATTCTTCAAATTAAGGAGATGAAGGGAAAAGCTGAGATAGCCCTCAAAACGGCTGTCCCTAAGAGAACGGAGTCGAATTCCCCTTCGTCCCTGAGTGATAATTCTGTGCCGCTGTCCGACTTCATGAAGCAGGCATCCGTGTTGGAGCGGGCGCATACGTCCATGTTGGAGGAGGCGCGTAAAACGGTCGTTGAGGCGATATCGGAGTGGCAAGCGGCCACCAAAGAGGGGGAAGCGGCCAACAAAAACTTGTCGAAGATCAGCGAACAGTGCGCCGCTGTAATGCACATGAACAACGTCTACGTGCGCTTGCTTGCGAAAGCAAGGGCGGAGAAAGCAAAGGCCGAGGAAGCAACGGCGCACATTGCTGTTGCACGGCCGGCCCCTGATGAAGACAGCAACGTTGTCAATACATCTTTCCCTGCAGGTTCAATCGAGGCTGGGCATCCAGACTCGGACCGGCATCTAGAGTCAGCCCAGCCTGCACCAAGCGGATCGACATCTGACAGTGAACCTCCTAATTATGCACTACATCGTGAATGGCTGCATTCGGTGATCGCCGAGATCTCAACGACGCCGTTGAGGTTACCCCCGGGCATTAGCATCGATGACGCTCGCGTGTCCGTCGGGGCGCCAGGTAGCGAACGCAAAATCGTCAACGTCGCGCGTGGCACCCACTTCACCGACGCAGTCAATAAGGGGCAGTTGGATGAGGCTGTCGCCCGCGTTGATGGCGACGCGTCCGCCGGCATCGCGTCGGCGATGGCCGTCGCCGGATTGCCGCAGCCCACTTCTGCTGGACGAAGCATCGTGACAGCATCCAGTGCGTCGTACCGCGGTAGGCCGGGCATGGCATTGGGCGTATCGCACGTGACGCCGGATAACCGTTGGGTAATGAAACTTGCCGCAAGTGCCAATGGACGAGGCTACTTCGGGGCGGTCGCGGCAGGCGGTTTCCAATGGTAACGGAGCGGTCGATGGCTTGCAACACGACGTCGCGCGTGGTTTGTATCGATGAGGCTTACCCCATTTGGCGTGTGATTGGCGTGACGGAGCCGAATCGTAGCACAGGCGGCCGGGCGGCCCTGGGTCTGTGGGCATGTCGTGGCAGCCCGCTGTGGCGCCGACCCAATGCCATGGATGCTTACGGAAAGATGAAAGCAAACCAGCGGATACCCGCCATTAGTTTTCGCCCATCCGACGCGCAGTGTTCGAAAACCGGCAATGAAGCTTACGATGCATGTTGATGCATTGGCTCTTGCCAAAGATAGTTTTGACAGGCCATATGGGATACTTAAGACATACAGAGTTATTGGAGGAAGTCAGGGGCGAGGTCGGGGTAACCAAAGCTTCAACTGACCGGGTCGTCGTGATCTTTCTCTACGAGTCGTTCTCGCTGGCGGACGTCGCTGCGGTGGCCGATGTGCTTAGCGTCGCAAATCGGGTGCTGGAGCGCAGCAGCGAATGGCGCAATCGCTACGTGGTCAGGCTGATGTCCACGCGTGGCGGCGTGATGGCGTCAACTTCGGGCATTCGCGTATGGACAGATGGACTCGACGCCCGCTATTTCGGCGCTTCCACGGATACGGTGCTCATCGCCGGTGGTCCAGGTGCCCGCGCGGCTTCCGAGGATTTCGGGCTGGTCGGCTGGTTGCGTAAAATCGGTCCGTCCACGCGGACGGTGTGCGCGGTAGGTGAGGGCTCGATGGTGCTGGAAGCAGCCGGCGTGCCTGCTTGGCCTGAGCAAAGCCTGCGACGCATCCGCTCGTCGCCAAAGCCGGGGCCCGCTTCCGGTTGTGTCTCGGACTGCTATCGATCTAACGATGGCTTTTTTACTGCGATGTCGCTGGTTTCGCGCGATTACAGCCAAGAGGTTGTTCGGGACGTGGCTGAGTTTCTCATGCCCCGTTGCGCACGCCGCGTCATCGAATGGATGGGGCATCCGACCGCGGCAGTCAGCGACACGATTCGCGCTGCAGCGCGTCGGTTGCAGTCTGGATGCGAGCGTGCGTTATCGATTTCGGATGCGGCACGGGCAGCTGCCATGAGCGAGCGTAACTTCCTGCGCCGTTTCAAGTTGGAAATGGGTATTACGCCATCGGAGTTTCTGCTCCGGTGCCGCTTGGAAAAGGCATGCGAACTGCTGGTCCGCTCAGACTTGCCGGTCGATAAAATTGCTCGCCGGACTGGCTTGGGCAGCGGTGTTCGACTGGCGACATTGTTCCGCAAGCGCATGTTCACGTCGCCGACGTCTTACCGCAACGCCGCCCGGCGACGCATGGATCAACCCTGATTGTCTCACGTGCAGCCAATACGCGGCGCGACGCAACCATCGGATGAGTGCGGCCGCCACGTGCGACGCCGTGTCATGGCGGCGGCTTACCCGAGTGACGGGTGAACGTATGATCATGGATATGCAAGACAGCCTGCGCAGGGAACTGGATATCTACACCAGACGTTCCAAGGCGTTGGCTGAAGCAGCATGGATCGACGCCAGCCGCGTGATTGATCTCATCGCCCGGGAGGGCTTGGAGGTGCGCTATGTACCCAAGATCGCCGCGTCGGACTTGCAGTGTGTTGGATTCAAGGCTCAGGCCCGTCTCAAAGGGACATCGGGGCGTGCCGGAACGGACAGCTTCCTCGGTTGCCTAGAGCGTACCGGCATCGTCAGCCCAGTCGATGTGTGGCTCTGTGAGGAGGTTGAGCAGGCCATTGGCCAGTGGGCGCAGCGAGAGATGTACCCGGCTGTTTCGATTAAGCTTCATCCGGATACGATGGCATGTGGTCCGGCATTTGACGAAGTGATCAAGGCGTTGCGCTACTTGAATGTCGAGATAGAACTTGGCGCGGGTGTGTCGCTTGCCAAGGACAGCACGCTAAGTTGTGTTGGGCGTTTGCGTGACAGCGGCGCAAAAATAATTATTGACGACTTCGGCGCTGGCTACACAAATTATCAGCGACTTATCGGTGCGCATTTTGACTCGGTCAAACTGGATAAAAACCTTATTTGCGGATCGGATTGTGCCCGAGGGCGCGTCGTTCTCGCCGGCGCATGCGACCTGTGCCGCAAACTTGGTTTGAATGTTATCGCGGCAGGCATTCAGACGCGAGAACAGTTGGAAATCGCCAGAACGCTGGATATCGATTTTTTCGAGGGGCCCTATTTCGGACTGGAGTTGTCGTGGGACGAGGCAAGCGAGTATCTTGCCATGCAGCGCCTGCGTCACACGGCCTGAACGACCAAGCTGAGCGAACATCATGCGCTCGTTGAGATTTGCCAGGTCCGCGCTCCTCGTGCTGATGGTGGGAAGTATCAGCTTCGAGGCGTTTCGCATTGCTTATTTGCTGTATTACGGCGGCGCGGCACAAGTGCTCGACAACGTCGCCGAGACGTTGCACGCGCTTTGGATCGGTTGGCGATTTGACTTGAGGGTGCTGTCGATCGCGATCCTAGGGGGGCTGCTGCCCGTCTTCGTGGTAACGAAGTGGCGCCCGCTCAAGCGTGCCGCCGGGTTGCTGCAGCGCCTGTCGATCGCAGCGATACTGCTGTGCGTCAACCTGGGCTCCGCTTGCCAATTCTATTACTACGATTTCTATGGCAGCCCGTTCAATCCGATGGTGTTTGGGTTGCTGGGCGCCGATCCGTGGGGGACGCTGGCGGCGGCGCGTAGTCAGTATCCGGTCGTGCGATGTGCGCTACTGATGGCGCTCGTCACCGCTGTGCAGATGTGGGTCATCCTGCGGCTTTCCGGGAGCGCGCGTATCGATCGAAATGAGCAAGCGCGGCCTCGCGAACGCATGCGTTGCGTGCTGGACGGCGCAGTGCTGGTCGTGTTGCTGCTCGGCTTGGCCCGTGGTGGCCTGGGCGAGTCCGCGCTCGACTCACACGATGCGCAGATTTCTTCGCGCGGATGGGTCAATGACTCGGTGCGCAACGCTGCACAGGCGCTTTACGACGCCTATGTCGACCGGCGCAGCCAGGCCAGGATCGACGAGGATCCCGCATGTCAATTGGCGCGCTACGGGTTCCGCTCCACCGATGAACTGGCTCGCGCCGTCGGCGCCGCCTCCGGTGCGCCGCCGGACCTGGAAAGCGTGGTGTTCCGCCGCACCCCGGAGAACCGATTTCTGGCTGCGCATCCACCCCATGTGGTTTTTGCGCTGATGGAGTCCTGGGGCGCGCATCCGCTCGAATTCAGCACGGCCTCCATCGACGTGGCGGGCGTGATGGCAGAGCACTTGCAAAGCGATTACCTGTTCCACAACGTTTTCCCAGCACGGCTCGGCGGCCACGCGGCGCTCGAGGCGCTATTGCTGAACTCGCCGGTTTCGCCGCTGACGC
Source organism: Mycetohabitans sp. B8 (assembly GCF_021991875.1). Lineage (GTDB taxonomy): Bacteria > Pseudomonadota > Gammaproteobacteria > Burkholderiales > Burkholderiaceae > Mycetohabitans. The sequence goes on from NZ_JAHLKR010000018.1 coordinate 197,680, forward strand.
AAGGTGACCAGGGATTCGTCACCTATTCGACATCGGCCGCGCTGCCGTTTAAGACTAAAGGCTATCGAACTGTATTCGTCTATGGCGGCATCGGTGCGTGGCGGTCTGTGGCGCGTACGATGCGGCGTCAGAACTTCGACGAAGTGTACGACATGGCAGCCATCATCGGCAGGTACCCGGACGCAAAACGCACGATTTGGGGCGTGTACGATGAGTACCTGTTTCGATTCGCGTTCGATTTGCTGGCTACTCGCGACGCGCTAGGCCAAAAGATCTTTCTGTTCGTCATGAGTACAACGAACCGTCCCCCTCACACCGTGCCGAGTCATTATTTACCTCCACCGCTGGACTTGAGCGACATGCGCCGGCATTTTGCAGCCGATTTCGACAAGGGCAGCCGCATGATGCAAACGTATCAGTATGCCACTCACCAGCTGGGGATGTTCATCAGTCGGGTCGAGGCCGCGCCATTCGGCAGCAAGACCATTGTCGCGGCAACCGGCGATCACCCCATGCGTGGGTTGTTCCGGTACCAGCGGCCGGAGCAGAGCCGAGAGCTGTATCGTGTACCGGGCTTCTTCCGTGTGCCGCCGCGGTACCGTCCTAGTTTTGTGCCGGATTTGCAACGCTACGCCGGGCACGCAGATTTCTTTCCGACGCTGTACCATCTCGCGCTGTCTGATGCGCGTTATCCGGCGTTCGGGCACAGCCTGTTCGCGCCCGCTGCGCAGGCCGAGCAATTTGCCGTGATCAACTTCAAGACGATGTTCAGCCGCGACGGCGCGATGATGCCGCTGGTCGGCGAGCCAGCTGCATTCCGCTGGCAGCAGCCTACGTACGCGCTCGTGCCGGATGATGCGCCCTCAGCGCTGCTTAGCGAGCAGGCCGCACGGGCGCGGGCGCGGATTGCGCTGGCGGACTGGTATGTGCGCTACCAGGTCATTCGTGCGCGCACAGGCGAAGGATACTGACCGACATCGGCCGATGCGCAACGCAGACCGATCGGGCGGCCTCGGCTCCACGATGGCACTGGCATGACCGCCGCATTGGACGCCTAGTCTGCTGATCCGAGACCCGATCGCGAGACTTCGATGACCGTGCGCTGTCTGGACGCCTTGTTCGATTTCGCGGTCATCCTGACGCTGCTGGTGTCGTCGCCGCGGCTTCCTGGGACGAAGCTGGGCCGGCGGCGGAACGCCGCCATGCCGATGCAAGCGCGCGCATCTGGACATTGGCCGTGGTGTGCCAAGGCCCAACGCAATCGCCGTCGACCATCGCGCAACGGGGCCGCTAGGGTGCGAGTGTGCACTTGGTTGATGAGGGTAGCGTTTCATCCATTAGCACAGTGATACGATGGCCACCACCTTGACTGCCGCGCGTGCGGCGACGTGGCGCGTATTGGGCCCGGGCGGTGCAGGTTTGGCGTTGCCGTGAGCCGGCCTGTATTATGCGTCACACGGTCGCATCCACGGTGCGGGACGCAATCCATGCCGCAGGCGCCGGTATAATTTGCGCCATGACTCTTTCCATTGCCGAACATCATGCCGGGCCGCATGCCGATGCCGCGCATCGCGCAAACGCGGCGAACTGTCACAGCCTGCATCATGTCGACGAGCGTGTCGCGGTTGACAGCGGCGAGTCGAAGCGGCGTGACGTGTCGCGCTGTTCGGGCTGCGCGTTGCGCAACCTATGCTTGCCGCCGGAATTGTCGAGCGACGACATCGAGCAGTTTCATCAGGTCGTCAGCATGAAGCGTCTGGTGCGCCGTGGCGACGTGCTGCATCGTTGCGATGATCCGTTTCGCAATATCTTTGCCATCAAGACCGGCTCGTTCAAGACAGTCATGGTGCTGCGCGATGGCCGCGAGCAGGTTACCGGCTTTTACTTGCCGGGTGACGCGCTGGGCCTCGATGGCGTGTGCTCGGACCGCCATCGCTGGGATGCCGTCGCGCTCGAAGACAGCTTGGTGTGCATGGTGTCGTTTGCGCGGCTCGAGGCGTTCTGTCATCGGCAGCCAGCGATGCAGCGGCATCTGCACCGGATGCTCAGTGGAGAGATCGTGCGCGAATCCGGGCTTAGCGTATGGCTGGGCACGATGAATGCCGCGGAACGCGTGGCGGCGTTCTTGCTGAACCTATCAAAGCGCTTTGCCGTGCGGGGTTATTCGCCGAACGAGTTCCAGTTGAGGATGACCCGGGCGGAGATGGGCAGTTATCTGGGCTTGAAGCTCGAAACCGTGAGCCGGATATTGTCCGGCTTCAACCGAGCAGGGCTGGTCGACACGCAGGGCAGGAACATCCGGATTCTCGATGCGGCTGCGCTTGCCGCCGTCTAGGTGCGCCGGCGCCCGCCTGAACGGGGGCGCTGCCTGGCGTGCCGTGCGTCACTGCAGCGGTTGCCTGCCGTTAATTGGCGATATTCGCGCTGACCAGGAAGCTTGCTTCCGCTAACACGAGATAAGCCACCGTTCCGCTACTTGTTGCGGCTGCCCAAACCCACCGACCGGGCTTCGCGGGATGAGCGCGATCCATTCGCTTACGTCGGTGACGGACCACGCCTGCAGCGTGGCTTGCTGGGCTGGACGCAGCGTCGTACGCTAAGCCTGCGAGTTCAATGGCGTCGCCTTTTCGACACCACCGAAAACTTTGCTGACCAACCCGAACAATGTATCGATATCGGATTTTTGCGGGGCGGCAAGTTGTCCCGTGGTCACGACGCACGGATAGACTCCTTGGACGTGAGAGACGGACGCAGGCTCGGATGACTTGGCCGCGGAACTAGGCGGAAAATCGTACGCGCGAGCATGCGTCGAGGATCGACTGGCCAACCCGCGTCAGCCTCGGCGAGCGGCCGCCGCAGGCCTGGTCGTGTAATACGACGAGTTGGCGCTCGAGCAGCGTGCCAAGCTCGGCGCGACTCAAATCGATCTGGTCTGGCGAGTGCTTAATGAGCATGAGGGTCGCGAATTCGTGTGGACTCAACATTCTCGGCTCCTGACTAACAACCCCGGTTCTGTAGAAATGACTTGGGCTCGCAAAAAATCCGGTTAAATATGCCAATTCCCTCCGGCGACTGGAGAACAATTCGTTCCCCTACCATTGAACGGCATTTTTGACTGTGTCCAATGGATTAAGCGTGGTGGGTAGGTATTAATTGCAGCCTGGACAGAATAATGTGCCGGCTCGAATTGCGTTGCACCACAAACGTTTTTCGAGGCCAGGAGCGAATATTAATCTGCTCTAAATCGCGCTGCAATAGCCTGCAAAAAATTATATGTTTGCTTACACCACGATACGATGAGCGGGCAAGCGCACGGGCATTTGATTAACGTGAATGAGTAGCGGTAAACCGTGGACTGGGGGCTCTGCGGGCACCTCGACATACATTAGGTATTTGAAACAACCGTCCTATTGTCATTCCATTATCACGAAAATGCGGCACGATGGATGTCGCGTGGCTGCGGCATATTGAATTTTGAAATAATTCAACGTAACTAATTAGTTCGTTCTGAACAATTCGCTTTGCTCTGCGGCAAGTTCATGCCGCTGGCACCATGTGAGCCTCGCGATCGAGCAGAGCAGCCCGGATCAGGGCGTAAAAAAGCCGCAGCTTCCTGAGCATCATGCGCAGGTTGTGGCCGGCACCGCATAGCACCACATGGATGGCATCGCCTAGCGCCCCTTTGAGCCAGTTGCGATCGAGCTTGCCGTCTGCTTTATCGGCGCCCGGGTCTGCAAGTACGTCTCACCCGTAAAAACTTGCCAGTACGGGTTCTTCAGCCACTGCCAGACCACGTCCTCGTCCGACAGGTCGAAGGCGTGCTGCAAGTACAGCAACCCCGCGATCAAACGCGGCGACGTTGCCGGCCGGCCGCGGTGCGACACGAAGCTCGCGCTCATCGCCGTGCTCAATCGGTCCCAGTCGATCAGATCAGCCAATTGCACCAACGGATGCTTCAAGTTGATTTGCTCGCGCAGCGGCTGGCGGAATACATCCCCCTCTGGCACCGGCGTCTTCGGACCCATTCAACCCTCGTCGAGATTTGCAGGAAATTCACGCCAATATGCCTGCCTCTTGCAATTCCCACCATACCATTTCAGCTTCCCAGTCTTGCTGCATAGGCCTGGACGGATTGTTCAGGTCCGACTAGCTAGGATTGCTTGCATGGCGATGAATTAAAGCACCCTGACGTGGACGCCGCGCTTCTATTCACGGCACTGCGGCAGCCGGGATCCAGTCATTCAGAGGGGCTGGGTCTTGTATTTTCAGCGACCGCGCATCGGTGCGCCCGTCACGCCGCAGCATACCTTGATGGCGAAGCGCTTCGACCAGCTTCATACGCGCAGTGACGACCACGGATTTTTGCAGGCGGAGCACCGTGGAGGTTTGCCGTTCCTGCCGCCGAGTATTCGGCGCACACGAGCAAGCGCGATTTCAGTTGGGCGTTGACATCGCACGACCCAGCCGAGAAAATCTCGTTGTTTAGTAGCACGTCGTAAATACTTTTTCCATTGCTCATCGGATACTATGTGGTACCGGTGACGCCCATGGAGGAAACGTTCAAGTACAACGGGCCGACCACGCCGACGGATATTCAAGGTGTCACGCCCGCGAAGCTTCGCGACATCTTCGGTGCTGACGCAGCGCTCTATACGAAGGTCAAGCGATATGGCTGCGTCTACACCGTGCTCGACAGTAAGACGGTCGTGGCAGCATCGGCCTAGCTTGTTAATCTGAAAACCGGCGATGTGCTGTGGCAGGGCGAGGGGCGTGCTACCGGTGACGAGGAGGGCGCCAACGTCAACGTCGGTGCATTCGGATTGATCGACATATTGGCACAGGCCGCGATCAAGCAGGTTGCGCATACGCTGTCCGACGACAGCGTTGACGTCGCGAATCTGGCGAGCCGGCGCCTGTTGTCGGCCGGGCCGCCGGCTGGCTTGCTTTACGGGCCGCGCTCGCCGAAGTACGGAACCGATTGACAGCCGCCCCTCGCTGCGTTTGCCGCACGAAGCGCGGTGTCGCGGTTGAGATGCGCAGCGGACTATTTTCGGGCGCCCAGCCATCGGTGCGGCGGTATCGCTACTTGACTTCGTGCGGTGGCTATATTGCTCCTTCGATCCACTTTCGGAGTCTTTTCGATGGGGCAATTCATGAGCAGCCTGACACGGGGCAATGGGGCGTCGCTGGAAAACCAGCATGCAAGGACTGCGGAATCGACGCAACAACAGCGCACGTCGGCTCCGGTTCCAAGCCAAGCTAGTACAATGGAATCTCTGCGGGGGCTGCCGAGCCAAGCGGAACAGCGGCCCAATTTGGCGAGCCGGCGTGGCCGTCCTCTTGGGCCAATCGATACCGGGAGAGCCAATGCGTTATGGCGAAATGCACGGGATCGACATAATGCCCCCAGCATCCCAGAGACCGTGGAAACGCCGGGCGACGGCGTTTCGCCTATGCTATGGGAGCGGTCCAGGCGCGACGGCTACGGGGCACCCGGCTCATCGTCGCCGGATATGCCGCCACTCACTCACGCCTCCACCCCCGAGTTTTCGATCAATGCTGCGTTTCAGCACCCGCCGGCGGCTCAGCCCGTGAGCACGCCGCCGGTGTCGCCGTCTCTGACCCAAGGCACGCCGCTGTTTAATGACCAGCAGCGTCGAGAACTGGAAGATTTCTTCCGGAGTATCGAATAGCGGCCTATCCGACGCCCAACGATTCCAAGCAGCGATATTGTTCAACTGAAGCAATCGAGACCGTTCTCCGAAATGGAAACGGTCCGAAAAATCAGACAGGTCAGAATCACCTGTCCGAGCGGCGAGACTTGGTTATGTCCACATCCTTGCGGGGATTGGCCTAGGAGTGCACAAGCAACTGGATTGCTGGTGGTCGTGTGCCCTACCATCTGGCCGGCCGGGTTTCGCCGGCGTTCGGCGACCGTGGCGATCGCACGACGTGCACGACGCCGACGATGAGGCAGCCATTCTGGCCGCCCTGCAGCTCAACGCGGAGAAGTGGAGGGCATTCAAGTAACCGGCAGCAGGGCTTACAAGGACTGCTGTGCCCGCCGGCCGTCGTGATGGCTCGCGTGGACAGTGAGGGTGAGCAAACTATAGTATCGCTAGGTACCACTCATTGATATCACTGTCGTCTCGACAATCATTCGCTTTAGGCTCGAGGTCTTGATGATGTGGGCCCGCTTAGCCGCCTCGATTGTCTCGGCTAGCAGTTCTTCAATGCCCGCTTCGCCCAGCCGCTTGCGCCAGCGCGTCAGGCTCGACGCATCGATCGGCGCCCGAGTCTGCATGTACGTCTCGCCCGTAAAAACTTGCCAGTACGGGTTCTTCAGCCACTGCCAGACCACGTCCTCGTCCGATAGATCGAAGTCGTGCTGCAAGTACAGCAACCCCGCGATCAAACGCGGCGACGTTGCCGGCCGGCCGCGGTGCGACACGAAGCTCGCGCTCATCGCCGTGCTCAATCGGTCCCAGTCAATCAGATCGGCCAGACGAACCAACGGATGCTTCAAGTTGAACTGCTCGCGCAGCGGCTGGCGGAATAAATCCCTCCTCTGGCACCGGCGTCTTCGGACCCATTCAACCCTCGTCGAAATTTGCAGCAAAGTCGCCTCAATATGCCTGTCTCTTGCAATTCCCACCATACCGTTCCAGCTTCCCAGCCTTGCTGCGTCAGCCTACACGGATTGTTCAGGTCCGGCTAATTAACTTGCTCTTAGTTGACGCGACAAATTCTGCTAGGATCCGCTAATCGGTCGGCGCTGATTGAGTTGTGAGGCAAATGGTAGATAGCTGACGCCGGCGCGCGGCCGACGTGGCAGCCGCAACGGGTCGTGGCGTCAGGCCCACGCATGGCAATACATTCGCAAAGGTAGCTATTGGACATGCATCGAGGCGGTCGCCGAACGGGGGCCGGTAGCGGGTGCTGGTCTAGGCAAGCCGCTCATGCTGCTAGGTTCGGTGCTCCAGTGCATCAACGTGTGTATGCATAATTCAATGACCGCATCGGCGCCTTGTACCCCGTACACCGAATGATCGAGTTGCGCGATGGTTTGCACGTCGATCTGCCTTTGCCTGCGGAACGCCCGGTGAGCAGGCCCGAAGTGGCGCGATAGCTCGTCCAATCCCGGGTCGAACTCGCCATAGATCAAGAGTGTTTTCACTCCACGGCGTGCCAACGCGTGTATCATCCCGCGCTCGGAGTGAGCCGGTGGGCGCCAACCCGCCCGTTCGAGCAGCTGCATTGCCGGCACGCGTAGCTTGGCGGTCGCCAGCCGCACGAGCGCCTTGACAACGGGACGCAGGTCACGCCGGCGTCGCAATAGGCTTTTCCACTTCCGCAAGTCGCGTGCTGACGCGAGGTAGCCGCGTGCCGAATTGGTCTGCTGAGCCATCGCGTCCGCGAGCGTCAAGCCGGCCGGCCAGATGAACCGGGGCAAGTTGATCCCGATCATCCCGGTTACGGCCGTCGAACGCAACGCGGCTTGAAGCGACGCATACGCACCCGAGCAGATACCGAGCGCCACGACATCGCGGTATCCCTGCTCCGCGAGCCAGTCCGCGGACGCGACCACGTCCGCCACGGCTTGTTCGGAGTACGGGACGACGGATTGATCGTCCAGCGCGCGGGCGCCACTGTCGCCGACGCCGCTCACGTCCACGCGCAACGAGGCGATGCCGTGGGCTGCGAGTTGCCGCGCGATACGCACCGCAAGTCGTGCATCGGCACTGCGGGGATTAGAAGCTGTCGTGGCGAACAGCAACGCCGGCATGCCCGAGCGGCCAGGCGTCGGGGTGGCCGGTCGGCACAGCGTTCCAATCAGCGGCGCGGCGCCGATCTGCACGGTGCTCTCGGTGGCATCGGGCAGCACTAGGTGCGCGCCCGCCGTACGCAACGAAGCGGCCGGTTCCGGCATGGGCTGCGCCACGGGGGCATCGGGCCTTTGCCGTGTGGCGATCCATGCGACGCCCGCTTCTATGGTGGCGAGCGGCAGTCGGGAGCGGATGCCTTCGATCCATGTCGTGGCGGATTCGGGAAACGACTGTACGGTGGCCTGGACGCCGCGGGCCTGCAACGCCTTTTGCAGCACGGCACTGTCACCACGATCGGTATCGATGAGCAGCACGGAGTGTGGTAGCGAAGCCGCACTCCCGACGGTGGCGCACAGGTCAATGGCCCGCAACGCGGCGACGAAGTCAGCGGGATAGCGATGCCCGAGCACGCTCAGACATGGCTCTCCAGCATGGGCCTGCTGCACCGCGGGGGGCGTCGTGTCCAGCCATTGACGCTCGACCATGGCCGCTTCGCGCATATAGAGGCGCCCTCGCACGACGGGCGACAGTGCGACAAGTGCATCGACCCGCGCGGCGGCAGGTGTATCCATCGTGCAAGCCAATAGCGCCATGGCGGCACCGGCGCGCAGGCCGACCAGCGTGACATCGGTCAGTTGCGCATGGGCGCGCAGCGCGTGCACGGCCCGGCCGATACTGGCAATGCTTTTGTCAAACCGGTCGCTGTCCAAGTCGTCGCCCGCCGAGTCGCCGCAGCAGGGGTAGTCAAACCGCAGTGCCCAGATGCCCTCGTGCGCTAGCCGCTCTGCCAGCGCACGCATCAGCTTGTGGGTCCACAGGCCTTCGTGGCCGACGGCAGCGCACAGCACGACACCCCGCGGCGAGCGTCCTTCGTGCAGCCATCCGACGCAATCATCGAATGTAATCGGTATCACGATGGTTTCCTCAAGCGAATGATTTTATTGGAATTGACTGCACGTATTTCGATCATCCCCGGGCCGTCGTGCGTGCCCGAATGCGAGGCCCCCGAGTGAGATGACACAAGAGGAGGGTGCAAGGGTGTCGATTCCGGCAGCAACGGGATAGACACGTTCGCGCCGGGCGCCAGATGGAACCAGTCGTCCTTCGGCAGCAGGCCCGACGCGGTGATCTGCACGTAGCGCGCGCTCGCGCGCGTGCCGACGTTGACCCACCATTGGCCGTCACGCTGTTCCAGCGACGCGTTCAGACCGATATCGGCGCGCTCGAAGACGGCCGGCGCGGTACGTTCCGGGAAATAAAATGACTGCGCGAGCAACCGGTCTTCGTGGTCGTACAGCGACGCGATGACCGTGTCGTGTTCGCGTGGACCAAACCGGTACGCGTAGGTGAAGTCGAAGAAGCGCCCCAGGCACTGCGCCGAGCTAATCTGGAGCGTACCGTGTGGTTCGATATGAAGATCGCAACGCGCCCGTGTGACCGGCACGGCGGCATCACGCAACGCGACCAGTTCCAGCCGTCCCTGCAACGGGGCGGCGCCGTCGTTGAACACGTGCACGTCCAGTCCATTCAACCCTTCGTCACACAGGCACACCTGTTGCGGCTGAAGCACATGCTTAAGTGCATACCAAGCCGACTTGGGACGCCGGAACGCATCCACGATGCCCCATCCAGCGCCTGGCATCACGTCCTGAAATTGCCAGAGTAGTGCGCCCGTGCAGCTGGATGCAGCGCGGCGCCATTCCACCAGTGTCTCGGATACGACGTCAGCGAGCACGGCTCGCGATAGTTCGAGGTAGCGTGACGGGTCCTGTCCTCTAAGCCGCGCCGGGTCTTGCCCATACAATTCGCGCAAGTAATGATCGCGCACGTCGTCGAAATCCCATGGCGCGCCGGGATCGCGCGGCACAGCCGTTTTCCATGCAGGTTCGTGCACCGACGGCGAACCCATTGCGGCGAGCGTTGCATCCGCGGGAACGTGTGCAAACGCCAGGCATTCGCTGGCGAAGCGGACCGCGGCGCGGCGCGCATCGTCTAAGGGCCGTAGATAGGCGCCGACACCATAGTAATGCGAGATGCCCGTGCGGGGATAAAATGGCAGTATCTGCCCGGACGGCGTGTCCAATATGTACGGTACGTCGCGCCGATGTGTCGCGGCAAGCTCGGCGAGCAAGCTGTTGGTCAACGGCATATCGCGCTGCTCGTCACTCAAGCCAACCATTGACGCCTGCTGCGCGATTTCGCTGCCTCCGCATAGCACGGCCAACGAAGGGTTGCCCGCCGTGCGCGCGAGAAACTGGCTGGCTTCCAGCGTCACCGAGGTGACGAAATCAGGCGCAGTGCACGGATAGTCGAAATTGGCGAACATGAAGTCTTGCCAGACCAGCAGGCCCAGTTCGTCGCACGACGCATAGAATGCGTCGTCTTCGTAAGTCATGGTGCCCCCGACGCGAATCATGTTGAAGCCCGCGTCTCGGGCCAGCGTCAACCACGTGCGATAGTCGTGCGCCGACACGCGCAACCCCAGCGGATCAGCGGTGCTCCAGCACGCGCCCCGCACGAAAATTGGCAGCGCGTTGACGGACAATGCGAAGCCTTGGCCGTCGTGGCCGCGCGTGGCCTCGAGGGTGCGGAATCCGACGTATCCCAGTGCCACGGTCGTGTCGTCCAGGTGCAGCGAGACAGCGTAGCGCGTCGGCTCGCCATGCGTGTGCGGCCACCATCGCCTGGCGTTTGGCACGGTGAGCCGCGCGCGCAGCGTGAACCGGTCGTGGCGTCGTAGACGTACATGATGGCCCCCGCAGTCCAGGACCGCGTCCAGATGGCTGGAAACCGGTGAGGCGAATGTGATGGTCGCGTCCACGATCCCATCGCGGTCTTCGATCGAGGCGCTCAGCTTGTGGTGCACGATTTGCGCGGCCGTATCGGCGTCAGCGTCGATGATGGTCACAGCGCCCCATGGGCCGATTGGCTCGATGCGCGGGAACCAGCCTGGCATGTGGCCAAACAGCGAGATTCGTACCGCCCGCAGCGCCGGCGCATCGACCAGACGCGTGCGCCAGCGGGCACGGCGGGGCGCGGGCATGGTATCAAGGTGGCGGGCCAGTGACCGAAAACAGAGGTACAACGCGCTGTCCTCGGGCAGCGGATCGATGCGCACCTGTTGCGAGACGAACATGTTCGTCGACTGCCGCAGCAACGTGTCGTTCAGCCAGACCTGCGCGATGCCCGCCAACCCGTCAAACCGGATCAGGCGGGCGCCGCCGCGTCGCAGCGGTAGCCGGTACCAGTGGTCGTATTCCCCCAGCCGGCTCGCATCCAGCGGGGTGAGCCGGTTCGCGGCCGCGAGTGCCTGGCCTACGGTTCCAGGCACGGGTGCGTCGATCCACTCCGATGCATCCGCCGATGGCAAATCGCGTGGCCGGGTGGCGGCGTTGGCCGGGGTAGTGTACAAGCGCCACATGGGCGAAGCCGCGCGCCCATGAGCAGGCCCGGGACCGGCGGTGCCGCGTCCGGCGGGGGCAGGCTGCAGGCTCATTGCAGCGGTGGCCTGGCATCGGGGCAGGCCGCGTTCGCGCGTTGCAGCCGTGGCGGTGCGTCGTTGCCGCCCAATTGCGCACCCAGTTCGTCAATCAACGACCCGTACGCGTGCTCGATGATTTCCAGCGTACTTTCGCAACGGTCTTCGTTGCGTCGCGCGCAAGCCCGGGCGAGCCGGAATTCGAGCACCATCGCCTCGGAGGCGATCGTGTCGCAGGCGGTCACGCAAGCGGAAAAGGCCCCGGTGCCGTCGGTACCGTTCGCATTGGGCGCATCCAGCCATCGCAGGCAGCGGCCCAGTAGCTCGAAGTTTGCACCGAGTTGACGCAACGTGTTGAACGAATACGAATGGAAGTACGAAATCGGGCGCGATGCGATGACTGCAACGTCCTTGGCCAGCGCGGCCCGGAACGCGGCGATCGGGCTACTGGCGGGACGGCGCTTGAAGTGTCGCGCCAGTAGTGAAAGTGCGGCTTCATGCAGCGCCGGGCCGCGCAACGGCTCGAAGCGCCGCTTCGCGCATTCGACGTAGGGCACCAGCGACGCACTGGAGTCGATGCCGAACAGCCCCCGATAGTCGTCGCCTGTGGCCCGATAATATCCGGCGTTATGGAAATAGCCGATTTCGCCGGCTTGCAAGTCGATCGCGTCGATGCCGATGGTCGTCTTCGTGTGCTCGCGTTGATAACTGATGCCACGGGTGTCGGGCAGATGCCACGCGTCGACCTCGACCAGCATCACGTTGCCGCGCCGGACCTGCTGCTCGATATGGTATGGCAGTGGCTCGAAGATGGCGTGTTCTTGCACGACAATTCCGTACAGTCGCTCCAAGTCTTCCAACGGCACCTTGAAAAAGGTGAATTGGTCTCCTTCGAAGTCCTGCGTGACGGTGAACGGCAGCATGGCATGGGGCTCGAAACCCCATTGCGATAGCAGCTCGATCCACAGGTCGACGTAGCAGTTGGTCTGCTTCCAGACCATGGTCGAGCCATGCAGCGCGTGCGGGTGATAGCCCGCCAGGTCGCGCGACAACTTCATCGGCGGCGCCAGTCGTGTGCGTGTGTCCGGCGCGGCCATGGGCGAGACGACGTCACTCATTAGCGCCCCCACAGCGCGTTGCGTACGGATTCCGGCCACCCCTGCACATCGAACCCGTGATGCTTGAACAGTCCGAGCGCGAGGCGTTCCATGCCGAAACCCACGCAACCGGTATGCGCGACGTCGGCCTCGTTTGTCTTGATACCCCACAGCAGGCCGAAGTGGTCCATGTGGTAGTTGAAGCTCAAGCAGGCAGTGAGCCGGGTGTCGCGCTCGATCGGCACCAGCATTTCGAATTTCAAGTTCTGCTCACGCTGGCTCGACGCAGCAATGCGGCCGCCGCGGCCAAAAAAGGGGTCGTTGGCCAGGTCGACTTCGTGTGGCAGCGCCAGCCTCGCCATCATCCGCTTGCCGCGCTCGATCCACTCAGTGCGAAATGCCAGGATCTGCTCTGGCGTACCCAGGCGCACATACTCGCGCATGCGAAACAACTGCATCCGGGTTGCGTCCAGCGACGGCTCGTGGCGGAAGCAATACGAGAACAGATCCAGCGTCTTGCCCTGCGGTGGCAGCGCGCCGCGCCGCGCGATGACCGGATAGGCGGGATAGCATGCCGCCGGTGTCATGACCACGTAGGTCGGCTTTTGGAACTCGGTCCAGTCCTCGCCCCGGTCCAGGCATTGCAGTACACGTTGATGCTCGTGCTCCGAGCCGCAGAAGCTATGGATCGTCCCGGCGAGCTGCGGAAATCCCTTCAGGTATTCGCTGTGCTCAAAATCGGTACGGTTCATCGCGGGCGGAAAGCGCAGTACCTCGGCGTGCTGATCGGCACCCAGGCGCGTGACCAGTGCATCAATGGCCTCGACCACATTCTCGAACACTTCGCTTCTGCCATACAGACCTTGCACGCCCATCGGGATTAGCAGGCCCGTGTCCACGAGTGCATCGCGTAGTGCGTTCACGCCGTGCCGGTCATCGATGTCGGACGCGTGCGAGGGTGGGTTTTGCAACGAGATATCGCCCATTATTCCCTCTCCAGCGAAGCGGGCCGTTGCGCCAGCAACAGGCTGGCCGTATTGGCATCGATACGGTCGTTATTGATCATAAGGGGTGCAGAATACAGATCGCGAATGTGCCGGCTCAGTGTGAACGGCGTGCCGTTCTTGTACGCCGCCATGCCGCAGATCATCACCGAGTGCATCACGACCTGTAGCGCGGTGGTGGACACGTAAGTCTTGAGCGTGTTGATCTGAGCCGCGTCGGCCATTGTTTCGGACCACGAGCGCGTGGCCGAGGCGCCAGCGCGCGCGTAGATGCGCAGTGCGCTGTCGATGCGTCCCTGCATGGCTTGCAGCAGGCCGAGGGCTTCGGCAATTCGGCTACCGGCGGGTGATGTGCCGGTCGGCTTGTCTTGTGCCTGCGTGCGGAAGTAGCGATGCGCGCGAGCAAAAGCGTCGCTGGCGATGCCGGTCCACAGCGACGACCACAGAATGTGGGAAGCCGGCACCATCGTGTGCTCGGCGATCTCGCCGAACGGGACGGGGAAGACCTGTTCCTGGCGGCCGCGCGACTCGAGCACGAAACCTTCGCTGCACGTGCCCCGCATGCCAAACGTATCCCATCCGCTGCGGTGAGTCAGAGTTGTGTCGTCTTTCAGGAGCGTCACGAGCACTTGCTCCACGGCCGGCGCGTCCGGCGAGCGCCGGGCGGTCGTCAGGATGGCGTCGGCATAGGCGCCGTAGGAGATCGTCGGCGTGAGCTTGTGCAATGTGAACGCGCCGTTGCTGTCGGGTTCGATCGCGCAGCGGCTGTTGCGCAGATTGCCGCCCACGCCATCTTCGGACGTCGCGGATGCCAGCAGCCACTCATGCTTGGCAACCTGTCGGAGAAACCCGCGATGCCACGGTACCGACATCGCGTGTTCCAGTACGCAAATCACTTCGATCTGGTGCATCGCATAGATCATTGCGGCGGACGAGCACGCGTGGCCGAGGATGCGGCACGCTGAAGCGACGGCCTCTAGCGACGCGCCCATGCCGCCCAACTCGACGGGTACCATCGCGCCGAGCAGCCCATGCTCGCGCATGGCGTCGATGGCTTCGCTCGGGAACCTGGCTTCGCGGTCTACGGCATCGGCGAAACGCGCTGCGATTTGCGCCACCGCGAGCGCGGCTTTGTCCAACGCGCGCTCGCCGGCGCCCGACGGGCGCGCGTCAGGCTTGGGCAATGCAATCGCATACACCGGCTCACCACCGTTGGCGGATTGGATCGCGCTCATGCGGATTGCACGTCGCGCTGCAATTGCGAGACGGCCTCAGCCAGTGAATCGATGCTCTGGAACAGATGGCGATTCAGCATGCGGTCGGGAATTTCGATGTTGAAGTGCTTTTCAATCGCAAGCATTAATTGAATCGTATTCAGCGACGACAAACCTGCTTCGTAGAGGTCATCACTGTCGGAAAGACGGTCAACGGATAATTCCAGATGAGCGACTTCCTGGATAATCTGTCTTAATTCATTTTTCATCGGATGCTCCGGTATCAATCATTTTCTGGCTCGGGTGGTTCAAATCCCGGCGGCGGCACTCCCCGTGCGCGAAGCTAGTAGACCAGTCCGTACTTGCGAGATCTGTGCGGCACCCGACAAAACGCCGGTGCTTCCACCAGCGCGAAGAAAGTGCGTGACAAACGCCGTGCCTGCCGCGCAAAGAAGCACCGTGCAACGCGATTTGGATGCACTGCACACCACGGTGGAGCGCCCATCGGCGGCTTTGAACAATAAAAAACGGTGGCAGCAGGTGCAATGGGTGGAAAAGAGACGGTATATCGACTTAATGGTGTGAATAGTGAAGCGGGCGGGAAAGTCCGCTCGAGCGCGGGTTATTGTTGGGTGATGATTGCGGCGTTCGACAGGAGTATTGAGCGTAGTATTGACGGGTGCGGCGTATGCCGGCGCAGCACGTGCCTCGTCATGGTCCCGCAGCCTAGCCTGAGGACAGCACATGGGGGCGATACCGGTAAGCCGTAGACGCATATCACGGCCAGGTTTAGCGCAAGCGAGCGTATAGATGACCGTGGCCACGGCATTGGCCGTGTCATGGAAGCCGTTGCCAACCGCGAAGCCAGCGCGATCGTCGATCGTGCAGTGCTTGGATGTCGGAATCGTGACACCCGCCGCCTGGCCTGGCTTGCCGCGCAGACGGCGGGATGCGAGCGGGATGGATTACCCGGCTTGCCCGCCACCGGTGGCGCGACGCTGAAGTGGCTTGCACGACAGCCGGCTGCGTAATGCGTCGCGCACCGCCGGCGTCGCGCTGGGCGTGAGCTCGAACGCGTACGCGATGCCATGCAATGACATCAGCACGGCCAACAAGATGGCCAACGGACGAAACAGGTTACGCATGCTTGCAGCTTACGGGCTGGACAAACTTCGGCCTGTACGCCAAGCCACAATGCAGCATGCTGCGATGCTTGCGTGCGGTATTACCTGGGCTGCGTCGCTGGTCGTCACGCGCGGGGCGCTGATCGTTGCGCAGTGTTTTGCAGTGTTGGCCGCCGCTGCGGCGCCGATGGCTCCGTGTCGTCCCGCCGTTATGCTTGAATGGGCGACGGCTCCTGCCGGCGCTGTGTATCGTGCGGCTGCCGCCTGCCGAAGTCGCCGAGCAGGTGTGGCGGCGTGGCCGCACACGAGATTTTGTGAACGAATTGGTAGCGCAGTGCGTGGTAGCTGGCACTCGGATCGTCGAATGTTGCCTTCATCCGCTGCAATTCTTCATCCCGATAGGCTTGCAGCGGTTTGCGCCGTTCGTCCATGCTTCGCACGCGTGCCTTGATGTTCAGGTACGTTGAGAACCGTTCGTCTTGCGCGATCGCCTGGCAATGGCGCACCAGTAAAGCATGATATTCGCTCCAATCCTCTGGCAGCACGTGGTCGACGAGGTTCATGCCCAGCGCTTCATCCGCCATCACCGGCAAGCGTGCGTCGACTAGGGCCTTTGCTCGCTCGGCGCCGGTGCGACGCGGCAATAGATAAGTCCAGTACTCGGAGCCGTACAAGCCCATCGTTTGGTAGTGTGGATTGAGCACGACGCCGCGGCGGGCCAGCACGAAGTCGCATGCCAGCGGCATGATGGCGCCGCCGGCGCCGGCGTTGTTGCGCAGCGCGGCGATCGTGATCTTGCGTTCGGTGAGCAGGATGGTGCGCACCAAGTCGTTTATCGCATGGATGTTACGCCACGACTCGCCGGCTGGGTCCGGCGAGGCCTCGATGCAATGCAAATGGATGCCGTTGCTCCAAAAATCGTCGCCACCCATCAATACAATCACGCGCACGTCGTGGCGCCGACTGAGCGTGTCAAGCGCATGAGTCAGACGCGTGCATTGGCTGGTGCTCATCGCGCCGTTGTGGAAGTCGAATTCGACGTATGCCACCCGATGTTCGACGTGGATGCGGATATCCTCGATGGCAGGCGAATCTAGGTCGGGCAACTGCTCGAGCCAGGCTGCGTTGCCGAACGCGGCGTGCAGCGCTAGCATCGCCGGAAGCTTGATGCCGGAGCCTGGGCCGCGGCTTCCCGCCTTCATCTGCTTGATCCATACGGCACCGTCCCGCGTGGCGCGGCACACCGCGCCGTACCGCTGACCTAGCCATGCGCCCGGCGTGGCATTATGGGCGATGTCCCTATCTGCCACCGCACCGAACAGATACACCGGCTGGCCATGGATCTCGTCCCGCACGCCGGGGAAGCCGTCGGCCGCATGAATGCGGTTGATAATCGTATCGGTGCTGTCCGTGCTCCAATCAATGCGGCGTGCATCCTGTCGCATCAGCACGTGGGGACGGCCCTTGACCGACGGGCGAGCGTAGTCTTGCGGACGCGGTCGGAACCTTGGATCCGCAAAATCGGCCAAAGCCTGCCGGATAAGCTTCACCGCGCCGGGTATGACATCACGTCGATAGATGCTGCCTTTGCTGGCCGTGCGCATCGCAAACCGGTGCGTTCCCCACACATCGCCGCCGTCCATTTCGGCGTTGGCTTGCAGCAGGGTAACGCCCCATTCGGATTGCCGGTGAGTAATTGCCCAATCCAATGCGCACGGTCCCCGATCGCCCTCGATGCCCGGGTGGACGACCAGGCACGGCCACGCGCGCCATACCGTGTCGGGAATGCGATGCTTCAAGAATGGACAGATGATCAAAGCCGGATCGACCTGTGCGGCGCGAGCCAGCATCGTGTCTGGGTCCGGCGACAATTCAATGCAGACGCGATGCTCCAGTGCAATGAGTTCACGATGAACACGCTGGACCATGCCGTTATAGGCTGAGGCAAACAGCAGAATATCCAAGCGTCCCCCAGTTGATGTTGCGATATCGAGCAATCAGAAACGCGAATACAACGTCAAGCGTAGCAATCCCACCTCGCGCGACGACGGGGATGCCGAAGAAAGCGACTGGAATGCGAACGGATGGGCGTTGAAACGGCGTTGTGTGGCGCCTGAACAAATAAAAGATCCGCTTTCGGAATTATCGACCGGCAATGCTCGGATGTCCGGAAAAATATGCCGGGCCAAGCTCAACTGAACTGCCGAAACCTCAGTGCAATGGATGTGGAGCAGGCACACCATGCCGACTACCGTGATGTCGCGGTAAATTAGTCAGTATCGCCTGATGATTTAGCAATCCAAAATAGACTAACCCAATTTGTACTATACCAATAAAATCGGCGTGCGTGACTTCATTAGTTCACATATTTCGCCCAAATCGTTATATAAGCAACGATTGTTTCCTTATTGATCTTTACTTGGCGCTTCGCGCATGATACGTTTCGCGCCTCAATACTTTCAATTGCATTACATGCAGTTCAGCCAGCAAATGAGTTGACGTGCACACCGGTGCCGAGGCAGCTATTGCTCCGCGTCTAACATTTAATCGAAGACCATTGGTCTTTTTTAAAGGTTATCCGATTCGTCGGAGGGCTGCTTTTATCCACTTAAAATGGTGACCATCATGAAAATGAAATTAAATAAATGTCTTAGCCGGTTGATTAAGCCAGGCCGCGTATCCTCCCGCGCCATGGCGATCGCTGTTATGCTGTCTATGAATGCGTGTGGCGGAGGGGGCGGCGAGTCCGGTGTCGGCGACGCCATGGTTGCCGGTCAATCCGAGACGTGGACCGCGACCGCCCATGCTTCGGTGCTGTCCAAGAAGCCGGTTTTAGTGCCGCCCAAAAAGCCGGTTTCGGCGCTGTTTGAGGAGCCGGTTGCAGTGCCGTCTGAAAAACCGGTTTCGACGCCGTACGTGGAGCCCGTCACGACATATCATCCAATGCAGCACGGTGACGAAACACTGGCTTTAGCGGCCACCGCCGGCATGGTTCCTGTGGAGGGCGCATCCGAAGACGCCCGGATCGTCTACGTAGCCTATACCCAACGCGATGCGGAGCCCTCGTCCCGTCCCATCACATTCTTTCTTGGTGACAGCGTTCGAGATGATCCGCTGCGTTCCGCCGGCTATCTGTTACTGGCGTCGGTCGGTCCTATCGTCGGGGGCCTTTCGGGCCAAGAAAATTGGGATCGATATGACAACCTTTCTACGTTGCTCGACACGTCCGATCTGGTTTTTGTCCATCCCATCGAATCGGGCTCTCATGGGGATTTTTGGGGCAACCTTCATGCGGGTAGGGCGGCAATGCGTTTCATCGATACCTACCTAGATACGAATCACAGGCGTGGCTCGCCCGTGTACCTTGTTACCCACGGTGCACGCGTGGCCGGTCATGCGCTCGATTTATTGAAGACAAGGCCTCACGGGTTCGCCGGCATGGCATTTATCTCGCCTGTTTTGGGGCCAGATGGGCGTGCCGAACATCGGGAACCGCCTGCCGAGATATCCTGGGAACTAGGCGTGCAATGGCTTGTACATTTGGACGGCGACCTTGACTTTGACGTCGCGCGTTATTTGTCTGCCGAGTTCGATCGCCTCAGGCAACCGCCGTACGGTGGTGCCGGCGATGTCCAGCGTTACGCCCATGAACCGTTCTTCGTCCAAGGTAGTGAGGCACCGCCATGGTCGGCAAACCGGCTGGTCGATGCGTTGCCGGTAGCCGACGCGCCTCGTCTATTCATCGCCTACGGTTCGGACGTCCAGAAACAGGCGTTTTCGTCTGAACTGAGTAGCCTGAATGCGCATCCCGCACAGGCCAATCGGATCAAGGTGGAAAGCTATCGCGGTTTTCCGGAAGGTGATTCACGGCGAGACTTGTTTTATTTGGACGAAGTATCGCGGATGCGACTCCGAATAGGCCTCCAGTGGCTTTATGCGTCGCGTGACGAGGCGTCGGTTGACGATTTGTCACACAACGAGAAGCCAAGTCGAACGACCGAGCGATCCGATGCATTGCCGCAAGAACGCGATGGCGGCCTGGAGCTGGGCAAGGTAAGTGATACGACGCGCGACCCACTGGCGGACAGCGTACTCGAGCAGCAGGAGAGCGGGATATCAACGCCGCACCAATCGGACCGCGATTGGCTTGACCCGCTAAGCAATCCGTTCTTGGAAGGTCTGTCAGAGGACGAGTGCCTCGAACGCGCGTGCAAGTTGTCCTCTGCACTGCTGCAGGAAGCCGAAAATTGTTTGCAGACGGGCACGACAAGCGACCCAAAAAGACGACAGTCGACCGACAGTGTTTTTGCGCAGGACGACGGCGCGTCCAATTTGTTGCGGACCAGCGTATCGGAGTCGACGGCGTGCGCTCAAGGCGATACGCGCAGACGGGGCTCACGGCTAACGCCGATTCGTGTCGTGCCAGAAGCCACATCGTCGCTTTGGCATAACCTACCGACGCCGCCAGCCTCGCCCGAGAAATAACCGCCCAACGGCGTGCGTAGGCAGCGTGCGCAGGAACGCGCACGCTGCCATACAGCGAAGCGCTGGCGACACGCCCCCATGCCACTGGCGGCCGGTAAACCGGCCGGGATTCAACCCAAGCCTGCTCGTGGGGGGGAACCCGCTGTCGAGCCAGGCTTCAAGGCATCAGCCGCTGCGGCTTCCGTCGCCGTTGCATCGGGGCGGCCAACGCGCGCGCGCCGCGTATGGCGCGCGTTACAGCGGCGTCGACACGCATTCGGGCAGCGTCTCGGCGCTCGCCGACACGCGCGAGCGACGGGTAAGCGGTCGCGTCGAACTAGGGTCGGTGCGCAGGCTGGGCTCGAACTGGATATCCTGCGTTTCGTCGAGCAACTGTTGCAGCGACGCGAGATCCACGACCGTGTCGGCCCGTCGGCAGCCGCGCCATGCCCGTCGTCGTTCGTGCAGGATCCGATAGGAGCGTTGGTTCAGCGCGGAAAACTGTGCGATATCGTCGCCCGACAGGTGCGACGCGATTGGCTGGATCACCTCCGGCGGCAGGTCGTCATAGGTGGTCCGGCTGGTCCGCTCGTGCCTGTGCCGCGGCTTGTGTGCCTACGAGCGCGTGTCGTCGCGCACGAACATGCGCAGGCGCTCATGCGTATCGCCTTGGCGGGCGCCTTGCCACACGCGCTTCCAGCCGTCGTAACCTGTGTCCTGCATCGACATGTCATCCTGCACGATCAGCCAGCGGCAGGCGCTCGATGTGGCCATGTCGGGCGGCACGGGCTGATGCACGATGCCGGTCACGTATTCGAGCATCGGCGCTTCCGATTCGCCGAGGCCAATGCTGGCCATGCAGTCGCCGCTGCGCCAGTTGGCATGGAGCGACGCGGCCAGTTGCTCGAACACCGGCGTATAGCTCTTTGCGCGGTCCAGCCACGGCAGCAGCAGCGTGAAGACAAGCCCCCAGGCAAGCGTCACGCCGGCGCACCAAACAAATGGCGCCTGGGCGGGTCCGAGCCGTCGTGCATATCGGCATGCGGCGAACCAGGCGATGCACAATGCAAGGGCCAGCGCCACCGCTGGCGGCTGGAACGGAACCACGTAGTCCAGCGGCAGCCACTTTTGCAACCACCGGGCGGCGCCGTGCGCCGCGATCGGTCGCATCATCACCGCCCAAACGAACCAAGCCAACGCGCCGAACGCGGTAAACAGCACGAGGCTCAGCGCGCTCCATCCGCGTCGCAGCGCAGCGGGCAATTGGGTCACGCCATCCGCGCCGAGCACGGCGAGTGGGGCCACGAACGGCAACAGATACAGCACCCGTGCGGTCGCCGACAGGCTCAGCAGTCCGATGCCGAACACGCAGAAAATGAGCGCAATGCCGGTCGCCGGCTCAGTGATCTTGCGCCAGCCGCCGCGCGCGAGCGCATACAGAGCCAGCGGACCACTCGGAATCGCGCCGATCAGCAGCGCGCGCAGCACCACCGCATGATCGTTGTCGGAGCCCAGCCGATCCACCGAAAAACCTAGAAAGCGGCCCACGTTGTTGTCCCAGAACCAGTCGACAAACAGCTCAGGCGAGCGATGGGCGAGCAGTGCCGGCCAGACGAGAAAAAACGGCATGCTGAGCCCCACCGCGACCACGACCGCCGCGCCGTAGCGGCGCGAGCGGCACGCGGGCATGAGCGCCGGTAACGCGGTGGCGGTCAGCGCCAGCACGCCGGGGATGAACAATCCCTTGGTCATCTGCGCGATGCCGGTGCCGACGCCGAACCATGCCACGTCGGCGAGCGTTGCGCCGTGACCGGCCTGCATGCGCAGCACGATCCGGTACAAGCCGTACAGTGCGCAGACGGTCCCGGTCACCAGTGCGACGTCCGTGAACAGGTCGTGTGCGTGCTTGACCATGATCAAGGTGCCGCTAAACAGCGATAGTGTGATAAGCGTCGCTTGCCATGGATCACGGCACTCATGCGCCGCCGCGCCGCCGGTATGACCCTTGTCGCGCGCGCACAGGCGGCTCCACGCCGCCAACACCAGCAGCGTGACGGCGCCGCATAGCACCGTCGTGAGCCGGGCGCCGTCGTGCAGCGGCAACCATCGCGACAGGCTCCCGGCTATTAGCGCCGCGACCCAGTAGTACAGCGGTGGCTTCTCCATGAACGGCTGCCCGGCGTTGATGGGGACGATCCAGTCCTTGCCGTGCAGGAACGATTGAATCACGCCGAATGAATAGGTCTCGTCTTGCTTCCACGGCGCGTGGCCGAGTATGCCGGGCAGCAGGTACAGCAGGGCGGCGAGCACGATAAACGCGGTGCGGCGCGGCGAGCGGTGCGGCGCGGTCCATGGGCCGGTGGCCGACAGCGCATCCGGCGTTGGCGCGCCTGGATGCGCGCCGAGAGCCGCCTGCTGCGGCGTGCGAGTGTGTTTGAACTTCATAAAGCGTTGTGAGATGGCACTGCCGGTTTTGACGTCCAGGTCGAGCGGCGGGAGCGCCGAGCATACAGCAAGTCGCTCTGCCCGTTGGTCGAATTGCGGTTCGCGCGCCTGTGCGTCGCGGCTTCGGCGTTCGGCGCCGGGCATGGCCAGTCCTCGTGCTGCGACATGGGGCCGGCTCGACTATAGTGTCGGACATGAGGATCACAATCATTCAACTGGTCCAGGCACTGGCGACATTGCTACTGTATTTTGCACCGTCGATCGTGGCCGACCGGCGCCAGCGGCCGGACACGTTGATGCTGGCGCTGTTCAATTTCTGCCTGGGGTGGACGGTTCTCGGATGGCTGCTTGCGCTGCACTGGGCGCTTGGGCCGGTCACGCGTGCAGTCGATGTCGGCGAGTTGACGGCGCGGCGACGCACGTCAACCATGCGCATGTTGTCGAGCAGCCTGACGCAGCGCGCTCGGCGCACGGATGCGCGCGACGCCCAGCGGGACGCGGACGTCAAGGCGGCGCGGGCGCGCCGCGGTGAATTCTGAACCGTATGTTTACCGTATGGTTGTCCGAGGGAAACCATGGCTACGACGCGCAGCGCAAAAAGCACGCTAATAACGACTCGCGGCGACACGTCGGCGGTCTCGCACGAGACCGTCAAGCCGGCGCGGTGCGTAATGGAGAGACGCCACGGCCGGCCACACCCTCCGGCGCGCAGCCGCTGGAGCCGCACGGCAAGCCGGCGCAGCACCGGGATGGTAGGCGCGCCGTGAAGCAAGAGGACAAGGGCGCAAGGAAGTAAAAGGCCCAGAAGGTGGCTCGCGACGGCTTCACGATGTCCGAGGCTTGACTAAGAGCACATCGCGTAACTCAAGCAGGTGTGTCTCAGCGAAGGCGTGCAAATCAGGCAAAGCGAATTGCTGCACGCGGGCCTTGATGCGTGGCAGGCGCCGCCACTGACCAATGTGCTTTCGGCCTCGACTTCGATCGAGACGGTGAAGACTGCCCGCGTGGCAAAGGCTGACGGCATGACACGGCGAGCCGTGGGGCCGGGTCAGCGAGTAGGGATTCTGCCGACATCGTGGCGCTGTGCCAGTTCATGCCCGGCTCATCGAGCAGCCAGGTGAGTATCGCGGTCGGGTGGTGTCGGGGTGGACTAGCGGGCGCTGGCTGCCTGGCGCGGGTTGACGCTGCCGTGCGCGTTTGCGATGGCGATGTTCGGTTGGCTGGTCCAGCGCTATGGACAGATGCTTGGATGGGGGCGGCTGCCCTCGGGCTGTCGCCGACTACCTGCTGCGCGGGCGGTTGCCGCAGTGCGAGCCCCCGCGAGATGCGCCGCATTCACCCCATAGCGTCGTGCACGCTGACTGCGGCGCTTAGCCCAGGCCGTCGAGCATTGAGTTGAGCGCTTCGTCGAACGCTTGTTGGGCGTTCTCTAGTTCCTGCAATGCCGCGTCAAAGGCATTGAGCGCGAAACCCGATGGGCGGCCGTCGCCTTCAGGCGGGAATTGTTTCTGCAGCGCGGCGAACGCACTTTGCACGCCAAGGGTCGCGGTCACTACGCGCTGCATGGCACGCGTTTCCGCTGCCCGGATCTCTTCTACCGACATGGTGTGCATCCTGAATGGTTGAATCAAAAGCGATACTATCAGGGCTCATGCGTTGTTTCGTCATTCTATGCTGCTGGATCTTTTTGATGACGTTCCGAAACCGGACATAAACTGGTATCCAAATTGCCTCACGCCTGCCATGGCGGCGGACTCGCTGCGCCAGCTCACGGACGAAGTCGCGTGGCGGCAGGACTGGATCAACACGCCGCGCGGCCGCATCCCGCTGCCGCGGTTGACCGCGTGGCAGGGCGATCCCGATGCCATCTATGAGTATTCTGGCATTCTGAACGTGCCGGCACGATGGACGCCCACGGTGCTGGCGCTGCGTCGAATCGTGGAGCGCGTGGCCGCCACGCGATTCAATAGTGTATTGCTCAATCGCTACCGTCACGGCAAGGATGGCATGGGTTGGCACGCCGATGATGAAGCGTCGCTGGGCCAGCAGCCTGTCATTGGATCACTCAGTCTCGGGGCGGCGCGCACCTTCGAGTTGCGCCATAACGCGACCGGGGCCGTGCATGCGCTCAGACTCACCAGCGGCAGCTTGCTCGTGATGCGAGGCCGGACACAGGCTGAATGGAAGCACCGCGTGCCCAAGGCTGCCGGACTGGCTGCTGAACGGATCAACTTGACTTTCCGTTGGTTCAAACCCACGCATCGCACGGCGGCCGGGCGGGCGTGAACACGGTGTGGGCGCCCACGCCAGACGCACATAAAAAAAGCGCGGCGATCAAGCCGCGCCAAAGATGAAAAAGACTTGGATTCCGCTCGTAAAGCGGTAATGCGTAGTCTAGACGAAAAAGTGCGCGAGATAAGCGAACACATTCAAAAAACTATGCTGGAAGTCCGCTGGGCTTCCAGGTTGGAACCCGTTGGACAACCGATGCGGACTTTCAATCCGGCCGTATCGGTCACCGAACGTGACGTCGCGAAACTGCGCTAGCGGATCGCATAGAACACCGCGATCACGAAGAACACGGCAAGCGTCTTGATGACGGTGACCGCGAAGATGTCGCGGTAGGATTCGCGGTGGGTCAGGCCGGTGACGGCCAGCAGCGTGATCACCGCGCCGTTGTGCGGCAGTGTGTCCATGCCGCCGCTGGCCATGGACACGACCCGATGCAACACGTCCAGCGGAATCTGGGCAGCCTGTGCGGCCTCCACAAACGTGTCGGACAATGCAGCCAGCGCGATGCTCATGCCACCGGAGGCCGAGCCGGTGATGCCGGCGAGCGAGGACACCGAGATCGCGGCGTTGACCAGCGGATTGGGAATGCTGCGCAGTGCGTCGCTGACCACCAGGAAGCCGGGCAGTACCGCGATCACGCCACCGAAGCCGTACTCCGATGCGGTATTGAGCGAGGCGAGCAGCGCACCGGCCACCGCGGCCTGGGTGCCGCTGGCAAAACGCTCGCGAACGCGAGTGAACGCGCTGAGCAGCACCAGCACGATGCCCAGCAGCAGCGCGCCCTCCACTGCCCAAATCGCAATCACTCCCTTGGTGGTGATACTCAGCGGTGCGTGCACGCCGGGCAGCACGTTGGGCGCTACCGTATATTCGGCGCCATACCATTGGGGGAGCAGTTCGGTTAGCGCGAAGTTGGCTACTCCCACTAGCACTAGCGGCGCGATGGCCAGCGCGGGATGGGGCAGGCTTGCCGATTCGACGCGCTCGGGCTCGTTGAGCAGCGAGGTGCCGTAGCCTTCGCCGCGCTTGAGGGCGGCGTGCCGGCGCCATTCGAGATAGGCCAGCCCCATGACGAGGATGAATGCTGCGCCAATCAGACTCAGCGCCGGTGCAGCCCAGGCGGTGGTCTTGAAGAAGGTGGTCGGGATGATGTTCGGGAGCTGTGGCGTGCCGGGCAATGCATCCATCGTGAATGAAAACGCGCCTAGCGCGATTGCGCCGGGCATCAGTCGTTTCGGGATGTTGCTTTGCCGGTACAACTCAGCGGCGAATGGATACACGGCGAACACCACCACGAACAGCGACACGCCGCCGTAAGTGAGCAGCGCGCAGACGGCGACGATGACGGCGTTGGCGCGCGAGCGGCCGATGTACTGGATGGCCGCGGCTACGATCGACTCGGAGAAGCCGGACAACTCAATGACCTTGCCGAACACGGCGCCGAGCAGGAACACGGGGAAGTAGAGCTTGATGAAGCCGACCAATTTCTCCATGAAGATGCCGGAGAATACCGGGGCGACCGCGGCCGGGTCGGTGAGCAGTACCGCGCCCAATGCGGCCACGGGGGCGAATAGAATTACGCTATAGCCGCGGTAGGCGGCAAACATCAGAAACGCCAATGAGGCGATCACGATCAAGAACGACATGTCGACTTCCGCTCCATGATGGCCTTCGAAGGCCACTTGTATGATTTCCCTTGTAGCACCCGTGGCGCGGTGCAACGCTGGCTTAAGCACGACCGTGCCGTTGCGCCGCAAGCCGCATTGCACCGGTGGCAACGGGCACCCCAAGGCCAGTTGTATCGATAATCGACTGGTGATGATGCCGCAAAGCGGCAATATTGTCTCACGATGCCTGTATGACGGAGTCGGGAACGCGGGTTTCGACAGGCACTTAACATCGCTCGGGTATCTGATATCTAATATCCGGCGTTGATACTGGCACCGGCACCGGCATCGGCACCGGCACCGGCACCGGTATTGGTATCGGACGGTGGAAGCCGTGCCGATTGCTGATAAAGTTTCGGATCCTGGTTTGATGAAGTCGTGAGGTGAATGTGGCAGTGTTGCAGATTTCCCGGCATAGGCGGCCGATCGCGGCCATAATGATCGCCGTTGCGGCATTGGCGTGGCTCGGCGCGTGTGCGCCGATCGCCGGCCAGAGCGGTGCAGGTCTCGCAGGCACGGCGGCGCCGACTCTCGCGGCGGCACCTGGCACCGATGCCGCGTCGTCGCATGCCGCAAAAGGACAGAATGCCCTGGCACGGGATATCGTGGTAGGCGGTGATTTGGGCTATCACGTCACGTTGAAAATGACTCCCCCGGCGCAGGTGTGCGATGCTGATGCGTTCGTCGATGGCGTGCGAACAGGGTATATCACCACCTGGAACGGCCTGGTTGCTGCCTCCAGCGGCGCGCCCAACAACGGCGTATCGCACCGGCCGGTGTTCGACCCGGCACCCGTCGCGCCGGCGGAGGCGCGTTACCGATTACAGTGGAAAGGCGGCCCTGAGCCGGCCAATGCCTGTGCGGCGTACGGCTACCAGATCGGCAAAGTCATGGGTACCCGCCAAGCGTATATCGACGCGCGCGGCGCTTCTTGATCGTAGCGCTTGCGGCCATTTCCCAACGTGGTAAGGCAAGCGTCGCCAAGCGTGCATAAGGCGGGCGACAGGTGCTGCCTCAAGGCGCCGCCGTTGAGCCGTCATCGTCAACGATGGCCAACGATGCGGTCCCAGCCGTGCCGGATCGACGCCTTCAGGCGGTGCCACCCGTCGCTCGCAGGGGCAACCCATGATGCACCGCGCGTGGCGCATGCGCTGCCGGCCTGTGCGGCTGGGCGATTCAGTGACTGGCGACAGTGGCTTACCAGCGGGTCGGTGAGCCCCAGTTCGTCGGTCAGAGAGCGCACGACGTTGTTGTCGCCGGTCTTGTCCGGATCGCGTGGCGACGTGGGCTCGGCACATGATGCATCCGCACGCGCCACATTTGACGCGGCCGGGTGTGCGGTGTGGCCCGTGAGTACCTTGTCATTTTGTGGGGGGATGATGTGGCTGCCGACGTACCGTGCGCCGGCGAACAGCAACGTGTCTCGCGCCATCGGCACCTGCAGGTGCGCGTAGACGTCCACGCTGACTAGTGCTGATCCATCATGCAACGCTTGCCGATACCGGGCAGCCTGAAATGGAAAGCGTTGGTGGTGGAACACGGCCGCAAGCCATTGCTCGATCGACTCCCACGGAAGATGGACTGGCCACTCGTTAGCGCTTGCCGGCGTCTGGGCATCACGCGTGACCGGTGCCGACTGTCTGTTGCCGCGCGGCGATGGCGCGTCGCGCGCAGTGTGCGCGGCGGCCATCCCATTGCGCGACGCAGCGGGGGGCGGCTCGGGGTGCGTCGCCGTTTCGACCTGTTGCCAATTCCCGCCGAGTGGGCGCGCGCTGCCACTCGCGTCATGGATTGTGATGTCTGGACGTGGGAAGCCGGCTTCGGCCAATGCGTGTTCGGCCCGCATCGCATCGTTGCGGTTGTCGAACACGCCGATCAATGTGTGCTTCATTTCACTACTCCATTGGGCGGATGTCCGTTTATGCAACGAGCGCGCAATTTTCAGGCCCAGTAAAACCTATTACAAATATTGCAATATGGCGCAGCGGACACCGCCGCGAAGGTGTTCGGGCGCAATGAGATTGCGCCGCTGCAAGCGCAGTTCCTTGCATTCAACGGATGGGCCGATGATGAGATCGTGCGGTTTGTGCCGTATGTTATCGATATGCCTGCCGCGAGTGGCGCCGCGTCAGCCATCAGCGCCGCATCGGCCTAACGCATCATCCCGTGGCTCTTCGCCCAGTCTCGCAGGGCCTCATTCATGCGGGTCTGCCAGCCTTCGCCCTGTGCCTTGTAGGCCTCGATCACGTCTAGATCGATGCGCAGGTTCATCTGCTGCTTCTTTGATCCTGCTGGCCGGCCTCGACCACGTTTCATGAGCATGCCTGCGCGGTGTTCGTCCGCTTGCTCGAAGAACTCGTCACCGAGTTCTGGGATTTCCTCATAATCGGCTGGCTTGACGCCGCGCGCGTCAGCCTTTGCCAAGTCGCTGCTCAAAGCGCTTTTTTTCGCGTTCATTTGCCTTTCTCATCGATATAACGTGCCGGGCACTGCCCTGCGCTGTTCACACTACGATCATTATCCGACCATCGAGATGGCCAACCGTGACGATTCGTTCTTCGCCATAGTCAAACCGGTCATCGACCATATCAAGCGTTCTGCCCTCAAAGATGACTGCCGCGTCTTCGAAGGCGAGCCCCCGCTCAGCAAGCGTGGCGTCCCGCTTCAGCTGGTCAAAGATTATTTTCATCGGAATTGTTGTATCCCCGGAAAATATGTGTCGCAACGATTTTTTGTATCATCAAAAATTTGAGTGCTCGGTGCTGGCGGCTGTTTAAGCGCCAGGCAGCGTTGGGAGGTAGTTTCACGAGCTGCTGTGCCATTGCGGCACGCGAGGTTCTCCCCGGACCCTACCCATATGGATCGAAGGCCATGTAGGCTCTTTCTGGTCATGCCAGGACCACTTGGCGAAGCCCCCAGGGGGCAAGTGCGTCCGTCGCGGCCGCCGTTGCGGTCCCCCTCCTCGCCTGCCCGCTTCGCTTAATTAGGTAATTTGGTGCACCATGCCGCTTAGCTCACCCGCCCTTGTGGCGTGGGGTGCTGGGGTCTGCATTAAACTTGTCCGCTCCCGCTTCGATTGAATGGTAGTTTGCAAATTAAAGCTTCGGTGGAATCCGACAACGCGGGCTGTGATTTAGCGCGGAGTGACCGAGCTCCTGGGCGATCGTGAAGCGTCCACGCAGCGCCGGTTCGCTTGCGTTGAATTCGATTAACGGCTCCAATTTGATCGTTGAAGCTGAAACAGCTGGCTAAGCCGTCAAGGGATTGATCGGCGCGTAAGCGTTACGCCCAACAACCGCCGTCCACTCGCTGAATGTTACTTCTGCTCCTAGTTGGGCGCTCGACCGATGTCGCTAATTGGCCGATAGGTGAGTACGAGCGGCTTGTATTCGGGTTCACCGCTCTGCAGATTACGGCCCACCGGAGCGAGCACGTGGCCGTCACCATTCCATTTTAGTTTGTCTAAGTCCAGCTCTTCCCAGCCGACCGGATTGCCAATGCCAACATAGTCATTTTTGTTTCCGGCAGCTTTGCCTTCAGTGGTGGTGAGCATCACGTGCCAGGTTGTGTCGCTGTCGAAAAAGCCGAGGGTGCGCCCAGGCGGCATGTTTCTCAGCTCGCCGGCATTGTGTATCCGTGTGTCGGATGATGTGACTAAATCGGTTTTGCCGCTCATCGACTCATACTGATTCTCCGTGATGATTCTCGCTTTGAGTGCACAGTACTTGACTGCATCCCAGCACATTTTGCCCGACAAAGCACTGTGTTCCTTTTTATTCAGCGCTCTATTGTCCAGGCCAAGTTCTGCGGATTCCGCTGCGTAGTTGACCACCTTGTCACAAAGCTGCTCGGGCGTCAGCTTGGGTTTAAGATATGGCAGGCAACTTTGCAACGGCGAGAGTATCGAGGTACAGGATATTTCCGCTGAATCGGATTCGTTGCTTTGGACGCTGGCGCGGCTATTGCGGCGGCGCAACCCCGCAAGCGGCGAAGATGTGGAAGACGGATTTGCCTGTACCAACGCAGTATTCGAATGTTGCGAAATGCTGGGTGACGTGGTCGATATACTGGGCGTGCTCGTATTAATCGAGGAAGGGCGAGACGCCGAGTTTGGGTTCATGGGAAAATCCTCTTCGCGGTGTCTAACGACTCGAATGTATCCACACAGCCTGTTAACAAGTTTGGCATCGCGAAAGACCGCTCGGGTAAACGAAGCACTGGCGTGAGCCGCGCTATCCGATGGCATCGGAACGAGGGCCGTGATCCGCAGGCGGCCCAAGCCGTGGTGCTAAACAAGCGCGTCAGACAACTCTGCGGCCGCGGTTGGCACGCTCTTGGCGAAGGTCGTTAAGAGGGGCGGCTTTTCAGCCATGCAGAACTATCCTGGATTTTTTTCCGGAAGGATTTGGAAAATCCATTGATTCTCATGAATCGATTGATTTCTTTAACTGCTATGTGCCAGTGGTCAGGCTCTAGCATAACTAGCACCCACTTCTTGCGAAGCTCGCTCAGTACATCCCATAATGTGATTTCGTCTGTGCCATTCAGTAAGTTCAGCGCTTGCCGCCAAACCCGTTTGGACAGCGCTTTGTCCATAAAGGCGATGCATTGGAGTAATCCAACCGCCACGTGTGTACGCTGTGCTTCAGGTACGCGCGCTAAGTGCCCCTCGAGCAACGCGAGCTCCCGCGCTTGCTGCTTGGGCAGCAGCTCATCGAGTCCTTTAGGTAAATATCGCAGTGCGGTGGCCCACTGCTCGTCGGGCAATGCCAACGCCCGATCGCGCATCTGGATGTATTGCGCGTGCCGCTCTGCCTTCGGCAAAACCCACGTGTCGCCTGCCAACGCACCGACTGGAGCACCCTGATGAGATGGGGGCAGCCGCAAGGCGTGTTCGCGTAAAATCGCATACAGTCCAGAGATGCGTGGATCTGCCTCATTAAAGTTAAATAGTAACCCAGACAATTCTGGAATCAACTCCGCTTGCTCGGCCATGCTTAATAACGGCAGCCGAGCCAAAAGCTCTTGATAACGCTCGACGAACTGAGGGGTGCCGAACGGCAAGGCCCACAACCCGGACGCCAGGTTCGTCCAAATATTGTCCGGACCGGGCGAGCGCCGTTCCGCCATTGCGTACGCGAAGTCGAATAACTCAAAACGCCGGTGCCACGGAAAATCTCGAAGCGTGAGTAACATCGCTTTTTGTATGCGTACGCCATCTTGCGGGATACGCTGGGCAGCTGCGAACACGCGCTTAAAAGCGTCGACTTGTTCGTTTTCCGGTAATGCTTGCAGCCGCTGACACAGTGCGTCGATGGGTGCAGTTTGCTGCGTTGGATTTTTAAGCGTGCCGTCCATCTCGTCCAGCAGTTGATTCATCGACTCGAGACTCACGGCTTGCTTGGCCTGTTGCCAATAGCGATAGATTTGCCGCTCAACCTGCATCGCACGATATGTGCGCCAATCGACTGTAGAGAACGGCATCACGTCCTGAATGGGCAGGTACTTGCCAATGCGCGCAATCAACTCGGGCGGCAGATCGTGATACGTCGTAGGTTGTCTAGCCGGCAGATTCGCCAACGCACCGCTGGGCGGTGGTGGCGGTGCCGATGCGGCGGATTTTGGGCGAGTATCTACCGTGTATGCATAGTTCTGAAAGGGATTCAAAAGCGCATTCAAATCAAAGTCCACACGCCAGCTCGAAAGAAGAGAAATAGATGTCGCGCAATGCGATGTTGCGCGGCAGGGTAACTGAAGGCGTGCGCATGGATACAGCCGTGAGCAATGGTTGGCTATATTTTTGGCGAATGATGGATTACTTACAGTGGCACCACAATCGCTAAAACCTAAATAAAGGGGGCAGAATGTGTCACGAACGCGCATTGAACTGCGGAATGCACGCAAGGTCCTGTCGGGTCGAGGCAATCTGGAGCGGGGCGACGTCGTTACGCTCCCAGCGCATCGCCCGCGTCGGACACGTCGGTGTCGCCATGCCGCACGCGGCCTTGCGAGATCGCGCTGCCCGGCGGCACGCTGTGCGTGAGCCACACGTTGCCGCCGATCACCGAGCCGCGGCCGATCGTGATGCGACCCAGGATGGTGGTCCCCGCGTAGATCACCACATCATCCTCGACGATGGGATGCCGTGCATTGCCCTTGATTAGCGTTCCATCTGCGCAGGCCTCGAAGCGCTTTGCGCCGAGCGTGACCGCCTGGTACAGCCGCACGCGATCGCCAATGATCGCGGTCTCGCCGATCACCACGCCGGTGCCATGGTCGATGAAGAAACTGCTGCCAATTTGGGCGCCAGGATGGATGTCGATGCCAGTCGCCGAATGGCCGATCTCCGAGATGAAGCGCGGTAGCAGTGGCACGTCGGCGCGATACAACGTATGGGCGAGCCGGTGGTTGACGATGGCTTCGACGCCGGGATAGGACAGCATCACTTCACTAGTGTTTTGGGCTGCCGGATCGCCGGTGTAGGCTGCATGGATGTCGCTGACCAGCAGCGCGCGCGTGGCTGGCAGCGACGCGGCGAAGTCCCGTGTGATCGTCTCGGCGAGCACGCGTAGCGCGTCCTCGGACAGGTCTTCCTTGTCCGGGGCAAAACGCAGTGCGCGACGCAACTGCTCGTACAGCACGCGCAGCGTTTCGTTCAGCGTGTTGCCGACGAAGAAATCAATGCTCTCGTCAGTCAGATCGGGCGCGCCGAAGTGCGTCGGAAACAGCACCGCGCGCAGGTTCGCGAGCACATGCGCCATCGCCGTGCGCGAGGGCAACTCACGCAGCCCTTTCGGGTGCCGGGTGCGGTGCTTGCCTTCACGCGACGCGCGAAGCTCGGCGATGACACGATCAAGGTTCCAGTGCGGGTGTGTCGGGTCGTAGTGGGGTGTGATATCGGCCATGTTGCTCGGGCGGTCAGGGCGCAGGGCCGGCCAGGCCGCTACACCGCCGATCCGCGGCGGTTGATCCAATCCATCGCCCATTGTCGCGCATGTTCGATCGCGGCGTCTCGAGTGGGGAAGCGTACGGTAGGCGGAAAAAACTGGTTGACCAGCAATGCCCCGTCGCTGCAGCGGGCGATGACGACATACGGTTGGTAGGTCCCATCCGGCTTGCGCGCGGGTGAGCAGTTGGCAAGATAGCCTCGATGGGAAAACGCATCGCTCATTGTCATGCTCCTTATCGAGCGGCCACTTAGCACGCGCCGATGACCGACACGGCGCGACCTCATCCTGCATGGGTGTGGCGGGTACGGTCAATGCAATGCGTTTTCCGCTCACGAATATATTGGGACGTTAGCATGCCGGCAGGCGTCTCAGCGTCTGTTCGACATCGTCGTGCCCACGCTTAGGATCTGTTTGACGCGCTGCTGTGACTTCGCGCCTGCCGGCACCCGGCGTGTGGCGGTGCCCAGGGGCGATGGGGAATGTCAGAAGCGGGGGCTAGGGATGCAGCAATCGAGTCGTTCATGACAGTGTTGAAATCGATTTTGATGTGAGCATCACTCAAAAAAGTCTGCGTCCAGCTCCGAAGTGTATAAGAATTGCATCATATACTCGCTAGAAGCCGGATTTTTTGGTAAGTGGGCGTCACTCAATTGATATGCCAGGTTGCCGTCAACGGCGCACGGGCGGATGTCACTGGCACGTCGTGCGCCGTTCGGAGGAGAGCGATGAGTCACATTCCCGGATTGCAATTTCCGCTCGGCGAGGACATCGCGATGCTCCGCGAGAGCGTCGCCCATTTCGCCGCGAAGGAAATCGCGCCGCGCGCGGCCGACGTCGATCGCACCGACCAGTTCCCGATGGACCTGTGGAAAAAGTTCGGCGACCTCGGGGTGCTGGGCATGACAGTTTCGGACGAATATGGGGGTGCCAACATGGGCTACCTCGCTCATATGGTCGCGATGGAGGAAATTTCGCGCGCGTCCGCGTCGATCGGCCTGTCGTATGGCGCGCACTCGAACCTATGTGTGAACCAGATCCACCGCAATGGCAATGAAGCGCAGAAGCGCAAGTACTTGCCCAAGCTGGTGTCCGGCGAGCATGTGGGGGCACTGGCGATGAGCGAGCCGAATGCCGGCTCGGACGTGGTCAGCATGCGCCTGCGCGCCGACAAGAAGGGTGACCGATACGTGCTCAACGGCACCAAGATGTGGATTACGAATGGTCCGGACTGCGACACGCTGGTAGTGTACGGCAAGACTGACCTGGAGGCGGGTGTGCGCGGGATGACCGCGTTCATCGTCGAAAAAGGCATGAAGGGCTTCTCGGTCGCGCAAAAGCTGGACAAGCTTGGCATGCGTGGCTCTCACACCGGGGAACTTGTGTTCGAGGACGTCGAGGTACCGCACGAGAACGTGCTGGGCCAGGTCAACGGCGGCGTGAAGGTGCTGATGAGCGGGCTCGACTATGAGCGAGCCGTGCTCGCCGGTGGGCCAACCGGCATCATGCTCGCCTGTATGGATGCGGTCGTGCCGTACATCCATGATCGCAAGCAGTTTGGCCAATCGATCGGCGAGTTTCAACTGATCCAAAGCAAGGTCGCGGACATGTACACGACGTTGCAGGCTTGTCGCGCTTACCTGTACGCGATCGGTGGCCAGTTGGACCAGCTCGGTAGCGAGCACGTGCGCCAGATGCGCAAGGATTGCGCCGGTGTGATCTTGTATGCGGCGGAGAAGGCGACGTGGATGGCTGGCGAAGCGATCCAGATTCTGGGCGGCAACGGCTACATCAACGCGTTCCCGGTTGGCCGCCTGTGGCGCGACGCGAAACTGTATGAGATCGGCGCCGGCACCAGCGAGATCCGCCGGATGCTGATTGGCGGGGAGCTGTTTGCCGAGACGATGTGAGGGAGGCCACGATGCCCGTACTCGAAACCCAGCTAAATCCGCGTTCCGACGCATTCCGTGCGAACGAGGCGGCGCAGCAGGCGCTGGTCGCCGCCCTGCGCGAGAAGATCGCTGCGCTCGCGCAGGGCGGCGACCAAGCGGCCCGGGACAAGCACCTGGCCCGCGGCAAGCTGTTGCCGCGCGAGCGGATCGCGCAATTGCTCGATCTCGGCACGCCTTTTTTGGAGTTGTCGCAGCTGGCCGCATACGGCATGTACGGTGGCGATGCGCCGGGCGCGGGCATCATCACCGGCATCGGCCGCATTACCGCACAGGAGTGCGTGATCGTGTGCAACGACCCGACGGTCAAGGGCGGCACCTACTACCCGATGACCGTGAAGAAGCACATACGCGCGCAGGAGATCGCTCAGGAAAACCGGTTGCCGTGTGTCTACCTGGTCGACTCAGGCGGGGCCAACCTGCCGAACCAAGACGAGGTATTCCCGGATCGGGATCACTTCGGCCGCATCTTCTACAACCAGGCGAACCTGTCGGCGCAAGGCATCGCGCAGATTGCCGTGGTGATGGGGTCGTGTACTGCCGGCGGCGCCTATGTGCCCGCCATGAGCGACGAGTCGATCATCGTCAAGGACCAAGGCACCATTTTTCTCGGTGGCCCGCCGCTAGTGAGGGCGGCGACCGGCGAGCTCGTCACAGCCGAGGACCTAGGCGGCGGTGACGTGCACACCCGGCTGTCCGGCGTCGCCGATCATCTTGCGCAAAACGATGCGCATGCGCTCGCGATTGCGCGGCGCATCGTGGGCAACCTGAACCGGGTCAAACTGCAGCCGCTTGCACTGCGTGAGCCGAAGCCGCCTCGCTACGACGCGCGCGAGTTATACGGTGTGATCCCGACCGACACCCGCAAGCCGTTCGACGTGCGCGAGGTGATCGCGCGCCTTGTGGATGATTCGGCGTTCGATGAGTTCAAGGCGCGCTACGGCACGACACTGGTGACCGGGTTCGCGCACCTGTGGGGTCATCCTGTTGGCATCGTCGCCAACAACGGTATTTTGTTGTCTGAATCGGCGCTCAAGGGTGCGCACTTCATCGAATTGTGCTGCCAGCGCAAGATTCCGCTGATTTTCCTGCAGAACATCACCGGCTTCATGGTCGGACGCAAATACGAGAACGAAGGCATTGCCCGTCACGGTGCAAAGATGGTCACCGCGGTCGCGACCGCGCAGGTGCCCAAGTTCACGGTGATCATTGGCGGCTCGTTTGGTGCCGGTAACTACGGGATGTGCGGCCGCGCGTACTCGCCGCGGATGCTATGGATGTGGCCGAATGCGCGAATCTCCGTGATGGGCGGTGAGCAGGCAGCCTCCGTGCTGGCCACGGTGCGTCGCGACGGTATCGAGGCGAAGGGCGGGACCTGGTCCGCCGAGGACGAAGAGGCTTTCAAAGCACCAATCCGTGAGCAATACGAGCATCAGGGCCACCCGTACTACGCGAGCGCTCGCCTGTGGGATGATGGCGTCATCGATCCGGTGCAGACCCGCGATGTGCTCGGTCTAGCCTTGTCGGCCGCGATGAATGCGCCGATCGGCGAGACGCGCTTCGGCGTGTTCCGCATGTAGGCGCTGGTGGCACCCATGTTCAGTGGATGCGAGGAGACGAAGCCATGCAATACGACACCTTGACGCTCGATTGCGAGGATACGCTGGCGACCGTGACGTTGAACCGGCCGCAGGTGCGCAATGCATTCAACGAAACGATGATTGCCGAGCTGACGTCGGTATTCAACATGCTGGGCCAACGCGGCGAAATCCGCGCGATCGTGCTCGCTGCCAATGGGCTAGCGTTCTGTGCGGGCGCTGACTTGAACTGGATGCGCAAGATGGCCGGCTACTCGGACGACGAGAACCGTGCGCACGCGCGTATGCTCGCGCGAATGTTGGCAACGATTGACCGCTGTCCCAAGCCTGTGGTGGCATGCGTCAACGGCGATGTCTACGCCGGCGGAATGGGATTGATATCGGCCGCGGACATCGTTGTCGCGCGGGAAGACGCACGTTTTTGCCTGTCCGAGGCGCGGCTTGGTCTGATCCCGGCGACGATTGCGCCCTACGTGATACGCGCGATGGGCGAGCGTGCAGCCCGGCGCTATTTTATGACCGCCGAGCCGTTTGATGGCGCGAGCGCGTTGCGGCTTGGGCTGGTCAGCGAACTGGTGCCGCAAGTCGCGCTGGATGAGGCGGTGCGCCGTCTGGCCGATGCGCTTGTGGCCAACGGTCCCGGTGCGGTCGCTGAATCCAAGCGGCTGGTGCGGGACATCGCCGGCAGACCATTGACCGACGAGTTAATTGACGAGACCGTCGAGCGGATCGCACGCGTGCGGGCCTCGGCGGAGGGACGCGAAGGGGTGGCGTCGTTTCTCGAGAAGCGCGCGCCGGGATGGCGCATCTGAAACGCGTTGCGCGTTGGCCTGGCCACGCATATCGTGGCGTGTCGCCGGCGCGGTTCAACAGGATAGTCTTCCATGTTCAAGAAGATACTGATCGCCAATCGTGGCGAAATTGCCTGCCGCGTGGCTGCGACGTGCCGCCGTCTGGGTATTCACAGCGTGGCGATCTATTCGGATGCCGATGCGAACGCCAAACACGTCGGTGCTTGTGACGAGGCAGTCCATATCGGCGCAGCGCCGACGGCGGAAAGCTATCTACGCGTCGAGCGGATCATCGATGCTGCGCAACGCACCGGCGCGCAGGCGGTCCACCCAGGCTATGGCTTTCTGTCGGAAAACGCAGCATTTGCACAGGCTTGTACGGCGGCCGGCATCGAATTGATCGGACCGCCGGTCGGCGCGATCGCCGCGATGGGCTCGAAGGCGGCTGCCAAGGCGCTGATGCAGGCCGCTGCTGTGCCGCTGGTGCCGGGCTACCATGGGGAAGACCAGGACCCGGCGCGATTGCAGCGCGAAGCGGATGCGATTGGCTATCCGGTATTGCTTAAGGCCAGCGCGGGCGGTGGCGGAAAGGGAATGCGGGTTGTCGAGCGGCGCGAGGACTTCGCCGCCGCGCTGACCTCGTGCCAGCGCGAGGCGGCAAGCAGTTTCGGCAACGATCGGGTGCTGATCGAAAAGTATCTGGTGCGCCCGCGCCATGTCGAAGTGCAAGTCTTCGCCGACAAGCATCACAACGCCGTGTACTTGTTTGATCGCGACTGCTCGGTGCAGCGGCGTCACCAGAAGGTGCTCGAAGAGGCGCCGGCGCCCGGCTTGTCGGACGACACGCGCCGCGCTATGGGGGAGGCAGCGGTTGCCGCAGCCCACGCGGTCGACTATGTCGGTGCCGGTACCGTCGAGTTCATCATGGCGCTGGACGGCGAGTTCTATTTCATGGAGATGAACACGCGGCTGCAAGTCGAGCATCCCGTCACCGAGATGGTGACGGGACTGGACCTGGTCGAGTGGCAACTGCGCGTGGCCGTCGGCGAAAAGCTGCCGTTGCAACAACATGCGCTGCGCGTGAGCGGCCATGCGATCGAGGCGCGGATCTACGCGGAGAACCCGGCGCGTGGCTTCCTGCCGTCGACCGGTACCTTGCTGCACCTGCGGATGCCAGACGCCGTCGAGTTCAGTCTTGGCGGACTGGGCAGCCCGGCATCGCGTGCGCCGGTGCGCATCGACAGTGGCGTGCGGCAGGGCGATACGATCACGCCGTACTATGATCCGATGATCGCCAAACTGATCGTGTACGGCGCGGACCGCGGCGACGCGCTGGCGCGGTTGTCACGCGCGCTGCGCGAGATCGAGATCGTCGGTCCGCATACGAATGTCCAATTCCTGCATCGGATCTCGACCAGCGAGCCGTTCACACACGCTGATCTCGACACGGGCCTGATCGAGCGTCATCGTGCGGCATTGTTTGAGCGTCGCGAAAAGCCGGTAGGCGAAGCACTTGCGTTGGCCACTGCCGCGCTGCTGGCGCGTGATCGGGGTACGTCGCCTTGGACCGCGCTGTCGCACTGGCGCTTGAATGGTCACTACACGCAGGTCATCGAATGGCGTGACGTCGAACGCGCAGACGATGCGACGATCGCGGTGCGCTTACAGTGCGATGCGAATGGCGCGGTGCTGGAGCTGAACGGCGAAGCCTTGCCGTTCGCGTGGTGGGGCGGCGACGGCGCGCATGAATTAGGTATCACCCTGGGGGTGCGGCGCATCACCGCACGCGTATTCGTTGATCACAATATCTTTTACGTTTTCTCGCGCGGCGACGCGTTTGCGTTCGAATGGCAAAATGTATTGGCACACGCGGTGGCTGCTGAGCACGGCGAAGGGCGGCTGAGCGCGCCGATGCCCGGCAAGGTCATTGCGGTGCTGGCCGAGCCCGGCGTGCGGGTCGACAAAGGTACGCCACTGATCGTGATGGAGGCGATGAAGATGGAGCACACGCTCGAGGCGCCGGCTGCCGGCAAGGTCGAGCAGGTCTTGTGTGCGGTCGGCGACCAGGTAGCCGACGGCGCACAGCTATTGACCCTAGAGGTGACATCATGACGGAGGAGCGGAGCGACTTGGCGGCCGCGCGCCGCAGCAACGTGCCGGGGTTGCCCGGCCGGGTGAAGATCGTCGAGGTGGGGCCCCGCGATGGCCTGCAAGCGGAAAAGGCACAGGTGCCGACCGACGTTAAGGTGGAACTGGTCAACCGGTTAAGCGCGGCCGGCTTCGCAAACATCGAGGCGGCGTCATTCGTGTCACCGAAATGGGTGCCGCAAATGGCCGATGGCGCCGACGTGATGGCCCGCATCCAGCGACGGGCGGGCACGTTGTATTCGGCGTTGACGCCCAACATGAAAGGTCTTGAGGCGGCGCTGGTCGCGCGCGTGGACGAGGTGGTGATTTTTGGCGCGGCGAGCGAAGCGTTTTCGCAACGCAATATCCATTGCTCGATCGCTGAATCCCTTGAGCGGTTTGCCCCTGTCGCGAAGGCCGCCAAAGAGGCCGGACTGCGGTTGCGAGGCAGTATCTCGTGCTCGTTTGGCTGCCCGTACCAAGGAGACGTCGCGGTCGTTGCCGTGGTCGACGTGGTGACTCGAATGCGCGATCTCGGATGTGACGAGATCGACATCGCTGACACCATCGGCGTAGGTACTGCGAACCGTGTGCTAGAGGTGGCCGAAGCCGTGTCACACGTCTTTCCGCTCGAGCGTATTGCCGGCCACTTCCACGATACCTATGGACAAGCACTGGCGAACATCTATGTGGGGCTGCAGGCTGGTATCGCCATCTTTCATTCATCGGTCGCGGGCCTTGGGGGCTGCCCCTACGCGAAAGGCGCGACGGGCAACGTGGCCACTGAAGATGTGCTGTACCTGCTCCATGGACTTGGGATCAAGACAGGTGTCGATCTGAACGCAGTTGTCGCGGCGGGCGACTTTATCAGTCGCGCGATTGGCCAGCCCAACGGCGCGCGCGCGGGCAGGGCGCTGCTCGCTAACACAGCGTAGATCAGCCTCAGGGCGGCGTAGACGACGCAGCCAGTCTGCGCGCGCCGGGGAACGCGCGGGCTTACATCAGCATGTGCACGAAGGCGGGCCGCATCGCTTACAATTGGGGCACAAGCGAAAAGTGCCCGTCGCAGCGCTGCGACGGGCCATGACTTTCTCTGCCGCACACGAGCGATGAACGAGGACGCGACACACGTTACAACGACAACCCTGCTGCGCTCCGGCGGACGCTGGCCTGATGACGTGATGTTGTGGCATGTGCGGGTTCCGTTCGCTGCCACTACGTGGAACCGGCTGCAGGCGTGGTTGTCCGACGATGAACAGCAGCAGGCATTGCGCTATCGGCGTGACGAGGATCGGCTACGCTTTGCCGCGACGCGTGCTGTACTGCGAACGTTGCTCGCCAGGCATACCGGTGGTGCGCCGCTGTCGCTGCGCTTTTTGGCAGGGCCGTTTGGACGGCCGGAACTCGACGGTTACGGCGACACGTTGTCGTTTAACGTCACGCATGCAGGCGAGCATGCGCTGATTGCGCTATCGGACAGGCGCCGCGTGGGCGTGGACATCGAGTGCATCGAGCGTGCGATCGACTGGCAGGCGTTGCTCGGCACGGTATGCACGGACGCCGAGCAGCGTGCGCTGCGCGAGAGCGGCCCTATGCTGGGCGCTCAGGGGTTTTTCCGCTGCTGGACGGCCAAGGAGGCCGTGCTCAAGGCGCTGGGCGTCGGTATCGGGTATGGCTTGCAGCAGGTCTCGGTGGATCCGTTTGCCCAGGGCATGCGCGTTGACGCGCCGGCGAGTGGCAAATGGGGTGATATCGCGGCGCTGCAACTGCACTGGCTCGACGAGGTTGCCAGCTATGTCGGCTGTATCGCATTCGGGCCGCCCGGCAGCGTCAGCGCACGTGAGCGCCAAGCCCCCACTTCTGGCTGATGCCGCTATACCCGCCGTCATCGAGCATCGCGTCGAGCACGGTGTTGATTGCCCCGCAGCTTCAGGCCGTCTCCGCGCACCGCGAACCCCATTCTTTCCGGATACAGTAGCGCGCCGACGACCTTGCCGTTGAACTGCGCGCATTCGAGATCGAATGAGCCGGCCGTCATGGGTTGGCGGCGCCGCGCCGCCACGGGAATGGTTGTTGCGCACAGTCATTTTCCTGTTGCTCGACTTTCCGGAGCGTGTTGCCATGACCCAGCGACGCATTATCGATGTCTTTCGTTACGATCCCGACCGGGACGAGCGCCCCCGCATGCAACGCTACGAGATCGAGCCGCAGCCCGAGGACCGCATGCTGCTCGACGTGCTGGGACGGCTCAAGGCGTTCGATGAGACGCTCGCCTACCGTCGCTCATGCCGCGAGGGGATCTGTGGCTCGGATGCGATGAACATTAATGGCGTGAACGGATTGGCTTGCCTGACGAACATGCAATTGCTACCGGCGCACATTGAGCTCAGGCCATTGCCGGGCCTGCCCGTTGTGCGTGATCTGATCGTGGACATGACCAGCTTTTTCAACCAGTACCATTCGGTTAGGCCGTATCTGATCAATGATACGCCGCCGCCGGAGCGCGAGCGGTTGCAGACGCCGCAGGAGCGTGACCAGCTCGACGGGTTGTATGAGTGCATCCTTTGTGCGTGCTGCTCGACCGCGTGCCCGTCGTACTGGTGGAATCCGGACAAATTCGTTGGCCCTGCCGGCCTCTTGCAAGCGTACCGGTTCATTGTGGACTCGCGCGACGAAGCCACCGGCGAGCGCCTAGACAATCTGGAGGATCCGTATCGACTGTTCCGCTGCCGCACGATCATGAACTGTGCGGATGTATGTCCAAAGGGCTTAAATCCCGCTGCTGCTATCGGGCATATTCGCTCCATGCTGGCGCGCCGCGCGCTTTGAATAAAACAGGATTGGACGTTTCGCCCGCCTGGGATGCGCTTGCATGACTATATCGATACCCTTTGTCGTCGCTATTGACGCTTGGCGAGTTGGCCGACGTCGCCTGCTTGTCTGGATACCCTTTTGCGCGCATGTTCGTTCTCGTTCGGCATGCTAGAGCGCTGCACCAGGGATCGGGTTCCATGCCCACGCTATCGCGGCAGCGAACGGATGTCTCCGGTGGGATCCTCGCCAGGGTGCGGTGTGCTGCCGTGCAGCCCTGTGGACGCGGCGACGCCGGTGTCCCCGGGAGGAGCGCTATTGCCGCTTGCGCGGATGCGCGCAATCAACGGCAGATGATCGGACGCGACGCGCGCAAGCGCGCTACGATGCACTTGGACGTCGACCAGCCATTCCCCGGGATGGACCCAGATGCGGTCTAGCGAGAGGATCGGCCAACGTGCCGGAAACGTGCGTGGCGCCGGCGCCCGTCGAAAATGCCCGACCAGTGTGCGCAATGCACGGCCGTGTACGAACCATTCGTTGATGTCGCCCAGCAGGATCACCGGCATTTCGCTGCTGTCGAATGCAGCAAGCAGCGTGCGGACCTGTGCGCTGCGCTCGATCGCCGAGAGCCCTAGGTGCGTCGCCACTACGCGCAGCACGCCGTCCGCATATTCGATGTCCGCATCGAGCGCGCCGCGCGGTTCGCGCCGCTTGAACGATAAGTCTAGCGTGCGTGTCGCGCGAATCGGGAGCCGCGACAGCACCGCATTGCCGTAGGCGCCACGCTCGGTCTGCAGGGTTGGCCCGGCAACGGCCTCCATGCCGGTGGCATGCCGCAAATCGTCTAGCACGTCGGGCGCGTTGGCAGCGCCGGTCAGCGGGACCTCTTGAAGGGCGACGATGTCGGCATCCAGCTCGGCGACAACGTCAGCGATGCGTTGCATGGAGAGGGGTTGTATTGAGCGTTGCCACCATCGGCTGGCAGCGCCATGGATGTTGTAGGTCGCAATACGCAGTTCTGAGTAAGCCATGGTGGTCAACGTTTTTTCAGCAGCTTGTGCAATAGCATCGATAGCCCCACCAGCGCGGCGCCGGTGCCCACGAGCAGGGCAAGTGAGCCCACGTCTGGGTGCCGGATCGCCGCGATCAGTTGGTGTGCGAACGTCACGGTTAGCACCGCACCTGGGGCCATGCCAAGCAGCGTGCCGAGCAGGAAGTCGCGTATCCCGATATGGGATGCGCCGGCCACCAGGTTGACGATCGAGAACGGCGCGATCGGCACCAGCCGCAGCACTATGATGGTCAGCAAACCACGCTTGCCGATGCGCTCGCTCAAGCGATTCGCGCGGGAGCCGGCGAGCCGGCGTACCGTGTCGCGGCCCAGCCCGACGCCGACGTAGTAGGTGGCCGCCGCAGCCAGCAGCGTGCCGACCAGCGCGTATGCCGCGCCCGGCCATGCGCCGAAGACCAGTCCAGTGGCGGCGATAATCAGTGTGATCGGCACGACGGCCAGCGAAGCGACGACGTAGCCAAGCAGCACGATCGCCGGCGCCAGCGGCAACGCGGCCAATTGTTCACCCCAATGCGCGACATTGGCCACGCTCAATGCCTGGCCGGCGGGGGTGAAGCGCCACAGGGCGGCTAGCGTGGCTAATGCGAGTGCGACGGCCCCGAGGACCAGCAACCGGGCCGCAGGGCGCGCGCCCTGACCATCGTCGAGGAACTGCCGGACCAGCGCGTCCGGCTCTACCGGGACTTCCGGGTCCACCCACGCGCTGACCGGCACCAACGCCTCGAGTTCAGGCGGGATGGTGGGGTCCAGTGGCGTGAGCGTGCGTGCGTCGTGCCGCAGCGCGTCGATCGCACCGTTCAAGCGACCATGATGCTGTAGCGCGGCAGCCACTGCGTCGGGCGAGACATCCAGGTGTTCGGCTAGCAACCGGTCTCGGACCGACGCGATCGCCGCACGCACGCGGTCGCTGCCATTGGCGTCCAATACCACGTTACATTCCGTGTCGAGTACCATCGAGCGGTTGTTCAGGTTCGCGCTGCCGACGCAAAGCCGCTCGTTGTCGCTGATCATCAGCTTGCTGTGCACGTTGAGGCAACCCGTGCGCAGTCCGTCGATGTGTGGGCACCAGAGCCGGTAGTGTCC
The DNA here is from genome assembly GCF_021991875.1 of Mycetohabitans sp. B8. GTDB lineage: Bacteria > Pseudomonadota > Gammaproteobacteria > Burkholderiales > Burkholderiaceae > Mycetohabitans. The sequence goes on from NZ_JAHLKR010000018.1 coordinate 242,672, forward strand.
GTGGCGGTCGGCCCGTGTGAGCACACGGTGCAGTCGCGCACGCAGCGCGCCCATCGTGGCTTCCTGCAGCCAGCCGCTATGGTTGCGCGGCACGACCGCCGCGACGTCGGGCGCGTGCGGGTTCTCAAGCCGTCGGCTCAGTGCGTCGCGCACGACAGCGGCGGTCAAGTACTGATTCTCGATGTAGAGATTGTGCTGCGTGGCCTCGATCATATCGACGGTGAGCGTACGGATGTGCTGCACGCCAGGCTCGTTGCGGTAAGGGGGCGCGGTCAACGCAATGCCGAGTACGACGTCGTGCACGTCCACCGGCACGCTCGACGGCCATGGGTCGGTGCCGCCTAGGTTGCGGCCGGCGCGGATCGCCAGCGGCTTGCCACACGCGCGGCGCCAGCGGCTTCGCGCCAATTGACCGATCGCGCGTGCGGCTTCGCCATCGAAGACCGTGTGGACATCGTGGAATGGGTTGTACGGCGAGCCGTCGGGGTTGCGGCGCCAAGGATCGTTTGCAGCGTGAGCCGGCGTGTCCCAGCGCGCGCGGGTCAAGTCTAGCCCGCCGACGAACGCGAGCCGGTCGTCGACGACCACGAACTTTTGGTGATGCGAAGCGCCGCGTGGGTGGGTGTTATCCATTCGGAACAGGATTCGTCGATGCGAACGCCAGCCGGTCGGATAGACGGGCATCCATTCTCGCTCGAACGCGTAGATCATCGCGAAATCCCATGCCAACACGTAGATCCGTAGCCGCCGGTTGGCGCTGGCTACGGCTTGCAGGAAAGCGCCGAGCGGCTCCGGGAAGCCGTCCGCCGCGCCCTGCGGTACCAGCTTCATTCGACTGTTGATGTCCCAGCCGACGATGAAAACGGTATGCTGCGCGCCGCGGATAGCTTCGCGCAATGCGGAGAAATACACGGCGGCGTCGATTAGCACGCTGAAGCGATCGGCATGGCACAGCGAATCGCAGTTGCGGCCGACTTTCAGCAGCCCATGGGTCGAGCGGATGTGCAACGTTACTCCTGTGAACGCGGGATATGACGCAGGCGGGCACCCCTATCTTAGTCTACTTAGCAAGCTGCGTGCCGGGGAGGTATAAGCCATATATCGGTGGGGCGTGGAGACGCGACAATATGTCGGCAATCCCGGTGATGGCAATGGCTGTGACGCAGCGGCAGAAATCGAGTGGCTTACGGATAAAGGGTCGGGCGACACGGTGGATAAGGCACGGGCATTCACTTCGTCCATCAGATTCAAGCCATTGACCACGCCGGTGTACGGCCCGAAAAGTAACGGGATGGCCAAGCGCTTAGTGAAGACGATGAAGTGCGACTACGTGGCTTTCATTGCCAAACCCGACGCGGCTACGTTGTCGCCCTCTCGCCATTGCCTTCGAGCGCTACAACGAAAAGCATCCGCGTAGCGTGTTGAAGTTTCGTTTGCCACGCGAGTTCCGACGCAGTACCGATCTATCCATTTTAGTGTGAACTGTGTTCGGGAGTACGGAGGAAATCCAATGATGGTTGCTCAGTAAGCGTGGCAACTTTTTAATTGTTTATCAAAACATCATATAAGGTCAATTTTGGGGTTAATTATTTTATTGAACTTATTCAAGTGTCATCTCATCAATATGAATAACATAAATTCCTTTGTATTCTCGCTCGCCGCCATATGCAAGTTGTCCTGATGCGGTATGCCCACTTCTCCCCTATCCTTCTTGCCTCGTCGAACTCACTTTGCGAGAGGCGACGTGGTGGTGTTTGAAGTGTGGACAATAGCCCGCATGGGTGCGGAGATCATTGAATTGTCGACGTTTTGGTTGTTAGTCTGTAATGTTGTATCGTTCCATTGGGGCGGCGTTTTGCCGAGTCCAGTTGATTTCCTAAGCGGGGAAGCGGTTTTGCGGATTCCATGCGAATGGATGGACAGGAAAACAGCAGGTATGACCGCTCACTTTTAAGATAAATCGTTAGGCTTGATTCCGCATGCATATGGAATGTCATATTTGTCAACGATTGCGTCTGATCTTTCGTGGTGGCACGGTAACTGCTAATGTCTACAAAGCTATTTCCTGAAAGACCGCCAATTGGTACAAGCAGAAGCGGGCAAGATGATTGTTCAGAAATTTGTACTGCCAAAAATTGCAAAGTAACAGATGGTTAGCTAGCTGATTCGACTATGTGAGCGGACTGCTTTCCGTCTAGATTGGAGCTCAATTATGTCTATTAGCGTCACGCCGCTTACGTATCCGTTATCTACAGCCCAAACGGAAGTCTGGCTTGCCCAGCAGCTCTACCCAGACAGTTGTGCCTATACCATTGGTCAGTACACAGTCATCGAAGGCGTCGTTGATCCAGCCTTGTTTGAAGCGGCGTTGCGGCAGGTAATCAATGAAGCGGATAGCCTGCGTTTGCATTTTGTTCAGACCGATGAAGGAATTCAACAATATGTGGGCTCACCAGCATGGTCGCTATCGCGGGTTGACCTCAGTGCGGAAGCGGACTCGCAAGCTGCCGCTCAAGCATGGATGCGCGCTGATTATGAGCAGCCATTGAATCTTTTACAAGGACCGCTGTTCCATTATGCATTGCTGAAAACCGCTTCGGACCAGACGCTGTGGTACCAACGCTATCACGCTATCGTGATGGACGGCATGGGTATGCACCTTATCACGCAACGCATTGCACATGTATATAGCGCGATGTGTGAGGGTCACAAGCCTGCTCCTTGCCCGTTCAGGTCTGTATCTCAGCTGTTAGAGAAGCATGCCCAATATCGCAATTCGGCACAATGGGCGCGTGATGAAACGTATTGGCTCAAGCGTTGCGCTAATTGGCCTGAGCCGATGGTATATGCAAGCCAGCTTGCGAGCCCGTTTCATCATCCATTACGCCATGTTACTGATCTTGCTCAATCCGATAGCCAGGGGATGGACACATTTGAGTCTTCTGCAACGGATTTAATCCAACTCGTTACTGCCGCAATGGCGGCATACCTGCATCGGCTAACCGGGGCACAGGACGTGGTACTCGGCGTCCCGGTTGCTGTTTGCTTGAATAGGGATCGATGCGTCCCTGGCAAGGTATCCAACGTACTGCCGATACGGCTGACTGTTCAACCAAGCACAAGCCTCTCGTCACTGAAAGACCAAGTAGCGCAAAAAATCCATCAGGGACTGCGGCATCAACGCTATCCGATTGATGCGTTACGCCAAGTATTGGGATTGACGCCCACTCAACGGTTGTTTGGCTCCTTATTGGACGTCGGGGTGGTGGATAACCATCTGTTATGGGATGCGTGTCCGTCAACAAGCTATCTTTTAACCACTGGCTCTATCGAGAGCCTCCTTGTCGTGGCCCATGCTCAGCCCGATAGCCCTAGGCTGCGGTTTGCTCTTGATGCAAACCGCGTATTCGACACGGCAAATGAATTCGCCTCATCTCAACATGGTTTTTTAGCATTCCTGAAAGCGCTTCATGCCGAGCCGACTCGGCCTATCAGCGACGTCGACTGGCTCAATGCAGCGCAGCAGCAGCGCATGCTTGTCGAATGGAACACCACCGCGCAACCGGTGCCTGACGCGACGCTGCCCGAGTTGTTTGAAAAACAAGTCGAGCGTACCCCCGGTGCCACTGCGCTGGTGTGCGTAGATCAGACGCTCAGTTACGCGGCACTCAACGCTCAGGCGAACCGTCTGGCCCATTGGCTGATTCGGCTTGGGGTGGTGACGGAGACGCCCGTGGCTGTGCTAATGCAGCGCTCGGCCGAGCGCGTGGTGGCAGCGCTGGCCGTCATTAAAGCCGGTGGCGTTTATATGCCACTGAACGAGCAATGGCCCGACAGCCGGCTGCACACTTTATTGAGTGAAACGCAAGCGCCTGTCGTGCTGACGGATCGCGCATTACAAGCGCGCTGCGATGCGCTCAGCACCCATGTCATGGTCGTTGATGCCGATGCGTCACTCACTCAGGAGTCAAGCGATAACCCTGCACTGTCTTGCTCGTCCGAACAACTGGCGTATTTGATGTACACGTCGGGCTCGACTGGCCAGCCTAAAGGCGTGGGCATTGTGCATCGCACGGTGCGCTATATGGCCTTAGACCGGCGTTTGTCAGCCGCGCGCGATCGCGTGCTGCTGCATTCGTCGCACGCCTTTGACGTGTCCACGTATGAGCTGTGGACGCCGCTGTTGTGCGGTGGCCAGGCAGTCATTGTGCCGCCGGGTGAGTTGGACGTGCACGTGCTGCAAGAGACCATCCGAGCGCATCAGGTGAGCGCGCTATGGTTGAGCGCAGGGCTGTTTCAAGTGATGGCCGAAGGTGATTTGAGCTATTTACGCAGTGTGCGTCAGCTGACGGTGGGCGGCGATGTTGTCTCATCCGCGGCGGCGCAGCGCGTGCTTGAGTACTGCCCAACCCTGCGGTTTATCAACGGGTATGGACCGACCGAGACGACCATTGCCACTTGCCATCTGATCGAGGCGCCGTATCAAGCGCAAGCGTCTATTCCGATCGGTACGCCACTGGATAACGCCACGGCCTACGTTTTGGACGCGTGCTTGCGTCCGGTGCCGGTTGGCGTCGTGGGGGAATTGTATATAGCTGGTGAGGGCGTGGCCAGGGGTTACTTCAACCGACCGGGATTGACCGCCGAGCGTTTCATTGCTCACCCGTTCGATGGGAGCGGTGCACGGTTGTATCGGACGGGTGATCTTGCGTATTGGCGCTCGGATGGCGCGCTGGAGTTTGTCGGCCGGGCGGACCAGCAAGTCAAGGTCCGGGGCTTCCGGGTTGAGTTGGGCGAGGTTGAGGCGGTGCTCCAGGCTCACCCGGGCGTGGCGCAAGCTGCGGTAATCGCGCGAGAGGACCAAGCTGGAAGCCAACAACTGGTTGGCTATATCGTGCTTGATGAAGCGCCTGCCGAGCGAGATCTCGCGACGGAGGCGAACCAAGTCGAAGAGTGGCAGAAGGTCTACGATACGTACTATCAAGACGACGGGGACGATCCATTTGGTGAAAACTTCAACATTTGGAAGAGCAGCTACGATGGTCAACCGATTCTATTGGCGGATATGCGAGCATGGCGCGCCGATGCGGTGGAGCGCATCCGTAAGCTGCAACCGAGGCGCGTGCTGGAGATTGGCGTAGGCACGGGGCTGCTGCTCGCACACTTAGCGCCCCATTGTGAAGCGTATTGGGGCACAGATATTTCCGCTCCCGTTATTGAAACGCTTAAAGCCCAAGTGGCGCAGCAGGCTGAGTTGACGGCACGCATTGAGTTGCGCACGCAGCCCGCACATATTACCGATGGTTTGCCGCAAGGCTACTTTGACACCATCGTCATTAATTCTGTGGTCCTTCATTTTCCGAACGCGGACTATTTAATTGATGTATTACGCCAGGCCATGGCGCTACTTGCGCCGGGAGGCGCGCTTTTCATCGGGGATGTGCCTGATTTGAGATTGTTTGGGTGTTTTGTGAGTGCCGTCCAATTGCACCAGGCGGACCCCACGACGGATGACCGCGCCAGTGTGTGCCGACGGATCGAGCAAACCCAACTGGCCAGGAAGGAATTGCGTTTGGCACCGGCTTTCTTCAGCACGCTGCCCCACACTATTGACGAGATTGCGGCAATCGATATTCAGCTTAAACAGGGGGATTACCATAATGAATTGAGCCGTTACCGCTACGATGTGGTGCTGCGCAAAGGGCCAGTCAACACGCTCTCGCTGGTGCATGCACCGCAGCTGCATTGGGCAGCAGAGTCCACCACACTTGAAGCGGTGCAGACGCATTTAGCCGCTGAACGTCCCGCCTGTCTGCGTATTGTCGGTGTGCCCAATATGCGCTTGGCGTGCGAATTGGAAGCCATGCAGGCGCTTGATAACGACGATTGTGATCTTAAACAGATCCAGCATCGGCTCAAAACGGGTTATACACAAGCCATGGCGCCCGCTGTCGAAGATTTCTACGCATTGGGCGAATCGTTGGGTTATTGGGTCGGTGTCACATGGTCGGAACAGGCCGCTCCAGCATGCATCGATATTGTGCTGGTGCAGACAGGCGACATGGCTTGTGTGATCCCTACGGATCTCTACCTGCCGCCTTCCGCTAGTAGTGGACAATCCCCTCATGCTTATGCAAATAACCCGACAAGCTTAGATCAGTTCGCGGATATTCGTCAGTATGTAGCAGCACGACTACCCGAATACATGGTGCCGGCCGCTTTTATGCGCCTGGATGCGTTGCCGCTTACGCCGAACGGCAAGCTTGATCGTCGTGCCTTGCCCGCTCCAAGCAGCGCGCTGTCTGAGCAGAGGTATGAAGCGCCGCAAGGGGAATTTGAGACCACGCTCGCGGCAATCTGGCGTGAACTGCTTGGCGTTGAGCGTATTGGCCGTCAAGACAGCTTTTTTTCACTGGGTGGTCATTCGTTGCTTGCGGTACGCATGATTGAACGCTTGCGCCGTCTTGGGTTGACGGTCTCGGTACGCACGTTGTTCGAATCGCCTACTCTGGCTGCCTTGGCTCAATCGCTTGGCCAGCACCGTGAAGTGACGGTGCCGCCCAACGTGATCGCGCCCGACACTACCGCAATCACGCCGCAGATGTTGTCGCTCATCGATTTGACCCAAGCGGACATTGATCGAATTGTTGAGCAGGTGCCGGGCGGAGTAGCGAACATTCAAGATATTTATGCGCTTTCTCCGCTGCAGGACGGAATTTTATTTCACCATTTGCTGGCCACTGACGGCGACCCGTATCTGCGGATGGTGCAAAAATCATTTGATGACCGAAAGGGGCTCGATCACTACCTCAATGCAGTCCGGCAGGTCGTTGATCGCCACGATATTTTGCGCACGGCCTTTATGTGGGACGGATTGTCTACACCTGCTCAGGTTGTCTGGCGTCATGCTGCGCTATCGGTTACTGAGCTTGTTTTGGACCCGGCTCAGGGGCCGGCCGTCGAGCAACTAAACCATCGCTTCAATCCTCGTCGTCACCGCATCGATTTAACTCAAGCCCCGTTGATGCATTTCGTCATTGCGCGAGACAGTGATGACAGCTGGCTGCTATTTGAGTGGGTGCACCATCTAATCGACGATCACGCGACACTGGAAGCCATGCATACTGAAGTGCAGGTTTTCCTTGATGGCCGGGGCGATACCCTGCCACCGGCTCAACCCTTCCGTAACTTGGTCGCGCAGGCACGCCTGGGTGTCAGTCAAGAGGCACATGAACGCTTCTTTACCGACATGCTCGCTGACGTGCAAGAGCCGACACTGCCGTTTGGACTCGTCGACGTGCATCGTGACGGCACGGAAGTGACCGAAGCGCAGCACGCGTTGCCACAGGCATTGAACGATCAATTGCGCGCGCAGGCCAAACGTCTGGGCGTGAGCGTGGCCAGCTTATTTCATCTGGCGTGGGCGCAGGTGCTCGCGCGTGCGAGTGGCCAGCAGCGGGTGGTGTTCGGCACGGTATTGTTCGGGCGAATGCAAGGGGGCGATGGCGCGGGCAGCGCGATGGGGCCGTTTATCAATACACTGCCGCTGCGAGTGGAACTAAACCGTAGCGTTGAGCATAGCGTGCGGGATACACAAGCACGCTTGGCCGCATTGCTTGAACACGAACATGCGTCGCTGGCACTTGCGCAGCGTTGCAGTGGCGTGCCGGCGGGCACGCCACTCTTTAGCGCGCTGCTTAATTATCGGCGCAATGTGGTGCGGCTGGGTGATAAACAATCGGGGGAGGGCGCGGGTTTTCTAGATGTAGAAGGGCGTACCAACTACCCACTGACGCTGTCGGTGGATGATGCCGATCGAGCGTTAAGGCTCAGCGTTCAAGTGGCAAGGCCGTTTGACGCAGACCGTGTGTGTGGTTATATGCAGCAGGTGCTGGGGAGCCTAGCGCAAGCGCTCGAATATACGCCAAATTTGCCGGTTTGGCACTTAGAAGTGCTGCCTGGCGAAGAGCGTGCACTGTTGCTTCAGACATGGAACGCGACGCAGCGTGAGTATCCGTCACATCGGTGTGTGCAGCAATTGTTCGAAGATCAGGTGGCGCGCACACCCGAGGCGACGGCGTTGGTGGATAAGGACCAGGTGCTCAGCTATGCGCAGCTCAATGCACGGGCCAACCGCCTCGCGCATCGGCTCATTGATCTGGGCATTCAACCTGGACACGCTGTTGCCACGCTGCTTGAGCGCTCGATTGATTTGGTGGTGGCCCAGTTGGCAATCCTCAAGGCAGGGGCCGCTTACGTACCGATTGATCCGCGCGCGCCCACAGAGCGGCAAAGCTGGATCGTGAGCGATTGCGCAGCGCAGTTGTTGCTCACCGATGTATACACCGACGTTGCGGCTGCTGTGTCCACAGCGCTATTGCGTCTGGATTGGTCAGACAACGACGAAACGGAGCACACCCCAACGACGTGCCCGCAACCGGCCTGCTGCAGTGCTGATACTGCCTATGTGATGTACACGTCGGGCTCCACCGGCATGCCCAAGGGTGTGCGGGTGCCACATCGCGCAATCGCGCGGCTCGTGATCAACAATGGCTATGTTGACGTTGGAGCGGATGATCGCGTCGCACTGGCGGCCAACCCGGCTTTTGACGCAAGCACCTTTGAGGTCTGGGCCCCGTTATTAAATGGCGCGGCGGTTGTCGTGATTGATCATGACACGGTGCTGACTCCAGCGCTGTTTGAGCAAACGTTGCGCGAACAGCGCATCAGTGTTTTGTGGTTGACCGTGGGTTTGTTCAATCAAATGGCTGTGGAATTGGGCCCAGTCTTTCCCCAACTCAAGGCCTTGATTGTCGGCGGTGACGCACTAGATGCGAGCGTGGTTGGACAAGTGCTGCGGCAGACGCCGCCTCAACAGCTGATCAACGGTTATGGTCCGACCGAGAGCACTACATTCGCGACGACTTATAGGATCACTGCGGTGCCCAAGGGCAACGTCAACATCCCGATTGGTCGGCCAATTGCGAATACTCAAGTTTATCTGCTCGATATGTACGGCCAGCCGGTGCCGCTTGGCGCGGTCGGCGAGCTGTACATTGGTGGTGCGGGGGTCGCGCATGGCTACCTGAACCGCCCGGAGTTGACTGCCGAGTGCTTTGTGCGTGATCCGTTCTCGGGTGAACCGGATGCGCGAATGTATAAGACGGGCGATTTAGCTCGCTATTTGCCCGATGGGAACCTAGAGTTTGTCGGGCGCAACGATGAGCAGGTCAAGATTCGCGGCTTTCGCATTGAGCCCGGTGAGATCGAGGCGTGCCTGGCGCAACACCCACAGGTGCGTGATGCGGTGGTGCTCGTGCGGGGTGAGGGCTCGGATAAGCGGCTTGTCGCGTACATGGTGGCTGAGGCCGATGAGCAGCTGGTCAGCGAGCTGCGCACGCATGTGGCCGCTCGCTTGCCCGAGTATATGGTGCCGGCTGCATTTGTGCGGCTCGATGCGTTGCCCTTGACACCCAACGGCAAGCTGGACCGGCGTGCGCTACCCGAGCCAGATGCTGGTGCACTCGCGCATCATGTCTATGAAGCGCCGCAAGGCGAATTGGAGACCATGCTGGCTCAAATCTGGGCCGAATTGCTTGAGGTGGAGCGTGTGGGTCGGCACGACAGCTTTTTTGCACTCGGGGGCCATTCGCTGTTGGCGGTGCGCTTGATGAACCGAGTCGGTGCGCTGGGTGCCGACGTGCCGCTTGCAGCCCTATTTGCATCACCGACGCTGGCCGCGTTCGCGGCGGTAGTGAGTGCGCAACTGAACCAGCAAACCACTGCGCTGCCTGAGATCACGCCGGTCTCGCGCGAAGGCGGCTTGCCGCTGTCGTTCGCGCAGCAGCGGCTATGGTTTCTTGCACAACTTGATGAGGCTAGCGCTAACTATCATATTCCGCTTGTCCTGCATGTGCGTGGGTCGTTAAACCGAGCCGCATGGCAACAGGCATTGGATGCGCTCCTTGCCCGCCATGAAGCATTGCGCTCGACGTTTGTGAGCGTCGAGGGTCAGCCGCAGGTGCGGTTGTTGCCGGCCGACACAGGCGTGCTGCTGCACTGGCATGATCTGCGTGGGGTGCCTGATGCCGACGCGCAGCTGTCGCGTTTGACCGCCGATGAAGTGCACGCGCCGTTCGATCTGGCGCGCGGACCGCTGATGCGCGCATGCGTCATTCAGCTCTCCGATGACAATTATCAGTGCGTGCTCACACAGCATCATATTGTGTCGGACGGCTGGTCGCTTGATGTGCTGATAAGAGAACTCAGTGCGTTGTACGCGGCAAGCGTAGCCGGCCAAGTCGATCCACTGCCGGCGCTGGCGATCCAATATCCGGATTATGCGGCCTGGCAGCGTCAGTGGCTCTCGGGTGAGCGACTTCAAACGCAGAGCGACTACTGGCGCGCGACGCTGGCCGACGCGCCGGTGCTGCTGGAGCTACCGACGGACCGGCCGCGCCCGGCGCAACAGTCGTTTGCCGGCGCGCATGTGCCGGTGCAGATCGATGCGCGAACCACGCGTGCATTGAAGCGCTTGAGCGGTGAGCACGGCACGACGCTATTTATGACGGTGCTTGCCGCGTGGAGCGCGGTACTCGCGCGCCTGTCAGGCCAGGACGATTTGGTCATTGGTACGCCCAGCGCCAACCGGGGGCATGCTGCGATCGAGCCGTTGATTGGCTTTTTTGTCAATATGTTGGCGTTACGCGTGAATTTGGAGGGCGAGCCGACGACAACGCAGTTACTTGAGCGCGTGCGGCGCACGACGTTGGAGGCGCAGGCGCATCAAGATCTGCCGTTCGAGCAAGTGGTCGAGATTGTACAGCCGCCGCGTCGCTTAAATCATACGCCGCTATTTCAGGTGATGTTCGCGTGGCAGAGCAATGAGACAGGGCAATGGCGCTTACCCGAGCTAGAAGTCAAGCCTGGTGAGCTTAATTACGACATGGTCAGGTTTGACCTGGAAATGCACCTGTATGAAGCAGGTGAGGAAATCACCGGGTCATTGCATTACGCGAGTGCGCTATTTGACTCCGCAACAATCGAGCGGCATGTGGAGTATCTGACGACGCTGTTGCAGGCGATGGTGGCCTGCCCACAGCAACCGGTGGCAACACTTCAGATGCTGGGGCCGGACGAGCGCCAGTTGCTGCTTCAGACATGGAATGCGACGGCGGCCCCTTACCCAGTCCACCCGTGCATTCATCAATTGTTCGAGGCGCAGGTGCAGCGCAGCCCTAATGCCACTGCGCTGGTTTATGAAGAGCAGACACTCAGCTATGCGCAATTGAACGCACGGGCCAACCGCCTCGCGCATCGGCTCATTGAACTGGGTGTCAAGCCGGACGCTCGAGTGGTGCTCTGTATCGAGCGCTCGCCGGCGATGGTTGTGGGGTTATTGGCGATTCTGAAAGCCGGTGGTGCCTATGTGCCGCTTGACCCCGCGTATTCGTCCGAGCGCCTCGCGCATATTCTCGCCGATACCGCACCTACGATCGTGTTAGCGGATGCGGCTGGGCGTGCTGCGCTCGGTGATGCGGTACTGACCTCGTGCACGGTGCTTGATCCCAATAGGCTGCCGGAGGCAGCGGATACCAATCCGTCAGTGTCAGGCCTGACGGCGCACGATCTCGCGTATGTGATTTATACATCCGGCTCGACAGGTATGCCTAAGGGCGTGATGGTTGAGCATGCGCAGGTGGTGCGGCTGTTTGACGCGACCCACTCCTGGTATGGGTTCAATGAGCACGATACCTGGTGCCTGTTTCACTCGTTTGCGTTTGATTTTTCCGTGTGGGAACTATGGGGCGCACTGCGTTACGGCGGCAAACTGGTCATTGTGCCGCATCATATTGCCCGCTCTGCCCAAGCGTTTCACCAATTGGTCTGTGAGCAAGGCATCACCGTATTAAACCAAACACCTAGTGCGTTTAAGGCCTTTATTGCTAGCCAAACACAAAGCGCCTTATCAGATCAATTACGCTATGTGATCTTTGGTGGAGAGGCGCTGGAGCCTGCCATCTTGCAGGCATGGTATGCCACGCGCGATGAACGCCGTCCGCAATTGGTCAACATGTATGGGATTACCGAAACCACCGTGCATGTGACTTACCGGCCGCTTCTGCAACAGGACAGTAAGCAAGTGGGTAATCCCATTGGCGTACGGATCCCAGACTTGAAGATTTATCTGCTCGATGCGCACGGCCAGCCGGTGCCGCTAGGCGCAGTGGGGGAACTGTACATTGGCGGGGGCGGTGTGGCACGTGGCTACCTGAACCGTCCAGAGTTGACCGCCGAGCGCTTTGTGCGTGATCCGTTCTCGGATGCACCGGATGCGCGGATGTACAAGACGGGCGATTTGGCGCGCTATGTGTCCGACGGCAATCTAGCGTACGTGGGCCGCAACGATGACCAAATCAAGATTCGCGGCTTTCGCATTGAGCCCGGTGAGATTGAGGCGTGCCTGGTGCAACACGCGCAGGTGCGCGATGCGGTGGTGCTCGTGCGGGGCGAAGGCATGGATAAGCGGCTTGTCGCGTACGTGGTGGCCGAGCCGGATGACGCGCTGGCTAGCACGTTGCGCACGCATATGGTCGCTCGCTTGCCCGAGTATATGGTGCCGGCCGCGTTTGTGCGGCTCGATGCGTTGCCGTTGACGCCCAACGGCAAGCTGGATCGGCGTGCGCTACCCGAACCAGACGCCGACGCGCTGGCGCATCAAGCGTATGAAGCGCCGCAAGGCGAGCTCGAAGCCACGTTGGCGGCCATCTGGACGCAGCTATTGGGCGTCGAGCGTGTCGGCCGGCATGACAGCTTCTTTGCACTCGGGGGACATTCGCTGCTTGCGGTGCGTTTGATGAACCGAGTCGGTGCGCTGGGTGCCGACGTACCGCTTGCAGCCCTCTTTGCATCGCCGACGCTGGCCGCGTTCGCGGCGGTAGTGAGTGCGCAACTGAACCAGTCAGTCAATGCATTACCGGAGATCACACCGGTCTCACGCGAAGGCAGTTTGCCGCTGTCGTTCGCGCAGCAACGGCTATGGTTTCTCACGCAACTCGATGAGGTCAATGGTACCTATCACATCCCGCTTGTGCTGCGTGTGCGCGGGCCTTTTGATCGGGCTGCATGGCAACAAGCGCTGGATGCCTTGTTTGCGCGCCATGAGGCGCTGCGCTCGACGTTTGTGAGTATCGACGGTCAGCCGCAGGTGCGGCTGCTGCCGGCCGACACAGGTGTGCCGCTGCATTGGCATGATCTGCGGGGCGTGCCGGATGCCGACGCGCAACGGGTGCGTTTGACCGCCGATGAAGTGCACGCGCCGTTCGATCTGACGCGCGGACCGCTGATGCGCGCATGCGTCATTCAACTCGCCGATGACAATTATCAGTGCGTGCTCACACAGCATCATATTGTGTCGGACGGCTGGTCGCTTGATGTGCTGATAAGAGAGCTCAGTGCATTGTACGCGGCAAGCGTAGCCGGCCAAGTCGATCCGCTGCCAGCGCTGGCGATCCAATATCCGGATTACGCGGCCTGGCAGCGTCAGTGGCTGTCGGGCGAGCGGCTTCAAACGCAGAGCGACTATTGGCGCACGACGCTGGCCGATGCACCGGTGCTGCTGGAGCTACCGACGGACCGGCCGCGCCCCGCGCAACAGTCGTTTGCCGGCGCGCATGTGCCGGTGCAGATCGATGCACAAACCACGCGTGCGTTGAAGCGTTTGAGCGGTGAGCACGGCACGACGTTATTTATGACGGTGCTCGCGGCGTGGAGCGCGGTACTCGCGCGACTGTCAGGCCAGCACGACGTGGTCATCGGCACGCCGAGTGCCAACCGGGGGCATGCTGCGATCGAGCCGTTGATTGGCTTTTTTGTCAATACGTTGGCGTTGCGCGTGGATCTGTCGGGCGAACCTGATACTGCACAACTGCTCGCGCGCGTGCGGCGCACGACGCTAGACGCACAAGCGCATCAAGATCTGCCGTTCGAGCAAGTAGTCGAGATCGTACAGCCGCCGCGCCGGCTCAATCACACGCCGTTGTTTCAGGTGTTGTTCGCGTGGCAGAGCAATGAGACAGGGCAGTGGCGCCTACCCGAGCTGGAAGTCACGCCTGACGAACTCGATTACGACATCGCTAGGTTCGACTTGGAAATGCACCTGTATGAAGCAGGTGAGGAGATCACCGGGTCGTTGCATTACGCGAGTGCGCTATTTGACTCCGCGACAATCGAGCGGCACGTGGGGTATTTGACGACGATGTTGCAGGCGATGGTGGCCTGTCCACAGCAACCGGTGGCAACGCTTCAGATGCTGGGAGCGGATGAGCGTCAGTGGCTGCTTCAGACGTGGAACGCAACGACGGCCTCCCACTCAGCCCACCCGTGCATTCATCAATTGTTCGAGGCGCAGGTGGCGCGCAGCCCGCAAGCCATTGCGCTGGTGTATGAAGAGCAGACACTGAGTTATGAGCAACTCAATGCACAGGCTAATCGCCTTGCGCATCAGCTCATTGAACTGGGCGTCAAGCCGGATGCTCGAGTGGCGATCTGTGTCGAGCGCTCGCCGGCGATGGTCGTGGGGCTATTGGCGATCATGAAAGCGGGCGGTGCCTATGTGCCGCTTGATCCCGCGTATCCGTCCGAGCGCCTCGCGCATATTCTCGCCGATACCGCGCCGACAATCGCGTTAGCGGATACGGCTGGCCAGTCTGCGCTGGGCGACACGGTTCTGGCTTCATTAACTGTATTGGATCCCAACGTACTGCCAGAAGGCGCGACCACCAATCCACAGGTACCTGAGCTGACCGCTCGCCATCTTGCGTATGTGATTTATACGTCCGGCTCGACCGGCACGCCCAAGGGCGTGATGGTCGAACATGCTCAAATTGCCCATCTATTTGATGTCACTCAACTCGACGACGCGCAGCAGAAAAATCAAGCGTCGATGAAGCATCCCGTTTGGATGCGACAAGCGTATGGACTGACGCCTGACGATCGTGTATTGCAAAAGGCGCCCTTTACTTTCGATGTCTCGGTCTGGGAGTGCTTTTGCACATTGCTCAATGGCGCGACCCTCGTTGTGGCAGCGCCCGGTGTCCATAGGGATCCGTCTGCTTTAATGGAGTTGATGATCCGGCAGCGCATCACGACGGTTCATTTTGTGCCCTCCATGCTCAGCATGTTCCTCGCCACTGACGGAGTTCAGCGCTGCACGGCGGTGAAGCGCCTACTTTGCACGGGAGAAGCCCTCGCTAGTACGCATGTCCGGCTTTGTCAGCGTCTTTTACCCCACGCCCAACTGCATAACTTGTATGGCCCCACCGAAGCAACGATTGGCGTGGCGGCTTGGACTTGTCCAGCGGAATATACGGAGGACAATATTCCGATTGGTCGGCCCATTGCCAATAACCGACTTTACCTACTGGACAGACACGGTCAGCCGGTGCCGCTGGGTGCGACTGGCGAGTTGTACATTAGCGGCGCAAGTGTCGTGCGTGGTTATTTGAATGAATCTGGCCTGACCGCCGAGCGCTTCTTGCTCGATCCGTTTAGCGAGCTTGAGGGCGCGCGCATGTATAAAACGGGTGACTTAGCGCGTTATCGACCTGACGGGAATTTGGAGTTTCTGGGACGCAATGATCACCAGGTCAAGATTCGAGGTCTTCGAATCGAGTTGGGCGAGATTAAAACATGCCTGGTTAGACATCCGCAGGTACAAGAAGCTGTAGTGCTTGCGCTGGGTGAGGGAATTGACAAGCGGCTCGTCGCTTACGTCGTGGCCGAGCCGGATCTGGCCGAGCCGGATCAACAGCTTGCCCATACGTTGCGCGCGTATCTTACGGCCAGACTGCCTGAATACATGGTGCCGGCCGCCTTTGTGCGGCTCGATGTGTTGCCGTTGACGCCCAATGGCAAGCTCGATCGGCGCGCGCTACCCGAGCCGGACGCCGACGCGCTGGCGCATCAAGCGTATGAAGCGCCGCAAGGTGAGCTAGAGACGACGCTGGCGACGATCTGGGCGCAGCTATTGGGCGTCGAGCGTGTCGGCCGGCATGACAGCTTCTTTGCGCTCGGTGGCCATTCGCTGCTTGCGGTGCGTTTGATGAACCGAGTCGGCGCGCTGCTAGGTGCTGACGTGCCGCTGACGGCCATCTTTGCAGCGCCGACGCTGGCCGCGTTCGCGGCGGTGGTGAGTGCGCAATTGAACCAGCCAGTCAATGCATTGCCTGAAATCACACCGGTCTCGCGCGAAGGCAGCTTGCCGCTGTCGTTCGCGCAGCAACGACTATGGTTCCTCGCGCAACTCGATGGAGTCAGTGGTACCTATCACATCCCGCTTATGCTGCGTGTGCGCGGGCCTTTCGATCAGGCAGCATGGCAACAAGCGCTGAATGCCCTGTTTGCGCGCCACGAAGCGCTGCGCTCGACGTTTGTCAGTGTCAACGGTCAGCCGCGGGTGCAGCTGCTGCCGGCCGACACGGGCGTGCCGCTGCACTGGCATGATCTGCGCGGCGTGCCGGATGCCGACGTGCAGCTGACACGTTTAAGTCGCGATGCAGCGCACGCACCGTTTGATCTGGTGCAGGGGCCGCTGATCCGCGCGTGTGGTATCCAATTGGCCGATAACGAGTACAGATTGGTGCTCACGATGCACCATATCGTGTCGGACGGCTGGTCGTTTGGCGTGCTAGTGCGCGAGTTAAGCGCGCTGTACGCGGCTAGCGTTGGAGCCCAAGCTGATTCCTTGCCAGCGCTGACGATCCAGTATCCGGATTACGCGGCCTGGCAGCGTCAGTGGCTGTCGGGTGAGCGACTTCAAACGCAGAGCGACTATTGGCGCACGACGCTGGCCGATGCGCCGGTGCTGCTGGAGCTACCGACGGACCGGCCGCGCCCGGTGCAACCATCATTTGCCGGTGCACACGTGCCGGTGCAGATCGATGCGCGAACCACGTGTGCACTGAAGCGTTTGAGCGGTGAGCACGGCACGACCCTGTTTATGACGGTGCTTGCCGCGTGGAGCGCGGTGCTCGCGCGCTTGTCGGGCCAGGATGATTTGGTCATTGGTACGCCCAGCGCGAATCGGGGGCATGCTGCGATCGAGCCGTTGATTGGCTTTTTTGTCAATACGTTGGCGTTACGCGTGAATTTGGAGGGCGAGCCGACGACAACGCAGTTACTTGAGCGCGTGCGGCGCACGACGTTGGACGCGCAGGCGCATCAAGATCTGCCGTTTGAACAAGTGGTCGAGATCGTGCAGCCGACGCGCCGGCTCAATCACACGCCGCTGTTTCAGGTGATGTTTGCGTGGCAGAGTGATGAGATCGAACAATGGCGACTGCCGGATCTGGGCGTCACGCTTGACGATCTTGATTACGACATCGCTAGGTTCGACCTGGAAATGCACCTGTATGAAGCAGGTGAGCAGATCACCGGGTCGTTGCATTATGCGAGTGCGTTGTTTGACCCCGCGACGATTGAACGGCACGTGGGGTATTTAACGACGCTGTTGCAGGCGATGGTGGCCTGCCCACAGCAACCGGTGGCAACACTTCAGATGCTGGGAGCGGATGAGCGTCAGTTGCTGCTTCAGACATGGAACGCGACGGCGGCGCCCTACCCAGCCCACCAGTGTATTCATCAGTTGTTCGAGGCGCAGGTGGCGCGCAGCCCGGAAGCCACTGCGCTGGTGTATGAAGAGCAGACACTGAGCTATGAGCAGCTCAATGCACAAGCTAATCGCCTCGCGCATCGGCTCATTGAACTGGGCGTTAAGCCGGACGCTCGAGTGGCAATCTGTGTCGAGCGCTCGCCGGCGATGGTTGTGGGACTATTGGCGATCTTGAAGGCTGGTGGTGCGTATGTGCCGCTCGATCCCGCGTATCCGTCCGAGCGCCTCGCACATATTCTTCATGATGCGGCGCCGGCAATCGTGTTAGCCGATGCAGCTGGCCAGGCTGTACTGGGCGATGCGGCACTCGCTTTACAGACCGTACTCGATCCCAATGAGTTGCCGTCGCTGGCGAATACCAATCCGTCGGTGTTGGACCTCACCGCCCGCAACCTTGCGTACGTGATTTATACGTCGGGCTCTACTGGCACCCCGAAGGGTGTAATGATCGAACATGCACAAGCGAGCAATTTCTTGTGCTGGGCAATAAAAACGTTTAGTCCAGCAGAAACGCGGCACACGCTATTTGCGACCTCAATCAATTTCGATCTTTCTGTCTATGAATGCTTTGTGCCGCTGGTGCAAGGCTCGACTTTTCACTTAGTCGATGACGCATTGGCTTTGCTCAATTATTCTCGGCCGGTATCGCTGATCAATACTGTATCTTCTGCGGTGCAGTCTTTGTTAGAGCACCGAGCGAGCCTATCGTCGGTAGCCACAATTAATTTGGCTGGCGAGCCGTTGACAGCGCCCTTAATCGAGCGGATTTTTGAACAGTCATCGGTTCAGCGGCTGTGCAACCTCTATGGACCTTCAGAAAGCACGACTTATTCGACCTGGCTGTCGATTCAGCGTGGCGAACCACTGATCGAGAGCATCGGCCGACCGATTGCAAACACGCAAGTTTATCTGCTCGATACGTACGGTCAGCCGGTGCCGCTAGGCGCGGTCGGTGAGCTTTACATCGGCGGAGCCGGTGTTGCCCGTGGCTACCTGAACCGTCCCGAGTTGACAGCTGAGCGTTTTGTGCGTAATCCGTTCTCAGATGCACCCGACGCACGCATGTACAAGACGGGCGACCTAGCTCGCTATCAACCCGATGGCAATTTGATATTTGTTGGCCGCAGTGACCAACAGATCAAGATTCGCGGTTACCGGATTGAGCCGGGTGAGATTGAGGCTGTACTTCAAAGGCACCCCGCCGTGGCACAGGCTGCTGTGATCGCACAAGAGAATCGTTTTGGCGATAAACGGTTGGTCGGCTATGTGGCGCTTGCCAATCCATCTATTGAATCTAATTCCGCAGCCGAGACAGACCAAGTCGAAGAATGGCAAAGTGTCTATGATGCCTATTACAGTAACGAACAAGATTATCCTTTCGGTGAGGATTTCAGTGTCTGGAAGAGCAGCTACGACGGCCACCCAATCCCGTTGACGGATATGCAGGCATGGCGCGCGGATGCGGTGGAGCGCATCCGTGAACTGCAACCGCGGCGAGTGCTGGAGATTGGCGTAGGCACGGGACTGCTGCTCGCGCACTTAGCGCCCCATTGTGACGCGTATTGGGGCACGGACTTTTCCGCGCCTTCCATTGAGACATTACGCGCTCAGTTGGCGCAGCAACCGGAACTGGCCTCACGTGTTCAATTGCGCACGCAGGCTGCACATGTCACCGAGGGCTTACCGTCAGGGTATTTCGATACCATCGTGATCAACTCGGTGGTGCAATATTTCCCCAGTGCCAGCTATCTAATGGATGTGGTCCGTCAAGCGATGGATCTGCTGGTGCCCGGTGGACGTGTTTTCATCGGTGACGTGCGCAACCTTAACCTGCTGAACTGTTTCACCACCGCGGTGCAGTTGCACCAAGCCGACCCTGCGACCGATGACAGGGCTAGCTTAAACCGGCGTATCCAGCAAACGCTGCTTGCCGAGAAAGAGCTGCTGCTAGCACCAGCCTTCTTCAGCGCACTGCCAGACAAGGTTGACACGATTGCGGCGGTCGATATTGAGCTCAAGCGCCGTGACTACCATAATGAATTGAGCCGCTATCGCTACGACGTGGTGTTGCGCAAAGGACCGGTGAACACATTGTCGCTGGCTCAAGCGTCCCAGTTGCGTTGGGGACGAGGCATAGTTGAAATCGACGCGCTACAGACATTGCTTGCGACGGAGCGTCCCGCTCAGCTGCGCATCACGGGTGTGCCGAATGCAAGGCTAGCGCTGGAGATAGAAGCAATGCAGGCGCTTGAGCATAGCGATGATATCGGCCTGATTCAGCGTCAATTCTTCACCCGCGATGCGCAAGCGGTCGGATTGGAGCCTGAGGCGTTTTACGCGCTGGGGGAGTCACTCGGATACTGGGTTGGCATCACTTGGTCAGAGCATGATGCCCATGCTTGCATGGACGTTGTGTTCGTCCAAGCCAGTGAGATGGCCCAAGCCGCGCCCACCGATGTGTACCTTGAGCTCACCAACAATGACGAGTTGTCACCGTTCAGCTACGCGAATCAACCGGCCAGCTTCGATCCATTCGTAGACATTCGCCGCTATGTGGCGACACATCTGCCTGACTACATGGTGCCGGCCGCGTTCGTGCGACTGGATGCGTTGCCCTTGACGCCCAACGGCAAGCTCGATCGGCGTGCGCTACCCGCGCCGGATGACGACGCGCTCGCGCATCAGGCGTATGAAGCGCCACAAGGCGAGCTAGAAGCCACGCTGGCGACGATCTGGGCGCAGCTACTTGGCGTGGAGCGCGTTGGCCGGCACGACAGTTTCTTTGCGCTGGGTGGCCATTCGCTGCTTGCGGTGCGTTTGATGAACCGGGTCAGAGCGCTGGGTGCTGAGATGCCGTTGACAAGCTTATTCGCGTCGCCGACGCTGGCGGCGTTCGCGGCGGCAGTGAGCGCGCAGCTGAACCAGCCAGTCAACGCATTGCCTGAGATCACGCCGATCTCACGCGAAGGCAGCTTGCCGCTGTCGTTCGCGCAGCAACGGCTGTGGTTCCTCGCGCAGCTCGATGGCGTCAGTGGTACCTATCACATGCCGCTTGCGTTGCGTGTGCAGGGGATGTTCAATCGGGCCGCATGGCAACAAGCGCTGGATGCGTTGTTCGCGCGCCACGAGGCGCTGCGCTCGACGTTCGTGAGCGTCGAGGGTCAGCCGCAGGTGCAGCTGCTGCCGGCTGACACGGGCGTGCCGTTGCGTTGGCATGATCTGCGCGGCGTGCACGATGCCCACGCGCAGCTGGCGCGTTTGAGCGCCGATGAAGCGCGCGCGCCGTTTGATCTGGCGCGTGGTCCGCTAATGCGTGCATGCGTGATCCAATTGGCCGACGATGAGCACGTACTGGTGCTGACAAAGCACCATATTGTGTCGGACGGCTGGTCGATTGGCGTGCTGGTGAGAGAACTCAGTGCATTGTACGAGGCAAGCGCAGCCGGCCAAGTCGATCCGCTGCCAGCGCTGGCGATCCAGTATCCGGACTATGCGGCCTGGCAGCGTCAGTGGCTGTCGGGCGAGCGGCTTCAAACGCAGAGCGACTACTGGCGCACGACGCTAGCCGATGCGCCGGTGCTGCTGGAACTACCGACGGACCGGCCGCGCCCGCCGCAGCAATCGTTTGCCGGCGCATACGTGCCGGTGCAGATCGATGCGCGAACTACGCGTGCACTGAAGCGCTTGAGCGGTGAGCATGGCACGACACTGTTTATGACGGTGCTTGCCGCATGGAGCGCGGTGCTCGCGCGCTTGTCGGGCCAGCAGGATTTGGTCATCGGTACGCCCAGCGCGAACCGGGGGCATGCCGCGATCGAGCCGTTAATTGGCTTTTTTGTCAATACGCTGGCGTTGCGTGTCGACTTATCCGGCGAGCCCAATACGAATGAACTGCTTAAGCGCGTGCGGCGCACGACGCTGGACGCGCAAGCGCACCAAGATCTGCCGTTCGAGCAAGTGGTCGAGATTGTGCAGCCGCCGCGCCGGCTCAATCATACGCCGCTGTTTCAGGTGTTGTTCGCGTGGCAGAGTAATGAAACAGGGCAGTGGCGTCTACCCGGACTGGAGATCATGCCGACCGGGCTCGATTACGACATGGTCAGGTTTGACCTGGAAATGCACCTGTATGAAGCAGGCGAGGAGATTGTTGGAGCATTGTGCTATGCGAGCGCGTTGTTTGACTCCGCGACGATCGAGCGGCACGTTGGGTATCTGACGACGATGTTGCAGACGATGGCGGCCTGCCCACAGCAACCGGTGGCAACACTTCAGATGCTGGGGCTGGATGAACGTCAGTTGCTGCTTCAGACATGGAACGCGACGGCGGCCCCCTACCCAGCCCACCAGTGCGTTCATCAGTTGTTCGAGGCGCAGGTGGAGCGCAGCCCGCAAGCCACTGCGCTGGTATATGAAGAGCAGACACTGAGCTATGCGCAATTGAATGCACGGGCTAACCGCCTCGCACATCGGCTCATTGAATTGGGCGTCAAGCCGGATGCCCGAGTGGCGATCTGTGTCGAGCGCTCGCCGGCAATGGTCGTGGGGCTATTGGCGATCATGAAGGCTGGCGGCGCTTGTGTGCCACTTGATCCTGCGTATCCGTCCGAGCGCCTCGCGCATATTCTTCATGATGCGGCGCCAACGATCGTATTAGCGGATGCAACGGGCAGGGCCACGTTGGGGGAAGCGGCACTTGCGTGCCGAACCGTACTGGAGCTGGATGTACTGCTCGATCAAGCTGCATCCAACCCACAGGTAGCCGAACTTACCTCTCGCCATCTTGCCTATGTCATCTACACGTCTGGCTCCACCGGCACGCCCAAGGGCGTGATGATCGAACATGTTCAAATTGCACGCTTATTCGAGGTTACAAACCCTAACGAGACCTTAAATGAAGACCAGGCGCTGATCGACCGACAACGAGGTTATAGTCTGACGCCTGCTGATCGCGTTCTCCAAAAAGCACCCTTTAACTTCGATGTCTCAATTTGGGAGCTTTTTTGGACGTTGCTCAATGGCGCAACCCTTGTTGTCGCAGACTCCGACGCTCATAAAGATCCTGTTGCCTTAAAGGATCTTATGGTCCAGCAGCGCATCACGACTGTTCACTTTGTGCCATCCATGCTCAGTATTTTCTTGGATACGGAAGGTGTTCAGCGCTGCACATCGGTGAAGCATTTGATTTGCGGTGGTGAAGCACTGCCCGGTGCGATTGTTCAGCGGTGTCAGACGCTGCTGCCTGACGCGCAAGTTCACAACTTGTATGGCCCCGCTGAAAATCCCATTGGTACAACGTTTTGGACCTGCCCCGTGGCATGTACAGAGGGCAATATTCCGATTGGGCGGCCAATCACGAACACGCAGGTCTACTTGCTTGATACATGCGGCCAGCCGGTGCCGCTGGGTGCGGTCGGGGAGCTGTATATCGGTGGTGACGGTGTGGCGCGCGGCTATTTGAACCGTCCTGAGCTGACCGCCGAGCGTTTTGTGCTCAATTCGTTCTCGGCAGAGCCCGGTGCGCGAATGTACAAAACTGGCGATTTGGCACGTTACCGACCCGATGGCAATCTGGAGTATGTGGGCCGCAACGATGACCAGGTCAAGATACGCGGCTTTCGCATTGAGCTGGGTGAAGTCAAGGCACGCCTTGTTCAACACCCGCAGGTGCGTGATGTGGTGGTGCTTGCGCGTGGTGAGGGCCACGACAAGCGGCTTATCGCGTATGTGGTGGCCGAAGCCGAGGAGCAGTTGGCTAGTACGTTGCGCACACATGTGGCCGCTCGCTTGCCCGACTATATGGTGCCGGCTGCGTTCGTGCGTTTGGATGCGTTACCACTGACGCCCAACGGTAAACTGGATCAACGCGCGCTGCCTGAACCGGATTTGACACCAGTTCAATATCGTATCCCTCGTACGCCGCACGAACAGACATTAGCGGAGCTTTTCGCAGAAGTGCTGAATTTGCCTCGTGTCGGCATTGATGACAGTTTCTTCGATCTGGGTGGTCATTCTTTGTTGGCTATGCGTTTAATTGATCGTATCCGCAAGGCGCTGAAGGTTGACCCTAGCATTCGTATGTTATTTGAAGCACCCACTGTCGCTGGTTTGGCACAACGCTTGACCCAACTCAATGGTGTTCAAGAAAGTTCGTTTTCTGTTTTGCTTCCTCTTAAACCTAAAGGAAGTCGTCCTCCTCTTTTCTGTATGCATCCAGGATTCGGTTTAAGTTGGAGTTACATTAGCCTGTCAAGTTTTTTAGACACCGATCAACCCCTCTATGGGTTGCAAGCTCGTGGGTTTGACGGGGCAAGGCCACTTCCGTCTACCATTGATGACATGGTGTCAGATTACCTAGAGCAAATTCGCCACATTCAGCCAGAAGGACCTTACTACCTGTTAGGGTGGAGCCTAGGGGGCATAGTTGCTCACAGCATGGCCGTCCGACTTGAACAGCAAGGTGAAAAGGTGGCGTTGCTAGCTTTACTGGATAGTCTTCCAGGATCGTATTTGGTGGACAGCAAAGGCGAAGTCGACCAAGCGATGGTTAATGCTGCGCTCGCCGATCATTATGGTGATGAATTTATTGGCGCCATGAGTAGTGATTTCTTAAAAAATGCTCTTGAAATTGCGAAAAACAATCCACGTCTTTTAAATGACTTTTCTCCGTCAACGTATAGCGGTAATGCGCTATTTTTTCGGGCTACTCTGACAGAACCCGAAGTGGACGTGCTGATCTCGCCTGATGTGTGGAGGTCTTACATACTTGGAAATATCGAAGTTTATGATGTCCACTGCAGCCATGGAGAAATGCTAAGGCAGGAGCCTGCGAAACTAATTGGCGAAATCTTAGCCCGAAAGTTGGATGAGATAGAGAATAGGCAGATCCAAGGGGAAATTGATGCGACGCAGTAAAGTTTTGTGGGGCGCTTTGCGCAAGCTAAGGTCAGGAACTCTGGAGCTGGGTGCCCCAAAAGTAAGGAATTTTGATAACTTGTAGAAAATTAATGGGTAATATTTTAAAAGGGATTAAATTATGGATAATATATTAGAAATTTCGGGCGCCGGTTTGAGAGCGGTTGACATTGCCAGGGCGGCGTATGATTTCAATATCAACGTTCGCCTTAGCCAAGAAGCATGTGCATCTATTATGCAATCGCGAAAGTTGCTTGACGATCTTATTTTGCACGGAAAGGTAATTTATGGCGTAAATACAAGTATGGGGGGATTTGTCAAATATCTTATCCCAGATAAGTATGCTGCAAAAATGCAGGAAAATCTCATTGCAGCAGTCGCAACGAATGTTGGATCATACTTTGATGACCATGTAGTTCGAGCGACAATGTTAGCGCGTATTAATTCACTGACCCGCGGCGTATCTGCTATTTCTTTAGAGAACATGCAGAAATTTGTTGACATTTTTAACAAAGGAATATGCCCTTGCATTCCTCAAAAAGGGTCTCTTGGTACTAGCGGAGATTTAGGTCCGCTTGCTGCTATAGCATTGGCGCTAACCGGAAAATGGAAGGTTAGATATCGTGGGGAAATTATGGACGCATTAGATGCGCTCCATGATGCGGATATTGAGCCACTTAAACTGAGTTATAAAGAAGGGTTGGCGTTAATTAATGGTACGTCAGCCATGACGGGGCTTGCGTGTCTGTTAGTGAATGATGCTGAAAAGCTGATCGAATCGTATGAATCAATAACAGCCTTAACTTTGGAGGCGTTAAAAGGAAAGCGTAAGGTATTTTCACCATTGGTGCATGAAGAAAAGTTGCATCAAGGTCAGAGGGTGTCTGCAACGAATATATATAATATGCTTTCTGACAGTGGTATGGTCGGTAATGAAGATGATGTTTCGAAAGAACTTCGATCGCAACTTTCCGATGATGTAATCGATGGTGTTGATAATCAAATTGAAGACGCTTATTCTTTGCGGTGTACTCCGCAGATACTTGGCCCGATCAAGGATGCTGTTAATTACGTTAAATCTGTGGTGGAAAATGAATTGAATTCTAGTAGTGATAATCCATTGATTATTCCGAAATGCGGTGATGTTTATCATAATGGTCATTTTCATGGTCAATATATATCTATGGCAATGGATCATTTGTCTATTGCCTTAGTTACGTTGAGTAATTTATCGGACCGGCGTATTGATCGATTCATGGATAAAAATAATAGCAATGGATTGCCGCCATTTCTTTGCGAAAATGATCAGGGGATTCGGTTGGGGTTGATGGGTGGTCAATTTATGAGTGCTTCCCTTGCTTCTGAAAATCGATCATTGTGTGTGCCAGTTTCCATTCAGTCGCTACCCTCAACAGCTGATTTTCAAGATATCGTCTCACTTGGTCTTGTGGCTGCTCGGCGTGCACGGGAAATATTGGATAATACTGTGTATGTTATAAGCTTTGAGCTTTTGTGTGCGTGCCAGGCAGCCGACATTCGAGGTGCTGAAAAATTGGGCACTCATACTGCCACGATTTATAATGCGTTACGGTCTTTTCTGCCGTTTTTTGATAAAGATGAACCGCTTACGTCGTATCTGGAGGACGTGGCTAATTTCATTCGGAATGGAATGGTTTGTCCTTCGGGGATGACTAATGAGCATGTTATATAAAAATCAGGGCGGTAGTGGAGCGGTGGCACAGGTTGGATAAGTAGTCGGACCTGAACAATCCGTCCAGGCTGATGCAATAAGGCAGGGAAGCTAAAAAGGTATGGTGGGAGTTGCAAGAGGCAGGCCTATTGGCGTGAATTTGCTGCAAATTTCGACGAGGGTTGAATGGGTCCGAGGACGCCGGTGCCAGAGGGGGATTGATTCCGCCAGCCGTAGTACGTCGCTTCTGAGCATGCCATGCTTGCGGCAAAGCTCCGCTGGCTTCAGGCTTGCCTCGCCTTCCTTCAGCACGCCAATAATCTGTTCTTTGGTGAATCGTTTCTTTACGACCGATCCTCTTCAGAACGGACTCTACATCGTCAGCGTACTAATCTCGGGGAGCAGGTCAGGTGTGAAACCGGATGAACGGGTGGCGATCTGTGTAGAACGGAGTTCTGCGATGGAGGTGGGGCTGTTGGCAATCCTGAAGGCGGGCGGGGTGTATGTGCCGCTGGGCCCGGCGTAGCAGGGCGAGCAGCTCGCGCATATCCTCATAGATGCGGCGCCAGAGATTGTGTTGGCCGATGCAGCGGGGCGCGCCGCGCTGGGTGAGGCGGTCTTGGCTGGTTGCACGGCGCGGACCCGAACACGCTGCTGGAGCGAGTCGAGACGAATCCGTCGGTGCCAAATGCCCGTTTAAGCACGCCCTCAATAGCAAATGGCTCGAAAGCGCTGCGGAGGTAATGCGTGGCCGGCGCCGACCGAAACGCACAGGACAGGCCCAATTAGCCCTGGACGACGTGAGGCGCCTTCGCACTGTGCATAGTGATCCCCTGTTTATTTGACACCACTTAATCGCCTGATTAAACTAAATTCATTGAACTTAGTTTAATCAGGCGATTATGCACACCTACAACATCCACGACGCCAAGACACATCTGTCGCGACTCATTGACCAAGCAGTGCACGGCGGCGAACCGTTTGTGATCGCCAAAGCCGGCAAGCCGCTGGTCAAAGTCGTGCCGCTTGAGTTCCCGGCACCTGTTCGATGCAGTCGAATCGGCTTCCTGAAGGGACAGATTAGTGTGCCGGCTGACTTCGACACAATGGGTGCCGCAGACATTGAACAGTGGTTTGACGGTAACGCTGAATGAAGGTGCTGTTGGATACCCACCTAATCCTGTGGGCGGCCGCCGACGCACCCGAACTGCCGGCCGCAGCGCGCGCGCTGCTCGATGATCCGGCTTGCACGCCGCTTTTTAGCGTCGCGAGCCTGTGGGAGATCGTGGTCAAACGCGGTCTGGCCCGCGCCGATTTTCAGGTCGAGCCGCGCGTGCTGCGTCGCAGTCTGCTTGACGTTGGCTACGAGGAACTGCCGCTCGTGACTGCGCACGCGTTGGAACTCGAACATCTACCGCTCATCCACCGCGATCCGTTCGATCGGATTTTGATCGCGCAGGCCGTTGCCGAAGGCATACCGCTTGTAACGCACGATGCAACGATTGCAAAGTATCCTAGCCCGATTCGACTTGTCTGAGGGTAGACCGTTAAGGGTTGCCCCCTTAGCTATCACAGTCACGGGTGCCAACCGGCATGATTCGATGGCATTCGAGCGCACCCTCGATACCCTCCCAGCCGTGCCGGGCTTGAGCGGTTCGCCGCGCAAACGCCCGGGCAAACTGCATGCGGACAAGGGCTATGACTTTGCCTGCTGCCGACGCTATCTGAAGCAACGTGCAATCACTGCACGCATCGCCCGTCGCGGCGTAGAAAAGCGCGAGTGGCTCGGACGACATCGCTGGGTAGTCGAGCGCCCACACGCCTGGTTTGCCGGTTTGGGTAAGCGGCGCATCCGCTTTGAGCGGCGTCTGGACATTCATCTCGCCTTGCTCTGCTTGGCCGCTGCCGTTATCTATGCGCGCTTCGTGGACGACTTGTGTTAGCGACTCTTAGTGCCAAAATTAAAAGAAGTGATGGCGGGGCTGGAGCGCCGTCGGCGGTCAGCGTAGGAGAAGCTGGCAGTGGTGCGAGAGAGTTTTGACGCGGGCAAGACGGTCTCAAGGGTGGCTGTAGCGTAGAGAGCCTCCGCTACGTCCTGCACGACGGCATGACGGTAGGTTGCCGTGGTGAAGCGCAACCAGCGTTGGCGTTTGGATGGCGTTGAGTTTCGTTGCGACAATGGCGAGCCGCTACGTATTACGTTCGCGTTGGATTGCTGCGATCGCGAAGCGATGAGTTGGCTAGGCGGTAACAACCGGTGGCCATAGCGGCGACGTGGTGCGTGCTGTCATGCTGGGACTGTAGAGAATCGGTGTGCAGCCCCGCAAAGTAATGGGATGGCTGAGCGCTTGATGAAGACGAGGAAGCGCGACTCCGTGGCTTTCATGCTCAACCCGCCGTGGCTATGTTGCGCGCCCTCTGGCCATTGCTTTCAAGCATTACAATGAAAAGCATCGCATAGCGCGTTGAAATATTGCTCGCCACGCGAGTTCTGACGCAGGACCCATTCATCCATTTTAGGGTGAGGCCGTGTCCGGAAGTAGGGCGGGCACATTCAGCTAAGGGCTAAAAAGCCGGCCGCTGATCGCTCGACGGTGATACAGAGGCTGCTCCGGGCTCGATATCGCGCAGGCTCAGATTGAAGCGAAAGTACCACCGGCCTGCGCAGCGGATGATCGACGACGGAAAACGATATCCATGATAGACAGATTTGGGCTTCTTCATCCCACAATCCTACCCGATCGTCTTCACAACACAACGTGACAAAGCGGATGGTTTCCACGTCTAAGCAATTTGCGTGATGAATAGCGAGACCAGGACTGGGGTGCTTACTTCGGCAGCAACACAATGAGTATCACGATCCCGGACCGGCTCATGCATCACTGCTATCTGCTCGAATTCGACGGACACAGTTACCGACTCAAATAGGCAAAAAAACTCTTGCACAAAAGATCAAAAAGCGTTAAATAACAACCTCGTTCTGTTCCACAATGTAGAGGAATCTGCACGACCGAACGTGGAAGGGTTTTAGCTGGCCGTCCGGACGGACTCATTCCTTCATTTCTTCATTTTTTATTAATTAAAAAATAGGAGTTAAAAATGGAAAGGAATTATAAAAAGAAGGGCTTTGTGAGTTCCCGCCGGAAGTTTATTTCTGATATGGTCATGTTGTCTACTTCGGGTATCGTTGCTGGAGGATGGACGCCAATTTATCAAATATCAGCCAACGCAAGTGAAACATTGGGGAATTTCCCGGTAGGAATATCAATTTATCGGCAGGCTTACGAGAACTGGAGCAAGGAAATATTTGTAGATAACGTATGGACGGCGGTGCCTAAAACCCCTGACGACATCGTTTCCATCGTAAACTGGGCGAGATCAAACGATTATAAGATTCGTCCACGTGGATATATGCATAACTGGTCTCCATTAACAATGGACTCGGATAGCAAGGCTTCTTCAGTTGTTTTGCTTGACATGACGAAGAACCTAACTGCCGTATCAATTGACACGACATCAAAGCCAGCTCGAGTAACTGTGCAAACAGGCGTATCGATGGGGGCTTTGCTCGAAAAACTGGAAGCAAAAGGCCTGGGAATGACAGCCGTACCTGCTCCCAGCGACATTACGTTGGGAGGTGCATTAGCGATTGGTGCGCATGGCACTGCTGTGCCAGCGAAAGGGGAGAAATTATTACCAGGACATACCTATGGCTCTTTAAGCAATCTTATTCTATCGTTAACTGCGGTAGTGTATGATGAAGCAAATAAAGAATATATATTGAAGACGTTTTCCCGTGAAGATGCGGATATTAGTGCATTCCTTACGCATGTCGGACGAGCTTGCATTGTCGAGGTAACGATGCAAGTTGGAGTAAATCAGCGCTTACGCTGTCGGAGCTACGTTAATATTTCTGCCGGGGAATTATTTGCAAAACCTGGGACATCCAGGAGAGCTATTGAATCGTTTCGAATATCCAAGAAAACCATTGAATCGTTTCTTGATAAATCTGGCAGAATAGAGGTAATATGGTTCCCATTTACAAGCAATCCATGGCTGAAAGTGTGGAGTATAAAGCCAAATAAGCCATTATTTTCACGCATTGTCGCGAAGACGAATAATTATCCATTTTCAGACTCAATTCCTATAGAATTGTCTGATCTGATCAGGCGTATTGTTATCGACAACGAGGTAACTATTACCCCACTTTTTGGCCGAAAGCAGTTGGCAATTACAACCGCAGGCTTGGTTGCCACACATAGCCTGGATATCTGGGGATGGTCAAGAAACGTACTACAATACGTTCGACCCAGTACACTGCGGGTTATTGCAAATGGCTATGCAGTCATTACCAGCCGGGCTAACGTCCAGCGCGTCATTAGCGAGTTCATTGAGAACTATCAGGAGCGCATTAATGCGTATCAGAAGCAAAACCAATACCCAATCAATGGCCCGCTCGAAATTCGGGTGTCAGGGCTGGATAACCCGAATGATGTGAGCCCTAGTAGTGTCACTGCTGCGCTATCTGTGATTAAGCCACGCTTGGATAGACCAGATTGGGATATTGCGGTTTGGTTCGACATTTTGACTTTGCCTGGAACACCTCACGCGAATAAATTTTATCACGAAACAGAACAGTGGATGTTTTCACATTATGCAGGCTCCTATGCGACAATGCGACCAGAATGGTCTAAGGGTTGGGCATATACAGATTCGGCAGCCTGGGAAGATTACACGACGATTAGCACAACGATCCCGAATATTTATAGGGAGGGTCAAATCAGCCAGGAAAAAGATTGGGATAAAGCTATCAAGACACTCAATCAATACGATCCTAACCGTATCTTCTCATCTGCGTTGCTCGACAAGCTATTGCCTTCAGGCGTATAAGGAATAGAGTTTTTGGAAATATAACGGGTGTGCCGCGAGGCGCGCCCGTCGATCGCGCTGCCGCCTCGGTGCATATCGTTGCGCGCGACATGCGGCGTTACCCCCCCTGCTGCTCAAGTTGACGCGCCAGCTTCCCCGCCCGCCGCAGCGCGTCGACGATTTGCGCATAGGCGCGCTGTCGCGTCGACTCATCGGGCGCCCGTAGGGCGAACGATGGGTGATAAGTTGGGATGACAAAGTGCCCGCCGTGCTCAATCGTGTGGTCCAACAAACGCTGCAGTGTCACCGTTGGATCTTGCAGCACGGCTTTGAGCGCTATCGCGCCAAGGGCGACGACCACCGCGGGCGCGACCGTATCGAACTCGCGATCGAGCCAGTAATGGCACGCGTCGATTTCGCGCTGTGCGGGCGTTTTGTGCATGCGCCGCTTACCACGCGGTTCCCATTTGAAGTGCTTAACGGCATTCGTCACGTAGACGTCGTCACGGGCGACGCCGGCCTCCCGCAACGCGTCGTCCAGTAATACGCCAGCTGGACCAACAAATGGCCTGCCTTGTCGATCTTCCTGGTCGCCGGGCTGTTCGCCGACCATCATAATTGGCGCATGAGCGGGTCCCTCGCCCGGCACCGGCTGCGACGCGTCGTGCCACAACGCACAGCGTCGGCAATCGCCCAGGCCTTGCGGCTGCTGTTGCGGTTCGATTTCGATCTTTCCGTGTTCCTGCGTCGTCGGTTTGCGCGTGGTCATAATGAGACTCCTGGCAAACGGTGTTCGCACGACACGTGCCTGTGGCGCTGGCCGCGGTCTTCGGGCGTTGTACTCCAATCGCCGCATATACGCCGTGCATTTTTTCCGGTGAATTGTAAAGGTGGTTGCATCACGGCAATGCGGTGGCGGGGCCGTATGCGCGAGCATGCGGCACGTGCGTTGCTCGAGGGTAAAGGCATTGGTTCACTCATATTCACGGAGGTTATCTATGCATCACGTTCAGGAAATCATGTCTCGGGACGTCGTCCATATCAGTCCGTCCGACACGATTCGACATGCCGCCGAGTTAATGGACCAGTACGATATCGGCGTGCTGCCGGTATGTGAGAGCCGCAAGCTTACCGGCATGGTCACGGACCGCGATCTCGCGGTGCGCGCGCTGGCGGCCGGTAAGAACCCTGATAGTCCAGTGAGTGAGGTCTGTACGCCGCAGGTCGAATGGTGTATGGAAGACGACGATTTGGATGCCGTACAAAAGCGCATGGCCGACGCGCAACTGCGCCGCATGCCGGTGATCAATCATCAGAAGGAACTGGTGGGTGTGCTGTCGCTCGGAGATATCGCCACGCGTAGTGTTGGCGCGTCGCATGACGAGGTTGCCAATACGCTAGAGGGCGTGTCGCAGACGCGACGTCATTAATGCACGAGATGACGGCGCTTACCTAGCGTATATGGAGTCTAAGCATTGGACGTCGGCGTGGTGGCCACACCGGCCGCTACGCCGACGTTGCGACGTAGCGGTCCAGCAAAGCTGTCAGCTTTTGTCCGAAGGCTGCGAAGACGGGGGCTCGTTATCGTCGTGGCTGCCGTGCGACGGATGTTCATCGGGCACGATTTTCGTCACGCCGCCTGTCGCAGGGGGGTCACTGGCAGGAAAGGTGTCCTCGACCGACTTATCGATTGCTTCCTCTTTCTTGTCGCGCGAAATGTGTTCCTTGGTTGACATATTGGTCGTGGCTCCATAAAACAGACGACAATTGTCACCGCAAACCGCGTGCCCAGAGGGATTGACCAAGCGGCGGGTGTCCCTAGGCGCCGGCTCGGCAGGGGCCATCTTAGCGGCGACTGTCATTGTTAGCGGCTGCTGTCTCCGCTCCACCTTACTGTGGTGAGCGGGCTATCAGGAGGCCATGCCACGGTGGCTCAGCGCACTATCGTCTCGGAAATCGCAGTGAGCCGCTCGTTCAATGCGCGCTGCGTGTCGGCGTCTAAGCTGCCGTCGTGCTGGCCGGCGATGCGGGCAGCGTCCCGTTGCACGTCGTCGAGCTGGCGCTTCAAGTCGGCGCCCGCCGCAGCCGTGTAGTCGCCACGCTTCACGCGCACATCGATCAGCCGGCGTTCATTGACGATCCGAGCATTGACTTGCTCATACCGCTGGGTACCTTCCACGGCCGAATCCGGATGGACGCACGGGGGTGGAGGCGTCTGCGTGATACAGCCGCACAATAACAAACTGCTAATCAGGAGCGAGGCGAAGTGGTGCAATGGCATGGCAACTATGAAACGGGCTTGGGGCAGATGGCCCCCGATCAAGCGATGACGCAAGGGTGATGTTACCGTATTCGCGCATGCCCTTATAATATTTTTAATATATTGATTATTATGCGTGTTCGCGTTGTTATTGCAAGCCTTTTGTAAGAAGACGTTCGGCCTCTGCATGCGCTATGTCCGCTATTCAGCCGGTGCCACGGACAATTCGCTGCGCTTTGTCGGCTTCGTGTTCGTGCCGTTCGGTGATTTCATCAACGAAAGTAGTTTGGGCGCCGGCTTGGGGCGCTGGCCCGCGCCCCCTGATTGATAGTCACCGCCAATGATCTAATTGAGCCTCAAGTGAGCATCAAGGCGCTGCCTATCAGCGCGGTCATCATGTCGGTGAGCGGGATGCTGGCGCTGGCATGGGCACTGACGTCTAGCTACCCAACAACCGCCGGTCCAGAACCGGCAGACCCATCTTCGCTGCGCGCGGCAATGCATGCCGGCGAGGGTCCATGCGATTGCCGTGCACAACGGCGCGTTGACGGATTCTCCGGCACCCACGCGTGCAGTGGCTAATTAATGAGACCATGCGCGGCGGCGTCCGGGATGATGGGGGAGGGCGGCGTTTACGCGTTTTTTACGCTGCGCAGGTCACTCTTACCGTGCGATTTATGGCCGTGCGGATAGCCTATTAGATGCCTTGGTGCATTAACGGAGAACATAACAATGGACCTCGTCTACCTCGCCGGCATCGTCTTGTTCCTGGGACTGTGCATGGCGCTGGCGGCCGGCTGCGACAAGCTGCGCCGCACCCCTGGAGGCCGCTCATGATGGCGTGGATGACATGGCTGGCCGGCATCGCGACGCTGCTAGTGCTGGGGTACCTCGTGTATGCGCTGCTGCGCGCGGAGAATTTGGAATGAACGTCAATTCGTTTTTGCAAGCGGCGCTGTTCATCATCGTGCTGCTCGCATTGGCGCTGCCCCTTGGCCGCTATATGTGTGCAGTGCTGGATGGCTCGTCGGTGCTCGTGCGCAAGCTAGGCCGTCCGTTGGAGCACGGGCTGTATCGAGTCGCGGGCGTCGATCCGCAGGCCGAGATGTCGTGGAAGCACTATGCGCTCGCGGTGCTGCTGTTCAACGCGCTGGGTGCCATCGTGGTGTATGGCCTGCTGCGGCTGCAACACAATTTGCCGGCCAATCCGCAGGGGCTCGGCGCGATGACGCCCGATGCCGCATTCAACACGGCGGTTAGTTTCGTCACCAATACCAATTGGCAAAACTACTCACCGGAGTCGTCGGTCAGCTACTTGACCCAGTTGGCGGGCCTGGCCGTGCAGAACTTCTTGTCCGCGGCCACCGGCATCGCGGTAGTGGTCGCGCTGATCCGTGGGTTTGCGCGCCATACCGCACGCACCATCGGCAATTTCTGGGTCGATTTGACGCGCGTCACGCTCTACATTCTCGCGCCACTGGCGATCGTCGTGTCGCTGGTGCTGGTGAGCCAAGGCGTGCTGCAGAATCTGAAGCCGTACCAGGAGGTATCGACGCTGCAGGTGACGACCTATCCGGTGCCCAAGACCGACGCACAAGGTAATCCGGTCAAGGACGTGCACGGCAATGTGATGATGCAGGACGCGAAGGCGGACAAGCAGACCTTGGCCATGGGGCCGGTCGCATCGCAGGAAGCGATCAAGATGCTGGGCACCAATGGCGGTGGTTTCTTCAACGCGAACTCGGCCCACCCGTTCGAGAATCCGACGCCGCTGTCTAACTTTGTGCAGATCTTGTCGATCCTGATCATCCCGGCCGGATTGTGCGTCGTCTTCGGGCGCATGGTGGGCGACCGCCGACAGGGCTATGCGGTGCTTGCGGCGATGGCGATTGCATTCGCGGTGGCATGCTTTGCGGAAATTTCCGCAGAACAATCCGGCAATCCGCTGTTTGCGTCGCTGCATGTGGACCAGCAGGCGTCGGCGCTACAAGCGGGCGGCAACGCCGAAGGTAAGGAAGTGCGCTTGGGCATTGCGCAGTCCGGCATTTTCACGGTGGCGACCACGGCAGCATCGTGCGGCGCGGTAGATAACACGCACGATTCGCTCACGCCGATGGGCGGCCTCGTGCCGCTGCTGCTGATGCAACTGGGCGAAGTGATCTTTGGCGGCGTCGGCTCCGGGCTCTACGGCATGCTCGTGTTCGCGTTGCTCGCCGTGTTCGTCGCGGGGTTGATGATCGGGCGCACGCCGGAGTATGTCGGCAAGAAGATTGAGTCGTTCGAAATAAAGATGGTGGCGATTGTGGTGTTGCTCACACCGTTTCTGGTGCTGGTGGGCACGTCGATCGGGGTGCTCTCGCCGCTGGGCGTGGCCGGTATCGCCAATCCTGGGCCGCACGGCTTCTCCGAAGTGCTGTATGCGTTCAGCTCGGCGGCCAACAACAACGGCAGCGCGTTCGGCGGACTGTCAGTCAATACGCCGTTCTACAACGTATTGTTGGCGATCGTGATGTGGTTTGGCCGCTTCGGCACGATCGTGCCGGTGCTGGCGGTCGCGGGCTCGCTGGCAAATAAGAAGCGCATTGCCGCGACGCCGGGCACGCTGCCCACGCACGGACCGTTGTTCGTCGTGTTGCTGCTCGGCACGCTCGTGCTGGTCGGCGCGCTGACCTATGTGCCTTCGCTGGCGTTGGGGCCGATCGTTGAGCAGTTGATGATGATCGCCGGCCATTGATTTCGAGGAAAGCATGACTAACGTCAATCCATCGCCTGCCCATCGCGCGGACAACCTCGGGCAGGCCCGTACCGCGGTCCATTCGATGTTCGACCCGGCGCTGCTGAAGTCCGCTATCGTCGATGCGTTCAAAAAGCTTGCGCCGCGCACTCAACTGCGCAATCCGGTGATGTTCTGTGTGTACGTGGGCAGCATCCTGACGACGGTGTTGTGGATCGCGGCGCTTGCCGGGCAGGCCGACGCGCCGGCCGGCTTCATCCTGGCCATTGCGTTGTGGTTGTGGTTCACGGTGCTGTTCGCCAACTTTGCTGAGGCGCTGGCGGAAGGCCGCTCGAAGGCTCAGGCCGCGTCGCTGCGCAGCGCCAAGCATAATGTGATGGCTAAAAAGCTCAATGAGCCTCACCCGAAAGCGCCGATCCGTATGATGACGTCCACGGATTTGCGCCGCGGCGACGTGGTGTTGGTCGAAGCGGGCGACACGATTCCGGCGGACGGCGAGGTCATCGAAGGCGTCGCGTCGGTCGACGAGTCGGCGATCACCGGTGAATCGGCGCCCGTGATCCGCGAGTCCGGCGGAGACTTCTCGTCCGTCACGGGCGGCACACGGGTGCTGTCGGACTGGATCGTGGTGCGGGTCAGCGTGAACCCCGGCGAGGCCTTCTTAGACCGGATGATCGCGATGGTCGAGGGCGCGAAGCGGCAAAAGACGCCCAATGAGATCGCGTTGACCATCCTGCTGGTTGCGTTGACGCTCGTGCTGCTGTTCGCGACCGCGACGCTGTTGCCGTTCTCAATGTTCTCGGTCTCTGCGATGCAATCGGGCCAAGTCGTGACGATCACAGCGCTGGTCGCGTTACTGGTGTGCCTGATTCCGACCACGATCGGCGGATTGTTGTCGGCGATCGGGGTGGCCGGCATGAGCCGGATGATGCAGGCGAATGTGATTGCGACGTCCGGCCGCGCCGTCGAGGCCGCCGGCGACGTCGATGTGCTGTTGCTGGATAAAACCGGCACGATCACGCTTGGCAACCGGCAGGCGTCGGCGTTCTTGCCAGCGCCGGGCGTGTCCGAGCAGGACCTGGCCGATGCCGCGCAGTTGGCGTCGCTGGCCGACGAGACGCCGGAAGGCCGCAGCATCGTGGTCCTCGCCAAGCAGCGTTTCAACATTCGTGAGCGGGACATGGCCAGACTGCATGCGCAGTTCCTCGGTTTCACCGCCCAGACGAGGATGAGCGGCGTCGATTTGCCGGAGCGCGAGATCCGTAAGGGCGCCGCTGACGCGATCCAGCAGTATGTCCAAGCCCATGCAGGGCGCTTTCCTCAGGAAGTACGCGCAGCGGTCGATGACGTGGCGCGCCGCGGCAGCACGCCGCTGGTCGTCGCGCAGCGGCAGCCAGGCGCCGATGGCCAGGCCCGCGTGCTCGGCGTGATCGAGCTGAAGGACATCGTCAAGGGCGGGATCAAGGAGCGCTTTGCCGAGTTGCGCAAGATGGGTATCAAGACGGTGATGGTAACCGGCGATAACCGCCTCACCGCGGCAGCGATTGCCGCCGAGGCCGGCGTTGATGATTTTCTGGCCGAGGCCACGCCAGAGACCAAGCTTGCGACGATCCGCGCGCATCAAGCCGAAGGGCGGCTGGTGGCGATGACCGGCGACGGCACGAACGACGCCCCGGCGCTGGCGCAGGCCGACGTCGCGGTCGCGATGAACACCGGCACGCAGGCGGCGAAGGAAGCGGGCAACATGGTCGATCTCGACTCGAACCCGACCAAGCTGATCGAGATCGTGGAGATCGGCAAGCAAATGTTGATGACGCGCGGCTCGCTGACCACGTTCTCGATTGCCAACGATGTGGCGAAGTACTTCGCGATCATTCCGGCGGCTTTCGCGACCACCTATCCGCAGCTACACGTGCTCGACGTGATGCGACTCACTTCGCCTTCCTCCGCCATCTTGTCGGCGGTGGTGTTCAACGCGCTGATCATCATGTTTCTGATTCCGCTTGCGCTAAAGGGCGTTCAATACCGGCCGTTGGGTGCCGCTTCGCTGCTGCGACGCAACCTACTGATCTATGGGTTGGGTGGCATCGTGCTGCCGTTCCCGTTCATCAAGTTGATCGATATGGCAATCACGGCTCTGGGCTGGGCCTGATTTGCTCTGTGCAACCGTTGCCGGGTGGGGCGGTGTCTCTTCGTTTGTGTCCGTCCGGCCTTTTTCGGGGCAGCACGCTGCTCCACTGTGAACCATGATCATGAACACTTTACTGCGTCCCGTGCTGGTGCTGTTCGTCGCGCTGACGGTGATCACGGGCATCGTCTATCCCGCCGCGGTCACGGCGATCGCGCAGGCTGTTTTCCCGGCACAAGCCAACGGCAGCCTGATCGAAAAGAACGGCAAGCTGATCGGCTCGGCGCTGATCGGACAGCAGTTCGATAGAAACGACTACTTCTGGGGCCGGCTGTCGGCGACGACACCGAATCCGTACAACGCGCAAAGCTCGAGCGGATCGAACTTCGGCCCGACCAATCCGGCGCTGGCGGACGAGGTGAAGCGGCGGCTTGCCGCCTTGCATGAGGCCGATCCGGCCAACACGGCGCCGGTGCCGGTGGACTTGGTGACCTCGTCAGGCAGTGGCTTGGATCCGGACATCAGCCCCGCGGCGGCGGCTTACCAAGCCCCCCGCGTGGCGCGGGCACGAGGCCTTTCACAAGCGCAGGTCGACGAGCTGATTGCCCTCAATACGACCGGCCGGCAGTTTGGCTTGCTGGGCGAGCCGCGGGTGAACGTGCTCAAACTCAACCTGTTGCTAGATGAGTTTAAGCCGGTGCACTGAGGAAACGACGCGGCGATAATCTGCCTCTATAGGGTAGGCGCGTGGCATTGCCGGCTTTGCATCTATCGCGCCCGGGGGCAACGCGACAGCCTCGAGGCGGAACGCGACACATTGAAGTATTGCCCGTCCTCGCTGGACGGGGCGATGTCTTGTGCGGCGCGCGTGGTGGGCTGCAGTGCCTTATTCCCTACGGGAATCTGCATTGGCAGCGCGAGCTATCACACCATCTGCCAAAAATGGCGGTTGCAAATCCATACCGTCTGGATTTAGCAACGTTAGCCGGGCTTTTATTTCTTTTTTCTACAGGCGTCGAGGTATGCTGCGGCCGCAGCGAAAATTCAATGAACTACCGTTTGGAGAAGATTAGATGAAACGACTGGTACTCTCGGCCATCTCGCTCGGCGTACTCGCCGCTACCTCGGCAGCACATGCCCAAAGCTCGGTGACATTGTATGGCGTTATCGATGAAAGCATTACCTTCTTGCATAACCAAGGCGGCAAGAACCAGTGGTCCACGGTTTCCGGTAACCTGCAGGGGTCGCGCTGGGGCTTGAAGGGGACGGAAGATTTGGGCGGCGGCCTAAAGGCGATCTTCCAGTTGGAAAACGGCTTTAACCCAAACGATGGCCGTCTTGGCCAAGGTGGCCGCGAATTTAGCCGTCAAGCTTATGTAGGGTTGCAGAACGATGCATACGGCACGGTGACGCTGGGTCGTCAATACGTGCCGGATACGGACCTGGTACAAGGCATGACGGGCGACAACTACTTCGGCTCCGTGTTCGCAACGCCGGGTGACGTCGACAACTACGACAATAGCATCCGCGTCAACAATTCGGTCAAATACACGAGCCCGGTCTGGGCCGGCCTCCAGCTCGAGGGCTTGTACGCGTTCGGCAACCAGGCCGGCTCGTTCGGCGACCGCCGTGCGTGGGGCGCCGCGCTGGCGTACACGAACGGCCCGATCGCCGTGGCGGCGAGCTACCAGTACTACAACGGCGGCAAGGTTACCAACGGCGTGCGGGACTTCTCGGGTTCCACCACGACGGCGACCAACACGACGAGCGACTCAGTCTTCAACGGCCCGGTCAACGGTGCCTACACGTCGGCTGCGTCGCTCAAGATCGCCCGTGTCGCCGGCCAGTACGCCATCGGCCCGGTCAACGTCGGCGCATCGTACAGCAACGCGCAGTACACGGCGGATTCCGCTTCATCGTTCGGCCAGACGCAGAAGTACAACACCGGCAACGTGTTCGCGACCTACCAGGCTACGCCGGCACTGCTCACGGGCATGGGCTACAGCTACACGAAGGGTTCGGGCAACGCGTCGGCCAAGTACAGCCAGGTGAGCCTGGGCGCCGACTACAGCCTGTCTAAGCGCACCGACGTGTACCTGGTCGGCGCATGGCAAAAGGCCACCGGCCAGCAGGACGGCGCGGGCTCACAAGCTCAGGCTTCGATCAGCTCGTACGGTTTTGCAGGTGCGAACGGCGGCGCGCAAGAGTACATTGCGCTGGGCATGCGCCACAAGTTCTAAGCGGCACGCAATCTGCCCTTGCAGGGGAACCGGCGTGGCCGGTTCGACGCAGGGGGCAACAAAAGCGCAGGTCACGCCTGCGCTTTTTTCATTGGCGCTCGGCTGCCGCGGCCAGCGCGCGGCCAACTGCCGCCGCGTGGCCAACTGCCGCGTCACATGCACCCGGTTCTACCGCGCCGGGCCACGGTCACCCGTCATGGTCTCACGGCAAGCGAGCCGCCTTGGCATCACAGCAGCTTGCCCGGATATTGGCCGGATGAGATGGCGGCGATCAATTGCTCGATAACCTGTTCGGTCAACGTGCACGATCTGGCCGACATCGGCAAGGCCGAGTATTCAACGTATCAGGTTTGCCTGTTATATAAGAACCTGGGGACTGGGCGAACATCCTTGTACGAACGCACGATCGCGTTGTGTAATGGTCATACAATCGACAGCACGCGAGCGGTGCTGTGACAACGCAGGTGTTTTGAAAGGGAAGCCAACTCATGCAGGAGCCAGAACCGATCGCCGGCGGGCTCGCGAAGCTGCCGGAGCAGGGCGCCGAGACCGGCGACGACGACGGCGTGTTCATTGCGCCGGAGCACGCGAATGTCATCTCCGGCCGGCCGTATGTGCTGAAGTCGGACGACACGTTTGTCGTCAACCAGCCGAACGGCGATATTCTAGGCCATGACGATGGTCTGTTTGTCAACGACACGCGGGTGCTGTCGCAACTGCAGCTCACCTTTGGCGGCCGGGCGCCGCCGCTGCTGTCGGGCAGCGTGAGCAGCGATAATACGGCGTTCACCGCGCACTTGACCAACCGGCCGCTGCCGCCGTTGGGTGGCGAGCATACGCCGCAGGGTGTGATACATGTCGAGCGTTTGCGGGTGCTACGCGGTAATGTACTAAATGAGGCAATCGCGCTGACCCATTATGGCACCGAGCCAGCGGTCGTTCCGCTGTCAATTTCGTTTGCCAGCGATTTTCTAGACATATTCGAAGTGCGCGGCTCGCCGCGCGGCCGGCGCGGCACGCTGGTGCCGCCCTATGTCGACAATGACGCGGTCGTGTTCGGCTACCAGGGTTTGGACAATGTCGAGCGCATTGTGCGCATCGCGTTTTCTCCCGCTCCGGACAGGCTGCTGCCGGGGCACGCCGATTATACATTGACGCTGCCGCCTGACGCGTGTCTGTCGGTTTACCTGCAGGTCACGATCGTTACCCGACCCCTCAACGAGGCCGCCGCGCAATTGCCCGGTAGTCGGGTGTCGACGCCGCCAGCCGGCTTGAGCGGCGCGGGACGGGCGGCGGTACGCGCCGCGCTGGCCGAGTCGCGCCGGATGATGCGCGGTAGGCGTCGCGCCAGTGTACGGCTGCGCTCGAGCAATCCGTTGTTCAATGCTTGGATGGAACGTTCGTTTGCCGACTTGGGATTGTTGACCACGGATCGGGACACTGGACCCTATCCGTATGCGGGCATTCCGTGGTTTTCGACGCCATTCGGGCGGGACGCGGTGATGACGTCCTTGCAGACGCTGTGGGTGCAGCCGGCGCTGACTCGTGGCGTGCTACGTTTTCTCGCGGCCCACCAGGCGCGCGAGGATTCGGCGTTTCGCGATGCCGCGGTTGGCAAGATCATGCACGAAATGCGCAAGAGCGAGATGGCGGCGACCGGGGAAGTGCCGTTTGCGCTGTACTACGGCGGCGTGGACACGACGCCGCTGTTCATCGTGTTGGCCGGCGCCTATTTCGAGAGGACCGGCGATGCGGCATTGATCGACGAATTGTGGCTGGCGCTGGAGCGGGCCGCGCAATGGATTGCACGGGTGTGCGATCGCAACCCGTTCGGACTGCTCGACTATCAGCGCGCGGCGGACAGCGGCCTAGCCAACCAGGGCTGGAAGGACAGCCACGATTCGGTGTTCCACTCGGACGGGCGCATGCCGGACGGACCGATCGCACTAGTCGAGGTACAGGCATACACGTGTGCGGCGTTCGAGACAATGGCGCGGTTGGCGCGGCATCGTGGCGCCGCCACGCTCGCCGCCCACTACACGACGCGTGCCGAAGCGCTGCGCGAACGGGTCGAGGCGATGTTCTGGATGCCGCAGGAAGGCTTCTATGGAATGGCATTGGACGGGCATGGTCAGTTATGCCGCGTGCTGGCCTCGAACGCCGGGCACCTGCTAGCGTTCGGGTTGCCGGACAAGGCGCGCGGCGAGCAGGTCGCGCGTACACTCGGGTCCGCGTTATTCCATACCGGATGGGGCCTGCGCACGCTGGCCGGCGGTCAGCCCCGGTTCAATCCGATGTCTTACCATAACGGTTCGGTGTGGCCGCACGATACCGCGCTGTGCGCGCGTGGCATGGCGCGCTACGGTGAAAAGGACGCGGCGGTGCGGTTGCTGCAGGCATTGTTCGAGGCGGCGGTCAACTTCGATATGCGGTTGCCTGAGCTGTTTTGTGGCTTCACGCGGCGGCGCGGCGAGCCGCCGACCGCCTATCCGGTCGCGTGCTTGCCACAGGCCTGGGCGGCAGGCTCGCCGTTCATGATGCTTGAGGCTTGCCTGGGGGTGACCGTGGACGCGCAGCGGGAAGAGGTCCGCATCGAGCGCCCGCGATTGCCGGAAGGCATCGATTGGCTGGAAGTCGGCGATCTCCGCGTGGGTCGCCGAACTGTATCGCTGACGTTCCGCCGCGTGGGGGAGCAGGTGGTGCCGGCCGTGGATCGCGGTGACGCGCGCGTGCTCGCGTTGCTTTAGCGCGGTATGGATCGGTGCATCGGAGCCGTACTGGAACGTGAAACTGGATCGTTATGCCAAAACAGACCTCGTGCGGCGTCGTGATACTCAATGAATTGGGTAGCCTATTGCTGTGTCACGCAACCGAGACGCGCCACTGGGACATCCCGAAGGGTCAGCCCAATCCGGACGAGGCGCCGATCGATGCCGCACTGCGCGAGACTCGCGAAGAGACCGGTTTGACGCTCGACGCAGCAGCGTTGGTCGAACTGGGGGTATTTCCTTATCGACCTGATAAGGAATTGCACTTGTTCGCGACCCGCGTCTCGACGTGCAATGTCGATATCCGCGAATGCGTATGCACGTGCCTGTTTCCGAGCTACCGGAATGGGAAAATGATTCCCGAAATGGACGCGTTCCAGTGGGTGCAACCGGCCGAAATCAGCCGCTACGCTAGCGCCAGCCTCACGAGATTGTTTGACACCCAACTTTCGCTGCTGGCGTTGCACCGCCAACTAAACGGTGCAGCACCGTAATCTGCGTTATTCCTTGATCAGGAACCGTTCGCGTTTCTTGCCGTGAATCCAGACCGGCGCCCGTCCCCGTCCGGACCACGTGGCCCCGCTGGCTGGATCCCGATACTTCGCCGTCACGCCGTCACGCTTTTCCTGCGCGCTGCTCGTCGCATGCCGTCGGCCAAAGATGTCTTGTGACGTTAATCCGTATTCGGCGACCTTTGCGCGGATGTCCGCGAGTACTGCGTCGAGCTCAGCCACGCGGGCCTCCTCGGCTTTTTGCTGCAACGCTTCGATTTGCTGCTGAAGTTGCTTGTAAGTTGCCATTCGTTTTTTCAGCTTGAGTAGAATAACGCGATGATAGCGTGCGCGGCACGCGTCGTGAATGCGTTGACGCAGAAAAGACGGCTTGCCCCGGTTATACGTCCGATACGTTTCGTTTCGGAACGAGCAAACCGGGCACGCCTGTGCCGGTGGCTTACACGGGTATGGCGGCCGACGCACAGGCCGCTGTGGCCCATGCACGGTCTTGTATTCAACCCCCGTCGGGTAGCCTCGCCGGACGGCGAGCCTTGCCGGCGGTGCGTGTGCGGGGCAGCGGGCCGTCTGGTTCGCCGTGGCCACCACTACTATCGCGGTCCGGACCCCACAATGCATCCGGGAGGTTACGCTCCATCTCGTCGCGGGTAATCTGTTCTGCCAATTGTCGAGATTTTGGGGTGGCGGGGCCTGCTGGCCGGTTCGCTCCTGACATAACGTACTCCTTGTGGTTGGACAAGTCAGCTTATATCTAAGCACATATCACGACTACGTCAAATCCGCATGCAAGGAGGCGCATCTTCCATTCCCGATAGGCCTTGTGATGTGGCCTGGCATTGCTGTGCGTTCAAGGTCCCGAATGGAAGCTCAGTCTATATGTCGTGCGCGTGCGTGCCTTTTCAATTGAGATGGACTTCTCGGCTTTCTTCGGAAATGCTTAGCCTGACTTTTTGATCTTCGCTAAGAGCGGCGCCTATCCGTGTGTGAAATATATGCAACGGTCCGTCGATATCGGCGATACGTGACCTTGACGGGTTAAGCCAGTGAAGCGCCGCGACGCACTCATGAGTGGCCGACGCAGCGCTTGGCCGGCAGATTTGCCAGTCGAACAGCGTTTCG
Source organism: Mycetohabitans sp. B8 (assembly GCF_021991875.1). Lineage (GTDB taxonomy): Bacteria > Pseudomonadota > Gammaproteobacteria > Burkholderiales > Burkholderiaceae > Mycetohabitans. The sequence goes on from NZ_JAHLKR010000018.1 coordinate 287,575, forward strand.
CTACCTTTGGCCAAGTTCTGTGGAACCCCTATCCGGTCTCCTGCCGGCACCGGCCCATCGACGTCGATGGGGCGCTTCGATGTATCGCGCACACTCGGGAGTCGCCTGCTTGATCTCGGGAGCCCAACACCGGCAGTCGGGGCGCGCGCAGCATCTCCACACTCGGGACGCCCTTAATTGGTATTTGCCGTAGCAACGCTCGGCGTACAGTAGCGTGCCCGCAGTACCAAGCTCAAGCGCTCCCGCCATCGCGCCTCGCCCGGATCACCCCGGCGTGTCTGCCGAGAAAGTGTGCTTTGTCGGCCAGCTGTGGGCTTGGCTGGCCAGTCAGGCCGGCGGGGGCTACCTGCCAGCGGCGCTCGACACGCCGCGCGAGCGGCCCGAGCTCAGGTATTCGGCAATCGAGTCCTGCGTGATTTCGCCGAGGTAGCCGCCTTCCGGATCGACGACCGGCAACCACGGCGAGTTAACCTCGAACATTTTTGACAATACCACGCGTAGGTTGTCCTCCGCGTTCACGGTGGTCGCGAATTGACGCATTTTGTCGCCGCAACGTGCCGGGGTGGACGCGCCTTCGCGCGCGATACGACGCGATACGTAGCCCAGCGCGCGCTTTGCGTCGTCGGTGACCGTCACGTAGCGATTATCGGTGTCATCCATCACGCCGAGCGCTTGGGCAAGTGGGGTATCGACGTGCACGGTCTGGGTGTGGGCCGCCGCGTCGCTCGCCTTGACCAGCAACAGGCGCTTGAGTGTGCTGTCGTGGCCTACGAACGCGCTGACGAATTCATCCTTGGGACGGGCGAGCAAGGTGTCGGGATGATCGAACTGCACCAACTGGCCGCGCCGGAACACGGCGACCTTGTCGCCTAGTTTGATCGCCTCGTCGATATCGTGGCTGACCATGATCACCGTTTTCTTCAGCGCGCGTTGCATCTGGAAAAACTCGTTCTGGATCGACTCCCGGTTGATGGGGTCGACCGCGCCGAACGGCTCGTCCATTAGCATCACAGGCGGATCGGCCGCGAGCGCACGGATCACGCCGATGCGTTGTTGCTGGCCGCCTGATAGCTCGCGCGGATAGCGCTTCAAGTACAGCTTCGGGTCCAGCGCGACCATCGACATCAGTTCGATCGCGCGCTCGCGATAGCGCGATTTGTCCCAGCCGAGCAGCCGTGGCACGACCGTGATGTTCTCCTCGATCGTCATGTTTGGGAACAAGCCGATCTGCTGGATCACATAGCCGATGTGGCGACGCAGTTCCACTTCGTTGACGTTCGCGGTGTCCTCGCCGTTGAGCAGCACTCGGCCGCTGGTCGGCTGGATCAGCCGATTGATCATTTTCAACGTCGTGGTCTTGCCGCATCCCGAAGGGCCGAGAAAAACGCAGATTTCGCCCTCGGCAACGGTCAGGCTGACGGCGTCGACCGCCCGTACCGCACTGCCGTCCTTACGCGTGAAGGTCTTCGTCAATTGGTCAAGTTCGATCATGTCTTCGCTACTCCCTTCGGTGTCAATGCACGCTGCAGCGCGTGCAGCAGCAGGTCCGCGACGATGGCCAGCATGCTCACGAGCACCGCCCCGATCACTAGCCGCGTCATGTTGCTTTGGCTGATCGCGCGCAGTACCAGCTGGCCGAGGCCTCCAGCACCGATGACTGCGGCAATGGTCATCACGCCGATGTTCATGACGACGGCTGTCCGTACGCCGCCGAGGATCACCGGCACGGCGAGCGGTAGCTCGACGAGCCTGAGCCGTTGCCAGCGCGTCATGCCGATGCCGGTACCCGCTTCGCGGATGCTTGGATCGACATTGCGCAGCGCCAGGTAGGTGTTGCGCATGATCGGCAGCAGCGAATACAAGAATACCGCCACGATCGCGGGAGCGGGGCCAATGCCGATACCCCAGCGCGACAGCAGCGGAATCATCAGGCCGAACAGCGCAATCGACGGCAGCGTGAGCACGATCGTCGCGCAGCCGAGCAGCGGACCGGCCAGCCATGCGCATCGGTTGATCAGGATGCCGAGCGGCACGCCGACGAGGATCGCGCAGCCGACGGCGGTGCCCACCAGCGCGAGATGCTGCAGGGTGAGCGACACCAGTTCCTGCCAGTTGTTCGAGAAATAGGTCATCAAGTCCATCGGTTCTCCCCGGCTTAAGGCAACGCGTGCGTGCGCAGGAAATCGGCGGCGACCGCGCTGACCGATTCCTCGTCGATGTCCACGCGCTTGTTCATCTCGGACATCACGTCGCTGTTGATCTGTGCGGACAGTGCATTGAGTTGCTTGGCGAGTTCTGGGTGCCGGTCCAGCACGGCGCGGCGCACGACCGGCGTTGCGTTGTAGGCCGGGAAAAAGCCGAGATCGTCGTCGAGCACAGTGATGCCAAAGCCTTTGATACGTCCGTCGGTCGTGTAGACGAGCCCGAACATGGCTTGATTGTTGTGCAACGCCGTGTAGACCAGCCCCGCGTCCATCTGCTTGATATCCGAGCGGCGCAGTCGCAAGTCGTACAGCGCCTGCAATGGCCGCAACCCATCGGGCCGGTTCGCAAACTCCGCGTCCATCATAAACCAGTGCCGTTTGTGCGGGCCATCCTGTCGGATCTTCGCGGCCAGTTGCGAGATCGTATGGATGCTGTCGTGTTCAGCGCGCTCGCGAGGCATCGCCAGCGCGTATGTGTTGTTCAGCGTCGATGGCTCGAGCCATATCAGGCCACGCGGTTTGTCCAGATCGCGTACGCGGCGGTACGCGGTCTGCGGATCGAGCTTCTCATGGATTCGGTGGTAGACGATCAGCGCCGTACCGGTGTAGTCCCATACGATGTCCAATTGCCGATTCTCGAGCGCGCTGCGCAACAGCACGCTGCCTAGACCGCTGCGGTTCTCGACTGGGTAGCCGCGCGAGCGCAGGTATTGTGAAGTGATTTCTGCGAGTAGCAATTGCTCGGTGAAATTCTTGCCGCCGACGACCAGCGCCGCGGCGTGCGCCGGTATCACGCCCACCAGCGCGGTGCCGGCGAGCAGCCAAGCCATGACGCATTTGAGCAAACGGGTCATACATTCTCCTGTGCTTTCGTTACAGTGTCAGTCCGCGACGCGTCAACACGGCGCGAGCGATGCCGGCAACGAGTGCGTCCAGCGCGAGCGCCAGCGCGGCAGTCGACGCGGCGCCCAACAGCAGCATGGCCGGATCATTCAGGTAAATCCCCGGGAAAATCAATGTGCCGAGGCTGTCGGCGCCAATCAGGAAGGCCAGCGGCGCGGTGCCGACATTGATGGCGAGGGCGGTACGCACACCGCCGACGATGATCGGCATCGCGTTAGGAAGCTCGACCTTGAACATCGACTGCAGCGACGTCATGCCGAGGCCACGCGCCGCCTCGCGCCATGCGGGCGGCACCGCGCGCATGCCCTCGTATGCGTTGCGGGCAATCGGCAATAACGACGCAAGCCACAGTGCGACGATCGCCGGCGCGGCGCCGATGCCCAGGACTGCAAGGGCCAGCGCGAGCACCGCCAGTGACGGCACGGTGTTGCCTACGTTCAGTACCTGCATCAGCCGCTCTGCATGTTGCGGGTTCGACGCGCGGCTCAGCACGATGCCCGCGGGGATGCCGGTGAGCAGCGCGAGCGCCATCGACGCGCCGACCAACAGCAGGTGCGCGCCGGTGTAGTACAGCAAATCGGCATGGTACTTGCGCAGCATGTCCAGCCCGATCGCGTGGACCAGCGCTGTCACGATCAGTGTCAGCACGATAAAGCTCGACAATAGCTTCGCGCGACGACTCGTCATCGTTGAGTTCTCCTCGTGGGTTGCCGATACAGCACGCGCCCTAAAGCAAAGACAATGGCGAGCCATGCGCGGGGCACGAGGCTCGGCACGCTGAAGGCGGACGGCACAACGCCGTCACATGCTGCACCGTTGCCCGCTGCGCGGTCGCATTTGCAACGATGGCCGCTGAACGGGCAGGATGTCGTCCACAGACGACTTGCGGAAGGACTGGGCGCAACGCGCCACCGCGTCCACTAAAGCGCCCGGCATGGCCGGGCAAATGAAAAGGTCCGCCGATGCAGACCCAACTTTCATGCAACCGTATGGAAATTGCACGAAATTGCTCGGATCACGCAGTAATTACCACGATCTTGTAGTGCAGACGACATTATTCTATTGAATATTCACACAAAAGTCCAGCACTGGCAGGGAAAACGCAGTCATCGCTGTCCGAACGTCACCGCAGGCCGGCATGGGCTCATGTCTCGCCGCGCATGGCGAGCCCGTAGCGTTTAATCTTCTCGTACAGTGTCGCCTTGCCAACTTGCAGGTGTTCGGCCGCGCTCGATACGGTGCCGCCGTGCGCATGCAGTGCCTGTGCGATCAGCGCGCGCTCGAATTGCTCGACGCGCTCTTTCAATGGTTGCGCGTCGTTATCCGGGCGGGCGGCATGCCGTACATCGTCCCAGTCGAGGCCGAGCACAAAGCGATCGGCCGCGTTGCGCAACTCACGCGCGTTGCCCGGCCAGTGCTGTTGCATCAGCGCGTGCCGCTGCGCGTCGGTGAGCACGCGCGTCGGGCGCTGGTAGCGCACCGCTGCATTGAGCGCGAAATGCTCGAACAGCGGCACAATGTCCTCGCGACGCTCGCTGAGCGGCGGCAGGGCGATCGTCACGACATTCAGGCGGTACAGCAGGTCGCGTCGGAACGTGCCGGCCGTCACATGCTCGTTCATGTTCCCCTTGGCCGCCGCAATGATCCGTACGTCGCTGTGCACTGGCGTGTTCGAGCCCAGCCGTTCCAGCACACCGTCCTGCAGCACGCGTAGCAGCTTGGCTTGCAGCGCGAGCGGCATGCTTTCGACTTCATCGAGAAACAGCGTGCCGCCTGATGCATATTCGAGCTTGCCGACGCGGCGTCGCGTCGCGCCGGTGAACGCGCCTTGCTCGTGGCCAAACATCTCCGACTCGAACATCGACTCGGGCAATGCCGCGCAGTTGATCGCGACGAACGGCCGGTCGCGTCGCGCAGACTGTTCATGCAATGCCCGTGCAATCAATTCCTTGCCGGTGCCGGTCTCGCCGTTGATCAGTACGGCGGCATCGGTCGGCGCGACGTTGGCGATCATCGCGCGGACCTGCTCGATCGCCGCGCTCGTGCCGATGATGTGCACGGTGCCGGGACGCTGGGTCGCCAGTTCTCGGCGTAGTGCACGGTTCTCTAGTTGCAACGCGCGCCGTTCGAGCGCGCGGCGCACGGCATCGGCGAGGCGCTCCGACGAAAAGGGTTTCTCAATGAAGTCGTACGCGCCGTCGCGCATCGCCTGCACCGCCATTGAGATATCGCCATGGCCGGTGACGACGATCACGGGCACATCCGGCGCCCGCTCGCGCATCAGCGACAGCAGTTCCAGGCCGCTCGCCCCGGGCAGCCGGACATCCGTGACGATCGCGCCGGGCACGGCGGCGCCGGCGGCGTGCATCGCGTCCAGTGCGGCTTCTACGCTCGGATAGCCGGTCACGTCGAAGCCGCCGAGCATCAGGCTCTGGACGTTGGCGTGCCGTACCAGCTCGTCGTCTTCAATAAATAATACCTGCAAGCCGTCGGTCATGATCGTGGTTGTTCATGCGGTGTCAATGGCGTGGGCGATGCGGGGTCATGCCGGCGTGTCCTGGCCCGAGCGCGCATACGCACGTGGCAGCGTCATCACGAAGCATGCGCCGCGCGCCGGCGCATCGCGATCATCGTCGCGCGCGGTGGCCACGCTCAGCGTGCCGCCCGCGTCGCGCACGATCGATGCGGCGATCGCCAGCCCGAGCCCCAACCCTTGCCCCATTTCCTTGGTGGTGACGAACGGCTCGAACAGCCGGGGTAGCACGTCGGCGGCGATGCCGGAACCGTTGTCGATGACGACGATCGCCACGACGTCGGGGCGCGTGTCAACTTCAATGATAATGCGCGCCGCCGGGTGGCTGACGAGCGCATCGGCTGCGTTGTCGATCAGGTTGATCAGCGCCTGCTCGACTCGCAGGTCATCACACCGCACAGCGGGCGACGTATCCAGCGCATTTAAATCGAACGGCGCACGCTTGCCATCGGCGTGTACACTCACGACACGCACGTCGATGCCGGCAAGCTTGTTGCGCAACATCGCCAATGCATTGTGCAGCGCCTGCGCGACGACGGCGTGCGCATCGCGCGGGCGCCGCTTGCTGACGAACAGTTTCAACTGGTTCGTGATGCGCCCCATTCTGTCGATCAGCGTCGCGATGGCCTGCAGGTTCTCGCGTGCCGCATCCAGCGCGTTACGCTCGATCAGCACCCGTGTGTTATCCGAGAACGTGCGCAGCGCGGCGAGTGGCTGGTTCAATTCATGGGTAATGCCAGCGGCCATTTGCCCGAGCGCGGCCAGCTTACTGGCCTGCACGAGTTCGTCTTGCGCGGCGCGCAGTTCCGCTTCGGCGCGCGTGCGCTCGCCGACTTCGCGCGTGAGTTGCTCGTTGGCCGCCGACAGGTCCGCGGTGCGCTCCGCGACGCGCTGGTTCAGCTCCGCATAGGCGTTCTGCAGCATCCGGCGACCGTACTCCATTTCGCGCAGCTTGGCCCTTCGCAGCTGCCAGTAGAAGCCCAGCAGCGCGGCAATTAGCAGCGCCAAGCCGGTCGCCACCGTCATCGCGCGCGCCCGTGCATCGACATCGTCCAGCGGCGACAGTACTGACAACCGCCAGCCAAGCTCGCTCAGCGGCTGTTCGGTTTGCAGATACAGCGCTGCCAGCGGGCCCGAGCCGAACTGTACCAGCGCCGCCCCCGCCGCGCGCGTGCGCACCCTGGTCAGCGGCAATGGCGTCAACGGCTCGTCGCCGTACTGTACGGTGTCACGAATCCATGCCGATGCCCGGCTCGACAACGGGCGCGTCGTATGGTACTTCCACGATGGGATCGACGACAGGATGACGATACCGTTGGCATCGGTGACGAACAGCGGCTCAGACCGATCTTGCGGCGGGAACCAGCTCAGATCGATCTTGATCACCACGACGCCGACTTGGGTCCCGTTGTGTGAGACCGGCTGGGAAATGTAGTAGCCGGCCTGATGCGAGCGCGTGCCGATCCCGAAAAAGTGGTCCTCGCGTCCCGCGGTCGCGGCGACGAAGTACGGCCGGAAATTGTAGCGCGTCCCGACGAAACTGCCGGGTTCGCGCCAGTTGCTGGCGGCGACGCACAGACCGTCGCCGGTGATTAGGTAGGCTTGTGATGCCTTCGAGCGTTGTGTGATTTCCTCCAGGTAGCGATTCGCGCGGACGACCGCGTCACCGTTCGGCTGCCGTGGCGCATCCTGCACTAGCGGATGCGTGGAGAGCAGGTACGGCAGCGGCTCGTAGCGGTCCAGCGCGGCTTGCAGCGTGGCGCTCGTGCGCGCCGCGCGCGTGGCGGATGCCTCGCGCAAGCGGTCGATCGCATGGGTGCGCGTGATCGACCAGGCCGCGGCGCAGCTTGCGATGACGAGCGCAGCGAGCACCAGCAATACGACGGTACGGCGTAGCACGGCGAGAGGTCAGGATAGCGGCGGATGGATGCAGCATTGTGGCACAACGCCGTGCGGGCGCCTATGCGGTCGCTTCCGCTTTGATGCTTGCCGACTGGCGCATCACACGCTGGAGCTTGTCGCGATCGAGCTCGTGCTCCCACGCGGACACGACGACCGTTGCCACGCCGTTGCCGACGAGGTTGGTCAGCGCACGACACTCGCTCATGAAGCGGTCAATGCCGAGAATCAGCACCATGCCGGCGAGCGGAATCGTTGGCACGACCGCCAGCGTCGCGGCGAGCGTGATGAATCCGGCGCCGGTGACGCCGCTCGCGCCCTTGGACGTGAGCATCGCGACGGCCAGCAGCGTGAGCTGCTGACCCCATGTCAGGTCGGTGTGGGTTGCCTGTGCAATGAACAGAACGGCCATCGTCATATAAATGTTTGTGCCGTCGAGATTGAACGAGTAACCGGTCGGCACGACCAGTCCGACGACCGAGCGCGAGCACCCGAGCTTTTCGAGCTTTTCCATCAGGTGCGGCAGCGCCGCCTCGGATGAACTGGTGCCGAGCACGATCAGCAACTCCTCCTTGATGTAACCGAGAAAACGCACGATGCTGAAGCCAACGGCACGTGCAATCGTGCCGAGCACAACCAGCACGAACAGCAGCGACGTCAGATAAAACGTGCCCATCAGCTTGAGCAGCGGCAGCAGCGAGCCGACCCCGTACTTGCCGATCGTAAACGCCATGGCGCCGAACGCGCCGAGCGGCGCGACCTTCGTGATCAGGTGCACCATGCCAAAGAACACCTGCGAGACGCTGCCGATGAATGCAGACACTTTGGCGCCGCGCTCGCCCAGATGGGCCAGCACGCTGCCGAACAAGATCGCGATCAGCAGAATCTGAAGGATGTCGCCTTGCGCGAAGGCGCTAAAGAAGGTGTCGGGGATCAGGTGTATCAGGAAATCGACTGTCGTCTGGCCATGCGCCTTTTGCGCATATATCGCCACTGCCTTGCTGTCGAGCGTGGCCGGATCGACGTCCAAGCCGACACCGGGCTTTAGGATATGCGTGGCGGCTAGGCCGATCAGCAGGGCGAACGTCGAGACGACCTCGAAGTACAGCAACGCCTTGCCGCCGACGCGGCCCACCTTCTTCATGTCCTGCATGCCTGCGATGCCGGACACCACGGTGCAGAAGATGATCGGTCCGATCACCATCTTGATCAACTTGATGAACGCGTCACCTAACGGTTTCATCTGTATCGCTAATTGTGGATAGTAATGGCCCAACAGGATGCCCAGTGCGATGGCGAATAACACCTGGACGTAAAGGACCTTGTAGAGGGGTTTTTTCACGATAGATACCCTTATCGTTTGTGACAAAAATCGCAGGCTCAGACAAGTTCGTCACGGGCCTGCGCGGATAACGCATTGCGTGCGCTGCGCAGGTTCAGCGTGAACGGGAACGACGGACGGGCATACGATGTCTCCTGGTGTAGTTGTGTCCTGGTTCGGCGGCCGTGGGCACTCTATGTGCAAGGCCGATGCCAGACTAGTCCGATTGTTATAAGTATTTGACGGATAAGGATTATAAGGGCGCGATGAAATACTGTGTTTTCCGGATTTCCGGAAAATTTAGACGGGAAAGTCTGGATATCCAGATGCATGGGCAGGATTCTGCTGGCTTGAATAAAGGAAGGCTAGAGCGCGACTGTTGGCGCTGATCCTGCATTGAAGCGCTGAATTCGCGCCCGCAATTCATGTGAAATGAAGCAGCCTCTTTCATACGAAATGAAGCAGCATCTCGCCGGATCGGCGTGGGTCCGTATCGCGCGTGGGGATGCATTGGCGAGCAGCAGGTGGCGTATCGTCGCGGCAATGCGCTACTTCGCGGATAGTGCGGCCAGCAGGTTCATCACCATATTCGGCGTAAAGGTGAACGGCACCCAGCCATAGCCGGTATGGCGGAACACGACCAGTTTTGAGCCATTGTTGTGTGATTGCGTGGCGATCGCCGGGTCCTGTGTTGCCGCGAAGCGCCAGCCCGGCGGCAGTGTGGCGGGCGGCTCAGGCGTCATCGAGGCACGCGCGATCGCTAACTCCTCGATGATCGCCGAGATATCGGCGGGCCCGAGCGTAACGGAGTGCTCGCCGAGTGTCACGACGATTTCATTTTGCGACGGACGGTTGAAGTGCAAACGAGGCGGTGTTGGATCATTGGCCGTTCTTGCTGCCGGGTTAGGCAGGGCCGAAGCCTCCGAAGTTGCTGAGGCCTCTGAAGCCTCCGAAGTCGCCGAAGTCGCCGAAGTCGCTAGCCCGGCGCTGGCGAGGCGGTCAATCAGCCGTTGCACTGCGTCAATCTGTTCGTGAAGCTCCATACTTCTGCCCTGATTGAAATGGGATGGCAATTTTACTCGACGTGCCGGGCACGGTAACCGGCGAGCCCGTGGAGCGTCATGTTTGTGCGTAATTTCAGCCATTTCTAGCACGTCGATCGTCATGAAGGCGCTAAGCTCCCGTATCATTAAGGCTTTTGTAAGCTTATCCCCGGATTTTTGAAGGAGTCGCATGCCTCACGACATCAGCCTCATCACCCTGATCGCAACCGGGCTCGGGCTCGCGATGGTCCTCGGCTACGCCGCGTCGTGGTTTAAGATGCCGCCGCTCGTTGGCTACCTGGTGGCCGGCGTGCTGTGCGGACCCGCGACGCCGGGTTTTGTCGGCGACGTGGCGCTTGCCGGCCAGCTTGCCGAGATCGGTGTGATGTTGCTGATGTTCGGCGTCGGCCTGCATTTTTCGCTCGACGATTTGTTGGCTGTCAAGCGCATTGCCGTGCCCGGCGCGATCGTCCAGATCGCGGTGGCGACGGCGCTTGGCATGGGCACGGCGATGTGGTGGGGCTGGCCGGTCGGCGTGTCGCTCGTTTTCGGGCTGGCGCTGTCGGTGGCCAGCACGGTCGTGTTGCTGCGCGCGCTGGAGGCGCGCGGCCAGCTTGATTCGGCCAACGGCCGTATCGCGGTCGGTTGGCTGGTCGTCGAGGACCTGGTCATGGTGCTCGTGCTGGTATTGCTGCCCCCATTGGCTGGCCTGCTCGGTGGCTCACCGGACGGCAACCATGGCGCGGGATTGACCGAGGCGCGCGCCGCCGTGCCGCAGCCCAGCCTGTGGGCAACGGTCGGCGTGACGTTCGCGAAGGTCGCCGCTTTCATCGCATTGATGCTGGTGGTCGGCCGCCGGGTGTTCCCGCGCCTCTTGTTCCTGGTGGCCCGCACCGGTTCGCGCGAGCTGTTCACGCTGTGCGTGATCGTCGCCGCGGTGGGCGTGGCGTACGGCTCGGCACGCCTGTTCGACGTATCGTTCGCGTTGGGCGCATTCTTCGCCGGCATGATGATGCGCGAGTCCGAGTTCAGCCATCGCGCGGCGGACGAAACGCTGCCGTTGCGCGACGCGTTCTCGGTGCTGTTCTTCGTGTCGGTCGGCATGCTGTTCGATCCCCATGTGCTGATCAACGCGCCGTTACACGTGCTCGGCGTGGTCGCGATCATCATGGTGGGCAAGACCGTGGCGGCGGTGGCGCTGGTGCTCGCCTTCCGCTATCCGCTGAACAGCGCGTTGACCGTCGGCGCGAGCCTTGCGCAAATCGGCGAGTTCTCGTTCATCCTGGCCGGACTGGGGATGTCGGTCGGCTTGTTGCCGAAAGAGGGGCAGGACTTGATTTTGGCCGGTTCGTTGATCTCCATCGCGTTGAACTCGCTCGTGTTCGCCGCGATCGAGCCGGCGCAGGCATGGATCCGTAACCGTTCCAGCCTGGCACGACGAATGGAATGCCGCGAAGATCCGCTCGCCGCGCTGCCGATGACGGTGCCGCAGGCGCACCTGACCGGCCAGGTCGTGATCGTCGGCTATGGCCGGGTCGGTCGCCGTGTCGCGCAGACGCTGGCCGCGCATCGGATCCCGTATGTGGTGGCCGAGCAGCATCGTGATATCGTCGAGAAGCTGCGTGCCGAGCAGGTGCCCGCCGTGTGCGGCGATGCGTCCGATCCAATGGTGCTGGTACAAGCGCACGTCGCACGCGCCGGGATGCTGGTGGTGACGTTGCCGGACACATTCGATGTTCGCAAGATCGTCGACACCGCCCGCACGCTGAATCCGTCTATCGAAGCGGTGTTGTGCACCGACAACGACGACGAGGCCGCGCTGCTCGAATCGGAGCGAGTCGGCGTCGTGTTTGTTGGGGATAGCGAGTTGGCGCGCGGCATGACCGCGCACGTGCTGTCGCGGATGACGAGCGCCGCGACTAGGGGGGACGTCGATGCGAGCGGCGCGTCGGGTCACCTGCAATGACCGCCACATCGGGTTTGGCCGGATGTCAAGTGGTGGGGCGAAGCATGACAATATTGGCCGAATATGGGTAAAAGTTATCAACAATTTCTGTGGATAAACCTGTGGTGAACCCAGCCGAAACCCAGTCAATCTGGGGTTCCTCTCGGCATCGCCGTGTTGCGTACGTGTCCTGAACTGCAATAGGCGCATAGAAGGGATATATTTCCGGGATGGAAAAAGAACAGAACAGGGCATTCGGGACGTCATCCGACATGCCACCGCCGCCTCGGCAATGGGACGCGCGACTCGCTCGCCGGCTCGTGATGCCACTGAAGGACACCTCGGTCACGCCGAACCACTTGACGACGCTGCGCCTGTTAATCGGCCTGGCTGGCGCGGCGGCGCTGGCTGCCGGCGGTTATGGCTGGGCCAACGTCGGCGCGTTATTGGTCGTGTTGTCCAATTTCGTCGACCATACGGACGGTGAATTGGCCCGCATTAGCGGCCAATCGAGTCGCCTGGGCCATTTCTACGACCTCGCGGCGGACGCGCTGGTCACGATCGGCCTGTTCGTTGGCATCGGGTTGGGTATCCCCGCCGATGCGCATTCATCGCTGCCGGCGGCGTCCACGTGGCTCGGCTGGGTGGCTGGCTTAGCCGTGGCGTTGATTTTCTTCCTGCGTATGCGTATCGAGCAGCGCGCAGGCAAGCCCGGCACGCGCCAGGCGTTTTGGGCCGGCTTCGAAACCGAAGACATGCTTTACCTGCTGCCGCTGGTCACGTTGCTGGATGGCGTAACGCCGTTTCTGTTGGCGGCGGCAATCGGCGCGCCGCTGTTCGCGGTGTGGGTCGCGATTGACTACCGCCGCACGATGCGGCGGAGCACGGGGGCGCCCGCGGCGACCCATTGCGGCACGGCTCCATGAACAACATGGCCGGGCTGGCCTGCGACGGTGCGGGCGTTGGATATCAGTGCAGCACGATAGTGGACGCGGCAATGCACGAGCGCATCGCGACGTTCGATACCAAGCTGCTGCGCGACACGTTTAGCGAGCAGGGCGCGTTCCTGTTTCTCGACACATTCCTGGCGCCGGACATGACCGCCCGGCTCGTGGACGCGGTGCGTCGGGTCGATGGCGAAGTGAACCGCAACTACCTGCCTGGACACAAGCAAGGCGGTAGTGTCAGCAGGCATGCGATCGACCGGCTTGCACCGGTGATCGCCGAATTGTATCGTTCGCCGGCGTTGATCCGCTGGCTGGAGGCCCTGTGCGGGGAGCGCCTGATGGCCTGTCCCGACACCGATCCTCACGCATACGCACTCTATTTCTATACCAAGCCCGGTGATCATATCGGCTGGCACTACGATACGTCGTACTACAATGGCCGGCGATATACGCTGCTGCTGGGCGTGGTTGACGAATCGTCGTGCAAGCTGGAATACCGGCTGCACACGCGCGAACCGGGCATGCCCGTCGTTGAGGCGGCAGTGCGGTTGTCGCCTGGCGGGCTGGTATTTTTCGATGGAGACAAGCTGCATCATCGGATCACGCCGCTGGGCGCGAACGAGCGGCGCGTATCGTTGACATTCGAGTACGTAACCGATCCGAGCATGGGACGGTTCCAGCGGTTTGTATCGAACATGAAGGACGCGATCGCCTACTTCGGTTTCCGGCAAGTATTCCGGCAGCGGGCTGGCAAGCGAACGCGCGCATGACACGTGCAGCGTTGATTTCGTTGACGATCGGCGCGTCGCTGTTCGTCGGGCTGCTGGCATGGCAGGGTATCGCGCCGTTGGCGGCCGCGTTGTCGGCCGCCGGCTCCGGCTTGCTGCTCGTGGCCGCATTCCATGGTCTGCCGATGGGGGTTGACGCGGCGGCGATCCGTGTGCTGGCGAGTGAGCGTTGTGGTGTGCTGGCGGGTGAACGCGGCAGCGTGACGATCGGTGACGCGTTGTTGACGCGCTGGGCAGGCGAATCGGTCAACAGCCTGCTGCCGGCCGGCCAGATCGGCGGGCCGTTGCTGATGGTGCGGCATCTGGCGCAGCGTCGATTGTCGCTGCCGGAATCGGCGGCGGTGATGACTGTCAGCACGACGTGGCAAACGATCGCGCAAGTCGTGTTCGCGTTGCTGGGCCTGGCGGTGTTCGCGGCTGATGCGGCGCATGGTGCACTCGGCGCTCTGCGCACGCCGTTGCTGGCCGCGAGCGCGGGCTTTGCGCTGCTGCTGTACGGTTTTTACAGGGCGCAACGGCGGCGCTTGTTCGGGCGGCTCTCACGCGTGATGTCCAAGTTGTCAGCGGGGCGCGACTGGTCAGCGCTCTTTGAGCGCGCCGATGCGGTGGATGCGCACGTGGCTGCGCTGTATCGGCAGCCGCGCGCGGTGGCAGCGAGCTTCGCATTGAGCCTGTTCGGCTGGATCATTGGCACCGGGGAAGTCTGGCTGATCCTGGAGTTGATTGGACATCCGGTCGGTTGGGTTGACGCACTATTGCTCGAGAGCATCGGGCAAGCCATCCGCGGCGCGGCGTTCATGATCCCGGGCTCGCTCGGCGTGCAGGAGGGCGGGTACCTGCTGCTTGCGCCGCTGGTCGGCTTGCCGCCGGACGCGGCCCTCGCGCTGTCGCTGGCCAAGCGCGCCCGCGAGATCCTGCTGGGTGTGCCGGGCTTAGTGTACCTGCATTTTTCCGAGCGTGGCTGGCAACGCCGCCGTGCTGCGCGAATGCCGGCGGCTGACTAGCGCGCCGGGTGGCGCAACGCGTCGATTTGGGCGCCTCGCCCGAATCTGCGAATCAACAGTCGTCAACGAATCACACAGGAGCATCAGTGCGCGCCATTATTCTTGCTGCGGGCCGAGGCCTGCGCTTAGTCCAGCCCGAGAACAAGCAGTCGCCCAAATGCCTGCTGCGCTTCGACGGCATGACGCTGCTCGAGCGCCATTTGCAGTTGCTCAGGGCGGCCGGTGTCGACGAAATCGTATTGGCCCTGGGCTTTCATCACGAGATGATCGAGGCCGAGTTGCTGCGCCTGGGTTGGGCGCCACCACCACGCATCGTGCTCAATTCGGATTACGAATTGGGCAGCGTGTTGACGGTGCACACAGTATCCGACGCGTTGTGCGCAGGTGGGGATGTGTTGCTGATGGATGCCGATGTACTGTACGACGAGCGTATCATGGCGCCGCTGGTGGCCGGCGAGCAAGCGAATCGGTTGCTGATCGATCGTCATGTCGAGCCGGACGACGAACCCGTCAAGCTGTGCTTGCGCGACGGTGTGCCCGTCGAGTTGCGCAAGCAGGTCGCGGCCGATCTACGGTACGACACGATGGGCGAGTCGGTCGGGTTCTTCCGCCTGACCGAGGGTGCCGCACGGCGTCTGGCGCAAATCGCCGCCGACTATGTCAGCAACGGCCGCGCGAACCTGCCACACGAGGAAGCGCTGCGGGACCTGCTACTCGAGCGCAGCCATGTCTTCGAAGCGGCCGACGTGACCGGTGCGCCATGGATCGAAATTGATTTTGCCGCGGACGTCGAGCGCGCGCGAACGCAGGTGCTGCCCTTGCTGCAGCCGGTGGTCGTTGCGGGCACGAGGTCGCGCCGCGTTGAGACAGGAGCTTGTTGAACTTATGAACGCCCCCGATACCTTTGTCGCGCGCGCGCAAAGCCGTGCGGCCCGGCTGCGCCGCCTGCTAACCTCCGATAAGCTGGAATTCATGATGGAGGCGCACAACGGGCTGTCCGCACGGATCGTGCGCGAAGCGGGCTTTGACGCTATCTGGGCGTCGGGCCTGGCGATCTCGGCGCAATACGGCGTGCGCGACAACAATGAGGCGAGCTGGACACAGGTGGTCGATACGCTGGAATTCATGGTCGACGCGAGCGACCTGCCGATCCTGCTCGATGGCGATACCGGCTACGGCAATTTCAACAACGTCCGGCGGCTGGTTAAAAAGCTGGAACAGCGCGGCGTGGCGGGCGTGTGCATCGAGGACAAGCAATTCCCGAAGACCAACAGCTTCATCGGCGGCGAACGGCAGCCGCTGGCGGACGTCGATGAGTTCTGCGGCAAGATCAAGGCCGGCAAGGATTCCCAGGAGGACCCGGATTTTTCGATCGTCGCGCGGGTTGAGGCGTTGATCGCCGGTTGGGGCATGGACGAGGCGCTGCGCCGCGCCGAGGCATATCACGCGGCCGGGGCCGATGCGATTCTGATCCACAGCAAGCTGGCGCGGGCCGACGAAATTGTGGCATTTGCACGCGAATGGGCCCATCGCGCCCCGCTGGTGATCGTGCCGACGAAGTACTACAGCACGCCCACGCAGGTCTTTCGCAACGCGGGTATCAGCGTAGTGATCTGGGCGAATCACTTGATACGCGCGGCCACGTCGGCGATGCAGGCGGTCGCCAAGGAAATTCACGACAGCGAGACGCTGGTCGGCGTCGAGGACCGGATCGCGTCGGTCAATGAGATTTTCCGCTTGCAAGGCGCGGACGAATATTCGGCCGCCGAGCAGGTCTATCTGGCCGCGCGCGCGCCGCGCACGGCGCTTGTGCTGGCTGCGAGCCGGGGGCGCGGGCTGGAGGCGGTCACCGCGCAGCGGCCTAAGGTGATGTTGCCGATCGCAGGCAAGCCGTTGTTGCGCTGGCTCGTCGATGGCTTCAAGAAGCAGGGCGTGAACGATATCACGGTCGTGGGCGGCTACTGTGCCGATGCGATTGACACGGCGGGCATCCGGCTGGTGATCAACGAGCGGCACGAGACGACCGGCGAGCTGGCGTCGCTCGCGTGTGCGACGCAGGCGTTTGAGCACGATACCGTTATCGCGTATGGCGATCTACTGTTTCGCAGCTATATCCTGCACGACCTGGTGGAAAGTGACGCGCACTTTTGCGTGGTTGTCGATTCGTCGCAGACGCAGCCGACCAACCGGAGCGTGCGCGATTTCGCGTACTGCTCCAGTGACGACGACCGGGGCCTGTTCGGGCAGAAGGTCGTGCTGCGGCGCGTGAGCAGCGAGGCAGCCGCGCCGGATGGCACGGCGCCGCATGGGCGTTGGATCGGCCTGCTGGGCGTGCGTGGCGAAGGACGCGACAAACTTCGGCGTATTTTTGCGACGCTGCGCGAGCGCGGCGATTTCGATTCGCTAGACATGCCGGCGCTGCTCAATGCGCTGGTCGACGCCGGCGAGCAGATCGAAGTGCACTATGTGCACGGACACTGGCGTGGCGTCAATGACCTGGACGATTTCCGCCGGGCGGCGGATTTCGCCCATACGCAGGTACCGATCGCGCAGGCGAGCGCCGGAGGCGGCAATGATTGAGGCGGCGCAGTTCGTTGATGCAGCGCGCGAACGCGGATTCGACTGGTACGCGGGCGTGCCGTGCTCGTTCTTGACGCCTTTCATCAACTACGTGTTGCAGGCGCCGTCGCTGCATTACTTAAGCGCGGCAAACGAGGGTGATGCGGTTGCGCTGATGGCAGGCGCGACGCTGGCCGGCCGGCGCGGTGTCACGATGATGCAGAACTCCGGGCTCGGCAATGCCGTCAGTCCACTGACCTCGCTGACCTGGACGTTCCGGCTGCCGCAGTTGTTAATCATCACCTGGCGTGGCCAGCCGGGCGTAGCCGACGAGCCGCAGCACGCGTTGATGGGGCCGATCACCCCGGCAATGCTCCAAACAATGGAGATTGCATGGGAGGCCTTTCCAACCGACGCAGACGGTGTGGGTGCGACGCTAGATCGGGCGATCGCGCATATGGACGCCACCGGTCGGCCCTATGCGCTGGTGATGCACAAGGGGAGCGTGGCGCCCTATCCGCTGCGCGACGCCACTGCCCGTGCACGGCGCGCGGCGGTGCCGATCGAATCGATGCTACGCGGCGTGACGT
This sequence comes from Mycetohabitans sp. B8, assembly GCF_021991875.1. Taxonomy (GTDB): domain Bacteria; phylum Pseudomonadota; class Gammaproteobacteria; order Burkholderiales; family Burkholderiaceae; genus Mycetohabitans. The sequence goes on from NZ_JAHLKR010000018.1 coordinate 305,311, forward strand.
GTGACGGATTGCCGTCGCGCAGCGACGTACTGCGCGGAGTGATCGACGCAACACCGGTGCAGGGCAGCGTGGTATTGGCGTCTACCGGTTTTTGTGGTCGCGAATTGTATGCGCTGCACGACCGGCCAAACCAGTTATACATGGTTGGCTCGATGGGTTGTGTGATGACGATGGCGCTCGGACTTGCGCTGGCGCGCCCTGACCTGCGCGTGGTGGCGCTCGATGGCGATGGTGCTGCGTTGATGCGCATGGGCGGGTTGGCGACGCTGGGCGCCTATGGGGCGTCCAACCTCGTGCATATCGTGCTGGACAACGGCGTGCACGATTCAACAGGTGGCCAGGCGAGCGTATCACCTGGCATATCGTTCGCGGGCGTGGCTGCGGCGTGCGGGTACGGGCTCGTGGTTGACGGGGATGATCTCGGTGTACTGCGGCGGGTTTTTAACGCCGAGCCGCTCGGCGACGGTCCGCGTTTCGCGTGTATCAAAATACGGCCAGGCACGCCAGAGGACCTGCCACGGCCGTGCGTGACGCCGGAGCAAGTGAAGGAGCGCTTGATGAACCACATCGCACATTGTGCGGGAGGCCGCTGATGCTGTTACTGAACCCGGGGCCGGTCACGCTGACGGAGCGCGTGCGACAAAGCTTGCTGCAGCCCGACCTGTGCCATCGCGAGCCCGAATTCTACGATTTGCAGCAAGAGGCGCGCGAACGGTTGGTGGACGTCTACGCGCTCGACCCCGCCAAATGGCAAGCGGTCCTGATGACTGCATCCGGCACGGGCGCGGTGGAGAGCATGGTCGCCACGCTGGTGCCCGAGCATGGCCGCCTGTTGGTGGTCGAGAATGGTGTGTATGGCGAGCGGATCACGCACATCGCACGTCACTATCGGATTGACCACGAGGTAGCTACGCATCGATGGATCGACGCACCCGATGTCCACGCGTTGGCGGCGCGGCTGGATGACGCGGCACGCGCGCAACGGCCGTTCACCCACGTGGCGCTGGTGCACCATGAGACGACCACGGGCCGCTTGAACGAGCTCGGCGGCGTGCTCGACGCGTGCCGCGCACGCGGCGTCGGCGTGCTGCTGGATGGTGTTAGCAGCTTCGGCGCAGAGGCCATCGACTTTGCCAATCCTGCCCTCGTCGCGGTGGCGGCGACAGCGAACAAATGCTTGCATGGGGTGCCGGGGGCGTCATTCGTCATGGTGCGTCGCGCGGCGCTGGCCGATGCGGCAAGTCGGGCGTTTTACCTGGACCTTGGGCGGCTGGCGCGCTTGCAGGGCGAGCGCAATACGCCGTTTACGCCGTCGGTGCACGCCTATTACGCGCTGGTCGAGGCACTGCGCGAGCTTGAGGACGAGGGCGGCTGGCGCGAGCGTCATGCGCGTTATCGCAAGCTGGCCGAGCAAGTGCGCGACGGCTTGGCGCGACTGGGCGTGAATAGCGTGCTGTCGCCGCAGGAATCGTCGGTTGTGCTGCGCGCGTACCGCTTGCCGCCGAAGATTGACTACGCCCAATTGCACGATGCATTGAAGCTGCATGGATTCGTCATCTATGCGGGGCAGGGCGGCTTGGCGGCCGAGTTGTTCCGCATCTCGACGATGGGCAATCTGACGGCGCACGACATGGACCGGCTGCTGCGTGCGTTCGGGCAGTTGCTAGCGTGAGGCGGCGCGCATTGTCTCGGCCCAGGCGCGGCGGCGGCACAGCCCGGCTCTGGTGCGGCGGCACAAAAGTATCGACCCAGCAGGCCGGCACAGACCGGCGTTAATACGGATAACTACGATGACCAAACTACTTCCCACGATCGACCATCCCGCCCAGCTGCGTTCGCTGTCGCGCGCGGATTTGAAGGCATTGGCCCACGAACTCAGGGCCTTCGTGCTCGACAGCGTGTCGCGCACTGGCGGTCACTTGTCGTCCAATCTCGGCACTGTCGAGTTGACGATCGCACTGCACTATGTGTTCGACACGCCGAAGGACCGGATCGTTTGGGACGTCGGCCACCAGACCTATCCGCACAAGATCCTGACCGGGCGGCGGGACCAGATGAACATGCTGCGCCAGTGGAACGGCATATCGGGCTTCCCTCGCCGCTCAGAGTCGGAGTTCGATGCGTTCGGTACCGCACATTCGAGCACGTCGATTTCGGCGGCGCTGGGCATGGCGGTGGCAAGCCAGCTCAAGGGTGAGCATCGTCATGCGATCGCGGTGATCGGCGACGGGGCGATGACCGCCGGCGAGGCGTTCGAGGCGCTGAACAACGCCGGCGTGTGTGAGGACACCCCGTTGCTGGTGATCCTGAACGACAACGATATGTCGATTTCACCGCCGGTTGGCGCACTGAACCGGTATCTGGTCAAGCTGATGTCCGGACGCTTCTACGCGAGTGCGAAAGAGGGGATGCGCAAGATCCTGCCGCCGCCGATGCTGGAGTTCGCGCACAAGCTCGAGGAGCATGCGAAGGGCATGGTGGTGCCCGCGACGCTGTTCGAGGAATTCGGCTTCAACTACATCGGCCCGATCGATGGGCATGACCTCGATTCGCTGATCCCGACGCTGCAGAACATCCGCGGCTTGCGTGGTCCACAGTTCCTGCACGTGGTGACGAAGAAGGGCCAGGGCTATAAGCTCGCCGAGGCCGATCCGGTGCTGTACCACGGTCCGGGCAAGTTCAATCCGGCCGAAGGCATCAAGCCGGTTGCGTCGTCGAAGAAAACGTACACGCAGGTCTTTGGTGAATGGCTGTGCGATGCGGCGGAACTGGACCCGCGGGTGGTGGGCATCACGCCGGCGATGCGCGAGGGCTCGGGGCTGGTCGAGTTCGAGCAGCGTTTCCCGCAACGCTATTTTGACGTGGGCATTGCCGAGCAGCACGCGGTGACCTTCGCCGGCGGGTTGGCGGCCGAAGGGTTGAAGCCGGTGGTGGCGATCTACTCGACGTTCCTGCAACGCGGCTACGACCAGTTGATCCACGACGTAGCGCTACAGAACCTGCCGGTGGTGTTCGCGCTGGACCGCGCGGGGTTGGTGGGGGCGGACGGGGCCACGCATGCGGGCGCCTACGACATGGCGTACCTGCGCTGCATCCCGAACATGGTGGTGATGGCGCCGGCCGACGAGAACGAGTGTCGGCAAATGCTGCACACGGGATTGCAGATCGACGGGCCAAGTGCGGTGCGCTATCCGCGGGGCACGGGGCCGGGGGTGGCCACGCAGAAGCGGCTGAGCGGGGTGCCGGTGGGCAAGGGGGAGATCCGGCGGCAGTCGCATGCGCCGGCCGGCCATCGGGTGGCGAT
>NZ_JAHLKR010000019.1 GCF_021991875.1 Mycetohabitans sp. B8
GTCAACACGATCTGGTCATCGGCACGCCGAGCGCGAACCGGGGACACACCGCGATCGAGCCGTTGATCGGCTTCTTCGTGAACACGCTGGCGTTGCGCGTGGACCTGTCGGGTGAGCCCAGTGCGGCGCAACTGCTCGAGCGGGTGCGGCGCACGACATTGGACGCGCAAACGCATCAAGACCTGCCGTTCGAGCAGGTGGTGGAAATCGTGCAGCCGTCACGCCGCCTCGCACATACGCCGCTGTTTCAGGTGATGTTCGCGTGGCAGAACAACGAGACCGAAGCGTGGCAGCTGCCGGAGTTGGAAGTCACGCCAGCGGACTTGGCCTACGATGTGGTCAAGTTCGATCTGGAGCTGAATCTGTATGAGGCGGATGAGGAGATCGTCGGCACGCTGAGTTATGCGACAGCGTTGTTTGAGCGCGCGACGATCGAACGGCACGTCGAATACCTGCAAACGATGCTGCAAGCGATGGTGGCCGACGCGCAGCAACCGGTGGCTCGCGTCGAGCTGCTCACGCCAGCCGAGCGCACCTTACTGCTGCAAACGTGGAACGCGACGCAACAGGATTATCCGGCGCACCAATGCATCCACCAGCTGTTCGAAGCACAGGCTGAGCGCACGCCTGAGGCCACCGCACTCGTGTACGAAGACCAAACGCTCAGCTACGCGCAACTCAATGCACGGGCCAATCGCCTTGCGCATCGGCTGATCGAGTTGGGCGTGCAACCCGATGCGCGCGTGGCAATCTGTGTCGAGCGCTCTCCAGCGATGGTGGTCGGGCTGCTGGCGATTCTGAAGGCAGGGGGCGCGTATGTGCCGCTCGATCCAGCGTATCCGAGCGAGCGCTTAGCGCATATTTTGGCCGATGCCGCGCCCGATATCGTGCTGGCCGATGCGGTGGGCCAGGCCGCACTCGGTGAGGCGGCGCTCGTCAAGTGCACAGTGCTCGATCCTAATGCGCTGCCCAATCGGGCGCACACGAATCCGTCGGTGCCGGGCTTGACGGCCCGCCATCTCGCCTATGTGATCTACACGTCCGGCTCCACCGGCACGCCGAAGGGCGTGATGGTCGAGCATTGCAACGTAGTCAACCTTGCCCAGGCGCAGATCGCGTGTTTTGAAGTTCGTGCAGACAGTAGAGTGTTGCAGTTTGCCTCGTTCAGTTTCGATGCGAGCGTCTCTGAAATCGTGATGGCCTTGGTCAGCGGTGCGGCCTTGTTTTTGCCACCCGATATGGTCCGTCGTGATCAGCATGCATTGTGCAATTATTTGACCTGTCATGCGATTACGCACGCGACCTTACCGCCTGCACTGCTTCAAAATGGCGAAGGGCTGTTCAGCTTTAACCTACCCCTGACGCTGATTCTGGCTGGCGAAGCACCCAGTGCAACACTGACTCGGACCTTAAACGAGCAACACACCGTATTCAATGCATATGGTCCAACCGAGGCGAGCGTTTGTGCGACAGCATGGCGTAGCTCGCGGGACTTTAACGGTGAGGTCATCCCGATCGGCCGGCCGATCGCCAACACACAAGTTTATTTGCTCGATGCCTACGGTCAACCGGTACCATTGGGCGCGGTCGGTGAACTGTATATTGGTGGTGCGGGTGTCGCACGCGGTTATCTGAACCGCCCGGAGCTCACGGCCGAGCGCTTTGTGCCCGATCCGTTCCGCAACTGCGAGGATGCGCGGATGTACAAGACGGGCGATCTGGCCCGCTACCGGCCCGATGGCAATCTGGAGTTCGTCGGCCGCAACGACCATCAAGTCAAGCTGCGTGGCTTTCGCATCGAACCGGGAGAAATCGAGGCCTGTCTCGCTGGGCACCCGCAGGTGCATGACGCTGCGGTGCTGGCGCTGGGCGACGGCGGCGACAAGCGCCTGGTCGCCTATGTGGTGGCCGAACCCGATGACGCGCTGGCCAGCACGCTGCGCGCGCATGTGGCCGCCGTGCTGCCCGAGTACATGGTGCCGGCTGCGTTCATGCGCCTGGATACGTTCCCGTTAACCCTCAACGGCAAGCTCGACCGCCGAGCATTGCCGGCACCCGAGTTTATCTCAGATCACTGCTATCGTGCCCCGCGCACGCCTCAGGAACGGACACTTGCCAAGTTGTTTACCGATGTGTTGGGTGTACCGCGCGTGGGCGTCGATGACAGCTTTTTTGATCTGGGCGGTGACAGCATTCTCTCGATCCAGTTAGTGAGCCGCGCCCGCAAGGCAGGATGGGCGATCACTCCACGCGAGGTTTTCCAGCACCAAAGCGTTGCCGCACTCGCCATTGTGGCCAAGCCGTTGGACGATACACAGCCTGCCGTGGCCGATATCGCTACCGGCGAGGTGCCGCTCACGCCCATCATCCGTTGGTTCCTTGAGTATGACGGGCCTATCGGCCGCTTTAATCAAACGATGCTGCTGCAAGTGCCGGCCGCGCTGCAAGCTGATCATCTGATCACAGCCTTGCAAGCCCTGCTCGATCACCACGACGCGTTGCGCTTACAGCTATTGCCATCGTCTGCACAAGGCGCCGGCTGGACGCTGCAGATTCCGCCTGCCGGAGCGGTATCCGCTAGCGCCTGCCTGCGTCGCGTCGAGATCGCGGAGTTGGATGAGGACGTCCGCCAGGCAAGGATCAGTCAGGAAGCGCAAGCTGCCGAAATCCGGCTCGACCCACAAGCCGGCGTGATGCTGCAAGCGGTCTGGTTTGAGGCGGGCGACGCGCCTGGCCGGTTGCTGCTGACGATTCATCACTTGGTAGTCGACGGGGTATCCTGGCGCATTCTACTGCCCGATCTGGCCAGTGCCTGGCAAGCCGCGCAGGCCGGACAGCCTATCGCGCTCGAGCCCACCGGCACCTCCTTGCGCCGTTGGGCGCAATGGCTCTCGCACGAGGCGCTGAGCGAAACTCGGCATGCCGAATTGCCATTTTGGAAGCGAATGCTGAGTGGCACTGATGCGCTTTTGTCCGCGCGCCCGCTGGACCCCGCGCACGATACCATTGCGACAGCGCAACGTCTAAGCCTAACGTTACCTGCCACGCTCACCTCGCCGTTACTCGGCGCAGTGCCGGCGCGCTTTCACGGGCGTGTCAATGATGTACTGCTGAGCGCGTTCGCGTTGGCGGTGGCCTGCTGGCGGCAACGTCAAGGGCATTATCACCCTGATGTCCTGATTGATCTGGAGGGACATGGCCGCGAATCCCGTGACGTGAGCCTGGATTTGTCGCGTACGGTGGGCTGGTTCACGAGTCTTTTTCCGGTACGGTTCGAATTGGATGAATTAGAGCTCGAGGCGGCCTTGGAGGGCGGCCCCACGCTGGGCCGGTTGGTAAAGCGCGTCAAGGAACAACTCCGCGCATTGCCGGATCATGGCTTAGGCTATGGCCTATTGCGATATTTGAATGCCGAAACCGCGCTGCATCTCAAGCATTTGCCGATGCCGCAGATCAGCTTTAATTATCTGAGCCGCTTTGCCGCTCCCGAAGCGCAAGACTGGGAACCGGCGCCTGAGAGCACGTTGGTTGGGGGGAGTGATCCGGCCATGCCGCTGTTCCACGCGATCTCATTGAACGCATTCACGCTAGATCGCCCCGACGGGCCCGAGCTCATGGCCAACTGGTCTTGGGCAGGCGCGCTTTTCACCGTCGAGCAAATGCAAGATCTGGCACAGACCTGGTTCCAGATTTTGGAAACCCTGGTCGCCTACGCTGAGCAGCCCTATGCGGGCGGCTTGACGCCCTCGGACGTACCGCTCGTGAGCCTCAGCCAGGACCAAATCGAGCAATTGGAAGCAACGCAAGCTGGACTCGAGGACATTCTGCCGCTCTCCCCATTGCAAAAGGGTCAACTCTTTCACGCCCTCCAGGCTGACCAGGGATCAAATGCTTATGCGATGCCGATGATTTTCGATCTGGAAGGCACGCTGGACAGTCAGGCCCTTCAAGCCGCGATACAGGCGCTGCTGCAACGCCATGCCAGTCTGCGCGCCAGCTTTGTGCACCAAGGGCTGAATGAGCCAGTCCAGGTGATTCCGCGCACCGTCCCGCTGCCTTGGCAGGAGAGCAACCTCAGCGGACTGGATGACGCCGCGCGTGAAGCAGCCTATCAGCGCTTTTTACAGGAAGTCTGCTCACGCCGCTTCAATCCTAGCCAGCCACCACTGTTACGTTTCGGTTTAGTCCGTCTGACGTCGAACCAATCTCGATTGGTTTTGGTATGTCATCATATCTTGCTGGACGGCTGGTCGATGCCAGTGCTGATCCAGGAGTTGTTCGCGTTATATGCCAATGGCGGTGATGGGCACGCGCTGCCGCGCGTGACACCCTATCGGGACTACCTGGCTTGGCTCAAGGCACGCGATCACGCGACTGCTGAACGCGCTTGGCGCGAGGTGCTCGCAGGACTTCAGGAACCGACCCGTCTCGCACCCGCACGGCTGACCACATCGACACTCCAAGAAAGCTTGACTTGGACGCTATCCGAGACGCTTACTCACACGCTAAACCAGCAGGCTCGCCAGCAGCGCCTCACACTGAATACCTTGGTGCAAGGCGCTTGGGGTCTCTTACTGACCCACCTAACGGGGCGCGACGATGTGGTCTTCGGTGTGACCGTGGCCGGGCGGCCGCCCGAATTGCCGGGTATCGAGCACATGGTGGGGCTATTGATCCACACCCCGCCGTTACGCTTCCAGTGCAGCCCGATGCAGCCTATCGCCGATGTGTTGGCGCGCCTCCAAGATCAGCAAATTTGCCTGCTTGAACATCAACACCTTGATCTTGCCGATATCGAGCGTGTGACTGGACTCGGTCAGCTGTTCGACACGCTGGTCGTGTTTGAAAACTACCCGGTCGATCACCGTGCGGGGCAGGCGGTGGATAAGCTAAGGATCGTGGGTATCAGCGGCAGCACCGCGACGCATTATCCGCTCAGTTTGACCGCCGTCCCGGGCGCACAGTTGTCATTCCAATTGGGTTATCGCCCTGACCTATTCGATCGTGAGACGGTCGAGCGGCTGATACAGCGCCTGATTCGCCTCTTCGAGGCCATTGCGCAGGATCCCGACCAGCTCGTTGGGCGCATCGAATGGCTCGATGCCACGGAACGGCAGCAGTTATTGGTCGACTGGAACACCACTGCGCGTCGGATACCCGAGACAACACTGTCCACGTTATTCGAAGCGCAAGTGACCCAGACGCCCGACGCCATCGCTCTGGTCTTTAAGGATCGATTGCTCAGCTATACCGAACTGAATGCGCAAGCCAACCGACTCGCGCATTGCCTGATTCGGCAAGGCATCGAGCCAGAGACACCGGTTGCGATCCTCATGCCGCGCACGCCTGAGCGGATCGTGGCCACCCTGGCCGTGATCAAGGCTGGCGGTACTTATATACCGCTGAATGACACGGATCCGGACAGCCGGTTACAAGCCGTACTGTGCGAGACGCGCGCGCGGCTCTTGCTGACAGACCGTACCTTGCAAGCACGCGGCAAAATACATGATGCCCGTATCATTGTCGTCGATGCTGATCCCTCGGCGGCTCGCGAACCGAGCCATAATCCGGCCCCGGCCTGCGCCCCTGAACAGTTGGCCTGTCTGACGTACGCCTCGGATTGCACCGGTCAGCCCAAGGGGATTGGCATTACCCATCGCAATGTGCTCAATTTGGCATTGAACGGGCCCCTGGCGGGAACACGAGAGTGCGTACTGTTGCATTCGCCGCCGACCTTCGGTGCGTCGATGTATGAACTGTGGACGCCGCTGCTTACCGGGGGGCAGGTGGTCATTGCCCCTCCAGACGCGCTTGACGTACCGGCCTTACAAGATGTAATCCAGCGTTACCAGGTCAGTGCGCTTTGGCTCACCACAGGATTGTTTCATCGAATGACCGAAGGCGATCCGAGCTGTCTCGGGACGGTGCGCCACGTGTTGGTGGAAGGCGAAGCCCTCTGCGCCGATGCAGTGCAGCAGGTGCTCGACTCGTGTCCCGAGATGAGTCTCATCCATGATTATGGGCCAACGGAGATCACCGCCTTCGCGATCTGTCATGCAATGCGAACGGCAAACTCAGAACAAGCCACTGTGCCGATCGGTACCCCGCTGGGCAACGTACAAGCTTACGTTTTAGACGCAGGTCTGAGGCCCGTTCCTGTCGGCGTGCCCGGAGAGTTGTATCTCTCAGGCGACGGGGTGGGCCGAGGCTATGTTCACCGCCCGGGATGGACAGCCGAGCGCTTTGTGCCTCATCCGTTCGGTCCGGAGGGCGCGCGTTTGTATCGCACGGGCGATCTCGTGCGTTGGCGGCCAGATCGAACGCTGGACTTCATCAGTCGCACCGATCGGCAGGTCACGATCGATGGCTGGCGCATTGAGCCTGGCGAAGTGGAAGCCGCGCTGCGCCGCCATCCGGCCGTGGCGCAAGCCGCGGTCATTGCCCGCAAGGATAGCGCGGGCCACAAACAACTCATTGGCTATGCAGTCCCTCATCAGCCTAGCGCAGAAGGCGGAGCACGCATCGAGCCGGCGGATCTGCGCCAGTATGTGGCAACACAATTACCCGCGCCGATGGTACCAGCCGCTGTGATATGGCTAGACAGCTTGCCGCTGATGTCCAACGGCAAGCTTGACCGCAAGGCACTTCCAGCATGGGATGCATGGGAGTCGATGTCATCCCAAACACCGATGGAAAAGGCGCTAGCTGAATTGTGGGCAGAGATCTTCGGATTGAAGAAGGTGCATCGCCACGACAACTTCTTTGATCTGGGCGGTCATTCACTGCTCGCAATGCGGCTTATCAGTCGTATCCATGCGCGCCTGAACGTCAGCATCACGATCCGGACTTTGTTCGAAGCGCCGAGCGTCGCTGAGTTGGCACAGCGCTTGATCATGCTGGACGGCGTACAAGAGAATGCCTTTGCCGTCCTGCTTCCCCTCCAACCGAAAGGCACTCGCCCACCGCTTTTCTGTATTCATCCCGGCGGCGGCTTGAGCTGGAGTTATATCGGTCTGTCGAGACACTTAGGTGCCGATCAACCCGTCTATGGCTTGCAAGACCGTGGATTCGATGGCGCCGTGCCACTGGCGGAAACAATCGACGCGATGGCGTCGGACTACATCGAGCACATTCGCCGCATCCAGCCTAACGGACCTTACCATTTGCTAGGATGGTCCTTCGGTGGCTATGTGGCGCACAGCATGGCGACTCAACTCGAACAGCAGGGCGAAAGCGTGGCGCTGCTGGCTTTGCTCGATAGCGATCTGAACCCCGACCGCTTGAGCGATGAGCGGGAACTCGACCAAGATGCGATATATGCTCTAGTTGCTTCTCACTATGGGGATGAAATGATTTTTGCCATAGATGAGCGGCTATGGGAAAACGCCTGTAAGGTTATGCAAAACCACAGACGTATTCGGAGGATATTTTCCCCATCCATTTATAGCGGCGATGCGCTCTTCTTTCGTGCAACCATAGCAGAAGATGGATTCCATACGCTCGCTTCCTCCAACGAGTGGAAACCATATGTGCTTGGGAATATCGCAGTCTATGATATTCATTGCAAACACGCAGACATGGTTCAGCCAGAACCGACCGCGGAAATCGGTCGCATTCTGGCGCGCAAGCTGGAGGAGCTAACAAAGATTCAACCATCCCCAAAAGCAGGAGAAATTTTAGAATGACTCATTCATTAGTTAATCTCAATAACACCTTTCTGGCTTGGGCCGACGACGCAAACGCGCACTCATTGGGGCGAGTTTTGTCGAGGTGCCGACGGGCTGGCGGACCGTGGTCAATAGCAACTTAGAAGTGGCTCTTCCCCACTTTGTGTGAAGTTTGCGCGGCGAATTAGCACCGATTCAACACACGGGTGCGAAATAACTGGAAGCCGGTGTCTGGCGGCTGAACTGTTGAGGGCGCAGCCGCCGCTATCATGCGGCTACTTGCGAAGCCAGCATGAAAAAAGACGGAGAAAACAAATTGTTGCGGGAAGAACGGCGCAAAGGAGCGCGCTAGAAGCTGGCTGCAGCGCGCACAAGCATGAGCGAACGTACGGCCCACCCACGGGAGCGCAAGGGAACTTTCCCCTTGCGCTACCCGATAAGGCCCATACTGACAGTAGCCAATCTCAGCCCAATTCACACGCTGACTCGGCCGGCAGGTTCAAGGCGGCAGTGTTGATCATGCCGCTTGTAGCGCATTCAGCTTCTGGCGCAAAATGCGACCAATCTGTGCAGTAGGCACGGGCAATTCCATGTCGTAATGTTGGCAGGCGATGTCATGAACCTCAATATTGCCTAACACGTAAGGCTGCCAGACTTCCGGTGAGATGGGTTGAGTCCATGCATCTCGTGCCATTGTCGCCCTAAAAAACAGCATATCGCCACCATAAGTACGTGGCGAAAAATTTTGAACGAGCTGCACATTATTTTGAAGTACTGCACGGGTTTTCTCCCACAAATAATGGCCAGCTTCCGACAGACTGCCTGCAGCGTGGCGTACAAACAGATGATAAAAATCGTCTTCGGTGATCTTTGACTTATTATCCCGTTGCACATAATCTGGCGTCGCATCGAGCACCGCTAGCAACGCGACCCGCTCACCCTGTTGTTCAAGCTGCGTTGCCATGCTATGGACCACTTTTCCGCCAAATGACCAACCTAGCAGATAGTAAGGCCCGCGTGGTTGGATACGGCGGATCTGCTGAATATAGTCTATCGCCATCGCTTCGATCGTGACGGCGGGCAACGAGCCACCGTCGAGTCCACGAGCTTGTAGGCCATAGACCGGTTGATCTGCCTCCAAATGGCTCACCAGGCCTCGATAGTGCCAACTTAACCCAGTCACAGGATGGACACAGAAAAGCGCAGGCCGAGCGCCATGAGGTTGAATTGGCAGTAGCACAGCAAAGGACTCGTCCTGCACGTTCTCTTGTACCGATACACGCTGCGCTAGCGCGGCAAGGGTCGGTGCTTCAAACAGAACGGGCATCGGAATGGAGACACCCAAAGCGGTGCGGCTCCGACTGATCATCTGCACCGCGAGCAGCGAATGGCCACCGAGCGCAAAGAAGTTATCGTGCCGGCTGATCCTCTCCACACCCAGCAACTCGGACCAGATCTCGGCCAACGTGGCCTCGAGCTCCCCCTGTGGTGCCTCATACGCTTGATGCGCAAACGCGTCAGCGCTGGGTGCCGGCAACGCTCGCCGATCCAGCTTGCCGTTCGGTGTCAGTGGCAATGCATCGAGCCGCACAAACGCACTGGGCACCATGTACTCGGGCAACGCTGCTGCCACATGCGTGCGCAAGGTGCCCGCTAACGCGTCATCGGGATCGGCCACCACATACGCGACTAGCCGTTTATCTTGTCCTTCGCCCCTGGCCAGCACGACCGCGTCGTGCACCTGCGTATGCTGGGTCAGACACGCCTCGATCTCGCCCAGTTCAATGCGAAAGCCGCGAAGCTTGACTTGATGATCGTTGCGGCCCAGAAACTCCAAGTTTCCATCAGGCAAGTAACGCGCCAAATCCCCGGTCTTGTACATCCGTGCATCGGGCTCGCCCACGAATGGGTCGCGCACGAAACGCTCAGCGGTCAACTCCGGGCGATTCAGGTAGCCGCGCGCCACCCCCGCGCCACCGATATACAGCTCACCCACCGCGCCCAACGGTACCGGCTGACCGTAGCGATCGAGCAAGTAAATCCGGGTGTTTGCGATCGGACGACCGATGCAACGCCCGTGATCACTCTCATCTACTACTTCATATATCGTAACGATAACCGTCGTTTCAGTCGGACCATAAGTATTCAATAAGCGCGCCCGATGGCCTCCAGCTAACCATGCACTTTGTGTCGATGCGCTTAATGTGTCTCCGCCAATGAGAATCGCACGTACGCTGCTTGCAACAGCCGCTTTTTCCTGAATTAATTGTGCCCAGAACTGAGTGGGTAAATCTACCAAGCTTATGCGGTTTGCTTCGCAAAGATCCCAAAATTGCTTGGCGTCTGCCAGCCAAGCATCCGTTCTCAAAACTAACGTTGCGCCATAGCATAAAGTGCAAAAAATTTCTTCGACTGAGGCGTCGAAAGATAACGAAGAAAATTGCAAAAGGCGATCTCGCGAACTCAGTCCAAGTCGCTGCGCCATTACTATTCCATGGTTGACTACACCACTGTGCTGAACCAAAACGCCTTTGGGTATGCCGGTGGAACCGGACGTATAGATCACATACGCGAGATGCCGGGACGTCAGTGCCAGCACCGACGGATTGGTGTCCGCCCGCGCCGGCAATACATTCGGATCGAGCACCGTGCGATGAGCCAAGGCCGCCTTACCCAGCGCCGCCCGGCCCGCTGCATCAGCCAACACAATGTCCGGCGCCGCATCCGTGAGGATATGCGCGAGCCGCTCGTCCGGATACGCGGGATCGAGCGGCACATACGCGCCCCCTGCCTTCAGGATCGCCAGCAGCCCCACCACCATCGCAGGACTACGCTGCACACAGATCGCCACCCGGGCATCGGGCTGCACACCCAGTTCGATCAACTGATGCGCCAAGCGATTCGCTTGTGCATTCAACTGGGCGTAGCTCAGCGTTTGCTCCTCGTAGACCAGCGCCATCGCCTCGGGCGTGCGCTCCACTTGTGCTTCAAACAGCTGGTGAATGCATTGGTGCGCCGGATAGTCCCGCTGCGTCGCGTTCCACGTCTGCAGCAACAACGTGCGCTCGGCCGGCGACAGTAACTCGACGCGCGTCACAGGCTGTTGAGCGTCAGCGGCCATCGCCTGCAACATCGTCTGCAAATATCCGATGTGTCGCTCGATCGTCGCGCGATCGAACAGCGCCGTCGCATAGTGCAGAACGCCGACCATCTCTCCACCGGCTTCGTGCAAGTGCAGATTCAGATCGAATTTGGCCACGTCGTAAGCCCAATCCGCTGGCGTGACCTCTACCTCCGGCAAGTCCCACACAGCACGCTCGTTGCTCTGCCACGCGAACATCACCTGGAACAGCGGCGTATGCTCGAGCCGCCTCGGCGGCTGCACAATCTCCACCACCTGCTCGAACGGCACATCCTGATGCGCTTGCGCTTCCAGCGTCGTGCGTCGCACCCGCTCAAGCAGCTGTGTGGCGCTCGGCTCGCCCGACACATCCAGGCGCAACGCCAACGTGTTCACAAAAAAGCCAATCAACGGCTCAATCTGAGGATGGTGGCGATTGGCGCTCGGCGTGCCAATGACCAGATCCTCCTGCCCCGACAGCCGCGCGAGCACCGCGCTCCACGCGGCGAGCACCGTCATGAATAGCGTCGCGCCATGCGCTTGGCTTAAACGCTTCAGCGCTTGCGTGATGGACGCATCGATCCGAATCGGCACGTAGGCGCCGGCAAACGATTGCTGCGTCGGACGCGGCCGGTCGGTCGGCAATGCCAGCAACACCGGTGCATCGGCCAGCGCCATGCGCCAGTACTCGCTTTGCGCCTTGAGCCGCTCACCCGAGAGCCACTGACGCTGCCACGCCGCATAATCCGGATATTGGATCGTCAGCGCTGGCAGCGGATCCGCCTGTCCGTCACAGGCGGCGCGATACAACGTATTCAGTTCGCGCACCAGCACGCCGATTGACCAACCATCCGACACGATATGGTGCTGCACAAGCAGCATCACGTACTCGTCATCGGCCAACTGCACCCCGCACGCACGCATCAACGGGCCATGCGCCAGATCAAACGGCACTTGGGCCGCCTCAGCACTCAGTCGCACCAACTGGGCCTTCGCGTCACGCACGCCGCGCAGGTCATGCCAGGTCATCGGCATCCCCGCCTCGGCGGGCAACAGCTGCACCTGCGGCTGACCCTCGACGCTGACGAACACCGAGCGCAGCGCTTCGTGACGCGCCCACAGCGCATCCAGCGCTTGTTGCCACGCCACTCGGTTCAAGGTACCGCGCAGGCGCAATGCCATCGACATATGATACGACTCGCTCGCACCATCGAGCTGTGCGAGGAACCACAGCCGTTGCTGCGCGAACGACAACGGCAACGCCCCGTCACGCGAGATCGGCGTGATCGCGGGTAGCGCCGCACCGTCTGACGTGCGTTGCGCCTCGAGTACGGCAGCTAAGCCGGCCAATGTGGGTGCAGCAAACAACGTCGCCAGCGGCAATGTGATGCCCAGCGCAGCTGCCCGGTTCATCAAGCGCACCGCCAGCAACGAATGCCCACCGAGCGCGAAGAAGTTATCGTGCCGGCTGATCCTCTCCACACCCAGCAGCTCGGACCAGATCTCGGCCAACGTGGTTTCAAGCACACCCTGCGGTGCCTCATACACTTGATGCGCGAACGCCTCGGCGCTGGGCGCCGGCAGCGCACGCCGGTCCAGCTTGCCGTTCGGCGTCAAGGGGAAGGCGTCAAGCTGCACAAACGCACTGGGCACCATGTACTCGGGCAACACTGCCGCCACATGCGTGCGCAATGTATTGGCCAGTTGCTCATCGGGCTCAGCCACCACATATGCCACCAGCCGCTTATCTGGGCCTTCGCCCACGGCCAGCACCACTGTCTCGCGCACCTGCGCATGCTGAGTCAAGCATGCCTCGATCTCGCCGAGCTCAATGCGAAAGCCCCGGATCTTAACCTGATGGTCGTTGCGACCCAGAAACTCCAAGTTCCCATCGGGCAAGTAACGCGCCAAATCGCCCGTCTTGTACATCCGCGCATCCGCCTCGTCCACGAACGGATCGCGCACAAAGCGCTCGGCCGTCAATTCAGGGCGATTCAGGTAGCCATGTGCCACCCCTGCGCCACCGATATACAGCTCGCCCACCGCGCCCAGCGGCACCGGCTGACCGTAGCGATCGAGCAGGTAAATGCGCGTGTTCGCGATCGGACGCCCAATAGGAATGCTTGTATCCTGTTTGACATTGCGCACCTCATACCAACTCGCGTAGGTGACTGTTTCCGTTGGGCCATACACATGTAGCAGGTGCCGCGGCTTTGCTTGCTGTAGAACGCGGAACACGCATCGCGGATCCGCATTTTCCCCTCCAAACAACAAGTAATGCAGATCACTAAAAGCCTCAACCTTCTCTTTAACCATCTGGTTAAAGAGCGCCGTCGTCAAGAATAGTACTGTCACACCACTTTGCTTGAGCTTACGGGCCAACGTGGCAGGAGAAAGCAAAGTCTCCCGCTCGATAACCTCGATGCGTGCCCCATTCAACAGCGGTGCCCAGATCTCGAAAGTCGTCGCGTCAAATGCCAGGTTCGATGCGAGCGCGAAGACGGCTCCCGGCTCAACTTTTATGTAATCTGTATTTCGCACCAACCGAACCACGCCTTGATGATGGACCATCACGCCTTTGGGCACACCGGTGGAACCCGACGTATAGATCACATACGCCAGATGGCGGGATGTCAGATCCGGCACCACCGGGTTCGTCTCCGCCTGCGCCGGCAGCCGATTCGGGTCCAGCACCGTGCGATCGGTCAAGGCCGCCTCACCCAGCGCCGCCCGGCCCGCTGCATCCGCCAACACAATGTTCGGCACCGCATCCGCGAGAATATGCGCGAGCCGCTCGCCTGGATAACTTGGATCGAGCGGCACATATGCCCCACCCGCCTTCAGGATCGCCAGCAGCCCCACCACCATCGCAGGACTGCGCTGCACGCAGATCGCCACCCGGGCATCCGGCTTTACACCCAGTTCAATGAGCTGATGCGCGAAGCGATTCGCCTGTGCATTGAGCTCCACGTAGCTCAGCGTCCGCTCTTCATACACCAACGCCGGCGCCTGTGGCGTGCGCTCCACTTGTGCTTCAAACAGCTGGTGAATACATTGATGCGCCGGATAGTCCTGCTGCGTCGCGTTCCACGTCTCAAACAGTAAGGTGCGCTCCTCGTTGGGTAGCACCTCCAGCTGCTCGACCGGCCACTCGGGTGTCGTCTCCAGTGCCTCAGCCAGGCTCTCTAGCACCTGCTGCATATACCCGCACACCCGATCCGCGTCCAACGACGTCACCACCTGCGCCGTCAGTCCCAGCGCTTGACCGAAATCTTCGACCGACAGTGCCAATGGGTAATTGGTGCGCTCCTGCGCGCTCAAGAGTTCAACGCCCGGCAGCCTGCCGCTCTCACCGGTGCTAACCGCATTGTGCCGATAATTGAGCAGCGCACTGAACAGGGGCGTGCCCACCGGCACCCCGCTACAGCGCTGTGCCAGCGCCAATGACGCATGCTCATGCTCGAGCAGCGCCGCCAGGCGCGCATGCGTCGCACGCACCGCGGCCTCCACACTGCCATCCAGGTCCACTCGCAGCGGCAGCGTATTGATAAACAGTCCCATCGCACTGTCGGCGCCCTCACCCGCTTGCATCCGCCCGAATAGCACTGTCCCAAACACCACGTGCTGTTGGCCGCTGGCGCGCGCGAGCACTTGCGCCCACGCTAGGTGACACAAGCTCGCGAGGCTCACGCCCAACCGCTTCGCGTGCGCGCGCAGCCGATCGTTCAGTGCTTGGGGCAGCATCCAGTGCGCTTCGGCAACCTGTACGCCGTCTCGATGCACGTCCGTCAGGCCAAATGGCAGCGTCGGCTCCTCAATATCCGCAAGTTGCTCGGTGAAGAAACGCTCATGCCCAGTTTGACTGACACCCAGGCGCGCCTGCGCCACCAGGTTACGGAACGGTTGTGCTGCTGGCAGCGTTTCACCTTCACCTTCGATAAACGCACGCACCTCCGCGTGCATCACCTCCAGCGTCGAGTGATCGCCAATTAAGTGATGCAGCAGCTGGACCGCTAACCACCGGCCATCGGTATCTTGTGCAATCGCAAAACGCAGCAGCGGCGCTTGCGTCAGGTCCAGCCGCGTATGACGCGGATCGAAGCGTCGCGCCAACTGCTCGGCAATCGGCCCCTCCTTCGCATCCAACGTCAGTTCGATCACCGATAGCGGCGCCTGTCGCCAAACCACTTGCGCAGACGTGGACAGCCCTTCCCAAACAAACGCGGTGCGCAGAATGTCGTGCCGGTTGATAACCTGCTGAACGGCAGCCAAATACTGATCAAGCCGCTCGCGCGAGTCAAAGGCCAGCTGCGCAATCGCCAGGTACGGGTCGCCGTCAGTGGCCAACAGATGGTGAACCAGGATGCCGTCCTGCAATGGTGACAACGCATAGATGTCCTGGATGTTCGCGACACCACCGGGCACCTGTTCAACGATCCGGTCAATCTCGGCCTGCGTCAGCTCGATCAGCGGCAGCAAGTCTGGTGTGAGCGCCGTCGTCTCACGCGTGATGCGATTCGCTGGCACCGCCACGTCGCGATGCTGACCCAACGACTGGGCCAGAACGCTGAGCACCGGTGTATCGAACAACGTACGCACCGACAACTCCAAATCAACACGCCGCAAGCGCTCGATTAACCGTATTGCGAGCAGTGAATGCCCACCGAGCGTGAAGAAATTGTCGTGCCGACCGACTCGTTTGACACCCAGCAACTCGCTCCAGATCGCCGCTAGCGCGGTCTCGAGCTCGCCTTGTGGCGCTTCATACACTTGCAGCGCAAAAGCCGCGCCATCCGGCGCCGGCAGCGCACGCTGGTTCAGCTTGCCACTCAGCGTCAAAGGCAGCGTGTCAAGCTGCACGAACGCGACCGGCACCATGTAATCCGGCAGCGTTTGGCTCAGATAGGCTTTGAGTTCGACCGGTGTCATTGCCCCACCGTCAGCCGCGACCCAATAGGCCACCAAACGTCTGTCACCCAGATGATCCTCGCGTGACACCACCACTGACTGCGCGATGCTCGGATGCTTGACCAATGCCGCTTCGATTTCGCCAGGTTCGATGCGAAAGCCCCGAATCTTGATCTGCTGATCCACGCGGCCGATATATTCCAACTGCCCATCCAAGCGCCATCTTGCCAGGTCACCTGTTCGGTATAGCCGTTCGCCGGGGCTCAATGGGCTCGGTATAAAGCGTTCGGCACTCAGCTCAGGTTGATTGATATAGCCACGCGCCACTCCCGGACCCGCAATATACAATTCGCCCGTCACGCCGATCGGCATGAGCTCTAAATGCTGTCCCAGAACATAGACTCGCACATTGGGCACCGGCCGACCGATCGGCACCCTTCCTTCCTGCTGGGCGTCGGCCTTGAACCACGTTGACGCCATCGTGCATTCGCTTGGCCCGTATTGATTGACCACTGTGACTTGAGGGCCAAACGCCTTATGCACCTGTTCGCATACACTGGCCTCTAGTGGCTCACCAGAGGTCAAGATAGTGTTCAACGACGATGCAATGGGACCCGCCGGTACGGTTTCACAAAGACCGCGCAAAAAGCTTGGCGTGATACTCAGCAATTTCGTCACCGACCTTTCGCGAATCGCTGATAGATAGCGGCCTGGCTCTTTCGCCTGTTCGTTTGGCACCATGATCACGCGCGCGCCTGCTGTCAACGGACCAAACAAGTCGCGCATACAGGGGTCAAAGGCAAGACCCGTAATATTTAAAATAGTATCCGCACACGTGATGGCGTAATGGCGAGTCAGAAAACTTAAATAATTGACAACGCCACGATGCGAATGCATCACGCCTTTAGGCTGCCCTGTCGAACCTGAGGTATAAATAATGTAAGCAAGATGCTCGGCGGTGACCCCACTGTCGGGAGGTGTTTTGGGACACGCGGCAATCTTGGCCCAATCCGTATCCAAATCAATACGTCGTGCCTTAATTTCAGGCAGCCTCGCTTCAAGGTGGGATTGCGTCACCAACACCGCGACGCTCGCCTGGCGCAACATAGACGCTAAGCGCTCGGCCGGATGGCTGGGATCCAGCGGCAAATACGCGCCGCCCGCCTTCAGAATGCCTAATAGACCAATGATGGCCTCCAGCGAGCGCTCGGCGCATAGCCCCACCACGGCTTCCGGACCCACGTCTAAGGTACGCAGGTAATGCGCCAGTTGGTTTGCCCTATCGTTTAACTGCGCATAGCTCAGCGTCTGGTTCTCATAGACCAACGCCGTCGCCTCGGGCGTGCGCTCCACTTGTGCTTCAAACAGCTGGTGAATACATTGGTGTGACGGATACGCCTGTTGTGTCGCGTTCCACTCCACCAGCAGCCGATGCCGCTCTTCAGCATCGAGCAGATCGATTTGGCCAATCGGTTGCGTTGCATTCGCAGCCAGCGCGTGCACGAACCGAACGAACCGACGCTGATGCGCGTCGAGCTCTTTCACCGTATAGCATGCGGGATTCGCGTTAAAGTCGATCCGTAATTGACTACTGCCCGGGGCCCAATAGACATCAAGCACCAGATCGTCAACCGGACCATTGAGCAGATTATGGTTCGTCGACGGATAACCATCGAACGACATATCGTAGTCGAACGGCATCACATTAACCGTGGCACCGAATAGCGCTTGTCCTGGAGGCAGTTCCAATCGGCACCGTAACGCCTCGCTCGGGTAGCGTTGGTATCGGAAGCCGCGCTGGATCTGCTGCGCGGCTTGCTGCAGCAATGACGACAAGTTCATTCCCGACTGCATTGTGAACTGCAGCGGGATATCATGCGCCAGCGTGCCGGGGATGTACCGATCCGCGCCCAAGCGAGCCGTCACTGGCAAGCCCAGCACCACATCCTGCACGCCGGTCATCCGATGCAAATACACGGCCAGCGCAACTGTAAGAATCTGGGCTAACCGACCTGTATCCGTCATAAAGTCGCCCAGCGCCTGAGTCGGCAGGTAAGCTGTCTGGCGCAGCCGGTGCTGCAAGAGTGGTGCGGCACGACTCACCAGCGTCGTGGGCTCGGTCCAATCGGCGCATTGCTTGAGCCAATACGCTTCGTCTCGTTCTCGCTGAGCGGATGCCTGCTGCGCATCGCTGTCCAACAGCTGCAGAACCGAGCCAAACGCACACGGCTCAGGCTTCTTGCCTGCGCGCATCGCGCTGTACACCTGCGAGACGCGTTGCGCGATGAGCACAGCACCATAGCCATCTATGATGATATGGCAATAACGCTGATACCAAATCCATTGTCCAGAAGCGGCTTTCAGTAACGCATAGCAAAAGAGCGGACCTTGCACGAGATCCACCGGCTGCTCATAATCGGCGCGCATCCAGGCTTGCGCGCTTGTGTGAGGATTAGCCTCTGCACTAAGATCCAACACCGGCATCGACCATGCGGGTGAGCCAATTGCTTGCCGCAGCCCCTCGCTACTATCAAAAAATTGCAAGCGCAGGCTGTCCACCTCACCGATGACTTGGCACAATGCGGCTTCAAACACAGCCGGATCAATCGCGCCTTCGATCACTGTGTATTGGGCAATGTTGTTGGCTGGAATGTCTGGATGAAGCTGCTGCGCGAGCCAAATTTCCTTTTGCTCAGAAGAAAGCGAATACGTCGCAAGGGGTGTCGCGCTAACAGCCATCAATTTATCTCCAATTCAGATCAAAGATTTATTCGATTTGAGATACATGGTTCGCCCTTCCCCCACGTATTAAGGTACCGTCAAGGTTCGGGATATATTGTACGTCAGCGGCCCGTAATGTAACCTTTACCCGGCTTACCTTGGCGCAAAATTGCTTATCAGGTGCAACTTCGACCAGGGCTGCATCTTTTAGCTGCTTGATTCGATTAATTGTGCACTGCAGTTATCGTAATGCAATGAACTCCACCCACCCGAACCACAGCGGCATAATCCGTCTAGCCGAGTAGCGAGCGGCATCAAACCAATATGAGAAAAGGAATCCTTATGAATTACATAGCTACCGTGATCGGTCTGTATATTTCGAAGGATGCATTCGTTGACGCGACAATCAGGGGTATGAGACGTTCAGGAAGAAGCTCTCCCGATATCTGAACTGACCCCGCAAAGTTGGACAGTTTCGGAAAGCTAGGGTTGACTGGACTGGGTCCTGTATTGCACAGGACTCAGCCCTTTTAGTTTGAGTTTGATGCGATCGTGGTTGTAGTCGTGGATATAGCATGCCAGACTGGTCTGCAGTTCATCCAGGTTGCGTAAGCGCTCAAGATGGAAAAGCTCGGACTTGAGCGAGCCGCGTCAATCGCGCCAGCGCCTTTTTGAGCATCGTGCTCACCATCTCGAACGCCGCACGGCGGCTGCTCTCGTAAGCGACGATCTCGCCGTTGTACAAGTCCAGCACCGGCGAAAGGTAAAGCTTGTGCCCGCCCACATTGCATTCGGTGACGTCGGTCACCCACTTCTCGTTTGGACGCTGAGCGTGGAACTGACGCTGCAAGACATGAGGCGCAACGCGGCCAACGCTGCCCTTGTAGGAGCGGTATTTCTTGACGCGCACTAGAGATTTTAGCCGCAGTTCATGCATCAGACGCTGAACGCTCTTGTGGTTGATGACTTGTCCAAGGTTGCGCAACGCGAGCGTGATACGCCGATAGCCATAGCGGCCCTTGTGCTGCTCGAACAGCGTAAGGATCTTGGTCTTCAACTCAGCGTACTTGTCGGCGGCGCTCAGCGCCTTTTGCTGGTATTAAAACGTGCTGCGCGCCAAGCCGGCGACCTTCAGCAAGCCTTCCAGAGGATACTGCTGCCTTAGCGCGAGCACGATTTGCGCTTTTTGCGTTGCGCCGCTTGTTGCTGCGCTTGAGCCAAGGCTTCGAGCTTTTTTAGATACGCGTTCTCCATGCGCAAGTAGTTCAACTCCTCGAGTAACGCTTGACGAGTGCGTGTGTCGCCATCGGGCGAAGGGGGCACTGTGGTCGGCCGTTCTGGCATTTTCTTGGAGCGTCCTGGCGGGCGTTGCGACAATGCATCTACGCCCCCTCATCATACTGACGTCTCCACAGGCCGATAATGGCACGGTTGCGAATATCGAACCGCGCAGCCGCTTCGCGATCTGATAGGCCTTCGCTACGGATTTGCTGCAAAACAAACAGCTTGAGCTCTCGGCTATAGCGCGCGTACTTGCGCTTGACGCTAACGGCGCCATGCACCCAGTACCCGTGTACCCACTTGCGTATCGTCGTTTCATCTACGCCATGCCAACGAGCCATGTCGCGCAGTCCTGCTTAGCCAGATTCATACTCCTCGATGATCAATCACTTGAACTGCTCCGTGTACTTCGCCATGAGAAACACCCCAAAGGTTGGATCGGCGTCCAACTTTTGGGGTGCAGTTCATATCAAGTACTGGCTTTTTTCGCAAGAGCGAGGCAGGCCGAGGTGCTAAGCTGTTCAGCGCCGCGGCAACGCAAGCGCCTCGTGCAACACATCGAAAATTTGCGCGTCAAACTGAAATCCGAAACGACTGAACATCAATTCCCAGGCTTGGCTCGGCGTGACGTTGTGCAACGTCGGGTCGTCGGTATTCGGGTGCAGACTTAGCGAAGATCGAGTGCGACATCGACGATCATGTCTTCCTGGCCGCCCACCATCTTGCGGCGGCCAAGTTCGACCAGGATGTCAACGGTCTTCAGGCCGTACTTCTGCGCGGCCACCTCAGCATGGCGCAGAAAACTCGAATACACGCCGGCGTAGCCGAGCGCAAGCGTCTCGCGATCGACGCGCACTGGGCGGTCTTGCAACGGCCGCACCAGGTCATCGGCTGCGTCCATCAACTGATACAGGTCGCACCCGTGATTCCAGCCCTGCTTGTCGGCAGCCGCAATGAATACCTCGAGCGGCGCATTGCCCGCCCCGGCACCCATTCCGGCTAGGCTCGCATCGATGCGATCACATCCTTCTTCGACCGCAACCAGCGAATTGGCCACGCCCAGGCTCAGGTTATGGTGTGCGTGGATGCCGGTCTGCGTATCGGCACGCAGCACCTCTTTCAGCGCGCAGAACCGATCACGCACGTCGCTCATGCCGAGCGCGCCACCGGAGTCGACCACATAGATACAGCGCGCGCCATAGCTTTCCATCAGCAGCGCTTGCTCGGCCAGCTTCTGCGGCGTGGTCATGTGGCTCATCATCAGGAAACCGACTGGGTCCATGCCCAGTTCTCGGGCGTACTCCAGGTGTTGCCGCGAGACGTCAGCCTCGGTACAGTGCGTCGCCACGCGCACGACACGGGCGCCGGCATCGTACGCATTGCGCAGATCGTGGATCGTGCCGATGCCGGGCAACAGCAGCGTGGCGATTTTGGCCCTCGTCACGCTTTGCGCAGCGGCCTCGATCCATTCAACGTCGCTGTGCGCGCCGAATCCATAGTTGAAGCTAGAGCCCTGCAGCCCGTCGCCATGCGCGACCTCGATGCTGTCCACGCCGGCGCGGTCCAACGCGGCCGCGATCGCGCGCACGTTTTCCACGCTGTACTGATGCCGTATGGCGTGACTGCCGTCGCGCAACGTCACGTCGGAAATATACAGTTTCTTGTCGGTATAGCTCATTGTGCGGTCTCCCGATGGCCGCGCGCCATGCCCGCGTCGAGGCGGCGGCGCGCGATCAAGTCGCCGCATGCAAGCGCGGCCGACGTCATGATGTCCAGGTTGCCGGCATACGACGGCAGATAGTGCGCCGCGCCTTCGACCTCCAGGAACACGGACGTCTTCAGGCCATGCGTGGGTCCGATACCTGGCACATTCAGTGGACGCTGCGGCACAATCTCGTCGAATTGGACCTTCTGTTTGAGCCGGTAGCCGGGCACGTATGCCTGTACGCTCTGCACCATTTGCTCGATGCTTTGCTCGACCAACCGCGTATCGACGTGCTCGGACAGCACAAACACCGTATCGCGCATGATCAGCGGCGGCTCCGCCGGATTGAGGATAATGATTGCCTTGCCGCGCGTGGCACCGCCCAACGACTCGATCGCACGGCGCGTGGTCTCGGTGAATTCGTCGATGTTTGCGCGCGTACCGGGTCCCGCAGACTTGCTGGCAATCGACGCGACGATTTCCGCGTAGTGAACCTTAGCCACACGCGAAACCGCCGCCACAATCGGTATCGTCGCCTGGCCGCCGCACGTGACCATATTGATGTTCGACGCGGTCTCGGCCTGCAGGTTAATCGCCGGGATCACGAACGGCCCGATCGCGGCCGGCGTCAGGTCGATCACCTGCACGCCATGGGCCTGCAGGATCTCATTGTGCCGCGCATGCGCACCGGCAGACGTCGCGTCGAACACGATGTCGACGTCGTCAAACACGTCCATCTCGAGCAATCCATCGATGCCCCGCGCAGTCGTCGCCACGCCGAGTCGAGCAGCCCGCGCCAATCCGTCGGACTGCGGATCGACGCCCACCATCGCACCCATCTGCAGGTGCTTGCCGTTACGCATCACCTTGATCATCAGGTCGGTGCCGATATTGCCCGAGCCGATAATGGCGACCTTCACCTTTTGCGTCATGCTTGTACTCCAATCGTACGATTTCTTGCTAAGCGGCGCGCGTTGCGAAGCACGCGCCGCTTAGCCAGCCACGTGGAATCCGGCGCTGCCCAGCCGCTCGACGTCGATCGACACATACTGACCCGGCGCGATGTACTCAGCCGAAGTCGCGCCACCCGCCATCACAATCCAGCCGGCCTGCAGCGGCTCGCCGGCCTGCGCGGACAAGCGCGCGGCCGCCACTAGCGAACGCAGCGGGTGGCCGAGCAATGCCGCGCTCGAGCCGACTTGCCTGACTCGTCCGTCGATGTTTAGTGTCAAGCCCAGGTTCGAAAAGTCGATGTGCGGATCGCACCACGCGCCGATCACAAAGCCACTGGACGACGCGTTGTCAGCGATCACCTCGGGCAATGTGAACTTGAAGTTTTTGTAGCGCGAATCGATCACCTCGATCGCCGGTGCGATCGCCTCCACGGCGGCCAGCGCCGCAGGGGCTGTCACCTCTGCGGGCAGCGGCCGCTTAAGCAGAAATGCAATCTCCGGCTCCACGCGCGGATGCACGAAGCGCTTGAATGACACCGATGCGCCTTCCTCGAGCTGCATGGCGCAGGTCAGCCTGCCCCAGATCACATCGGACAATCCCATCTGAAGCATCTTCGCGCGACTCGTGAAACCCATCTTCACGCCCACTCTGCGCTCGCCGCGCGCAAGCCGCCGCGCAATGGACGCGGCCTGAATCGCGTAGGCGTCTTCCAACGACAGACGAGCGTCGAGATCGAACTGCTCGACCTCGTGCGCGTCGCGCGCCGCCGTATCGAGCAGTGTGGCGTATTCAGTAATGAAGCTCATCAATAGGCCTCGTTCGGATCACGTTCAAAAACTGCCCGCACGGAACCCACGCCATTGATGCGAGCTTGGACAACGTCGCCGGGCACGATCGGGACCATCGGCCCAAGCGCACCGGACAACACTAGGTCGCCGGCTTTGAGCGGCGTGCCCAAAGCCGCCATCGTGCGTGCGAGCCACACGAGTGCATTGACAGGGCTGCCCAGGCATGCGGCGCCCGCGCCGACCGACACCGGCTCGCCGCGGCGCTCCATCACCATGCCGCACAACCGCATATCAAACGCGGCAACGCTTACCGGCGTACTGCCTAGCACGAAAGCCCCCGACGACGCGTTGTCGGCGATCGTATCGGTGATCCGGATATTCCAATTCGCGATGCGGCTGCCGACGATCTCGATCGCCGGCAACGCATAGTCGATGGCGCGCAGCACGTCCACATGACTGGGACGGGCCGCCTTGATATCCTGACCGATGATGAACGCGATTTCGGCCTCGGCCTTCGGTTGTGCGAGCATCGACGTGGGAATCGGCTCGCCGTCGCCAAAGCCCATGTCATCGAACAGCATGCCGAAGTCGGGCTGGTCCACGCCGAGTTGCTGCTGCACTGCGACCGATGTAAGGCCGATCTTGCAGCCGATCACGCGCTGCCCGCGCGCGATACGCCACTGGGTGTTCTCACGTTGGATTGCATAGGCCGAATCGATCGACAACGACGGCCAGGTGTCGCGAAGTGGTGCAATGTACTCGCCGCTGCTGGCTGCTGTGCGCAGCGCCGCAGCCGCCTGCTGAATCTGTTGTGGCGTCATGTCAGGCTCCCCGCTGCGGCTGCGCGGCCGTTTCATCTTTCGTGTGCGCACCCATCGCCCAATGCATAGACGGCACTTGGGTTGCATACACACGCACGCTCTGCAGCGGTGCGCCAAGTGTCTCGTGCACCGTGACGGCGACCGCCTTGACGCAGGCCTTGACCGCGGCTTCACTGCGGCCCTCGACCAGCGAGATATGGACGATTGGCATCGTGCTTCCCTTGAAGTACTGAATCTGTCAGGCGCGAACGCGCCAGCACAGTAACAATCTTGCCAACCGCCGGACATACCGTCCAATACTGTTTTTTTACGTTACGATACTGAAACGGTATGGCATAACGAGATGCAAACGATGGATCTGAAGCAAATGCGGTACTTCCTCGCAGTCGCACAAGAACGCAATTTCGGACGCGCCGCGCAGCGGCTGCATATTGCACAGCCGCCATTGACGCGACATATCCATGCCATGGAGGCGCAGTTGGGCGTCACGCTGTTCGTGCGCAGCGCGCGCGGCGCAGAGTTGACCGAGGCGGGACGCACGCTACTGGCCGAAGTGCCCAACATCCTGGCGCTTGCCCAAAGAGCGACCGAGCAGACACAACTCGCCGGCCAGGGGCTGATCGGACGACTGGACGTGGGCATCTTCAGTTCCGGCATCCTGCAGGTGATTCCGCAGTTGCTCGCCACCTTTCATACTGAGCGGCCACGGATCAAGATAGGGCTGCACAATCTGACCAAGGCCCAACAACTCGATGCGCTGCGCGAGCGCCGGATCACGATCGGCTTCAACCGGCTGGTGCCGCACGATGACGATATCGCCGTCGAGAAAGTACTCGAGGAGCCGTATCTCGTCGCGCTATACGAGGGTCATCCGCTATGCAAGAAGGAGCGAATACGACTACGCGAGTTGGACGGCGAGCCGATGATCCTGTATCCGAACGCACCCGTGCATGGGCTCGCCCAGGAAATCGCGGCCGCCTTTGAGCAAGAACGTGTGACGTTGCGGGTGGAACAGGAGGTGGAGGATGTGGTGACCTGCATCGCGCTGGTGGCCAGCCGGTTCGGCGTCTGCATCACCACGGCTTCCGCTGCCAATCTGCGCTTGCCGGGCGTCACCTACCGGCCGCTGCAGTCGCGACGCATGCGCCACATCGAACTCAGTTGCCTGTATCGGCGCGACGACGATACGCCGATTCTGCATGCCTTCCTGGACGTGATCCGGCGACGCCGCCATGCCGGCAAGCACTAGGGGTCGTTAACACACAATAAATGTGTTTCCATTTTGATTCTCAAGGGGAATCGGGATGGTGCGCAGACTGATGAGTGACACGTAATGGGCGAAGATCGACTATCTGTTCGCTTTTGACTATTTTATGGTGCAGCATCGCTTCGCGTTGCATGTATCTGACCTCTTACCGAGCTTGCCAATGGACTTTGATCTAAACGCCGCTTTAAACAACCAGCAGACCTATCTGTGCGCGTTGGCAGCCTGCCCGGCACCCGCCGGCTCGACGCCGCCGCCATTGACGCCGTCAAGCGGTGCCCTGGCTGGTAGGTCGGCCACCGGGCCCACCACCTATCAGGACCTACCGCCCGAAGTGATTCAGCGGATCGGTGACTACGTGCCCATTCAAAACATGGGACATTTCTCGGCAATCGATCGCCATACGTATCGTTCAATGCATGACCGGCGGCTTGTCTGGCACTATTGGCAACGTGCTAACCAAGCCACGAGCTTGGCGTCAGTCAACCAGCTGCTCGATGAGATGGAGCGCACCCTCCACCAGCCAACGCAGCAGGTCGAGCCCATTGACTCGCTGCGCCGGCGTCTGCGCACGTTGCCGCAGGCCGAGCGCCTCGACGCGTTTAAGCGAGTGTTCTCGGCCGCGGACCGCATTCCAAAATACGGCGTGCGGATACAAAGGATAATGCTGCTCACGTTACGTCATCTTTTCGATAACCGTGCATTGTCTGGGCACGAGTTTCAGGAGTTGTTCGACTTTGCTCACGCAATGGCAGCGCAGCGCGGGCCCGAACAAGAAAATTTCTGGCCGGAACTGGCATACGCATTAGCGACTAGCTGGGCTTGCCCGTTCGACGCGTTTCTTGGGTATTATCAGGCGTTTTTATCTCGGTTGCCATCGTTAAGCGTAACTGAGCAAGCGGCATTGATTCCGGTATTGTGCAAAGCCTTATTTTATTTTAGACCTAGAGAATGGCGCGTGAACATTCCTGAACTGCATGCGGCCTTACGCGAACGGGCCCGGCAGCTGCCACCTTCTCATCAAGGCGCGTCAGTCGGCGCGTTGGCAAGCAAAGTTTGGAGATTGCCGCCAGCGGAGCAATTCACGATCTACGCAGAGCTGCGCGATTGGGCCTTATCGCTGCCCGACGATCAGTGGGGAGCCGCCCTATCGCTGCCAGGCGAGGAGTGGGGGGCCCCGCAGTGTTTCCTAAAAGGACTCTATAGGTTGCCGCCCGAACTACGTGCGCAGGAGTTCGCGCTAATTGAGCCCCAGCTGGCGCGCGTACCCGCGGCACAGCGTGAGCAGGTGGCGCTTGGATTGCTTTTCGATATCCATCTCCATAATTTGGATAATGCGCTGGCGCAGCGGGTGTGGCAGCAGGCGTTAAGTCTGCTCAATGGCGTGGATGCGGCAACGTTCTCGCGCTTTCTTTGCAAGCTTCGGGAGAACGCTCCAATAGCTCCGCACTTTCACCAATGGCCATTGGTTAAGGCTGAGATTATCCGCTTTATACAAACCAATCAATTTTCTGAGGCGGCGCGGACACAAATCGGCAATAGTATGCCGTGGCTCAAAAGTGAGTTGCCTTAACAGCAGCTTCGGCACGCACAACTTGGCCGGCTGCAACGTCAGTCTGACGCTAGGCTAGCCATCATTGACATCGCCACGATACTGTGATTCTATTGCTCATATGAACCGCGCACCGATCCGTCTATCGCTACGACTACTAGCCTGCTTGTTCGGGCTAGGTCTGTTTGCGCGCGCTTCATGGCAGCTTCATTAACGAAGCACCCCTGAATCCCCTGATCTGACTACCTGGCCCCGGTAACCGACCGGCGGTCTTGTTCGTCCATGCCTTCCGGTCGCCATGCCGGCCCGATGTTTTTCAACCCTTGGCGAGACGAACCATGCTGAAAGACCCTTCAATTAAATACCGTCCTTTTACGCCGATCGAGCTGCCGGATCGTGTCTGGCCCACGCGCACGATCACCCGCGCGCCGATCTGGATGAGCACCGATTTGCGCGACGGCAACCAGGCGCTGTTCGAGCCGATGGACGCCAAGCGTAAGATGCGTCTGTTCAAGTCGCTGGTCGCCATGGGTTTTAAAGAGATCGAAGTCGCCTTCCCCTCCGCCTCCGAAACGGATTTCAACTTCGTGCGAGAGTTGATTGAAGGCGGCCACATCCCCGACGACGTGACAATCGAAGTGCTCACACAAGCACGCGAAGACTTGATCGAGCGCACGTTCGCATCGCTGCGCGGTGCACCGCGTGCGATCGTCCACCTGTACAACGCCACCGCGCCGGCATTTCGCCGCATCGTATTCGGCACCGACCGCAATGGCGTGCGACAACTGACGGAGCGGGCCGCCCGCTTGATCAAGCAACTCGCGGACGCGGTGCCCCAAACACGGTTCACGCTGCAATATAGCCCGGAGACTTTTACCGCGACCGAGCTGGACTTCGCCAAGGAAGTCTGCGATGCGGTGTTCGACATCTGGCAGCCCAGCCCGGAGCACAAGGCGATCGTCAACCTGCCCGCCACCGTCGAGATGGGGACACCGAATTTCTACGCGGACCAGATCGAATGGATGCACCGTCACCTGGCGCGGCGGGACTCGCTGATCCTGTCCGTGCATCCGCATAACGACCGCGGCACGGCCGTCGCCGCGGCAGAGCTCGCGGTCATGGCCGGCGCGGATCGGATTGAAGGATGCCTGTTCGGCAATGGCGAGCGCACTGGTAACGTGGACCTCGTGACACTCGCGCTGAACCTGTACACACAAGGCGTGGACCCGGGCCTGGACTTCTCGCAGATCAACGAAATCGCGCGCACTGCCGAAGCATGTACTCAACTGCCTGTGCATCCGCGCCACCCGTACGCGGGTGACCTGGTGTTCACCGCGTTCTCGGGCTCTCACCAAGATGCAATCAAGAAAGGCTTCGCCACACAGCAGGCCCATGCCTTCTGGGAAGTCCCTTACCTGCCAATCGATCCAGGCGACCTGGGCCGTACCTATGACTCGATCATCCGCGTTAACAGTCAATCCGGCAAAGGCGGTATCGCATACCTGCTCGAACAAGGCTATGGCATCGCGCTGCCACGGCGGCTGCAGGTCGATTTCAGCGCCGCGGTACAGCGGCACACCGACGACAGCGGCCAGGAGGTCAGCGCCGCACAAATCTGGGCGTTGTTCCAGCAGGAATATGCTCGCAACGATGCGCCGCTGCGCTACATCGGCCACGAATTGTCCCAGCACGAAGGCGGCGAATCCATCGCGGTCACGGTTCAGATCCATGGCCGCCAACAGGTTCTGACCGGCACGGGCAATGGTCCACTCGATGCGCTGATGCACGCGCTGCGCACGCCGCTGCGCATTCAGCACTATGAGGAGCGCGCGTTGACCCAGGGCGCCGACGCGCAGGCCATCGCCATCGCGGAACTGGCCGGCCCCGCCGTGTGCGGCAGCGCATTCGGCGTCGGCATGGATGCGAATCTGACAACTGCGTCGATCCGCTCGGTCGTGAATGGTGTGAACCGGGCCTATGCGCGCTGTGACGCCACAAGGCAACGCACGTTCTTCGATGCCATACAGCAGGCATCCGCCAACGCCGGCGTCAGCCGGGCTGCGTAACATCCCAGTTCAACGTATGCACAGGCGCCCGGCGACGATACACCGGGTTTCGTATGCACTTGCGCCTGGAACGAGCCCTTCCACCACAGGGCACCGTAGTACACGCGCTGCCCGATGTCGAGGTCAATCGCATTCGGCGTCGCTTTCACGCCGCCCTTCAGCGTGTGCAGGCAGGGATCGATCTCGAGCAGCCCGACATGGCTTATCTGCTGCCGCAACTCGTGCGCGAACTCGTCGTCGCGCGCGGCACGCCTATCGTCCGATGCGGCGCGATGCCGCAATGAACGGAAACAATCATGACGGAACGGCAGCCCGGTACCCGTGGTCCAACCCCGTCATTGGACATCGCCGCCCGGCAGCCTTCCCCTTGCCGGCGGCCAGCATTGCAAAAACCTTGCAGACACCCAGCGCATGAACGCCGATACTGTCAATACGCCGTCACCGCGCAAGCCGTTGTTGCGCCGCCTATTGAGCCACCATGAAATAGCCACGCTGCTGCTGTTGCTGCACGCGCCGGCCGGCGCGCTCGCCGCCAAGCCGGATGTCGCCACGCTGGCGGAGGTCGGCCTAGTACGCATTGTCGATTCGTCGGAGAGCGGATCGCACGTCGAGCTGACTCCCGAAGGCGATGCAGTGCTGCGCACGTTGACCGCGTCGCGCTGATTGCGCCATCAGCGCCCTGGACGTCGCGGGGATGTCGCGGCGGACCTGGTACGCGCCGGCGCCGCGACGCCAGCCATCCGCCGCTAAGCTGGCACACGAGCCGTCCGGCCAGCATCAATGCGCAGCCGGCCATCGCGCGCAACGACCGGCGCCGCAATGGAAGCGTGGGACATTGCCCGACAATGGTTGTCGGCAGCCGACGCGTCGCGCAAGCTCGCCTGAGCGGCGGGCCATTGTGGGCGCGGCTACGTGAGCCTATCGTCAAGACGGTCAGCCGTTCAGACCGCGCTCCAGGTCGCGCTTCAAGTCATCGACCCCTTCCAGGCCGACCGACATCCGAATCAAGCCTTCGGTGATACCAGCAACCGCTCGGGCCTGCGGCGTGATCCGCGCATGCGTGGTGGTCGCCGGATGGGTCAGCGTGGTACGCGTGTCGCCAAGATTACCCGTGATCGAGCAGATCCTCGTGCCGTCAATCACGCGCCATGCGTTAGCACGCATCTGCTCGGGCGAGTCGCCCTCAAGCTCGAACGATACGATCGCGCCACCGGCACGCTGCTGACGCTGGGCGAGCGCGTGCTGCGGATGCGACTGGAGCCCCGGATAGAAGACCCGGTTCACCGCCGGATGCGTCTCCAGCCAACGCGCCAACTCGAGTGCATTGGCTGACTGCCGCTCGAGCCGCACGTGCAGCGTCTCCATGCCCTTAAGCAGCACCCATGCGTTGAACGCGGACAGCGTCGGGCCGGCGCTGCGCACGAACGGGAACACCCTCTCCATCAACAGCTGCCGCGCCCCCACCAGCGCGCCGCCGAGCACGCGACCTTGGCCGTCCAGATACTTGGTGGCCGAGTGCATCACCACGTCTGCCCCAAGCTTCAGCGGCTGCTGCAACGCCGGGCTACAGAAGCAG
This sequence comes from Mycetohabitans sp. B8, assembly GCF_021991875.1. Lineage (GTDB taxonomy): Bacteria > Pseudomonadota > Gammaproteobacteria > Burkholderiales > Burkholderiaceae > Mycetohabitans. Next base: position 30,425 of record NZ_JAHLKR010000019.1, read on the forward strand.
TTGTCGACGACGAACAACGCCCCTGCCTGCTTCGCAATCTGGCTCACCGCTTCGATGTCCGACACCTCGGTGAGCGGATTCGACGGCGTCTCCAGAAAAAACATCCGGGTGGTGGGCGCCACCGCGCGACGCCAGGCATCCAGGTCGGACGGATCGACGAACGTCGTCGTGATGCCCAGCCGCGGCAGCATCTGCGCGAACATGCCGAGCGTCGAGCCAAACAGGCTCCGAGAACTGACGATGTGTTCACCGGCCTGCAGCACTGACAATACAATCGACAGGATAGCGCTCATGCCGGAAGCGGTCGCGATGCAAGCCTCACCGCCTTCGAGCGCCGCCAGACGGTCCTGGAACATCGATACCGTCGGATTCGTGAAGCGCGAATAAGTGAAGCTGTTTTCGGAGTCGGCAAAGCGCTCGGCGGCCTGCGCCGCGCTGTCGAAACAGAAACTCGAAGTCAGCAGCAACGCTTCGGAGTGCTCGTTGAACGGCGTGCGCCGCGTACCGGCACGCACCGCCAGCGTATCGCTGGACAATCCTTGCAAGTCCCCGTCGGGCGGGTGCAGAAAATCGTTCACGGATGACGTTCGCCGATGGATTGCTTGCTTATTCAACCGCCAAATGCAGGTGCAGTTGTGAGCGATCGTTGCCTTCGCCGGCCGCATCCCGGTCCGACTGCGACGCCCGATCGAGCCGCACCCGTTCGATCTTGCTTAGATACTCGGTCGTCACGTCGCCGGTGATGTAGTGGCCATCGAAACACGATGCCTCGAAATTCTGCAGCTGCGGGTTCGTGTCACGCACCGCCTGCTTCATGTCCTCGACGTCCTGGTAGACGAGCGCATCGGCGCCGATGATCTGCGCCACTTCCTGGTCGGTCCGACCGTGCGCCACCAATTCACCGCGGGTCGGCATATCGATACCATACACATTCGGGAACCGCACTGGCGGTGCCGCCGAGGCAAAGATCACCTTGTTCGCGCCGGCGTCGCGCGCCATTTGCACGATCTCTTGTGACGTGGTGCCGCGCACGATCGAGTCATCGACGATCAGCACGTTGCGGCCCTTGAATTCGACCGCCATCGCGTTGAGCTTCTGGCGCACCGACTTCTTACGCACTGCCTGACCCGGCATGATGAAGGTACGGCCAACATAGCGGTTCTTGAAGAACCCTTCGCGATATTCGATATTGAGCTTCTTGGCGACCTGCATCGCCGCCGGCCGCGACGAATCAGGAATCGGCATCACGACATCGATCTGCATGCCGGGCAGCGTGCGCTTGATCTTCTCGGCCAAGTAGTCGCCCATGCGCAGCCGCGCGTCATAGACGGGCACGCCATCGAGTACCGAGTCAGGCCGCGCCAGGTAGACCAACTCGAAGATACACGGGTTTAGGCTGGGATGCTGTGCGCATTGCTTAGCGTGCAGCTTGCCATCCATGCCGATGAACACGGCTTCGCCGGGCGCCACGTCCCGCACGAACTCGAAACCAATGCCCTCGAGCGCGACCGATTCGGACGCAATCATCCACTCGGTGCCCTGCGCGGTGTCGTGCTTGCCGATGGCCAGCGGTCGGATACCATGCGGATCGCGAAACGCCAGCAACCCGTATCCGGCAATCAGCGCGACGATCGCATAAGAGCCCTTCACGCGCCGGTGCACGCCGGACACCGCCTTGAAGATCGCGTCAGGCTCCAGCGAGAATCCGGTCGTGGCTAACTGCAGCTCGTGTGCGAACACGTTGAGCAATACCTCGGAATCGGAACTCGTATTGATGTGCCGGCGATCGATGCGGAACATCTCGTCTTTGAGCTGTTCCCAGTTCGTCACGTTGCCGTTGTGCGCGAGGATGACGCCGAACGGTGCATTCACGTAGAACGGTTGGGCTTCCTCCGCACTGCTGGCCGAACCGGCGGTCGGATAGCGGACCTGGCCAATCCCGCAGTTGCCAGGCAACGAGCGCATGTTGCGCGTGCGGAACACGTCGCGCACCATGCCGTTTGCCTTGTACATGTGGAACGTGCTGCCGTTGGCCGTTGCAATACCGGCCGCGTCCTGGCCACGATGCTGCAGCAAGAGCAAGCTGTCGTAAATCAGCTGATTGATGGGAAACTGGGAAATTACGCCTACGATGCCGCACATGGCATGTCCTTCATAGAAATTGAATCCGGGTGCCGCTCAGAAATGCACGTACGCTGCGATCGCGGCCGGCAGGAACGGTTTCAGTTCGCGCACGCCATGCTCGGCGTAAGGCCTGAACATCGCGTTGCGCCAAAAATCCTGTCGCGGCAGCTCGGTCAACCCGGCGACCGCCACCAATACGAGTACCAGCAGCACGCCTCGTATCAGCCCAAATAGTATGCCCAACGTGCGATCGACGCCGCGCAGCCCGCCGGCGTCGGCAAGCCGGGTAAGCAGCGCACCGACCACGCCAGAGACAGCCAGTACAGCCGCCGCCAAGCCGAAGAACACGACCAGATACTGCGTCAGCACGCCGCCAGGCCAGTTCGCCGGCACATAGCGCGCCAGTGCTGGCGCATAGACCGCGGCGACAATGAACGCGACGATCCACCCGATCAGGCCGAATACCTCCGCCAGCAGCCCCCGCCACATTCCGCGCAGCGCCGACAGGCCAATGAGCGCGACCACGGCGTAGTCGAAAGCGGTTAACGTCGCGTCTGTCACTTTGTCAGCCGTTCTCTACTGCGTACGCTTGCTGTCGCCGCCCGAGGTCAAGCCGGCCTCGCGCACCTTCCTCACCGCGGCAGCGGCCGCCGAACGATCAGCGAAGGGCCCGGCGCGCAATAGGATGCGCTCGCGGCCATCGGACTGGCGCCGGCGCTCGACATAGGCTGGCACGCCGAGCGCCTTCAACCGACCCACCCAATCCCGAGCGACAGCATCGCTGTTCAGCGCGCCCAGTTGCACCACGTAGCGATTGCCGGCTGGCGCATTCGGCGTACCACCGGGGCTCGACGCGTCGAATGGCGCATCCGCACCGCTTTGCGCTCGAGCGCGCCCGGTTTCCATCGCAGTCTTGCGCCGCGGCGGCGGCGCGGTGGTCGGCGGCGTGCCGGACGGCACCGTGCCGGGCTTGGCCGTCATATTGACCGCTCCACTGGCCAACGCAGTAGCGTTGCGTGGCGGTGTCGTGGCGCGTGCGGCATCATTGGCGCCATACGCTCCGTTCGCGGTAGTAGGCGGCGGATTGCCCGGCGCCGCAGCCGGCATCCCATCATCGTCATACCCATGTGACGATGCCGGCGCCGATTCGGGCCGCGCCGGAATCTGAATGGCGATGTCGTCGGTAAAGGGCTTGGGGTGAGAGTCGAGAATCATCGGCAGTGCAACCACGGCCGCCACGACCAGCGCAATCGCACCGACCAGGCGCCGACGCGCGCGCTGTTTCTCAGGCAGCGTCGGATCGAGCAGCATCGCGTCCGGCTCCGTACCGCGCTCGGCACGCCGCTCGCTGCGGTTCGTGCGGCCGGCACGGCTCCCCGACGTGGTCCGGGACGCGCCCGCGTCGTCTTTGCTGCCGAAGGAAAACAATCCCATATGTGGCTCGTGGCGGCGCCGGCAGGCCGGTCTGCCCGGCTCGCGCGCCGCGCGGATCAATGATGCTGCATCTTACGGTAGGCCATCACGCCGGCTACCGTATAGAAACTGCCGAAAACCACGATTCTATCATTTTCGGATGCCCGGCTGAGGGCATCCTGATAGGCCAGCTGCGGATTCGCGAACCGCCGGATCGACGCGTCCGACGGCGCGTCAGGGTCGCCGCGCGCCCCACCCAGCGCCTCCAATGTCTGTTCGATGTCGATCGCACGGGCCGCGCGCGGCGTGGGTAATTCGGTCACGCACCAATGGTCGACCTCGCCTTTCAAGCGTGCAAGCACGCCGGCGATATCCTTGTCGGCCATCGCGCCGAACACCGCATAGGTGTAAGGGAAATAGCCCATGTTGCCCAGATTCTGTGCCAGCACCGCGGCCGCGTGAGGATTATGCGCGACATCAAGCACAATCGCCGGTTTGCCGGGCAACACCTGGAAGCGCCCGGGCAGCTCGACGCTGACCAGCCCGAGCCGGATATCCTGCGCGCTGACCGGCAGACGCTCGCGCAGCGCCTCAAGCGCAGCGAGCGCCGCCGCGGTATTGAGCAACTGGTTTGCGCCGCGCAGCGCCGGATAGGCCAGTGCCGCGCGTTTCAGCGAGCGGCCGCAGTAGCTCCATTGCTGCCGCTCGCTGCCGGCATGACCTTCGTAGTGAAAGTCGCGGTTAAATAGCCACAGGTCGGCGCCGATCGCCTCGGCATGCTCGACCACACTATGCGGCGGCAACGGATCGCCGACGATCGCCGGCTTGCCAGGACGAAAAATCCCCGCCTTTTCGCGGCCAATCTGCTCCCGCGTGTCGCCAAGGTAATGCTGGTGGTCCAAATCCACGCTGGTGATGACCGCACAATCGGCATCGATGATATTCACCGCGTCGAGCCGGCCGCCCAGGCCGACCTCCAGGATCACCGCATCGAGCTGGCGCGAGGCGAACAAGCGCATGATCGCCAGCGTCGTGAACTCGAAGTAAGTCAGTGACACCGGCTCGGGCAACGACAACCGTGCAACCTCGACCGCCTCAAAATGCGGCAGTAGTTCGTCATCGGTCGCATTGCGGCCGTCCACGCGTGCGCGTTCGTTAAACTCGAGCAGGTGTGGCGACGTGTGGCACCCGACGTGGTAGCCGGCACGCAGCAAAATCGCTTCCAGGATCGCGCACGTCGATCCCTTGCCGTTGGTGCCGCCCACCGTGATCACCGGGCAGTCGAACTGCAGGCCGAGCGCTGCCTTGACGCGTCCAATGCGCGCCAGCCCCATGTCGATACCGACTGGATGGGCGGTTTCCAGATGCGCGAGCCAATCCTGAAGCGTTGCGAAAACAGTCATGACAGCCCCAGTGTCGAGCGCCACCGCTTCACGCGACCGCGTCCGCCGGCTGGTGCGTCAACAGCGCGATCAGCCGGGCAATTTCCTCGCGCATCTTGCGCCGATCCACGATCATGTCAATCGCGCCTTTTTGCAGCAGGAATTCCGAACGCTGAAAGCCCTCTGGCAGTTTCTCGCGCACCGTCTGCTCGATCACGCGCGGGCCGGCGAAGCCGATCAGCGCGCGAGGCTCAGCCATCACGACATCGCCCAAGAACGCGAAGCTGGCCGACACGCCGCCCATCGTCGGGTCCGTCAGCACTGAGATGAACGGCAACTTAGCCTCGGAGAGCTTCGTGAGCATCGCCGTAGTCTTAGCCATCTGCATCAGCGATAGCACGCTTTCCTGCATCCGCGCGCCGCCCGATGCGGCAAAGCAAATAAACGGGACCTGCTGCTCGAGCGCGTTCTTTGCGCCGCGCACGAAGCGCTCGCCGACGACCGAGCCCATCGAGCCCCCCATGAACGCAAACTCGAAGCAGGCGACCACCACTGGCAATGTGTGGATCGCCCCGCCCATCACGACCATCGCGTCGGTCTCGCCGGTATCGTCCATCGCGTCCTTGAGCCGATCCGGGTATTTACGGCTGTCCTTGAACTTCAGCGCGTCGACCGGCACGATCTCCTGGCCGATTTCATAGCGGCCCTCCGGATCGAGCAACACGTCCAACCGCTCGCGCGCACCCATCCGCATGTGGTGATCGCACTTCGGACACACGTGCAGGTTGGCCTGCACATCATTGCGGTAAAGCACCGCCTCGCAGTTCGGGCACTTGACCCACAGTCCTTCCGGGATGCTCTTGCGGCTGCGCGGATCCGTTTGCTTAATCTTCGGCGGCAGCAGTTTATCCAGCCAACTCATGAAAGCTCCTCGATGCGTAGGTTCGTCGCGGCATGCGCCGGGCTCAAGCCGCGTGGTCCAGCGCGTGCCGCACCTCGGCGACAAACGCCTTGAGCACGTGCGCGGCGTCCTGCCCGGGCGTGTGCTCGAGCAGTTGGACAATGCGGCTGCCGATCACGACCGCGTCGCTAACCTGAGCGACCGCACGGGCCGTGGCGGCATCGCGAATGCCAAAACCGACTCCAATCGGCAAAGGCACCCGCGCCTTGATGGCCGGCATTTTACCTGCGATGCTGGAAACGTCGAGATTTGCCGCACCGGTCACGCCCTTGAGCGACACATAATAGACATAGCCGCTCGCCACGCGCCCAAGCGCGGCAATGCGCTCGTCGGTGGACGTTGGCGCAAGGAGGAAGATCGGATCGATGCCGTGGCCACGCATCGTATCGGCGAATTCGGCGGCTTCCTCGGGCGGATAGTCGACCACCAGCACGCCATCGACGCCGGCCTCGCGCGCCGCGGCGCCGAACGCCTCGCATCCCATCCGCTCGATCGGGTTCGCGTATCCCATCAGCACCACGGGTGTGTCACGGTCACGCTCACGAAACACGCGCACGTCGTCGAGCACGCGCCGCAGCGTGATGCCGCGCGCCAGTGCCCGTTCGGACGAGCGCTGGATCACGGGGCCGTCGGCCATCGGGTCCGAGAACGGCACACCCAGCTCGATCACGTCGGCACCGCCAGCGGCCAGCGCGTGCATAAACTCGACAGTGCGCGCCGGATCGGGGTCGCCCGCAGTCATGAAGGGAATCAGCCCCTTGCGTCGATCGCGGGTCAGCGCCGCAAACTTCGTTTTAATTCGGGACATGGAATGAAGTCTCGTCTAAAGTTGCGCGGCCTGCCTCAAGTTCAGCCAATCGCCGACGGGCAAGCGCGCAGTATTCAGGATTGATCTCGTAGCCGACAAAGCGGCGCTGGTGCCGTGCGCAGGCTACCGCGGTGGTGCCGCTACCCATGAACGGATCGAGCACCAGACCGCCCGGCGGGCAGCTAGACAGCACCATTCGCTCGATGATCTCCAGCGGCTTTTGCGTCGGATGCGCGACGCGCTCGGCATGCTGGCGGTGCAGGCGCGACACCGACCAGACGTCCTTCGGGTTGTAGCCGAGTTCGAGCCATTTGCTGCCTTCGAAAATACGCCGCGAGCGGGCCTTCTTCGTGACAGGATCGTACGGGATACGCACCGAGTCCAGGTCGAAGTAATAGTCTTTGGACACTGCGAAAAAACCGATGTTGTCGTGCACTGACGTGAACCGGCGCGTCGTGCCGCCCATGCTCGGCACGCGCCGATCCCAGATGATCTCGTTGATCATCGTGAGCCGGCGCTTCAAGAAGCAGAAGATCTCCGGCGCATATTGCCACGTGCAGAATACATACAGTGAGCCGCTCGGCTTAAGCTTTGAAATCGCCAACTCGAGCCAACGGCAGGTCCACGCGATGAAATCCTGGCCGTTGCGCTTATCCGAATCATTGCCATAGTCCTTGCCCAGCCCGTATGGCGGGTCGGCCAGAATCAGGTCGATCGACTGATCCGCCAAGCTGCCCACGTCGGCGAGGAAATCACGATTGCGCAATGCAATCCCCGGCGAGATGGCGCACGGCTGCAGCGCGTTAAGCGCCAACGCGAAGTCGCGCCCGCCGCCGGCCGGCTCGCCGTGATGATCGTCAGGTCTGACGCGTTCGCTGAATTCGTCGCCGCCCATCGTGATCGATGTCGTATCGCGCGGCGTGCTCAAAACGCAATGCCGGCGCGCTCGGCCACCGTATGCATGTCCTTGTCGCCGCGGCCCGACAAGTTCACCAGCAGCAACTGGTCACGCGCCAGACTCGGCGCGAGCTTCGCTGCATACGCAAGCGCGTGGCTGGACTCGAGCGCGGGAATGATGCCTTCGATGCGGCAGCAGTCGTGAAACGCCTTCAGTGCCTCATCATCCGTGATCCCGACGTACTGTGCACGGCCAGTATCGTGTAGCCACGCATGTTCCGGCCCGACACCCGGATAGTCCAGCCCCGCGGAAACCGAATGCGTATCGATGATCTGCCCGTTCTCGTCTTGCAACAAATAGGTGCGGTTACCATGCAGCACGCCAGGCGTGCCACCGATCAGCGATGCCGCGTGCCGGCCGGTGTCCACTCCGTCGCCGGCCGCCTCCACGCCGATCAATTGCACCGACGTATCGTCAATGTAAGGATAGAAAATGCCCATCGCATTCGAGCCGCCCCCCACGCATGCAATCACCGCGTCCGGCTGGCGGCCGACTAGCTCGGGCATCTGCACCCGACACTCGTCGCCGATCACGCGCTGAAAGTCCCGCACCATCATCGGATACGGATGAGGGCCGGCCACGGTGCCGATGATGTAGAACGTGTTCTCGACATTCGTGACCCAGTCGCGCATCGCCTCGTTCAGCGCGTCCTTCAGCGTGCGCGAGCCCGAGTCGACCGGCACGACGGTCGCCCCAAGCAGCTTCATCCGATAAACGTTCGCCGCCTGCCGGCGCACATCCTCGGCGCCCATGTACACCACGCATTCCATGCCAAGGCGCGCGGCGATCGTCGCCGTGGCCACACCGTGCTGGCCAGCGCCCGTCTCCGCGATGACGCGCGGCTTGCCCATGCGGCGCGCCAGCAACGCCTGGCCGATTACGTTGTTGACCTTGTGTGCACCAGTGTGATTCAAGTCCTCGCGCTTCAAGTAGATCTGCGCACCGCCGAGCAGCTCACTCCAACGCTGTGCGTGGTAGATCGGCGACGGACGGCCGACGAAATGCTTCAACTCGCGTGCATATTCGTCGACGAACTCGGGGTCCTGCCGGTATTGGTCGTACGCATCACGCAGCTCGGCGAGCGCATGAACCAAGGTTTCGGCGACGAACACGCCACCATAAGGGCCGAAGTGGCCACGTTCATCAGGCAAGTTGTACATTGCGTCACTCTCGTCAGACTGGGCCCGCTTGTCACGCGAGCCCACTATTCACCGGGCGCCCATCGCGGCCGCTGCCGCATCCGCGGCCCGCACGGCATCGACGAACGCCGCCATTCGGGCACGATCTTTCACACCCTTTGCACCCGGCACTTCGATGCCGCTGGACACATCCACGGCATACGGGCGCACTCGGTGAATGGCGTCAGTGACGTTTTGCGCGCTCAACCCACCACTTAAAACGGCCTGACGCGCGATGTCTGCTGGAATAAGTGACCAATCGAAAACCTTTCCGCCTCCGCCATAGCCGGCGATCAGCGTGTCGAGCAGCAAGCCCGTCGCGCAAGCATAGTTGACGGATGATTCTACCAAATCAACCGGCCGGGTATCCGGTCCGACACGTAGGGCGCGCAGCCAGCGCAAACCCGCGCGTCCCGCCAATGCAGCGCAGCGCTGCGGCGTCTCGTCGCCGTGAAATTGCACCATGCCGAGCGGCACCGCATCGAGCACCTGATCGAACAGCGCGTCATCGGCATTGACGAACAGCCCCACCACGGTCACGAATGCTGGGACACGGCGTGCCAGCGCGGCGGCAAGCTCGATGCTCACGCAACGCGGGCTAGGCGCGTAGAAGACCAGTCCAATCGCATCGGCGCCCAGTGCGACCGCGCAATCGACGTCTTGCTCAGTGGACAAGCCACACAGCTTCACGCGCGTGCGCCGCGCGTGGCAGGCCGGCGCAGCGGCCCTGGTGAGTGCGGGCTCAGTCACGATTCCATACCTCGCTGAACGGCAAACTAGAGAGATTGGGCAGCGGCACGCCGAAGTCGTCAGGATAGCCCACCTGCGCCAGATAGAGGCCGTCCGGCATGAACGTCGGCGCCGCGTGCTTACGCTCGCGAGCGGCCAGCACTTCGGCCATCCAACAGGCCGGATGCCTGCGCCGCCCCACCGACACCAGGCAGCCCATGATGTTGCGCACCATGTGGTGCAAAAACGCATTCGCGCGAAAGCGCAAATGCACGAACGGCCCGTGCTCGACGATATCGATCGCATACAGGTGCTTAACGGGGGTCTTCGCCTGGCAATCGGATGAGCGAAACGACGAAAAATCGTGCTCACCGATCAAATACCCGGCGGCCTCGCGCATCGCCTCGACATCCAGCGGCGTATGAACCCACCCGGCGCGCGTCGCGAGCATCGGTGAGCGCACCGGATGCACATACAGCACATAGAAATACGTGCGCTCGAACGCCGCAAAGCGCGCGTGAAAAGTCGGCGGCACCGGCTTGGCCCACTGCACTGAGACACTGGGCGGCAAGAACGCGTTGACTCCACGAACCCACGAAAATTCCGCCCGGTCGAGCTGTGTATCGAAATGCACGACTTGACCGAGCGCATGCACGCCCGTGTCGGTCCGGCCGGCGACGACAGTAGGCAGCGGCACTTGCGCGAACTGCTCCAGCGCACGCTCGAGCACGTTCTGCACCGTATTGCCGTGCGGCTGTGCCTGCCAGCCGCAGAACGCGGCGCCGTCATACTGGAGTCCCAGCGCAATGCGCATCGCCACCCTGCTCAAAGCGGCGCGAGCGCGGCGTGCAGCGCCTGCGCCTCTTCGAGCGTCGTCGGATCGTTCGACGCGATGACTTCGTTGACCAATGCGCGCGCGCCCGCCGCATCGCCCAACTTCATGGATTCGACGGCCAGATTGAGCTTGTTACGGGCGATCGCGGCGCGTTCGTCCGGCGCCAGTGCGACGGACGGTTGTGTGGCCAGCGGCGGCAAATCAAGATCGAAATCGAGGTTCAATGCGCCGAAATGGGCAGCACCGAGGCGGGGCGGCGGCGCAACGGAGGGTGGTAGGGCCATCGGCGCGTCGCGCTCGACGGCGACGAGCTGCGCACTGGCAATCGCCGCCTCATACCCGCTCGACGTCGTGGACGGCAGCGGCGGCAACGATAGCTCCAGCGAGGCCAGCGCGGCAGCGGCGTGTGCCGGAAAGTCGGGCGCCAGCGGCGTATGCCGCTCACCGGCGTGCGTTGCCGTGACGCTCGGCGATTCGGCTGTGGGAGTGGCTAAAACAGCACCCGATAACAGCGGCGCGGCGGCCCCCGCCGTCGCGGCGACACCCGTGGCCGCCGCGCCGACGACGGCGGCTTGCAACGCCCCATCGCCGGCATGAGCTGCCGTGCCGTCAGACGGCTCGGATCCAGTCCGCATCGCACAGGCACGATGCGGCAAACCGCCATCCGGCGCACGAGCCGCGCCCACTCGAGTCTCCTCGCGCGGGCCAACGCCCTGTGCATCACTCATGTCGCCGGTAGCTGCCGCGCGCCGCCGTCGTCGCACCCACGCGAGCAGCCCCCCCACTAGCAGGAACGCCAGCGCAGCCGCACCCGCCGCGATCGCTGGCGGCAGACGTAGCGGAGCGCCCGTGTGGGCCGGTGCATGGGTCATACCTTGGCTCGCCACCACGGCAGATGTCGAGACCGCGCGCGACGCGAACGGCGGCGTCGAGGCGACCGAGCCTGGCTCCGGCACAAGGGCTGCCATGTCCACGGTAGCCGGCGTGCTCGCTTGATGAGCCGGCATCCCCCCGGCTTGCGACGCAGACGCCGTGGACGCGCCAGAGGTCACGCCCAGGATGACGCGAGAGGAGGCCCCCGAGGACGCGACGCCACCCGGCGCGGCACGGCCCGCAACCGACGCATGGGCGCCGGGGGTCGTCGCCCCGTCCGACGCCGCGGGCGGCAGTGAATTGCCGGCGGCTCCCGACGCGGACATCGCCGACGCCGCGGCCGTCACCGTTGCCGCCGCGCCGTCGGGTACCTGGATCACCGCGCCGATCTTTAAGCGGTTCGGATCGCGCCCCATGAACGCACTGGGATTGGCCTCGAACAATAGTGCCACCATCCTGTCACGCATCGCTCGGTCGTTGGACTGGACCACGGCACTGGCTATGTCGGTCAGCGACTGGCCGGGCTTGATGACAAAACGATTGGAGCCGTCGGCAGCTGACGCGCCGGTATCCGTTTCGGCTGCCGCCGCGCCTGGCGACGACACTACAACCGTTACCGTCACCGCCACGGCGCCCACGCGCGCGCCCCATGCTCGAACACTCATTGATACTCCTGCCTCGCCGCGATGCATGCTAACCTGAGCCGCCGTTGGCCCGTGCCGCACGCCGGCGCCGATCCCAGTCGGCTTTTGATCACAAAAAACAGCATCTTAAAACGAAAAAGGCGCCACGCAGCGCGCAACGCCCTTGTCTTTCGCGCGCACGGGCGCGCGCGTTGCCCGTTGGTGGATCAACGTTCGAGCACAATGCGCAACATCCGGCGTAGCGGTTCGGCAGCGCCCCACAGCAACTGGTCGCCGACTGTGAATGCCGACAGGTATTCGCCGCCCATCGCGAGCTTGCGCAACCGACCGACCGGCACCGACAGCGTGCCGGTCACGTTGGCCGGCGATAGTTCGCGCATCGACGCGTCGCGCTCGTTCGGCACGACCTTCACCCAATCGTTCGCCGTCGCCAGCATCTGATGGATCTCGTCGAGCGGCACATCCTTCTTCAGCTTGATCGTCAATGCCTGCGAGTGGCAACGCATGGCACCGATGCGCACGCACAAACCATCGACCGGGATCGACCCCGGCTCGCCGGCGGCTGGACGACCGAGAATCTTGTTCGTCTCGGCGCCGCCCTTCCATTCCTCCTTCGACATGCCGTTGCCCAGGTCCTTGTCAATCCATGGGATCAGCGCACCGGCCAGCGGCACGCCGAAATGCTGGGTCGGCATCGCGTCACTGCTCATCGCGCACGACACGCGGCGATCGATGTCCAGGATGGACGACGCGGGATCGGCCAGTTGCGACTCAACCGCGCCATGCAGCGTTCCCATCTGCGACAAAAGCTCGCGCATGTTTTGCGCGCCAGCCCCGGACGCGGCCTGATACGTCATCGCGGTCACCCAGTCGACCAGGTCGTGCTGGAACAATCCGCCCAGCGCCATCAGCATCAAGCTCACAGTACAATTCCCGCCGATGAAATCGCGTCCGCCACGCACCAGCGAATCACGAATCACGTCGAGATTGACTGGATCCAGGATGATCACCGCATCGTCCTTCATCCGCAGCGCGGATGCCGCGTCGATCCAGTAGCCCTTCCAGCCGGCTGCGCGCAATCTCGGATAGACGTCGTTCGTATAGTCGCCACCCTGACACGTAATGATCGCGTCGCAGCGCTTTAGCTCGTTGATATCGGACGCGTCCTTGAGCTTCGTGTCCGTATTCGCGAATGCCGGCGCCGCACCGCCCGCATTGCTGGTACTGAAGAAGACCGGCTCTATCAGGTCGAAATCGCGCTCCTGTTGCATGCGTTGCATCAGGACGCTGCCGACCATGCCGCGCCAACCAACGAGACCTACGTTCATGACTTACCTTCGGGATCGATTCTTCCCCGCATCGGTCCCCAGTGTGACCGCGCGGGGAAGATGAGGCGGACACGACTCAACACGATCAAGTTTTGATCGTGTTGCGGGTGCGAATAATCGTCGTGCCAATAGGCGTGCGATGCGCCGCGCGAACGCGCACCCATTTCCGCTCGCGCGAACGCGCGCGCCGACCATCACTAACGATCGTGGCAACTAGGTTCGTGAAACGGGGTGCTGGCATCATGTTGCGCAGTGTACACGAAATTGTGGTGCGATGGCGCCAAACCGGTTCAAAAAGCGAACCGATTCAGCGACTTGCACCCTCTCGGACAAATCGCCTGAGCGGCATCAGCGCGCCAGCGCCGCGATGACCGCATCGCCCATTTCGCGCGTGCCGACTTGCTTACAGCCCGGCGTGACAATGTCCGCCGTGCGATAGCCTTGCGCGAGCACACGCTTGACCGCGTCCTCGATCCGGTCGGCCTGCTCGGCGCGCCCAAGCGAGTAACGCAACATCATCGCAGCCGACAGGATCGTCGCGAGCGGATTGGCCACGCCCTTGCCCGCGATATCCGGCGCCGAGCCGTGCGACGGCTCATACAGGCCCTTGTTGTTCGCATCGAGCGACGCGGAGGGCAGCATCCCGATCGAGCCGGTCAGCATCGCGGCTTCGTCGGACAGGATATCGCCGAACATGTTGCCCGTAGCAATCACGTCAAATGCCTTGGGCGCCTTCACCAGTTGCATCGCCGCGTTGTCGACATACATATGCGATAGTTCAACATCCGGATAGCTGCGCGCCACATCGATCATGACGTCCTTCCACAGTTGCGACGTCTCCAGCACATTGGCTTTGTCGACCGACGTCAACCGCTTCGCGCGCTTTTGCGCGGCCTGAAAGGCCACGTGCGCGATCCGCCGCACCTCCGGCTCCGCATAGCGCATCGTGTCGAAACCCTCGCGGCTGCCGTGGAACGGGCCGTCCGGCGCGTCGCGCAGACCGCGCGGCTGGCCGAAGTAGATATCGCCGTTCAGTTCGCGCACGATCAAGATGTCCAGTCCGGACACGATCTCCGGCTTCAGCGATGACGCACCGGTCAACTCCGGATAGCAAATCGCCGGACGAAAATTCGCGAACAACTGCAAGTGCTTGCGCAAGCCAAGGATTGCCTGCTCCGGGCGCAACGCACGCTCGAGCTGGTCGTATTTCCAATCGCCGACCGCGCCGAACAGGATCGCGTCCGCGTGCCTGGCCAGCGCCAGCGTGGCGTCCGGCAACGGGTGCCCGCTTGCCTCGTAACCGGCGCCCCCGACCGGCGCCTGCTCTAGCTCAAAGCGCTCGTCGAGCGCGTTCAGGACTTTTACCGCCTCGGTGACGATTTCCGGGCCAATCCCATCGCCCGGCAACACGGCAATTTTCATACGTTCCATTCCAAAGACATTGAATCGAAAGGCGCAACGTGCGGCGACGCGTGCCGCCTCAACCGACAAGGCGATTGTTCAGCCACGGTTGACGGGCCAGTCGCTCGGCCTCGAACTGACGAATCCGGTCGGCATGACGCAGCGTCAGACCGATGTCGTCGAACCCGTTGAGCAGGCAGTACTTGCGAAACGGCGCGATGTCGAACTCGAACGCGTGGGCGCCGTCCACGGTGCGCACCTGTTGCTGCTCCAGGTCGATCGTCAGTTGGAAGCCGTTGAATGCGGCCGTGTCGTTGAACAGCCGGTGCACATCGGAGCCGTGCAACACGATCGGCAGCAAGCCGTTCTTGAAGCAGTTGTTAAAGAAGATGTCTGCAAAGCTGGGCGCGATGATCGCCCGGAAGCCATACTGCTGCAACGCCCACGGCGCATGCTCGCGTGAACTGCCACAGCCGAAGTTCTGGCGTGCAAGCAGGATCGAGGCGCCCTGGTAGCGCGGCTGGTTCAGCACGAAATCCGGATTCAGCGGCCGCTTCGAGCAATCCTGGCCCGGCTCCCCATGGTCCAAGTAGCGCCATTCGTCAAACAGATTGGGACCAAAGCCCGTGCGCTTGATCGACTTCAGGAACTGCTTCGGAATGATGGCATCGGTGTCGACATTGTCGCGATCGAGCGGTGCGACGATACCCGTATGAACGACGAATTTTTCCATGACTTCCTCGAATGGAATCGAGTTCTGATCGGACCAGGTCGGGCCCGCCGTCGCGGGCCGTGTGCGTGACCCGCGACCTGCGGCGCGACCCGCGTTACTCCGCGGCCTTCTTGATCGCCGCGCCGGCCTCGCGCATGTCCTGCCCGAAACCCGACACGGTGTTGCATCCGGCGATCGCGGCACAGCCCAGCACCGCTGCGGCCACCCCGAACCACCTGATGAATACGCGTTTCATTCTTGTACGCTCCTCGTTGCGTCAGGCCAGCCGACGCACGTCAACAAAATGACCTTCGATGGCCGCCGCGGCCGCCATCGCTGGGCTGACCAGGTGCGTGCGCCCGCCGTTGCCCTGGCGCCCCTCGAAATTGCGATTCGATGTCGATGCGCAGCGCTCGCCCGGCTCGAGGCGGTCCGCGTTCATCGCCAAGCACATCGAGCAACCCGGCTCGCGCCATTCAAACCCGGCGTCCTTGAATACCTTGTCGAGCCCCTCGCGCTCGGCCTGCGCCTTCACGAGCCCGGAACCCGGCACGACCAGCGCCTGCCGGATGCTCGGCGCAATGCGCCGCCCGAGCTGGCGCACCACATGCGCGGCCGCGCGCAGATCCTCGATCCGCGCATTCGTGCAGGAGCCGATAAAGACCTTATCGAGCCTGATCGCCTGGATCGGCGTATCAGGCTCCAACGCCATGTACTGGAGCGCACGCTCCATCGCAGCGCGCTTGACCGGCTCCTTCTCGCGCCCCGGGTCCGGCACCTGTGCGTCGATCGAGGTGACCATTTCCGGCGACGTGCCCCATGTCACTTGCGGCACGATCTGCGCGGCATCCAGTTCGACGACGCGGTCGAAACACGCGCCTTCATCGGAGCGAAACGTGCGCCAATATTGCGCGGCCTGCTCGAACTCGGCGCCCTTCGGCGAGAACGGCCGCTCGCGCAGATAGTCGATTGTCGTGCCGTCAACCGCTACCATCCCGGCACGCGCGCCGGCCTCGATGGCCATGTTGCACACGGTCATGCGAGCTTCCATCGACAGCGCACGGATCGTCGAGCCGCCGAATTCAATCGCGTAGCCGGTGCCGCCCGCCGTGCCGATGCGCCCGATGATTGCAAGCACGATGTCCTTGGCCGTGCATCCACGCGGCAACACGCCATCGACTTTGATCAGCATGTTCTTGCTTTTTTTCTGCAACAACGTCTGCGTGGCCAGCACGTGCTCGACCTCGGACGTGCCGATGCCGTGCGCGAGCGCGCCGAACGCGCCGTGCGTCGACGTGTGAGAATCGCCGCATACGATCGTCATGCCAGGCAACGTCGCGCCCTGCTCCGGTCCAATGATGTGAACGATGCCCTGCCGCTGGTCGTTCATCTTGAATTGCGTGATGCCATAGGCGCCACAGTTGGCGTCCAACGTATCAACCTGCAGCTTGGACACCGGATCGGCAATGCCGTGGCTGCGGTCGGTGGTCGGCACGTTGTGGTCCGACACCGCCAGGTTCGCGCTGATGCGCCACACCGGTCGCTGCGCCAGCTTCAGGCCTTCGAATGCCTGTGGCGAAGTGACCTCATGCAGCAGGTGCCGATCGATATAGAGCAGCGTGGTGCCGTCTTCCTCGGTATGGACGACGTGCGAATCCCACAATTTGTCATACAGGGTCTGGGGCATGGCATTCAGTCTCGGGTCAGTGCGGGACCGTGGTATTGAAGGGACACCGTAGGTTGATATTGCTTAGGTCCACACACCGATTATGCCAGCAGCACGGGCCGATTCGCTACCCCCTTTATAAAAAACATCATAAAAAACAAGTGTTTATGGTGGTATTTTCAATACCTGGATAAATACTGCCAGCTTCATTGGGCACGCCGAACAGCGCTGGCCGTGCGCTGACCGTACACTGACCGTGCGCGGGCCGATGCACCCGCCACCCCGCGTCCGCCGCACAACTCGTTTGTCCCGACATAAGGCTCGCCTGTCAGAGCGAACCAAGCGTGGACCTCCCGCGCTACGCTTTTCCCGTGCGGCATCGGTCGATGAATTTCGGGTTTCCCCTCTTTGTTCGTTATACTGACCAAAACTGCCGGACCCGATACTGCATGCATACCGGTTCGATGCGACGACACACGACAATCGCGGCGTGAACCGGGACAGGGATACGGGACACTCATGGCAGTCGCCCCTCCTCCCGTTGCGCGATCGCCTCGTTATTCTCGCGTCAATATTTGGAGATGAACATTCCCCAAGTTACTGGCCTTGACGATTTCCGGCATCGCGACACCGGCGTTAGCAGCATGCGGCGGCGGGAACGGTAAATGGCAGGTCGCGAGCCTCGAGATCACTCGCTTCCAATACGAAGCGCGATCTGTACCGCGCCGCACCAGGGTTGATGCCCGACGAGAACGGATTGGATGCCCGACGAGAACGAATTAGGCCTGATTGCCGAGCGCAATATTCAGTGTGCATTTCGTCAGCGAGCCAAGCCGCGTATCAAAGCTTGGGCACGCATCGCCACTGCGGGCGGATAGCCGTCGCAAAGGCGCCGAATAGCGTCCGGCCGGACGGTCTCTCGCGCACTTCCGGCCGGTTCCCTGGCCCCGCCTACAACAATCCCGACGCGGGAAAAGCGCGCGGGCCAGAGGCGCCTGCTCGGCACCGCTGACCCGCTCTGTCCTCGGCCTAATCGACGTTGACTATCAGTTCACGTAGACCGCCAACTCATGTAGACCGCCAGCTCATGTAGACTGCTAGTTCACGCAAACTGCCGGTTGACACAAGCTGCCGGTGGCGAGCCGCGAGCCGCCGGATACCGACGGCCGCAACACGCCGCTGCGCGCTTACCGCTTATCGATCGGCTTGGCCTCGCGCGGCGTATGGCCAATGAACAATTGACGTGGACGGCCGATCTTTTGCTCCGGCTCGGAGATCATCTCGCTCCATTGCGCGATCCAGCCTACCGTGCGGGCCATCGCGAAAATACACGTGAACATCGACGTCGGAATACCGAGCGCGCGCTGCACGATGCCGGAATAAAAGTCCACGTTCGGATACAGCTTGCGCGAGACGAAATACTCATCCTCGAGCGCGATTTTCTCCAACTCCATCGCCAACTTGAACAGCGGATCGTCGTGCAAGCCAAGCTCGCCCAGCACTTCGTAGCATGTCTCGCGCATCAGCTTCGCGCGCGGATCGTAGTTCTTGTACACGCGGTGGCCAAACCCCATCAGCTTAACGCCGGAGTTTTTGTCCTTAACCTGCTTGATGAACTCGGGAATCTTGTCCGGCGAGCCGATTTCCTCGAGCATGTTCAGCGCCGCCTCATTGGCGCCGCCGTGTGCCGGCCCCCACAGGCACGCGATACCGGCGGCGATACACGCGAACGGGTTCGCGCCGGACGAGCCGGCCAACCGCACGGTCGACGTCGATGCGTTTTGCTCATGATCCGCGTGCAGGATCAGGATACGGTCGAGCGCGCGCACTAGCACGTCGTTGACCTCATATTCCTCGCACGGGTTCGCGAACATCATGCGCATGAAGTTCGCGCTGTACGACAGGTCGTTACGCGGATAGACGAATGGCTGGCCGATGCTGTACTTGTAGGCCATCGCGACGAGCGTCGGCAGCTTCGCGATCATCCGGATCGCCGATACGTCACGATGACGCGGATCGTTGATGTTCAGCGAATCGTGGTAAAACGCCGACAGCGCACCGACCGCCGCCGTCAAGATCGCCATCGGATGCGCGTCGCGGCGAAAGCCTCGGAAGAAGAACTGCATCTGCTCGTGGACCATCGTGTGCTTGGCCACCGTGTCGACAAATTCCTTCTTCTGCTGTTGGTTCGGCAAATCGCCCTTGAGCAGCACATAACAAGTCTCGAGGAAGTCCGCGTTCTGCGCCAACTCTTCGATCGGGTAGCCGCGGTACAGCAACTCGCCCTTGTCGCCATCGATGTAGGTGATCGAGGAGTTGCACGACGCGGTGGACATGAACCCCGGGTCATACGTGAATTTGCCGGTCTGGCCGTACAGCTTGCGAATGTCGATCGCATCGGGGCCCATCGTGCCCTTGTAGATCGGCAGTTCGACACTCGGCGAATTGTCGCTGAACGATAGCGTGGCTTTAACGTCTGACGGGGTCATGGCACATCCTCAATCGTGGTATAGGAAACAATTTGCGATATGACGCACGAATCACACCGTACGCAGCCAACCCAGTACGCGCGCCACGTCGGGTGTCGCAAGGGGTGCACCGGGTTCGCTGCGCGAGAGCAATAGGTCCATCAGTTCGTTATCGGACAACTCCAGCAGTTGCGTGAGCGCACCCACGTCCGCGTCGCTGAGTTCATGTTCATATCGGCTGAAAAAACGCTCAAAAATCAGATCGTTTTCCAGCAGGCCGCGTCGCGCGCGCCAGCGAAGCCGCGCGCGACGAGTAGGATCGGACTGATGAGACGATGACACGTCAGCCTCAAACCGCCCGGCGCACCATCAGTTCCTTGATCTTGCCGATCGCCTTTGTCGGATTGAGCCCCTTCGGGCACACGTCGACGCAGTTCATGATCGTGTGGCAACGGAACAGACGATACGGGTCTTCCAGGTTGTCCAGCCGCTCGCCGGTTGCCTGGTCGCGGCTGTCGGCGATAAATCGGTACGCTTGCAACAAGCCTGCCGGGCCGACGAACTTGTCCGGGTTCCACCAAAAGCTGGGGCACGACGTCGAGCAACTCGCACACAGGATGCACTCGTACAGGCCGTCGAGCTCGTCACGCTCGTCGGGCGACTGCAACCGCTCCTTCTCCGGCGGTGGCGTGTCGTTGATCAGGTACGGCTTGATCGAGTGATACTGGTTGAAGAACTGCGTGAAGTCGCAAATCAGGTCGCGCACCACCGGCAGACCCGGCAACGGACGCAGCACGATTTTGTGCGGCAGATCGTTCAGGTTCGTCAGGCACGCCAGCCCGTTCTTGCCGTTGATGTTCATCGCATCCGAACCGCACACGCCTTCGCGGCACGAGCGGCGAAACGAGATCGTCTCGTCGATTGACTTGAGCTTGACCAGCGCGTCGAGCAGCATCCGGTCATGCGAGTCGAGCTCGATCTCGTACGTCTGCATGCGCGGCGCGGCGTCCTTGTCCGGATCGTAGCGGTAGATTTCAAAAATACGTTTTGCCATGTTCGTTTCCTTTGACTTGCTGCGCGTCGCTCAGAAGGTCCGCGGCTTTGGCGGGACCGAATCGACCGTCAACGGCTTCATGTGGACCGGCTTGTAGTCCAGACGGTCGCCTTCGCTGAACCACAGCGTATGGCGCAGCCAGTTTTCATCGTCGCGGTGCTCATAGTCGCTCTGCGCGTGCGCACCCCGGCTTTCCTTGCGCGCTTCGGCCGACACCATCGTCGCACGAGCGACTTCGGTCAGGTTGGCCAACTCGAGCGCCTCGACGCGCGCCGTATTGAACACTTTCGACTTGTCCTTCAAATGCACGTCGCCAGCGCGCGCGCACACTTCGCGGATCTTCACAACACCTTCGGCAAGCAGCTTGGATGTGCGGAACACACCCGCATGCGCCTGCATCGTCTTGCGGATGTCCGCCGCCACCGCCTGCGTGTACTCGCCCGACGTGGACGCATCGAGCTTGGCCAGCCGCGACAACGCAAAATCGGCCGCATCGGCCGGCAGCGGCTTGTGCTCCTTCACGTCTTTCACGTGCTTGATGATGTGGTTGCCAGCCGCGCGGCCGAACACCACAAGGTCCAGCAACGAGTTCGTGCCGAGCCGGTTCGCGCCATGGACCGATACGCACGAGCATTCGCCGACCGCATAGAAGCCGTTGACCGGCTCCTTGTGGCCTTTCGGCGTGCCGACGACCTGGCCATGAATATTCGTCGGGATGCCGCCCATCTGGTAATGGATCGTCGGCACCACCGGAATCGGCTCCTTGATCGCATCGACGTTCGCGAACTTCAGCGCGATCTCGCGAATCGACGGCAGGCGCTTCATGATCGTTTCCGCGCCGATGTGCGACAGGTCCAGCAGCACGTAGTCCTTGTTCGGACCACAGCCGCGCCCTTCCTTAATTTCCTGATCCATCGAGCGCGACACAAAATCGCGAGGCGCCAAATCCTTCAGCGTCGGCGCGTAGCGCTCCATGAAGCGCTCACCGTTCGCGTTGCGCAGGATGCCGCCTTCGCCGCGCACCCCTTCGGTGATCAACACGCCGGCGCCCGCAACGCCGGTCGGGTGGAACTGCCAGAACTCCATGTCCTGCAGCGCGATGCCAGCACGGGCGGCCATCCCGAGACCGTCGCCGGTATTGATGAACGCGTTCGTCGACGCATTGAAGATGCGCCCGGCCCCACCGGTCGCGAACAGCGTACACTTGCCCTCGAGAATGTAGACGTCACCGGTTTCCATCTCGAGCGCGGTTACGCCGAGCACGTCGCCTTCGGCGTCGCGGATCAAATCCAATGCCATCCATTCGACGAAGAAGTGCGTCTTGGCCTGCACATTCTGTTGGTACAACGTATGCAGCAGCGCGTGGCCGGTGCGGTCCGCGGCCGCGCAAGCGCGTTGCACCGGTTTCTCGCCATAGTTCGCGGTATGGCCGCCGAATGGGCGCTGATAGATCGTGCCGTCAGGATTGCGGTCAAACGGCATGCCGAAGTGCTCAAGCTCATAGACCGCGTTCGTCGCCTCGCGGCACATGAACTCAATCGCGTCCTGGTCGCCAAGCCAGTCCGAGCCCTTGATCGTGTCATAGAAGTGATAGTGCCAGTTGTCCTCGCTCATGTTGCCAAGCGATGCGCCGATGCCCCCTTGCGCGGCCACCGTGTGCGAGCGGGTCGGGAACACCTTGGAGAGCACGGCGACCGACAGGCCGGCCTTCGCCAGTTGCAGCGACGCACGCATCCCGGAGCCGCCAGCGCCGACAATCACTACGTCGAACTTGCGACGCGGCAGCGAATTTTTGATTGCAACCATGCTTTTAAACTCTCCACAGAATCTGTGCGGCGTAGCCCGCGCACGCGACAAGCCAGACAATCGTCAGCACCTGCAGCACGAGCCGCACGCCGACCGGCTTCACGTAGTCCATCCAGATGTCGCGCATACCGACCCAGGCGTGGTAGAAGAGCGCGAGCAGCGTGACGAACGTCGCGAGTTTCATCCATTGAATCGAGAAGATCGCCGCCCAGCCATCATACGAAAAGTTGCCAGCCGAGAAGAACCAGACGAGCAGGATGACCGTGTAGATCGCCATGATCGCCGCGCTCGCGCGTTGCGCGATCCAGTCGCGCAGCCCATAGCGAGCGCCGACGACCAGGCGCTTCGAACCAATGCGGTGATTCGCTGCCATTTAAAAGACTCCAAACAGTTTGAGCGCGACGGCGATCGTGAGCACCGACGACACCGCGAACACAACGATCGACGTTTGCTTGCCGCCCTGCTTCGTGACCGCATAATGCGTGTCCAGCAGCAAGTGGCGCAGACCGGCGCAGAAGTGGAACAGATACGCCCACGACAGCACGAGCACGATCAGTTTGACCAGCGGAGATGAAAAGAAGGCTTTCAGGGACGCAAAGCTGAGCTCCGAAGTCAGGCTCTGCTCAAGCAGGTACAGCGAGAAAGGCAGCAGCAGGAACAGCAGCGCACCGCTAACGCGATGCAGGATGGACACACGGCCCGCGAGCGGTAGCCGGTATGTCAGTATCTGGCCGATACTGATGTTCCGGTACTCCGGTCTTGGTTTTTTTACGGCTTCAGCCATTGCTAGACCCCAAGTTGAGACATCAACCTGTAATTTTAACGCCTTTTCTTTTCGCGATGCATTGCAGCAATGTTGCGTCTGTGTGCTTCTAGGCGCCAGCGTTGCAAGTTTGTCTTGCCACCTGCGCAACAGTAGGCGTTGCGCGACGCACGCGGCGTGCGCCCAGACCGGGCGGCCGCGCGTCGGCGCCATCGTCTTTTTCGTCAGCTCAAATCGTTTTGGTAATAGTATCCAGCCGTCACGTACCAGCCTCGCCGCACCTCGACCGGTCGATCACCATACGTGTACGACACGCGATCGACCGACAGCAGCGGATCACCGGGCGCGACGCCCAACAGCGCGGCCACCGCCGCGTCGGCGGCCACCGCGCGGATCTTCTCGGATGCGCGGATCATCCGCGTGCAGAACTCCGTCTCGAACATCGCATACAGCGGCCCCTTGTACTCGGACAGCCGCTCTAGCGTGAGCCCGCGAAACATCGCACCGGGCAGCCAGATCTCGTCGAGCACCGTCGGCTTGGCCTCGAATTCGAGCACGCGCTTAACCAACACCACCGGGTCCGCGGGCTTGAGCTCCAACTGCCGTGCGATCTCGGCCGGCGCGCGCAAGCGCCGTACCTCCAGCAGGCGGCTTTCGTGCGGCTGCAACTCGCCCTGGTCGGGCAGCAGCCGCAGGAACCGGAACTGCACGCGGTCCTCGTTGTGGGTCGCCACGAACGTGCCCTTACCCTGGCGGCGCACAAGCAGGTTGCCAGCGGCCAACTCGTCGATCGCCTTGCGCACGGTGCCCTGGCTGACCTTATAGCGCGCGGCCAACTCCACCTCGCTCGGGATCATCTCGCCCGGCTTCCACTCGCCCGACTCCAGGCTCTGCGTGATCAGCGCCTTGATCTGTTGATAAAGCGGGCTAAACATGGGCGACGGCGCACCCGTGGCCGGGCCGCACTCGGTGCCGTCCGTCGTATTGCCCAAGCTCGCGTGGATCGAATTCATGGCGCTATTTCATCATGAAGGTCGCCGCACCGTCCATCTTTTTTCGCCCTATTCATCTGTCTTATATAAGACATAAGATACGGTTGACTTTACCCTCTTCGGCTCCTAAACTGCATTGCTGTGCAATGCGTCGCAGCGTTGCAATGCTTCGTGGCGTATCGCGCGTCGATCAAGCGCGATACGCCATCGCAATACGGAACGACCGAAATTTACCGGCACGCCCCGTTTAGCCGCGTGCGCGAGCACCGCATTCCAGCAAGTAGCTCGTGCACGCGGCTAAACGAGACCGCGCTTCACCGACGCACGACAAACGTCAGCCCGAGCCTGCTGCAAAGAGCCACGCGGCGCGCTTAAAATGGCGTTCTTTGTTGCGTTCAACGTCTCGTCCTGGAGATTTATCAATGGCTAAGCCCGCTCAGCGCGTTGCCGTCACCGGCGCCGCAGGTCAAATTGGTTACTCGCTGCTATTTCGCATCGCCAATGGCGACCTACTCGGCAAGGACCAACCTGTTATCCTGCAACTGCTCGACCTGCCGCAGGCGCAAGCCGCCGTCAAGGGCGTGGTGATGGAGCTTGAGGACTGCGCTTTCCCGCTGCTGTCCGGCGTGGTCGTCACGGATGATCCGAAAGTTGCATTCAAGGATGCCGACATTGCGCTGCTGGTCGGCGCCCGCCCCCGCTCCAAGGGCATGGAGCGCAAGGACCTGCTGTCGGCCAACGCCGAAATCTTCACGGTGCAGGGCCGCGCGCTCAATGAGGTCGCCAGCCGCGACGTGAAGGTGCTGGTGGTCGGCAACCCGGCCAACACCAACGCCTATATTGCGATGAAGTCGGCACCGGACCTGCCCAAGAAGAATTTCACCTCGATGCTGCGCCTGGACCACAACCGCGCGCTGTCGCAACTGGCCGCCAAGGCCGGCAAGCCGGTCGCCTCGATCGAGAAACTTGCAGTATGGGGCAACCACTCGCCGACGATGTATCCGGATTTCCGCTTTGCGACGGCCCAGGGCCAGTCACTGACCCAACTGATCAACGACGACGAATGGAACCGCAACGTGTTCATCCCGACGGTGGCCAAGCGTGGCGCGGCGATCATCGAGGCTCGCGGGCTGTCGTCGGCCGCGTCTGCGGCTAATGCGGCAATCGATCACGTGCACGACTGGGTGCTCGGCTCCAACGGCAAGTGGGTCACGATGGGCGTGCCGTCCGACGGCTCGTACGGCATCCCGGAAGACATCATCTATGGCGTGCCGGTGATCACCGAGAACGGCGAGTACAAGCGCGTCGAGGGTCTGGAGATCGATGCCTTCTCGCGTGAGAAGATGGACGCCACGCTCAACGAGTTGCTCGAGGAGCGTGACGGCGTACAACACCTGCTTGGCTGAGCCCGGCACGCGCTTCACGCCGACGATGCATGCGTTGACGCCTGCCGATGTCCTGTTCGACGACGAAGCGCCGCCTGCGCTGCTGCCCGCGTGCGATCACTACGCGGGCAGCGAGAAGCTGATGCGCAAGTCGCTCGAGCTGCAGCAGCAGCTCGGGCCGGTGTTCGACATCACGCTCGATTGCGAGGACGGCGCACAGGTCGGGCGCGAAGCCGAGCACGCGGCGCGGGTCGCCTCGCTACTGCACGGCGAAGACAACCGCTTTGGTCGCGTCGGCGTGCGCATCCACGCGTACGATCATCCGCATTGGCGCGACGACGTGCGCATCGTGCTGCATGCGCCACGGCGCCCGCCCGCCTACATCATGTTGCCGAAGGTGCGTGGGCTACACGAGGCGGCCGAGCAGTGCGCCTTCATTGACGCGGTGCGCCGCGAGGCGGGTCTGCACGCCCCCATCCCGGTTCATTTGCTCATCGAGACGCATGCCGCGCTCGATTCGGTATTTTCGCTGGCCGCGCTGCCAGCCGTGCAATCGCTGTCGTTCGGCCTGATGGATTTCGTCTCCGCTCATCACGGCGCGATTCCTGACGCCGCAATGCGCTCGCCGGGGCAATTCGACCATCCGCTGGTGCGCCGCGCCAAGCTCGAGATCGCCGCGGCCTGCCATGCGCACGGCAAGGTGCCGTCGCACAATGTGACGACCGACGTGCGCGACGCGCAACGCGTCGCGCACGATGCCGCGCGGGCCCGCGACGAGTTCGGCTACACACGGATGTGGAGCATCCATCCGGCGCAAATCGCGCCGATCGTCGCCGCCTTCGCCCCGCGCGACGACGAATTGGCGCTTGCCACCGACATCCTGCTTGCCGCACAGCACGCGCAATGGGGACCCATTCGCCACCGCGACACGCTGCACGATCGTGCGAGCTACCGCTACTACTGGTGCGTGCTACGCCGTGCGCAAGCGGCCGGTCGGCCACTTGCGCGCGACGTCGCCGCCTGGTTCACGCCTGCTGGGAACACCGAGTCGAACGCCGCCGCGGCGAATCGCGCCGCAACGACAAACCCCATATCAGTTTCATTGTTAAATAGGCGAGAATAGCGTCCGCCCAACAACACGCGCCGCCCGCGCGTCCGGTGCACGCCCCTTTTCAAGGTATTGATACAGATGAAGACACTCGCTATCGCTGCCGCCATCGGCGTGCTCTCCGCCACGCTGTTCGTGACTGCCGATGCGTGCGCCGCGACGGCTGCCGCAACCGGTGCGAGTTCCGCGTCCGCCCAATCCGGCACAAAGAAACCCGAGCCGAGCCATCGACTGTTTAAGAAGCGCGTCACCAAGAAGGCCGCCGCGAAAACGATAGCCGATCCGGTGCCGGAAGGTGCGACGAAATGGCGTTGCGCGGAAAACAGCCAGTTTTTCCTGAGTGGCGATATGAAACGCGACCAGGTTGTCACCGTGCATTGGGCAGGCAAGAATTACAAACTGCCGCGCGAGCAGACGACCACTGGCGCCGATCGCTTCCACGACGCGGCGACGGGGTTGGATCTGATCGTGATCCCGGCCAAGGCGATGCTGTTTTCTGACAAGAACAGCGCTCGACTGGCCGACGAATGCAAGACGCCCGAAATGGTCGCCGGCGCGCCGGCGCCGATCCAAACCGAGGCGCTCAAGCAGCGTCCGGGCCTGCTACAAGGTCACTGAGCCACGCCGGGCAGTACACTAGAGCGCCCCATGTCTGCGCCGATCTCGAACGTGCGACCTGAATCGGATTCCGTGCGGGTCAACATCGTCGACTACGTGCAGCACGACCGCGTCAACAGCGCGCTCGCGCTGGAAACGGCGCGCTACTGCCTGCTCGACAAGTTCCGCGCGAATCTTACGCGGCGCTTCGCCGACAAGCAGCGCAACGCCATTGTCGACGTCTCGTTGGACCCGGCCCGCCTCGAGGCGACGCCCGCCAACGAGCATGTCGATTTGTACGTGATTTGACTGAACCCACGCGTATCAACCCAAGGGAAACACCATGGCCCACAATCTCCACAAAACGCTCAAGGAATTCGACAGCGGCTCAGGCAAGGGTAAGTACTACTCGTTGCCGCAGCTCGGCAAGGCCCTCGGTATCAAGATCGACCGCCTGCCCGTGTCGATTCGTATCGTGCTCGAATCCGTGCTGCGCAATTACGATGGCAAGAAGATCAGTGACGAGCACGTCGAGCAGTTGGCGAAGTGGCAGCCCAACGCCGCACGCACCGACGAGATCCCGTTTGTCGTGTCGCGCGTCGTGTTGCAGGACTTTACCGGCGTGCCGCTGCTGGCCGACATCGCGGCAATGCGCGGCGTCGCGCAGCGCGCCGGCAAGAATCCGAAGCGCATCGAGCCGTTAGTGCCGGTCGACCTGGTCGTGGACCATTCGGTACAGATCGACTACTTCCGGCAGAAGGATGCGCTGGACTTGAACATGAAGCTGGAGTTCGAGCGCAATAAAGAGCGCTACCAGTTCATGAAATGGGGGATGCAGGCATTCGATACGTTCAAGGTCGTGCCACCGGGCGTGGGCATCGTGCACCAGGTGAACCTGGAATACCTGGCGCGTGGCATGCACAAGAAGAGCGTGGACGGCGACACGGTTTATTACCCCGACACGCTGGTGGGCACCGACAGCCATACGACGATGATCAACGGCATCGGCGTGGTCGGCTGGGGCGTCGGTGGCATCGAGGCTGAGGCGGGCATGCTCGGCCAGCCAGTGTATTTCCTGACGCCTGACGTGGTCGGCGTCGAACTCAAGGGTCGGCTGCGCGAAGGCGTCACCGCGACGGACCTGGTGTTGACGATCACCGAGATGCTGCGCAAGGAGAAGGTGGTCGGCAAGTTCGTCGAATTCTTTGGCGAAGGTACCGCGTCGCTGACGCTGCCGGACCGCGCCACGATCGGTAACATGGCGCCGGAATATGGCGCGACGATGGGCTTCTTCCCGGTTGACGACAAGACGATCGACTACTTCAAGGGCACGGGCCGCACGAACGAAGAAATTGCCGCGTTCGAGAACTACTTCAAGGCGCAAGGTCTGTATGGCATCCCGGGCGCCGGCCAAATCGACTACACGAAGACGCTGACGTTAGACCTGAGTACGGTCGCGCCGTCGCTTGCCGGTCCGAAGCGCCCGCAGGACCGGATCGAGATCGGCAACGTGAAGAGCACGTTCGCCGACCTGTTCTCGCTGCCGGTCGCGCAAAACGGCTTCGCGAAGCAGGCCGGCGACCTAAGCAAAATATACAAGACCACCGATGGCGTTGAGTTAAAGAACGGCGACGTGCTGATCGCCGCGATCACCTCGTGCACAAACACATCGAACCCGAGCGTGCTGATCGCCGCCGGCCTGCTCGCGAAGAAGGCCGTTGACGCGGGCCTCACAGTGGCCCCGCACATCAAGACGTCACTCGCGCCGGGATCGCGGATCGTCACGGAATACCTGAGAGCCACCGGCCTGCTGCCCTACCTGGAGAAGCTCGGCTTCACGGTCGCGGCGTATGGCTGCACGACTTGTATCGGCAACGCCGGTGACTTGACCCCGCCGCTCAACGATGCAATCGTCAAGCATGACGTGGTCGCCGCCGCGGTGCTATCGGGCAACCGTAACTTCGAAGCACGGATCCACCCGAACATCCGCGCGAACTTCCTCGCCTCGCCACCGCTGGTAGTCGCGTACGCGATCGCGGGCACGATCACACGCGATCTGATGACCGAGCCGGTCGGCAAGGGCAAGGGCGGCCGCGACATCTACCTGGGCGACATCTGGCCGTCCAGCGATGAAGTCAACCAGCTGCTCAAGTACGCGTTGGACGCAAAGAAGTTCAAGCAGAACTACTCGCAGTTGACCAAGAAAGGCGACTTGTGGAGTCAGATCGAGGGCGCCGAAGGCCAGGTTTACGACTGGCCGCAGTCCACCTATATCGCCGAGCCGCCATTCTTCGGCGAGCACTTCTCGATGCAGCCGGCCCAATCGATCACGCCGGTCAAGAACGCCCGGGCACTGGGCATCTTCGGCGACTCGGTGACGACCGACCACATCAGTCCGGCCGGATCGATCAAGGAAGACTCGCCGGCCGGCCGCTGGCTGAAGGAGAACGGCGTGCAGAAGGCTGACTTTAACAGCTACGGCTCGCGGCGCGGCAACCACGACGTGATGATGCGCGGCACGTTCGCCAATGTGCGGATCAAAAACTTGATGATTCCAGCCAAGCCGGACGGCTCACGGGTGGAAGGTGGCTTGACCATTCACCAGCCGAGCGGCGAACAGACGTCAATCTATGATGCCGCGATGAAGTACATCGCCGAAGGCACGCCGACCATTGTATTCGCCGGCGAAGAGTACGGCACCGGCTCGTCGCGTGACTGGGCGGCCAAGGGCACGTACCTGCTCGGCGTGAAGGCGGTCGTGGCGCGCAGCTTTGAGCGCATCCACCGCTCGAACCTGGTGGGCATGGGCGTGCTGCCGCTGCAGTTCATCAATGAGGACAGCGTGCAGTCGCTCGGCATCACCGGCGAGGAAAGTTACGACATTGAGGGCCTCACGGATGAGTTCAAACCGCAACAGGAAGTCACGCTGGTCATCCGCGGCAAAAACGGTGTGAAGAAGGTGCCGGTGCTGCTGCGCATCGACACGCCGATCGAGGTCGACTACTACAAGCACGGCGGGATTCTGCCGTTCGTGCTGCGCCAGTTGCTGGCCGCATAACGCACGCCGTTGCAGACGCCGCACCGGACCTGCTGTACCGGTGCGGCAATGGAAAAGTCCGACGCCACTGCACCCCAAAGGTTGGATCGGCGTCCAACTTTTGGGGTGTAGTTCAACGGCGTCGGGCTTTTTTGACTTCGCGCGCGTCAGGCGGCGACTGGCGACACGATGATCTTGACGTTCGCGTCCTTATTGTGGACCAACTCCTCGAATCCTTTGCTCACGATGTCAGACAGCGCGATGCGACCGGTAATCAGCGGCTGCACGTCGATGCGCCCATCCGCAACATAGCGGATCACATCGGCGAATTCACCGTTGTAGGCTAGCGAGCCGATGACTTCCTTCTCGGTCGAGACGAGCTCAAAGAAATTGAACTCGCTCGGCTCCTCAAAGATACCGACCATCACGCACTTGCCGGCCTTGCGGATCACGTCGATCGCCAGCTTGGCCGTGGTGCGATGGCCGATGCACTCGAATGACACGTCCGCGCCATAACCACCGGTCAACGCGCGCACCTGTTCAATCGCGTCACCCTGAGTCGGGTCGATCACCGTCGTGGCGCCGATCTCCAGCGCCTTCTTCTTGCGCGCAGCGGACATTTCGAGCGCGATGATACGGCCAGCGCCGGCGGCCTTGGCGGACATGATCGTGCACAACCCGATGGTACCGCCGCCCACCACCACCACGGTCTGCCCGACGATGCTGCCAGCCTTCTTCACCGCGTGCAGCCCAACGGCGAGCGGCTCAATCAGCGCACCAGCCTCGGTCGGAAAATTATCCGGCAGTTTGTAGAGCAACTCCGCCGGCACATTCACGTACTCGGCGAACGCCCCGTTGTTCATCAGGCCGGTGAACGCTAGGTTTTCGCACATGTTATACAGGCCATGCTTGCAGTAGTAGCACGTGCCGCAGTGCTGGCATGCATCCGCCGTGACCCGCTCGCCGACGCGCAAACCGCTTACGCCAGCGCCGATGTCGGCGATCTCGCCACTGAATTCATGCCCGAGAATGCACTGGCCCTTCAGTCCAGTCAGCGGGTGAGGACGCTCGACCGGAATGAACACGGGTCCCGCTACATATTCATGTAGGTCGGAGCCGCAGATACCGCACCAGTGCACCCGGATCTTGACCCACCCTGGCGGAGGGGCGTCGGGAACCCGCACCTGCTCGACGCGAATGTCCTTGCGGCCGCGCCAAACGGCAGCTTTCATGCTGGGTTGCTGTACGGAAGTTGTATCGTTCATGATTGTGCCTCCATCCTAGTTGTTCGACACCCAATCAACGCATGGGCCAGCCAGGCACCACGCGTGCCAGCGTGTCTGCGTGCTATATGTGCTTTATGCCTGCATGCCGGGGGCTTGGCTCACCGCGTACGCTATACCTGCATGCTTGCGCGGCGGCCGCTACTTGCACGACGGTCATGAGTTGCGCGCTGGTATGCCAATGCAGGAACAGTGCCAGCCGGCGGACCTGCGGCAGGCTCGTCCACGGGCGGCACGATGTGGCAATGCAACGGGCCCGTAAAAGTCAGTACATCGGTGCAGTCCTGGATCCGCCGTGGCCGCAGTGCTGCGCCGCGCAACGCCGCCCAGCCGGGCGCGGACTGGCCGCCGGCGGCTTGCGCTAAGACGCGGCGTCGCAGCGCACGTGAGACCGTCGTCTCTGATGTCTTCCGTGCTTGTTTGGCCTTCCTTGCGACCGAAACCCGTGGCAGCGTGCCCGTGAGACGCGTGTATCACGCAAGCGCATCGCAACTTCGACACGACGCAGTCCTGCTGCGGCAGCGAACGCGCCATTGCACGAAAGCCCCCCTCCATGGACGACGGAAAATGTACCGTCAGCCCCGATCCGGACTAAAATGTAAGGTTCTTTGCACCTGAATTGGCACATCATGCGCTCGCGTATCGCTAAACGTCTCCCACCTGACGCCGACAAGCTGGTCGGTCTGTCACTCGCGCTTTTCGCGTCCGGCAGCCGCATCGAAGACCGCTTCTGGGAAGCAAAGCTCGATGCGCTCATCGAAAAAGTGATCCGCAATGGCAACCAGACGACACTGGATGCCGCGCTAGACCATTTGCAGCAAAACCATGCGGACGCCTATGGCGCCCTCGCCGACATGGCCGAGACCCATAGCGAATCGTTCCGCATCGAGCACGACGGTCAACCGTACGACGTGCTGCTGATCGCGGCACCGGTGCTCGCATGGACACGCTACATGATCCCATCCGGCCCGCTGAAAGGCGACGTCGTCGATGCGCTGCGCGCGCAGTTGCAAGCGCACATCTTCGCGGCACGGGCGCGCGTCGCGTTGGCGCCGTACCTGTACAGCATCGATCAGTTACCGCGCCATCACGTCGAGACCTTCCGGCTCGCGCAGCAACTTAGCCAAGCGGCGCTGAGCGGCGGCACGGCCAAGCTGAATCTCGGCGATCTTCCAGAAACATCGCCGATCCTCGCTGATCCTCGCTTCCTGCTGTCCGTGGTCGCCGTGCCGGCCGGCGAGCCACTGTTTCGCTGGCAGGAGGAGGAGAACGGTGCACGCGTCGAGCGCGGGCAATGCCTGGAACAATGGCGTGCGCAAGGCGGCATGAACCTGTTGGGCGTGCTGCCCGGCTGCGAATTCGACTGCTTGCTGCCGGACGCCTATTACTCGGCCTGCCGCGACGCGGACGAACAAATCCGCCCGCATACCGTGCGCACCGCAGTCAGGTATCTGGGCGACACGATCGGCGCCAAACCGGATGAACTGCGTGCGGTTGTCGCTGGGTTTGGCGAACGGCACGTAGACGAATATCGGATCGCTTTCACCCGGCGCGGCAGCAACGACGTGATCTACGGCGTGGTATGGCCGTTGTACGGCCGCGAAAACGGCGATCTCGGCCCGGATGACGACGTGCCGCCCGATGAGGACCCGGCCGGCGGCATGCTTGATGATGTCATCGGATTGCTCAAGCAAATCGGTGTCACCGATATCCGCCGTCACGCGGCACGATTCGAACCGGAGTACTGCGACGATTGTGGCGTACCACTGTATGCCGACCCACTCGGCGAAATCGTGCATGCCGAGATGCCTGAGGATGCCGAACCAGCGCAACCTCACTTTCACTGAAACCCGCGCTTCTCCCGCCCGCCACGTGCGTCGCGTTATCGGCCGAAGCGCCATCGCGACGCGGCCCGACTGGCCTTTTGGCTAATGCCGGCCCACTGCTGTTCTTGCCATCATTGATCTCTGACGCCCGCCGCGCTGGCCAACGCGGCGGTGCGGTTGTGTGGACTCAGTCAGGGAGAAGTGGTCATGAAAGTCTGCTTGCTGAATGAGCAAGCCGAGAGGCGCGAAGGGCTGAAAACATTGCTGCGCCAGATCAATCGACATGCATCATTCTACGATGCGCGTGACTGGCGACAAGCGCAGCGCATACTGCAACATGCCTGCCCGGACATGCTCGTCATCGACTGGCAAGACGGGATGAATGTGCAGGATATCTTTGATCTCCGGCGCCATTATCCCAACCTGCCGATCGCGGCGTTGGTCGATGATGACAGCCCGACGCGGGTCCGATCGCTGGTCGACGCTGGCGTGCTCGGCGTCGTGCCGCGGCGCCTCAATCCGCGTCTGATCGTTCGCGCGTTCGAGATCGTGCTGCTCGGCGGCCACTACGTGCCGCCCAGTGGGCTGAATCTGCACACGCCCACCGTTGTCCCAATCAATACGTACGAGGACAGCTCGCTGAACCGAGCAGCCTGCCGACGCCAAAGTGCGTCGTCTGGCCTACTGTCGCCGCGCCAGGAGCAAATCCTGCGACTTGTGCACATGGGCGCGACCAATAAAAGCATCGCACGCGCGCTGGGCATCAGCGAAGGAACGGTCAAGATCCATCTCGGCGCGATCTTCGAGAAGCTCGGCGCGACCAACCGCGCGGCCGCGGTGGCAATCTACAACGGCTGGCAGACTGGCGCGCTGGAAGTGCTGCGTGATGCGACCCAGCAGGCGCGGCAGCCGGTCTACGGCGAGGCCGGGCCGACGCCGCTGCGCGCGGCCACCCGCGAGTACCGGCGGCGCGACGCAGCCAATGGGCACGACCATACGGTACTGCAAGCCGCGGAGCCGGACGACGTGCCCTACAAGGTGATTCCGCGCAAGCGTCGCTGAATTGCAACGTCGCGTGCGGGCGTGCGATCTGCTTCCATCGGGAGCCGCGCAGCGAGTAATATGTCTGGTATGGGATTCCTCTATACGTCGTTACCATTGTGGTTGGCGATAGGCGGCAACCTTGCCGCTGTGGCCCTGCTTGCGCTCGCGGCACGAAAGCAGTCTTTCGCGCGGTTGCACGACGACACGCTCCAGCATCTGTGGCTCGGCATGACCGTGGCCATCGCGGTCATGTGGGCCATGAATGCATGGCTAAACGATGGCCCGGTAATGCATCTGCTTGGCGCGACACTGATGGTCACGCTGTTCGACTGGTCACTCGCGCTGGTGTCGATGGCGGCGATATGCACGCTCGTGGCGGCGGTCCTCGGCACACCGTGGGATGGCGTGGGCCTGACCTTTATCCTATTTGGGGCGGCGCCGGTCTTCGTCTCGACGCTGCTACAGCGAGCCATTGCCGCATGGTTACCCCGAAACTTGTTGGTGTTCATCTTCGGTCACGGCTTCGTGACCGCCGCGCTGGCGCTAGGCGCCGCCTGTGCCGGCGCACTGGGCCTGCAACTGATGCTTGCCCACGGCAATACGGCTGTGATCCCGCCCAGCTACGGGATGGCCGTCGGCGTGCTTGCCTCTGCCGAAGCGTGGTTCTGCGGCATGCTGACCGCGCTGTTTGCCGTCTATCGCCCGGCGTGGGTCACCACGTACGATGTGCGCCGCTATCGGTTCAATCGCAGCCACGTGGACCGGGGCCCGCGCGCGTGACCAGCGACCTGTCGGTCCGCTATATCGCATGCGACGGTGGCCGCGCGCTATGCCGTTCGGCCACGACGGTACACTTTCCGTTTTGCGTTAAGATGGCGTTCCAGCCCAACCGCGGGCCTCTGAGCGTATCCAAGTCCGGACCTGTGACACCGCGTGCGAATCCACTGGCCGCACGTCCGCTCACATCGACCGCGGCTTTTTCACGGCACCTAGCAACCAGGATTAGATGGATCGTAACTCTACGTCGCGCCCGATACAGCGACTGATCGGCGCCATGGCCTCATGCGCGCTGGCGGCCATGGCGATCGCCATTCCCACGATGGCCCGCGCCGATCAAGTCGAACACCACAACGAGCTAGTCTATCAATTCATCACGCAAATGAGCGCCAATCCGCTGGTCGCGGACTGCGCAGCGCACGGCGACTTTATCGTTGGCACGTCGAGCGCGTTCGACCATGTCGAGTTTCCACACAGTTCGTTCGATCCCGCGCACGCCGAGGTCAAGCCATGGCATGGCTCGTTCGACCGGGGCAAGCAGCGGGTCAAGGTCGACTCGGTCGTCACCGTCGAAGGGGTCGGCGTGCGTAAGGATGGTTCGACGATGCCCGACGCGCTTAAATTCCGCTGCGGGTATGTCGACGCGAAAATGCTTGCCTTTAGTTGGAACGATCCGGTCGCGCCGTTCAAGCGCGCCACGCCAAGCCGCCAAGCCGGTAAGGCCAAAAAGGCACTGCGCGGCTCAGGCCGCAAGAGCCCAGCGAAGGCGGCGGGCAAAGGCACTGGCAAGAAAGGCCGGCGGCGCTGAGCCCGCCGTGCACGCGCCCGGATGTGACGCGTGCTGCGCGCACGATGGCCGCGGCGCGTCACACCGCGTCGAGTTGCCAGCTGATGGCCTGTAGCATCGCCGCGCCCAGCGACGCACTGCGCGCGCCGTTCCAGCCGACGTGCGAGTCGGGCAGGTTCGCATCGTCCTTGAACGGCATTTCAAGCGTGAGCGATAGGCACTTGAACGTGTGGCCGACATACTTGGAGGCGAGCTTGAGCGCATCCTGCTGGTAACGCCCGGGCTTGTATCCGTGCTCATCCTGGAAGTGCGCGCTGGCGCGCTTGAAATGGCGGATGAATTCGTCGTGCACACGGCGTTGCGCGTCGGAGAAGTCGGGCAGCATTTCCGAGCCGGCAACGAAGACGTAGGGTAGCGCTTCATCGCCATGGATATCGAAGAACATGTCGCAACCGCTCGCATGGATGGCGTCGCGTACGGCCAGCACTTCGGGGCTGCGGCGCGGGTCCGGCTGCAGCCATTCCCGGTTCAGGTTCGCGCCAGCGGCGTTGGTGCGCAAGTTACCCAGCGCGCTGCCATCCGGGTTCATGTTGGGTACCACGTGAAAGACCGCGCGTTCGAGCACGATGCGGCCCAGCGGGTCGCCCCGCCAATCGCCAAGGCCACACAAGCGCCTAAGCAGCCCCTCGACGAACCACTGCGCCATCGTCTCGCCCGGATGCTGCCTTGCGATGATCCAGATATTGCGCTTGTGCGGCGCCGGTTCGCCAACGGTCAGCAGATCCAGCGCACGTGCCTGCACGGTACGGGTCAGTTCGGTTAAGCGCACACCGGGCTGCTGGGCCAGCGTATCGACCAACTGCGCATGTCGCGCATACGGATACGGCTCGAAATACGCGTAATAGACCCGGTCGCGCGCCGGCCGATGGCAGATGCGCAGCACTTGACCATCGTACGTGGTGGGCACCCGGAACCAGTCGATGCCATCATGACTTGCGGCAGCCTGATAACCGTGCCATCCATCCGGAAAAGCACTGTGCGACGCGTTCTCGAACGTGATCGTGCAGTCCACGTCTTTCGCACCGCTCAGCGAGAAATAGAACCACTGCGCAAACGTCGCTTGGGTGTCGGCGCGCAGCCGCAATCGAATGTCGTCCGCGCGCTCGCACGATACGACATCGATTGCCCCTGAATCGAATTGACTACTGATGTGAATGCTCATGGGTCGGGTCCACAACGAATCAAGTCAGTTGGCCTGCTTGCGACGAAATACATAGGTCGAATCGTTCGACGCCTTCGCATCGAACCGATAGCCATCGGCATCGAACGCGACGAGCCCGGCCGGTTCGTCGATCCGATTCACGACTGCAAAGCGGGCGAACGCGCCGCGCGCACGCTTGGCATAGAAGCTAATGATTGTGTATCGACCGTTTTTCCAGTCCTCAAACACCGGTGTGATCACCGGTGCATCAAGCTGGCGCGGCCTGACCGAACGGAAATACTCGTCCGACGCGCAATTGATCAATACCCGCGCGCCACCTGCACGCTTGAGCTGCGCGCTCAGCGCGGCGGTAATCTTATCGCCCCAGAATGCGTACAGGTCCTTGCCGCGCGGGTTGGCAAGCCGCGTGCCCATTTCGAGCCGGTACGGCAGCATCAGATCAAGCGGACGCAGCACCCCATATAAGCCGGAGAGCACGCGTATATGGCGTTGCGCATAATCCAGATCGGCGGCAGACAAGGACCGCGCGTCGAACCCGTCGTAGACATCGCCATTGAACGCGAGCATCGCCTGCTTAGCATGCGGTGGCGCGAACCGCGCGGCAGACCAGTCGCCGTACCGCGTATAGTTCAACCGCGCGAGCGGATCGGAAAGACGCATCAATGTGCCGATCTGCTGCGGCGAGAACGTGCGCAACTGCGTGATCAACTCGGCCGAGTCGTCAAGGAATGCCGGTAGCGTATGCTTGTGTACATGGGGCGGGGTGTCATAGTCCAGTGACTTGGCGGGCGACAAAACGATTATCATGGAAGACTGACTGAAAAAAGGCATCGCGCGGCGTGATTGGCCGCAAGCGTTGCCATTGTATCGACAATGACGCCCTCCCGTTCCGCCCCGCCGCTGCCGGCCTACCCTGTCGCACCATCGAGCGCCACTGCGGCTGCCTTCGCCCGTCCACGCGTGGTGCTCGACACGAACGTGTGGATCGACATCCTGGTATTCGACGATCCCGCGACCCGCCCGATTGCAACAGCGCTGCAGGACGGTGGCCTTGACGCCGTGCAGGACGAGCGCTGCGCCAACGAGCTGCAACGTGTGCTCGACTACCCGCAGTTCGTGCGCTACGCGATCGATAAGCCGGCGGCACTCGCGCGGCTCGCCCGACTATGCGCGCGCGTGGCACCGGCGCTGCGCACGAAGGGTGGCGCCGCAATGTCTGTGCCGGAAGCAGGCGCGAATGCGAGTGCAAGTGCGCACGCAGCCGGTGCCGCACCGCGCGCGCTGCCGCTGTGCCGCGACCGCGACGACCAGAAGTTCCTTGAATTGGCACATGACGCAGCTGCACAGTGGCTGGTCACCAAGGACAAGGCGCTGTTGAAGATGGCGCGCCGGATGGCGCGCGAGTTCGACTTGCGCATTGTGCAGCCGGCCCAGTTCGTCGCGGCCGCAGGCCTTGCCCAGTCGGCGGCAGACGACGCAACGCACGAGCCTACCGTACAATAGGCCCGCTGGAGTCGATCATCCGGTCGGACGGCTCTCCCTATCGACACGACGTTTATGCCATGAACGCCTCGCATCGCCCGCCCGATACGTCGCCCCGCGTGCCTGCCTTCCCGTCGCGGCTGCCGCAAGTCGGCACCACGATCTTCACGGTGATGAGCGCGCTCGCGTCCGAGGCCGGTGCCGTCAACCTGGGTCAGGGGTTTCCGGATTTCGACTGCGATCCACGGATCATCGACGCGGTCGCGCAAGCGATGCGCGACGGCTTCAACCAGTATCCGCCGATGGCCGGCCTTGCGTCGCTGCGCGCCGCGATCGCCGCGAAGATCGAACAGCTGTACGGACATCGCTACGACGCGGCCAGCGAAATCACGATCACTGCGGGCGCGACGCAGGCGTTGTTCACTGCCGTGCTGTGCTGCGTGCAGCCGGGCGACGAGGTGATCGTGATTGAGCCTTGCTACGACAGCTACTTGCCCGCGATTGAGTTGGCCGGTGGCACACCCGTGTTCGTGACGCTGAACGCACCCGATTATCGAATTGCATTCGACCAGCTTGCCGCGGCAATCACGCCGAAGACACGACTGATCATCGTGAACACGCCCCACAACCCTACCGGCACGGTCTGGTGCGACAGCGACATGCGGGCGCTGCAGGACATCGTGCGTGGCACGGACATCCTGGTGCTGTCCGACGAGGTCTATGAGCATATGGTGTTTGACGGCGCCCGCCACGAGAGCGTTGCGCGCTATCCGGAACTCGCGGCGCACAGCTTCGTCGTATCAAGCTTCGGCAAGACTTATCACGTGACCGGCTGGAAGCTCGGCTACGTCGCCGCGCCGCGCGAATTGAGCGCCGAGTTACGCAAGGTCCACCAGTTCAACGTGTTCACGGTGAATTCGGCCACCCAGGCAGGCGTCGCCACGTACATGGCCGACCCAGCGCCCTATCTGACGTTGCCGGCGTTCTACCAGGCCAAGCGCGACTTTTTTCGTGCCGGCCTGGAACGCACGCGTTTTAAGCTATTGCCATGTGAAGGCACGTATTTCCAGTGCGTCGATTATTCGGCGATCTCGGCACTGCCGGAAGCGGAGTTTGCCAGGTGGTTAACCGTCGAGATCGGTGTTGCGGCGATTCCCGTGTCCGCGTTCTATCATCGGGCGCACGACGCCGGCGTCGTGCGCTTTTGCTTCGCCAAGCGCGAGGCGACGCTGGCAAGCGCGCTCGAGCGCCTCGCCGCGCTGTAGCGTGCGGCGCACACCCTGTCCGGGCCGCGCCTGCGCGGCGATGCCCGCGCCGCTATTGTCCAGCACGCTGAGCTTCGATATACGCGTTGCGGTCGGCCTGTACTTTTTGCGCGGCGGGCCGAATGCCGACCTGTTTCACGTGCGCCTTCCAGTCGATACCTGCGTCGAGCACGTAGTCGGTGCCGTAGATCGCCTGGCTCGCCTGGCCGATCAACGGCAGATGCACGAACGCGGCGATGTCGGCCAACGTGAACGTATCGCCGGCAATGTACGGCGCAAACCGCGTCAGTTACTTGAACGCCGGCAGGTGGCGCTGCAGCTTGCGCTGGACCCGTTGTTTCGTGCCCTCCGAGATATCGGTATGGAAGAACGCCTTAGGGTACAGTTCGCGAGCCACCCACTCAAGGTGCAACTCCATGAACGTGATCAGCTCGCGCTGCTTGGCCGCCGCATACGGGTCCGCCGGCAAAATCGGCTTGTCTGGGTGCATCGCCGCCAAATACTCAACGATCGGCGTGGATTCGCACAACGGACCGTGCTCGGTCTCGATGAACGGCACCTTGCCCAGCGGGGACAGCGCGTCATAAGCCGGGTCCTGATGCGGAATCGGCACGACGCAGACTTCCTCGAATGCAATGCCGTGCTCAAGCAGAACAAATTTGACTTTGTTGTGGTAGTTGGACAGCGAAAACCCATACAGCTTCAACATGATCTTCTCCTTTGGCTGTACAACGATCGGGCTTTGGGGCAGGCGCGATCGCGCGTCCACAAACCGCGCGATCGCGCTATTCTAAATCCCGACTCGTCGGCACATTAAACGATCCGCGCTACCGGCCGTCGCCCTGGCTGGCACGCCACGCGCCACTGGGCTTGTCGCTGCCGCATATTAAGGGCGACACCCCCCAACATGAAGGAGCCCACCGATGACCGCCGAATTGCTCGCCACCCGCCGGGATGCGACGCTTGTGCTTACCCTATCCAATCCGGGCGCACGCAACGCGTTACACCCGGATATGTACGCCGCCGGCATCGAGGCGGTCGATTCAGCCGAGCGCGACCCCGAGATCCGGGCCGTCGTGCTAACCGGTGCCGACGGTTTTTTCTGCGCGGGCGGCAACCTGAACCGGCTGCTGGAGAACCGGGCTAAAGATCCATCGGTGCAGGCCGACAGCACCGACCTGCTCGGCGCGTGGATCAGCGCGATCCGCGCGTCGCGCAAGCCGGTGATCGCCGCGGTCGAAGGGGCGGCGGCCGGCGCGGGTTTCTCGCTCGCGCTCGCCTGCGACCTGTTGGTGGCGGCGGACAACGCACAATTCGTGATGTCGTATGCGCGCGTCGGACTCACGCCCGATGGCGGCAGCTCATGGTTTCTGTCCCGAGCGCTGCCGCGCGCGCTGGCCACTGAGATCATCCTGGAAGGCAAGCCAGTGCCAGCGCCGCGCCTGGCCACGCTGGGCGTAGTGAACCGGCTCAGCACGGCAGGTGCGGCGCTGGAGACCGCGCTCGCCTGGGCCGAGGAGCTGGCGCAGCTGTCGCCCAACGCGGTGGCCCGGACCAAGACGCTCGTCGACGATGCCTGCAGCCAACCGCTGGCCGAGCATCTGGTCGCAGAACGGGACCATTTCGTCGCGTCGCTGCATCATCGCGATGGTCTCGAAGGGATCAGCGCGTTTCTGGAAAAACGCGAAGCGCGCTACAAATGATCTCCGGCGCGATGCGCGGCCCGATCCGTGCCACGCATCGGCGCCACCGCCACGGCGCAGCGCGCGGCGGGATCGAGGGGGCTCGGCGGCTAATATTGAAGACCCCCTACCGCATGGACACTGTTAGCAACAAGCGAGCTCGCAGTGAGATGACGTGATCAACGTCGTGGCGCCAACGTCGCCGGCCAAGTGATTGACTGGGCTATCCAGGCCCATGGCGCAGCAGGCATCCGCGACGACTTCCTGCTAGCCTACGCGTACACGTCGATACGTACCGCCGCGGCTGGCCAACGGACCGGATAAAGTCCATCGTACCGCTAGAGCTCGCGTCGTATCGGAAAGACGGGGGCGGTGCGTCCCACGGGTGAGCCTGGCCCGTAACGCTGCAGTCTAGCCAGTTCTATGCTTAAATGGCGTGCACCTTGCAGCCGACAGCGCTCGATGCGCTGCCGGGTCATGCAAACATTCAACTTTCTACAGGAAGGGGCGCCGAAAGCGCGCGCGGGCCGGTTCCGTGCACAGGGGAAGCGCCTCGATCAGCGGACATGATCGATGTTTACAGCTGGGCCACGCCGAACGGCCACAAGATCCATATCATGCTCGAGGAACTGGCGCTGCCCTACACCGTCCATGCGGTCGACATCGGCGCAGGCGACCAGTTCAAACCCGAGTTCCTGGCGATCAGCCCGAATAACAAGATCCCGGCGATCGTCGATCACGATGGTCCCGGCGGCAAGCCGATCGCGCTATTCGAATCGGGTGCGATCCTGATCTACCTCGCGGAGAAGACCGGGAAGTTCCTGCCTGCCGATCCGGTCCAACGTTATGCGACATTGCAGTGGCTCATGTTTCAGATGGGGGGACTCGGCCCGATGCTCGGACAAGCGCACCACTTCCGGATCTACGCGCCGGAGCAGATCGAATATGCGATCAATCGCTACACAAACGAAGCGCGGCGGCTGTATGGCGTGATGGAGAAACAGCTCGGCAAGCATCTCTATTTGGCCGGTGATGACTACACGATCGCGGATATCGCGGCGTTCCCGTGGACGCGCTCGTGGAAGAACCAGGGAATCGATCTCGACAGCTTCCCGAACGTAAACGCATGGCAGCAACGCATCCATGCGCGGCCTGCGGTGCAGCGGGGCGTCGAAGTGTTGGTATCCGCGCGCAAGGCGCTGACCGACGACAAGTCGCGCGAAGTCCTATTCGGCGCCACGCAATACGCGCAGCGCTGAAAAGGCCGGGTCAGCAGGCCACGGCCCGGCGCGTGCCGGCCGCTCAAAACGGCTCGCCGAACACGACAACCCGCGTCGCATGGCTGCTACGCTGCCGTGCCACACCGCATCGATCATCTGCCCGTGGGCGCCGATGACGGCATGCGCTCGTCTCCTCGCTGCGCGCGGATGCGCGCCGCCGAAGCGCCGCACAGCTCATTGGAGCGGCTCTTTCAACAATGCTGGCAACGGCAGCGGCGTCACGTCGATGCCTTCGTCCAATAGGGCCCGCGCGTCGTCGGACGTCGTAACCCCGCGGATGCCGCGAGCCGGCGCCTCGTCATAGTGGATCCGCCGCGCTTCCTCTGCGAACTGCTCACCGACGTCTTCCGTGTGTTCGATCACCTGCCGCATCATCCGCAGCCACCGCGCCTGCAGCTCGCTCACATTCAGCGGCTGCCCGTCAGCGCCCGGCGCATCATTGCGTGGCGCCGGCGCGGTCGCACCCGACAGATTCAATCGGGGCGCCGATGGCACGCGATGCACCGCCCTCGAACCGCATATCGGACACTCGACAAGGTGCCGCTCTAGTTGCGACTCGAAGTCCTCGGCCGACTGGAACCAGCCTTCGAACCGGTGCGCGTGCTCGCAGGTTAAATCGAGAACTTTCATGCCCATGACAACGTACGATCCAATTTAGCGCAATTTGTGCACGATCGCTCGACATTGCTCGGACCGTGACCGATCATTCTAGCGCGTTTGCGCGTGACGAGTCTTCCCCGCCCGCCGCCCACCACGCCGCTCGTTGCGGCGGGTCCACGCCGGCTGCGCAGTGCCAGATCGACTGCACGGCACGATAAGCTCCGGCCACGTCAAACAAAATCTGCTCCAGCCAGAACGCGCCGAGGATCGCCTTTACGTCGCTAACCTCGCCGCACCGGACCCACTCGTACAATATGGCCGGTTCGACGGCGATCAATCCCACAAACTCACCGTCGTTCAACGTACGCTTCCCTTCAGGCAGAGCACGCTCCCAATACAGGTCGATTAACGAGCCAGAGGGCGCCATCGCCGCCGCCCCTTCCATGGTACGTTGGCCCCGGAACCGGCCTGCGTTGCGAATCAGCGACCGCTGCTGCCCATCAGATCTACACGTATGTTCGTAGTCGTTCGTCCTTGGCAAGCTTCGTGGCCTTCGGGCGTTTGGCCGCTCGCCCGGCTTCCGCTGCGCGACTGTGCCCGATACACCAGCGTACAATCACGCGTCGCTGCATGCTCTGAGAATGACAGATAGCGACCCGAGCGTGGCGACAACTTGGTCGGCGGCATGCAACCGGTTTTGTGAAACCATCGCGGCCCCAACGGCTGTGACATGCCGCTCGCCAACGCCGCGACGTCCCCTCCCATTCCTTCGGCAATCCATCTGCAGAA
The DNA here is from genome assembly GCF_021991875.1 of Mycetohabitans sp. B8. Lineage (GTDB taxonomy): Bacteria > Pseudomonadota > Gammaproteobacteria > Burkholderiales > Burkholderiaceae > Mycetohabitans. The sequence goes on from NZ_JAHLKR010000019.1 coordinate 74,684, forward strand.
CGCTTGCTTCGTCTCCCACTGATTGATACCTGATCTGCCAGGCGAAGACATCATTGGCCATCCCGTGGACTCCGAAGCCCAACCTTGGGATCGGCCCATATAACACCGCTCATTCGAAAGTGTTGCAACGACTGGTTGAATCTGCCGACGCGTTACCGCGCCGGACGAAACCACAGAGCAACAAAAACAATAGAGCAACAATTACGGCAATCTGCCGTCAAATAATGCTTTATGATTTACAATGAAACGCGCGCATCCATCACTTGCCGCCCGTATCGTACAGGCCTGCGCAACTGGCCATACCCTATGCAATTTTCTATTGCCATTTTCATACAAGTATGCAATCCTACTCAACGACATAGCCTAAAAACAACATTGCGCGCTGCCCTGTTAGGGCATCCGACATTACATAGCGACCTTTAAGCAAGAAGGCTTATCTGGCATCTTGTTAAGTGAGCCATGCTGGATAAAGATCAAGTTTTGTCGGATATAGCAAAATTTATGTATTGCAGCAGTACCACTTCAGCCTCCCGAGGGTGATCCGATGCTACTACAATGCCATGATAGAAGCAGCGAATGCGTAACGCATGTCGGCAAAGCAACGATGCCGACTCGTTACGGAAATTTTGTTGCCCATGCATTTCGTTCAAAAAATGATAACAATGAGTATCTCGCGCTGGTAATGGGCGACGTTTGCCAGCGTGAATCCGTGCTGACACGACTGCACTCCGAGTGCCTCACCGGTGATGTATTAGGATCACTGCGTTGCGATTGTGGCGAACAATTGGACGCGGCACTACGCTCTATCGCATCCGAGGGCGCCGGCGCGCTATTGTATTTGCGGGGCCATGAAGGACGCGGCATTGGCCTGTGCAACAAAATTCTTGCCTACGGACTCCAAGAGCAAGGACGTGACACGGTCGATGCCAATCGCGACCTGGGTTTGCCGGACGACGCGCGCGAGTATGACTGCGCGGCGAGTATCGTGCGCCAACTCGGCATCCTGTCGGTACGGCTGATGAGCAACAATCCGGATAAATTTAAGGCACTGCAGCGCCATGGCATTCCGGTATGTGAGCGCGTTGACCTCGCGATTGCATTACGCGAAGAAAACGAGCGTTATATCTGGGCTAAGCGTAATCGTTTCGGGCATTATTTCGACGAGAATGAGCTTCAGTGCCCGTTGTCATTGTAATTAGCTCGGCGCTCACCACGTAAAGCGGTGGATATAGTGTAGTGAGCGCCGATCAAAGCCATCGCTTTTATCTACGCACTTTTATTCAGGCTGCTTATGTTGCAATGCCCACATTTTAGCATATAGGCCGCCTGCATTCAGCAATGCTTTATGGGTGCCCCGTTCCACGATACGGCCTTGCTCCATGACAAGAATCTGTTGCGCATGCGTAATTGTCGACAGACGATGTGCAATGATCAGCGTTGTACGATGACGCGCAAGCTTTTTTAACTCATGCTGAATCGCGCGCTCGGCGCGTGAATCGAGTGCTGAGGTCGCTTCATCAAAAATTAGAATAGGTGGCTTCTTTAGCAATGTGCGAGCGATGGCGATGCGCTGCTTTTCGCCGCCAGATAATTTCAAACCACGCTCACCCACTATGGTGTTGTAGCCAGCGGGCAAGCTTTCAATAAAAGCATGAATATGGGCGGCGCGCGCAGCCGCCACCACTTCTTCTGGCGACGCAGACAACCGACCGTACGCAATATTGTAATAGATCGTGTCGCGGAAAAGCACCGTATCTTGCGGCACAATACCAATGGCCGTGCGCAGCGAATCTTGCGTCACAGTCCGAATGTCTTGGCCATCGATCATAATACGCCCAGCGCCATGATCCACATCATAAAATCGAAGCAACAGTCGTGCGAGTGTTGACTTACCTGAGCCGCTATGTCCGACAATTGCGGTCGTCGTACCCGCTGCAATCGTAAAGCTTACATCTCGCAAAATTTGCCGTTGCGTTTCATATGAAAAATTGACATGCTCAAAGCATACTTCAGCGCTTTGCACAGCGAGCGGAGCTGAAACTTCGAGATCGTCAACTTCACTTTTGAGCTTTAGCAGCGAAAACATCTGCTCCATATCGGTCAGACTTTGCTTCAAAGTTCGATACATATTTCCCAAAAAACTCAGTGGAATATATATCTGCAACATAAACGTATTAATTAACACAAAGTCGCCCAACGTCAACTGCTTATCTACGACCTGTTGCGTCGCGCGCCATAAAACGGCGATCATGCAGATTGCAATAATCGACTGCTGACCAAAATTCATGAAAGAGAGCGACTTTTGCGATCGAATCGCCGCATTATGATAAAGCATCATGCCTTCATCATAGCGCTGTACCTCGTGTTGCTCGTTACCGAAGCACTTGACTGTCTCATAATTAATAAGCGAATCGACCATTACCGTATTGGAGCGCGAATCAAGCGCATTCATCTCCTTCCTTAAACTCGTACGCCATTCCGTCACCATCACGGTAAACGTGATGTAAGCCACAAGCACGGATAATGTAATAATCGTATAATAAATATCGTAGCGAACAGCAAAAAAAATGAGTACCAACATGACTTCAACGCATATTGGCAGAATATTGTAGAGCGAATATGAAACAAGCGTCTTGACGCCACGCGTTCCTCGCTCGATATCGCGTGATAGCCCCCCCGTTTGCCGCTCAAGGTGAAATCCCAACGACAGCGTGTGCAAATGTCGAAATACTGCGAGTGCCACTTGTCGTGCCGCGCTGTAAGCTACTTTCCCAAAGATAATTTCACGCAGTTCAGCAAAAAGTGAGCTTGATAAGCGCACGACCGCATAAGCGACAATAAGAAAACTAACACCGTGAAACAAAGAAAATGACGACTGCTGCGTTGCCAACCGGTCAATTTCCGATAATTGGTCGACAATCGCTTTCATTACCACTGGCACGCCTAGATTAGCGAGTTTTGAACCAACCAGACAGACGAGCGCAAATGCGACACGCCCTTTATAAACCATCAAATAAGGAAATAGTGCAGCGATTGTTTGCCAATCACCGCACCGATTTGAAGATGACAGCGGAGAAACAAAAGCCCAAAAGCGGCGCAGGCGTAATGGATAGTGCATTCTTTGTAAGTAGTTCAGCAAGCGCTTGCCGTATCGCATGCCATTGATCATTATTTTATTTCTGTATAATAATTAATCCACCTTATAAAAAATCATGGTCAATTGGATTCAAGCGGCGCTGTACTGTGCAGCGTGGCTTGCCTGTCGATTGCTTCGGCGATGTTCAAGGCACGCCAGAACGTGTCGTGCAAGTGCGATACGCTCATCAGGTGTTTTCATGAGCGTCTTGACTTTATTGACTGCCACCCCGTCCGCGCGCAGGAGGTCATGATCGCATTCATCCGACGGATCAATGACCAAAAGATCAAGAAAATCGGCATAAAGCGAAGCAATCGCGTTAACCGAAGCATCCATGCCCAGTTCATGCATCATCTTGGTCAATGGGCCTTTGACTGCTTCGCCGCCGACAAGTGGTGCAACAGCTAAAACAGGCACATTGCAGGCACGCAGCCTGTCACGCACACCTGGTAGTGCCAGAATCGGTCCAATGCTGACAAAAGGATTTGAAGGACATAAGATCACGCCAGCCAGGTCAGGCGTACTCAACGCTGCGTCAAATGACGGCGATAATCGTGCCGACGAAGCCCCTTCAAAGCGAAACCCCGACACGCGTGGCTCACATCGCCGTTTAACAAAATACGTCTGGAAAGGCAAATCGCCTTCGTCTGTCTCGACGATGGTTCTGACCGAATCGTTAGACATCGGGACGATCGAATGCTTGACACCGAATGCTTTCGCAATGGTCGCGGTTAAATCACACAAACTGGCACCACCGTCAAGCAAACTGCGCCGATAGAGGTGCAGCGCGAGGTCTTTGTCACCCAGCTGGAACCAAACCGGTCCGCCTAAATGAGTTAGCGCTTCTTGCGAAGACCAGCTCTCGTTTGCACGCCCCCACCCTTTTTTTGTATCCGCCACATCGGCCAGCGTATAGACAACCGTGTCTAGATCTGGACAGATGAGCAAGCCAAGATGCTCAAAATCGTCACCCGTGTTCACAACGATCGTCAACTCGTCAGCAGACAGCACATGCGCTAGACCATAGGCTAGCTTAGCGCCCCCCACCCCGCCGCACAACGCAACATACTTTGCCATTACCTTTCTGCTTAAAGACCCAACATTTTTGACTCAAACAGATCACCATTTTGACCCTGTCAGGCCGGATAGCGTCTGTCTAGTTTGATATAGACGGTTGAGCATCTTGGTAAATCCATGGTGTGAAGCAATGCATGAGCCCCACCACAATACCGATTTGAGGACACCAGCACGCAAGCCACACCATGAATTTACCTATACAGGTCTAATCATTGTTTCACTTCACTTAAGACCTGATGGCCGTGCCCACGCACTAAGCGTCCGGCCTTATTGAACCGCACAGGTACCAGCGCAGGAGCCGCATACGAAGCCTGCTGCCGCTCAGGATTGACGCCACGATAAAGAGGGGTGCGCTGCATCGCACTGCGCCCGAGTCTAGCGGCCAGTGCTTCCATGGCGGCAGGTGGCATTTCCTGCCCGTGAGCTGCACCGGCTGCGCGGCTGATCGACTCATTCATTAAGGTACCGCCCAAATCGTTGGCCCCCGCCTGCAAGCAAAGCTGGGCACCCTGCTCACCCATTTTCACCCAAGACGTTTGAATATTGTCAATCAAGCCATGGAACGCCAGACGCCCGACTGCATGCATCAACACGGCTTCTCGTAAAGTCGGCCCCTGACGCGCGCCTTTCTTTTTGAATAATGGCGCTTCCTCATGGACAAAGGGCAATGGAACAAACTCAGTCAGTCCGCCTGTATCGCGTTGCAGCTCTGCAAGCCGGAGGATATGTCGTGCCCAGTGCTTATACGATTCGACATGGCCGAACATGATCGTGCAAGTGGTTCGCAATCCCAACTCGTGTGCCGATCGCACGACGGTCAACCATTCTTGCGTATTCAGCTTGTCCGGACAGATTTGTTGGCGCACTTCGTCGTCCAGGATCTCGGCTGCGGTCCCAGGCAAAGTACTTAACCCAGCACTTTTCAAATCAGACAAAAAAGCGCTGATTGATTTCCCCAAGCTAGTTGCGCCATGCAACACTTCAAGGGGCGAGAAAGCGTGAATGTGCATGTCTGGGCATTCTGTTTTAGCCGCTTCGCAGATATCAAGGTAAGTGCGTCCCGTATAGTCAGGATGAATGCCCCCTTGCAAGCAGACCTCCGTGGCGCCGCGATCCCACGCTTCTTTAACGCGGCGACGGATTTCGTCGAGGTCAACGATATAGGGCTTCTCACGCAAGGCCTCTTGTATCGGCCCGCGCGAAAAAGCGCAAAAATTGCAATGGTATTGGCAGACGTTTGTGTAGTTGATGTTCCGATTGACAACATAAGTGATCGTGTCGCCGTTTGTCTGCCTGCGCAAACGATCCGCCGTCTGTGTCACGTGCGTAAAATCATGACCGCGTGCGTTGAACAAATGCACAAGTTCGGCTTCTTCGAGGCGATCACCCGCCACGCATTTATCGACGATATCAATCGTCTGCGGACAAACACGGTCAACGTGTGAAGCCGTGGTAGTCACTGTCAGGCAACCGATATCCCCGATCGTCTTGGAGCCTGCTTTCCATAGATCGCTTGTTGCCAATCCACTGCAATCTGAATGACGCAGCACATCAGCATGCAAGTCCGGGTCGATCCAACGATCACGTTCCTCGATATAGGCAGGATAGACGGTTATCCGCTCGGTCAACGTCTTCCCACCCCTATCTGTGACCTCACTTAAGCGGTCAATTTGCGGCCACGGCGCCTCTGGATTAACGTGGTCAGGCGTGACTGGCGATACACCGCCCCAATCATTGATTCCCGCGCGAATCAAATCGGTCAGGTCACCGTCGAAAAGATTAGGCGGCACCTGAATGCTCATTGCGGAACCCAGAACCAACCGGGCGACGGCGGTTGTCCAACACAATTCGTCCATTGACGGCTCAGGCGCGTTGACCATTTTGGTGCCGGGTTTCGCGCGAAAATTCTGAATAATGACTTCCTGCAGATGGCCATAGCGATCATGCAAATCCCGCAGCGCAAAGAGCGATTCAAGCCGCTCACGGCGTGTCTCCCCGATACCAATCAATATGCCCGAGGTGATCGGTATATGCGCTTCGCCAGCCAGGCGAAGCGTTTCAATCCGTGCTGCCGGGTGTTTATCGGGAGAGCCGTAATGCGGCCCACCACGCTCGGAAAGACGTTCAGAAGCCGTCTCTAGCATCACCCCGAAGGAAGGGGCATGGGGCCGCAGCATCTGGTATTCCGCAGCACTTAGCACGCCCATGTTAAAGTGAGGCAGCAGCCCAGTTTCAGCTCGTACACGTTGCGCGACCTCAGCGACATAGCTGGCTGTCGTAGCATGACCCAGTTGCTGCAGCGCTTCGCGTGCAGCGGCATAACGCACTTCGGGTCGATCACCGAGCGTAAACAAAGCCTCACGACAGCCTACTGCAGCACCCGCCCGTGCAATGTCCAGCGCTTGGTCCACGGTAAGAAATGCTTGGCCAATGACTCGTGGCGCTTTGGCAAACGTACAGTAGTGGCAGACATCTCGACAAAGATGAGTGAGCGGAATAAAGACCTTGCGCGAATAAGTGATGACGTTGCCCCATCCGACGTCTCGCCATGCCGATGCCAGCCCCGCCAACTCACGCCAATCTTGCACCGCTTCAAGCTCATACGCCAAAGCTTTGTCATCTAGCCTTGGCTGGTTGCCCTTAGCGGAGCGTTCGATTTCTTGAATCATTCTATAAATAGGATTGCTTACTAGGTTTGACATAGCACTCTCCTCTTGACGTCTTTGATAGAAGACTCGAATTCCTCAAGGTCGGCAGGCAAATCAACATCCAACGCCCACGCTCTTGAACGGACAATCCAAACATCCATTCCGGCGCGCCGAGCGGCGTTTTGATGAGCGGAAAAGCTGGGCCCGCTGAAAAACAATGGAATAGCGCCAGGTCGGCAAATCAGTCCATTCGTGCCCTGACCGTCCCGGTTCGGCGCCATGCCAATCGCATCGACCGGAGCACGGCTCAACCTGTCGATGGCTGCCACGTCAAGCAGCGGCAAATCACCGGGGACAAACATCACACGCTCTCCACCTGCCGCCGCAATATGGGCCATCGCTCGCGAACAAGCATTCGCCATACCTTCATCCGGTGGTCCCCATAAGATCTCGGCACCGGCCGCCTGGGCCATTTCCGCCGTACTTTCTGACGGCGTCACCACCAATAGGGAAGCAATCCGAGGCGATGCGCGCAACGTGCCAATGACATGACTGGCCATGGAAAAAAACAGCGCTTGGCGCGCAGCATGACTCAAAACGCCAGCCAACCGAGTTTTGGCGCACTCAGGCGCTTTCAACGGCACCACCGCCCAGATTCCGGTATTGCGCTGGGCGACAGAAACAGGAGACATCCCATTGCATCTCATATTGTTTCACTTCCCGAAAAATCAGGTTAGCTGTGTCGAGCTCAAAGCAATCGAAACAATTACCTAGCTTAGGCACCTATTGCACAACGAATGGGTACGTTTGCTTCCTTCGTGAGTGTCGCTAGCTTGTGTACAAGCACTGCATTGCCATAGTTCAATGACATGTTTACAATATGTTTACATAGTAGCAAGCAAATTGTCTAGTCACTTGTTATTGACTGTGCACTTGTTATTGACTGTGCCCATTTTTTCTGAGAATCTTTTTACCACTCAAGGAAAGGTGCGGAGCTAAGAGGATGAGCCACGCTACAAGAACAGCAAGAAGCATGACTGTGTCCGCCATCGGTGGCATTCCCCTAATACAAACAGGGGATGATCTTGGCCAGATTATTACGGAGGCGATCCACAAAAACGATATCGTTTTACAAAATGGCGACGTGTTAGTGCTTGCACAAAAGATTGTTTCAAAATCTGAAGGAAGATGGGTTGCGCTATCCTCTGTCACGCCGGGCAAGCAAGCGATCGATTTGGCGCAGAAAGTCGATAAGGATCCGCGGCTCGTTGAACTTATCCTTTCTGAGTCGGCAGAAATCGTTGCACACAGGCAGGACGGTGTACTGATCACCGCTCACCGCCTCGGATGCGTGATGGCAAATGCCGGTATCGATCATTCCAATGTAGGTGATGAAGACAGTGTGCTTCTGCTTCCGAAAGACTCGGATCACAGCGCACGCGAATTAAAAAAGCAGTTTCATCGCTTGTGCGGCGTCGATATCCACATCATCATCAACGATAGTTTTGGCAGGGTGTGGCGCCATGGCACGGCAGGATGCGCCATCGGCGTAGCGGGCTTTTCCCCACTTAAAAATTATATTGGGAAGCCGGATCTGTTTGGGCAGCTCTTGCGCACAACCCAGGTGGCAGTGGCCGATGAACTCGCCGCAGCAGCTTCTTTCCTAATGGGACAAGCCGATGAAGGATCGCCTGTTGTGCTGATCCGCGGCGCGAATTTGCCCGCTGCGGATGGAACGGTCCAACAGCTTATTCGCCCCAAAGAGGAAGATTTATTTCGTGAAACCTCCTCTACATTGGCAGTAGAAATGGCCTGAGCATGAAATGAGAGGTGGCCGCGCAAAGCCAGTTCACGGCGAACGCGTTCACCGATGCTGTGTTGGGCCGAGACCTCGGACTGTCGATGGGCGGCAAAGGAAGCTGGCGTGATAACGTGTTCGTTGAACGCGTGTGGCGCAGCGTCAAGTATAAAGAGGTCTACCTAAAAGCGTACGAGTCGGTCAGTAGGCGAGGTCAATAAACGCGGAAGGTGGCATGTGGGCAGCCAAATTGAGAAAAGCAGCAGTTAAGTGGGGGCGGTCTTGTGGGCGGTGCAATGATCGGCCGCCTGTCCAAAACTAATGAAAATTCCAGCGAAGCGCAGAAGGTTCAGGCGCCACGTCCTGCGCTGTCCACTGGCCAGCCTTACAACCGTGTCGCTTGGGTTATCGCGGTGAGCAGCCCTAAAACGGCTTTCGAATGGAGTTCGCTATGGGTGGCGTCCGCCACATGAAGCTCGGTATTGGCCAACGGATTTCTTATCTTAGCCTTATTTAATCCCATTTTTTGGAAAAAATTGTCTTTAAATGGCGTGACAAAATCTAGGCCACCTTTGGGGGCAATGGTATCTTTGCCACCCGAAATATGAATATAATGTTCTACCGTTTCTCTAAGCTTCTTTGTCGTCGGCAAATGATCACCTCGGATGGGTGTGCCTAAGGTGACCAGTTGCTCAATATTACCTTGTGTCAGCTTAATCGCTTCAAAAGCGACATTGCCACCATGGCTATGGGCAATGACATTCGTGATGATACCGGCCCGTGTGTTTTCATCGATTTTTTTCGCAAGGGTTTGCGCCGCCTCAATACGGGCAAGTCGATGATTTTTTCCACTCCATTGTAAAGCACTCACTTTCCCGCCAAATCTTTCCCGGACAATATCGGCGTATTTCCCATTCGGGCTGGTCCACCCTACTTCGGCGGCAGTGGCGTTGAACGTGCCATGCACCAAAATGGTTTCAATGCCATTGTTTGATTGCTCGGACGGCCCGATAAAATTGGGTGGGCGATTAAGATAGGGCATTTTGTGCAAGAAATTCAATAAGCCATAGGTCATTTGCTCCTGTGTGGCTTCCGAGACGGCTTCTTTTTTGTCTTTGGGAATACTTTTATCGTGGCCTATCTCAAGATTGGTGGTATGAATCTCTTGCGATCCATTGTACAAGCGTCTCGAAATGGCTTCCACTCCCTTGAATGGCCTCTCTGAATCGATATCCAGCCAGCTGACCAGCCTGACAGATGAATCTTGGTCGGGTACAACCTGCGCTCGCCCTGCCTTTCTCTGTTGGTCGGACTGGACCTTGTAAGCCTTCTTTCCCATCATCCACCTCGTCAATGCAATGATTTTGCGCTAGGTTGACGTAGCAATACATCAAATAACAGCTGTATATCATCGGTTCGAATCTGACACAATACCGATTTGCCGTGCACGAGATCGCTTCAAGTCCGTGCGCATATAGTGGTAGGGCGTCGGGAGCAAGTGCAGCTGCGTGTCCGCTTCATCGACGACCAGTGCGTAGCCGGCAAGCGTCGTGCTTGATGCCCAGCGCTGTAGGATCTCGCGGATGCAAATATTGTCGTCTACCGTCACCACGCCCGAGAGCGTCACCCGCAAATGCTGGACAGTCGTGGAGACGTCTGTGTCGGGGCCCTCAACGGGCTGGCAGCTCAATTCAACCTTATCCAATGGGGCGCGATACGCTGCGCGCGCAGCGCTTGGATCGGCTTGTCTTAACACCGTACTCAACGCGGCTTTTAAAAGGGGCGCGGCCTGACGATTCCAATCAATTCCCGCGCCGCTGGCGATGCTACCCCAAGCCCCCTGCGGCAGTGCTTCCGTGGCCAACTCAGCGGCGCTTTGATCCGCCACGCCGGCATCAGACTACCTGCGCGGTATTTTCCGGCCAAACACCAGACAAAATTTTCTCAAGCCAAAACGCACCAATGATCGTCTTGACATCGCTAATGTCCCCGCGCCGAATCCACTCGTGCAATATGGCCGGTTCGACGACAATCGTTTCCAAAAACTCACCGTCGTCCAGCGCACGCTCACCTTCAGTCAGCCCACGCGCCAAGTACAGGTCGATAAACTCGGTCGAATACGAAATGACCGGGTGGATGCGGGTCAAGTAGATGAACTCGTTCGCGCGATAGCCGGTTTCCTCGCGCAACTCGCGTTGAGCGCACGCGAGCGCCCCTTCCTGCGGATCGAGCTTGCCGGCCGGAAACTCAACCATCACACGGCCAAGCGGGTAACGATACTGGCGCTCCATCAGCACGCGGCCGTCATCGAACAGCGGCAATACCATCACCGCACCGGGATGCTCAACAAACTCGCGCGTGGCCGTCTTGCCGTCCGGCAACCGTACGATATCGCGCTTGAGCGTCAGGAAATGACCGTTATATAGGGTCTGGCCGTCGAGACGGGTCTCGACCAGATGAGCGTCATCTTTCGGAATGCGTGTCATGTCGCGCCTTTTTGTGCAGTCGCCGATTCACGCGGCGCGCCGCTTGACGAGATACTGGTAAACGAAGCCGGGAAACGCAAGCACGACGAACAGGCTGAACGTGATCGCGTAAAACTGCCAGCCTTGCTCGAAGCGATTGCCAGCCCGCGCCTCGAGCGCGAAGCCAAGCAGTCCCGTGACACAGTAAAGCGCGATCAACTCGGCGATCCGCCACCAGGCGCTTTTACGTGCGCCCGGCGCGGCGCCAGGTACCGGCAGTATCGCCAGCAACCGCTGGTTGACGAACGGCAGGTTCGCGCCGAGCAGCGCGACCAGGACGATAAACCAGCCAGAGGGCGACATTATGAAAACCGCCGTTACAGCGACAGCGTCTGGCGCACCGCCTGCAGGCAACTCGACATCAGCGGTCCGGGAACGATGCCAAGCAACAGCACCGCGAGACCGTTGAGCGCGAGCAGTGCACGGTTGCCGCCGTAGGCGGTGATCGGCGTCGCGTCCACTGGCTCGTCAAAGTACATCAGCTTGACGATGCGCAGATAGTAGAACGCCCCGAACAGCGACGTGACAACAGCGAGCACCGCCAGCCACGTCAGGTTCGCATTCACAGCCGCCTCGAGCACCGCGAATTTCGCATAGAAGCCGACCGTCGGCGGGATGCCCGCCAACGAGAACATCATCAACAACATCACGAACGCGAACACTGGACTGCGCTTGTTCAAGCCTTTGAAGTCGTCCAGCGTGTCAGCCTCAAAATCGCGGCGCGCAAGCAGCATCACGATACCGAACGAGCCTAGCGTCGTCAGCAGATACGTGATGCTGTAAAACACCGCGGATCCGTACGCACTCGCCGCACCGCTCGCCTTACCATCGACGACGCCGGACAGCAGGCCGAGCAGCACGAAGCCCATATTCGAGATCGCCGAGTAAGCGAGCATCCGTTTCACATTGCGTTGCACGATACCGGTGATGTTGCCCACGATCAACGACAGCGCGGCCAGAATCACCAGCATCGTCTGCCAATCAACCGCCAGCGGCATGAGCCCCATCACCAGGAAGCGCAGCCCCCACGCGAAGGCCGCGACCTTCGGGCCGCCCCCAGTGAGCAACGTCATCGCGGTCGGCGCGCCATGATAGACGTCGGGTACCCACATGTGGAACGGTACGGCCCCCATCTTGAACGCGATGCCAGCAACGATGAAGATCACACCGAACAGCAGCACCGCATAGTTGATGCGGCCCGACGCGATCGCGGTGAACACGTCATGCAGCTCGAGCGAGCCGGTCGCGCCGTACATCATCGAGATGCCGTACAGCAGGAAGCCGGACGCCAGCGCCCCAAGCACGTAGTACTTCATCGCCGCTTCGCTGGACTGCGGCACGTCGCGACGCAGCGCGATGATCGCGTACAACGATAGTGACATCAGTTCCAACCCCAGGTACAGCGTCAGGAAATTGTTGCCCGACACCATCACCAGCTGTCCAAGCAGCGAGAACAGCGCCAGCAGATAGAAGTCGCCGCGGAACAGGTCACGTTCTTCGAGGTACTTGCGCGAATAGATCAGCGACACCGCAAAGCCGAGCGAGATGAACGACTTCATCAGGCTCGCGAACGGGTCGACCACATACATGTTCGAGAAGTAGTAGTGCGGATGCGGATCGGTCGCCATCACCGCATACCAGAGCGAGGCAATCAAGCCAGACGCGACCGCGATCATATAGGTCAGGCCGCGGCCCTTCTTGCCGGCGATGATGTCGTTCAGCCATGCGACGACGGTCACAATCATCAGGAATGCGTCGGGCAACAGGGCGTTGAGAGGAGCGTTTTGCATAGTGTTTTTAATCCTCCCTTACTGCGGCGACGCCGGCAGCTTCGACTGCGCGACATGGGAGAGCAGGTTAATCACCGATTCGTGCATCACGTTCGTGAACGGCTTCGGGAAGATGCCCATGTACAGCACGAGCAACGCCAGCACCGTCAACATCCAGAACTCGCGGCGGCTCAAGTCGACAAGCTTCGCGACATGGTCGTTGGCGACCGCGCCGAAATAGACGCGCTTGAACATCCACAGCGTATACGCGGCGCCCAGGATCAACGTGATCGCCGCGAGTAATCCAATCCAGAAATTGAACTTCACGGCCGACAGGATCACCATGAATTCGCCGACGAACCCAGATGTGCCCGGCAACCCGCAGTTGGCCATCGAGAACAGCATTGCGAACGCCGCGAACTTGGGCATTGTGTTGACGACGCCGCCGTAGTCGGCGATCTGGCGCGAATGCATGCGGTCATACAGCACGCCGATGCACAGGAACATCGCACCCGACACGAAACCGTGCGAAATCATCTGCACGATGGCCCCTTCGACGCCGAGCTGGCTAAACAGAAAGAAGCCGAGCGTGACAAGGCCCATGTGCGCGATCGATGAATACGCGACCAGCTTTTTCATGTCGGCTTGCACCAGGGCGACGAAGCCGATATAGATCACGGCAACAAGCGACAGCGTGATCACGACCGGCGCCAGCATGTGGCTCGCATCGGGCGCGATCGGCAGCGAGAAGCGCAGGAAGCCGTACGCGCCCAGCTTCAGCATGATTGCCGCCAGCACGACCGAGCCGCCAGTTGGCGCCTCGACGTGCGCGTCGGGCAACCACGTATGCACCGGCCACATCGGCACCTTCACCGCGAACGCGAGGAAGAACGCGACAAACAACAGCACCTGCGGCGTCATGCCGAGCGGCAGCGCATGCCAAGCTGACAACTCGAACGATTGCGACTGCGTGTACAGGTAAATCAATGCGACCAGCATCAGCAGCGAGCCAGCTAGCGTGTACAGGAAGAACTTGAACGCCGCATACACGCGGTTCGGGCCGCCCCAGACACCGATGATTAGGTACATCGGGATCAGTGTCGCCTCGAAGAACACGTAGAACAGCATCCCGTCGGCCGCCGAGAATACACCGACCATTAGACCTGACAAGATCAGGAAGGCGGCCATGTACTGCGCCACGCGGTCCGTGATGACCTCCCATCCGGCGATCACGACGATGACCGTGATCAACGCGGTCAGCACAACAAACCACATTGACAGCCCGTCGACGCCGAGGTGGTACGTGATGTTGAAGCGTTCGATCCATGGTGCGACTTCAACGAACTGCAGCGCCGACGTGCTTGCGTCGAAGCCGCTGATCAACGGCAGTGTGACGATGAAGCTGACCACTGAGCCGATCAGCGCGGTCCAGCGCGCGACACCCGGCGTCTTGTCTGAACCGACTGCAAGAACAGCGATACCGAACGCGATCGGCAGCCAGATTGCGAAAGTCAAAATGGGGAAATGAGCGTGCATACCTGTCCTCGCGTTATTTGCTCAGCGTAACGAACAGGGTTAGCAACCCCAACATGCCGATAATCATGGCGAACGCGTAGTGGTAGATGTAACCGGTTTGCAGGAAGCGGATCACGCCGGCAAACTTCGCGACCGCGCGTGCGCTGCCGTTGACCAGGCCGTCGATCACGACGACATCGCCCTCCTTCCAGAGTCCTTTGCCGAACGCCACCGCGCCCTTGGCGAACACGACCTCGTTGATCTTGTCCATGTAGTACTTATTGTCCAGCAACGTATAAATGCCCGAGAAGCGCCGGCGAATCGCTGCCGGGATGTCCGGCCGCTTCAGGTACAGGAACCAGGCGACGATGACACCGGCCAGCGCGAGCCAGACCGGCCAGCCCGAGACCGAATGCAACGCCATCGGCATCCAGCCGTGGAACGCGTCGGCCATCTCACGCAGCACGTCGTGATGCTCGCTGACGTAGACAACCTTGTCGAACACGACGCCGTGCGAGAAGAAGTCGCCGAAAATCATCGGACCAACCGCGATCGCACCGATCACGACGGACGGGATCGCGAGCAGCACCAGCGGCAGCGTGACCACCCACGGCGTCTCGTGCGGCTCGTGCGCGCCATGCCCATGATGCGCCCCGTGGCCATGCCCATTACCGTCGTGATGCACGTTGCGAAAGCGCTCCGGACCGTGGAACACCATGAAAACCATCCGGAACGAGTACAGCGCAGTCACGAACACACTGGCGGTCACCGCGAAGTATGCCAATCCCGAGCCCGGCAAGTGCGACAACTTGACCGCCTCGATGATCGAGTCCTTCGAGTAGAAGCCGGAGAAGAACGGCGTGCCGATCAGCGCGAGCGAGCCGACCAGCGATGTGAGCCACGTGATCGGCATGTACTTGCGCAGCCCACCCATGTTGCGCATATCCTGGTCGTGATGCATGCCGATGATCACCGAACCGGCGCCCAGGAACAGCAGTGCCTTGAAGAACGCGTGCGTCATCAGGTGGAATACCGCGACCGAGTAAGCGGAGGCGCCGAGCGCCACGGTCATGTAGCCGAGCTGGGACAGCGTCGAGTACGCGACGACCCGCTTGATATCGTTCTGTACGATGCCGAGGAAACCCATGAACAGCGCGGTAATCGCGCCGATCACCATCACGAACGACAGCGCAGCGTCGGACAATTCAAACAGCGGCGACATCCGCGTGACCATGAAGATGCCAGCGGTCACCATTGTGGCGGCGTGGATCAGCGCGGAGATCGGCGTCGGGCCTTCCATCGAGTCAGGCAGCCACACGTGCAGCGGGAACTGCGCGGACTTGCCCATCGCGCCGATGAACAGGCAGATGCAGGTCACCGTGATCAGCTGCCACTGCGTGCCTGGCAGCACGCCTGCGCTGGTCAGCGCGTCGCGATGCGCGAATACATCGCCATAGTTCAACGAGCCGACATACGCGAGCACCAGGCCGATGCCGAGCAGAAAGCCGAGATCGCCGACGCGGTTCACGAGGAACGCCTTCAGGTTCGCGTAGATCGCAGTCGGACGCGTGTACCAAAAGCCGATCAGCAGGTAGGACACCAACCCGACCGCTTCCCACCCGAAAAACAGTTGCAGGAAGTTGTTGCTCATCACGAGCATCAACATCGAGAACGTGAACAGCGAGATGTACGAGAAAAAGCGCTGGTAGCCCGGGTCCTCCGCCATGTAGCCGATCGTGTAGATGTGCACCATCAGCGACACGAAGGTGACCACGCACATCATCATCGCGGTCAGCGAATCGACCAGGAAACCGATTTCGAGCGTCAAGCTGCCCTGTCCCGGTACGATACTTGGCAGCGTCGCCCATTCGTAAATCGTGCTATTGAAGCTGGCGCCATCGAGCACGTCGACGAACACCAGCGCGGAGATCACGAAGGCGATCGCCACGCCGAGGATCGTCACGCGATGCGCATTGTGGCGACCGATGGTCTTGCCGAACAAACCAGCGATCAGTGAGCCGGCCAGGGGCGCCAGCGGGACCGCCAGCAGCAGGTTGGGATTGAGTGTCGTTACCATAACAGTCAGGGCCTTTTTTCTTTAACCCTTGAGCCGGTCGAGATCCTCGACGTTGATCGTGTCGAGGCTGCGGAACAATGTGACCAGGATCGCGAGGCCGATCGCCGCTTCAGCCGCGGCCACGGTCAGCACGAAGAACACGAAGATCTGGCCGTGCGCGTCGCCAAGATAGTGCGAGAACGCAACGAAATTGGTGTTCACCGCGAGCAGCATCAACTCGATCGCCATCAAGATGATGATCACGTTGCGACGGTTCAGGAAGATCCCAACGATCGAGATCGCAAACAGGATCGCGCCGAGCACGAGGTAATGGGCGAGGCTCAACATGGTTCTTTTCTCCTTGTCCCGGTCAGCGGGTGTTGCCGACCGCGCCAGCACCGGTGTTGCCCGGCGTCGCCGGTTGCGTCGATGCGTCCGGCGCCTGCTTTTCGGCGGCCATCCGTACCAGCCGCACGCGATCCTCGCGCCGCACCCGCACCTGCTCACTGACGCGCTGGCGCTTCACGTCCTTGCCGTCGCGGATCGTCAGTGCAATCGCCGCGACGATCGCGACCAGCAGCACGAGGCCCGCGACCTCGAACGCGAAGATGTAGTCGCTGTAGATGATCCGGCCGATCAGGCGGGTGTTCGACAGCGCGCCCCCGGCTCCGGCTGTTTGCATCGTCTGCACAGCGTCATGCACCGGCGAGACGGTCGCGCCGTAACCGTGCCAGAGGATCAGCGCGGTCTCGATCACGATGATTACGCCGACAATCGTGGCCATTGGCACGAAGCGGCGGAAGTCGCGCCGCAACACATCGAGGTCGATGTCCAACATCATCACGACGAACAAGAACAGCACCATCACCGCGCCGACGTAGACGAGCACCAACAGGATCGCGAGGAACTCGGCCTCGAGCAGCATCCAAATTGCCGCGGCGTTGAAGAACGCGAGCACCAGAAACAGCGCCGAGCTCACCGGGTTGCGCGCGGTGATCACCTTGAGCCCTGACGCGGTCATGAGCAGCGCGAAGATGTAGAAAAGGACGGTCGTGAATTCCATGTTTACCGGATCATCGTTAGGCGTGTCGTTATCGTTTCATGCGTCGGGGCAACAGGCCCCGCGACGCTCACCGGTACGGTGCGTCGGCCGCCTTGGCCGCCGCAATCTGGGCTTCGTAGCGATCGCCGACCGCAAGCAGCATGTCCTTCGTAAAATATAGGTCGCCGCGCTTTTCGCCGTGATACTCGAGGATCTGCGTCTCGACGATCGAATCGACCGGGCAGCTCTCTTCGCAGAAGCCGCAGAAGATGCACTTGGTGAGGTCGATGTCGTAGCGCGTCGTGCGGCGCGTGTTGTCGGCGCGCACTTCCGATTCGATCGTGATTGCTAGCGCCGGACAGACCGCCTCGCACAGCTTGCACGCGATGCAGCGCTCCTCGCCATTGTCATAGCGGCGCAGCGCATGCAGTCCGCGAAAGCGCGGCGAAATCGGCGTCTTTTCCTCGGGAAACTGGACCGTAATCTTGCGCTGGAACGCATACCGTCCAGTCAGCGCGAGCCCCTTGAGCAACTCGGTCAGGAAAAATGTCTTGAAAAAATTCTGAATTGCGTTCATGGCGACACCTTATTTCCAGATGTTCAGCGGCGACATGATCCAGAAACCGACCACCACCAACCACACGACACATACCGGAATGAAGATCTTCCAGCCTAGGCGCATGATCTGATCGTAGCGATAACGCGGGAACGTCGCGCGGGCCCAGATGAACACCGACAGCAGGAAGAACACTTTGAGCACCAGCCAGACGATGCCCGGGATGAACGACAGGAACTCGAACGGCGCGCTCCAGCCACCGAGGAACAGCGTCGCGGCGAGCGCCGAGATCACAATCATGTTGATGTACTCGGCGAGGAAGAACAGCGCGAACGCCATCCCCGAGTAGTCGATCATGTGCCCAGCAACGATTTCCGACTCCCCTTCGACGACGTCAAATGGGTGCCGGTTGGTTTCGGCGATGCCGGAGATGAAGTAGACGACGAACATCGGCAGCAGCGGCAGCCAGTTCCATGACAGGAAATTGAGGCCGAGCCCGGCGAACAACCCGCGCTGCTGCGAATGTACGATATCGGATAAGTTCAGGCTGCCCGACGTCATTAGCACGACGACCAGCGCGAAGCCCATCGCAATTTCATACGACACCATCTGCGCGGCCGCGCGCATCGCGCCGAGGAATGCGTACTTCGAATTCGACGCCCAGCCGGCGAGGATCACGCCGTACACGCCGAGCGACGAAATCGCCATCGCATACAGCAAGCCGGCGTTGATGTCGCCGAGCACCGCTTCGGCCTGGAACGGAATCACCGCCCAGACGGCAAATGCCGGCACCACCACCATGATCGGCGCGATGAGATAGATCCACTTCGTCGCCTGCGCCGGCTGGATCACTTCCTTCAGCAGCAGCTTGACCACGTCGGCGATCGGCTGCAAGAGCCCCTTCGGCCCGACGCGGTTCGGCCCGAGCCGCACGTGCATCCAGCCGATTAGCTTGCGCTCCCACAGAATCAGATAGGCGACGCACAGCAGGATCACGACCGACACGACGAGAATGCGCACCAGCGCCCATACGGTCGGCCACGCGACGCCCAGCAGATCGCTGCCAGTTGCATTGATCGTTTCGAACACGCCCATTTAAGCCTTCTCCACCAGCAGATCACCAAACAGGCTGCCAAGCTCGGCGGCGGCGGGCGTCGCCGCCGGCACGCGCACCACCGCGTCATGCAGCTTCGCATCGCGCAGCGCCGGCAGCGTCACCGATGCCTCGCGCTGTCGCACGCGTACCGCATCCCCTTCCTTCAGTCCGAGTTGGTCAAACAGCGCGGCGGGCAACGACACGCGCAGCGCAGCCTTCGCGGCCCCAGTCAGATGCAGTGACGGTGCACGGCGAACCAGCGGGTCGGCGTCGTAGATCGGCACGTCGGCAATCCGCTCGAATGCCCCAGCGGCGCGCGCCGCTGCGCCGCGCGCCAGCGGCGCGCGCGTCGCGTTCGACAGACGGGCCTGCACGTCCACGCCTTCCAATGCCGCAGTGGCCACTTCCTCGGCGCTCGTGTAGTCGAAATTCGGCAGCCCAAGCAGGTTGCCCAGCACGCGCAGCACCTTCCAGCCCGGCCGGGACTCACCCAGCGGGCGCACAACACCGGTGAACGATTGCACCGTGCCCTGCGCGTTGACAAACGTGCCGGCCGTCTCGGTGAACGGCGCGATCGGTAGCAGCACGTCCGCGTAGTCGGCACCGGTCTTGAACGACGACAGCGCAACGACCATGTCGGCCTGCGCCAGCGCCGCGCGGGCCTGCCGCGGATTCGCGACGTCGAACTCCGGCTCGACGTTGAACAACACATACGCGCGGCGCGGCGACGCGAATGCCTGCGCAGCGTCAGCACCGCCTTCGCCGGGCAGCGCGCCAATCAGATGGGCGCCGACGGTGTTGGCCGCCTCCGGCAGGAAGCCGAGCGTCGCGCCGCTCGTCTGCGCGATCCACTGCGCAACCGCGTGCAGCTTCGCAAATTCGGGATGGTTTACCGCGCTCGTGCCCAGCAGGACCACGCGCTGCTCGCCGTTCGACAGCGACGCGGCGATGTCCTTCGCAGCCGCGTCCGGCTGCACGCCGACGAGCTCGGCCGGCAACGCCGCGCCACGGATCTCGGCCACCGCGGCGGCCACGCCGGCCAGCGCGTCGACCCAAGCCGACGGTGCCGCGACGATCTTGTGCGCGACATTGATCAGCGAATCATCGGCGCTCGCGTGCAACAAGCTCACCTTGGCACCGCCGGTGGCAGCCTGGCGCAGCCGTGCTGCCAGCAACGGATGATCGCGACGCAGGAACGAGCCGATTACGAATGCGGAATCGACGCTGGACAGCGTCGCGAGCGGCATGCCGAGCCACGGCGCGCCTTGCAGCGGCGCGGAAAAATCGCTTTGGCGCAGCCGGAAATCCAGATTCGCGCTACCCAGCGCACGCGTCAGCGTCTTGAGCAGGAACAATTCTTCGAGTGTGCTGTGCGGGCTGGCGAGCGTAGCGATTGCGTTCGCGCCATGCTCGGCCTTCATGTTCTTCAAGCCGTTCACGACGTAGTTTAGTGCGGTTTCCCAGTCCACCTCGCACCACTTGCCGCCCTGCTTCAGCATCGGCTGCGTCAGGCGCTCCGCGCTGTTCAGCGCCTCGTACGAAAAGCGATCCTTGTCCGAAATCCAACACTCGTTGATCGCCTCGTTTTCCAGCGGCAGCACACGCATCACCCGATTGTTCTTCACCTGCACGATCAGGTTCGCACCGACCGAGTCGTGCGGGCTGACCGAGCGGCGACGCGACAATTCCCACGTCCGCGCGCTGTAGCGGAATGGCTTGCTGGTCAGCGCCCCGACCGGACACAGGTCGATCATGTTGCCCGACAACTCGGAGTCAACCGTGTTGCCGACAAACGTCGTGATCTCTGAGTGCTCGCCGCGGCCCAACATGCCGAGTTCCATGATCCCGGCCACTTCCTGGCCGAAGCGCACGCAGCGCGTGCAGTGGATACAGCGCGTCATCTCTTCCATCGAGATCAGCGGCCCGACGTTCTTGTGGAACACGACGCGCTTCTCTTCTGAATACCGCGACGCGGACTTGCCGTAGCCGACCGCCAGATCTTGCAGCTGGCATTCGCCGCCCTGGTCACAGATCGGACAATCCAGCGGGTGGTTGATCAGCAGGAACTCCATCACGGACTGCTGCGCCTTCACCGCCTTGTCCGACGTCGTGCGCACGACCATGCCGGCGGATACCGGCGTCGCGCATGCCGGCACGGCCTTCGGCATCTTCTCGACCTCGACCAGGCACATCCGACAGTTCGCCGCGATCGACAGCTTCTTGTGATAGCAGAAATGAGGAATGTACGTATCGACCTTGTGCGCAGCTTGGATCACCATGCTGCCTTCCGGCACCTCGACCTTCTTGCCGTCTATTTCAAGTTCAACCATGATGGTGAAGGGTCCCTAACCTAATCCTGTGCGCCCGCTCACGGCGGGCCTTGGCGACTTGCGGCGCCCGCTCACGCGGTCGCGGCGAGCGCTGTATCGCGTGGTATGCCACCTTGCGCCGGAACGAGGCAATGCTTGTGCTCGACGTGATACTCGAATTCGTTCCAGAAGTGCTTCAACATGCCGCGCACCGGCATCGCCGCTGCGTCGCCCAGCGCGCAGATCGTGCGGCCCATGATGTTCCCCGCGACCGAGTTCAGCAGGTCCAGGTCTTCCTGACGCCCCTGACCATGCTCGATCCGATGCACGACCCGATACAGCCAGCCGGTGCCCTCGCGGCACGGCGTGCACTGCCCACACGACTCCTCGTAGTAGAAGTACGACAGGCGCAGCAGCGAGCGCACCATGCAACGCGTATCGTTCATCACGATCACCGCGCCGGAGCCGAGCATCGAGCCGGCCTTCGCGATCGAGTCGTAGTCCATGTCCGTCTGCATCATCTGCTCGCCCGGCACCACCGGCGCCGATGAACCGCCCGGGATCACCGCCTTGATCTTGCCGCGCACGCCGCCGGCCAGCTCTATCAGCTTCGCGAACGGCGTGCCGAGTGGCACTTCGTAATTGCCCGGCAGGTTCACGTCACCGGACACCGAAAAGATCTTCGTGCCGCCGTTGTTCGGCTTGCCCAACTCCAGGTACTGCTGCGGCCCGATCGCCAGCAGGAACGGCACCGCCGCGAACGTCTCGGTGTTGTTGATCGTCGTCGGCTTGCCGAACGCGCCATAGCTGGCCGGGAACGGCGGCTTGAAGCGCGGCTGCCCCTTCTTGCCCTCAAGCGACTCGAGCAGCGCGGTTTCCTCGCCGCAAATATAGGCGCCATAGCCGTGGTGCGCATGCAACTCAAACGAGAACCCGCTGCCCAGAATGTTATGGCCGAGATAGCCGGCAGCACGCGCCTCGTCCAGCGCCTGCTCGAAGCGCTCGTAGACTTCCCAGATCTCGCCGTGAATGTAGTTGTAGCCGACGGTAATACCCATCGCGTACGCGCCGATCGCCATGCCTTCGATCAAGGCGTGCGGATTCCAGCGCAGGATGTCGCGGTCCTTGAACGTGCCGGGCTCGCCCTCGTCGGAGTTGCACACTAGGTACTTCTGCCCGGGAAACTGACGTGGCATAAAGCTCCACTTGAGTCCCGTCGGGAACCCTGCGCCGCCACGACCGCGCAGGCCGGACGCCTTCACGTCCGCGATCACCTGCTCCGGCGGGATCTTCTGCTCGAGAATGCGGCGCAGTTGCTGGTAGCCACCGCGTGCGACGTAGTCCTGCAAATGCCAGTTCTCGCCGTTCAGGCCCGCGAGAATCAGCGGATTGATATGCCGATCGTGCAAAGACGTCATTTGGACAGCTCCTCGAGCAACTGGTCGATCTTCTCGCGGCTCATGAAGCTGCACATCCGATGGTTGTTCAGCAACACCACCGGCGCATCGCCACAGGCGCCAAAACACTCGCCTTCTTTCAGCGTGAACTTGCCGTCCGGCGTCGTCTCGCCAAAATCGATTCCCAGTTTCTGCTTCAGATATTCCGCGGTCTCTTCTGCACCGCCCAGTTGGCACGGCAGGTTCGTGCACAGCGTGATCTTGTGCTGACCGACTGGCGCGGTCTCGTACATCGTGTAGAACGTCGCCACTTCCTGTACCGCGATGGCCGGCATCTTCAGATAGTCGGCGACGAATTGCATCAGCTCCGGCGACAGCCAGCCCTGCTCCCGCTGCGCAATCGCAAGCGCTGCCATCACGGCAGACTGCTGGTGACCGGCGGGGTACTTCGCCACCGCGCGATCGATTTCCTTGAGGCCTTCAGCTGAGATCATTTTCAGACACGACTTATTCAATGCTTACCGAACGAAAACCTGCCGGCGGACCGCTACCGGCAGACCTGACGCTCCTTGATACGACAGCATCGCGCCACGCGCGATGCTCCAAGCTATGACGCTATCGGTCGACTTCGCCGAACACGATGTCCTGTGTCCCGATGATCGTGACCGCGTCGGCGATCATGTGACCGCGCGCCATCTCGTCGAGCGCGGACAGATGCGCATAGCCGGGCGCACGAATCTTCAGCCGGTACGGCTTGTTCGCGCCGTCCGACACCAGATAGATACCGAACTCACCCTTCGGGTGCTCGACGGCGACGTACGCTTCGCCCTCGGGGACGTGCATACCTTCCGTGAAAAGCTTGAAATGGTGGATCAGCTCTTCCATGTTCGACTTCATGTTCAGCCGCGACGGCGGCGCGACCTTGTAATTGTCGACCATCACCGGCCCCGGATTCTTGCGCAGCCATGCAATACACTGTTTGATGATCCGGTTCGACTGGCGCATCTCCTCGACGCGCACCAGATATCGGTCATAGCAGTCGCCACCCGCGCCGACCGGAATGTCGAAATCAAGCTGGTCATACACTTCGTACGGCTGCTTTTTGCGCAAGTCCCATTCAACCCCCGAACCGCGCAGCATCGGTCCGGTCATGCCCAGTTGCAGCGCACGCTCCGGCGTGACGACGCCGATGCCGACCAGCCGCTGCTTCCAGATCCGGTTATCGGTCAGCAGCGTCTCGTACTCATCGACGCAGCCAGGGAAGCGATTCGTGAAGTCTTCGATGAAATCGAGCAGCGAACCCTGGCGATTCTCGTTGAGCCGGGCGAGCGCCTTTTCGTTGCGAATCTTCGAGGCCTTGTATTGCGGCATCGCGTCCGGCAGATCGCGGTAGACGCCACCCGGCCGATAGTACGCCGCGTGCATACGTGCGCCGGACACCGCCTCGTAGACGTCCATCAAATCCTCGCGCTCGCGGAACGCGTACAGGAACACCGCCATCGCGCCGACGTCCAGTGCATGGGCGCCGATCCACATCAAGTGATTCAGGATCCGCGTGATCTCGTCGAACATCACGCGGATGTACTTGGCCCGGACCGGCACGTCGATACCGACGAGCTTCTCGATCGCCATCACGTACGCGTGCTCGTTGACCATCATCGACACGTAGTCGAGGCGGTCCATGTACGGCACCGACTGGAGGAACGTCTTGTGCTCGGCGAGCTTTTCGGTCGCGCGATGCAGCAAACCGATGTGTGGATCGGCACGCTGGATCACCTCGCCGTCCAACTCAAGCACGAGACGCAGCACGCCGTGCGCTGCCGGATGCTGGGGACCGAAGTTCAGCGTGTAGTTCTTGATGTCAGCCATGTTCGCGGGCTTACTAGAAATTCAATGACTCGCATGGACCGCATGCGCTCGCGCAAGCGGTCCGCATCCGACCAGGCAAGCAATCAGTGCTTGAGGCCGCCATAGCGCTCTTCGCGAATCACACGCGGCGTGATCTCGCGCGGCTCGATCGTGACAGGTTGGTAGACAACGCGCCTTTCTTCCGCGTCATAGCGCATCTCAACATAGCCAGACACCGGGAAATCTTTGCGGAACGGATAACCGATGAAACCGTAGTCGGTCAGGATCCGACGCAGATCGGGATGACCTTCGAACACGATCCCGTACAGATCGAACGCCTCGCGCTCGTACCAGTTCACCGAATTCCACACGTCAATCAGCGACGGCAGGATCGGCACATCATCATCCGGCGCGAAGACCCGCACGCGCAGTCGCCAGTTGTTGCGGATCGACAGCAGGTGCGACACCGCGGCAAAGCGAGGACCGTCGTATGCACCATCGCCGTACGTCGAATAATCGACGCCGCACAAGTCGATCAATTGCTCGAAGCCAAGCGCCGGGTCATCGCGCAGCCGCGTTGCGACGTCGATCAGATCGCTGGCGGCGACGACGATCGTCAATTGCCCGAGTGACTCCGTCGCGCTTTTCAGCTTGTCGCCAAACGCGTTGTCGAGGTTCGCCTTTAGGATCTCGAGTTTGCTTGCCATGTGGGGAACTCCGCGTTACGGCCGGGCGATGGTGTGGGTGCGGCGAATCTTCGCCTGCAACTGGATCACGCCGTAGACCAGCGCCTCGGCAGTCGGCGGGCAGCCGGGCACGTACACGTCAACCGGCACGATCCGGTCACATCCGCGCACGACCGAGTACGAGTAGTGATAGTAGCCCCCGCCATTCGCGCACGATCCCATCGAGATCACCCAGCGCGGCTCGGCCATCTGGTCATAGACCTTGCGCAGCGCAGGGGCCATCTTGTTGCACAGCGTACCGGCCACGATCATGACGTCGGACTGACGCGGACTCGGTCGGAACACGACACCGAAACGGTCCAGGTCATAGCGTGCGGCGCCGGCATGCATCATCTCAACCGCGCAGCAGGCGAGCCCGAACGTCATCGGCCATAGCGAACCGGTCCGCGTCCAGTTGATCAGCTTGTCAGCCGTTGTGGTGACAAAGCCTTCCTTCAAGACCCCTTCGATACTCATTGCTTTCGACTCCAGACGGGCAGCAAGCGTTGCGCCCGACATTCAAGCGTGATTTGCGTTCATTCCCAGTTCAGGCCGCCCCGTTTCCAGATATAGGCGAAGCCCAACAGAAACTCGAGCAGGAAGATCATCATCGCGATGAAGCCTGGCCAACCAATGTCGCGCAATGCAACACCCCAAGGGAACAGAAAAGCCGTTTCCAGATCGAAAATGATGAAGAGAATGGCAACCAGGTAGTAGCGCACGTCGAACTTCATGCGCGCGTCCTCGAACGCCTCGAAACCGCACTCGTACGGGGAATTCTTGTCGCTGTCTGGCTTGTTCGGACCTAGGAACTTGCCGATACCGACCAAAGCAATCCCCAAACCAAGGCCCACGAGAAGAAACAGCAGGACGGGGAAATAGGCAGCGAGGTTCAAGACTATCCTCTATCGGTTGGTTCAAGGTGTCGGCCGGTCCGACCGCCCCGACCAGGATACTGCGCGGATGTGTCACTTCGACGTCGCAACACCACGACGGAAGCAGCGCTCAAAAAATAAATGCCAGCCGAAGCGTAAATGCAAGCGGCTGGCATTGGATAACGTTGGTGCCGACGATGAGACTCGAACTCATACGGCTTTCGCCACTACCCCCTCAAGATAGCGTGTCTACCAATTTCACCACGTCGGCACTGTCTGCAATCCGGGCGGCCACTCGGAGCATGAACCCGTCGTTACCACTGTTACCGCGAATCGCTTCAAGACTTGAATTGTAACTGGGTTAGTTCGTTTGTTCAACGCACAAAATACGTTTTTCTGTCCGCCGCGGAAAACATCGTTTTGCCAACTTCCGCGTTATTTCGGCACATCCTGTCCCGGCGTGGACGCGGCTGCAGACGACGCTGCGCTGCCCGGCACCGCGGCACCGGCAGCCGATCCCGAACCCGCTGCCGGCGCGCTCGCCGCCAGGGGCACCGCACCGCCCAACAAGCCGCCGCCCGTCTTCGGCCGGTAGCTACCCAGCGCGGTCAGCGCGAGCGTGCTGACGAAGAACACGGTGGCGAGAACCGCCGTGGTACGCGACAGGAAGTTGGCCGAACCACTGGCGCCGAACAGGCTGCCCGACCCCCCGCTGCCAAATGCCGCGCCCATGTCGGCACCCTTGCCGTGCTGCAGTAAAACAAGCCCGATCACGCCGAGCGCCGACAGCACTTGCACCACGATAATCAACGTCTTCAAGAACAACATTTGCATCACCTAGAATGAGCCGGATCCCCGGCGAGTGCCGCGGCTGCCGCCGCGCCGATCGCAAGGAAATCGGACGCGGACAACGATGCGCCACCAATCAGGCCGCCGTCGATATCTGCCTGCGAAAACAATTCCTGTGCATTGCCTGGCTTCACGCTGCCGCCATATAGCAGCGGTACCTGCACGCCCCCCTTGGCCGTGAGCTGCGCCCGCAACGCGGCGTGGACCTGCTGCGCCTGCTGCGCCGTCGCGCTCTGTCCGGTCCCAATGGCCCAAACCGGCTCGTATGCGACAACCAGCCGCGCCACATCGGCCTCGTCCAGCACGTCGAGCACTGCTGCAAGCTGTGCACGCACAACGCTGTCGGTCTGCCCAGCCTGCCGCTCATCCAGCGTTTCGCCGACGCAGACGATCGGCGTGATACCCGCCTCGAGTGCGCGCTGCGCCTTGGCCGCCACCCACTGCGACGATTCTGCATGCAACGCACGGCGCTCCGAGTGACCAACGATCGCCAGCGTCGCGCCAAACTCGGCGACCATCGCAGCAGCGACTTCACCCGTATACGCGCCCTGCGTGTGCGCGGACACATCCTGCGCGCCATACGCGATTGGCGTGCCGGCAAGACGCGCGTGGACCTGCGCGAGATAAGGATGCGGCACACACACGCCAAGCCGCACCTGCGGCCCAAGTGCCGCCACGTGTTGCACGAGCGCTTGCAGCAGCGCATCGTTGTCGGCGATGCGACCGTGCATCTTCCAGTTTCCGACTACCAGCTTCGATCGTTGTTGCTTCGACATGGGTCTCGTGGATCTGTGACGCGCAGGCGTCAATCAATAAGCAAAAGCCGTGCACAAACGTGCAATTGTACTGTGCAGCGCGAGTCGCGGTCAAACCAGCATGGCTCACCAGGTCAGCACGATTTTCCCGATGTGCTCGCCCCTCTCCATCATCGCGTGCGCCGCGGCCGCCTGCTCGGCCGGAAACACCTGGTGGATCACCGGCTTAATCGCGCCCTGCTCAATGAGCGGCCACACCCGCTCGTGCAATTGCGCGGCGATGGCGGCTTTGAACGCCACCGGACGCGGCCGCAGCGTCGAGCCAGTCAACGTCAAACGCCGGCGCAATACCTCGCCCAAGTTGATCTGCGCTTTGGCACCGCCGAGCAACGCGATCAGCACGATGCGGCCACCCTCGGCCAGCGCACTCAACTCGCGGCCCACATAGGCGCCGCCCACCATGTCCAAGATCACGTCGACACCGCGGTCATGGGTCAGCGACTTGACGACGGCGACAAAGTCCTCGGTCTTATAGTTGATCGCGCGCTCGGCACCCAGCGCTTCGCACGCGGTGCACTTATGTGCGTTGCCGGCCGTGGCAAACACCCGATGACCGAGCGCATGCGCGAGCTGGATCGCGGTCACGCCGATACCACTGGAGCCACCGTGCACCAGCAGCGCCTCGTCGGGACCGCCCTCGCCCGCGCCCAGCCGAGCGCGATCGAACACATTGCTCCAGACGGTGAAGAACGTCTCGGGCAACGACGCGGCCTGCACGTGCGACAAGCCCGCTGGCACGGGTAGGCACTGCGCGAGCGGCGCGCTTGCATACTCGGCGTATCCGCCGCCTTGCACCAGCGCGCACACGCGTTGCCCGCGCGTCAGGCCAAACGGATTGTGCGCACCGTCGAGATCGCCATCGACGATTTCGCCAGCGATTTCCAGGCCAGGAATGTCCGACGCGCCCGGCGGCACAGGGTAATTGCCAGTGCGCTGAAAAACGTCCGGGCGGTTCACCCCGGCTGCCGCAACCTTGATCAGCACTTCGCCAGGCTTGAGTTCCGGCATCGGGCGCTCACCGGGTTTCAATACGTCGGGGGCACCGTATTCGGTAATCTCGATCGCTTTCATGCGGAACTTTGCGCGGTCGTTAGGTTGACGACGATGATAAAGAAAAACGGCCGGCAGTGCGCGAAGCACTCCGGCCGTGCGAACCGAATGCGGCGCGGCGACGCCACCGCGCGCGATCTTGTCAGACCCGCGTGGTAACCGACGCCCGCTCGCGTTACTCTTGCTCCGTCGGCGGCGTCGCAGGCGGCATCACTGGCGTGGCGGGCGGCGTCGCGGGCGGCGTGGCCGGCACCTCGTTGAGCAACGCCTTTGCAGACAACCGTACCCGGCCCTTCTCGTCGGTCTGGATCACCTTGACCTTCACCTGCTGGCCTTCCTTCAGGTAGTCATTAATGTCCTTGATCCGCTCGTTCGCAATCTCGGAAATATGCAACAGACCGTCGCGCCCCGGCAGGATGTTCACGATCGCGCCGAAATCCAGCAGCTTCAGGATCGCGCCCTCGTAGATCTGGCCGACCTCCACTTCCGCCGTGATGTTCTCGATGCGCTTCTTCGCCTCAGCCATGCCCTCGGAGCTGGTGCTCGCGATGGTCACGATACCGTCGTCGGAAATATCGATTGTCGTGTTGGTTTCCTCCGTCAGCGCCCGGATCACCGAGCCGCCTTTGCCGATTACGTCGCGAATCTTTTCCGGATTAATCTTCACCGTGATCATCCGCGGCGCGAACTGCGACAGCTGCGTGTTCGTCGACGGCACGGCCGAGGTCATCTTGTCCAGGATGTGCAAGCGGCCTTCCCTCGCCTGCGCAAGGGCGACCTGCATGATTTCCTTCGTGATGCCCTGGATCTTGATATCCATCTGCAGCGCGGTCACGCCCTGCGCGGTACCTGCCACCTTGAAGTCCATGTCGCCCAGGTGGTCCTCATCGCCCAGGATGTCGGTTAGCACCGCGAACTTGTTGCCTTCCAGGATCAACCCCATCGCGATGCCTGCTACGTGCGCCTTCATCGGCACACCCGCATCCATCAACGCCAGACAGCCGCCGCACACGGACGCCATCGACGATGAACCGTTCGACTCGGTAATCTCGGACACGACACGGATCGTGTAGCCAAACTCATCATCGCCCGGCAAGCACGCGACGAGCGCGCGCTTGGCAAGCCGGCCGTGACCGATCTCGCGGCGCTTGGGCGAGCCAACGCGGCCCGTTTCGCCAGTCGCGAACGGCGGCATGTTGTAGTGCAGCATGAACCGCTCGCGGTATTCGCCTTCGATCGCGTCGATGATTTGCTCGTCGCCCTTCGTGCCAAGCGTGGCCACCACCAGCGCCTGCGTCTCGCCCCGGGTGAACAGTGCCGAGCCGTGCGCGCGCGGCAGCACGCCGGTCCGGATTTCGATCGGACGCACGGTGCGCGTGTCGCGTCCGTCGATACGCGGCTCGCCGTTCAGAATCTGACTGCGCACGATCTTCGCCTCGAGATCGAACAGGATGTTGCCGACCGTCGCGGCATCGACGACGGCCGTCCCGGCTGCCACGGCTTGTTCGGCCAGCTTGGCCGTGACCGCCGCATACACCTCCTTCAGCTTGGCCGAGCGCTGCTGTTTCTGCCGGATCTGATATGCCGCCTGCAACTCGGCAAGCGCCAACTGCGTCACGTGCGCAATCAACGCTTCGTCCTTCGGCGCCGGTTGCCAATCCCATTCAGGTTTGCCGCCCTCCTTAACGAGGTCGTGGATCGCGTCAATCGCCACCTGCATCTGCTCATGACCGAACACGACCGCGCCAAGCATCACCTCCTCCGGCAACTGGTCCGCTTCGGACTCGACCATCAGCACCGCGCGCTCGGTACCGGCGACCACCAGCTCCAGTTTCGATGCCTTGGACTGAGAGCGGGTCGGATTGAGCACGAATTGATTGTCGATATAGGCGACGCGCGCCGCGCCGATCGGCCCATTGAACGGAATACCGGAGATCGCCAACGCCGCCGATGCGCCGATCATCGCCGGAATGTCAGCCGGAATGTCCGGGTTGATTGACAGCACATGGATCACAACCTGCACTTCGTTGTAGAAGCCTTCCGGGAACAGCGGACGCAGTGGGCGGTCGATCAGCCGCGAGATCAACGTCTCACCCTCGGAAGGACGGCCTTCGCGACGGAAGAAGCCGCCCGGAATCTTGCCGGCCGCATACGTCTTCTCGATGTAGTCGACAGTCAGCGGGAAAAAGTCCTGGCCGGGCTTGGCTGACTTGGCCGCCACCACCGTCGCGAGCACGACGGTGTCCTCGACATCGACGATCACCGCACCGCTTGCTTGACGGGCGATCTCGCCCGTTTCGAGCCGCACGTTGTGCTGGCCCCATTTGAATTCTTTGACGATCTTATTGAACATTTTCACTCCTTCGAGACGCCGCGCCTACGCGCGGCCGGTCCATCGGCCGCTCCTCAACCGTCGTCAGCCGCTCGAAAACAGGGAAGTGTTATGCCATTCCAGCGCGACAGCAGCACCGCTGCCTCGCTGGAATGACACAAAACCCCGCCTCGCTTGCCAGACGGTCGCACGCTCACGTGCGGAACGCATCACACTGGAAACGCTAAAAATAAAATGCCTGCATCAGCATGCTGACGCAGGCATCTTTGGCATGTTACAGGCAGAAGTCTGCCATCGAGCCGCTTACTTGCGCAGACCCAGCTTCTGGATCAGCGCACGATAGCGGTCGGCATCCTTGGCCTTCAAGTAGTCGAGCAGCTTGCGGCGGCGGCTCACCATGCGCAGCAGACCACGACGGCTGTGGTGATCCTTCATGTGAGCCTTGAAGTGCACCGTCAACTCGTTGATACGGCTCGTGAGCAACGCGACCTGCACTTCCGGGGAACCGGTGTCATTCGTACCGCGCGCGAATAGCGCGACGACTTCCGATTTATTGATATTCGCTACAGACATGATTTTCCTTTATCGATCAACAGGCGGTCACGGAAGAAAGGCCGTGCCGTGGGTTTACAGCAGAACATTCATTTTAACATAGCTGGGGCAGTCTAGGATCAGCGCCGGCGCATCCGGCATGTGCTGGCCGGCACCGTCTGCTCAGGCGTGAGCGTCAGCAACGTGCGAAAACCATAGCCGGAACCTTCATTGTCAAAGCGCACGTGTGCGGTACCTGCCTTCTCCATCTGCATGACGTAAAGGGGTTGGATCATTTGGTGATCGTCGGCACGCATCCACGACGGATGAAAACCACTGCCGTAGCCGGTGCGCGCGCCTTCCAGCGCGGTCGCCACCGCCCGTGCGTCGTCCGAGCCGGCGCGCGTGAGCGCGTGAGCCAGCATGTCGATCATCACGCTGATTCGGAGTAACGGATAATCGTCCAACGGCGCCGGATACCGCGCCCGGAACGCCGCGTAGAACGCGTCGGACGCCGCCCCGCCCACATTGGGATGCCAATCCGCCACCGCGATTACGCGGCCCACGCCAGCATCGCCGAGCGCCGCCGGCGCGCCGAGGCTATTGCCGTAGAAGGTGTAGAACCGCAGCTTCAGGTTCTGCTCGCGCGCCGCGCGCACCAGCAGCGTCAGATCGTTGCCCCAATTGCCGGTCAGCACCGCGTCGGCGCCGCTCGCCCGGATCTTCGCCAGATACGGCGCAAAGTCCTTGACCCGCCCCACCGGCACAAACTCGTCGCCCACGATTGCCACGTCGGGCCGCTGCGTGGCGAGCGCCGAGCGGGCCAGCGCGCTCACCTGGCGGCCGAAGCTGTAGTCCTGGTTAAGCAGGTAGACCTTCTTGAGCGACGAGTCGCCGCGCATCACCTCAGTCAACGCGTTGATCCGCATGCCCGCGTGCGCGTCAAAGCGGAAATGCCAGAAGCTGCAGTCGTCCTCGGTCATCGCCGGATCATCAGCCGAGTAATTCAGCAACAGCATGCGACGGTTCGGTTCGCGCACATTGTGCTTGTTGATCGCGGCGATCAGCGCCGCGGCCACCGCGGAGCTGTTGCCTTGCAGCACAAAGGCGATCCGCGCGTCGGCGGCGGCGCGCAGCTGCACCAGTGCCTCGTCCGTAGCCCCTCGGCTGTCCAGCACAACCAACTGCAGCGGATGCGCGCCGTCTCGCAGCATCACCCCGCCGCGGGCGTTGACCCGCTCGATTGCAAAGCGCAGGTTGCGCTCGACTGCCGCGCCGGCGTTCGCAAACGCGCCAGACATCCCTTCGATCAGCGCGAGCCGCACCGGCGCGCCGGTCGGCCCGCCGCCGGACAGCGCGCGCTGCGCCAACACCGGACCGGACGTGGCCGCCGCGCTTGCCTGAGCGTGCGCCGCGCAAGCAAGCGTCATCGACATCGGCAACGCTACGGCCACGCCGCGCAAGCGCCGCCATCCGGCACACACGGACTGCACGATGCGCCCATGCGCGCGACGCGCCACGGCCAGCGTCCTCCCCGCCGGCAAGCCCCCTACACGCCCGTTCGTCCGATTCTGTCCGCGCTGCTCAGTGCTCATCCGATCCTCGCCGTTCACATCAAAGCGCGGATCATAGGCCAGCGCGCCCTCGTGCGGCAAGGCCGGTGCGATCTTTTGCGTCAATGCATGTCAAAATCACTGCAATGGAAGAAGGAGTTCGGACCATGTCATTATCGGATTCGCCCGCGTGGCCGGCATGGGCCGCGCCCGCTCGAGCACGCGTCGCCGCCGCGCTTGCCGTGCTAGCGCTGTGCGGTTGCGTACAGCCCTGGCAGCGCTTCAAGCCCGGTGACGATGCGTCGATGCTGATCGCGCGGCTCGGCGCCCCTCGTGAAGTGTATGACCTGCCCAATGGAGGCAAGCGGCTGATGTGGCCAACCCAGCCGATGGGCGAGACGACGATGACGGCCGACGTCGATGGCACGAGCAAAGTCGTCGACGTGCGACAAGTGCTGCAGAACAGTGAATTCTACAAAGCGGAGATCGGCAAGTGGACGAAGAACGATGTGCTGCTCCACTTCGGTAAGCCGGAGGAAACTGTCTATTTCCCGAGAATGAAGCGGGAAGTGTGGAGTTATCGCTACATGGATGACGGCGTCTGG
Source organism: Mycetohabitans sp. B8 (assembly GCF_021991875.1). Taxonomy (GTDB): domain Bacteria; phylum Pseudomonadota; class Gammaproteobacteria; order Burkholderiales; family Burkholderiaceae; genus Mycetohabitans. The sequence goes on from NZ_JAHLKR010000019.1 coordinate 108,791, forward strand.
TACCAGTTGTACCACTTCTACTTCGACGACGCCGGTGTATTGCGGCTCACGCAGAAGACGCCTGACCCACTGCACGATCCAGAGCGCCGGCGCTTCCTATTTTAGCGGCACCGCGCCAGTGCGAGCGGCGACCACGTCGGTGGCGGCGGCGGGCAGCAGCGCCACGTCCGAGCGCGGGCGTGGCAGCGAGCAGCGCCGCGCGACACGGACGGCGGCGCGTGCCGCACGGCACGGAGGGTGACATGCGACGTGCGGCACGAATGGCAACGTGCGACGTGCGGCCACACCACTACGAGCGCTGTGGATTGAGTTTTTCGGCGTTCGAATCAAGCTTGTTCAACGCCGCAATATAGGCTTTTGCCGACGCGGCGACGATATCCAGGTCGGTGCCAACACCATTGACGATGCGCCCCGCCTTTGACAGCCGCACGGTCACCTCGCCTTGCGCCTGCGTGCCGGTCGTGATCGCGTTGACCGAATACAGGATCAATTCCGCGCCACTATTGACCCATGACTCGATCGCATGCAACGTCGCATCGACCGGGCCGTTACCGTGCGCCTCGCCGATCGTCTCGCGACCGTCGATGGCGAACACCACCTTCGCGTGCGGCCGTTCACCGCTTTCCGAATGCTGCGACAATGACACGAACCGATAGGTCTCGTGATCGCGCGCGGCATGGGCCTCCTCGCTGACGATCGACAAGAGATCCTCGTCAAAGATCTCCACTTTGCGATCGGCCAGTTCCTTGAAGCGCGCGAACGCGACGTTCAACTCTGCCTCGCTGTCCAGCGCCACGCCCAATTCCTGCAGCCGCTGCTTAAACGCGTTGCGGCCTGTCAGTTTGCCGAGCACGATCTTGTTCGCGCTCCAGCCCACGTCTTCCGCACGCATGATCTCGTACGTGTCGCGCGCCTTAAGCACCCCGTCCTGGTGAATCCCCGACGCGTGCGCAAACGCATTGGCGCCCACCACCGCCTTGTTCGGCTGCACCACGAAGCCCGTCGTCTGCGACACCAGCTTCGAGGCCGGCACGATCTGCGTCGTGTCGATGCCCACCTCCAGCCTGAAGTAGTCACGGCGCGTCTTCACCGCCATCACCACTTCCTCCAGCGATGTATTCCCGGCGCGCTCGCCAAGCCCGTTCACCGTGCACTCAATCTGCCGCGCGCCGCCCAGCTTCACCGCCGCCAGCGAGTTCGCCACCGCCATGCCCAAATCATTGTGGCAGTGCACCGAGAATACCGCCTTGTCCGAGTTCGGCACCCGTTCGCGGATCTGCCGGATCAGCGCCGCATAGCCGTCCGGCACCGCATAGCCGACGGTATCTGGAATGTTGATCGTGGTGGCGCCCTCCGCAATCACCGCCTCCAGCACCCGGCACAGGAAATCCATGTCCGAGCGGCTGCCGTCCTCCGGCGAAAACTCGATATCGTCCGTGAACCGTCGGGCAAAGCGTACTGCCAGCCGCGCCTGCTCGTGGACCTGCTCCGGCGTCATGCGCAGCTTCTTCTCCATATGCAGCGCCGAGGTCGCAATGAATGTATGGATTCTGAACCGCCCCGCTGGCCTGAGCGCGTCGGCTGCACGCGCGATATCCTTGTCGTTGGCGCGCGCCAGTGAGCAGATCACGCTGTCCTTGACCTGCGAGGCGATCGCCTGGATTGCGTCAAAATCCCCGTTCGAGCTGGCCGCGAAGCCCGCCTCGATCACATCCACCTTCATGCGCTCGAGTTGTCGTGCAATGCGGATCTTCTCCTCCTTCGTCATCGACGCGCCCGGCGATTGCTCGCCATCACGCAACGTCGTGTCGAATATGATCAACTTGTCTGCCATGTCAGTCTCCGGACTCGAATCAGTGAGGGTAAACGGCAACATCATCTGTCGGCATCACCGCAGGTGACGCCGCGCGAACAGGCGAGACGAAGCGGAGGCGGGATCGATTCAGCGCGATAGACACACCGACGCCGGCACGCTGGACAGCGCGCCGGCCGGTAACGATGGTAGAAGCCGTGCAGCCATATTTATTCGGACAACTATAGCGTCAATTAGACCGACACGCAACGCGACTAGCCACGCCAGCGGCTCATAGCCGGCGGCTAGGGCCGCTTTCCCGCAGAGCGCTCGTTGTCCACCGTCTTGTCCGCGATACGCTCGTTGGTAACGGATTGTTGCGCCGCGCGCGCCCTGTCCGGCGCCTTGTCCATGATGGGCTCGTGAACGGCCGGCTTGACCGTACCCGACGCGACCGGATGGGGCTTGCGCGACATCGCGCGCCACATCCACAGCACATAGCCGGACAAACCGTACAGTACGAACAGGCCGAACAGCATCAGCGGCGGATCGGACGACACGAGCACGAATGCGACCACGACCAGCAGGATCGCCGCAAACGGCACCCGATGCCGGACGTCGAGCGCCTTGCCGCTGTAGAACGGCGCATTGGAGACCATGGTGACGCCCGCGTAGATCGTCAGGCCAAATGCGACCCACGGCAGCCAGCCGAGTTTGAGTGGCACCCGGTTATCGGTCACCAGCCACACGAAGCCGGCCACCAGCGCGGCAGCGGCCGGACTCGGCAAGCCCTGAAAATAGCGCTTGTCGACCACGCCGATGTTCGTATTGAAACGCGCCAGGCGCAGCGCGGCGCCGGCGCAATAGACGAACGCGGCAAGCCACCCCCAGCGGCCCAGATCCTTGAGCACCCACTCGTACATCACCAGCGCCGGCGCGACACCAAACGACACCATGTCCGACAGGCTGTCGAATTGCTCGCCGAACGCGCTTTGCGTATGCGTGATGCGCGCCACGCGGCCGTCCATGCCGTCCAGCACCATCGCAACGAAGATCGCGATCGCGGCGATCTCGAAACGCACGTTCATCGCCTGCACCACGGCGAAGAAACCACAGAACAATGCAGCGGTCGTGAATGCATTGGGCAGCAGGTAGACGCTGCGCTTGCGCAGCAATTGTTGGCGCTCGGCCCGCAGACTGCGCCGCGCGATCTGCTCCTGCACCGTGCGGCTGCGCCGGAACGCACGCGCTAGGCGCGGCCCGCCCGCCCGCGAGCGTCGCGGTTTAAAATCAGCCATCAAGCCCTCCTTGCGCCGCTCAAAGCTCAGCCAGGATCGTCGCCGACGCCTGCACCTTCTCGCCGATTGACACCCGCGGCTTGCTGCCCAACGGCAGATAGACGTCCACACGCGAGCCAAAGCGGATGAACCCATAGCGCTGGCCGCGAGCGAGCGGCTCGCCGGAGCGCACGTAGCACAGAATGCGCCGAGCAATCAATCCGGCCACCTGCACCGAGGTGACAATATGGTTGTCCGCGGTCTGCAGCACGATCGCGTTGCGCTCGTTCTCCAGCGACGCCTTGTCGATTGCCGCGTTCAGGTAGGCGCCAGGGAAATACTCGACGTGGGTCACCGCGCCGTCAACCGGCGAGCGTTGCGAATGAACGTTGAACACGTTCATGAACACGCTGATCTTCAGCGCGTCGCGGTTCACGTACGGATCGTGCGCGGTCTCGACCGCGACAATCCGTCCGTCGGCTGGGCACAACACGGCATTCGGCTGCTGCGGCACCGACCGCTGCGGATCGCGAAAAAACTGCACGACGAACAGCGTCAGCAGCCAGAAGGGCCACGCCCAGCCGAAGCCCACGAATGCATGGATCAGCAGCGTCACGACGAACACGACAGCGATGAAGGGCCAGCCTTCGCGAGCAATGATTGGGTGAGGATAAGTCATATAGGCAGCGCCATTTCCAAGAAAATAGAAGGATAACAAACCCCGGCCACCTGCCGCGCCCGCAGCCTACGCGCGAATAAAGCAAAGCCGCCCGGGCATGACGCCTCAGGCGGCTCGAACGCGCGATAGCGCGCGCGTGGTGCAAGCGCGCGAGATCAGTTCTTCGACTGGTCAACCAGCTTGTTCTTCGCGATCCACGGCATCATTGCACGCAACTTCGCGCCAACCGTCTCGATGGGGTGCTCGGCCGTCAGGCGCCGCCGCGATTGCAGCGTCGGCGCACCGGCACGGTTCTCGAGGATGAAGCTCTTCGCGTACTCGCCGGTTTGGATGTCACGCAACACGTCCTTCATCACCTTCTTCGTCTCGTCGGTGATCACGCGCGGGCCGGTCACGTATTCACCGTACTCAGCGTTGTTCGAGATCGAGTAGTTCATGTTCGCAATGCCGCCTTCATAGATCAGGTCGACGATCAACTTCAACTCGTGCAAGCATTCAAAGTACGCCATCTCGGGCGCGTAGCCTGCCTCGACCAGCGTCTCGAAGCCGGCCTTGATCAACTCGACCGTGCCGCCGCACAGCACGGCCTGTTCGCCAAACAAATCGGTCTCGGTTTCCTCGCGGAAGTTCGTCTCGATGATGCCCGCACGGCCACCCCCGTTGGCCACCGCATACGACAGCGCGATGTCGCGCGCCGCGCCCGACTTGTCCTGCGCGACCGCGACCAGGTGCGGCACGCCGCCACCCTGCGTGTAGGTGCCGCGCACCGTATGGCCCGGCGCCTTCGGTGCGATCATGATCACGTCGAGGTCGGCACGCGGCACCACTTGGCCATAGTGCACGTTGAAGCCATGCGCGAACGCGAGCGCCGCGCCTTGCTTGATGTGCTCATGCACGTCGCGCTTGTAGACGTCGGCGATCTGCTCGTCTGGCAGCAAAATCATCACGATGTCGGCACCCTTCACCGCTTCGGCCACTTCCTTCACGCTCAGGCCGGCGGTCTCGGCCTTCGCCCATGACGCGCCGCCGCGACGCAGCCCCACCGTTACGCTCACACCACTGTCGCGCAAGTTCAGCGCGTGCGCGTGGCCTTGTGAGCCGTAGCCGATGATCGTCACTTGCTTGTCCTTGATCAGCGAGAGATCGGCATCTTTATCGTAATAAACTTTCATGTGATTTCCTTTGCATATTGTCGCTTCGATTCAGTGTTCATCATTGCCCCCGGCACCATGCCAGCCGCCACGGCACCGGAACAGCTCAGACCTTCAAGGTCCGCTCGCCGCGGCCAATGCCCGAGCCGCCGGTACGCACCGTCTCCAGGATCGCCGTGGCGTCGATTCCGTCGATGAACGCGTCAAGCTTGCCGCTAGCCCCGGTCAACTCGATTGTGTAGGTCTTCTCAGTGACGTCAATGATGCGGCCGCGGAAGATATCCGACATCCGCTTCATCTCGTCCCTTTCCTTGCCGACCGCCCGCACCTTGATCAGCATCAACTCGCGCTCGATGTGGGCGCCCTCGGTCAGGTCGACCACCTTCACCACCTCGATCAGGCGGTTCAAATGCTTCGTGATCTGTTCGACCACGTCGTTCGAGCCAATCGTCACGATCGTCATGCGCGACAGCGAGCGGTCCTCGGTCGGCGCCACGGTCAAGGTTTCAATGTTGTAGCCACGCGCCGAGAACAGGCCGACCACGCGCGATAACGCACCGGGTTCATTCTCCAGCAGCACGGAAATGATGTGTCGCATCTCGTTTCTCTTTCCAGTTTCGATATCCCTGCGCCCGGCGCCGCCCGTGGCATGCCGCTCGTCGCGTGTGGCAACGCGTACGACGCCGCCTTCGCGCGCGCCAACGCGCGCTTCGTCAGAGGTCTTCGGCGCCGAGCAGCATCTCGGTGATGCCCTTGCCGGCCTGAACCATCGGCCAGACGTTCTCGGTCGGGTCAGTCTGGAAATCGAGAAACACGGTACGATCCTTGAGCCGCAACGCCTCCTTCAACGCCGGTTCAACGTCTGCCTTGCGCTCGATGCGCAGGCCGACATGGCCATACGCTTCGGCAAGCTTCACAAAATCCGGCAGCGCGTCCATGTACGAATGCGAATAGCGCTTGTTGTACTCGAGTTGTTGCCACTGCCGGACCATGCCCAGGTAGCGGTTATTCAACGACACGATCTTGACCGGCGTCTCATACTGCTTGCACGTGGACAGCTCTTGGATGCACATTTGGATCGAGCCCTCGCCGGTGATGCATACCACGTCGGCGTCTGGATGCGCGATCTTCACGCCCATCGCGGCCGGCAGACCAAAGCCCATCGTCCCGAGCCCTCCGGAATTGATCCAGCGGCGCGGCTTGTCGAAGCGGTAAAACTGCGCCGCCCACATCTGATGCTGACCGACGTCTGAGCACACAAACGCGTTGCCGCCGGTCAACTCGTGGAGCGTCTCGACGACGTACTGCGGCTTGATGATCTCGCTGTCGCGGTCGTACTTCAAGCAATCGCGGGCGCGCCACTGCTCGATCTGCCGCCACCACGCGTCCAACGCGGCGCCGTCCGGGCCGTGCGGCGCGGCCTGCAACTGCTCGACCCATTCCTTGAGCACTTCCTTCACGTCGCCCACGATCGGGATGTCGACCTTCACTCGCTTGGAGATCGACGAGGGGTCGATGTCGATATGGATGATCTTGCGCGGCGTACTCGCGAAATGCGCGGGGTCGCCAATCACGCGGTCGTCGAAGCGGGCACCGATCGCGATCAGCACATCGCAGTGCTGCATCGCCATGTTGGCCTCGTACGTGCCGTGCATGCCGAGCATGCCAAGAAACTTGCGATCCGTCGCACGATAGCCGCCCAGACCCATCAGCGTGTTGGTGACCGGGTAGCCGAGCAGGTCCGCGAACTGGTTCAACTCGCGCGAGGCCTCGGCCAGGATGACCCCCCCGCCGGTATAGATGTACGGGCGCTTTGCCGACAGCAGCAGTGCGAGCGCCTTGCGGATCTGGCCCGAATGGCCCTTCGTAACCGGATTGTACGAGCGCAGCGTGATGTGCTTAATCGGCTCATAGTGGCACGGCGCCTTTGACACATCCTTCGGGATGTCGATCAGCACCGGCCCGGGGCGACCGCTCTGGGCAATGTAGAACGCCTTCTTGACCGTCGCGGCGAGTTCGCGCACGTCCTTCACGAGAAAGTTGTGCTTCACGCACGGCCGCGTGATCCCGACCGTGTCACATTCCTGGAACGCGTCCTGGCCGATCGCCGCCGTCGGCACCTGGCCGCTGATGATTACAAGCGGAATCGAGTCCATGTATGCGGTGGCGATGCCGGTCACCGCGTTCGTCACCCCCGGCCCGGAGGTCACCAGGCACACGCCGACATTGCCTGTGGAGCGCGCGTAGGCGTCCGCGGCGTGCACCGCGGCTTGCTCGTGGCGCACCAGCACGTGCTGAACCTTGTCCTGCTTGTACAGTTCGTCGTAGATGTAGAGTACCGAGCCGCCCGGATATCCCCAGATAAATTCGACATTTTCGTCAGCGAGCGCGCGCATCAACACGGTCGCGCCGATCGAACCGGTTTCGGTTCCTGAAGGAGGGGAGAGATCCGACGTGGAGCATTCCGCGCTTGGCATGTTCATTGTTCACCTTTCGAATTTTCGGCAAAAAATTGATCGGGGGCTCTCTGCCGGGCTTGTGGCTCGGGTTCAAGCGGCGCGTCTTATAGAGAAAGCGAGCTTCGTGAGCGTCGCCTCAATGAGACAGTCACAACGTATTGCGAATGGGTAACCATATCGGGTCGTACCACAAGGGTCAAGCAAAAAATGCCGGCTTCCCACAGAGCTCTGTTTTTTGCTAGCATCCGCGGGTTTTTACGTTTTTGTTGCGTTGGCGCGCCCCGGTGGCGCGGGCTAGCCGGCAATTCACTTCCCGCGCGTCGCCTGTCGCGCCGAATTCCACACGGATGGCATCAGACAAGGAACTCGCCGATTTCCTGACGGGCGTCGAAAAGCGCGCATTCAAGCATGTCGCCTATGCGGTGCGCGATGACGACGCCGCGCTGGACGTCGTCCAGGACGCGATGATTAAGCTCGCCGAGAAATACGGCGAGCGTCCTGCGGCTGAGTTGCCGCTGTTGTTCCAGCGCATCCTGCAAAATGCGACTCACGATTTTTTTCGCCGCCAGAAGGTGCGCAACACGTGGGTCAGCCTGTTTTCGTCGCTGGGCAACGGCGATGACGACGAGTTCGACGTGCTGGAAACCTACGAAGCCTCGGACAATTCGACCGCGGCCGAGAACAGCGCCGACCGGCTCGAGCGGGAGCAGGTGCTCGCGCTGATCGACGAGGAGATCCAAAAGCTGCCCGCGCGTCAACGCGAAGCTTTTCTGATGCGTTATTGGGAAGATATGGATGTCGCCGAAACCGCCGCCGCAATGGGCTGCTCGGAGGGCAGCGTCAAGACCCATTGCTCACGGGCCACGCACGCGCTGGCTGTCGCGCTGAAGGCGAAAGGAATCACACTATGAGCTCCGCACTTGAAACAAAAGAAATCGAATTCGCGCTGAAAGTGCGCCGGGCGCTCAACGAGAGCGCGGCGCGCCTGCCGCGCGCGACGACTGACCGGCTGGCGGCCGCGCGACAGGTAGCGCTTGCGAGAAAGAAACCCGATACCCGCACGCGGCCGGTGTACGTGCCAGCGCTGGCCGGTGCCGGCAACATGCCGACGAACGTTGGCGGCGCGCGCAAGCGCGCCCGCTGGAACCGTCTGGCTCTGGTCTGGCCGCTACTGGCGCTGGTGTGCGGGCTCGCCGCGATCCGCTACTGGGAAAACCAGCAGCACCTGGCCGACATCGCCGCCATCGACGCAGCCATGCTCAGCGACGAGTTGCCGCTGTCCGCGTACCTGGACCACGGCTTTCACGCGTACCTATCGCGCGGGCACTAACACGCCAACCAGGAGTACTGTCGAGTGAGCAACAAGCGCGGTTTGGCTGGGGTCTATGCGGGAGTGATTGCTGCGCTTGTCGCGTTCGGGGCAATCTATCCACGCTTTCACCCGGCATCGTCGCCCCGCGCATTGCCGTCTGACGCCGCGCCAGCGCCGGTCGGCAGCGGTGTGGCCGCAGTGACGAGCCACGCCGCCGTTGCCAGCATGGCAGCCAATGCGGTCAGCCCGCTATCCTGGGCCCGCCTGAGCGCGGCGCAGCGCGACGCATTGGCGCCGCTGGCCCCCCAATGGGATCATTTCAGCGCCGAGCGCAAGCGAAAATGGCTAAAAATCGCGGCTAGATATCCGAAAATGCGCACAGAAGAGCAGCAGCGACTGCATCAGCGAATGGCCGAGTGGATTCGCATGACGCCAGAGCAGCGGCGCGTCGCGCGTGAGAACTACCAGTTGTCCAAGGAACTCTCCATACAGGCACGCGAGAAGGCGTGGAGCGCCTATCAGCAATTGCCCGACGAATGGAAGCGCCAATTGGCGGCCGCCGAGAAAGCACGACGCCCAACCGTAGTCAGCGCGCCGCCGAGCGGTAAACGTGGAATCAAGGATCTGGGCAAGCTCGAGCGCTCGCGCGAGCGCGCCGGTGCGGGCGTGCCACGCGCCGGCGCCTCGGCAAGCGCGGCAACGGGCAGCCTGAGCACGCCGTCCGACGCCAGCCCGGCATCGTCGGCGTCGGCCGCTGCGTCGACATCGCCCCCCGCCGCCGGCCTACAGACCGAGCCAGAAAAGCCGGCGCGGTCGGTGCCGTGGTTCTTCAACGATCACGCACAGTGAATCCGCCGCGCGAACATGTGCGTCATGGCCGCGCTCCATCCCTATGGCGCCGCGTGCTGTGCGCGATCTACGAAGGCGTGATTCTGTTCGGCGTCGTCTTCATTGCCGGCTACCTATTCAGCACGCTGACCCAGCAACGCAATGGATCGACGCATCACAACCTGTTGGCCGGCTGGATCGCCCTCGTCCTCGGCGTGTATTTTGTCTGGTTCTGGACCCATGGCGGCCAGACATTGCCGATGAAAACTTGGCGACTGCGGCTCGTCGACGATGCACTCGCACCGGTTGGTGTGGGGCGCGCGATACTGCGGTACGTGCTTGCCTGGCTAGGGTTCCTGCCGCCGCTGGCGCTCCATTCGGTGCTCGGCGAGTCGGTGCCGCACACGCTGCTCGCGCTATCCGCGTGGATAACGCTATGGGCCAGCACGCAATGGCTGGACCCGGACCGGCAATGGCTGCATGACCGGCTGGCCGGCACGCGCATTGTCGCTGCCCCGTAGTAAGAACGTCTTGTGACTGTCGCGCCAGTTACACGCCGACATGGCGCAATGGGAGGTACTGCACTGCGCAAGTGTGAACCAAGGCGTCCAGCCCAGCCCCCCGCAGCCCCTTCCTGGAGCACGCCGGCGCAGACGGCGGTCCCCTGCCTGAGTTCCGACCTGCCGACACGCCCGGCGGCCCCTTCGTGCCCCGTTCGCGTCGAACGCGCCGCCTGTTGCCGACGTCGATGACGACTTCGGCACGCATCGATACCGCCGCACCCCGTTGCGCGATGCTGGACGCTCCCGACCCGGCGCGCCACTGCCAAGCGCCGCCGAAGCGGACCGGTCTTCGAGCGTCAAGGCCATGATCGACCGCATTTCGCTGGCGCGCCACGAACTGCCGGGGCGCGCCACCGCGATGGTCGCACGGGCGTTCTGCGTGCTAACCGGGTCGCTGCTGACCCGCCCGCCGCTCATGGCACGCGTACCTGCATGGGTCCGCGCAAACCCGCACTGAGGTCCGCCAAGCCCATTAAACTGTCTGATACAAGAAAGCCCACGCCTCAGTGCGAAAACGGCAGTTTATAATCCGCCGATCTCGCCCGTGCGAGCCCACCAGCCGGAGTTTCCGGCGCACAGAGCCGACGCCATGGAATCGAAACCGCCCCGTCGCACCCGCGACCGAATTCTCGAACTGTCGTTGCGACTCTTCAATGAGATCGGCGAGCCGAACGTCACGACGACGACGATCGCCGAGGAAATGGAAATCAGCCCGGGAAACCTGTACTACCATTTCCGCAACAAGGACGACATCATCAACAGCATCTTTGCTCAGTTCGAGCAGGAGATCGGCAAGCGACTGCGCTTTCCCGATGATCATCGTCCAACCATCGACGAGATGTGGGCCTATCTAGCATACATGGCGGATTTTCTGTGGACGTACCGGTTCCTCTATCGGGACCTGAACGATCTGCTGGCACGCAACCGCACATTGGAGACGCACTTCAAGCAGATCATCACGCACAAAGTCAATTTCGCGCGCCAGTTGTGCGAGCAATTGATCGCCGACGGCGAGATGGAAGCGACCCCCCAGGAGATCGGCGTGATCTCGACCAACATCGGTGTGATCTCGACCTATTGGCTGTCGTACCAGTTCGTGATGAACCCGCGCAAGTACAACGACCAGGAGGCGATCCGGGCCGAATTGCATCAGGCGAGCCTGCACATCGTATCGCTGATGGCCCCTTATCTGCGCGGACGTTCGCGCCAATTGTTCGACGACCTGGTATCCGGTCGGTTGCCAATGCGCGAATTCACCGACTACCTGCCGCCGCGCGACGGCAGGGGCGAGACACAGTCCGATGCAGGCAAAGTCCAGACGCAACGCCCGAAGGGGGCGCGATGATGGGTTCGGTGTGCGTATATTGTGGCTCCGCTATCGGCCGTCGGGATGAATACCGACAGGCGGCGCGAGCGTTCGGTCGCACGCTCGCGCACGCAGGTCTTACACTGGTCTATGGCGGAGGTCACGTCGGCTTGATGGGCGAGATCGCGGATGCCGTGCTGCAAGCGCAAGGCCATGCAATCGGCGTGATCCCGCAGCTGTTGATCGACAAGGAAGTCGGTCATCGCGGCTTGTCCGAGCTGCACGTCGTCGCGAACATGCACGAGCGCAAGAAAATGATGGCTGACCTGAGTGACGCGTTCGTCGCGCTACCTGGCGGCGCCGGCACGTTCGAGGAGTTATTCGAGGTCTATACGTGGGCACAACTCGGCTATCACCAAAAGCCGGTCGGTCTGCTCAACGTCGCCGGCTATTACGATCCGCTGCTGGCAATGCTGCGCCACACCGCCAATGAGGGCTTCATGCGGCACGACTACGTCGGGCTGCTCCAAGTGGAGACAGACGCCGACGCGTTGCTCAACAGGCTGCAACGCTACATCCCGCCGGTCGGCGACAAGTGGTCGGAGAAGCGCGAAGCGGTCTAATCGCATCGTGGCGCCGTCGTTGCCGCTGACCGACATGGACGTCGAGCGGCTGCGGCAGATGTTCGAAACCCATGCGCTGGGCACCTATCTCTGCGCGCGAAGTAGCCCGCCGCATGAGGACGAATCGCAACGGCACGATCGTCAACTTGTCTTCAACTGCCGTACGGCTCGTCTGCGACTGCGCGGCACGCAAGGTGCCGCTGCGCTACGCGTACTTCGGCGTCAGCGATCTGGCCAATACAGCGGCTTTGTTCGAGCGCGCTCGGCAAATCGGCGCGCACTCTGTGTTGGATACGCAGATGCAGGACATCCACTTGCCGCAGCGGCTGGCCGAACTGCGCCAATTGTTGGACAATGCCGACGACGTGTACCTAAGCATCGATCTGGATGTGCTGCCGGGTGCGGTGGCGCCCGGCGTATCGGCGCCGGCGGCGCTCGGTGTGCCGCTGTCGGTGGTCGAAGCAATGGTGGGTTGCATCATCGACTCGAGCAAGCTGCGCGTGGCCGACATCGCCGAATACAATCCGTGGCTCGACAAAGACCAGCGCACCCCCCGGGTTGCGGCACGATTGGCGCACAGGCTGCTGTAGCTGGCCCCGTTGCAGCCAGGCTCAAGCCGGATCGGGCCGGTTGCGCATCCAGTCCGCCGTCTGGAAAAATGAGGTCAGCAGCCGCTCGCGCAGCGGCAGCGACAGCCCCACATCCTCCATCGCCCACGCCATGCAGCGCAGCCATTGGTCGCGCTCGCTGGATGCGATTGCGAACGGCAAATGGCGGGCGCGCAGCCGCGGATGGCCAAAGCGGCTCACGTAATGGTCCGGCCCGCCGAGCCAGCCGCACAGAAACCAGAACAGCTTGTCGCGAGAGCCCTCCAGCGTGGCCGGATGCAACGCGCGGATCCCGGCAAATTGCGCTTCGAGGTCCATCAAATCGTAGAAGCGATCAACTAGCTCACGCACGGCGCGCTCGCCCCCGACCCAGTCGAACAAACTCGGCTGCGCGGCAGCCCCATCTTGCACGTCGCCGTTGTCCTGTTGCCGCGCCATGGCGGCGACATTGTTGTTATGCTGCCCAAGCGCGTCAATCAACCACGCGGGCCGCGGCCGCGCGGCCCGCGCGCCACCAACGGCGAGAACTGACGGCGCACCGGCACCATGTCCGTCGCCATGCCGCGAAAGCCAAGCTGCACGCCGTGCCACAACGGCGGCAACGCATACGCGGCAAGCGCTAGGAACACCAGCATGCACAGCAGGAACAGCCCCGGCATGAACAACGCGAGCAACAACCCGACGACGGCGATCGTGTCCTCCACAAACGACACGAACCAGGTCGATGGCGGCTGCTGCGCGAGATTGATTAACGCACGGGCGCCGGCCTTGACCAGGTGCGCGGTGCCGGCGATCGCCGCGCCGGCCAACGCCGCCGCCGCCAATACGCGCGGATCGGCATGGCCAGCCGCGCCATAAGCAAGCATCGCGCCGGCGGGGATGCGAATCAGCGTGTGCAGTGCGTCCCACAGCGAGTCGACCGCGGGCACCTTGTCGGCCAGGAATTCGGCGATCGCAAACAGTGCTGCAGCGCCAATGATCCACGGCGAACCCAGTAGCGACAACGCATCGGGAAGACGCACGACGTCGAACGACGCGAGCAGGCCGGTCAACAGAACCGTCAGGTACAAGCGCAGCCCGCTTGCCCACGCAAGCCCGGTTGCCAGAGAAAGGGCGTAGAGCATTACCGCCTCCTTGCGCGCCCCCGCGCGCACCGGCAAGGACCAGTGCAGCGCGCGCCGCAAGCGTCAGTGTTGGATAAACCCGCAACCATTATAGCGACAGTCGCCGCGCGGGCACCGCTTCGCTCAATGGCCGGACGTCAGCTTCAAGCCGATTAGCCCAGCCAAGATCAAGACTGCACTGCCCGCCCGGGCCGGCGTCAGCACCTCGCCCATCATCACGATGCCGAACACGAATGCGCCCAGCGCACCGATGCCGGTCCACACCGCATACGCGGTGCCCAGCGGTAACTGTTTCATCGCCAGTGCCAGCAAACCGAAGCTGGCCAGCGCCGTGATCAGTGTGAAGATCGACCAGCCAGGCCGGGAAAAGCCTTCCGAGCTTTTCAGGCCGGCGGCCCATGCGACTTCGAGCAGGCCCGCAATCACTAGAAAGATCCACGCCATCGGCGACAACCTTGACGAAATGGGGGGCGTCCCCGATACGAACCGTAGCGCGCGGGCCGTCCCGCACAACGGGTTGCGTCGATTCTATCAAAGTGTCGTGCGCGCTGCCGAGCGTGGCCGTGCAGCGGCACAGCGCCGCACCACGCGAGGCCGCTACTGCACGCCGGCGAGCCGGTATCCGACACCTGTTTCGGTCACGATGTGCTCGGGCTGCGCAGGATCGCGCTCCAGCTTCTGTCGCAAATGTCCCATGTAGATGCGCAAGTAATGATGGCTCTCTACATGTGACGGCCCCCAGACGTCGCGCAGCAATTGGCGGTGCGTCAGCACGCGACCGGCATGGCGCACCAGCGTAACCAGCAGTCGGTATTCGATCGGCGTCAGATGCACCACCTCGCCATCCCGGGTCACGCGGCGTGCGCTCAGGTCCACGACGATGCCACCGAACTGTACTTGCGACGTGTCGTCCTGGCCACCGCGATTGCGCCGGCGCAACTGCGCGCGGATCCGCGCCAGCAGCTCCGACACGCCGAACGGCTTGGTTAAGTAATCGTCCGCCCCCGCATCCAGCGCGGCCACTTTCTGCTCCTCCTGGCTGCGCGCAGATAATACGATGATCGGCAGATCGGTCCATCCGCGCAATTCGCGGATCACGTCCAGGCCGTCGGTATCGGGCAGGCCCAGGTCCACGATCACCAGGTCCGCCCGGCGCGTGGCGGTCTCGACCAGCCCCTGCCGACCCGTGTCCGCGTCGAATACCGTCATGCCCTGCGCTTGCAGCGAGGTGCCTACGAAACGGCGGATTTGCTTTTCGTCCTCGATCAGGACAATTGTCACGTTCGGTTCGCTCATGATTTCGGTGTGACCTCGTCAACCGCATGCCCACTGCGCGCCGCGTCGGCATCCTGTTCCAGCGCTTCGCCGCCGCCCGGAGGGACCTCATCGGCCGACAACATGAACCAGAAGCGCGCCCCCAGCACGCGGCCTTGCGCATCAACGCGGTTTTCTGCGCCGATTCGACCACCGTGAGCGTCAACGATGGCCCGGCAGATCGCCAACCCGAGGCCGATGCCGGGCTTGGCCGATTCCTTTTCGCCGCGTGTGAACTTGTCGAACACGCGCGCTTCCATGCCCGGCGGCAGGCCGGGGCCGCAGTCCTCGACCGCTACTTTGACATAGCGGCGCGCGCCGTCCTCGACCACACTCGCATCAATCGACAATGGCGCGCCGGCCGGCGTGTACTTTGCGGCATTCTCGAACAGGTTGGCGAACAAATGCTCCATCAGCACCGGATCAAGCCACAACAGCGGCAGCTCGACCGGCACGCGCGTGTGCACCGGATGGGCGGCCAGGCTCCGGCGACATGCGGCGAGTGCGGCACCCACCATTTCCTCCAGCATCAACCACTGGCGGTTGAGCCGGACCGCGCCGGCCTGCAGCCGGGCCATGTCCAACAAGTTGGTCACCAAGCGCGTCATGCGCAGCGCCTCCTCGTGGATCGCCTCGATCAGGTCGCGCTCGGCCTGCGGCCGAGGCGACGCCCCCCCGCCCTGCTGTTCGGCGAGCATCGACGCAAAGCCGACGATGGCCGTCAGCGGCGTGCGCAGGTCGTGCGAAATAGCCGACAACAGCGCGTTGCGCAACCGCTCGGACTCCATACTGACCAACGCGTCCTGCGCAATCTCGACGTAGTGCACACGCTCCAGTGCTAGGGCGATCTGCGCGGCGAACGTATCGATCATGCGACGCTGCTCAGGCACTGCCAGGTCTTCAAAGCGCGCCACCACCAGTGCCAGCACGCCGCGCGTGCGCATCGGCGCCTTCAGCGGCAGATAGAGCGCGTCAGCGGCTGGCAATGTGTCGGTGCCGTGCCCGGCCGGCTTTTGCTGGTCGTAAACCCATTGCGCGATATCGATATCGAGTGCCGGCGGCTGCAGCATGATCGCCGGGTCCGGCTCCTCGACCTTCTGCCTGACTTTGTCATTGCTGTCCGGCAACAAGATCGACACGTGCGCCTGGAACACTTCTGCGACATGCCGGATGCCGATTTCGAGTATCTGGCCGGCGGTCAGCGCCGCACCCAACTCTCGCGTCATCGCGTACATCGCACTGGTGCGCCGCTCGCGCAGCGTCGCGATACGCGCCTGCCGGCGCAGGCTCGACGTCAGATGGCTGATCGTCAGCGACGTGAGCAGCATCACAGCGAATGTCAACAGGTATTGCGTGTCGGACACCGACAGCGATATACGCGGTGGCACGAAGAAAAAGTCGAACGACGCGACGCTGAGAAACGACATCAGCACGCCCGGACCGCGCCCCAGCCTTGCGGCGGCAAAGATCACACCGAGCAGATACAGCATGGCCAGGTTCGCCAGATCAATCCGGTGCAGCAGTTCGGTCGCCACCACCGTGATACCGGCACTGATCGCCGCCGCATACGCGTAGTGACGCAGCTTCGAGTGGCGCTCGCCACCCAGCGACGACGCGAAGCTGCGCACGTCGCTGCGTGCACCGCGCCGCTCATGCGCGCGGCCGGCACCCACCAGCGTCACGTCGATATCGAACGCCGATTGCAGCAACCGCTCGCCGATTGACGGGGCAAACCAGCGTCGTGTGCGCGGCACGCCGGCGACGAGCCTAGACACGTTGCGCATCCTCGCATAAGCAAGCAGCGTGCGAGCCGCGTCGGGCCCATCCAGCGTCACCGTTTCGGCGCCGAGTTCGGCAGCCAATTTCAACGCATCGAGTGTGCGCTTTCGGACGGCGTCCGGCAGCCGTTGCAGCTTCGGCGTCTCGACATAGACCGCCAGCCAATCCGCCTTTAAGCTTGCCGCGAGCCGCGCAGCCGCGCGCACCAGCATCGCGCTCTCCAAACCCGGACCGACACACGCGATGATCCGCTCGCGCGCATGCCAAACGCGCTCAATCGACTGATCCGCACGGTATTCGCGCATCTGCGCATCCACCCGATCCGCAGTGCGCCGCAACGCGAGTTCCCGCAACGCGATCAGGTTGCCCTTGCGAAAGAAATGGCGTACCGCGTGCTCTGCCTGCTGTGGCAGATAGACCTTGCCGTCACGCAAGCGCGCGAGCAGTTCGTCTGCGGGCAGATCCACCAGCGTGACCTCGTCCGCCAGATCGAATATTCGGTCCGGGACCGTTTCCCATACGCGAATACCAGTGATCTGGCCAACCACATCGTTCAGGCTTTCGAGATGCTGGACGTTGAGCGTCGTGTAGACGTCGATCCCGGCATCCAGCAGTTCCTGCACATCCTGCCAACGCTTCATGTGGCGTGCGCCGGGCACGTTCGAATGCGCCAACTCGTCGACCAGGATCAACTGTGGCCTGCGTGCCAGCGCCGCGTTCAGATCAAATTCTGGCAACACCTTGCCGCGATACGGATAACGGGCAGCGGGAATCGACGGCATGCCATCGAGCAGCGCCACCGTTTCCCTGCGTCCGTGAGTTTCCGCCACGCCGACCACGACGTCCACGCCTTCATCGCGGCATCGTCGTGCCGCCTGCAGCATCACGAACGTCTTGCCCACGCCCGCCGACGCGCCGAAAAAAATTTTCAGCTTGCCGCGCTGTTTTTTTTCCTCCTCGCGTTGTAGCTTGTCGAGCAATTCGTCAGGATCGGGGCGTTCCATTCACGTATTGAAAGTCCAAAGCAGGCCGCGCCTGCGTGCGGGCTCCAGTATGCCCGAGCCCGGGAACCGGAGACGATCTTTCACGCGAAGCCGACCCGGCACAAGCGTGGCTGCATGACGCGCGGGTGTGCCCCAAAACGCATCCACGCGAAACAGGCGGCGCAAAATCATGTCAGTGTACGCTCACAATATGGCTGATATGATCGCCTCATCCGCCAAGTCCCGTCTGCTTATCAACGGCCACAGACACGCGCGGCGGCCGTTGCGGTTCAATTAAGGCTCACTGTTTATAGACGCCCCCCGCGAGCCCATCGCGATTGCCTGGTACTAGGAGAGATCAATGGACACCGCCGATGCAAACGTTTCGGTCGCAGCCCTCGAAGCCGCTTTATCCGTGACACGAGAGGAACGACAGCATCAACCGATGCACGACCCCGGGTCGGCGTCGCTGACTCATGCACGCCTGCAACCCCGCACGGATGCAACAGGCACGCGAGCGGCCACCTATTGCGACTTGCCCGACGAGTTGATCGCCCAAATCAGCCGCTATTTGGACACCCGCGACCTTTGCCGCCTGTCGATGGTCGAGCGGCGCACCCATGCCGTACTGCGCGAGCAGGTTCTATCCAAGCGCCATGCCCATCACGCCCAAACCGTATTCAACGCCGCCGACGTACAAGCGCTACTGGTACAGATCGAGCATGACATCGTCGAGCAGCCTGGGCTGCGCATCCTCCCGATCTTGACGCTATTGACGCAACTGCTGCGCCAAAACTTTCCCAAGCACGAGCAAGCGGCAGCCTTCGAATCGGTATTCACCGCTGCCGCGGGACTGCCTGCCGCGGGTTATGCGATCGGTAGGACCGTCGTGACCACGTTGAAATACCTTGATCCAAGTGCTCGCGCCAACGCGTACGAATCCTGTTACACGCAGGTGTGGCAGCGCCATCTGATGCCGTCGCACTATGGGTTCGCCCTCGCATCGCAATTGCACGTGCTGCCGCGCGAACGGTTCATCCAGCGATACGATGAATTCATTGCATGGATTCCGCAGCTTGACACGGCCGAGCGAGCGGCGCTGATCAGTGCGCTCGCGGTCCAATTGCCAGCATTCGTGCACGGATTCAATGTACGCGACGCAGCAACGCTGCATCAAGCCACGCAGTGGTACCGCACGCTACGGCAAGCGCTGTTGAGCCTTCCACCGTCCGACCAGGGCCAGGTGACGGCGGCACTGTGTGTCGCCTTGCCTACGTTGGGCCGTCAGACAAGTATCGCGGAATATGGGCAGATTCGACAGATCGCGATGTCGCTACCGCAACCGGCGATGACCGAAGCGTGGCTCGGGCTGCTCCGGGCATTGCCGATGTTCCCAGCGGAGCTGCAGCCGGCACAGTTGTACTCGCTGTACGCGATGATCGAGCGCTGGCCGTCGCAGTACGCTACGTTCGCCGCGCAGACGCTGCTGGAAACCGTCCCGGCGTTGCACGTCGACACGCGAGCGGTGGCCTGGCACAAGGCAGTCATGCTGCTACCGTCCAACGCGAGCGAGCGAGCCGAGCATGTCATCCAGCATGCGCTCGACCAGATTGCGTTCCTGCGCGCCGATGAACGCAGTGCGGCACGTGTCGCGATCGCACGCATCATCGATGCCGGTGACAATGCCGATATGGCGTTAGGGCAGCAAGATCGATGAGCCGGTCGTGCGCCGGCCCTCCAGATCCCGATGTGCATCGGCCGCGTCGCGCAACGCGTAACGCTGGCGGATACCGATCCGCACCCACCCGCGCTGCACGACGTCGAACAGCTCGCCCGAGATCTGAAGCAGGTCTTCGCGTTTCGCGATGTGCGTAAACAGCGTCGGACGCGTGAAGTACAACGAGCCGTGGTTCGCCAGGTCGGCCGCATTGATCGGCGGCAGCGGGCCGCTCGCATTGCCAAAGCTGACGAACACGCCGAACGGCGCAAGACAGTCGAGCGAGCCGGCATAAGTGTCCTTGCCGATCGAGTCATAGACTACTGGCACGCCGCGGCACGCCGTGATCTCCTTGACCCGCTGCGCGAAATCCTCGCGCGTGTAGACGATAGGGTGGTCACAGCCATTGGCTTTCGCCAGCATAGCTTTCTCATCCGAGCCGACGGTGCCGATCACCGTCGCGCCAAGCGCCTTCGCCCACTGGCACAAGATTAACCCAACGCCGCCTGCGGCCGCGTGCACGAGGATCGTGTCGCCGGCCTTCACGCGGTACGTGCGCCGAAGCAGGTACTGCGCCGTCATGCCTTGCAGCATCATGGCCGCCCCCTGCTCGTACGAGATCGACTGCGGCAGCTTGACCACGCTGGAGGCGGCGATCACACGCTCCTGCGCATAGGCGCCAGGCGGGCGCGCCGCATAGGCGATACGTTCACCCGGCGCGAAATCGGTGACGCCGGGGCCGACGTCGACCACTTCACCAGCGGCCTCCATGCCTAGGCCCGCGGGCAGCGGCTGCGGATACAGGCCGGTGCGAAAATACACATCGATGAAGTTTAGGCCGACCGCGTGGTGGCGCACGCGGATCTCGCCCACGCCGGGTGCCGGCACGTCGACGTCAACCCACTGCAGCACCTGCGGTCCGCCGGTGCGCTCAAAACGAATGGCTTGGGTCATCGTGGCTCCTGGTGGCAAATCGATTCAGGCCGGCGCATCCAGCCGCTGCGCGAGCCGCTCAAGGATCATCCGTGCCGTGGACATGTTCGTCGCGCACGGCACGTTGTGCACGTCGCATGCGCGCACGAGCGCGTTGATATCCGGCTCGTGCGGCTGCGGCGTCATCGGGTCGCGCAGGAAAATCACCATGTCGATGCGACCTTCGGCCAGCTCCGCGCCGATCTGCAGGTCGCCCCCATGCGGGCCCGACAGCTTGCACTGCACCGGCAAGCCATGCCGGTGCGCGATGCGTGAGCCGGTCGTGCCTGTTGCCACGAGTTCGCAGCGACTGAGCACATGCACATATTCGCCGCACAGCGTGACGATGTCGTCTTTCTTGTGATCGTGCGCGATCAACGCGATACGGGTGGTCATGGGCGCTGTCCTCCTGTGGATGCTTCGAACGGGATCGGCGATGCGCACGCGTCAGAACGTGCCAGGCAGGGTACGCGCCGCCCCGTGCGGCTATGCCGGCTGGGGCGGCCACGCGCGGCCATGCCCCACGTTCGCCGGCCAAGCGCCGATTGTATTGGAATCGGCTGCATCGCGTTGATGCGCGCTGCCGCGTGGACGATTACCTTGGGATTGGCGCCAATATTTGAGTAAACTGGGTTGGTATGACGCTTCACCGTCGTCCGCGCCACCCTCCCGCCGCCATGAAACAAGACAGCCGATTCCCGAACCTCTTCATCCTCAATCATCCACTGATCCAGCACAAGCTCTCGCACATGCGCGACCGGGATACCTCCACGCGCACCTTCCGCGAGTTGCTGCGGGAAATCACGCTGCTGATGGGCTATGAGATCACCCGCGATCTGCCGCTGACCACGCGTCGCATCGCCACGCCGCTGGTCGAAATCGACGCGCCGGTGATCGCCGGACGCAAGCTGGCGGTCGTGCCGGTGCTACGCGCCGGCGTGGGCATGTCCGATGGGCTGCTGGAGTTGATTCCGTCGGCACGCGTTGGCCATATCGGCGTATACCGGGCAGACGACCATCGTCCGGTCGAATACCTGGTGCGGCTGCCCGATCTGGAGGAGCGCACGTTCATCCTGTGCGACCCGATGGTGGCGAGCGGCTACTCGGCAGTGCACGCGGTCAACGTGCTGAAGCGCCGCGGCGTGCGAGGCGCCAATATCCTGTTCCTCTCCCTTGTCGCGGCGCCTGAAGGGGTGCAGGTATTCACACACGCACACCCGGACGTGAAATTGTATGTCGCGGCGCTGGACTCACACTTGGATGGACACGCGTACATCGTACCGGGCCTAGGCGACGCGGGCGACCGGCTGTTCGGCACCAAGAACTAGGGACGCCTGCAGCCAAGCCGGAGAGCGAGCAGGAGAGCGCAGCCGCAGAAGCGGGCAGGGAGCGGAGCCGGAAGGCAGGTAGGAAAGCGGATCACGACATGGGGTCGGAAGCCACATTGCGGCCGCACGGCTTGTAGGCGTAGCCGGCATGCTAAAATTGCGCCTTCCCGTCGAACGCCCTTGCCGCGCCGCCCCTCGCGCGCGAATGCGACGCGCGCACGGCGGGCAACAGGGCGCGCGACGTACGCCGTCGTCCCGATGGCGCCACGCGCCAGGGCCTTCGCCACGACACATCGATATTTGAACGAATGATGCGCGCGTTGCGTGCGCGGTCGGAGAAACCATCATGGCTGGTCACTCGAAATGGGCCAACATCAAGCATAAGAAAGCCGCGGCAGATGCCAAGCGCGGCAAGGTCTGGACGCGGTTGATCAAGGAAATCACCGTGGCGGCGCGGCTGGGCGGCGGCGATGCCGGATCGAACCCGCGCCTGCGGCTGGCGATCGACAAAGCAACCGACGCCAACATGCCAAAGGACAATGTTAATCGCGCGATCCAGCGCGGTGTAGGTGGCATCGAAGGCGCGAACTACGAGGAAATCCGCTACGAGGGGTACGGCATCGGCGGTGCGGCAATCATCGTCGACACAATGACCGACAACCGCACGCGCACCGTCGCCGAAGTGCGCCACGCGTTCTCCAAGCACGGCGGCAATCTGGGCACCGACGGCTCGGTCGCCTTCCTGTTCGATCATGTCGGTCAGTTCCTGTTCTCACCCGGCACGCCGGAGGACACACTGATGGAGGCGGCGCTGGAGGCCGGCGCCGATGACGTGACGGCCAATGACGACGGCAGCATCGAGGTAGTGTGCCCGCCGAACGACTTCGCGCAGGTCAAAGCCGCGCTCGAGGCCGCGGGCTTCAAGGCGGAACTCGCCGAGGTCACGATGAAACCACAAACCGAGGTGGAGTTCACGGGCGACGACGCAGTCAAGATGCAAAAGCTGCTCGACGCGCTGGAAAACCTCGACGATGTGCAGGCGGTTTACACGAACGCGGTCATCGCCGACCAGTAACGGCTCGCGCAGAAGATTTTTTAGCTCTTTCGGGGATTTCCATGAAGGTATTGGTCGTCGGCTCCGGCGGTCGCGAACACGCACTCGGGTGGAAGCTCGCCCAATCGCCGCGTGTCACCGCGGTTTACGTGGCGCCGGGCAATGGTGGCACGGCGCTGCAGGAGCGCCTGCACAACGTCGATATCACCGACCTGCACGCACTGGCCGACTTCGCCGAGTGCGAGCAGATCGCATTCACCGTGGTCGGGCCCGAGGCACCACTCGCGGCAGGCATCGTCAACTTATTCCGCTCGCGCGGCCTGAAGATCTTCGGGCCGACCCGCGAGGCGGCGAAGCTTGAGAGCTCGAAGGACTTCGCCAAGTCGTTCATGAAGCGCCACGGCATTCCGACCGCCGAATACGAGACGTTCTCCGACGTGGCAGCGGCGCACGCGTACGCCGAGGCAAAGGGGGCACCGATCGTGATCAAGGCGGACGGACTCGCGGCCGGTAAAGGCGTGGTGGTCGCGCAGACGCTGGATGAAGCGCACCGCGCGATCGAGATGATGCTCGCCGACAATAAACTCGGCGACGCGGGCGCGCGCGTGGTCATCGAGGAATACCTGCAAGGCGAGGAAGCCAGCTTCATCGTGATGGTCGACGGCAAGCACGTGCTCGCGTTGGCGTCGAGCCAAGACCACAAGCGCTTGCTCGACAGCGATCAAGGCCCGAACACCGGTGGCATGGGGGCCTACTCGCCGGCACCGATCATCACGCCACAATTGCACGCACGCGTGATGCGCGAGATCATCCTGCCGACCGTGCGCGGCATGGAGCACGAAGGCCTGCGCTATACCGGCTTCCTGTATGCTGGGTTGATGATCGACGCACAAGGCAACCCGAAGACGCTCGAGTTCAATTGCCGAATGGGCGACCCGGAGACGCAGCCGATCATGGCGCGGCTCAAGGGCGACTTCGCGCGTGTCGTCGAGCATGCGCTCGCCGGTACGCTGGACACCGTCGAACTCGAATGGGACCGGCGCACGGCGCTGGGTGTCGTGCTCGCAGCACACCAGTATCCGGACGCGCCGCGCAAGGGAGACCGCATCGATGGCATTCCGGCGCAGACCGAAACGGCTGTCACATTCCACGCGGGCACCGCGCTGATCGACGGCAAGCTGGTCACCTCGGGCGGACGCGTGCTGTGCGTGGTCGGGTTGGCCGACTCGGTGCGCGAGGCACAGTCGATCGCCTATGAGACGATCCATCATATTCAATTCGATGGCATGCAATATCGCCGCGACATCGGTCACCGCGCCCTGAACCGCAAGCACTAATCCGCAATGAGTTGTCCGTTCGATCTTGCCCCCCCGTCCTCCGATCCAGCGTCGGCCAGCGCGCCGGCGCACAGCGCAGCCGCCTGCGGGCTTGGTGATCTGGCACCGGTGCGCGACTATCTGCTCGCGCTGCAGCGCCATATCGCCGATACGCTGGGCCAACTCGACGGCAAGCCATTCGACACGCATACGTGGCGCCGTGAGCCAAGTGATACGCTGCAAGGGGACGGCTGCTCGCGCGTGATCGAGGACGGCGAATGCTTCGAGCGCGGTGTGGTCGGCTTCTCGCACGTGAGCGGCGCCGCCTTGCCGCCATCGGCCAGCGCCGCCCGTCCGCAACTGGCCGGGCGCGGCTTCGAGGCGATGGGGGTATCGCTGGTGCTCCATCCGCGCAATCCCTATTGCCCGACCGTGCACATGAATGTGCGGCTGTTTGTCGCAACCCACCCGGACGAAGCGCCGGTGTTCTGGTACGGTGGTGGTATGGACCTGACGCCGTACTACGGGTTCGAGGAGGACGCGCGGCATTTCCATTTGACATGCCGTGACGCACTGGCTCCGTTCGGCGACGAGTTGTATCCGCGCTTCAAGCGATGGTGCGACGAGTACTTCTACTTGAAGCACCGTGGGGAACCACGCGGCATCGGCGGCATTTTTTACGATGACCTAGCGGAGTTGGGATTCGCGCGTGGCTTTGAGATGACACGCAACGTCGGGGACGGTTTGCTCACCGCCTATCTGCCGATCATCGAGCGGCGACGCGCGATGCCTTATGGCGAGCGCGAACGGGATTTCCAGGCCTACCGGCGCGGCCGCTACGTCGAGTTCAATCTTGTCTTCGACCGCGGCACACTGTTCGGCCTGCAAAGTGGCGGGCGGACCGAGTCCATTATGATGTCGATGCCCCCGGTGGCAAAATGGCGCTACGATTGGCATCCGGACGCCGGCTCACCCGAGGCCCGGCTATATCGCGATTTTCTGGTGGTGCGCGACTGGATTTAAGCCGTGACGGCCGCCACCCGATCGCATTGTGTAAGGACGCAGACCTGAGTTCGCCGAACCCATCATCGCCGGACGCCATCGGCGCGTGGGCCGCACCCGTGCGGCCTACGCGGGTCGGCATCCTGGGCGGCACGTTCGACCCGATCCACGTCGGCCACTTGGCGCTTGCGCGCCGGTTTGCCGAATTGCTCGAGTTGACCGAACTCGTGCTGCTGCCAGCGGGGCAACCGTGGCAAAAGAGCGACGTATCGTGCGCGCAGCACCGGCTCGCGATGACCCGCCTTGCGGCGGCGTCGCTGGCACTGCCTGCCACGCGGGTGAGCGTCGCGACCGATGAAATCGATCATCCCGGCCCAACGTACACGACTGAGACGCTGGCCGCATGGCGCGCTCGCCATGGTGCAGCGGCATCGTTGACGTTATTGATTGGGGCCGACCAACTGGTCCGTCTGCATACGTGGAAAAACTGGCGCCAACTATTTGAATTCGCCCATGTCGGTGTCGCGACGCGTCCCGGATTCGATCTATCGCAGGCAGACGCCACGGTGCTTGGCGAAATCGGGCGCCGCAGCGCGTCGGCCGACACGCTGCGTGCGACGACCCACGGCCATGTGCTGCTCGATACGACGCTGTCGCTGGGCGTCTCGGCCACGGACGTGCGACGATGGCTGCGCGAACGGGCGTGTGGCCACCTCGAGGAAGTCGCCAGCGTGCCCGACGCGGTCTGGCAGTACATCCATCAACATCATCTGTATCAGACATAAACATGGATATCTGCACATTGCAACGCGTTATCATCGACGCACTCGAAGACGTCAAGGCGCAGGACATCCGCGTCTTCAACACCCATCATCTGACCGAGCTGTTCGACCGCGTGGTCGTGGCAAGCGGCACCTCGAACCGGCAAACCAAGGCATTGGCCAACAGTGTGCGCGAAAAGGTCAAAGCGAGCGGCGGTGACATCGTCAGCACCGAAGGCGAGGACACCGGCGAATGGGTGCTGGTTGACTGCGGTGACGCGGTCGTGCACATCATGCAGCCCACGCTGCGCCAATACTATCGACTCGAGGAAATCTGGGGGGACAAGCCGGTGCGCGTGAAGCTCGGCGGCCAGGCCGGATCGGCCACGCCGGCACCGAATGGCGGGCATGATGACAGCTCGGACGATGATGCGCCGCAAGACGATGCCGGCTCGGCCCGCAGCCCGCGCACGGCGGCAGGGCCGGCACGCAAGACAGCGACCCGGTCGCGCCGGGCCTGACGACGTGATGCATATGGCGGCGGCCGCGCCCGATTCATCGGCATGAAGCTCCATATTGTCGCAGTCGGACACCGGATGCCTGACTGGATCGCGCGCGGCTTTGACGAATACGTGAAGCGCATGCCGTCCGAGTTGCGCATCGAGTTGCGGGAAGTCAAGCCGGAACAGCGTGCTTTGGGACGCCCGGCAAGCAGCGTGATGGCGGCCGAGCGAGCGCGCATCGAAGCGGCACTGCCCAAGGGCTCGCGGCTCGTCGCGCTGGATGAGCATGGCCGCGACTGGACCACGATGCAGCTCGCGCAATACCTGCCGCGCTGGCAGCAGGACGGCCGCGACGTGGCGTTTGTGATCGGTGGCGCAGACGGGCTCGATCCGGCTATCAAGGCACAGGCCGACCTGCTGCTGCGGCTCTCCAGTATGACGTTGCCGCACGCGCTGGTGCGCGTGTTGCTGGCGGAACAGCTTTACCGCGCGTGGAGCATCACGCAAAATCATCCCTACCATCGGGCATAACGGTACCGCCCGACGCGTCGGCTTGCCTGCTCCGGTCCGCGCCAGCAGGCGCCACGGCCCTTCCCGTCCAGGTAATCATGTCCCTCGTTCCATCACTTAACCCATCGTCGCCAGCCGCATCGGCACACGTGACATCCGGCGCGGCCGGCTCCTCCGGCCCCGCACCGCACCATTCGTTCGTTTACCTCGCATCACAAAGCCCCCGTCGCCAGGCGCTGCTGGGCCAGATCGGCGTACGCTTCGAACTGCTGCTCGCCGAGCCCCACGAAGACGCCGAGGCACTGGAAGCCGAACGACCTGGCGAATCCCCGCAGGACTACGTCATGCGCGTGACGCTCGCCAAGGCAACGGCCGCCTGCGCGCGCCGGGACCGGCTGTTGACAGGCACGCGCGATGCGACACCGGCACCGATCCTGGTGGCGGACACCACCGTTGCGCTCGGTGACGAAATCCTGGGCAAGCCGAGCGACGCCGATCACGCGCTGCGCATGCTCAAGCGCCTGGCCGGCCGCGAGCACCAGGTATTGACCGCTGTCGCGCTGGTCGATGCCAGCGGCGCCCTCACCCGTGCTCTGTCCATGTCGCGCGTGCGGTTTGCCGCGACGGACGAGGCATCGCTTGCACGCTACGTGCGTAGCGGCGAGCCCTTTGGCAAAGCAGGCGCCTACGGCATACAAGGCAGGGCCGCCGAGTTCATTGAGCAGATCGACGGGTCCTATTCAGGTATCATGGGCCTCCCCCTTTTCGAGACCGCCGCGCTGCTGCGCGCGGCCCGTGTGACGTTCCAATAAATCATGAACGAAGAAATTCTGATCAACGTCACCCCGCAGGAAACCCGCGTCGCGATCATCCAGCAAGGCGCGGTACAAGAGCTTCATGTCGAGAGAACGCTGTCACGCGGCCGCGTCGGCAATATCTATCTCGGCAAAGTCGTGCGTGTGCTGCCCGGCATGCAATCGGCATTCATCGATATCGGGCTGGAGCGCGCCGCGTTTTTGCACGTGGCCGACATCTGGCATCCCCGGCTGGCGCCGGATGCGGCAGTCAGCGCGCCGCAGCAACCGATCGAGAAGATTGTCTTCGAAGGGCAAACGTTGATGGTCCAGGTAGTCAAGGACCCGATCGGCACCAAGGGCGCACGCCTGTCCACCCAGATCAGCATTGCCGGGCGAACGCTCGTCTATTTGCCACAGGAGCCGCACATCGGCATCTCGCAGAAGATCGAGAGCGAGGTGGAACGCGAAGCGGTCCGTGCCCGGCTAACGTCGGTGCTTCCGGTCGACGAAAAGGGCGGCTATATCGTGCGTACGATCGCCGAGGATGCGTCCAGTGAGGCGCTGTCCAACGACGTCGCTTACCTGCGCAAGACATGGGCCACAATCCAAGCCCAGGCGACGCGGATGCCGCCAACGACACTGCTGTACCAGGACCTGAACCTGGCGCAGCGCGTATTGCGCGACTTCGTCAACGACGATACGACACGGATCCAGGTTGACTCCCGCGAAACATCGCAGATGCTCGTCGAGTTCGCCAATGAATTCACGCCGGCTGTCGCCGCCAAGCTGCATCACTATACTGGCGAGCGCCCGCTATTCGATCTGTACAACATCGAAACCGAGATCCTGCGCGCGCTGTCCCGCCGCGTCGACTTGAAGTCTGGCGGCTACCTGATGATCGACCAGACCGAGGCGATGACGACGATCGACGTCAACACGGGGGGCTACGTCGGCGCGCGTAACTTCGACGACACGATCTTCAAAACTAATCTCGAGGCCACCCATACGATTGCACGGCAATTGCGGCTGCGCAATCTCGGCGGCATCATTATCATCGACTTCATCGACATGGAGAATGGCGAGCATCGCGATGCGGTACTGGGCGAGTTGAAAAAGGCACTCAGCCGAGACCGCACACGCGTCACTGTCAACGGCTTCTCGCAGCTCGGTCTGGTCGAGATGACCCGCAAGCGCACGCGCGAATCGCTTGCGCATCTGCTGTGCGAACCCTGCCCAGTATGCCAAAGCAAGGGACAGGTCAAGACGGCACGCACGGTGTGCTACGACATCCTTCGGGAAATCCTGCGCGAGTCCAGGCAGTTCAATCCCCGCGAGTTCCGCGTCGTGGCGGCGCAACAGGTGATCGACCTGTTCCTCGAAGAGGAATCGCAGCATCTGGCGATGCTGTGTGACTTCATCGGCAAGCCCGTGTCGCTGCAGGTCGAGTCGAATTTAAGCCAGGAGCAGTACGACATCGTGTTGATGTAGGGTGCCCTTCAGCGCGAATGCGCTCTCTACTCCGGCGTGACGGTCTTGGCGCCGGAACCATTCAATTCAACGGCCTGATCGCCCTTACCCAGTTGCACAGCATTCGCTCCGAGACGGCCAGTCTGCGGGTCCTCACGCTGACGCTTTGCCCGCCCTCGACTCGCCGCACGGCCGTCGCCGGGGACCCCTCCGCGCACGTCTGCCTAGGCAATCTGAACATTGCTTTTTGCCTTCCTTTAGAGCGGCTTCATACGCGAGCTGCTGCAAGCCAGATTTCGGCAGCAGCGCACAACAACGGTATAGCTGCACGGCTGCAATGCAATGCCATTCGTTATGGAAATCAGCAATCCTACTTATATTCCATTGATGAGATATATTTTTTACCACCAAAAACAACCATTAATCAACATCCGCTCACACCTTCCATTTGATGAGTTATGCATATTTTTCATAACATGTTATAGAGGTCGCCCACGTGGCAATAAAATTCCTATGTACCCAAAAAAGCAAATCATGTAGACTATTTTCTACCCTGAGAGTACGTTTGTTAAGCAACCATTTTTGCATACCCTCTCTTGTCAAGCAACGTAAACTCCGGGATAGAGATAATAGGAATAGAGCGGCCTCGTATTTTTGAAATCTCATTGCACCATAAAACCGCCATGCGAAGTGAAAAAGCATTGACAGTACTACTGTGGATTGTGGGAACCGGGTTCTTTATGCAGACCCTTGATTCTACTGTGTTGAATACTGCCCTTCCGGAGATAGCGAACAATCTCGGTAGACATCCATTGCATATGCAACCGGTCGTATTTGCTTACTCGGTGGCGATGGTTATGGTCATCCCAGCTTCCGGCTGGCTGGCGGATCGTCTAGGTATACGGCGTATCTTTCTAATAGCTGTTGCGCTTTTTACAGTAGGCTCAATCGGTTGTGCGATCTCGCGCACCTTAGACGAATTGGTGATGGCACGGGTCGTTCAAGGTTTGGGTGGCGGAATATTGCTGCCCGCTGGACGACTGGCCATTTTAAGAACGCATTCTCCAAGCCAGTACTTGCATGCATTGAGCTTTGTGGCAATACCCGGGCTCCTTGGTTCGGCCCTGGGACCAGCGTTCGGTGGCTGGATCGTATCTGTTGCTTCCTGGCGATGGATTTTCTGGATTAATGTACCGATTGGTACAATGATCTTCATAGCCGCTCAGATAGCCATCCCAAATATCAAGCTATCGGTACAGCGCTTTGACCTGAAGGGATATATGCTGTTTGCAGCATGCGTGCTGACGCTTTTATTAGCCCTCAATGGCTTGGCGAACCACCATCTGTCCTTTACCGTCGTTTTGGTATTACTGGGAATCAGCTTGGTAACATTGATTGCCTATGGTCGATATGCGGCGCATACGAATCATCCGATTTTTCCTTCTAGCCTGTTCGCGGTACGCACCTATCGTATAGGTCTGCTCGGCAATGGGCTGACACGTATGGGGGGAGATGCGCTACCTTATATGATTCCGTTGCTATTACAGCTAGGCCTGGGTTACGCCCCTTATGAGGCCGGCTTGATGATGCTGTCTATGGCCCTGGCTGCCATGGGAGCCAAGCGGTTTATTAACCCGCTCATCACAAACTATGGTTACCGTCGTGTCCTGGCTGGTAATAGCTTGCTGATAGCCAGCCTAATCGTGAGTTTTTCATTGGTTTCGCCAGAGCAACCGGTTTGGCTTCGTGTAGTCCAGTTGGCTGCTTTGGGTGGATTTTATTCAATACAAGCGACCGCAATGAGTGCGGCCACACTTAAGGACTTAGTTGGCATAGGCGCCAGCAGTGGAAATGGTTTATTTGCGACCGTTCAAATGCTCGCCATGAGCCTGGGTGTCACTGTCGCGAGTATTTTATTGAACCTTTTTCAGTCACTGTTCACCATTCAGGCAAGCGATAGTTTATTGCCCACCTTTAAAGCTACTTTTATTTGCGTCGGGCTTATCACCGCAGGTTCAGCCTGCATATTTTGGCAGCTTATGCCCAATAGAACAGTCAATGCGGCGCCGTGTTGCTCAACGAATAAAGGGGCCTCTTAGAAAACGGATACCAAGCGCCACAAGTTTTCTCCGTAAGTCCTTCAGAAAAGACATGGCCCAACCTCACGGCGCGTCATTATTCGAGCGGCTCATCGCCCCGATGCTCCGGCACTTTGGTCCAATCGACAGGCTGACGCAGGGCGCGCGCACTGTCGACGATCTGAAGAGCGAAGCTTGGATCATTGCAGAGGAAATCGAGAGGTGACACGGCGTCACGTTGAAGCCTGAAAACGCTGAACTGCCGGGGGCAATTCTTATAAGATACCCGTCCAGCAACGCATTGACTAGGGGCCACATTATCCGTGGATCACTAGTGATTACCCTACAATACGGCATCGTGTTGAAGTAGCCGCACCTGGCTTCACCGGAAGTACAACTATCGCATGAAGCCCGCGAACTGCTTAAATGGGTCCAGGCCGAGTGTCGATGAACTGAATGGGGGAAAAATGGGACAACGGTGCTCGTGCTGCGGCGAAGCATTCGTTTGCGGGGCGGACGATCCCGGCCGCCCATGCTGGTGCGCGAACTTGCCGCCGTTGCCTGCCCGCGCGCTGGATTCCGAGCAGGACTGCTTGTGCTCTAGCTGCTTGGTGAACAAACTTGCACGCATGCCGGTTGACGCCACCGCGCCGGACGGGCCGGACCGTGCGAACCCAGTCTGCCACAGCCGAGACTGCACCGGCTCAGGGGCCTCCTAAGGCAGCCACGCGCCCGTCCTGATACGGTCGCTGGCGCAAGCGTCGTCACGATGGCATGCGCATTGATCATCTAACCATTTGACCTACTCGTTAGACCCCGCTATAATTCTTTTCTTTCCAGACGCGGGGTGGAGCAGTCTGGCAGCTCGTCGGGCTCATAACCCGAAGGTCGTAGGTTCAAATCCTACCCCCGCAACCAAAATTCGCAAAAGGCACGATTGCGCAGCGAATCTGTGCCTTAATTACCTTTCTCCGTTGTCTGACGAATCTCATAGCATCAGGGAATGATGCGGCTACACGTTGTTGAGCCGCGGACCTGTTCTTCTCGAACATCATGGGGCTGCTGTAATCGCGCGTCGAGTGTCATCGATGCACGCGTGCGACCTTCAGCGAACTGCAAATACTTTCAATTGGCGCATTATCCCAGCATCGCCTCGCCAACTCGGCGATGAACACATACCGTATGCTTGTAATGGCTCCTTGAGCAAGTTGTGCCCGACCTTTGTCACACGCAACTCGCCGCGCTTGGCAATCAGTACGGCGTGTTCTTCGGCGGTAATCAATGCGGGTACCCATCCCGACCTTTGTGCTGGTCGAAGATCAATCGGGTCCTGGCCTCTTCAGACTCGCTTATTTGTCAGCCATCTGCAGCGCCTTCGTCGAACGCACGCTTCCAATCGCGGACGATAGCGAAGTTTCGAATACCGAAGCAAGCTGCAGCTTGCCGATAGGAAAGCGCCTCCTCCCGCATACAGGACTCCATTCGCGAAAGCATAGTCGCCCACCGTCCAACTCCGCAGGATCGGTTCAAAATGTATTTGGGCACAATTCGAGCGTGTAGCGCGCACCGCTACGCCGTCCCCTGCTGGTACTGAATCCGATGCAGGTTCGCATACAGACCGTTGCGGTGCAACAACGCCGCGTGCGTCCCCTCCTCGACGATCCGGCCACCCTCGAGCACAAGAATGCGATCGGCGCGTTCAATCGTCGACAATCGGTGCGCGATCACCAGCGTGGTTCGTCCACGCATCAGCACCTCGAGCGCCGCTTGCACATGGCGCTCCGACTCCGAATCGAGTGCCGACGTCGCCTCATCGAGGATCAAGATCGGCGCATCCTTGTAGATCGCGCGTGCAATCGCGAGCCGTTGCCGCTGTCCGCCGGACAGTCGCATGCCATTGTCGCCAACCAGCGTATCGATCCCCGCCGGCATCAACGCGACCGCCTCCGTGAGGCTGGCTGCGCGTAGCGCAGCATCGACGCGATCGCGGTTCACAGGCTGCCCATAGGCGACATTGGCCGCGATCGTATCGTTGAACAGCACGACATCCTGACTGACGAATGCGATCTGCTTGCGCAGGTCCGGCAATCGATATTCGGGCAACGGCACGCCGTCGATCAACACGCGCCCGGCGGTTGGATCGAAGAAGCGGGGCAACAGGTTCACCAGCGTGGTCTTACCGCTGCCAGAGGGCCCGGCCAACGCCACCATTTCACCCGGCGCAATCTTCAACGAGATGTCGTCGAGCGTCGGCCGCTGCGTTGCTCCATAGTCGAAGCTCACATGCTCAAATTCGACACTGCCAGTCGCACGATCGAGTTTCCGTTCGCCACCGGCATTCTCCACCGGCTCGTCAATCAGGCCGAAAATCAGCTCGGCGGCCGTCATGCCACGCGTCAACGGTTGGTTGACGTCAATCAAGTGCTTCAATGGCGAAATCACGAGCAGCATCGACGTGACGAACGCGACGAATCCGCCGACCGTCGTCTGATCGTTCGCCGATTGGATCACGGCAATCGTAATCACCACCGCCAAAGCGACCGATGCGAGGAACTGTGTCAGCGGCTGAGCCAGGCCCCCGGAAATCGTCACCCGCATTGCATAACCACGCAGGCGCCGGCTCATATGTGTGAAACGGCCCATTTCGTACGGTTCGCCGTTGTGCACCTTGACGACCTTGTAGCCGCCGACCGTCTCCTCGACGATGTACGACAGCTGGTTAGTCAGCATCTGCTGCTCACGATTGAGCCGACGCAAACGCCGGTTGATCTTGCTGACCAGCCAGCCGATCGCCGGCAGGATCACCGCAACGATCAACGTCAACCGCCAATTCAAGTAGAACAGATAGCCGAGCAGGAACACCACCGTCAACGAATCGCGCACGAGCGTGACCAGCACGTTCGTCAACACGTTGAGCACCTGGTTCACCTCGAATACGATCGCATTGATGATCGTGCTGGCCGTCTCGCGCTGGAAGAAAGCGGCCGGTGCGCGCAGCATCGTCTGGAACATCTGCAACCGCAGGTCCAACAAAGCGCGGTTCAACACGTAGGACAGCAGGTAGCCGGACGCGTACTGTGCAAGCCCGCGACCCAGCGCGAGCCCGATGATCGCCACCGGAACATACCAGCGGACCGACGAACTCGGGTCCTTCGTGCCGAAACCCTTGTCGATCAACGGTTTGAGCAACGCCGGAATGCCCGCCTCGGCCGCCGCCACCCCCCCCATCGATACGATCGCGAGCACGACAGCCCACCAGTACGGCCGCACGATCTGGCCAATGCGGGCCAGCACATCGACGTGCGCGACGGGCTTGGCCACGCTGCTGGCCACGCTGTTCTCGGGTGTAGTCAAGTCAATCCTTTCGGTGGTGTCAGCGCTGCGGATACTGGATCTCGACAGCGCCCGCGCTGAATTCGGCGCGCAGCAGGTTGAGAAGGTCATCGCTGGGCCTCACACGCCACGCGTCGCCCAGCGTCGAGTCGCATTGCGCGCCCATGCCCTGATAGCGGATTCGGACCCGCAAACCGCCCGGCTCCGGGCCGCCACGCGCGTCGCCGTTGCGACGCCCGCTTCCGCCATCGCCCGCTGGGCCACGCGTTGGGCCACCGGCATGGCGCGCTCGGCCCGACATGCCGGTGGCCACCGGCATCTGTTCGGACTGCGCAGTTGCCGCCAGCCGGTGGGGTTCGAGCAAATCACGCAACCGCCTCGGGTCCGCATTGCCATTGATCGACAACAGTAGTGCGTCCGCATAGCGGCGGCGCGCGCGTTCCAGGTCCATGACAATGTCGACGGTGAAGCGAATGCCGCCGGTAAAGCTGTCGTTGCGCGCCTGCCCTTGCACGACCAGCAGTTCGTCTTCTTTGAAGAGCGCGCGATTCGCGTCGTAGATCTCGTTGAAGACCGTGACCTCGCATTGGCCAGTGCCATCATCGAGTACCGCGACCAGCATCTTGCCGCGTTGCGTCATCTGCGTGCGCATCGCAGTGATCACGCCGGCGATCACCTTGTCGCGCCCTTCCTTCAACGCCCCAATTTTCTGGCGCACGAAGCGTCGCACTTCGTCCTTGTATGCGTCGAACAAATGCCCGGAAATATAGAAGCCGAGCGCCGCTTTCTCTTCCTGCAGCTTGCGCTTCTCGGTCCACGCCGGCTCGTCGACGAGCTCATGCTGATGGCCGCTCGAGCCATCGGGCATGTCGAACAGACCGCCCTGCAGTGCATTGGCGCTCGCCTGCTCGGCCGCCTCCATCGCCAGCGGCACCGACGCGAGCAGTTGCGCCCGGTTCTCGTGTAGCGAATCGAATGCGCCAGCCCGGATCAGCGCTTCGATCGTGCGGCGATTCACAATGCGGCGATCAACGCGCTCGCAGAAGTCAAACAGGTCGCTGAACGGCTGCGACTCGCGGGCCCGTAGGATTTCCTCGATCGCGTTCTGCCCACTACCCTTGATCGCGCCCAGGCCGTAGCGGATTGTCTTCGAACGCTTGCCCGGCGCATCGGCCACCGGCTCGAAGCGGTAGGCCGACTGATTGATGTCCGGCGGCAGCACCGTCAGATGGTTCGCGATGCAGTCCTCAAAAAGGACCTTCACCTTGTCGGTGTCATCCATCGCGAGCGACATGTTGGCCGCCATGAATTCGGCCGGATGATGCACCTTGAGCCACGCGGTGTAATACGCGAGCAGTGCGTACGCCGCCGCGTGCGACTTGTTGAAGCCGTAGCCGGCAAACTTCTCCATCAAGTCGAAGATCTCGTCGGCCTTTTCCGCGCTCAAGCCATTCTTGGCCGCCCCTTCACGGAACAGCTCGCGATGCTTGGCCATCTCCTCAGGCTTTTTCTTGCCCATCGCGCGACGCAGCAAGTCCGCGCCGCCAAGCGAATAACCGCCGATGATCTGCGCCATCTGCATCACCTGCTCCTGATAGACCATGATGCCATAGGTCTCCTTCAGGACAGGCTCGACGCGGGGATCCGGATATTCGACCGTTTCCCGTCCATGCTTACGCGCGCAAAAGCTCGGAATCAGATCCATCGGGCCCGGCCGATACAGCGCGACCAGCGCGATGATGTCCTCAAAGCGATCGGGCTGCGCATCCTTGAGCATGCCTTGCATGCCGCGGCTTTCCAACTGGAACACCGCCACCGTATTGGCGTTCTTCAGGATCGTAAACGACGCGGGGTCGTCCAGCGGCACCTGCGCGAGCGACCAGTTCTGCTTGGACGGGTCCAGTCGCCGGATGTAGCGCTCGGCCCAGTCGAGGATCGTGAGCGTGGTCAACCCGAGAAAGTCGAACTTGACGAGCCCGACGGCCTCGACGTCATCCTTGTCGTACTGGCTGACGACGCCACCGTCGTCGCCCTGCGTGTACAGCGGACAAAAATCAGTGAGCTTGCCCGGCGCGATCAGCACGCCACCGGCGTGCATACCGACGTTGCGCGTCAACCCTTCGACGCGTTGCGCAAGTTCGAGCAACTGGCGCACCTCGTCTTCGTTGTCGAATCGCTCCTGCAGCTGCGGCTCCTCCTTCATCGCGTCGGCAATAGTCACATGCTTGCCGGGCTTGAACGGAATCAGCTTCGCGACACCATCGGTGAAGTTGTAACCCAAGTCCAGCACGCGGCCGATGTCGCGCACCGCAGCCTTTGCTGCCATCGTGCCAAACGTGGCGATCTGCGACACCGCATCGGCACCATACTTGCTCTTCACATACTGGATCACGCGATCGCGGCCATCCTGGCAGAAGTCGATGTCGAAGTCCGGCATCGAGACACGCTCAGGATTGAGAAATCGCTCGAACAGCAGGTTGTAGCGCAACGGATCCAGATCCGTGATCCCGAGCGCGAACGCCACCAGCGAACCGGCGCCTGACCCCCGCCCTGGCCCCACCGGCACTCCGTTGTTCTTAGCCCAGTTGATGAAGTCCGCGACGATCAGGAAGTAACCCGGAAAACCCATCTTGATGATGGTGTCGCACTCGAACGCCAGCCGCTCTTGATACGTCTGGCGTTGTGCGTCCCGTTGCACCGCGTCCGGAAACAGCTGCTCGAGGCGCTGCTCGAGTCCCGCCTTGGACAATTGAACGAGGTAATCGTCCAGCGACATGCCGTCCGGTGTCGGGAACAACGGCAGCTTGGGCTTGCCCAGTTCGAGCGTCAGGTTGCAGCGCTTGGCGATTTCCACCGTGTTGGCCAGCGCCGACGGGATATCGGCAAACAGCTCGCACATCTGCTGCTGCGTGAAAAAGTACTGGTCCGTTGAAAACCGCTTCGCGCGTCTCGGGTTGGCTAATATGTCGCCTTCGGAGATACACACGCGCGCTTCGTGCGCGGTGAAGTCCTCCGGCGTCATGAACTGCACCGGATGCGTCGCCACTACGGGCAGCCTCAACTGCGCAGCAAGCTCCACCGCCTGCTGTACATAAGCTTCGACACCCGGTTGCCGCATCCGCTGCAGCTCGATGTAAAACGCATTCGGGAAGATCGCCGCCCAACGCTGCGCATGGCGTGCGGCCGCCTGCACATTGCCCGCGGCCAGCGCGATGCCGATGTCGCCGTGTTGCGCGCCGGACAACGCCAGCAGGCCTTCGGCAAGGCCCGTTTCGAGCCACTGGCAGTCAACCTCGGCCCGGCCGCGGTACTGGTTTGTCAACCACGCGCGGCTGAGCAACTCGCACAGGTTCAGATAGCCACGCCGGTCCTTGACGAGCAATAGCAGCCGTGCTGGCTTATCCCGATCGTCGGGGTTCGAGATCCAGACGTCGGCGCCAAAGATCGGCTTGACGCCGTGCGCGCGAGCCGCCTTGTAAAAACGCACCAGACCGAACGCGTTGGCGAGATCGGTCAGTGCAAGTGCGCCTTGCCCGTCTTCCGCTGCCCGCTCGACCGCGTCGTCAAGACGCACGATGCCGTCGGCAATGGAAAACTCGGAGTGAACGCGCAGATGGACGAAGCGTGGATCAGACATACAGGTATTTTACCTTGCGGGGAGCAACACCGGCCGTCATGCTGCAGCGCCGGCCCTCACGACAGCATACCGGTCTGCACCAGGCGGCCCAGTCGGCGAGACGGACGATGTGAGCAAGACGGCCTATATGAATAAGCGCGACCGCTCGCTGGTCAACCGGCCGATGCGGTCCGGGCAACGGATCGGCGATAATACAACCCTATGGCGCCGGTGCCATCTCGGTCGACGGGCAAGCCAAGCGCCCTCCTGTCCATGGTCGCCGCACGGCCACATTGATTTCTGTTTTCGCCAAGAGCAGCACACCATGAGTATCGTCAACCTTGCCGCCTACAAATTCATTTCGCTGGACGCGATCGACACGTGGCGTCCGGTGCTGCGACAGCGATGCGACGCGCTGGCGCTGCGCGGCACGATTCTGCTAGCGCCCGAGGGCATCAATCTGTTCATCGCCGGCAGCCGCGAGGCAACCGACGCGTTCATCGACTACCTGCGCACCGACCCGATGTTTGGCGGTAAGTTCGCGGATTTGCCATTCAAGCAAAGTCTGTCGGACAAGCAACCGTTCCGACGCATGCTAGTCAGGCTCAAGCGTGAGATCATCACGATGAAATCACCGGCGATACGGCCCGAAGCCGGCCGCGCGCCGGCGATCGATGCGTGCACCCTGAAGCAATGGCTCGATCGCGGGCACGATGACGCCGGCCGTCCCGTAGTGATGCTTGACACGCGCAATGCGTTCGAAGTGGACGTAGGCACATTCGACAACGCGATCGACTATCGGCTGACGAAGTTCAGCGAGTTTCCGGATGCTGTCGCGTCACATCGAGACACGCTGGCAGGCAAGACCGTCGTGTCGTTCTGCACCGGCGGCATCCGCTGCGAGAAAGCCGCAATCCACATGCACAACATTGGCATCGACAGCGTGTACCAGCTTGATGGCGGCATCCTGAAGTACTTCGAGGAGGTGGGCGGCGCTCACTACCATGGCGACTGCTTCGTGTTCGATCATCGAACGGCGCTCAACCCGCAACTCGAACCGACCGGCACCGTGCAGTGCTTCGCATGCCGCGCGGTCGTCACCCCGACCGAACAACAATCGCCGCTTTATGTCGCCGGCAAACAGTGCCCGCACTGCGCCAACGATGCGTGCCTGTCATCCAAGGCATTGGCACAAATCGACACATGATGCCCGCCCGGTCGAGTCGCGATGGGTGCGGCTTGCCCGTTGGTTGTGATATAGAAACGCTTTGCGATGCAGATGATAACCGAGGTCGCGCCGCCGCGCCGCTATCGTGGCCGTTTTGCGCCGTCCCCGAGCGGCCCACTACACCAAGGCTCGCTGGTCAGCGCACTGGCGAGCTACCTGGACGCACGTGCGCATGACGGCACGTGGCTGGTCAGAATAGAGGACATCGATATACCGCGCACGGTTCCCGGCGCAGCCGAACACATCCTGAAGACGCTACACCAGCTCGGCATGCACTGCGACGAAACGCCGGTATGGCAAAGCACTCGCACCGCACTGTACCAGCAAGCGCTCACTCAGTTGAATACGGCGGGCCTGATTTATCCATGCGGATGCACACGCAAGGAAATCGCCGATTCGCTGCTGCGTGCGCACGTTCGACACACGACGCTCGCGTATCCGGGAACGTGTCGAAGCGGACTGCACGGCAAGCCAGCGCGTGCGTGGCGCATCCGGGTGCCGGACGGAGAAAATGCAGTGATTGTCTTTGATGACCGCTGGCAGCATGCGCAGCGGCAGAATCTTGCCACCGAGGTCGGCGACTTCGTGATGAGGCGCGCGGATGGCGTCTGGGCCTACCAACTCGCGGTGGTCGTCGACGACGCACAGCAACGGATTACCGACGTCGTGCGCGGCGCAGACCTGCTCGATTCCACCGCGCGGCAAATCTACTTGCAGCGCTGCCTCGGCTATCCGACGCCCGCTTATCTGCACGTGCCCGTGGTCGTCAATGCGCAGGGCGAGAAATTAAGCAAGCAAACCGGTGCACCGCCGATTGACATCGACCGGCCGCTCAAGGCGCTATTAGCTGCGGCGTCGCATCTCGGACTCGCGTTGGCACCCCAACGATGCACGACGCTGGAGGCGTTCTATCGCGAGGCCGTGCCTGCTTGGGGTGCGCGCCTGGCAGCGCGCGCGTGACACCGTTTACGAATTCCGGCGCGGCATGCCGAAGCCGCCCAGCAGCGCGGCCAGCGGTCGCTTCGGCGTCTTCTTGTCGGCCGATGAGCTCGATTCCACACGTTCCGACGTCTGGCGGGCCGAAGGCGACGGCTCGTATGGCTTCGTGAAGAAGTCATCGACCGGCTGGGCGTCACGCATTGACGCGCGCACCCGGTCTGCAACGTGCGCATGTCGATCGCGACGGTTATCGTCGCGATCGTCGCGATAACGCGAGCGGCCTTGCCGTGCTGGCCGATCCAACTCGAGCGGCTCGATGGTCAACGCCCGCTTGATCAGTTTCTCGATGTCCGCCAGTTGCTTGCGCTCGTTGCCACTGAACAACGACAGCGCGTCGCCAGATGCCCCAGCACGGCCCGTGCGCCCGATCCGGTGCACGTAGTCTTCCGCATTGAATGGCAAGTCGAAATTGATCACCGCCGGCAACTCCGCGATATCCAGGCCGCGCGCGGCCACGTCGGTCGCAACCAAGGCCTCGATCTCGCCGCGCTTGAACGCCTCCAACGCCTGCATCCGCTCGCTTTGCGAACGGTCACCATGGATTGCGGTGGCCACCACGCCATCGCGCTCCAGTTGCCTTGCAAGCCGGCTCGCACCGATCTTGCTATTACAGAAAACGATCACCTGCTTCAATCCGCGCTGACGAATCAGCTGCACGACCGCCGCCTGCTTGTCCGGCTCGGCCACCTCGAAGACGATTTGCCGCACGTTCGATGCCGTCGAATTGCTGCGGGCCACCTCGATCGTGACCGGATTGCGCAAGTAGGTCGACGCAAGCTTCTTGATTTCGGCGGAGAATGTCGCAGAAAACAGCAACGTTTGCCTTTGGCTCGGCAGCAGGTTCAAGATCCGCTGCAAGTCGGGCAAAAAGCCCATGTCGAGCATCCGGTCGGCCTCGTCGAGCACGAGCATTTGCACCTGCGCCAGCGACGTGCTTTTTTGCTGCACATGATCGAGCAGCCGGCCGGGCGTCGCGATCAGGATCTCGACCCCACGACGCAATTCAGCCGTCTGCGGATTCATATCGACGCCGCCGAACACGACCGCGCTGCGTAGCGGGGTATGCTTGGCGTACGCATGCACATTGGCCGCCACCTGGTCCGCGAGTTCGCGCGTGGGCGTCAGAATCAACGCCCGCACCGGGTGACGCGCGGGGGACGCACTGGTACTGGCGAGCGGCAATAAACGCTGAATGATCGGTAGCGAGAAGCTGGCCGTCTTGCCGGTACCGGTCTGCGCTGCGCCCATGACGTCGCGTCCGGCCAGCACGATGGGGATCGCCTGCGCCTGGATCGGCGTCGGCTTCGTGTAGCCCTGTTCGACTATCGCCTGAAGGATCGGCGCGGCAAGGCCGAACCCGTCGAATGACAACGGGGCGGCGGCTGGCGCGGAGCTGGAGGCGGCGGCGCTTGCTGTGGCACCGCAAGCCCCCGCGTCAGTCGGAACGAAACGTGGAGTAATGGCTGAATCTGACATGTATGGGCGTTCGCTCAAGCGGCCGCGTGCGCGGCTGCCCCTAATGAAATACCGGAAATAGCCTTAAATTGTAGCACTTTGCGCGGCCAAGGCCGGAGCCGGCGTGACGGCGCGCATGCACTGCGTGTCACCCTCAGCACAATTCGGGTATGTCCTCGATCGCGTAGCGGATGTCTTCGCCCCCCAGCGTTGTCAATCAATCGGGCAGCGAACACACATGCATTGGCCCGCTGCGGCCAGATCCAGGACCCTGTTAAGTTGTCATTGTAGGAGATCGGAAACGCACATGCAGCGCGGGGCGATCATGGATTGATCACATCCGCGCGCGCGTCGATCAGCGCTACGGCCACGTGGCCGACCGGCGGCACGCGCTTCAGGCCCGCCAGCGCGAGCACACAGTATGCCAACCGCGATTCGAACAACCGCTACCATAGCGTATCACCATTCTGGAGCGTCACCGTTCATGCGCGGCTTGATCATACGCACCACTGACTGGTTTAACACAGCCGGCCGCCGTGCGTGCGCGCTCGCGGGCGTCGTCCACGCTCGACGCCACCGCCAACGCCACACCCATACGGCGCTTGACGAAGCTCTGCGGCTTGCCAAATAGCCGCAGGTCCGCGCCCAGCACCGCCAGCGCATCGGCAACACCGTCAAAGCCAATGCCTTTCTCGTCGCGGCCGCCGTAGATCACCGCCGATGCACCGGGCGAGCGCAACGCGGGGTCCACCGGCAGGCCAAGGATCGCACGTGCATGCAATTCGAATTCGGAAAAGCGCTGCGTGGCCAGCGTCACGAGCCCAGTATCGTGCGGACGCGGGCTGACCTCGGAAAACCAGACCTGATCGCCACGGACGAATAGCTCGACCCCAAACAGCCCACGCCCGCCCAGTGCGGCCGTAATCCGCTGAGCGACCTCGTGCGCCCGCTCGAGCGCAAGCGGGCTCATGGGCTGCGGTTGCCATGATTCGACGTAGTCCCCGTCCACTTGCAGGTGGCCCACCGGCTCACAGAAATACGTCGCGATCGCGCCGCTTGCCGGATCGGTGGCTCGCACGGTGAGCAGCGTGATTTCATAGTCAAATTGCACGAAGCCCTCGACGATCACCCGGCCGTGATGCACGCGCCCGCCCGACATCGCGTACTGCCAAGCCCGCTCAGTGTCCGCAGCGCTCCTGAGCACCGACTGGCCTTTGCCAGAGGACGACATGACGGGCTTGACCACGCACGGGTAGCCGATACCGGCGTCGATCGCGGCTTGCAGCGCGTCGAGTGAATCCACAAACGCGTAGGGCGAGGTCGGCAATTGCAGTTGCTCGGCGGCCAGGCGGCGAATGCCTTCGCGGTTCATCGTCAATTGCGCCGCGCGCGCGGTGGGGATCACCTCGGCCAGTCCCTGCGCTTCGATCGCGGCAAGCTCATCGGTGGCGATCGCCTCGATTTCGGGCACGATTAAATGCGGGCGCTCCTGCTCGACCAGTGCGCGAAGCGCGCGGCCATCGGTCATGTCCATCATGTGCGCACGGTGCGCGACTTGGTGGCCGGGGGCGTCGGCATAGCGATCAACCGCAATCACCTCGACCCCGAGCCGCTGCAACGCGATGGTCACCTCTTTGCCCAGCTCGCCGGCACCAAGCAGCATCACACGGGTCGCGCCCGGCGACAATGGCGTGCCGAAACGCCGGTGATGAAACGAACTGACGGACATGTATTCCCCTTTGATGTAGCCAAGACCGGTAGTGCGGCATGGCCAGCGATGTTAACATGCTGCCCCTTCGCGAAGATGCTCGCAGCACATGCCGGTTGCCTCGGCCATCAGTACGCGGTCAGGACCGATGGCCGCCACGGCATTCACATCGAGCAGTTAAACTTGCTCTTTGGTCCGCGATCGTCGTCCGCAGTGCGGCACCTGCTCTCTCTGACTGATTCTATTCAAGTATGCTCAGCGTGGTTCTCGGCGGATTTGGATTTTCCACAGCCTGGCTCATCGTCCTCGCGTGGCGGCTCGCGCGGGCGCTCTGGCCGGGCAGCGCCGGCCTGCAGGGGCCCGGGACGATCCGCCTGTGGCTCAGCGCCGTCGTCGTCCTGGTCACCAGCAGCGCGCTGGAGGCGCGGCTCGCCACGCATGCCGCGTACGACACGATCGGCCGCGCAAGCGCCGCGAGCCTAGCCGCGCTGTTAGGCACACCCGCGTCGATCGTCGTGTTCACGCTGTTGTGGATCGCCGCGCTGCCGTGGCTGTTTGGCGCCCAATGGCCGCAATGCCTCGCGTACCTGGACCGCACTTTCGGCCTAGGCATCGGTATCGGCACACGCCATACATTGCGCGACGAACGACACAAACGCCCGAGCCGTCGCCCCACCGGCAGCGACGAAATGCATAGCCCGCGCGAAAGTCATTTTTGCGTGCTCGGCGACGGCGATTTTGGCCCGAACGATACGCGTGGCAAGCGCGCGTCCGCGTCCCGCTGGCCCGACGCGCGCCGCGTGCCAAAATACCTGGGCATGACACGCGGTTTCACGGGCCCATCGCCGAACGCTCGGTTCGAGTCGGTAGGTCCTGCGGCGAGCCACCATAGCCACGGCCGTGGGCCGGCGATCGCATCATCCGCCGCCACGTTGTCGCCCACGGTATCGCCAATGGCCCCCCCGGCGCCATACGCTGTCCCCGCGCCCGGCGCCTCGAAGGTTCTTACACGCGGCAGCA
The DNA here is from genome assembly GCF_021991875.1 of Mycetohabitans sp. B8. Lineage (GTDB taxonomy): Bacteria > Pseudomonadota > Gammaproteobacteria > Burkholderiales > Burkholderiaceae > Mycetohabitans. The sequence continues at coordinate 153,453 of NZ_JAHLKR010000019.1, forward strand.
ACACACCGCTGAATAGAGGGGAAACCCTGCGCGTGACGATACCGGCCTTGCTGACGCGACCGGCCGTGCCCCCGTACGCAGTCCATTGGCGTGCCGTTCCGCGCACGGCCGTGCCCAACGGTGACGAAGCCCGCCGCATGACGCCGTGCGGCGGCACCCCCGCCGCGCCCGCTCCCCGGCAAGCGCCGTCGCGCACGCCGCCACGCCCATATCGGCCGAGCGACAACTACCTAGAGCGCGCCGCGGCACAGCACGGCAGCCCCGCGAGCGGACCAGCACAACTGGACGGCGTGTTCGCCCCGCTGCCTGCACCGCCAGCGCCGCCAAGCATCGTGGCAGCACTGCGCGCGATTGAGCAACAAGCAGCCCAATGGACCGTGCCCGCCGGCGCAAGCCTCGACCGACGAGCGGGTCGCAACGGCAACACGGCCACCGCGATGCCAGCAGCGCCCGTGCCGGTTGCATCACCACTGGCTCAACCGTCGTCGGAATCCGCGGCAATGCCTCACGATCCGGCTCCGTCGACACTCGCTCCCATGTCCGCTGTTACGTCTTCGTCCGCGTGCGCGGCGCCACGATTCGATCCGGACCCGCCAAGGCCCGCTGCGGCACCACCGGACGCAGCCACGTCGGAATCCGCTCCCACACTGCTGGCCCAATCGTTGTCGGAATCCGCCTCGCCACCACGGGTCCCTCTCCCGCCAGCGTGTGCCGAGACGCCTTTGGACACCCTTCAATCGCCTGAGCTGAGCGTGGATGCGCCGGCGGTTGACCCTATTTCAGTCGATACCCGGTCCGCACCGCCATGGGTGCAAACTCCCACGGACCCTCTTCCGTCCGTGTCAGCGCTGCCCCCCGCCGCTCTCCCATCGGTCATCCCGCCAACTGCCCGGGTTGCGGCAGTTGCCGATGCCGTCTGCGTATCGGCGCCCTTGCCGGCGTCGGCGCCGCTGCCCACACTCGAGCCGCTGCCCACGCCCGAGCCGCTGCCCACGCCCGAGCCGCTGCCCACGCCCGAGCCGCTGCCCACGCCCGAGCCGATGCCCACGCCCGGGCCAATGTCCAGCCCCGACGGCGGCGCGCCGATTTCCGCTATGGTGCCTGCCACACCCGATGAAACCCTGCCGGCGGCAAGCCCCGCCCCAAAGCACCACACTTTCCCATGCCAGGCGAGCGCCGCCTCACCTATAGAATTGCCGACCCTAGCGCTGCTCGCAAGCGACTCGGACATCATCGAACCGGTATCCGAGGCGGCGCTCGCCGCGACCGGCCAGTTAATTGAGCAGCGGCTCAAAGAGTTTAAGGTGCCGGTGTCCGTAATCGGCGCTTCGGCCGGCCCGGTGATCACGCGCTTTGAGATCGAGCCGGCACTGGGGGTACGCGGCAGCCAGATCGTGGGCTTGATGAAGGACTTGTCACGGGGCCTCGGGTTGACGTCGATCCGCGTGGTCGAGACGATCCCGGGCAAGACCTGCATGGGGCTCGAACTGCCCAACGCCCGACGGCAAGTGATCCGGTTGGCGGACATCCTCGCGTCGCGCGAATACGCGGGCTCGGCATCGCAACTCACACTCGCGCTGGGCAAGGACATCACGGGCGAGCCGGTCGTGACCGATTTGGCGCGTGCCCCGCACATGCTCGTGGCCGGCACTACCGGCTCGGGCAAGTCGGTGGCGATCAACGCGATGATCGTGTCCTTGCTGTACAAGGCAACACCGCGAGACGTCCGGCTAATCATGATCGACCCAAAGATGCTGGAGCTCTCAGTCTACGAGGGCATTCCGCACCTGCTTGCGCCGGTCGTGACCGACATGAAGCTCGCCGCGAACGCACTGACGTGGTGCGTCGCGGAAATGGAGAAGCGCTACCGGCTGATGTCCGCGCTCGGTGTGCGCAACCTCGCGGGCTTCAATCAGAAAATCGCCGATGCCGAGCAAGCCGGACGCAAGCTCGGCAATCCGTTCTCGCTGACGCCGGACGCACCGGAACCGCTTACCCTGCTACCCATGATCGTGGTGGTCATCGACGAACTAGCGGACCTAATGATGGTGTCCGGCAAGAAAATCGAGGAGTTGATCGCCCGGCTCGCGCAAAAGGCCCGGGCTGCCGGGATCCACTTGATCCTAGCCACGCAACGGCCGTCAGTCGATGTGATCACGGGTCTGATCAAGGCGAACATTCCGACGCGGGTGGCATTCCAGGTTTCGTCTAAGGTGGACTCGCGCACCATCCTGGATCAGATGGGTGCGGAATCGCTGCTCGGCCAAGGGGACATGCTGTTCCTGCCGCCCGGCACCGGCTACCCGCAACGGGTCCATGGCGCCTTTGTCGCGGACGACGAAGTACATCGCGTCGTCGAACATTTGAAACAGTTCGGTGAACCGGAATACGAGGAAGGCATCCTGGCTGGCGTGCCCGGCGACGGAGCGGCCACGGACCTGTTCGGCGAGGCGCCCGATACGGAGGCCGATCCGCTGTATGATGAGGCCGTGGCATTCGTGTTGCGCAGCCGCCGCGCGTCGATTTCATCGGTGCAACGGCAGTTGCGCATCGGCTACAACCGCGCTGCCCGCTTGGTCGAGCAAATGGAAGCGGCCTCACTGGTGTCGTCAATGGGAGTCAATGGCAGCCGTGAAGTGCTCGCGCCGGCGCCCACGGACTGAGCCGTCGCACCCGTGCCGCGCGCCCCTCGACGCGCGCCGCCGTTCTCGAGACGGCACCCTGCCCCGTCTACGCGCCTGGCTCGTTAAGCGGAACGAATGCAAAAAATGCCGGCGAGCCCATTTCCAGCCGCTTGGGACAGGCTTCAACAAGCCGGTCTGCGTGTCGCGCGCGAACAGGTACGCTGTATCGCCCAGCGGGTTGCCCACGATCAGCCACCGCCCGCTCGGGTCAATCCGGAATTCGCGCGGCGTGCTGCCCAGGCTCGACTGGCGGCCCACGAGGCTCAGGCGGCCGTGGTCGGCATCGACCGAATAGATAACGATCTCATTGGCATCACCGCAGTTGGTCGCATACAGGAAGCGGCCGCCTTCATGTCGTTGTGCACCTGGCCTGCGTGGGCGGGCTGGGTGCCGATGACACCGCTTGGGCCATCCAATGCGAAATGGTCGATCACCTGAAAGGATCTGGACGGAACCCAACGTTGAGCGTGGTCGCGCAAAGCTATCGCGACGAAGCCGGCGGCAATGACCTGGAGGCCAGCGTATTGCCAAGACCGCTGCAGGCAACGGCCACGCTCGTTCCGCGCTCAATGCGCCGCAATAAGCGACACGCTCGGCAGCGGGCGCCAAAGTGGCTGTTGGCGACGCGAAAAATCCGCGGCAAGGCGCAAAATTACATTGCGTTTGCCCCAGTGCTGACCCATTTGCTGCATTGCACCAGAGCGCAAATGTCCGATATGATTGGATATCAGGATTGGACACGTCATCCTGCGCCCGGCCGCCCGCGTGTCTAGCGCGGGCAACGAGCAGTGCTCGGCTTCGACCAGCGCCGTACCGATGGCAGCGGGAATCGACCCACATGCCGTAACATGGAGCAAGGATGCTCTACCAATTTCACGAATTCCAGCGCGCGCTGCTGAGCCCGCTGACTGCCTGGGCGCAATCTGCGTCGAAATCGTTCGCGAATCCGGCCAGTCCGCTCGCCTATGTCCCTGGCGCATCGCGCTGGGCCGCCGCCTACGAGTTGCTATACCGGCTCGGCAAGGACTACGAACGTCCCGAATTTAACATCAAGCAAATCGAGAAGGACGGCCGCAGCATCCCGGTCGTCGAACAGACGATTCTGGACAAACCGTTTTGCCGGCTGCTGCGCTTCAAGCGGTATTCCGACGACAGCGACGCCGTATCGCAACTGAAGCATGAACCGGTCGTGCTGGTCTGTGCACCGCTGTCCGGACATCACGCGACGCTGTTGCGCGACACGGTGCGCACGCTGCTGCAGGACCACAAGGTCTACATCACCGACTGGGTCGATGCACGGATGGTGCCGTTCGAGGCCGGCGCATTCCATCTGGACGACTACGTCGAGTACATTCAGGACTTTATCCGACACATCGGCGCGAAAAACCTGCACGTGATCTCAGTATGCCAGCCGACGGTGCCAGTGCTCGCGGCGATCTCGCTGATGGCCAGCCGCGGCGAGGACACGCCGTGCACGATGACGATGATGGGCGGGCCGATCGATGCCCGCAAGAGCCCGACATCGGTGAACTCGCTGGCAACCCAGCACTCGTACGAGTGGTTCGAGAACAATGTGATTTATACAGTGCCGTCGAACTACCCGGGCGTGGGCCGCAAAGTTTATCCGGGTTTTCTGCAGCACGCCGGGTTCGTTGCAATGAACCCGGAACGGCATGTGCAATCGCATTGGGAATTCTTCGAGAACCTAGTACGCGGCGACGAAGACGATGCCGAAGCGCATCGCCGCTTCTACGACGAATACAACGCCGTGCTGGACATGGCGGCAGAATATTACTTGGAAACGATCCGCATCGTGTTTCAGGAATTCCGGCTTGCGCAAGGCACCTGGGCCGTCAACGGCGAGCCGGTGCGTCCGCAGGACATCGCCGATACCGCGCTCTTGACGATCGAGGGCGCGCTGGATGACATCTCCGGCTGTGGACAGACGCGCGCTGCCCACACGCTGTGCACCGGCATTGCGTCAGCGTCACGCCGACATTTCACCGCGGAGCAATGCGGTCACTACGGGATCTTCTCGGGACGGCGCTGGCGCACGATCATCTATCCGCAGATCCGTGAGTTCATCTATGAGCATGATCACGAGGCTGCGGTGCAGGCGTAGCGCCGATGCGGCCGGCTCTCCAACATGGGCAGCCGCGAACAAAGTCGGCACGTTACCCAGACGTGGGTCTCGCACCGGACGCGCCGCATCTGGGTTGCCGGACCTATCAGCGGCACGGGCGTTCAGGCAACGAAAAAACTGAGCCGTTACTTTTGATGGGGCGATTCGGACTCCTCCGGTGCGTTGTCCTCTATGTTACCCTGAGCAAATAAGGGCTGGTAAAAGGCCCGGGGCGCTTGATCGAGGGGAATGTACAGTGATTGGAGTCGCTTGGTTGCTCTACCGTTCTCCGATTCCGTTTGCTGGCGCTTTATGCCTGCGTGAGTTTGCAATGGCACGCTATCCGTGGCCGCACTTCGAGACGCATCCAAAGTCTGCGTCGCATCTGCGCGCGAGACGTCCGAAGCTGCGTGTTGGATCAAGCTTAGCCTGATGCCTTCGGCGAACGCCTCATCGTCGGCGTCTTGTATTTCCTTTTCGGACGGCTTTTCCTTCGCGTCCAACTTTTCACGAATCTTTTGCTGTTTCTCGCTCAAATAGGCATCAAAATTTGGGGGACTAACGGTATTTTCCCGCTGCGACGACAGCGGAACGACTCGTCTGCGTGGCCTGCGCGGCGGAACCACCCCATTATTTGGTCGTGGCGGCACGTCCTCAAGCCTTGGAGGCGTAGCGTATCTTGTGGACGGAGGCTGCGGCATTGGCATACTGGGGTTGATGCCCGGCCCTTGGAACATCTGCTGCGGCACACCGTGATTGGCAAACGCTGACATCGCGTACTCGGCGCTGTTCGGTTCATGCCAGCCTGCCGCCATCGGAACACTACCGTGGCCAGGCCAGGCAGGCGCCGGCACGTTGCCACTGCCAGACCCGTATGGACCGTACGACAGCATAATTGCACTACTGGGTACCGCCGTCATGGGGACGTCGCCCAACAAACGCGAAATGGCAGACACAATCGATGACTGCGGCGGCGGTAGGACGACGACCATGTGGCTTAAAGGCTGATAAGGCGCCGACATCACCAACGGGCTATGGCCCCCCATCGGGGTGAACCGTGATGGCGTCCCGCTCTCAAGTGGCGGCCCGAATCGCGGCGCTGTAGAAAAGCTTATGGCATTGCCGTGTCCCCAAACATGAGGTGGGTGGGTGCCTTGCATCGCGCCGCCCGTACTTGGAGAGGATATATTCCACTGCGCTGGTTCGGACGGTAGCGCGGCAGCACGCAGACGCGAGCCATACTTTTTCAACCCGCTTAGCAATGCAGAAACCCCGGCACGCCCTGGGGTGACGCCCGGCTTGTCATCAGAAGCCGAACGTAGACTTCGCAACGGTGGCAAAGCCCATCCAGACACATTCAGTTTTGGCCTGTCAATCATACATGCTCCAATGATCGCGTCCTATTCGAATTGTGCGTTGCTGCCTGGCGCCACGCACGGCTTGAGTCACCACTTCTTTGAAGGTCCATGCGGTGCAGCGACGCCAATTCATCCCTACGCACTTCGGGCGAACCGGAGGTCCTGGACGGCTTAAACACTTGGGGCCAATTCGCACGCCTGCGGTACCGCGGCGTGATTTCGCAATGGCACTTTATTGGCGACCGTAATCGACACTCGCGTAGCATGCCGGCATGGGTACGCCTTCCCAGTTGGTTTGGGCTTCAAATTAATCTGTCTCTTGGTCTGCCGAGAATACACTTGGCGCCAACTGCGGCTGATAGACGTTCCTACGGGTTTCGGTCAGCGGTCTATGCACCGGTACGCTCCTCTCCTGAGGGGGTAATATACGGCCCTTCCACTGCTCCTTCGATACATCATCGGGGAAATTAGCTTGTGACAGACTCGCGGACTGTGAGCGCCGTCCCAATGGCTTGTTAACAGGTGGGTGTTTCAGCGTCGAAGAGGACGGGACCGGGGGCATTTTCGCCGAGGCGGCTCCCCCCTGCTGGGGACGTAATCTACTTATCTTCCACTGCTCCTTCGATACATCGTCGGGGAGACTAGCTTGTGACGGACTCGCGGACTGTGAGCGCTGTCCCAATGGCTTGTTAACAGGTGTGTGTTTCAGCGTCGAAGAGGGCGGAACCGGGGGCGTTTTCGCGGAGGCGGCTCTCCCCTGCTGGGGACGTAGTGTACTGATCTTCCACCGCTCCTTCGATGCATCATCGGGGACATGAGCTTGTGGCCAATCCACCTCCTCCGAGCGCGGCTCCGGCGGCAAAAATTCACTGCACAATAGCATCTTCGCGGGATGGGGTTGCTGCAGCGATGGGAACGGCTCGTCTTCGTCTAAAGATGCGGTGTCATCTTTCCACCTGGGAACACCGAACGACTGGAATGGGCCATTAGGCCCGTCGGCACGTCCATCTTTCGGAAACGGTGCGATGACACCTCGTGCTGGCGCGTTCATGGGTGACGTCGCTTGCCCTCCCCAAGCCGAAGCGGCTTTGGGAATGAAGAAGCCGCGAAACATTCTTGCCACAGCAGCCGCGATTGCCTTGCAACGGGCCCACGGCACGGTTAAGAAGGGTGTGCTCGCCCGACGCGGCATTTGCGCAAATGAAGGCATCCAGCGAGCGCTGGGGTGCTCCCCGGCGCCCAGCGCGGATGGGCGAACCGTCGGCTGCGGACCATATACGCCGGAGGCAGCAGGAAACGTCTGATTGCCTTCAACAAGAGCGCCGTGCGGACTGAACGCCGCAGGCCTTCCTACAGGCGGTTGAGCGCGCATGTGCTTAGATCGGGCCAACATTTTCAAAGCCGTCAGCGGCCCGTTGGATGCGGAGGGGCTCGAAGGACACGGTGTGCTCGCAAAGGAACGCTCATTGAGCCATTGCGGCAACAGCGCTGCTGAGCGGGGAAGTATCGCGACGCGGTCGTTGTACAAGTCTGACTCCTAACGCGGTGGTAAATAGAACACCACGCCCCGTCAGCTTAATCGCGGCATAGCACAACATCAGGTCACATCCGAACGGCGACGCCGGCAAGCGAATCAACGAACCCCTGTCTCGACGCACCGGGTAGAGCCTCGCAACCGCGACGGGCTTAAGCTTGACGCTGCCCCTGGTCACAACAGGGTCGCGATGCTCACCGATGCAGTAAGTACGCCAGCAACATATCCGTATTGAGCCGAACCATCTCGGCATGTTCATCGTCGTGGCCGAAATCGCGCCCCAGCGTCGCATACAGCGTATGCCGATTGGACACAATGTAATAGCCTAACCCGGAGATCGTCACATATAGGCGCATCGGATCGATGCCAGCCCGGAACAGCCCGGCGCGGTGCCCGCGCTCCAGGATGCCGGAAAGCGTCGCGAGCATCGGTGAAACGGTTTCACGAATCCGCGTCGACTTTTGCAGATACCGCGCCTCATGCAAGTTTTCGTTGTTCAGCAAGCGCAGCAGGTCAGGATGTTGACGATAGAACGCCCATATGAAGTGGGCAAGCCGCGTCATGGCCTCCACGGGCGCCAGTCCGTTCAGCTCCAGCGTGCGTTCCGCTTCGGCAAATCCTGTCAGCGCCTGCTCGAGCACTGCAGTGAATAACTGCTCTTTGCTGCCGAAGTAGTAGTACAGCATCCGCTCATTGGTCTCGGCACGACGGGCGATCTGGTCCACGCGCGCGCCGGACAATCCGCCGTTCGCGAATTCTTCGGCAGCGGCGGCGAGAATGCGGCGTCTCGTGCCTTCGGGGTCCCTTTTGGTTCTCGGCTGGTTCATGTTCAGATCATGATGCAATGGCCATGATGCACAAGCCGCGTTGACCGATCGCATCACCACCGGGTAGGCCCACGGCGACAGAAAACGGTGCGCCGCGCTAGGTTACTGTCCTAAGACTGACACGGGAGCAGTGGGATTATGGCACGCGGGTCCAACGCCGCTATCGGAATAGGCGATAATTGCGTATTGATAAAATATGCGTCACGCTTCTCGACGCGTCCAGGTTCCAACACTGTGACTGCTTCTCCGTCGCTCACGGATCGGATCGACGATCTGCTTCCCCAAACCCAATGTACCAAATGCGGCTATAGCGGCTGCCGCCCCTATGCGCAAGCCGTTGCCGACGGCACGGCGAGCTACAACCAGTGTCCGCCCGGAGGACAGCAAGGCATCGCCCGGCTGGCGTCATTGCTCGACAAGCCGATCATCCCGCTCAATCCGGCCAACGGCGTCGAGCGTGCACGGCCGCGTGCGGTAATCGATGAGACCGTATGCATCGGCTGTACGTTATGCATGCAGGCATGCCCGGTCGACGCTATTGTCGGCGCGCCAAAACAGCTGCATACGGTGTTGGCAGATTGGTGCACCGGCTGTGACCTGTGCGTCGCGCCGTGCCCCGTCGATTGTATCGAGATGGTTCCCGTGACCGGCACTGCCACCGGATGGGACGCATGGTCGCCGCAGCAGGCCGATGCGGCTCGACGCCGGCACGCGCAGCGTAATGCGCGGCTCGACAGCGCGCGCGACGCCGCGCAACATCGCGCTGCCGCGCGTCGCGCGACGATGAGTCCGAGTGCCACACCGGTGCCGGAAGGGGCGTCGTGCGGCGCGGTACGGGAGGGTGCCGGTGCGGCACCCGGTCGCCCGCACGGCGCGACGCCCGCCGCTGTCGCCGCGGCCGGCATGCTGGCGTGCGAGCCAACGGCGCCATCGCGGGACAATGCCGCCGCGCGAAAGCAGGCGATCATCCAGGCGGCGCTTGAGCGAGCCCGGAAGAAAAAAGAGGAACTGGCCGCCCAGGGGCTTGGGCCGCGCAACACAGCAGACGTCAGCCCGGCCGTGCAAGCGCAAATCGACGCGGCCGAGGCACGGCGGCGGCGCCTAGGATTGGACTCGGGCAAACGAGCCACCCATGCATCGGAGCCGCCTCCGCCACCCGATGCGGGCAAAGGCGGCTCCGACACCGCTGCATGATGCGCCGTGTGCGCCCCATTATCCCCTAAATCGATGAATCTCCATGAACGCCCAAAAGCGCCGCGCGATCTACGAGACGCTGCAAAGTCTGAATCCCCATCCGACGACGGAGCTGGAGTACACGACACCGTTTGAACTGCTGATCGCAGTGATGCTGTCAGCGCAGGCGACCGACGTCTCGGTCAACAAGGCGATGCGCCAGATGTTCCCAGTCGCCAACACGCCGAAAGCTATCCTGGCGCTCGGCGAGGACGGTGTGGCGCAGTACATCAAGACGATTGGACTGTACCGGACCAAGGCCAAGAACGTTATCGCGACCTGCAAAATCCTGCTCGACAAGCACCACGGCGAAGTGCCAGCGGATCGCGAAGCGCTCGAGGCTCTGCCTGGGGTGGGCCGCAAGACGGCGAACGTCGTGCTGAACACTGCATTCGGGCATCCGACGATCGCCGTTGACACGCATATCTTCCGCGTCGCGAACCGCACCAGGCTGGCACCCGGCAAAGACGTGCGAGCGGTGGAAGCAGCGCTGGAAAAGCTCACGCCAGCCGAATTCCGGCATGACGCGCACCACTGGCTGATCCTGCACGGCCGCTACGTCTGCCGCGCGCGGCTGCCTGAATGTTGGCATTGCGCGATCGAGCCGCTGTGCGAATTCAAGAGCAAGACACCCGCTCCCACTCAATGATGCAACGATTGCCGCAAAAGCCCCGCGGATGCACTGATCCGACGCTTGCGTCGTGGCTGTACAGCAATGAGCATAGCGGTGCGACGGTGCGGCACCACGACAACGCTCGGCGTACAATAAGAAAATTGCGCAGTTGCGCGTGCCAAGCGGTTCCAGTGCCTGATGTTTAATCCAAGTCGCGACGAAGTCCGTCGTTTTTTTACCGAGACGTGGCGCAAACAACGCGCCGGTGAGATCCTCACCCCACTGCAGAGCATTGCAGCAGACTGGATCGTCCAGCACCCAGAGTACCAAACTGTCCTGGGCTCCGCCGACGCAGGCGAGCAGGACTACTCGCCTGAGCGTGGCCAGACAAACCCGTTCCTGCACTTGTCGATGCATTTGGCCATCAGCGAGCAGTTGTCGATTGACCAGCCGCGCGGCATCCGCGCCGCACATGAGCGCCTGGCAGCGCGCCTGGGCTCGGACCACGACGCCCACCATGCGATCATGGAATGTCTTGGCCAGGTCATCTGGGAAGCACAACGCAACAACGTCCCGCCGGATACCGACGCGTATCTGGCGCTGATTGAACAGCGCGCGTCCCGGGATTGACGGCACCCGGCCGGCCGACGCGGCGACACCGCCGTGCGTGTGCGCCGGCGGCGTGAGACCGCTACTTCTTCAGCACGAGATCGCCCTTCAGCGACTCGATATACGCGGCAATGTCTTTCAAATCGCTTTCGGACAGGCTCTGCACCTGCGCAGCCATGATCCCATTGTCGCGACCAAAGGACGGATTGCCACCGCCCATCTGGTATTGGCGCAATGCCCAATAGGTGTAGTCGGCATGCTGCCCCGCGAGCTTCGGATAATCCGGCGTCACCGGCTTATCCAGCCCCGCTCCGTGGCACGCGGCGCAGTTGGTGCGTTCGACGATTGCGCGCCCGTTATCGATGTTTGCAGCTTGCGCGGCCCCGATCGATACCACGACCGCACACGCGGCGATCATTGCCTTGGCGACGCCCGACGCTTCGATAATGCGCTTTTTCATGAGTTCTCCTGTTGCTCGTCTACCGTTCGCCATGTTCCGGTCACCGCTCCGGATTGGGCCGGCTTGCCGGCGTCTGGGCCGCGTAGTACGCGGCCAGGTCGGCAATGTCCTGGTCCGTCAGCGACTTGGCGATCGCTTGCATCGGCGCGAACTTGCGTGAACCCTTCTTGTATTCCTGCAATGCGCTTTCCAGATACTTTGCGTTCTGACCGCCGAGCATCGGCACTTTGTAGACTTGTGGGAACGCAGCGCGATAGCCGGCAATGCCGTGGCAGCCAATGCACATGGCGACCTTCCCTTGCGCGGCGCGCGCGTTGCCGACCACGTCCGCCGCCGCGGTGCCGGCTGACCCGGCGAGCACCGCAATGGCAGCCATCACGACGAATCTGTTCATAAGCATCTAACCTGGCTGTAGGGGAATATCGGGGCGCTGAAACCGCGCAGGCCTGCACCGCCCTGCTCTGCACGAATCCGCTGGCGTTGAGCAGCCGGCCAAAAAAACGGCGTATTGTAACCCCCGACGCTAGGAGCGTCCACTTCAGGGCCGGCGCGCGACTGCGCGCCGCGCGCCGCGCAGTCAACCGTGCTGCAGGCAGCAAGCCGTCCTCTGACTGCGTCAATCAGCCGCAGTGAAATGCAGCATTTGAGCACGCGGCGGCCCGCGCCATCACCGGTCGGCGCGCCGATGGCGTGCCCACACCCTAGGGACAGCGAGTCGGCCGCACGGCCGGTGGCGATGCGGCTCCGGTCTTCATGCGTCTACGACTTCCTCTGGAAGAACAACCGCCGGCGACACATGGAGCGCGTCCCGACCTGGGACGTGCTGCATAAGTTCACGCCGGACTACAAGCTCATCTTCGTCGGCGACGCCACGATGAGCCCGTCTGAAGTGCTGCAGCCCGGCGGCAGCGTTGAGTACAACAACGCGGAGCCCGGCGCCACATGGCTGCGCCGGCTCGCCGATCAGTTTCCCCACCATGCTTGGCTGAACCCGGAGCCGGAAAGCTTATGGGAATATCGGCAGTCGATTGCGGTGATCCGCCAGCTGCTCGGCAACCGCATGTACCCGGTCACGCTCGCCGACATCGAAAACGCGATGCGCTTCCTCAGCAAGTAACCCTTCCCGTCCATGACCGCGCCCTCACCACCCGGCCCCGCCGCACCGCCCATGCTACGCGCGCCGCTGCATCCAATCAGTGACACCTCGCTGTCGGCGCGGGTCGCCGGTTTCGTGGCCACGATGATGGGCTACACTAGCTCAATCATTGATATTGAAGGCCGGCCGCGCCGCGCACTTGAGCGATGCCCAGATCTCATCGTGGATTTAGGCGCTGTCAATCGGCATGGCAATCACGGCCATCGGGCTGTCGCTACGCTTTCGCGCGCCGATCGTCGTCGCCTGGTCCACGCGATGCAGGATGCCCAGCAACGCGAAGCGGCATTCATGTCCTTCATGGTGACCGCCTCCGGGTTCACACTGCTGTCAATCGGCTCGGCCTTCTGGGGCCTGGTGGTCGGCATCATCGCGAACACCTTCCTGAACTGGCGCCGCTGGCATCCGGCATCCGGCGAAACGATGAACCAGTGGAACATCGGCCGGTCGGACGACTATCGGACGCCGCGCGGCTGCGAGACAATGGCAGGAATCAGCGCGGTAACCCGCGATATGACCCGCAAGGAACCTAGCCATGACGACTGCACTAGACCAGTTGAAGCAGTACACGACCGTCGTCGCCGATACTGGCGATTTCCAGCAACTCGCGCGTTACAAGCCGCAGGACGCGACGACCAATCCATCGCTGATCCTCAAGGCGGTTCAGAAGGACGACTACCGCCCGCTGCTCGAGAAAACAGTACGCGATCATGCTAGCCGGCCCGTCGGCGACATCATTGACCGATTATTGGTTGCGTTCGGCGTCGAGATCTTGAAGATCGTCCCGGGGCGGGTATCGACAGAAGTGGACGCGCGGCTATCGTTTGACGTCCAGAGGAGCGTCGAGAAAGCACATCAGCTGATTGCGCTCTACGAGAGCGCGGGCATCAGCCGCGAGCGCGTGCTGATTAAACTCGCGTCGACCTGGGAAGGCGTACGCGCCGCCGAGATGTTGCAGCAGGAAGGGATCAATTGCAACATGACGTTGCTGTTCTCGCTCGTCCAGGCGGTCGCCTGCGCGCAAGCCCGGGCCAAGCTCATTTCGCCATTCGTCGGCCGCATCCACGACTGGTATAAAAAAAATGCCGGCGCGAACTGGGACGAAGCCCGCGACGGCGGCGCCAACGATCCCGGTGTGCAATCGGTCAAGCGTATCTACGCGTACTACAAAAAGTTTGGCTACCCAACCGAGGTGATGGGCGCGAGTTTCCGCACGACGAGCCAGATCCTGGAGCTCGCCGGCTGCGACCTGCTGACGATCAGCCCGGACTTGCTACAAAAGTTGCACGAGAGCAACGAGCCTGTGCAGCGCAAGCTCTGCCCGCAGCAGGCGGCCAGTATGCCGATCAAGCGCATCGCGCACGATGAGCCGACGTTCCGCTACCTGCTGAATGACGAGGCCATGGCCACCGAGAAGCTGGCTGAAGGCATTCGCCTGTTCGCGGCGGACGCGATCAAGCTAGAGCAGTTGATTACGCCATTGCGCTAAGTGGTTGCGGTACGCACTCGACTACGATACACCGCCTAAAATGCACGAGCGGCACGCGCGCGTCGCCTGCCTGTTGCCCCTATGCAAAAAGGGACTAGCCGACGGCGGCAACGTGATGATGCCGTTCGGCGCGACGTTCTGGAATACGGACTTCGGTATGTTGACGGACCGATTCGGCATTGGCTGGATGGTCAACGCACCGCATCAATGATAAATCCAAACCATCGATGACACACCCTTTCGTTTCTGCTCCGGCGATACTAGCCGGGCCATCGGTCGTGCCGGCGCCGACGCTGGCCCCCTTGCGGCGCTGCCATTGGTGCGGCACCGGCGCCGAGTATTGCGCTTACCATGACACGGAGTGGGGTTTTCCGGTCGACGACGACCGCCGGCTGTTCGAGAAGCTATGCCTCGAGGGATTCCAGGCCGGCCTCAGCTGGCTGACGATCCTGCGCAAGCGGGAGGCCTTTCGCGCCGCATTCGCCAACTTTGACATCGAGAAGGTGGCCCGGTTTACCGACTGCGACGTGCAGCGGTTGCTCGGCGACACCGGCATCATCCGGCACCGGGGAAAGATCGAGGCTGCCATCCATAACGCACGCCGCGCGCTGGCGCTGCTCGATAGCGAGCGCTCGCTGGCCGCCTACCTGTGGCGCTTCGAGCCGGACCCGCGGAGCCGGCCGCGCCAGCTGACCCGGGACGTGCTCGGCACGATGACGACGTCCCCCGAGTCGATTGCGTTGGCGAAGGACCTGAAGCGGCGCGGTTGGCAATTCGTCGGGCCGACGACGATGTACGCGATGATGCAAGCGATGGGCCTGGTCAACGATCATCAGCACGATTGCAGCGTGCGGGCCGATGTCAATCGAGCACGTGCCGCCTTTCAGGTGCCGCGCTGATCAGCCAGCCTGCACCGTCAGGCCTGCGAGCGTCCCGCCTTCGCGCAAACTGGCGCTCCATCGCGGGGCAACCGCCGATAAGCTGCCGTTGACGGCCCACTCAGAGACCCCTCTCTCGAATGCCGTGCGGTATGGCGTCATCCGCAGTCCGCGCAATCGACGCAAATCTTGCCGTGCGACGGACACTATCTCGATTTACCCAGCATACCGATGCACGCCCGCAGGCTCAAGATGGCCCTCGCACTACCGCACGTTCTGGACCACGGACGCATCACGTCTAGCTCTCGATGACGTCCAAGTAGTCCTCAGGCCGGGTTCTGTCTTCGGAGCACGACATGTCGGGGACGAACTCAGATGATGAAATGCTCGCCGACGGCGATGTCGTGCGCGTCGCGGCGTGACACGCAGGACACCTCACGTAGGGCGGCGACCCACTTACGGGCGTTCAACCCGCATGCCTTCTCGATGACCTTCGCGCGCTCGGTCAGTACGTTCCAGTCAATCGACAACGCGGGCCCAGAAAAAGCCAGCACGACGCGGTTGCCCTCATGCACCTCGGGCAATGCGATGACCCGCGCATCGAACGCCGCGCGCAAATGGCGCATGTTGCGCACAAAGCTCGGATGGTCGCCGAACAGGTTGACCGTCACCACTGCGGCGCTGCCGAGGCACGCACGGCACGCGCGATAAAACGCGACGGAATCGAGCACCGGACCGCGTGCGGTCGCGTCATACAGGTCAATCTGCATCGCGCCGACCGTACCGTGGTTCGCGGGGTCATGAACAAAATTCCATGCATCGATCTGGAGCACGCTCAAGCGCCGGTCGTCAGGCGGCAACTCAAACATGCTGCGCGCGGCAACGGTCACCGCCGGGTTCAATTCCACCGCCTCGACATGCGAGCGCAGAAAATGCCGATGACAGAACTTGGTCAAGGCTGCCGCCCCCAAACCCAATTGCACAATGCGCTTGGGCGGCGCGAGAAAGAGCAGCCACGCCATCATCTGCTGCGCGTATTCAAGTTCAATATCGAACGGCTTTTTCAATCGCATCGCGCCCTGTATCCACTCAGTGCCGAAATGCAGGTAGCGCACGCCCCCTTCTTCGGAAAATGTCACTGGTGCAAAACGGGCTTTGCGCGGCGCTTCGAGGGTCGGCGCGGCTTCGCGCTGCGCGGCGCTCTCGTGTTCGTCGCGTCCCGTGCGGCGAGCGGCGCCGCGCAACGGTTGCGCGGCCCGCCCACCGCGCTGGAATGTGCGCGCTTGCGCCGACGCGCGCTTGATTAAGGATGTCATGTCACGAAGTCTTGCGTGTTGCACAGTTTTTGTTTGTCCCAAGCATAGCATCCGGGGCCGCGCAGCAGGTTACGCAACCCGTAATCGAGTTGGGACGACCTGCGGTCATCCACGGGTCGCGTGGTGCTAGCGCTGGAAGTCGCCCATTTCGGAGCGTTGGACGCTCTCCACTGACTCTACCAAACGGCTGGCTTGCATCAACATAGCCATCAGCGGATAATGCATCGCAACTGCGATGCTTCGACAGATACCATGAAATCCGCCACCTTCCCTTCCATTCGGGTCGAACCGGAACTGCGTGACGCCGCCGAAAGCGTCCTCGGCGAAGGAGAAACGCTGTCGAATTTCATCGAGCACTCGATCCGCGAGGGCATCGAACGCCGTCGCAACCAAAGCGAATTCATTGCCCGCGGCATCGCGTCGCGTGAAGCGGCCCGCCGCACCGGCGACTATCTGCCTGCGTCCGAAGTACTGGAGAAACTGGAGCGACGGCTCGACGCCCTTCGCGATACGAGGCGCAAGCCTCGATGACGTACGCGGTCCGGTTCACGCGTGCGGCTTCAGATGATCTGGACCGCCTTTATGGCTTCATTGTCAATCGCGACGACGCCGACGTCAAAATCGCTACTCGCGCACTTGCGGCCATCGCCGCCGGGATCGCTACATTGGAATCGTCGCCGTTCACATGCCGCAAAGCGCATCCATCGATGCCGTTTCTGCGCGAATTGATTATTCCGTTCGGCATGTCGGGATATGTTGCGCTGTTCGAGATCGACGACAATCAGACGGTGACGATCCTTGCGGTGCGTCATCAGCGGGAAAGCGATTACCACTGAACCGGAACGGATCCGACGTTCGGTCACGTAGGCTGTGGGTCGGCCCCATGCCACGCAACATTGCGTCACCCGCCATCGAATGTCGTCAGAAAAGAATCTCCCGCCAACACGAAAGCTTTTGTTCAAACGACAGCATCGCATGCGCCGGGCTCGACGAAGGCAGCACGAGCGTTTCATACCCGGCAGCACCGATTACATCGGCAAACCGCCCCGCCGTCTTGCCGTTGAAGCACACCTTCTTCAGCAACGGTGCATGCGCTTTCAACGACGCGAAGTCGTTCGGCTTCGCATGGCGAATCGCCGAATCGAGACTGCCCTCGCGATGACACGCGGCGAGCACGTCCCATATCCCGATTCCGTGCTTCAACACACGTTCGAGCCGCGCGTCATACGCAAGCTCATGCAACTCAGGCTCGTTAAGCACCGCGCCCAATAACCGCCAGAACTGATTGCGCGGATGCGCATAGTACTGTCCTGCCCCGAGCGATGCCTCACCAGGAAAACTGCCCAGCACCAGAATCGTCGTATCGGGCCGGATTACCGGAGGAAAACCTTGCAACATCAGCAGTTTAATGGGTCGTCATGGCCCACATGGCCGGCAGGAAGCATTCGGTCACCATCAGCGGCAGCCGATGACGGGTAAACACCGAGCGCCGCGCGACGCATGCGTGCGGCCGATCCCGGCCTAGCTGTGCGACAGCGAGCCGATACAGCGGATGGGCGCCATCGACGCGCCGACTGACGATCGGCGAGCGCATCACCGTCATGTCCGCATACAGCAGCTCGGCCAGCGCTCGCGTGCGCAAGCGTCGCACGGCTTGCCATACGCCCCGGCTCGCGCGCAGCGGCGTGACGCTGTGCGCGGCCACCACGGCCACGCCATCCACCGCTAGCACGACCTCGCGAATCCACACGGGCGCGCGGCATGCAACACGCAACACGCGCGCCTCGTCGCGCCATGCGACGCCCATCTTCTCACGGGTGACCCGCACGCTCACTCGACCGAGCGAGCCCAAATGACGCGTGAGCGAGCCCGTGCGGGTTACCCAGTCCTTCTGCACGGCGCTGAAGGCGGCACGCGGTCGCGCCCGCCAACCGTCGCCGTGCGCATAGAACCGCCCGCCCGAGCGCCGCTCAAGCGTGCTGCTCAATGCGCGCCCGACAGCAACAACGTGTTGGTGCGCTTGACGAAGCTCGCTGGGTCATCGAGTGCGCCCCCCTCGGCGAGCAGCGCCTGATCGAACAGCAAATGGCACCAGTCGGCAAAATCCGCTGCATCCGGCGACAGCCGCTTGATCAGCGCGTGTTCCGGATTCACTTCGAGGATCGGATGGAAATCGGGCGCTTTCTGGCCGGCCGCCTTCAACAGTCGCTGCAGGTAGCCACTCATCTCTCCGTCGTCGGCCACCAGGCAGCTCGGCGAGTCGGTCAGGCGGAACGTAAGGCGCACGTCCTTGGCCTTTTCCTTAAGCACGTCCTTCATCCGCTCGACCAGCGGCTTCAGGTCCTCACCGACCTTTTCCTGAGCCTTTTTCTCCTCGTCGTTCAACGCACCCAGATCCAAATCGCCACGGGCGACACTGGCCAGCGGCTTGCCGTCGAACTCATGCAGGAACGACAGCATCCATTCGTCGACGCGATCGGTCAACAGCAGTACCTCGACACCCTTCTTGCGGAATACCTCCAGGTGCGGACTGTTGCGCGCGGCCTGCCAACTGTCGGCGGTCACATAGTAGATCTTCGTCTGCTCCGGCTTCATCCGCGCGACGTAGTCGGCCAGCGACACATTCTGCTCGGCGCTGTCGGTCTGCGTCGACGCGAAGCGCAGCAGCTTGGCGATGCGCTCCCGGTTCGCGAAGTCCTCACCCAGGCCCTCCTTGAGCACCTGGCCAAATTCGCGCCAGAACGTCGCGTACTTCTGCTTGCCGGCGTCGTCGTCGGCACCGGCCAGCTCCTCGAGCATCGACAGCACCCGCTTGGTAACGCCATCGCGGATCGCCTTCACGTCGCGGCTCTCCTGCAGAATCTCACGCGACACGTTCAACGGCAGGTCGTTTGAATCGACCACCCCCCTGATGAAGCGCAAGTAATTGGGCAACAACTGCTCGGCCTCATCCATAATAAACACGCGCTTCACATACAACTTCAGTCCGCCGCGATGATCGCGATTCCACATATCGAACGGAGCGCGACCGGGTACGTACAGCAACTGGATATATTCGCTACGCCCCTCGACGCGGTTGTGAGTCCAGGCAAGCGGCGCCTCATGATCGTGCGACAAATGCTCGTAGAAGTGCTTGTACTGCTCGTCGCTGATTTCGCTCTTGGCACGCGTCCACAGTGCGCTGGCCTGGTTGATGGTCTCGTCCTCGTCCTTGACGACCATCTCGTTCTTTTCTGCGTCCCACTCCTCCTTCTTCATCAGGATCGGCAGGCCAATATGGTCCGAGTACTTCTGGATGATCGACTTGAGCCGGTAGGAGGACAGCAGCTCGTCCTCGCCCTCGCGCAGATGCAGCGTGATCGACGTGCCGCGCTGCGCGCGTTGGATCGTCTCGACGCTGAATTCGCCGTCGCCGGTGCTTTCCCAACGCACCGCCTGATCGGCGGGCAGGCCGGCGCGGCGCGATTCCACGGTGATCCGGTCCGCGACGATGAAGCCCGAATAGAAGCCAACGCCGAATTGGCCGATCAGTGCCGCGTCCTTTTGCTGATCGCCGGACAGCTTGGCAAAGAACTCCTTGGTCCCCGAGCGCGCGATCGTGCCCAGGTGCGAGACCGCGTCGTCACGACTCATGCCAATGCCGTTGTCGTCGATCGTGATCGTGCGCGCAGCCTTGTCGTACGCGATCCGGATACGCAGGTTCGGGTCGTCTTCATACAGCCCTGCATCGGCGATTGCCTCGAAACGCAGCTTGTCCGCCGCGTCGGACGCATTCGAAATCATCTCACGCAGGAAAATTTCCTTGTTACTGTACAGCGAGTGAATCATCAGTTGCAGAAGCTGCTTGACTTCCGCCTGGAAGCTCATGGTTTCTTGCGCCACGGTCTGGGTCCTTTTAGCGAGTTGACGTCAACGGCACGAAGCCAGGTTTATCCCTGTCCGTGCACATGGGGACGGCCCGCACCGAATTCAAGACTTGCTCACGTACCGCGATAGAAACGCGAACAGCCGCGGGTCCAGGTCGCCCTGCGCCACCGGCCGCTCATAGGCCTGGACGGCGGTAAAGCACGACACACCCTTGTCCAGCACAAGCTTGCGGATCGAAGGCATGCGCATCCCAGGCCGGAACACGCGCTCGTCGATCCGGCGCCCGACCCCACATCACCCACTGCTCCACCAACGTGAGTTGCGTCGAATCAACCGGAGCAGGTATCTTATCGGACGGGTTGATGGCAATGCCTTCCATCATGAGTCTGCGAACTGTACTGCACGGCATCTCATACAGGTGCCCCGCGACAACGGCTTGATCCCAGAGGCACTCGACACCGGGATCACCCAGCGCGCACGCCTGCTGTACAGCCAGCCGAACTTCTCGAACCCAACCGGGCGGTGCTTGCCGCCGGAGCGCCGCCGCGCGCTCGCGCAATAAGGGAGCGTGCCCGGCGCACCGTGCTATGCGAACGATGTACGGCGCGACACGTTACGATTGCCGTTCGTGACTGTGCCGCCCGCACAGATCGACGAGGGCGTTGCGTGCCTGGCCACGCTGATCCGGACCCAGGCCTGATCCAGCCCGGCTGGTCTCGCCCCTTGTATTTTTCTACCCTTTGGAGTCCCCATGTCGAATATATACGATCAACTGAAGGCGCTCGGCATCGAGCTACCGGCGCTCGGCGCACCGGCGGCCGCTTACGTGATGAGTGCACAGGCAGGCAAGACGGTGTTTCTGTCCGGCCATATCGCTAAAAGAAATGGACAGGTCTGGGCCGGCAAGCTCGGTGACACGATCGGCACGGAAGAAGGACAACAGGCGGCGCGCAGCATCGCCATCGATCTGATTGCGACACTGCACGCGCACGTGGGCGACCTGAACCGCGTCAAGCGCATTGTTAAGGTCATGAGCCTGGTCAATTCGACACCGGACTTCACCGAGCAGCACTTGGTGACGAACGGGGCGTCGGAGCTATTCGTAGCGGTGTTCGGTGAACGCGGCAAGCATGCCCGCTCAGCGTTCGGCGTCGCGCAGATTCCGCTAGGTGCCTGCGTGGAAATTGAACTGATCGCCGAAGTCGAATAACGGCATCCGCGCCCCGCCCCACGGCGCGCCGTTTCTTTTCCAGTACTTGGAGCAGCCCACGACAACGCAACGATTCGAATAGGTCAATCACGAAACGGGGACAACGCGTGATCCTGACGCGCGATGGCGGGGCGCGTCAAGAATGTGGGGCGCGAACCGCGGATCGGCAGCAATGCGCTAACGGCCATAGATCGAACTTTCTAGGCACGATTCAGCCGACTTCAGACAGATTTCTTACACATCCGGAGTAGGCGTCGTAGGCGTGCCGCCATTCTTCCCGCATAATCTGCTGGCGTCACAGGCAGCATCTGGGCGTTGTGCGTAGACCCAAGGTCGAGTCGTTTTGCGCGCGGCGCTGTTTTGGTCACCATCGTTTGAGCGCCCGCGCGGCACGGCCTTTGGCGGTTCTGTATCACGCCCCGCCATCGCATTGGACACGCCCACCGCACGGGGATATTTACCTCCTATCACGGCCTGGCTCCATGACTCTTCCGCTGACTTCCTCGGCACGCGAAGCGCGTTTGCGTCGTGACGCGGCGGTGTCCAGGCAGCGCTCTGTGTGGATCATCCCGTTTCTCGGATTACTGGTGCTGCTCCTGCTGTGGGGGGTAATCTATACGCGGCTGCAAGTCGAGCGGGACAATGCCCAGCGCGAAGCCACAGCCTCGGCCGCGCTGCTGTCCGCGGCTTTCGAACAGCATACGGTCAAGGCCATTCACCAGGTCGACCAGATCACCCGCTTCGTCAAATACGAATTCGAGAAGTCGCCGCAGCGCTTTAGCTTGGCCAGCACGATCGAGAAGGGCGTGATTCAGAGCGACACACTGATCCAGGTGTCGCTGGTCGATGAGCATGGCTACCTGATCGCCAATACGGAGGATTCACGGCCCAAGCCGCTGAACCTGTCCGACCGTGAGCATTTTCAGGTCCATAAGCACGAGACGTTCGACCAGTTGTATATCAGCAAGCCGGTACTGGGTCGCGTATCGCACCAATGGACGTTGCAACTCACGCGCCGACTCAACCATCGCGACGGCTCGTTCGCGGGCGTGGTCGTAGTGTCGGAAGATCCGAGCTATTTCACCAATGACTTCTATAACAGCGCGGCAATCGGCCGCAACGGCGTGATATCGGTAATCGCTGACACCGGCGCGGTGCTGGCGCGCCGCACTGGCAACACGCTGAACGCACCCGGCGCGTTTTCCGCGACCGGCAGCTATCCGCTGTCCGAGCATGTGTCCGGCACGTACCGCGACCCAATCGATGGTGTGATGCGCATCGTATCGTACCGCCACATCGACGGCTATCCGCTCGGCGTCATGGTTGGCCTGTCGCAAAAGGAAGAGTTCGCCGACTACGAACACACCCGCAATATCTATCTGTTGATGGCCGGTTGTATTTCGATCGCGGTCCTCGGCTTCTTCGGCGTGGCCACGGGCTTGGTCCGCAAGCTGCTCGGCCGCGAGCGCGAGATGACGCACCTAGTCGAGTATGACTTGCTGACCGGCTTGCCAAACCGCTACCAGACGCTGCAGATTCTGCGCACCGAAGTCTCGCAGCCGGCAAACGTTGGCCGGCTCGCGTTGCTGTTCATCGATTTGGACAATTTCAAGACGGTTAACGATACGCTCGGGCACAACGCCGGCGACATCGTGCTGCAAATGACATCGACACGGCTCGCGCAGACGGTCGATGGCAACGGAATCCTCGCGCGCATCGGCGGCGACGAGTTCGTTGTGATCGTCAAGGAGGATCACGCTGAACCGAAGGCGGTTCAGTTGGCCGAGGCGATTGCCGGCAGTTTCATGAGGCCGTTCGACGTGCGCGGCAGCTCATTCGTGCTGCACGCTAGCATCGGCATCGCGCTGCTCTCCAGTACCCACGAAAGCGAGATCGATTTGCTGAAAAAGGCCGACCTGGCGATGTACAGCGCCAAGGATGCCGGCCGCGGATGCTATCAGTTCTATTCGCCGCAACTCGCGCACCGTGCTGACCATTTGATGAAATGGGAGCAGCAACTGCGCGTCGCGCTTGCCGAGGGACAGTTGTTCCTCGCCTACCAGCCCAAAATCGACTTGACGCGCCGCTGCATCACCGGCTTCGAGGCACTGCTGCGTTGGAACCACCCGCAGCATGGCGAGATCACCGCAAGCGAGTTCATCACAATTGCCGAGTCCACCGGCCTGGTCGTGCCGATCGGCGAATACGTAATCGACAGCGCGTGCCAGCAACTCGCGCAATGGACCTCGCTCGGCTACGACACGCTGTCGCTGGCCATCAACATCTCGGCCGTTCAGTTCTGGCGCGGCGACGTGTTTGAGACCGTGGAGCGGGCATTAGACCTCTACAATTTGCCTGCAAGGCGCATCGAACTCGAGATCACGGAAACGGCGATGATAGAGTATCCCGAAATCGTGTCGGAAAAGGTCGCCGCGCTCAAGCGGCTGGGCGTGCGCATTGCACTGGACGACTTCGGCACCGGTTATTCGTCGCTGTCCTACTTGAATCGTTTTGCCGTCGACACACTCAAGATTGACCGCTCGTTCGTTCAAGCCATTCCCGCGGACCGCAATGTCTGCGTCATGGTGTCGGCAATCGTCAATCTGGCCCGCTCACTAGGGTTGACCGTGGTCGTTGAAGGCACGGAAACTGAAGAGCAAATCGCATGGCTGTCGGGACTGGGCAACATCGAGGTACAGGGCTTCCTGTTCTCGCGCCCCGTGCCGCCCGACGAGGTGCCTGCGCTGCTCGAGCGCTTCGGAGTTTGTTCACTTCCTAAACCAGGAGGCGTCGCAGCAACGCACGCCGCGCAACCACGTGTGTCCGCTTGAATCTCGTGCCGTGCCACAGAATCGATCTCATCTTCCGTCCGTCGTCTCCCCACCGGCCACGCCGGCGCCTTCGTCTGCCACCGGCGTTGACGGCGGAGCGCATCAGCCGCAGGCGGTGCAGAATGCGCCATCCCGCCAAGAGCCATTATGGTCGCTGCTGCTGGTCATCGCCGGGCTGTCATCCGTTTCATGGGGCGGGTTGTCACTGATCGCGCAACTGGAGCGTCATTATGTCGAGCGCAAGCAACTGTTTAACCGGCTCGACTATCTGAATCTGGTCGCGCTGGCCTGGCTGATTCCCGGGCCGGTCGGCTGCAATGTCGCAGTCCAGATCGGTGCCGCCTTACGGGGCTGGCGGGGCGCGTGGATGGCCGGTCTTGGCAGCGTACTGCCCTTCGCGATCGTGATGACTGTGCTGGCGATGTTCTATCGCACGCCGACCGTGGCGTCGCTCGCGTCGCAATCGCTGGTCACGCATTTCAGCGTCGTACTGGCATCGTTGATCGGCATGACTTGGATCAAGCAAGTGCGCACCCTGGTACAACGCCCGATCGACTGGGCCACGGCTATCGTGGCCAGCCTCACGCTGCTGTTCCTACATAGCCCGGCGGTCTATGTCGCGCTGCTTGGCGCCGCGTTCCTCCTAGGTTGGCTCACGAGCTCGGCGTCCGAGCAGCAGGCGAAATCCGCATTCGTGCTGCGCCGCGCCGACTCACTGCTACTAGCCTTGCTCGCCATGCTGCTCGGACTGTATGCATTGCCACTGCCGCTGCCACTGCCATCGAGCAGCGCCATGCTGTTGCTGTGGCCACGGCTAGCCGGTGCAGGCCTTACGCTGTTCGGCGGCGGATTCTCGGCGCTGCCGGTATTGAAGACGTTGTTCGTGCCGCCGATCTTAGATATCTCCGACAGCGAATTCACGTTCGTCTTCGCACTTTCGCCGGTCTCGCCCGGTCCGTTGTTAAACGTGGTACCGTTCTTCGGGTATCTGGTTGGACACATCCCCGGCGCGCTGCTCGCCACCCTTTCGGTATTCGTGCCATCGGCAACGCTGGTGGTCATTGCGCAGCGCAACTTGAAGTTGCTCGAATCACATCCGCGTTTCAAGTCCGCGATGGGGATGTTGCGCGTGGCGACCACGGCATTTCTCATATCGGCCGTCGCCAAGATCGTCTGGCAAATACCCATGGAGCCGATCTACGCGGTCACCGCCACGTTCGCGCTCACGTGCTTCTGGCGTGCCAAGCTACCGGTCTATGCGGTGTACGCGACCGTGGCAATCATCTACACGCTGGTCCGTTGGCAAACCGCGTAACGGCCGCGGTCAGAAACGCCCGATCACGCCCAGCGCCATGGCCACCACACCGAGCGCGAGGTTGACCGCCACCAGCCGGCGCAGGGCCGCGACGACGCAGGCGCCGTCCGGCCAGTTCTGTGCTTGGACCGCGCGCCGCAGCCGCGGATACAACACGAAGCGGATGTGGCCGAACAGTAGCATCATCAGCACACCGATCGCGGCCATCGCGTGCATCGGCCCGTTCGTCTGCATGCCGCCCAGCGTCATCCACATGAATATCCCAGTGGCCAGAATCACGACGATCGCCGCCGTGACCAGCCGAAAGAACCGGCCAAACACCGAATCAAGCAACGGCAGGCGCAATTGCGGCGACACGTCGGACAACGCCGGGCGCAGGCAAAATTGCATAAACGTCATGCCACCGACCCATGTCACCACTGCGGCAATGTGCAGAAACATCGCCACCTCCAACACTTTTAACACGCTCGTTCCTCCCTGATTCTCATGCCGGCTGCCCGGGCAACACTGGGCGCATGCCCGCCACCTTGAACTTGATCGCCGGCGACTTGCCACGACGCGCACGCTTGCCGACGTAGGGCGCGAGCGCCCCGCCAACCAGTATCTGCTGCTGCGGCTTGCCGCTCCGCCCCGCGCCACTGAGCACCAGCCCCGCCTGGCCGATCGCCAGCGCCTGGAGCAACTGCTCGTTGCCGTCCAGGCCAATCAATGTCACGCCACGTCCGCCGCTGGACAACATCTTCATTTCGTCCAGCCCGAACACCAGCAAACGTGTCTCGTCCTTCGCGCCGAGTGCCAAGCATGCGACCTGCGACGCATCCGACCACACGGGCATCGGCGCGAGCGGCCGCGCGCCGGCATCGATCGTCATGAACGACTTGCCGGCCTTCACGCGGCTAATCATGTCGCCGATCCGTGCGATAAAACCGAAGCCGTTGCTCGACGCGAGCAGCAACGGCTGCTCCAGCGGTGCAGCAAAATAGTGCATCAGATGAGTGCCGGCCTCCAACTCGATCAACGACGTGACCGGAACGCCATCACCACGCCCGCCCGGCAGCGCCGCGACCGGCACCGAATATACGCGGCCATTGCTGCCCCACGCCACCAGCGTATCAGGCGTGCGGCATTGGAACGCGGCATACAAACTGTCGCCAGCCTTGAACGTGAAGCCTGCTGCCTCCAGCCCGTGTCCCTTCAGCGCACGGACCCAGCCGCGCTGCGAGACGACGACCGTCACCGGCTCGTCGACGATCCGCGCCTCGAACGTCGCGCGCTTGTCCTGCTGGATCAGCGTGCGGCGCGCATCGCCAAACTGCTTCGCATCGGCTTCAATTTCCTTGATGATCAGCCGTTTCATCGCCACTTCGCTGCCCAGCAGTTCCTCGAGCCGGGTCTTTTCGTCGCGCAGCTCGCCCAACTCCTTCTCGATCTTGATCTTTTCCAGTCGCGCCAATTGGCGCAAACGGATTTCGAGAATGTCGTCCGCCTGCCGCTGTGAGAGCCCAAAGGCCGCGATGAGCGCCGCCTTCGGTTCGTCCGACTCGCGAATGATCCGGATCACTTCGTCCAGATTCAGAAAGACGATCATCCGGCCTTCCAGGATATGGATCCGATCCTGCACCTTGGAGAGCCTGAACCGCGTACGCCTCGTCACGGTCGCGAAGCGGTAACCGATCCATTCGCGCAGGATCTCGCCTAATCCCTTTTGCCGCGGCCGGCCATCGGCGCCGATCATCACCAAGTTGATCGGCGCGCTGGATTCCAAACTCGTGTACGCGAGCAACGTATTGACGAACTCGGTCTGGTCGATGCGGCTGGACTTCGGCTCGAACACGAGCCGCACCGGCGAGTCCTTGCCAGACTCGTCGCGCACCGCGTCGAGCAGCGCGAGTAGGCTCTGCTTGGTCTGTAGTTGCTCCGGCGTCAACGTCTTCTTACCAAGCTTGACCTTCGGGTTGGTCAACTCCTCGATTTCCTCCAGCACCTTCTGCGACGACGTGCCGGGCGGCAGCTCCGTGATCACCAGTTGCCACTGCCCGCGCGCCAACTCCTCGATCTTCCAGCGCGCGCGCACCTTCAGGCTGCCACGGCCGGTTTCATATGCCGCGGAAATCTCCGCCGGACTGGAGATGACCTGGCCTCCCCCCGGAAAGTCCGGGCCCGGCATCCGCGCCATCAGCGCGGCGTGATCCAGGCTCGGGTTGCGGATCAGTTCAATCGCTGCTTGCGTGACCTCACGCAGGTTGTGCGGTGGAATCTCAGTGGCCATGCCCACCGCAATGCCCGATGCGCCGTTGAGCAGCACGAACGGCAAGCGTACCGGCAACGACTTGGGCTCCTCAAACGAGCCGTCGTAGTTTGGAATGAAGTCGACGGTGCCTTGATCGATTTCATCGAGCAGCAGCCGTGCGATCGGCGTGAGCCTCGCTTCGGTATAGCGCATCGCCGCGGCGCCGTCGCCGTCGCGCGAGCCAAAGTTGCCCTGCCCGTCGATCAGCGGGTAGCGCATCGAGAAGTCCTGCGCCAGCCGCACCAGCGCCTCATACGCGGATGAATCACCATGCGGGTGGTATTTACCGAGCACATCGCCAACCACGCGCGCCGACTTGACCGGCTTCGCGTCGGCCGCCAACCCCATTTCGTGCATCGCATACAGGATGCGACGTTGCACCGGCTTCTGGCCATCGGTCACATCGGGCAGCGCACGACTCTTGACCACCGACACCGCATAGTCGAGGTAGGCGCGCTCGGCGTAGTCGCCCAGCGTCAGGTACTCGCCGTCGGGAGGCGGCGAAAAATCCAATTCCAGTTCTTCACTCATCGGGTGACAGCCTCAAATTCAAGTCCAGCGGGCATCGCGCGCAGCGGCCCCTAGCAGCATCGCACGTCGCACCCTGCGTCAGATGTCCGCCTGCGCCTCGTTGCCCTTTTCCTCGAGCCACGCGCGGCGGGCAGCGGCTTCGCCCTTGCCCATCAGCATCGTCATGCGCCCGATGGTCGCATCGAAATCTAGCCCGCCCAGTTGCATGGGCATCAGCCGCCGGGTATCCGGGTTCATCGTCGTGTCCCACAACTGCTCGGCGTTCATCTCGCCCAGCCCCTTGAAACGCGAAATCGTCCATGCAGACTCACGTACGCCATCTTTGCGCAGCTTGTCCACTATCGCGTCAAGCTCGCCTTCGTCCAGCGCGTAGAGCTTCTGCGCCGGCTTCTTACCCCGGGCCGGCGCGTCCACGCGAAACAGCGGCGGGCGCGCTACATACACGTGGCCGCGCTCGATGAGTTGGGGAAAGTGGCGAAAGAACAGCGTGAGCAACAGCACCTGGATATGCGAGCCGTCCACGTCCGCATCCGACAGGATGCAGATCTTGCCGTAACGTAGATTCGACAGGTCGATCGCATCGTCGCTCGCGTGCGGATCGACGCCGATCGCCACCGCAATGTCGTGCACTTCATTGTTGGCGAACAGCCGGTCGCGCTCCGTCTCCCACGTGTTGAGGACCTTGCCGCGCAGCGGCAGAATCGCCTGAAACTCCTTGTCGCGCCCCATCTTCGCCGAGCCGCCCGCGGAATCGCCCTCGACCAGAAACAACTCGTTGCGCGCTATGTCAGTCGACTCGCAATCGACCAGCTTGCCGGGCAACACCGCCACGCCGGAACTCTTGCGCTTCTCGACCTTCTGGCCGGCGCGGGTGCGCGCCTGCGCCTGCTTGATCACCAATTCGGCCAGCTTGCGTCCATGCTCGACATGCTGGTTGAGCCACAACTCCAGGCTCGGTCGCACGAACGAAGAGACCAGCCGGACTGCATCCCGGCTGTTGAGTCGCTCCTTGATCTGACCTTGGAATTGCGGATCGAGCACCTTCGCTGACAGCACGAACGAGACGCGTGCAAACACGTCCTCGGCGAGCAGCTTGACGCCCTTGGGCTGCAAGTTATGCAGCTCCACAAAGCTCTTGACCGCCTGGAACAAGCCATCACGCAGCCCGGACTCGTGGGTGCCGCCCGCCGGCGTCGGAATCAGGTTCACATACGACTCACGCAGCAGCGGGCCTTCCTCGGACCATGCGACGACCCACGATGCGCCCTCGCCCTCGGCGAACGTGTCGTCGGTCGTGCGTGACGACCCGGCGTACCGCTCGCCCTCAAACAGCGGGATCAACGTATCGTAGCCGGCCAGACCCTCGAGCAGATAGCCACGCAGCCCATCCTCGTATTTCCATGACTGCCGCTCGCCGGTTTTCTCGATGATCAACACCACCTCGACGCCGGGCAGCAGCACCGCCTTGGAGCGCAACAAACGCTGCAGTTCGGACTGCGGCAGGTTAGCCGAGTCGAAGTATTTCGGGTCGGGCCATGCCGTGACGCGGGTACCGGATTTCTTGTCCATGCGGCCATTGGCCGCGCGCACGGTGAGCGCACGCACCACGTCGCCGTGTGAGAAGCTGATGTCGGCCACCTTGCCGTCCCGCCACACGGTGACATCGAGTCGCTGCGACAATGCATTGGTCACGGACACGCCCACGCCATGCAAGCCGCCGGAGAACGTATACGCGCCACCGGCAGCCTTGTCGAACTTGCCGCCCGCATGCAACCGGGTGAACACGATCTCCACCACGGGCACCCCTTCTTCAGGGTGCAGGCCGAACGGAATACCCCGCCCGTCATCCTCGACGCTGACCGAACCGTCGGTATGCAGCGTCACGACGATTTGCGCGCCAAATCCGCCCAGTGCCTCGTCCGACGCGTTGTCGATGACTTCCTGCACGATATGCAGCGGATTCTCCGTGCGCGTGTACATGCCCGGCCGTTGTTTCACCGGCTCGAGCCCCTTGAGCACCTTGATCGACGCTTCGCTGTATGCGGGACCGGATTTCTTTGTAGCCATGTTCCGATAAATTCCGCCGTTGTCCACAGTTGTTGTGGACAAACGCGTGGACAATTCGTTGAGTTCTTGAAAAAGCCCTGCCGAAACAACTCGCTCGTCACGATGCCCGCGAATCGTGCGTGCTGCCGGCAGCCGGGGTGGGAACGGGCGCTATTTTACCGGCTTGCGCTTGGCCTCCAGCATCTCCCAGCGCTCGAGCGCGGCCAACAGTTCGTCGTCGATCGCCGCATAGCGCTCGGTGAGCCGCGTGCCTTCGGCCGGATCTGTCACAAAGATCGACCCGTCTTCCAGCCGCGCACTGATGGACTGCTGCTCCGCCTCGAGCTGCGTAATCCGCTCCGGCAACGCATCCAGCTCGCGCTGCTCGTTGAACGTCAGCTTGACGCTGCGCTTGTCGTTGCGCCCCGAGGCGGCGCTGGGCGCGTCATGCAATGCACCGTCGCCTCTCGGTGCAGCCGGGATGTTCGCGGCGACCTTCGCCGGCGGCGCGGCACTGGCTTGAGCCCGTGCATCGGCGCGCGCCTTCTGCGTCTGCCAGTCCGAGAAACCGCCAACGTACTCGCGCCACTGACCGTTTCCTTCCGCCGCGATCACCGACGTAACCACGTTGTCCAGGAACGTGCGATCGTGACTCACAAGCAGCACCGTGCCGTCATAGTCGGTCAACAACTCCTCGAGCAGCTCGAGTGTCGGGATGTCCAGGTCGTTGGTCGGCTCGTCCAATACCAACACATTCGCAGGCCGTGCGAACAATCGCGCCAGCAACAGCCGATTGCGCTCGCCGCCAGACAATGACTTGACTGGCGAGCGCGCGCGTTCTGGCGAAAACAGGAAGTCGCCCAGGTAGCTCATCACATGCTTGCGGGCGCCGTTGATCTCCACCCAGTCGCTGCCCGGGCTAATCGTGTCCGCAAGGCTGCGCTCCGGGTCCAACTGCGCGCGCATTTGGTCAAAGTATGCAATCTGCAGATTCGTGCCGGTGCGCATCCGACCTTCGTCCGGTGCAATCTCGCCGAGCATGAGCTTGAGCAACGTGGTCTTGCCCGCGCCGTTCGGACCGACGAAGCCAATTTTGTCACCGCGCATCACGGTGGTCGAAAAACACGCGACGACCGTTTGCTCACCGTAGCACTTAGTCACGTCGGTGAGCTCGGCGACGATCTTGCCGGACTTGTCGGCCTGGCTCACGTCAAGGCGCACGTTGCCCTGCACATTGCGCCGCTGTGCGCGCTCATTGCGCATCTGCACGAGGCGCGCGATGCGCCCGACGCTGCGCGTGCGACGCGCCTCGACGCCCTTGCGGATCCAAATCTCCTCCTGGGCGAGCAACTTGTCAAACTTCGCGTTCTCGACGGCTTGCACTTCGAGTTGCTGCGCCTTGCGGGTCTGATAGGCCGAGAAATTGCCCGGGTATGACAACAAGCGCCCGCGATCGAGTTCGACGATACGGGTCGCGACGCGATCGAGGAACGCGCGATCGTGCGTGATGAACAACACGCTGCCGCGCAGCGACAACAACAGTTCCTCGAGCCAGCGTATCGAATCAAAATCAAGATGGTTGGTCGGCTCGTCCAGCAGTAGCACATCGGGCTGCGTCACCAGCGCGCGTGCCAGCGCAACGCGCTTGAGTAGGCCGCCAGAAAGTTGATCCACCCGCGCGTCGCCCTCCAAACCCAATTGGGCGAGCGTAGTCGCGACCCGGGTGCGCCACGCCCATCCGTCATGCGCGTCCAGCGCACCCTGCAGCGCATTCATGCGCGTTAGCAACGCGTCATGTGACGAGCCCTCGGGCGTATCGGCTAGCGCGTGCGCAACGTGGTCATACTCGTCGAGCAGCACCCGGGTATGCTCCAGCCCCGCGGCCACCGCATCGAACACGTGCATGCCGGGGTCGAAGACCGGCTCTTGTGGCACGTAGACGGTAGTGAGCGCCTGCGTGCGAGTGATCAAGCCGTCGTCGGGCTTGGTCAGACCGGCGACGATTTTCAGCAACGATGACTTGCCCGCACCGTTGCGGCCGATCAGGCCCACCCGCTCGCCCGGCTCAATCGAAAAGTCCGCGTGGTCGAGCAGCGCGACATGGCCGAACGCGAGTTGCGCGCCGGTGATAGAAAACAGCGACATCGGGTCGGGAAAAGGACAGGAAAACACCCATTGTACCGGCCAGACGCGCGCCACCGCGCATGGACCCGCATCGGTCGAATGGCCGATGCGGGTCCACGCCATGCGTTACGCTAACAGCGTGGCTTTCCGAGCAGACCGGAAAGGGCCAAAAGTTGCAGTCGTGCCTGACGTGATTGAATATAAAAATTGGGGCTGCTTGATTTGCGGATGAATCTACAAGGTTGACGATACCCATGAGGCAAAAGGGCTACCGGGGCAAAAGGGCTGCCGGATGAAGGCATCGCACCCAGCACGCGTTTTGCCCATATCCCGACGCACGGGCGCTGTCCGTTGTGTGACGTCAGCCAGGCCGACTTCGCTGTGGTGGAATACTGAGCGTGACGCCGATGCGGCCCAGGGATCGCGCTCGTGGTATCCTTACGAACCCCGGGATCTCGACGACTCGCCCCGACGCACAGCCGTGCTGCCGGTGCACGGCTTCCGATGCGCCGCCGGGTCGCGTGTCATCGATGATGGCTCCCTCTCGCCGTAGCACAATGGATAGTGCACGCGCCTCCTAAGCGTGAGATTCAGGTTCGATTCCTGACGGCGGGACCATATTGCCTCACGGCGCGACGAGATAGCGACCACTTTGCCGCCATTTGTCTGCGCGCGCCGCTCCCAGCTTAACAGTGTCCACGGCCTTGCTTCGCCTCAGCAGGTTAAGATCTCCGAAGGTTGCCTCCACGACAACCGCCGCACGCCAGCGTTGGCCCGTGTACTCGTGATCTGCGGGCGCTTTGCATGCGGCACCGCGTCGCGACGATGTGGTGCATCGCACATAAATGATCTCCATCGGACGGTAAGGTGTGGCAAGCCCACTGCGATGCGCGGGTGCGAGCGCGCCGCGCGGTCCCTGCATGTCTCGGGCCGGGCAGTGTGACGCGAACCGCCTTCTCACGCCAGCTATGACTTTTTCCGGACGTGTATCCTCGAGCACGCTGCTGACCGTTGTCGTGCCCGTCTACAACCTCGAAGACTGCATCGCGAATGCGTTGCAGTCGATACTCAAGCAACGCCATCTCGACGAGATCACGACACTGGTGATCGACGATGGTTCGACCGATCGATCCCACGAGCGCATCGACGCGATCGTGCGAGCCCATCCGCACGCCGATATCCGGGTGATCACGCAGCCCAACGGCGGATGCAGCGCGGCCCGCAATACCGGCATCGCACAAGCGCAGTCGCCGTACCTAGCCTTCCTGGATGGCGACGACGCGTGGGAACCGGACTTCTCCGACAAGATCATTCCGATCCTGCGGACAGGGCGCGCCGACGTGATCGACTACAACATTTGGATCGTGGGCCGCAACGGCAAGCAATCGGACGAGTTGACGATGATCGGCGCCCAGTGGGCTGGCGAGCATCAGGTGGACGATCGGCTGCTACTGGATGTCGCGGCTACCTACGAGATGTTCGCGTGGGCCCGTATTTACCGGCGCTCGTTGTGGGATGGCATCGCGTTCCCGCCTGCCCAACTGTATGAGGACGCCGCGGTCACGCCCTATCTGTACTTGCGTGCCCGCACGGTGCATCGGCTCAGCGAGCGCCTATACAACTACTATCGACGCTCGGGCAGCATTACGCAGGTCATGAACACGCGCAGCGTGCAGGATCTGGCCAAGAATGTCGAGCGCGCGCTGTCGCAATGCGCTGAGCCGGCGCACCGGCATTACTGGATGACGCTCACTGCGATGGGATTCGCACACGCGCGTCGGGAAGCGGCCCGAGTCGACGGCCATGCGCTGGGCGATGCGCTGCGCATTATCGACACATTGGCTCAGCATTGCCGCGCCGTCGCGCAAGTCTACCCGGAATTGACCAAACACGTGTCATTCGACGGCTATCGCGGCGCGCTGTACCGGGAGCGCGCAGTGTTCCTGGCCAAGCGCGCGATCAAGCGACTGATCGGCCGAGAGCGGCGCCCGGGGACACCCGCTGCAGCGAGCAAAAAAACCTCGGCCGCGGTACCCGCGCTGCAAGACGACCGCTAAACGCAACGCTGCGGCACCTTCACTCAATGCCGCGCATGAAACACGCTCGCGTGTTGCCGCGCCAGCTAGCGCACCGACCGCAACGCGAACAGCATGCCCGTGGCAATCGCGCATTACAGCATCGCGTGATCGCGGGAAAACGCACCCCACTTAAGCAGTGTCGGCTCCTGGACAGCCGTGACCAGAAACAAGCCATGCAGCGCCGGCTCATAGATCGGCCGCCCGCAAAACGGCGGGTAATGATGCACCATCGATGCACCATCCGCCGCCCCAGGGCCAACGCGAGCAACCCGCTTGCCACGGCGGCCACCACGATCTGTTAATCTTGGCTGTAGTGCCACATTGGGCTGTAGTGCCGCATTGGCGATCCCGCCCGTACTGCGATAGTGGCGAAACGCGCGCCCACCAAGGCGACACCACCAGCACCAGGCCGTTTTGAACAAGTCTAAACAGGTCTACATTGGCCATCCGAGCCGCGTCGTGACATGGTGAGGCCTGTAGGACTCGGCGCGCCGGCGACCGCGCCACATGGGCATCGATAAATATATTGAATTGTCACGAAGCTGTGTTATGCGCGGCCGCGCCCTTGGTCAGGCAATTGTCGGCGTACGGGTCGCCGCGGCCAAATCCATTAATATTGTCGGTTTCGCCGTTACCTTCCCCTCATATCGTCATGACCGTGCATCGCGAACCGCTCAGTGTGATCATCATCACGCTCAATGAGGCCCACGACATCGAAGCATGTCTGGCGTCCGTGCGCGGCCTGGCCGATGAGATCGTCGTGGTCGACGCCGGCAGCACCGATGCGACGGTGCGGATCTGTGAGCGCTTCGGCGCAAGGGTCGTCACAGCAGACTGGCCGGGATTCGGCCCTCAGAAGAATCGGGCACTTGCGCTCGCTACCCGGCCGTGGGTACTGTCGCTGGATGCCGACGAGCGCGTGACACCGCAGTTAAGGGAATCGATCGAAGCGGTACTGGCCGGGCGCGGCCCGTCCGGCTGTACGGGGTACGCGATGTCCCGCCGCTCGCAATTCCGAGGCCACTGGGTCCATCACTCGGGCTGGTCGCCGGATTGGGTGGTCCGGTTGTTCCGCCGCGAAGCGGCTAGATTTTCGGACGATGCCGTACACGAGCGGCCCATCGTCGAAGGCCCCACCGGACGCCTCAACGGCCGGTTGCTGCACTATAGCTATCGCTCTGGCGAAGAGGTAGCGGACAAGACACTGGCCTACGCTCGCGCCGGCGCCCAGATGTTGCGCGCACGCACGCGCCGCATCAGCGCATTGGCCCCCCTCGCGCACGGCGGCTTTGCTTTTATACGCACGTTCATGTTGCGTGCTGGATTCCTCGATGGGTTGACGGGGCTGAGCATCGCGCGGATGAATGCGCGGGCGACGTTCCTGAAGTACCACTATGCGCGGCACGCAGACTCGTCAGCGCGCGGCGTCAGCGACACTGGCGGCTCTGGCGACACCTGGCGGGGACTGCGCATCGGTTTGTCGTGCCAGGCGTTGCGCCACGCCGGCGGCTTCGAGCGCTACGCGCGCGACATTATTGGCGCAATGGCAGCGCGGGGCGTTTGTCCCGTCGTCTTCGCCCGAAAATTCGATAAAACGCTACCCGAGTACAGACTCGTCGATGCGCAAGCCATCCGGGTCAATTGGCTGCCGCGCGCGCTGCGCGATGCGGCGTTCTCCTGGCGGCTGCGCGCGCGCCGGACACGCAGTCAGGTGGATCTCGTGATCGCGTGCAATCGGGTCGACTCAGCCGACATCGTCGTATGCGGCGGCACGCATCCGGGCGCATTGCACCATGGTCGCAACAAACCAAAGTGGAACGACGGCTGGCAAACCGCGCTGGAGCGCCGCACTTATCACAACGCGAGCGTGGTCGTCGCCCACTCCAGAATGATGGCGCAAGAAGTGCAGCAGTATTTCGGCATCGCGCCGGACAAGATCCGTGTCATCTATCCGCCGGTGCGCAGCGACTGCTTCGCGCCGATGGCGCCGGCACAGCGCGATGCGATGCGGGCGCAGCTCGGCATCCCCGACGGACACGCCGCATTTGTGTTCGTGGCCAACACCGGCAAAGGATTCGAACTGCTGCGCGCGTACTTCGAGGCGAGCGCTGAGCCGGTCTGCCTGTTGGTCACAGGCCGCCCGGTCGCCAGCCCATCGCCGCGGATCCGCTCGCTCGGCTATCGCAAGGACATGCAATGCGTGTTTGGCGCGGCCGACTTCACGATCGTGCCGGCACCCTATGAACCGTTCGGGCTAGTGGGCATCGAATCGATCCTGTGCGGCACGCCGGTGCTCACCGCCAGCAACGTCGGCTGCGCCGAAGTCATTCGCGACGACGCGCAATGGCGCTTCTCGCACCTGGACGCGGGCAGTTTTGCCACGGCGGTCGAACAGGCGCTCACGCGCTGGCGCGCCGGCACCGCGCGGCTCACCCGGCCCAGCGAGCACCTGCTGTACGACCACGACGTGGCCTCTCATACCACACACTTGCTGGCGCTAGCTTCGGAGTTCGCCGGCCGCCGCGCGTAGCGCCGCATCTCGTCGCACAGCGCGCGGCGCCCCCTAGCACGCCACGCGTGATGCTACACTCGCTGGTCTAGCGCGAACGCTGCGACACGCGCGATGCACGGCAATGCCATGCGGCCGCCGTCACGTCGCTGCATCGCGCGTGGTCAACCTACCGGAGCAACGTCCATGGCTGAATTTCGCATTTGGTCCGATCGGTTCTCGCATAATGGATTCATGCCCAAGCAGCAGGAATACGACGACCGCTCGTTTGGCGTCGATGGCGGCAACATGTCGCCCGCGCTGCAATGGGCCGGCCCGCCCGCCGACACGAAGAGCTTCGCGCTAACCGTGTACGATCCGGACGCGCCGACCGGCAGCGGTTTCTGGCATTGGGTTCTCGTCAATATTCCGGCGCATGTGCGCTCGCTGCCGGATAGCGCCGGCAAGGCCGATGGCAGTCTGCTGCCAGCCGGTGCGCTGCAGCTACGCAACGACTATGGCACGGTGGGCTTTGGCGGCGCGGCGCCACCACGTGGCGATAAGCCGCATCGGTACGTGTTCCGCGTCCACGCGCTAAAGATTGACGCGCTACCGATTGGCACGGACACGACCAACGCGGTGGCACGCTTCATGATTCACTTGAACGAAATCGACTCGGCCACCTATACAGGTCTGTACGAATTGAAGTAATTGAACGCGCACGCAGGACTTAACGAGCGCTTGCCACCGTCGTCGCGCTGCTAGCCACGCTCGGCGCGCAACCGACATCGTGTCGCGCATGGCGCTATGTGGCTTCGGCCTGTTCCGCTCGCGCAACAACCGCACCCTGCTCGTCTCGGCGCCACACAAGCGCGACGGCGGCGGGGTGTCATACTCGGCACGGCGCGATTGACCGGCCAACCTGTCGACGCTCCCCCTCATTGCGCTGATTTTCAACATCACCGGCAACCAAGGAGCCTTCTCCATGCTGACGATGGCGGCTACCTTTTCAACGCTGGCGACGCTGATAAGCCGTGTACGGCAACGCGGCGTGGATCCGTTGCATCGCGGCTGATTAGCTACAGGCATGCTGCTTGCTATAAAAAGGGCATGAACGTACCCCCTGAACCATCACCGCATATCACTTTCGAGGACGCGCCACCCTCCTTCGATGGCGCACGGATGATGCTCGACTTCACCGCGTCCGTTGATGGGCGTCTAGTGCAGTGCTCGGTGAGCGCCGAAGCCCTCGAGGACCACTTCGGCGCCGCGTCCGCGCTCGAGAGCGAATTGCTGCAGGCGTTCGAGCGCGGACGCGGCCGCATCCATCGAGTCGCCCGGCTCGCACTGGAGGACAACGACGGTCAACCCGTCGTGCTGCACAGTGGCCTGTTCCGGATCTCGGCAACCTAGCGCTGCCAGGTAATCTGCCCATTCATCCTGCAAAGGAGGTTTCATGTCACTAATCGTTGCGGGACGCTTTAACTCGTTCCCTCAAGCCGAACGCGCGTCGCAGGCCCTGTTCAAGCACGGTTTTGCCCAAGAGGACGTTACCCTATTCTTCGTCAATCCACCCGGCCAGCACGCGCGCTTGCCGACCGGTGGCGACGTATCGACCGACCCCGGCGCACGCGAAGCGCCGAAGGGGGCAGCCAAGGGCGTCGCGCTGGGTGCTGTCGTGGGCGCGGTCGTTGGCGTTGCGGTCTTTACACTGGTGAGCGCGCCGATGCTCGTATCAATCATCGCCGCCGGGGTCGGCGCTTACGTCGGCTCGATGATCGGCGCGATGAGCCACACTCGGCGTGCGCTCGAGCAGCATCCCGGGCGCGAGCGGTTCGTTGACCGCGAGGCGCGTGACGCCGGCGTGCTGGTTGCCGTGCACGTGGACGCGGCCACGCAGGAGAACGCCTCGCGTGTGTTGCGCGATGCAGGTGCGCTGGATATCGAGCGCGCATCCGGACGCTGGCGCGACGGACGCTGGGCTGACTTCGACCCGACCCGCGCGCCGCACGTGGAGCGTGACAGCCAGCCCGATCTCAACGAGCGGCACACTTAGTGTGCCGCATTGGAGGGTGGCGACCGAGTCACCGGTAGCCGGACGAGGGCCACTGGTAGCCGAGCAGGTGGGATAGCCCCCTGCATACCGGATCTGCGCGGTGCGCAGTTTCCGATCAACCACAACCAACGGAGGTACGCGATGGCAACTCATATTGTTTCCGTTCTAAACAATCTGATCGAAACGTCCAAAGACGGCGAAGCCGGCTTCCGCAAGGCGGCAGAGGATGCGTCGAACCCGGAATTGAAAGCGCTGTTCGTTAGTTGCGCGCAATCGTGCTCGCAAGCGGTCAGCGAGTTGCAAGCCGCCGTTCATTCACTCGGGGGCAAGGCCGAAGATCACGGGTCTGCGTCCGGGGCGCTACACCGTGGCTGGATGGACCTGAAGTCAGCGATCAAGGGCCGCAGCGACCACGAGATCCTAGCAGACTGCGAAAAAGGCGAAGACGTAGCAAAGAAACATTACCGCCAGGCACTGGATGAAGCGTTGCCCGCGGACATCCGGATGCTCGTCGAGCGGCAATACGAAGGTGTACTCAAGAATCATGATCGCGTACGCGAATTGCGCGACACCACGGCATGATAGTTTGACTGCCCCGGATGCGGCGACATACACCGCATCCGGGGGGCGCTGCGTCTGGCGGGCGCGTGGAAGAGGTCTATTAAGCTATTTCGCCGCAGGCGTGGCACGTCGCCACACGATGCCTGAGCGCGTGGCGAGATAGCGTTAATTCGCGATGCGCAGGTCGTTGTGTACGCGGGTCACGCCATCGACTGTCCTAGCGGCTGCTGTAGCGGCTTCCTTCGCCTCACGGCTGGGTACGGTACCGGTCAAGCGTACCGCGCCAGCCGTGGTCTTCACGTGGATATTCTGAAAGCCTTTCACGCCCTTTGCGTTCAGCAATGCGGCCTTAACCTTCGTGGTAATGGCACCATCGCTAATTTTCTCGCTAAACGTCTCAGAACCCGAGGATTGCGCGGTGCTGTCGCTGCGGCCCTCGGTCCGCGCGGCCAGCCCGGCCACATGAGCCGCACAGATGATGCCGATGGCAACGCGGATCCATGGTGTCGTTTGCATTGTCTTCTCCCGGATTGAGGTGGCAAGGGTACCGCAAGGAACATGCCCGCACTTAATGCGCGTCATGGCGTCGGCGCGCAGTGGTCGCGGTTACCTCCGCACCAAGCAGGAACACCGACGACGAGAAATACAGCCACATCAGCAGCACAGCGAGGGAGCCTGCGGCACCAAACGTGTTGGCGGTGCCCACGTGTGCCAAGTAAAACGCGAAGATCTTCTTGCCGCCGGAGAACAGCAGTGCCGCCGCCAAGCCGCCCGCCAACGCATCACGCCATTGGATCGACGCATCGGGGACAAACTTGAGCATCGCGGAAAATGCCAGCCAGAGTGAACCGAGTGTGGCCACATGCTGCACCGCATTCGCTATTAAGTACGAAGCGCTTTGCGGTCCCCAGAACCAGTGCCCAATCACGCTGATCGCCGTGTCCAAAATCAATAGCACGACGATCAGGAATGCCACGCCAAGCACCAGGCCAAACGAAATCAAGCGCACCCGCACCACGCTGAGCAAGCTGGCGCGCGTATCCGATACCGGCGCTGGCCAAATCGCGTTCAACGCGCTGTTCAGCGTCGAAAACGTAGCGGATGCGCCAATCACGATACCCAGGATCGACACCGTGGTCGTACGCGTTGCCATATCGGCATGCCACGCGTTGGCCACGATGGCTTGCACGCCTTGCGCAGCTTCGTCGCCGACCACGCCGCGTATTTCGCCGAACAACCGGCCTTGCACCGCGTCCTGTCCGAAAAAAAAGCCGGCCACCGCAATGACAATGACCAGCGTCGGCGCAAGCGAGAATGCGGTATAGAACGCGATCGACGCCGCCATCGTCGGACAGCGATCGTTGATCCAGTGCGAAAGCGGCTCCGATACCCAAGCCAGCAGGTCCCTTGTGCGCGAACGCATCGATTGAGCGCGGGCCTCGAGGGTCGGTTTGGTCATACCCATGTTCCCCATCGTGCAACAACGTGGAGCGTACGTCGTCGCCGCCCAACGCCATCATGTGGAGCAACAGCGCGGCCGCGCAGCACGCCAACGCGGCGGTGCATAGCCGCCACCCTCATTGACTTCAGCTTATCAAGACAACGTGCTGGCAGGTAATCGCACCGGCACACTGGGGCGGGCGAACGCCGCCGGCTGCACCCTCGCGCGCAGGGGCAACGCGTCGTCGCGGTCCATCACGTCACGCAGATCGCGCATGAATGAATCACGCCATACAGACAGATCGTTTTGCCGCAATACCGTCATCATCGCCTGGTGCCGCTGCTGCCTGTCCACCAAAGGCATCGACAACGCGCGACGCATCGCGTCGGCAACCTGCACTAGGTCAAAAGGATTGACAATCAATGCGCCCGGCAATTGGTCCGCCGCGCCGGCAAATTGTGACAATACCAGCACGCCAGGATCGGCGGGGTCTTGCGCCGCGACGTATTCCTTCGCCACCAGGTTCATGCCGTCGCGCAGCGGCGTCACGCACCCGACTTGGGCCGCGCGGAACAGCGCCATCAGCAGGTTGCGTTCATAGTTACGGTTTAGGTATAGGATCGGGGTCCAGTCCAGTTGGGCAAAACGGCCGTTGATCCGACCCGCCTCCGCCTCCAGGTGCTTGCGAATCGACTGGTAATTTTGCACGTCGGTACGCGTAGGCGGTGCGATCTGCATCAGTGACACGTGCCCGGCCAGGCTCGGCGAATCCAGCAACAGCCGTTCGAATGCCTGAAACCGCTCGGCGAGCCCCTTCGAGTAGTCGAGCCGATCTACACTGATGATTAGCTTGCGCTCGCGCATATTTTCGCGCAGCCCGACCACCTGCTTGCGGCTGGCGTTTTGCTGCGCGGCTTTCGCAATGGCATCCGGGTACACGCCGATCGGATACGCAGCGGCCTTGAACCGGTGGTCGAACGCGTGGACCATTCCGTTGCGAAGCAACTGCCCGCCGAATTCACGCTGCACGATGTCGGTAAAAGACTGCAGGTCGCTGTCCGTCTGAAAGCCGACCACGTCGTAGCTGCATAGCGCCTTGAGCAGCGTGGCGTACGGTGGAATTGTATGCAGCACCTCGGGTGCCGGAAACGGAATATGCAGGAAAAACCCAATCGGATTGCGCATGCCGAGTTCGCGGCAGGCCTTGCCAAACGGGATCAAGTGGTAGTCATGCACCCAGATGAGGTCGTCCGGCCGGACCAGCTTCTGCAACTGCCGGGCAAGCATCCCGTTGACGCGCATGTAGCCTTCGTAGTCGGCGCGGTCGAACCGCGTCAAGTCATTCCGATAATGAAAAGCGGGCCACAGCGTCGCGTTCGAAAAACCGCGATAGTACTGGTCATAGTCGCGCCGACTGAGACCGACCGTTGCGTAGGTCACATTGCCCCGGATCTCGATCATTGGCTTGCCCGCGTCATCGCCAATCTCGCCACTCCAGCCAAACCATACGCCGCCGGCCTCCTTCAGCGCATCGTAGACGCCGATTGCCAGCCCCCCGGCCGCGGGACGGCCCTCCTGCGCCGGGGCGACCCGATTGGATACCACGATCAATCTGCTCATAGGGATTGCCACCTGCTGTCTGTTTAAATGACGTTACCGACACGATCGTGCAATTTTCATGCCAATTTCCGCAGTGCACAAAAAAAGGCCGAACGTATTCGACGCGTCGAAAGGCGCAATGACGCAAGGCCCCGACGGATTGACTGGGATCGCGTTACGCGTCCTGCTCTGTCCCGATTTCTCGCTGATAGTCCAGGCCAGCACGGCGGATGCCGCCCTGGTTGTCGACGCCATCTGCCGGCGCGTCGGGTGCGGGCCGGTTTTGTCCGGCCGATAGGCTGTTTTCGTGGTCGCCCGCATGACCCGTGCCGGTGGACGGCAACCGGTCC
This sequence comes from Mycetohabitans sp. B8, assembly GCF_021991875.1. Lineage (GTDB taxonomy): Bacteria > Pseudomonadota > Gammaproteobacteria > Burkholderiales > Burkholderiaceae > Mycetohabitans. The sequence continues at coordinate 196,516 of NZ_JAHLKR010000019.1, forward strand.
GACCATTGGCCGGCTTGTGTGTTTGGTCGGCTCATTGCGCCTCCAACTTGCACTGCGTAGTCGCTAATTGTACCGTGCCCGTGCGGCTAAGCTTCACGCCGCCTTCGCATAGCACGGTAAGCGTTACGCCCCGGGTTGTAACCCTTACAGTGACAGGTGAGCGGGCCGCTTTTCAAGGACACCGCGACCTGTGTCGTCGGCATCTATCGGCTGGCCCCCTATTCACGTCGGTCCATTGAGCCGCGCGGACCGCCCGCACAGGCGAGGCCGGCGAGACGTATAGAACGCTGGCGCCCCCACGTGCGGCATGTCCGGGCCTTGCGGCGGCGGATCGCCGATCGGCGGCATGTCAGGCCCGGGCGGATCACGCGTCGGGTCAGGCGGCGCTTCGTCCGGCGGCATGTCCGGCGGCGGCACCTCGGGCGGACGCGGCGGCGTGGGCGTGGATGGATCGGGCTGCGGCGCATGAACGCGCCATTCGAGCGTTGGCATAGGTCGCTTCCTTGAAGGAGACAGTATGGACCCAGCAACACGTATGCCGGCTACGCCCTGCTAAAGAACCTGCCGGTGAATCCCGCTCACGCCCGGGCGCCTGTTCATTCATGAACGGACAACGCTATCCGTTAGCTACCGGCGTACTTCGCCCCAACGTTCTCTGGCGCCTCATCGCTGTCGCCGGTGTCCTCGCCCGAAGCGTTGCGCGCGTCATCGCCATATTCAACCAAGCGGTTGTACAACGTCTTCAGGCTAATGCCGAGGATCTCCGCAGCCCGCGTCTTCACGCCACCGCATTGCTCCAACGTGGCTAGAATCAGTTGGCGGTCCGCGTCGGCCAGCGACGTGCCGAACGGGATGGTCACCGCAGTGCCGGCGGACGGTTTAGACAGCGAGACTTGCAGCGGCACCGATGCGGTCGTGGGCGCATCAGTCGGCGCCATGATGTAGGCGCGCTGCACGTAGTTCTTGAGCTCGCGCACATTGCCGGGCCACGTGTACGACAGCATCGTTTCCTTGACCGAAGGCGGAAAGTGCTTGTCCGTGCCGTAGCGTTGGTTAAGCTCGTCCAGAAAGCTCTGCGCGAGCAACTCGACATCCTTGCCGCGCTCGCGCAGCGGCGGCAAGCTGATCGGAAAAACGTTGAGCCGATGATAGAGATCTAGCCGCAGCTTGCCCTCGACCACTGCCTGCTCGGGATCGCAATTGGTCGCCGCGATCAACCGCACGTCGGTCTCGATCTCCTTGGTGGTGCCGACCCGCATGAATACGCCCGTCTCGAGCACGCGCAGCAGCTTAACCTGCAACTCGATCGGCATCTCGGTGATTTCGTCCAGAAACAGCGTACCGCCGCTGGCGCGCTCGAAATAACCCTTGTGCTGTCGGTCCGCGCCAGTGAACGCGCCCCGCTCATGACCGAACATTTCCGACTCGATCAGCGTCGGCGACACCGCGCCGCAATTGATGGCCAGAAACGCCTGCTTGCGCCGCAAGCTCAACTCGTGCACGGTCTGCGCGGCCACTTCCTTGCCGGTGCCGGATTCGCCGACCAACAGCACTGAAGCGGATGTCGGCGCCACCCGATTGATCTGGTCATAGACTTGCTGCATCGCCGCCGAATTGCCTAGCATCAAGCCAAAGCGCCCAAAGCGGCGCAGTTCGCCACGCAGCGTACCAATCTCGGCGCGTAGGTCGCCAGTACGCGGGATCCTGCTAAGAATCGCCTTGACCCGTTGCACATTGATCGGCTTGACGAGGTAATCCGTTGCGCCCATCTTCAGCGCACTGACCGCGGACTCTACGGTGGCGTGCCCAGTAATGACGACGATTTCCACGCCGGAGCGCAGGTCCAGATCGTTGAACAAATCCACACCGCTGCCATCCGGCAGCTTCAAGTCAGTAAAGACGACGTCTGGCACCTGCCTAACGATTTGGATACGCGCCTCGCGCACGTCGCCGGCCATCGCGATGGTCAGACCATCGCCCGTGATGATCTCCGCCAACGCATCACGGGAATTGGGGTCGTCATCGACTATCAGTATATGCGGCATGAGAAAGGAATCGTGTCCGGAAAATAAGCGGCAAGTCGGCAGCCCCCACGGACGTTACGTCAACGCGCATGCGACGTGCCGCCGCCCTGCCAAATCGGAAAAATTTGCGCGCTTCATCCAGGACTATTACGCCAATCGCGTAACAATTGCCATGTAGAAGTCTTATTTGGTGCGTATAGTTGATTATAAAGAATAAACGACACGCTCGGGGCACGGCAGTGTAACCGCTTCAAACCAGCCGCTCGAAACGTAATTCGTTTACGCCAAAACGTCTGACGTTTCAGAATAAGTAATTGCGGCTGGGTTGGCCCGGGTGGTTAAATAGGGCTTCTTTGCACCAGAAAGCAATACACCATGTCGTCAAGCGAGGCGGACGCACCTGTGGCGTCCGATGAACAGCCATCACCCAAGATCCCGCACCCGAGGGTGCCGGGCCTGAAGTCGTTCGGCCTGCTGTATGGCTCGTCCGACGCCATGCTGGAACTGTACGAGCAAATCGAGCGGGTCGCAGCCACCGACGCAACCGCGTTGATCGTCGGCGAGTCCGGAACCGGCAAGGAGCTGATCGCGCGCACGATCCATGACACCAGCCACCGCAAAGATGGCCCGTTCGTCGCGGTCAATTGCGGTGCCATCCCGGACAACTTGATCGAGGCCGAGTTGTTCGGCCATGAAAAGGGCAGCTTTACGGGCGCCGTACAAGGCCGCATCGGCTACTTCGAACATGCGCATGGCGGCACGCTGTTTCTGGACGAGGTCACCGAGATGTCGCCGGTGCGTCAGGTCAAGCTGCTGCGTGCGTTGGAGACCGGCACGTTCTATCGGGTCGGCGGCAACGAGTTGATCAGCGCCAACGTGCGCGTGATCGCCGCGACCAATCGCGACCCAGCGACCGCGGTCAAGGAAAACGGGCTGCGCGAAGACCTGATGTACCGGCTTGCGGTTTTCCCGTTGCGCGCGCCGCCGCTGCGCGAACGCAATGGCGATCGCGAATTGCTCGCACAGTATTTTTTGGCCGAGTTGAACGCACGGGAAAATACCAGCAAAGCATTCAGCAAGCGCGCGCTCGACACGCTGCGCACTTATTCGTGGCCGGGTAATGTGCGCGAATTGAAAAATGCGGTCTATCGTGCGTTCATTCTGGCGGAGAAAACCGTCGAGATTCAGCACCCTCATCTGGCGTCGCGGGCCAAGAAGCCGGTGCTGCAAGGCGATGCAATGAGCATCTGGATCGGCACGCCGCTTGCCGACGCGCAAAAGCAAGTCATCTTGGCGACCCTAAAGCACTGCGGCGGTGACAAGCGGCGTGCGTCCCAAACCCTGGGCATCAGCCTGAAGACGCTATACAACCGTCTGGGCGCGTACGAGGCGCAGGCGTGCGCGGACTCGCCCGGGAACAACGAAGGCTGAGCCGCTTATTCCGCTTACCCTTGTTCACATTGCCGCACGCACCTAAGCGAAGTGCCTCTATCATTGCGGCTTGCACAACAAATTAGCCGCGCGCGGGGCGCGGCGGCCCTCCCCCGATGCCTGATCCGCAACGCGTACCGCCGCGCCGCACGTGGTCCGGCCACGCCGCACTGGAGGCACGGCAATGATCGTTCGCGCGCGTGTACGCGCCGGCTGGCATCGCGACGCTGGCCGCCGTATGCACGCTGTGCGGCTGTCAGTCGATTGGCGGATTCGCCTGCGCGTGCCAACAAGACGGGCATTGGGAGTGGACAGTCGCCGAGCGGGCCGTCGAGCATTGAGGTTCGCTGCAATAGCCGCCGCGCTCAAGAAGACTTGACGCCTACTGAGGCTCAGCACCTACCGAGACTCAGCACCTACCGAGACTCGGCGCTTATCGAGACACGACATCCATCAGGATTCAACATCCTCCAGGCTGAAGATCTCAGTCTGGTCGTTGTACGAGAAGATCTCGCCGTAGCGGCCCCAATTGATGACCGCGTCGAGCGTTTCCTCCGCGGCACTGTCCGACAAGTAATCCTCGAGTTCCTGCTCAAAACGCACCCGCGGCGCACGATGGCCGGGCCGTTCATTGAGGACCCGCTTGATCCGCGCCGCCAGCGGCACGTGGCGCAGCAGATGATCGGCGAACATCATCTTGCGCTCCTGCGTGCCACATTCGGCGAATACCCGGGCCGGCGGCGTCAGGAAGATATCGCCCTCGCGCACGTCGGCAAAGCCCAGCCATTGCAGCACTTCGGCAATGGGGAACAGGTCGTCAACCTCCAGGTGCAACGTGCGGGCAATCTCGGGCATGTCCGCTCGGCCGTGGTACGGCGCGGCCGCCAGCGTCTCGATTAGGCCGGCCATCAAGTTGGTCGACACGTGTGGCAACCAGCTGTGCAGCTCCAAGCCCTTGCGCGGCGCGCCGGCGCTCGGACGCGCCGTCATCTTCGCGTAGATGTCATCGACCAGACGGCGGAACGCCGGATCGAGCCGGTTGCGCGGATGCTTGAACGGCACCTGAATCTCGGCTAGCACGCGTCCCGGGTTGGACGACAGCACTAAGATCCGGTCACACATGAACACCGCCTCTTCGATATTGTGCGTGACGATCAGCACGGCCTTGATCGGCATGCGGCCTTGCGTCCACAAGTCCAGCATGTCGGTGCGCAACGTCTCGGCAGTGAGCACGTCCAGCGCCGAGAATGGCTCGTCCATCAGCAGCAGCGTCGGATCCACCACCAGCGCACGGGCAAAGCCCACGCGCTGGCGCATCCCGCCGGACAGCTCGCGCGGGTACGCGTTCTCGAATCCGTCCAGCCCGATCAGGTCGATCGCAGCCAGCGCGCGCTCACGCCGGATGCGCACGGGTACGCCCTGGGCCTCCAGGCCCGCTTCGACGTTTTGCAGCACGGTGAGCCACGGGAACAGCGCAAAGGTCTGGAAAACCATCGCGATGCCTTCCGCTGGACCCTGCAGCGGCTGGCCACGATAGGTCACCTCGCCCCCGGACGGCGAAATCAGCCCCGCGATGATGCGCAGCAGCGTGGACTTGCCGGAGCCAGAGCGCCCAAGCAAGCCGACGATCTCGCCCTCGCGGATCGACAGGTTGACGTCGTCGAGCACCAGCAGTTCGCCCTGGGTCTTCTCAAACCCACGCCGTACGTGGTCAACAGATAAAAGGACATCTCCGGGCGTGGGCGCGCTCATGGCGGGCGCTACCGTGACCGGCGCAGCGGCATTCGTGGGATCTTGCATAGCAACCACCGTATCGATCAATCCAGGCGCAGCTTGTTCTCGGCATAGGCGTACATCGGACGCCACAACAAGCGATTGAAGAGTGTGACGAACAACGACATCACCGCGATGCCGAGGATGATCTTGCGATAATCGCCGTCCGTGGTCATCCGCGCGATGTAGGCACCGAGCCCATGCGCGATCACGTGTGTATCGCCCCATTGCACCGCTTCGGACACGATACTCGCATTCCACGCACCGCCGGAGGCGGTGATCGCCCCCGTCACATAATACGGGAAAATACCCGGCAGCATCACCTGCCGCCACCATTGCCAGCCACGAATGCGAAAATTGGTCGCGGCCTCTTTAAAATCGTTCGGATACGCGCTCGCGCCGGCGATCACATTGAATAAGATGTACCACTGCGTGCCAAGCACGATCAGCGGGGAAAGCCAAATGTCCGGGTTCAGCCCAAAACGCACGATCACAATCACGAATACCGGAAACAGCAAGTTGGCCGGGAACGCCGCCAGAAACTGCGCGAGCGGCTGGAGCTTCTCGGCCAGCGCCGGGCGCAAACCGATCAGCACGCCCAATGGGACCCACACGAGCGAGGCGATCGCGATCAGCACGAGCACGCGCGCCAGCGTAATGCATCCCATCGCGAGCACGTGCCCAACCTCATCCCACGTCACCCCAGTGCTCACATAGCCGATTACGCGCCACAACAGGTACACCGTGCCAGCCAGCACCAACCCACCCCAGGCGAGATCGCCAAGCCGTGAGAGCTCGCGGCGCGGCCCCCTCCCGGGCCCGACCAACGGCAGCTTGCGCCAACGCATCGGCAAGCGCGCCATGCGCGCGAACAACCATCCGGCCGGCACCAGCAACTGGTGAATCAACCGAGTGCGGCGCACCAGGTCGAGCAGCCACGATTGGGGCGCGCTCGCCGACGCGGTGTTCTCCATACGGAACTTGTCAGCCCAGGCGACCAGCGGCCGGAACAGCAACTGGTCGTATGCGAGGATCACGAGCGTCATCGTCAAGATCACCCAACCGATCGCCGGCAGGTCGCGCTCGGCAATCGCCTGCGCCAAGTACGCCCCCACGCCGGGCAGCGTGATCGTGTGGTTGCCGACGGTAATCGCCTCAGAGGCGACGACGAAGAACCAACCGCCGGACATCGACATCATCATGTTCCAGATCAGGCCCGGCATCGAAAACGGCACCTCGAGCTTCCAAAAGCGCTGCCAACCTGTCAGGTGAAAGCCACGTGACACTTCGTCCAGGTCGCGCGGCACCGTGCGCAGCGACTGGTAGAAGCTAAACGTCATGTTCCAGGCCTGGCTGGTGAAGATCGCAAAGATCGCCGCGCACTCCGCTCCCGCAACCCGCGTCGGGAACAGCGCAATAAAGAAGGTGACCGTAAACGAGATATAGCCGAGCACCGGCACCGATTGAAGAATATCCAGAATCGGCACCAGCACTTTCTCCGCTCGCCGGCTTTTTGCGGCAAGCGTGCCGTAGGCAAGTGTGAACACGAACGCGGCGAGCATCGCGGCAAGCATCCGCAACGTGGTGCGCAGCGCATATTCCGGCAAATGAATCGGGTTCAGCGAGATCGCCTGAGTCTTCAGCGTCGAGATCGGCGCCATCGTCTGCTCGAAGCCGATCGCGGCCATCGCGATCAGGCCGATGATCAACGGAAAGGCCACGAAATCCCACCGATTGGGCAACAAGCGCCAAGCGGACGCCGTGGCGTCGCGCTTCGGATCGAAGCGAAAACCGAAATTAAAACCGAAATCCATCAGACAAACTCCCCGGCGCTCTCGGGCATGCGGATGGACCGCACCGCCGCGCCGGAGCGCGATGGCAAACGCCGCCCATTTTTAAGACCGCCCCGACACTACACCAAGCACCGTGACCGTTACAACCTTTTAACGTGTTTAACTGGTTTCGTCGTTGCGCGGATGCGGCACGCGCGCCACGTAGCCCAGTTGGGCCAGCCGCACCGATTACCTTACGCGCCGCCCCCCGACGCGGCGCGGCGGCCGTTAACGGTTATCATGATGGGTCAATGAATGATTGCAGGAGGCCGCATGAAGGGAAATCTCGTCATCATCTGTCGTGACCAGAACGCCCATGAGTTCGACGCACTGATGGCCGAATACGGCGCCTTTCAGACGAGGCTATCGTCGACAGCGTGGTACCTAAAGTTCGACACGGCGCCCGACGTGATCCAGGAGGAGATCTTGTCACGGCTGGGCAAGTACACCACGCACTATATCTTTGAGGCCAACAGCGTCACGTACAATACGATCGACAGCGAAGCCGCCGCGGCATTGAATGCCCTGTTCGGTAATTGAAGCGGTCACGCCGGCCTCGCACGCGAAGATGCATGCCACGGGTCAGCGCTGCACGGCGCCCGACTGAGCCGGAAACGCCAGTTCGACGCGCAGGCCACCGCGCTCGTGGTTGCCAATCCGGCATTCGCCGCCCAGCCGGTTCGTGAGCCGCTCGACGATGGCCAACCCGAGCCCGCTATGACCATTGCCACCGCGCGCTGGATCCAGTCGCACGAACGGGCGGCTTGCATTGAGCAGGTCCTGGGGCGAAATGCCGCCGCCCTGGTCGTTGACCGTCAACGTGAAGCCTCGCGCCGTGCGGGCAGTTTCGATCGCCACGGGCGGCGCGCCGTAGGCATGCGCGTTGTCCAGCAGGTTGGACAGCACGCGCTCCAGTGTCGCGGCCGGCAGCACGAAGTCCGGGCCAGCGCGCAGGTCGGTGCAGACCGCGTGCGCCGACGGCGACACCGCGCGATAGGTCCGCGCGATACGGTCGCACTGCTGATCCACGCCCACCGGCTCGCTGCGATCGGTGCCATCGTGCGCAAACACTAGGAACTGGTCGACAATGTGGGTCATCGAGTCGACGTCGCGCACGACGCCGTCACGCGCCTTCGCATCGTCGAGCATCTCCGCGCGCAGCCGCAACCGCGCCAGCGGCGTGCGCAAATCGTGCGCGACGCCAGCAAGCATCACATTGCGATCCTTGTCGGTCTGCGCAAGGTTGCTGACCATCGTGTTAAAGCCGCGCGTGAGCTGACGCAACTCGAGCGGGCCGCGTTCACGCACGGGGGTAACGGGCAGGCCGCGACCAAACCGACCGACAGCCTGCGCCAGCGTGCGCAACGGGCGCTGCAATTGCCAGGCGGCGAACAGCGCCGAGAGCACCGCGCCGGTGAAAATCAGCCCAAGCCACATCAGCGTGCGGTCCAACGGACGGCGCGGCGCACGCAACGGTTGCAGTGGCACGACGATCCAGCGCTTGACCCCCGGTTCGAGCACCCACAGGCTGGATGGCTTGTTGCCACCCTTGGCTCGGATCCGCGTGCCGGGCGGCAAGCGCTCCTCCAGTTCGGACAGGAAATGCTCGACCGGTAGCGGCACGTGCGGGTCCGCCACAGGCGCCGCGCCCGGACTATCGGGCACCACCTTGACTCGCGGCGGCAGCGGCTGCTCGGGCGTGCGCTCGACATGCTGGCGTACCGCCTCGATCAGGAACATCGTTTCCTCGACCGCATAGCGCGCCTGCCACTCGCTGCGCTGCAGCCGGATCAGCGCGAACCATGCAAAGTGCGCGAGCAGTAGCACGCCCACCACCAGCAATGCCAGCCGTCCGAACAACGAATCAAACGGACGCCGCATGGCCTTCGCCGTCCGGCACGAATACGTAGCCACGGCCGCGCACTGTTTGGATGAAACGCGGCGCGGATGGATCGGTCTCCAACGTGCGCCGCAACCGCCACACCTGCACGTCGATTCCGCGGTCGGTACCGTCGTACTCGGGCCCGTGCAACAACTCGAGCAACCGCTCGCGCGTCAGCGTGCGCATCGGATGGTTGACAAAGATTTTCAACAATGCGAATTCGCTGCCCGACAAGGCCACGGGCCTGCCGTCTTGCATCAGTGAGCGGGTCTGGAAATCAAGCGCGAAACGACCGAAGCCGAACGGCTCGCGCTGCTCCGGCGCGGCCGACGGAACGCTGCGGCGACGCCGCAGCACCGCCTGCACACGGGCCAGCAACTCGCGCGGGTTGAACGGCTTGCCGAGATAGTCGTCCGCGCCCAACTCCAGCCCGACGATACGGTCGACGTCGTCCGCACGCGCGGTCAGCATGATCACCGGGATGTCGTCGCCCGCGGCACGCAATTGCCGCAGCGCCGTCAAGCCGTCCACGCCAGGCATCATCAGGTCAAGCACGATCAAGTCGGGCCGTTCCCGCTCGAGCCGCCGCTCCAGCGACGTGGCATCGTGCAGTACCGATACTTCGATACCCTGCCGGGTCAGATAGTCGCGTAACAGATCGCGCAACTCCTGATCGTCGTCGATTACGAGGATTTGAGTAGCCATGAGCAGCAGTTTAACCGTTACCGTCGGACCGGGTCGCCGCGGCAATGCGTATCCGCTGTTACCGGTTGTTACTGCGTCAGCCGGACGTAATCGCGCGTAACAAACGCTACGCCGTGAGTAACACGATCTCCGCAGCCGCCGGCTGCCGCCGAGGGGCAACCCCAATCATTGCCCCTGCCCGGCCGGCGCCGCGCTGGCCAAGCCCGCCCCGCCCCGTGGCGGTCCTCGTGCGCCATTGAGTTAGAATACCGCCCTTCGCGTACCGGGTATCACGCAGACAGGCTGCGTACCGGCATCGTGTCGCGCGCATTTTTGCACCGCCTAACATGGGCGGCATCCCAAAGTGCGTCGGATATTCGATCCATCATTAGACTTACTGACTTCACCATGTTCCTGCAAGGGTATGGCCCCGTCATCGCAGCGGGCACGTGGCAAACCATTCAATTGTCGCTGCTCTCGCTCGCGGTCGCTTTTATGATCGGACTGCTCGGCGCCGCGGCCAAGCTCTCGCGCCGCCGCATGCCGCGCGTAGTCGGCACGGTCTATACCACGCTGATCCGTGGCGTGCCCGATCTGGTGCTGATGTTGCTGGTGTTCTTCAGCATGCAGATCTGGCTGAATCACTTGACCGACCTGATGCAGATCGACCAGATCGACATCGACCCATTCACCGCTGGCGTACTCACGCTGGGCTTCATCTACGGCGCATACTTCACCGAGACATTCCGCGGCGCATTCCTGTCGGTGCCACGCGGCCAGATGGAGGCGGCGGCGGCGTACGGCATGACAGGCTGGCAGGCGTTTTCGCGAGTCATGTTCCCGCAAATGATGCGCTTTGCGCTACCCGGCATCGGCAACAACTGGCAGGTACTCGTCAAGTCGACCGCGCTGGTATCGATCATCGGTCTTGCCGACGTGGTCAAGGCGTCGCAGGACGCCGGCAAGGGCACGATGCGCTTTTTCTTTTTCACAATCATCGCCGGCGTGATCTACTTGGCGATCACGACGCTTTCCAATCTCGTACTGCTGTCCTTGGAGCGCCGCTATTCAACCGGCGTTCGCCGTGCAGATTTCTGACACCCGGACGCGACGATGATCGAACTGCTGCATACCTACTGGAAAGCCTACCTGTTCACCGATGGCTACAACATCACCGGCGTGGCCATCACATTGTGGTTGCTGGTCGTGTCGATCAGCATCGGTTTCTGCCTGTCGATTCCGCTTGCGGTCGCGCGCGTATCTCGGCACAGCTGGATCAGCGCCCCGGTTTGGCTGTATACCTACATATTCCGCGGCACCCCACTCTACGTGCAGTTGCTGCTGTGCTACACCGGCATCTACAGCCTAGAGCTTGTGCGTTCGCACGACTTTCTCAATGCGTTCTTTCGGCAGGGAATGTATTGCACCCTGCTGGCGTTCACGTTGAACACCTGCGCCTACACAACCGAGATATTTGTCGGCGCGATCCGCGCGACGCCGTACGGCGAGATCGAGGCCGCGCGCGCGTACGGCATGTCCGGCTTGGCACTTTACCGGCGCGTGATCCTGCCTTCGGCGCTGCGCCGGGCGCTGCCGTACTACAGCAACGAAGTGATCTTGATGCTGCACGCCACCACGGTCGCCTTCACCGCGACGGTGCCAGACATCTTGAAGGTCGCACGCGACGTCAATTCGGCCACGTATCAATCGTTCGAGGCGTTCGGCATCGCCGCGCTGCTCTATCTGGGCATTTCGTTCACGCTCGTGGGTCTGTTCCGGCGCGCCGAGCAGCGCTGGCTAGCCTACCTGCGGCCGCAAGATCAATAAGTTTAATCCGCGAAAGGCTTAACACGCGATGAATTCGCCCATGTCCAAGTTGTTCGTTGATGATCTGCACAAGCGCTACGGCAGCCAGGAGGTGCTCAAGGGCATCTCGCTCAAGGCCAAGGCCGGCGACGTGATCAGCATCATCGGTTCGTCGGGCTCCGGCAAGAGCACGTTCCTGCGATGCGTGAACTTTCTGGAGCAGCCCAACGCTGGCCGGATCTATGTGGACGGCGTCGAGGTCAAGACCGCGCCGGATCGCGAAGGCAACCTGAAAGTCGTCGACACCCGGCAGTTGCAGCGCATGCGCACCAAGCTGGCGATGGTCTTCCAGCACTTCAACCTGTGGTCGCATATGACGGTGTTGGAAAACCTCACCGAGGCACCCGTGCACGTGCTAGGCCTGTCGCGCGCGCAAGCGCAGGAGCGGGCGCGCCAGTACCTGGATAAGGTTGGGCTCGGCGCATCAGTCGAGAAAAAATACCCATCGCACCTATCCGGTGGGCAGCAGCAGCGCGTGGCCATCGCCCGCGCGCTGGCGATGCACCCGGATGTGATGCTATTCGACGAGCCGACTTCGGCGTTGGACCCTGAGTTGGTCGGCGAAGTGCTGAAGGTGATGCAGACGCTGGCCGAAGAAGGCCGCACGATGATTGTCGTGACGCACGAAATGGCGTTTGCTCGCAACGTGTCAAACCATGTGATGTTCTTGCATCAAGGCCGCGTCGAGGAACAAGGGCCGCCGCATGAGGTATTCGGCCGCACGAAGAGCGAGCGGCTCAAGCAATTCCTATCTGGCAGCCTGAAGTAGTCGTCGGTTGGCCCGTCCCCAGCAGCCGGCTTGGTAGGGGCCGATCTACAAGCGCGACGCCGGCCAGCACCGGATTTCGATGCCCACCTGCGCGCAATACCGGGGTCACCGGTCGCTAACCCACGCCGGCTCGCCTGGGTCCGGGCATCGACCCAGCGCCGTCGCGACACGCTGCTGGACATCCCAGATCGCCACCGTGCGCAACAGCGAGACCGCGAACTTTGGCTTGGACGCCAACAACGCGGGGCCGGGCGGCCCGCAGACCAACGGCGGATATAACGAGAACCCGATCCCGGGCCACAGCCAGAGCGGCGTCTACGCGGCCATCCAGCACGTGTTCTGACCGACTGGCGCGACAACGACAAAGGGGGCCGCCGCCACGCCGGCGGGCAAACGCGGAACGGCCCCCGGGGTTTCTCGCGGCCAGAGGCGCGCATCGGTGCAGATTCGGATGGATCGCACCGTTTTTTATTGCGTATCGCGCCGCTCCAATGCCGCGCCGTGGCTGAGCCAGTCCAGCACCGCCGCGGTGCTTTCGTCGGCATGCCCGCGCGCCGCCTCGACCCCCTGCTGCATGCCCACGTCAGGTAACGCGCGCCGGATCGCGACGCCGACCGCCAATATGTCGATCACCAGCAGGTGCAGCACGCGCGAGATCATCGACAGCTGCGAATCACGGATCTCGATAGGGTCCGTTTCCAGCGCGACGCTCGCACGCTTGGCCAGCGGCGTGTTGCTCGACGTGATCGCAATGACTTGCGCGCCAGCCTGCATCGCCCCCTCCAGCACGCGCAGCAACTCCGGCGCCTGACCGGACTTGGAGACAGCGACGATCACATCGCCCTTGCCCAGTAACGCGGCAGACGCGGCCTGCATGTACAGGTCGCCGTATGCAATGGTTGGGATGCCGAAGCGGAAGAATTTGTAGTGTGCATCCTGAGCGACGATGTTCGAATTGCCCAGGCCGTAAAACTCGATGCGCCGCGCGCTGTTCAGCATATCGATCGCGCGCTCGACGTTGTCGAAGTTCATGTGCTCGCGCAGCTGCAGGAGGGCCGACACGGTGTTGTCGAGCACCTTCGCGCCAAAGTCGGTCGCCGAGTCGCTCAAGTGGACCTGGCTGTGGCTAACCGAGTGCGTGCCAGTTAGGCCAGTGGCCAGCTTGAGCTTGAAGTCAGACAGTCCCTGGCAGCCAAGCGAGCGGCAGAAGCGGATCACGGTCGGCTGGCTCACATCGGCCTTGCGCGCAATGTCGATGATTGGATCGTTGACGATCGAGCGCGGGTGGTTCAACGCCAAGTCCGCTACGCGCCGCTCGGCCGGCGTGAGCACGTCGCGCATCTGCCGGATGCGCTCGAACACGGCTGATCCGCCGCCGGCACGATGCCCGAGTTGCTCGGCCAGGATCGCGGACACGCCGAGGAAGGCCGGATATTGCGCGGTAATCACAAAGGTCGGGATGTTCGCCAAGTACGCCTGGAAACGGCCCTTCGCCTCGAACCGTGCACGAAACGGCGAAGTCGAAAACAACTTACCCAGATGGGGGATGACACCACCGCCGATATAAATGCCGCCCAGCGCGCCGAGTGTCACTGCAATATTGCCGGCAAATGTGCCAAGCACCGCGCAAAAGCACTCCACGGCCGCCAGCGCGAGCGGCTCGGCCGCCTGCGCGCGCCGCACCACGTCGGCCGGCTCGAGTTGCGGGTCAAGCCGTTTCTTGTCGCATGCGGCCAGTGCATGGTAGATCAGTGAGAGCCCCGGTCCTGCGCAAACCCGCTCGAACGACACATGCGGCCACTTCTTGCGCGCATAATGCAACACCCGATCCTCGCGCTCGTCCTGCGGCGAGAAGGTGGCATGCCCGCCTTCACTGCCCAGCGCGATCCAGCGCTCGTTTGCGGGAATCAAACCTGACACACCCAAACCCGTGCCTGGCCCAAGCAGCCCAATCACACTATTCTGCCGGCGCACGCCGCCGCCAATCTGCGTGCGTTGCGCATCGGACAAGCTCGGCAGCGCCATCGCCAACGCGGTGAAGTCATTGACCACCAACAGCGTATCGAAGCCCAATGTGCGGCGCGTGGCCTCGATCGAAAAACTCCAATTGCGGTTGGTCATCTGCACCTGGTCGCCATCGACGGGATTGGCGATTGCAATGGCCGCGTGGTTCACGCGAGCGACCTGGCTGTCCTTCAGGAATTTGCGGATCGCGGCAGCGATACCCGGATAGTCGGCGCAAGGATATACCCGGATATCGTCAATCTGTCCCGGTCCGAATTCCAGTGCGAAACGCGCATTGGTGCCACCTACGTCGGCAAGCAGCCGCGGGCCATCCGGATGTGGACTCTCGCGCGCAAGCACTGCTTTAGGCGCACCAGTAGGCATCGACGTTGACTCCCGTATCGTTGGCTAGCTTGGAAATGGCGTTGTGTTGTGGATGCTCGATCGCGGCGTGCAGCACGTCCAGCTTGCGCTGCCCGGAGACCAACAGAAACAGCCGGCCGATTTGCCTGAGCGCCGACAGCGACAAACTGACCCGCAGATGCGGCGCCTGCCGAGGCTCGACCAGCACATAGCGCTCGTGGGTTCGTGTGGCCACATCCCACTGCGGCGCGTCGGCAAAGATCGATGCCGTGTGGCCATCCTCGCCCATACCGAGCACAGCCACGTTGGGCAGCGCGCGCGAGGCATCTGCGTTCAGTGCCGCGATGTGGGCAGCGGGCGCCTGCTCAACGTCGACCAGTGGCCAGAACACGGCCTTGCGCGCCGCGTGCTGCAGCAACGTGTCGCGCACGAGTCGCGCATTGCTGTCGGCATGCATCGGCGAGACCCAGCGATCGTCGACCAGGGTGACGTCGATGCGCGCCCAATCGAGCGCGCGCCGTGACAAAGCCTGCAAAAACGGCCGTGGGCTCGTGCCGCCCGATACCGCGAGCGTGGCACGAGCCGCGCCGGTACGCGCGGCCAGCGATGACTGCAACGCGTCGCCGACCGCCTGCGACAGCGCGTCCTGCTGGGCGCGCGGATTGTCAAAAGCGTGAAGCTTGATCACTTCTCCTCCGTAGACTCCCTGCGACCGCCCACCGACATTGCGGGCGGGCCGGTCGCTACTACTCGAGCAAGCGCGACGCACCTGCTAGTTCTCTTCTTCAAGCCAGCATGTACCATGCTGGGCGAGCATCGCGCTCGCCGCAGCCGGGCCCCATGTCCCCGCCGCATATGGCTTAGGCGACGTGCCGGGACGAGCCCATTCGTCCAGGATCGGCTCGACCCACTTCCACGCCGCCTCTTGCTCATCCCGACGCACGAACAATGCCAGCCGGCCGTTGATCACGTCCAACAACAGGCGCTGGTATGCTTCCATGCGATCTTCCTTGAAGAACTGGTCGAACGCCAAGTCCAGGTGCACGCTTTGCAGGTTCATTCCCTCGCCGGGCTGCTTGGCCAGGCAATATAGCCGGATCGATTCGTTGGGCTGCAGCCGGATCACCAGACGATTGGCGCCATTGCGCAGCGCCATCGGGCCGAGCGCCGAGTGCGGGACCGTGCGGAAATTAACGACGATTTCCGCGACGCGATCGGCAAGCCGCTTGCCGGTGCGCAGGAAAAACGGCACGCCGGCCCAGCGCCAGTTCTCGATCTCGGCCTTCAACGCGACGAAGGTCTCGGTCGTGCTCGATGCGCTCACGCCATGCTCGCTCACATAGGCGGGCACCGCACTACCCTTGACCACGCCCGCATGATACTGACCGCGTACCGCGACGCGACTGATGTCGCGCGGCTCGACGGGCTTGAGCGCGCGCAGCACGCGCAGTTTTTCGTCACGCACCGCGTCGGCATTCATCGAGTGAGGCGGCTCCATCGCCACGATCGACAGCAGTTGCAGCAGGTGGTTCTGCACCATGTCGCGCAACGCGCCGGTATTGTCGTAGAAGTCGCCCCGTCCCTCGACGCCCAATTCCTCGGCAATCGTGATTTGGATGCTCTCGACCCACTCGCGGCGCCACAGCGGCTCGAACAGTGTGTTGCCGAAACGCAGCGCGAGCAGGTTCTGAACGGGTTCCTTGCCCAGGTAGTGATCGATCCGGTAGATCTGGCCTTCCGCGAAGATCTCGCCGACCGCGTCGTTGATCGCGTTGGATGACACCAGGTCGTAGCCCAGCGGCTTCTCCAGCACGATGCGCGCGCCCTCACTCAAGCCTACGGACGCCAGCGCACGACAGATCGGCACGAATAGCGACGGCCCGGTAGCCAAGTAGAACACCCGAATGCCGGGCAGTGGCGCAATCGCGTCGCGTAGCAGCGCATAGTCGTCCGGCTGTCCGAGGTCGATCTGCACGAATAGGATGCGTTCAAGAAAGCTGTTCCACGAGGCATCGTCGCCGGCCGGCTTCACGTGCTGGCGCACATGCGTGTGCATCCATTGCACGTACGCGTGGCGCTCGCCGATGCCACGCGCGACCGCCACGATCCTGCCTGCCGCAGGCAGCATGCCGCCGCGGTGCGCGTGGTACAACGCCGGCAAGATCTTGCGCATCGACAGATCGCCGGTGCCGCCGAAAAGGACGAACGTAAAGCCTGAATCAACTTGCATGGTGTGTTGACGGTGACGTTGGAAACCTGGCGCGGGCAGGCCGTCGCGCGAGGCGCACAATCGACCGTAGCCCGATAGAAATATTCTTAACACTCAATGTAGTCTAACTACAATTCCAATTAAGCGATACATTCAGTACAACACAAACATCACCATAACAATGCGTTGCGGTACGATCTAACGGTTCGGCAAAGGTAAGCGAATGGTTGCTCGACACCATTCGTCACAAAGCGTGCGACCAGGCAATCTTCTGCGTGGTGATCGCCGCAGTGTGCCCGTCAACCGGGTTCGTGATGGCGCTGTTCCTGGCCGGCTTGCGCGGCGTGGACAGCGAGATCGTCAAGGCCGCGCAAGTCAACGGCGCGACACGGCCCACGATTTACCGCAAGATCGTGATCCCGAGCATGCGCCTGGTGCTCTTTTCAGTACTGCTGATCTTGTGCCCTATCACGATCAAGACGCTCGGCCTGGTCATCGCGCTGACTGCCAACGGGCCGGGCACATTGTCGTCGCTGCCGGCCATTTTCATGTACACGTTCTCGTTCAACCGGGGGCAATTCGGCATGGGCGCCGCATCGTCGATGATGATGCTGGCCACGGTGATCGCGGTATTCATGCCGCTCCTGTATTTGGAGTCAACGAGCACTCGCAATGCAGCCTGACCCGCACGCCTGGCGCGTATTGATCTACGCAGTCCTGATCTTGTTCATACTGTATTTTCTATTCCCATCTATTGGATGGTGTCCACGTCGTTCAAAGACATCGACTGGTTGCACACTGGCAACCTGCGCATACCGCCCTCGACGTGGCGCTTCGCGACGTGGACCAAGACGTGGAGCCACGCATGGACTGGCGTGCGCTGCGAAGGTATGCAGCCGTTGTTCATGAACTCGGTGAAGAGGGTGATGCCCTCCGGGTTGATTTCCTCGATCATCGGTGCGTTCAACGGCTATGTGCTCACGCATTGGCGTTTTCGCGGCGCGGACGCGTTGTTGACAATGCTGCTGATGGACTGTTTCATCCCGCTCCAGACCATTCTGCTGCCGAGGACTACATTGCTGTTATCCCGATCGGCACGATTGACGACAACATCGGACACCACGCATGAGCACTGCGTTGTGGAACGTATAATACGGTGCTTCGCCACACGCTTGACTCCACACGACGATGACCGGTGAATTTGACCATCGCAACCTTGCGATGCTCCTACTCCAGGCCCGCGAAAGCGTCATGGGCATGTTCCGCCCGGTGCTCAAGCAATTCTCGCTGACCGAGCAGCAGTGGCGAATCATACGCGCGCTGAACGACCACCCGCGTCAGGAAATGGAAGCTGGGCAGATCGCGCGAGTTTGCTGTATTCTCAGTCCGAGCCTGACCGGGGTGCTTGAACGGATGGATCGGGACGGGCTGATTTGCCGCTCGCGCGTCGCGTCCGACCAGCGCAAGGTGATCGTGAGTTTGACGCCGCAAAGCCAGGCGCTCGTCAAACGGATTAGTCCGCTGATCGACGAACAATACCGGTCATTGGAACACAAGATCGGCGCAACGACACTGGCCGAGGCCTACCGCCTGCTGGACACGTTGATCGAGACGCTACCCGGCGATGCACCCGCTGACAGCGGCAGCGACGCGTCGCGTTGGACCAAGCGCGCGATGAGCAATACGGCTGACTGAAACCCGCTTGGCCGGACCGTCGCCGGCCCCTTTCGCCGCTGGCGCCCTTGTGCCTTGTGCGCCTGCTGCCGCTGGCCGGCACTCGACCGTTAGCGGGCCTCACCCCATCTCCAATAGCCGGTGCGAGCGGGCCACAAGCCGATATCCGACATAGGTCAACACGCCGCAGGCGCCGATCACGATCCCCATCGCGCGTGGCGAGCCATCCTGCAAGCCGCTGACCGCCAGGCTCGACAACGCGCCGAGCGCCAATTGCATCGCGCCAAACACCGCCGCCGCCGCACCGGCGTTGCGCGGATAACGGTGCATCAGATCAGTCGTGCAGTTCGCGCCGAGCACACCCACCATGCTAACCACGAAAAATAGCGTCACGACAATCGAGCGCAGGCCGCCCCAGCCGGTGGTGCAGACCACGAACACCCCGAGCGAGGCGAGCAGATACACCTGCGACGAGGCCGAAATCATGCGCAGCGTGCCGAGTGCGGCAACCAGCCGTACATTAAGGAAATTCCCCGCCATGACACCGACGACGTTCAGCGCAAAGAACAACCCATAGGCCTGCGCCGACACATGGAAGTAATCGATGTAGATGAACGGCGTGGCCGTGATGTAAGCGAACATGCCGGCGAACGCCATGCCACCACAGAGCATGTGGCCCCACGTCACCGGGTCGGTCAGCAAGCGCCCGTACACGGCGAATGACGCGGTGAGCGTGTTCTCGTGCCGCTTGTGCGACGGCCACGTTTCCGGAACCTTGCGCACCGCCATGATGGCACAGGCTGCGCCGAACAGCGCCAGTGATACAAACACTGCGCGCCAGCCGCCGAGCAGCAGCAGCTGCCCGCCCACCAGCGGTGCGAGTAACGGCCCGATCGAGGTAACGATGGCCAGCATCGACAGCACACGGGCCGCATCGGTGGGGCCATGCACATCTCGCGCGATCGCGCGCGCGAGCACCGACGCAGCGCCGGCGCCCAGCGCCTGCAGAAAGCGCACCGCGATCAGCCAGCCGATCGACGACGCGAGCGCACAGGCAATGCTGGCCAGCCCATACAGCACGATGCCACCGATCAAGATCGAGCGCCGACCATAGGCGTCGGACAGTGGGCCATACAGCAGCATGCCAATTGAAAAGCCCAGCATAAAGCTGGTCAGCGTCACCTGTGCGGCCGAGGCGCTGATGTCGAAAGCCGCTGCCAGCGACGGCAGGCTCGGTAGGTATATGTCGATCGAGATCGGGCCACACGCGGCGAGCGCGCCAAGCAAGAGGATCAAGCGCCAATCGAGCCGGCGGCGAACAGTCTGGGAAACGGGCATGGAGACACTGCGAGAGGCCGCGCGCACGGCCTTTCATACATTAACAAATTCATTGTACGCGACGGCGTCGCGCGCCGCTCCGGTACAATGCCTAAATGTCATTGCTGCAACGCGGGATTGATTCGATGTCCAAGAGCCAACTTCTTTTCGAACGGGCCCAACGCTCGATTCCGGGCGGCGTCAATTCGCCGGTGCGCGCTTTCCGCTCAGTCGGCGGCACGCCGCGCTTCATCGCGCGCGCACACGGCCCGTATTTATGGGACGCAGACGGACAGCGCTACATCGACTACATCGGTTCGTGGGGCCCGATGATTCTCGGGCACCTGAATCCGGACGTACTGGCCGCGGTCCAGCGCGCGCTCGCGTCGGGCTTCTCATTCGGCGCGCCGACCGAGGCGGAGATCGACATCGCCGAGCAGATCTGTCGCCTTATGCCATCGATCGAGCAAATCCGCATGGTCTCGAGCGGCACTGAGGCCACGATGAGCGCGTTGCGGCTCGCCCGCGGGTTCACCGGGCGCAGCCGCATCGTCAAGTTCGAAGGCTGCTATCACGGCCATGCCGACAGCCTGCTCGTGAAGGCCGGGTCCGGATTGCTGACATTTGGCAACCCCACCTCGGCCGGTGTGCCGCCCGACATCGCGCATCACACAACCGTGCTCGAGTACAACAACGTCGAGCAGTTAAACGAAGCATTCAGCGCATTCGGCACGGAAATCGCAGCGGTCATCGTCGAGCCGATCGCCGGCAACATGAATCTCGTGCGAGCGTCGGCTGAATTCCTCGCCGCGTTGCGCAAGCAGTGCACCGAGTACGGCAGCGTGCTGATTTTTGACGAGGTCATGTGCGGTTTTCGCGTCGCGCTTGGCGGCGCGCAGCAGCTGTTCAATATCGTGCCGGATCTGACCTGCCTGGGTAAGGTCATCGGCGGCGGGATGCCGATCGCCGCGTTCGGTGGCCGGCGCGACATCATGGCACACCTGGCGCCGCTGGGCGGCGTCTACCAAGCCGGCACCCTATCAGGCAACCCACTCGCGGTCGCTGCCGGCCTTGAAACGCTGCGCCAGATTCAAGCGCCCGGCTTCTATGACCGTCTGTCCCAGCAGAGCGCGCGGCTCGCCAGTGGGCTGCAGGCCGCCGCGCGCGACGCGGGCGTGCCGTTCAGCGCGGACTCGCTGGGCGGCATGTTCGGCCTATATTTCGCTTCACAAGTACCGCGCAGCTTTGCTGAGGTGATGCGCTGCGACGTGCCCCGCTTCAACGCGTTCTTCCACGCGATGCTCGATGCCGGCGTGCATTTCGCCCCATCGGCATACGAGGCCGGCTTCGTGTCGATCACGCACGACGACGCGATCATCGATGAAACGCTGTCGATCGCCCGCACCGTGTTCGCTGCGCTGCAGCGCTGAGCGCCGGTTCCCCTGCCATGTTCTCAGACTTTGATCGCTTGCAAATGCAGCGCGCGCTCGTGCTCGCCGAGCGTGGGTTGTACACGACGTCGCCGAACCCGCGCGTGGGATGCGTACTCGTCAAGGATGGCGAAGTCATTGGCGAAGGCTTCACGCAGCCGGCCGGGCAAGACCACGCGGAAATCTGCGCACTGAAAGACGCCCGCTCACGCGGGCACACCCCCGCCGGCGCCACCGCCTATGTGACGCTTGAGCCTTGCAGCCACTTCGGTCGCACGCCACCCTGCGCGAACACGCTGGTCGAGGCCGGCATTGCGCGGGTGATCGCCGCGATGGAGGATCCCAACCCGCAGGTCAGCGGCCGTGGCCTGGGCCTCCTGCGCGATGCGGGCGTGGACGTGCGCTGCGGACTGCTTGCGCATGAGGCGCAGGAGTTGAACGTCGGCTTCGTATCGCGGATGACGCGTGGCGTGCCATGGGTGCGGCTCAAGATCGCCGCGACGTTGGACGGTCGCACCGCGTTGCCGAACGGTCAAAGCCAGTGGATCACGTCGAGCGCCGCGCGCACGGACGGGCACGCATGGCGCGCTCGCGCGTGCGCGATCCTAACCGGCATCGGTACGGTGCGCGAGGACGATCCGCAGATGACCGTGCGCGCGGTGCCCACGCCTCGCCAACCACTGCGCGTGCTGGTGGACAGCCGTCTGGACGTGCCGCTGGATGCAAGGATGCTAGCCGGCGCACCACCGCTGGTCATCTGCGCGCACGACGACGGAGCATTCGCCCCGCGCGCGCATGCGTTGCGCGCGGCCGGCGCCGAAGTGATTGCGTTGCCGAACCGCTCCGGTAAGGTTGACCTGCCGGCTGCGCTACGGCTGCTCGCTGCGCGTGGCGTCAACGAATTGCATGTCGAGGCGGGCTACAAGCTCAACGGCTCATTGTTGCGCGAAGGCTGCGTTGACGAACTGCTGCTCTACATCGCCCCGGCCCTGCTCGGCAACGCGACCGGCATGTTCAACCTCGAGCCGCCGCCGGCGCTCGATCAGCGGATACGGCTACGATATCATTCGATCGAGCGAATGGGCGAGGATCTACGGGTCCTCGCCAGGCTCGTTGCAGCCGAATCCGACAACGCCCCGCAAACGGGCGATCCGCGCTCACAATGAAGGGATTCTTGTATGTTCACAGGCATCGTCGCGGCGATCGGCCACATTGAATCGGTCACCCCGCTGGGCGTGTCCGTCGAGGACGGCGTGCGCCTGTCGATCGCCGCCGGCACGCTCGATCTGTCCGATGTCGGATTGGGTGACAGCATCGCAGTGCAAGGCGCGTGCTTGACGGTCGTCGACAAGACATCGACGCAGTTCGAAGTCGACGTGTCGCGGGAAACGCTGAACTGCACTGCCGGGTTTGCACAGCCTGGCGAAGTGAACCTCGAAAAAGCACTGCGTGCGCATGAACGCCTGGGCGGCCACCTGGTCAGCGGACATGTCGACGGGCTCGGCCAGGTCAGCCGCTTCGAGCCGGTGGGCGAATCGCATGAATTGTGCATCGTCGCGCCGTCCTCGCTCGCGAAGTACCTCGCGTACAAAGGGTCTGTCACGATCAACGGTGTCAGCCTGACAGTGAATGTCGTGCAGGACCGGGACAAGGGATGCGAGTTCTCGATCAACGTGATCCCGCACACGATACAGATGACCACACTGCAGCACCTGCGCGTTGGCGACGCGGTCAATCTCGAAGTCGATATGATTGCGCGGTATGTCGAGCGGATGCTCAGCGCGTCTCAGATAGGTGATTGACATTTAAAAAAGATAAGAGAGCGCGCCTGCGTCGGTTATCGCCATGTTCGTCCCGCTGCACGACGTGCGTCCGACCGCCCGGTGACACGGTCAACCGTCGCGAAGCTCTGCGCTGCCCGTACCGACGCACGACTGACATAGAACCGACGTAAAACCAGCATCGGAATCGGCTTTTGACGCGGTGCTGACGTAAAATAGCGGTTTTCCTATCGCGCCACCATCGTCCACCATGACACTCGCTTCCACGCAAGAGATCATTGCCGAACTCAAAGCCGGCAGAATGGTCATCCTCGTTGACGAAGAAGACCGCGAGAACGAGGGCGACTTGGTGCTGGCCGCTGATTTCGTCACACCGGAAGCGATCAACTTCATGGCTCGCTATGGCCGCGGGCTGATTTGCCTGACGCTGACGCAGGAGCGCTGCCGCGCATTGAATCTGCCGCTCATGACGCAGCGCAACGGCACGCAATACGGCACGGCGTTCACGGTCAGCATCGAGGCCGCGGAAGGCGTGACCACCGGCATCTCCGCTGCCGACCGTGCACGCACGGTCCAGGCGGCCGTCGCGCGCGACGCTCGAGCTGAGGATATCGTACAACCGGGACACGTGTTTCCGATCATGGCGCAGCCCGGTGGCGTGCTGGTGCGCGCCGGCCATACCGAGGCCGGTTGCGACCTGACGGCGCTGGCCGGGCTCACGCCGGCATCGGTGATCTGCGAGGTGATCAAGGACGATGGCACGATGGCACGCTTGCCTGACCTCGTCGAGTTCGCCGCGCAGCACGGGTTGAAAGTCGGCACGATCGCAGACTTGATCCAATACCGCAGTCGCACCGAATCGATCATCGAACGCGTGGCGCAGCGCACGATGCATACCGCGCACGGACCGTTTAATGCGGTACTGTTCCACGACAAGCCGAGCGGCGCACCGCATCTGGCGCTGGTGCGCGGGCAACCCTCACCTGAGGTCGAGACCCTGGTACGGGTACACGAGCCGCTGTCGATCCTCGACTTGATCGAAACGGGTGTCAGTACACACTCCTGGACATTAGATGCGGCGCTGCGCGAAATTGCCCAGCGGGAAACCGGCGTCGTGGTGTTGCTCAATGTGCACGAGTCCGGCGAGCGGCTGCTGGACGTATTCGAGGCATTCGAGCGGCAGGATAAGGCAGCCGAACTCAAGCGCCGTCCGGTCGATTTCAAAACGTACGGCGTCGGCGCGCAGATCCTGCATGAGTTGCATGTCGGCAAAATGCGGGTCTTGTCGAATCCGCGCAGGATGGGCAGCATGTCGGGGTACGGCCTCGAGGTCACCGGTTTCGAGCCCATGCCGGCAGCAGCACACAGATTCGCGGGCAGCGGTCCGCATTCGCACGAATAGGGCGACGCGCGCGGTATCTGCCTATTCTGGATCATGGCCCGGCGGCCGGCGTCCCGCCTCGCCCAACACATCAACGGAACATTTATGGAAATCGGACAATATCAACCGAATCACGAGGGTGACGGACTGCGCATCGGCATCGTCCAATCCCGCTTTAATGAGCCGGTCTGCAATGGGCTAGTCGACGCCTGTGTCGAGGAACTCGAGCGCCTTGGCGTCGCGGGCGAGGACGTGCTGCTCGTCACGGTGCCCGGCGCACTGGAGATTCCGCTCGCGCTGCAAAAGCTCGCCGAAAGCGGCCAGTTCGACGCGCTGATCGCGCTCGGCGCGGTGATTCGCGGCGAGACCTATCACTTCGAATTGGTGTCCAACGAGAGCGGCGCGGGTATCAGCCGAATTGCACTGGACTTCGGCGTGCCGATCTCCAACGCGGTGTTGACCACCGAAAACGACGAGCAGGCGATCGCGAGAATGACCGAAAAAGGCCGCGATGCGGCACGCGTCGCAGTGGAAATGGCAAACTTATCATCCGCGCTCGACCAACTCGGTCAAGATGACGACGAGGACGAGGATGAGGACGAAGAAGACGAAGCGGCAAACGAGGATCGGGCATGACAACGAGAAGTGCTCGCCGTCGCTCGCGCGAGTTGGCCACGCAAGGGTTGTATCAGTGGCTGCTGTCGGGCGCGGCGCCGGGCGAGATCGACGCGACCATGCGCGAGCAGCCCGGTTTCGACAAAGCGGATCGCGACCATTTTGATGCGCTACTGCATGGCGTGATCAAGCAGTCGGCGACGCTGACTGAAGCGCTCATGCCCTTCCTGGATCGCCCGATTGACCAACTGTCGCCGGTTGAACGGGCGGTACTGCTGATCGCGGCATACGAATTCCAGCATCATCTCGAGATCCCGTACCGAGTCGTGATCAACGAGGCCGTCGAGTTGGCTAAGACATTTGGCGGTGCCGACGGCTACAAGTACGTAAACGGCGTCCTCGACAAGCTTGCGGTGACCATGCGCGCCGACGAAGTCAAGGCTCGCGGTTGAATGCGTGCTGCCGCGTCCGCTAGGAATGCTGGATGACCGACACCGATTCCATGCCCAACCCACTCGACACCACCCGGGCCGATCGGCTTGCTTCACGCATTGACCGGATCGCGCCATTTCATGTCATGGAATTTGTCAAGCAGGCTACCCGCCTCGAGCAGGCAGGCCATGACGTGATCCACATGAGCATCGGCGAGCCCGATTTCACGGCGCCACCCGCCGTCGTCGAGGCGGCGGCTTCGGCCCTGCGCCGAGGCCTCACGCAGTACACGCCGGCGCTGGGCATCACGCCGTTGCGCGAAGCCATTGCAATGCATTACCGGCGTATGTACGGCATCGATGTCGAACCGGCACGCATCGTCGTGACGGCCGGTGCCTCCGCGGCGTTGTTGCTCGCTTGCGCGGCGCTCGTGGATCGCGACGACGAGGTGCTGATGCCGGATCCAACCTATCCGTGCAACCGTCACTTCGTCACTGCCTTCGAGGGCCGAGCGGTTCTAGTGCCGAGCGACGCGGCACAACGCTTTCAGTTGAGCGCGGCGCACGTGCAGCAGCATTGGGGCACGAACACACGCGGCGTGCTGCTCGCGTCGCCGTCGAATCCCACCGGCACATCGATCGACGCGGGCGAGTTGCAACGCATTGTCGATACGGTCCGCGCTCACAACGGTTTCGCAATCATCGACGAAATCTATCAGGGACTGACCTATGATGCGCCGCCCGTCTCGGCGCTGTCACTGCACGGTGCACACGATCATGTCGTGACCGTAAACAGTTTTTCGAAGTACTTTAGCATGACGGGCTGGCGCCTGGGCTGGCTCGTGGTGCCGCCACACTGGGTGCCGGCCTTCGAGAAGCTCACGCAGAACCTATTTATCTGCGCGTCCGCGCTCGCGCAACACGCGGCGCTCGCGTGCTTCGAGCCCGCGTCACTTGAGATCTACGAGCAACGGCGGCTCGAGTTCAAGCGACGGCGCGACTTCCTGGTACCGGCGTTGCGCGAATTGGGTTTCGACATACCGGTCCTACCGGATGGCGCGTTCTACGTCTATGCGAACTGTCGCAGCATCGCGCACCGGGCCGCGTCGGATAGCGCGACGCTCGCGTCCGTGATGCTTGAAGAAGCGAAGGTCAGCATGGTGCCGGGTCTGGACTTCGGCGTGCATGCGCCGCACGACTACCTGCGAATTTCATACGCGACGTCGTACGAGCGGCTGCAACAGGCTATTGCTCGGCTGCACGCCCTGTTTGATGCGTCGTGAATGGGCGCGGCCACCGCCTCTTCCGACCGGCCGTGCAGCGCCCGCGACCGATCAAGCGCCGATGTCAGCCAATTGCTCGGTATGTTTCGACACGGTTCTGGCGCTGGCTTCGTCCTGCGCATGCGTATCGGCGCCGGCAGGTGCCTTCTGTGCGACCATCGGGTGCTCAGCGCCCAGCTTGACCTGCACCCGTTGTGTCGATGCATGGGTCTGCCGCGTCGTCGATGCGAGCATTGGCGCAGGCGATTGCGGTGCGTGAACCGGCACCTTGCGTCCGCGGGCGATATCCCGCAGCCGCGCGCGTTCAGCCAGCACCTTTGCGCCATAGCCCCCATCGTTCGGCGATGTCGAGCCAACATAGCGCCGCAAACCACCCGCCACGGAGCCGCCACGGGCAATGCAGTCCTTGAGCACCAGAGCGCCAACCTTGATGTTGGCCAACGGCTGCAGCGCAGCGTTCTGTCCCCCGAAGTAATCGAACTTGTCGGAATGCACCCTGGACATCACCTGCATGAGGCCCTTGGCGCCAACGCCACTTTCCGCATATGGGTTGAAGCCCGATTCGATTGCCATCACCGCCAGCAATAGCAGCGGGTCGAGCCCGACCTCGCGGCCGGTGTTGAACGCTGCCTTGACCAACTGGCGGACCGGCTCCTGCGCGACACGATAGCGCCGCGCAATGTAAGCGGCGACCAGCGCTTGCTCATGCGCCGACACTAACACGCGATCGTCGCGCGCATCGGAGGCAACACGCTCGGACGGGATGAGCCGGGCCAACGTGCCGACCGACGGCAGTGTGCGCGGATCGAACCCATTGAGCGTGGCCGGACCCAGGCCGGCCCCGCCGGGCAAGTTGCCATATCCCAAGCCGAGCGTCGCCGTAAGGGACCCATTGCCGCCGGGCGTAGCGAACGAGGACGTCATCTCCAGCGATGCGGCGTCGCCATCCGGTCTGGCGTGCGGCGCGAACGGCGGCAACGGCTGGCCGGACAGCAATCGCGCCGGGCCGTTATGCACCGCCTCTACGATCAACGGCATCACCTTCGCGGCCAAGGTGCCGCGCAGCGCCGGCTGCCACCACAACGCCAAACTCGTGAGCACCGCCAGCGCGCCGACGAGGCTCAACAACATGGAAGAAAGCCGCGTGCCGCGGCGTAGTAGTTCGCGTACCGTTTGCACGACATCGCGCTTCGGTCGCCAACCTAACCAAGTATTCATACTTCACAAGCTCCCATGGTTCATGGCCGGTCGCGCCGTGCTTTGCAGCGACGACGACAGCCGTGCGAGCAAGCAAGCGCAGTCGCAGCCGATGTGCACGACAGGCCGAGGCATCGCCTGCGTGGGTTAGCCGCGGGACGATGCCGGGAAGAGATGGCGAGGCGCCATCTGCGGGGACGGGGGGCGTCAGGACTTGAGACACACATTGCGCGCGCGTCATCCAGCCGCGCGGGCCACCCGCACCAAAAAGCCGGCGTATTGCAGCCAGCCGATATCAGTTTGCGCCGCCCTTAGCGGGATGGGTCGGCGTGACGCGAAGCGCCAAACAAGATGGCGGACTACAAGGCAGTCCCGCCACTGACGAGGTCGGATTCTAGCAGGGTTTTATAAAGCGTCAATGCTAAGGATCCGAACAAACCATACCTTTAGTTATAAAGAAACGGTCCATAGACGGGAACGAAGCACACCGCGTGCCCTGGCCGGTAGGGGGTCCGATTTGCAATAAAATATGTCTCGCACGCGCACGCGCTAAAATGCACCCTTTGTGCTCGGCATGGCCGGCGACGTTCGTATAGTGTGATGAAATACAAAGACCTGCGTGACTTTGCGAGCCGGCTCGAAGCATTGGGAGAACTGCGAAGAGTGCGCGCCGCCGTCTCGCCAGTGCTCGAAATGACCGAGCTATGCGAGCGCGTGCTCAATGCGGGCGGCCCCGCGCTGCTGTTCGAGAATCCGGCTGGGCACACGATGCCCGTGCTCGGCAACCTGTTTGGCACGACACGTCGTGTCGCGCTCGGCATGGGCGTTGATGCCGATGCCGACGACGCGGCCCTAACGTCGCTGCGCGACATCGGTCACCTGTTGTCGTCGCTGAAGGAACCGGAGCCGCCGAAGGGCCTGAAGGATGCGACACGGCTGCTTTCGCTGGCCAAGGCCGTCTGGGACATGGCGCCCCGCACGCTCAGCGCGCCGCCTTGCCAGGAAATCGTGCTCGAGGGTGGCGATGTCGACCTGGCGCGGCTGCCGGTCCAAACCTGCTGGCCGCACGACGCGGCGCCGCTGATCACCTGGGGCCTCACCGTCACGCGAGGTCCGAACAAGCCACGTCAGAACCTGGGCATCTATCGGCAACAAGTGATCGGGCGCAACAAGCTGATCATGCGCTGGCTCGCCCATCGCGGCGGCGCGCTGGATTTTCGCGAATTTGCGCTGGCCCATCCTGGCCAACCCTATCCGGTCGCCGTCGCGCTCGGCGCCGATCCGGCGACGATCCTCGGCGCCGTCACGCCGGTACCCGACACATTGTCCGAATATCAGTTCGCCGGCTTGCTGCGCGGCGGCAAAACCGAACTGGCCCACTGCTTAACGCCCGGACTGGCGCATCTGCAGGTGCCAGCCCGCGCAGAAATCATCCTGGAGGGGTTCATCCATCCCGATGCAGGCGACACGCAGGACGTCCCGGCACAGCCGGGACCCGTGTCGCCGCGCGCTCGCGTGGCCGGCCCGGCCGGCCGCTACGAACATGCGCTGGAGGGCCCCTATGGCGATCACACCGGCTATTACAACGAACAAGAGTGGTTTCCGGTGTTCACCGTCGAGCGCATCACGATGCGGCGCGACGCAATCTACCATTCGACGTACACGGGCAAGCCACCGGACGAACCGGCCGTGCTCGGCGTCGCGCTGAACGAGGTATTTGTGCCGCTGCTGCAAAAGCAGTTTCCGGAGATCACCGACTTCTATTTGCCGCCAGAAGGATGCAGCTACCGGATGGCCATCGTGCAGATGAAGAAAAGCTACGCCGGCCACGCCAAGCGCGTGATGTTCGGCGTCTGGAGCTTCTTGCGGCAATTCATGTATACGAAGTTCATCGTCGTGGTGGACGACGATGTGAATGTGCGCGACTGGAAAGATGTGATTTGGGCCCTGACAACGCGTGTGGATCCAAGCCGCGACACGGTACTGGTGGACAATACGCCGATTGACTATCTGGACTTTGCGTCGCCGGTGGCCGGACTCGGCTCCAAGATGGGCATCGACGCGACGAACAAGTGGCCCGGCGAGACCTCCCGCGAATGGGGCCGGCCGATTGTGATGGACGCAGCGGTCAAGCGGCGTGTCGATGCGCTATGGACGGAGATCGGCCTGGGATAGCGATGGCGCCAGCGAGCATGCGCGCGGCAACCGGCATCATCACGACGACAGACCTGCCGTGCGCTACCAGCGCCGGTAGTAACCGCCGTGCCAATGAGGATGCGGATACCATGGCCGATCATAGCCGCCGTAGCTGCCCACAATAACCGCAGGCGGCGGCGCATAGACTACTGGAGGCGCAGGCGCGTAGACCACGGGAGGCGGGGGCGGCGCATAGACGACCGGCGGCGGCGTATAAACTGGAGTAGCGTATACCGGAGCGGGAATTCCGATCCCCACGCCGATCGACACATGCGCTTGCGCAACGCCCGCTCCCGCCATCAGCATGGCGGCACCGACTAGGACCGGAATGACCTTTTTCACTACGCGCTCCTGAACACAATGCCGCCTATTACGGCACTAGCCGTGCAATGTACCGAAAATTCGCGCGCACGCCCGGATCCAATTGTTGCAAAATGCAACGATGGCGCGAGCGTGACAGGCGGCCAATGGGTATGATCGGCAGCCTCGAAGTCCGAGCGCGCGGCGGTTGGCACGTGGAGCGGGCAGCGCCGGGCCAACCCGACACGCGCGGCGCGCAATATTGGCTGACCGGCGTGCCGCAAGTCGTTAAAGTTTATTTACAAAGACATTGGATCACCGTGGCGCCCGTCGCCTACAAGCATTTTTCGTCAAGCTCAACCGGGGACATCCCATGCGCGTGGCGTCCTAGGCCGGTTCGACCAGCACACGCCGTGGCGAATCGTTCCGGGCCTTCCTGCCGGGCACGCGCGCCGGCGGCGCACTGCCCGCTCAACGACTCGACAAGCAGCGCTTGACGCACGCGCCGTGATCAACGTGAAGGGGCATGCCCACTAAAAAGGCCACCTACTCCACGTGCGCCTCCAACCGTTGACCTGCCAACTGTTAACCTGCTAGCCGTTCATCCACCAGCCGGTGCTCGCCGCGTACCCAGCGTACGCCCGCTACGGGGCGCCGCACCATCAGCCCACTTTTACATAAGCGAACTCGCGGCTTACGTTCGGCGGCACATACAGGCCACTGATCCGCACGCGCGGCGTCAAGCGCATTCTTTGCTCCCACCACAAGCGGCGCTGGACAGCATTGAGGAATCGCAAGTGTTTCCGATACGAAAAGAGGTTCATGGCGCAAATCTCCCGGTCAGGTGTTTTTTGATTGAGTTGTGGCCGGTAACGAACCGCGACGCTGCTCGCCGCGGCCGCCCGTCACCTCCGGCCCACGTCTCGTCCCTTTGACAAACGCCTTGCATGGCAACAATTAACGCGCAAGCGGCAATCAAGGGCACACCAAGTGCGTCGCTATAACGCTTGACGCGAAGCAATTCACGGTTGGTCTATCATGGACACCGTTCTCGTAACTTAAGCATGAACCATGCCTTTTCCGCCTCAACCGACCCTTGGCTTCATCGGCGCCGGACGGCTCGCCCGAACCCTTGCAGCAGCATGGCATCGACGCGGCTACCGGATTGCCGCGGTCGCGAGCCGCTCAGAAGAATCGTCCAGACAACTGGCCGAGCGGGCAGGACAGTGCCAAATCGTCTCAGATCTGAGACACGTTATCGAGGCCGCCACGCTGGTCTTCGTGACGGTGCCGGATGATGCGATCGGCGCGGTGGCTGCCCAACTGTGCTATTCCCCTGCGCGGGCCGGCTCCTGTGCGCTCGTGCACTGCAGCGGCGCATCCAGCGTCGAGTTGCTCGAGCCGGCCCGAGCCCAGGGCGTCTTGACGGGCGGCTTCCATCCGCTGTACCTGTTCACCGGACATGCGGCCGACGTGGACCGGCTGGCGGGCTGTTCCATCACGATCGAAGCTCCGGCGCCGCTGGACGCCGCGCTGCGCGCGCTCGCCGGCGCCCTGGACTGCGTGCCGCTGTCGATCCCATCCGGTACGCGCATGCTCTATCATGGCGCGGCGAGCTACGCGGCAAGCTTCGCGGTGGCGTCGCTGTATGAAAACGTCACACTCTGGAAACATATCGGATTAGACGAGGACGCCGCACTGGCCGCATTGCTGCCCATGCTCGAGCGCACCCTTCAATCGGTGCGCGACAAAGGCCTGTCCGGCGCGATCGCGGGTCCAGTGTCGCGCGGCGACGTTTCAGTGATCCGCAGCCAGCTCGACACCTTGGCCGCGTTGGGCGAAGATCACATGGCGCTCTATGCGATGCTCACGCGCAGAGTGACCGCGCTGGCACGCCGACGCTCGCCGGCGCCGTCCGGGCTCGACGCGATCGAAG
Source organism: Mycetohabitans sp. B8 (assembly GCF_021991875.1). Lineage (GTDB taxonomy): Bacteria > Pseudomonadota > Gammaproteobacteria > Burkholderiales > Burkholderiaceae > Mycetohabitans. Next base: position 228,894 of record NZ_JAHLKR010000019.1, read on the forward strand.
CCACCGTCAATGCCGCGCTGCAGCGCGGCACAGACGCACCAGCGCCCGACGATGGCGCGGTACAGTGCTTCAGCCGCGTGCCGCCGCGCCCTTGACACGTCACGTCCGGTACCTTACAACTCATCGGCTGCGCCACTCGAAGGAAAACAAGATGTTCGGGGATATTGCCCGCTTTCTGCTCAATACGATTTTCACGTTGTTCGGTGCCGCGCTGCTGCTGCGCGCGTGGTTGCATGTGGTTAGGCTCACGCCGTACAACCCGGTATCGCAAGGCATCTTCCAAGCAACCAACTGGCTCGTGCTGCCGTTGCGCCGGGTCATTCCAGCCGCGCGTGGCATCGACTGGACGAGCCTATTCGCCGCCTGGCTCACCGCGATCGTGTTCATCGTCCTGATGGTAGCCGTCTCTGGTGGTGACCCGGCCTCGCTGTTGCCCGCTGGATTCGTCATCGCGCTATTAACGATGGTTAAATGGGCGTTGAACCTGACGATCTGGCTGACGCTGATCATGGCGCTGCTCTCGTGGATCAACCCGCGCTCCCCGGCGATGGCGATCCTGCTGCAATTGACCGCACCGTTGCTGAACCCGCTGCGCCGCGTGGTGCCCACGCTCGGTGGCTTCGACCTGTCGCCGTTGGTGCTACTCGTGATCGTCGAGGTGTTATTGATGATCGTCACGCGCATCACCGTATCGGTGACGATGTTCGGATTTTGACCGGACATCGGGCGGCCGGAGACGAGGGAGAAATCGTGCCGCTGCCCATAGTGGAGGCATGATTTGCCAAAGCAAACGCGATTTTCTCGGGAGCGCCAGTAACGGTATTGCGACTGGCCGCTCACTTGGAACATGGATCCAATCACGGATCGATTCGCGTGCGTGCGCGCACCTTCGCCTATGCCGCGTCCTTTCCACGCGGCTGTGGAAAGTTTGTTGTTCGCGTAACCACGGGATTGACTGTGAAAATTCCATTTACGAATTGTGAGGTCAAATGGCACACTCCAGGCACGCCCACTGACCACTCGGCTTCGCGCAGGCAGGCGCGTAAGACATTACCGGGGAGCGTGACAAATGCGTTTTTTGATGGGCTGCCCGTAAAAGTACGTACCATCAGCGATGCTGCGACTTCTGAACGACTTCGCGGAAAGTTTACCTATCTAGCCGAAAAGGCTATTAAATTGTCTGCAGCGAACGCACCGCCCCCCTTCGCGTATCGTATGCAGGCTGCCGTTGGAGATGGCACATGGGCTCGGAAAAACGAGAAGTATGCCCACGAAGCGCTGCACTCTGTGCGATTGGCCCTGTATTCGAAAGAATACGGCTCATTTAAATCCTCAAACAAATTTTCCCCGGCACGACGAGAATTGGAAGTCGAGAGGTTGAGGAAAGGGAAATTCGCCCATTGGCACAATCCTTCTGCGATCAACTCCCGTCATAATGTGGCACTTCGGTCGAAAAACATTTGGCAGTCGACCCAAATAAACTGCGATGGACTTGCCGCTGCGGTCACGGACTATATAGCTTATCGGCACCCACTGGCACCCGTTTCAACCGGGGCCTTGCCTGGACACGCTTTTGCCATCATCGGCGCTATTGATCCGGAAAACGTCAATCTTCCGCTGAGTGCTTGGCCGTCTCATATTTACATCTGCGATCCATGGGCGAATATTGCCTGTCCCGCACCGGAATATCCGGATAAATTCGAGCAAAAAATGAAGAAATGGCATGAAAGCGGCAAATTTATCGGAACTGACGGAAAATGGATATCGTCGTTAGACCCAAAGTGGTTGTCTTGCGTCAACGAAACGCCAAAGATTTATACGCGCCGTCAGTTTGCTGATGAGCAATTCGATACTGTTTTACTGGTCGCGCCCCCCGCGAACCTCACCGCGGCTCCGATGGCATCAGGCAATTGAGGCAAATCCACTCCAACATTGTGAGGCCAGCCGGGGCATCCTGAGCAATTACATCGTACACTTTCACGCCAGCACATAAATCACCCGCCTTGCCATCCCGGTGCAAGACTCTGTAAAATGACGCATTCTGCGGGCGTCGTATAATGGCTATTACCCCAGCTTCCCAAGCTGGAGACGTGGGTTCGATTCCCATCGCCCGCTCCACCCCCAGTACACTGCCCACTTTGCCCTAAGGCAAACGCCTACCACTTCGGCGAAGCCGCTTTTCGGCTCCTGCCCACATCCCGCTTGATCGCTGATGCCAGGGCTTTGTTGCCAACCAGGGTGGCCAGCGGTATCGGATTGGAGTGGCCGGCAAATGAAGAATCAGCGTTGTCTTGCGCTCGACGGGCCCATGCTCGAGCGCTTTACGCGACACGAGCCGCATGACCTTGTCCGCCGCGCCGCAAACCGATTGCAGCATGGTAACGCCAGCGGGTTCATTCGTGCGCCATCGGCTTGTGCCTGTATGGATCAAGGCTGTCTGGAGCAAGGCTGTCGGCCAGCGTTGCCACCCTGACCGCGCGCCGAAACGCCAGGCGCACACATCGCGCCCGCCGGTGTCGCGGACAAGAACTGTCCAGTTGACGAAATAGCCAAACCAGGCCACAATCCACGCTCTTCGCGGGAGTTGTACTTTCGCCGGAATGACCGGGACCATGCGTTCATGCCGCATCGCCCACTCGAAGACGCCGAAAGCCGTTCAATCTACGAACGGCTTTTTTGCTTATTAGCCGCATGCCGACCCAACGCACGCGCCGCGCCGAACGGCCTGCCGCAAACGCTGCACGATGACTCACGACCCTTCCGATCGCCACAACGACGCGTCCGCGGACAAACGCGCCGACACCGAAGCCCAAACGGACAGCGACCACGGCGCGACACCGGCCACCGATGCAACCCCGCCGCTGCGCCGCATCCGCAGCTTCGTGACTCGAGCGGGACGTTTATCCAACGCCCAGCGACGGGCGCTGGACGAACTGGGTCCGCGATTCAAGCTGCCCTATACTGGCACACCGCTCGACTGGGAGACGACCTTTGGTCGCGATGCGCCGCGCGTGCTCGAAATCGGCTTTGGCATGGGCACGACAACCGCCGATATCGCCGCACAGCGGCCAGGCGATGACTTTCTCGGCATCGAGGTTCATGAGCCGGGCGTAGGGGCACTGCTGAAGCTGATCGGGGAAAGACAACTGAACAATATCCGCGTGATTCAGCACGACGCGGTCGAGGTCATCGAGCATATGCTGGCTGAGGACAGCGTGGATGGCGTGCACATCTTCTTCCCCGACCCATGGCACAAGGCGCGTCATCACAAGCGCCGGCTAATCCAGCCGCCACTCGTCAAGCTGCTCGCATCGCGGCTGCGCGCCGGCGGCTACTTGCATCTGGCGACGGACTGGCAGAACTACGCGGAGCAGATGCTCGACGTACTGCGCGCGGAATCGACACTCGTCAATGCGTCGGACGAGGCGAGCGGTTATGCACCGCGCCCTGATTATCGTCCGGTGACAAAATTCGAGCGCCGCGGACTGCGGCTTGGCCACGGCGTATGGGATCTGCTATTCACGAAGCGTTGAGCACCGTGGGTCAGTGGCTGAACGTGACGCCCGCCAGATAGCTGGCGACCAGCACCAGCAGTCCAAAACCAATCCGATACCACGCAAACACCGTAAAGTCGTGCGTCGCAATGTAGCGCAACAGCCAGCGCACGCACGCGAATGCGCTGACGAACGCGGTCACGAAGCCGACCGTGAAAGGACCTATGTCCGATACGCTCAGCGCGTCGCGCGCCTTGACCAGTTCATATACGGTGGCGCCGAAGATCAACGGGATGGCGAGGAAGAACGAGAATTCGGTCGCGACACGCCGCTCCAGGCCGGCAAGCAGTCCTCCCACGATCGTTGCCCCCGAGCGTGACGTGCCAGGGATCAGTGCGAAGCATTGCGCGAGCCCGACTTTCAATGCATCGACGACGGTCAACTCATCGATCGACTGCACACGGGCAACATACGCGGCGCCATCGCGACGGCGATGCGCCGCCTCCACCCACAGCAGGATGATGCCGCCAACGATCAGCGCAACCGCCACCGGCACCGGCGAAAACAGCAGCGCCTTGATGTGCTGCTCGAACAGCAGCCCCATCACGACCGCGGGAAGACAGGCGACGATGACGTTGAGTGTAAAACGCCGGGCTGGCGGCTTGGTGGCCAGGCCCCACACAACTTGGCCAATACGTTCGCGATATTCCCAGCATACCGCGAGGATGGCGCCAAACTGAATCGCAATGTCGAAAACCTTGCTGCCGTCGCCGGTGAAATCGATTAATTCGCCCACCAGGATCAAATGTCCTGTACTGGATACAGGAAGAAATTCCGTCAAGCCTTCCACCAGGCCAAGCACCAGCGCCTTGAGCAACAGCAGCAGATCCATTCAATCGTCCTTTGAAGAAGCAACCTGAGCCGGGGCGGCGGCGCGCGACGCCTTTACTTCTCGACGATCTGCACGCGTATGCCATCTGAAAGAATTGTAATTGTACCGGGTTCATATTGCTGTCCGGCAAATTGCAGTTGTTCAGGCTTGAACGTGTAGACTGGGTAGTCAGCCAGCAACTGGGCCACAGCAATCGATGCGGCAGCATGGATCTGTTGCGCGTACGATGCCGCATCGCCGCCGACCTCAATCTGCTCAACATTCGGATTGCGCAGCACGACCGAGCGGCTAGGCGCGTCGTACGCCAGTTCGCTGGACAAGCTCACGACACTGTCCACCGGACGCCCCAGCAACGGACTGGCCAAGTGCGCGTCAACCGTGACCACGACGCGGTTGGCGTCCGCGCGCAATGCGACGACAGGACGGGCCAGCGTCAGGTCCAAAAATGGACCAACGCTGCGCTGATACGGAAACTTGCGTTCGATCGCCCGCTGCACCTGCCGCTGCGAGAACGTGTAATGATCAGGCACGAACGGGAAAATTCCGGCATGCGCGACACCGGGCGCCACGGCCATCGTCACCACCACGCCAAGCGCCGCGATCAACGACAGCGCGGTCGCTGCCCGCACCAGTGCACGGACCACCATTTCAACCATGCAATGTTCCTCGTTCGGCTCGCACGCAGCCCTGCGAATATCGCCGCGAGATGATTTCGAAGACGGCCATGCCGACCAGCATCGCCGTCACGAAACCCGTCGCCTTCGGATAGCCGACGCCGGGCGTCACGAGCGCAGACACCAGACAGAAACCCGTCAAGCGACAGCCGATGCCGAACGCAGCACTGCTCGGCACCAGCCGCGACGTCACCACGCTGCTCGCCGGAAACTGCAGGGGTGACCCGAGCAGCGAGCAAGCGCGCCGCTTGGATGGCGAGCGCGCCGACCGTCTCCCTTGCGGCAGCCGACACAACAGCATATACCGTTGACACGCGTTTCGCACACGCCGCCGAACGCTCGCTACGGCCCGGGCACCACATTCAACGACGTGCCGCCCCCCCGTTACGCCGAGGGGACGGTCAGTTGCTCAAGCTGCGTCAGCCAATGCAGTGCATAGGCGCGGGAGCGTCCGCACATTTCCTCAGACGCCTGCAGGCCACCACAGCACCGCGGCCTGTCAGGAGCGCCAAAAATCCGGCAACGCATGTCCGCCTCCAGCTGAACACATGCCACGCCCGCGGGCTTACCGCCCGGCATGCCGGGAATCGGACTGGAAATGGAAGGCGCAATGCAACAGGCACCGCAGTTGGGACGGCAGTTCATGGGATCCGGCAATGGACGATCGGCGACGTAGCCGGCGCGCTGGAGCGGTACCGCACGCGCGGCCTACGACACCAGACTTGCCACCAAGACCTGCGAGATCAAGCCTGCGGCAGGGGTCTGCAACAGCGGCCTGCGACGGGGGAACCGGCAACGCCCTCAAAGGGTCGAGTATAATTCCAACGCTTACCTTCGTCGATTCGGACCGTCAAGACACCATGAACATCGAGCAAGCACGCTTTAACATGATCGAACAGCAAATCCGCCCGTGGGAGGTGCTGGACCAGGACGTGTTGAACCTGCTGGCGATCGTCAAGCGCGAGCATTTCGTGCCTGCGGCTTATCGCAACATTGCGTTCGCCGATCTTGAAGTGCCGCTGCCCGCGGGCCAGCACATGCTCTTGCCGAAGATCGAGGCGCGGATGCTGCAAGAGCTGGCCGTGAAAAAGCACGAAGTGGTGCTGGAGATCGGTGCCGGCTCCGGCTACATGGCGGCGCTGCTCGCGCATCGCGCGCGCTCGGTGTTGACGCTGGACATTGTCCCGGAGTTGGCGGAGCTGGCCCGGGCCAATCTAGCGGCGAACGACGTGACCAATGCACAAGTTGAAACCGCAGACGGCTCCCGCGGCTGGCCCGCGCAAGGGCCGTATGACATCATCTGCGTATCGGGCGGGCTGCCGATGCTGCCGCAAGCAATGCTGGAGCAATTGAAGATCGGCGGCCGGCTCGCGGCGTTCGTCGGCGTGGCGCCGGTCATGCGCGCACAGATCATCACCCGTGTCGACGACAACCAATACCGGATCGCTGACATCTTCGAGACGTTCGTCGCGCCCCTCACCAACGCGGTCGAGCCGCCTCACTTCAGGTTCTAAGCCATGCAGAATCTCACTGCCTCCGACCTCGCCGCCTGGCTTGCCGACTCGTCTCGTGCCGCGCCCGTGTTGCTCGACGTGCGCGAACCGTGGGAGGTATCGACAGCTCGGCTCGACGGTATTGTGCATATCCCGATGAAGGACATTCCGGCACGCAGCGAAGAGCTCGATGACGACGCGCAGATTGTCTGCATCTGCCATCATGGGGCCCGCAGCGCGAACGTAGGCATGTTCCTCGAGGCGCGCGGCTTCAAGCACATCTATAACCTGCAAGGCGGTATCGATGCGTGGTCGCGGCAAGTCGATCCGTCGGTGCCGACATACTGAACTGCCGCCGGCATACTCTCATCGACAATCGTACACCATGATCGGCCGTGCTGGAGAAAAGGCCGATCAAGTTGGGCCTCCTGCATTCATCGTCCGGCACGACGGCGATTTGCGGGCTGGGCTATTTCGATATGTCCCAACCATTCACGGCGAAGAGATACCGGCGCACGCGCGGGTCGATGTCCACGACGGTATCGACTTCGCGCTGGGGGGAACGCGTGATGATAGTCCCGACCGCCTCCGTTGCAGGATGGCTTTGACCGGCAATTCTTTCAGTTAGTGCCGCTACGTATCGGTCGTACTGGCTCTTGAACGGTGCCCACTTTCCGCCATCAGCCACGTCTTTTTCAAATGCCTCGACGTGTTCCGCCCATCTGCCGGCTGCGGCGGGCTTACCGTTTATCACACAAACCTTTTTATAGGCCGTACATATCACTGCGATAACAGGCAGTGTTCGATCATTTGTGCTTTCCGCCCATTTCATCGCGCACACCATCCCTGGAATGGCTGCCTGTACATCTCTGACGTCCTTTAGTTCTTCCGGTGGCTTGCTGAGCAACTGACGATATTGAAGATCGATCTGCTTGCTTAGTTCGACATATGAAAGGGGCAGAGGATCAGATTTGGAGCGAGTTAGCCGGGGCAGCCGCTTTCGCAACGAGGCCATTGAGTTCGAACGCTCCAGTTTCTTCCATGCGCCTGCAGTCCAGTTCTGAATTCGCGTCGCATTAGCCTTGTCGCCATCCGACAATGAAGTCTTGTTACTTTCTACTTCGGTAGATGAACCATTGCTCCCCGCTCGCCCGCGCTGTGCCAAAGTGGCAGAGCGCGACGTCAATATTACCGTTGAGCCCGCATTCGATGTTAACGTGGCACGGATGCTACAAGGCGCTGGTGTCACATTAAAGCTCCATGCTACCGGTCTACCTCGCTTAATCTGTACGCCGTCTTCGTTGTTATCGTCATGTTTTAAAAGTACAGTACGGCCATCCATCCGTAAGATTTCTGGCCTAGAAATGCATAGCTTTCCTAAAAATTCCAGATCATTCAGCTTACCATTAACGCCCGGTGTACTGGCACCGATGCTCGGTTTCTCCGACTTACAATCTTTGCCGATTTTTCCTGCTTTTTTGATAAAGGATAAAAGGGGTGTGAAACAACCCGTCATCTTCAAATCGGCTGCCACAAAGTCCTCCTCGGCGCACCACGCCGCCACGTTGTATGACTTCCATCAAGCGTTGGAAGAAATCCGCCGTGCAGCGAACTGGCTTGCACTATTGCACCATACTCTCACTACATTGAATGGACGAGAACAACACGAATCCTTCACATAACGAGCGCAGCCAACAGATATGGGGGGCGCTCAATCAATTTTATATCCGCCATATTCGATATATTTTTTTCCAATGCTTTCGCCGATAACATGCGTAGCGCTTGGCCGGCACGCTACGATAAGACTACGTTGTCCGTCGTATGACAGCATGGCAATGTAAACAAGCATCGTTGAAACATCGCCACTTAGGAATCTCAAGTGTCATTTTGATGAAGCGACAGGCTGCCTGCTGGGACGTACATTGGCGTCAACCGCAACTGCGTATCGGACCCATCACCCGTCATTGGAATGTACCGCTGACCCTGCGCTTTGCCAGCAAGGGATCGCGCAGGACTTGAGCGACCTATCGGCCCTTGCCACCACGAAGTCCGGCTTACTAATCTTCGATAAGGCGAACCTTGCACCGATGGCTAGCGCATCGCTCGACGCGATGACGTTGGACACTCGCAACATTGGCGATGTCAAGCCATTCGCGATAACGAAACTGAACGAGCAAAGCGGACAGAACGAGGTGCGCCTTTATCGAGAAGAACAGCCTGTTCGCGGCTTGACGGGCGGCAGTAACGCCTCCAGCGCATCGATCGTGCGACGGGTTGCGCCACGATGACGCGCCGCGAACGCGGCCCCGGCGGCGCCCATCGTCACACGGCGCGCGCGATCAGCCAGCACCGTGCGCACGGCCTGCGCCAACGTGGCCGGATCCCGCACCCGCAGTGCAGCGCCGGCCGCGATCGCGTCGGCGCTCGCCTGTGCAAAATTAAACGTATGAGGTCCGATCACGACCGGCACGCCGACAGCGCATGCCTCAATCAGGTTCTGACCGCCGAGTGGCAGCAAGCTTCCGCCGATGAAGGCCACATCCGCCGCCGCGTAGTAGGCGCGCATCTCGCCCATCGAATCGCCGAGCAGCACTTGCACGTCGGCCGGCATCGGCTCGATGGCGGCCGTCTCGCGCGAGCCCGACCCGACCGATGCGCCGGCCCACTGCGAGCGGCGCGCCAACTTGAGTCCGGCACGCTCGACCAGCGCCGCAACCTCATCGAAGCGCTGGGGATGGCGAGGCACCAGTACCAGCAGCGCATCGGCAATGCCGAGCTGGCGGTAGGCGTCCAACACGAGCGCCTCTTCGCCCTCGCGCGTGCTGCCCGCCACCCACACCGGCCGCCGGCCCATTGCCGCATGCCAGGCGCGGCCGCGCTCGGCCAACTCGGCCGGGGCCTCCATATCGAACTTCAAATTGCCGAGCACCGCGACGTCACGCGCGCCAAGCGCGCTCAGGCGCTGCGCGTCGGCCGGGCTCTGCGCCAGCACACGCGTAAAGCCGCCGAATACCTGACGCGCCGCCGCGCCAAAACGCGAGGCGCGCCGGTATGAGCGCTCCGACATTCGCGCGTTGGTCAGCACCAGCGGCACGCCCGCATGGCGACACTCGTCGATCAGCGTCGGCCACACCTCGGTTTCCATCACGATGCCCAACGTGGGACGCCATGCGCGAAGGAACCGCCGTACCGGGCCGCACATGTCATAGGGCAAATAGCAGCGCAACACGCGCGAGCCGAACAGTTGCTCGCCGGTCGCCCGTCCGCTCGGCGTCATGTGCGTGAGCAGCACCCGCACGTCAGGACGCTCGTCGAGCAGCGCTTGCACCAGCGGTTGAGCGGCACGCGTCTCGCCGAGCGACACCGCATGAACCCAAACCAGCGGGGCGTCGTCGCGCGCCGCGCGGCCCGCTGCATGGCCGAACCGTTCGCCAATGTGCTCAATGTAGCCGCGCTCGCGCCGCGAGCGTGCCACCAGGCGCACGATGGCCAGCGGTGCCACGATGTACCAAAGTGCGCGATACAGAATTCTTAGCATCGATCGTCGGCTAACGGGTTAGACAAGCACGTGGCCCGCGAGACGCTCCAGGATGCCCAGCGGCGCGCGCTGCGGCTGCACCATTGAGCGCACCGGCAGGAAGAAGGTCTGCTCGAGCATGAACTGGCCGGACATCACGGCATGCGACGTCTGGTCCGAAAAGCACACCCAGACGCTGCCCGGCGGAAACGGCACCGTCTGCTGCGGCGCGTTGCGCTGGTAGTCCAGGTCGGCCTTCATCGCGTCATGAAGATGCAGCATCAGATGGTCGTACTCACTGCGCCGCGTCTTGGTCACGTGCAGCAGCTTCAACAGCCATGCAGCCCCAGGCATCGGTTTCGGGATATGAGGCAAGAACCGGCGCGCCACGTCCTCGAACGGCTCGCCGACCCGCCACACGCGCGGCTCACCGTGCGGGTTGACGTTCGTGAACACGCGCAGGATTCGCTCGCCATAGTTCGGCCGCGACGGAAATGCGTCCACGTGCAACCGGCTGTCGTCCTTGCGCCATGACGTCTTACGTGTTTCGACACGATGCAACCGCAGGCTGGTGGGCGCGACACGGAGCTTGCCCGTATATTCCGGAAACAGTCCGTCAATCAGTTCGCGTGCATTGCGTTGGTAACGCGACACCAACGCGCGCACGGCTGATTGCGTGAGCGCATCGCCCAACACGCCATGCAACGCGCCGCCATTGGGCGCCAGGCTGATGTTCTTGCGCTTGGGGTCGGCCATCGCCGGATCCAGCAGCGCTTGTTCACCCCCTTCGATCATAAAGCGCAAGTGGGGGAAGTACAGCACTTTGCCAGATTCAACCGCGACCAGCAGTGTCTCGCGTGGCACCGATAGGTGCTGCCCGTGCCAATCGGCGGCCTGGACCTCGATGATTTGTGATTCGCTCATGAAAATATCGCTACAGCAATCCGAAGCCGACCAGCGCACGCTTGACGTCAGCAAGGCCCGGTGAGGCACCCGCCGTCCCCAGGTTGATGATGGCAGGCGACCAATAGCCACCGGTGCGCCATGCCGTCGCGAAATTGTATAACTCGATCGTCGGGCGCTTAAGCGCCGCGGCGATGTGGACCAGACCGGTGTCAACGCCAACAGTCGCCGCCGCGCCATCGATCAGCCCCGTGACCGCCGGCAGGGATAAGCGCGGTGGCACGATCGCGGCAGCACCGAATTGCTGCGCGAGCCGTTCGCTGGTCGCGCGCTCGACGTCGCTGCCCCAGGGCAGCACGATCGACGCGCCGCGGCGAATGAGCGCCTGGCCCAAGTCGATCCAGCAGCGCTGCGGCCATTGCTTGTCCTCGCGCGAGGTCGCATGCACGAACACCACGTACGGCACCGGCAAGTTCAGCCCCGTGCGCGCCAGTTCGAGCGCCGCGCGGCGCCGGTCAATGCCGAAATTGATGTTTTGCCCATCGGTTAGCGGCGGTGGATCACCGAGCGCGCGTGCGACCAATTGCCGGGAGCGCTCGACCACATGCGTACGCGCCTCAATCGGCACACACGTGCGGTAGAACCAGCGTACCGGCCACTCATAGCCGGCTCCGTCGGTGCGGTTGCCCAACCCAACGAGGTTGCCGTGTGCCCAGCTCGCGACCCATGCGCTCTTAACCAGTCCCTGGCAATCGATCACCACGTTGTACTGCTCAGCGGCCAATGTGCGCCTGAATTGCCGCACTTCTCGCCACGTCGCTGCCGACAGCGGCCGCTTGCGCCAGCGACGCAGAGAGAACGGGATGGCGCGACGCACGCCTTGGACGAGTTCGACAAGCTCGACGAAATTCTCCTCGACCAGCCAGTCGATGACCGCATCGGGATGGCGCCGCCGGATGTCGGCGACCACCGGCATGTTGTGAACGACGTCGCCCAGCGACGACAGCCGAACGATTAGGATTTTTTGCACGCGGATCAATACGCTACGGGAACCACACCGGCCATGTCGCCGGCGAAAGAGGATCGCCGGCGGGCTCTCGAGCACCGGGCGAAAAGTAGCGAATTGTAGCGCGGATAGACACGGCTATCGCGTCGGACCCGAACCTCGTCGGTAGGCCAGCCCCACGCGGCGCCGATAGACGGGTCGCGCGGCCCGACGGCCGCGGTGTGCCGGACCGCCTAGAACGGGAGTTTTGCGTCCGGCTTCTGCGCAATAATCACGCGCCTGAAGTCTTCCTGGATCCGCTTGAGCGCGGCATCATTGTCGGCCTCGAAGCGCATCACGACCACAGGCGTGGTATTAGATGAGCGTGCGAGCCCAAAGCCGTCCGGGTACTCCACGCGCAGGCCGTCGATCGTAATCACGTCGTCGGCGCCGTCGAACGTCGCATGCTTTTGCAGTTGGCCGATCAACTCGAAATTCTCGCCTTCGTTGAGCTTGAGCTGCAATTCGGGCGTCGAAATTGAGTTCGGCAAGCTGTTGAGCAACTGACTCGGGTCAGCCACGCGTGACAGAATTTCCAGCAGCCGTGCACCGGTATAGAGACCGTCGTCGAAACCATACCAGCGGTCCTTGAAAAACACATGTCCGCTCATCTCGCCGGCAAGCGGCGCGCCGGTTTCGCGCAGCTTTGCCTTCACTAGCGAGTGGCCGGTCTTCCACATTACCGGCTCGCCGCCCTGCTCGCGTACCCACTTGGCCAGGTTGCGCGTACACTTCACATCATAGATGATCTGCCCACCCGGGTTGCGCGACAGCACCTCTTGCGCGAACAACATCAATTGCCGGTCTGGATAGATAATCTGGCCGTCCTTGGTCACGACGCCGAGCCGATCACCGTCGCCGTCGAACGCAAAGCCGATCTGCGCGTCGGTCTCCTTCAGCGCGCGAAGCACGTCCTGCAGGTTTTCAGGATGGGCCGGGTCCGGATGGTGGTTCGGGAAATTGCCGTCCACGTCGCAGAACAGCTCGACCAGTTCGCATCCGAGCGCCTTGAACAGCCTCGGCGCAAGCGAGCCCGCCACGCCATTGCCTGCATCAACGATGATCTTCAGCGGCCGAGCCGGCTTGATGTCAGACACGATCCGCTCGACGTAGGCATCACGCACATCATGTTCGCTATAGTTGCCGGCGCCCGTTGCAAAATTGCCGTCGACGATGCGCTGATACAACGCTTGAATCTGCTCGCCGTAGATCGCGGCGCCGCGCAACACCATCTTAAAGCCATTGTAGTCCGGCGGATTATGACTGCCCGTGACGACGATGCACGAATCCACCGGCCGCCCCGCGAGCGGCACGCTGGCCGCGAAATAGCCGAGCGGCGTCGGCACCAAGCCGATATCGATCACGTCCACGCCCGCCGCGCGCAGGCCATCGGCTAGCGCGGCAGACAACTGCGGACCCGACAGGCGCCCGTCGCGACCGATCACCACCGCATCGCCACCTTGCGCGCGCACTTCGCTGCCGAACGCGCGGCCGATCTGCCGCGCTACATCGGCATCGAGCGTCTTGCCAATGACGCCGCGAATGTCGTAAGCCTTGAAAATCGATTGAGAAATCATGAGTGAGTGCCTGTTGGAAACGAAAATTCGAGGGGCCGCCAGAGCGTCGCGCAACGAAACTACGCAGTCTGTTCGCAGTGCCGCTCACGGGCCGCCGGTTCGGGACCCAATCCAATCTATAATTGCAGCTTACTCAGACCCCTTTGTCTGGCCATTTTAACGTGATTAAAGGCCACGATCGCCCAATGGCGGTCCGCACCACGTCAGGACGCGTACTTTCCGCCCCGCCGGCGCATGCTAAACCGAATCAAGAACAATCCGGATGTCGCCCGCGCGCTCGCCAACCTCGGTTGGCTCGGCCTAGAGCGGCTCACGCAAATCGGAGTCGCGATTCTGATTAGCGGCCTGCTCGCCCGCTATTTCGGCGCGGAGTTGTTCGGCAAGTGGCAGTACGCCAACACGCTGCTACTCGTACTGGCACCGCTGACCTGGGTGTGCGGCGCCGAAATCCTGGTCCCCACGATCGTGCACAGCGGCAAGCAGCGGCTGGGCACGATCCTCGGCAGTGCGTTCGCGCTGCGCTTTGCGGTATCGGCACTCGCGCTCGCGCTGACGTGGGCCGGCATCGCCGCCGGGCTGACCGAGCCGACCGTCGGCGCAATACTGGCCGCGTTGGCCGTGACAATGCTGCTGCGCGAGCCACTGGTCGGCGTGGTCAATTCGTGGCTGCAAAGCATCACCTATGCCAAGCCACAGTTGATCACGAGCATGGTCACCGCGCTCGCTAAAGCCGGCGGCGTCTGGCTGCTAGTGCACGTCGCCGCGTCGGCGGCTGGCTTCGCATGGCTGTGGGCGGCGGAGGCAGCGATCGTCGCCGCCGTACTGCTCATCTATTATCGCGCGCGCCACGGCCGCTTGGACTGGCGTGTGGAACGCGCGCTGCTGCGCACATTCGGCAGCGCCGGGACGGTCTTTTGGCTCGGACTTGCCTGCATGTACCTGTTCCTGAAGCTGGACCGGCTGGTGCTGGAGCGCTACGTGTCATTTGCCGAACTGGGCCGCTATGCAGCCGCACAGCAATTGAATGAGAACTGGATCGCGCTCGCGCTGATGCTTGCGCAAACGCTCGCGCCAGCATTCGTTTATCGCGTCGCCGACGTAACGCAGCTACGACGCAATATGGGGCGGCTGCTGTGGATGACAGCGGCGCTGATGAGCGCCGGCGCGCTGCTGCTGGATCTAGCGGCGGGCCTGGTCGTGCGGACCGTGTTCGGCCCCGGTTTCGACAGCGCTGTGCAAATCCTGCGCGTGGCAGTCTGGCTGTCTGTGCCGGCCGGCGTCGAAGCGATCGGCAATCTAGTCGTGCTCAAATACCAGGCCAAATTCGTCTTGCTGGCCAAATGGGTGCTGGCATTGGCCGTCGCGCTCGCGCTGGACTTCGTACTGATCCCGGCATTCGGTGCACGCGGCGCGCTAGGCGGACTGGCCGCGGGCTACATCACGGCGGCCGCGGTAAACTTTTACTATATCCGGCTCAAGCTCAAGCCATGAACGAGGTTAATCACGACGCGCTTGCGGGCGTGAGCGTGCTGATTCCCGCCTACAATTGCCAGCTCGACCTGGAGCGCACGCTTTGCTCGTTTCAAGAGCCAGCGCCGGTGCACGTGCTGATCGTCGACGACGGCAGCACGCCGCCGATCAGTGTGCCCGCTATCGATGGCTTGTCGGTCGAAGTCCTGCGCCTGGCGCGCAATGGCGGGATCGAACGGGCGCTGGCCGCCGGCATCGATGCGCTGGCGGCACGCGCGGTGCGCTACGCGGCCCGTATCGACGCCGGCGATCTTGCCTGTGCGCGCCGGCTTGCGAAGCAAGCCGCCTATCTGGACGCGCATCCGCGCGTGGCCGCGGTCGGCATGTGGGCGCAGGCCACCACGCGCAACGGTGCGCCGCTGTTCACATTGGCCCCGCCGAGCGAGCCGACCGACATACGGCGGCGGCGCTTTGCGCGCACCGCGTTGATCCACCCGGCAGTCATGCTGCGCGTGGACGCGGTCCGGCAGGCCGGCAACTATCGCACGGCGTACCGCGCAGCCGAGGACCTGGACCTGTTCCTGCGGCTGATGCGCACGCACGAGTGCGCGAACCTGCCCGAGGTCGGGTTGGTTTACGAACTGAACGAAGGCGGTATCAGTGCTACAAAGCGGCGCACGCAGATCATCTCGACGCTGAGACTGCAGCTTATCTACTTCGAGGCGGCCAATCCCTACTGGTGGCTCGGCCTGGGCAAGAACCTGCTGCATTGCGTGACACCGTACCCAGTATTGCAATCCATCAAGCGCGTACTGTTCCGTGCGCGCGCGCGTCAAATATGAGGACAACGATGACGAATCAAGGCACGATCCTGGTCACTGGTGGTGCGGGCTTCATCGGCTCGCATACCTGCGTCGAGTTGCTCAACGCAGGCTACGACGTCGTGGTAGTCGACAACCTGGTCAACAGCAAGGTCGACGCGGTACACCGCGTCGAGCAGATCACCGGCAAAACGGTTCAGTTCCACCAGGCTGACTCGCGCGATGACCGCGCGCTTGGACAAGTGTTCAAACATCGCCCGATCCGCGCGGCGATTCACTTTGCCGCGCTCAAGGCGGTCGGTGAATCGGTGCAAAAGCCACTGGAGTACTATGCGAACAACTTGGACAGCCTGCTAGCGCTGCTGCGCGTGATGAATGAGCATGATGTGAAGCACATCGTGTTTAGTTCGTCAGCCACCGTGTACGGCGTGCCACAAAGCGTGCCGATCGACGAGTCCTTCCCGTTGTCCGCGACTAATCCCTATGGCCAGACGAAGCTAATGGCCGAGCAGATTCTGCGCGACCTGGCACACGCCGATGCCAGTTGGAAGGTCGCCACGCTGCGCTATTTCAATCCGGTCGGCGCCCACGAGAGCGGGCTGATCGGCGAGGACCCGAACGGCATCCCGAACAATCTGATGCCGTTCGTCGCGCAGGTGGCCGTCGGCAAGCTGCCGCACCTGCGAGTCTTCGGTGCAGACTACGACACGCCGGACGGCACTGGCGTGCGCGACTACATTCATGTCGTCGACCTCGCGCGCGGACACCTTGCCGCACTCGATACGCTGTTCGACCAAGGCCGCAGTTTTACCGTGAACTTGGGCACCGGCAAAGGTTATAGCGTGCTGGATGTGGTGCGCGCCTTCGAGCGGGCCAGCGGTCGCGAGGTCCCGTACGAGATCGTCGCACGCCGCCCCGGCGACGTTGCGGCCTGCTATGCGGATCCAGCGGCGGCCGAGCGGGTCATCGGCTGGCGCGCCGAGCACGGCATCAAAAGGATGTGCGCGGATCATTGGCGCTGGCAAGCGAACAACCCGAATGGCTACGCCTAAGCGCTGCGAGGAGACGCGGCATCTATGCTTAGCTTCGCTATTGCCTTCTTGATTTCGCTGCTGGTCACGCTCGTCATCGTCCATTACGCGAACACGCACCAGCGCCTGTCAACCGATACCGATCTGCGGGGCGTGCAGAAATTCCATGTCCGGCCCGTGCCGCGCATCGGCGGCGTCGGTATCCTGCTCGGGCTGGCGGGCGGCGCCGTGCAGTTGCGCGGCGCGTATCCGTTGGTGGCTGATAGCATTCTGCTGCTGGCCGCCTGCGGCCTGCCGGCGTTTGCCTCCGGGCTGATCGAGGACCTGACCAAGCGCGTGAGTCCCTTGGCACGGCTCGTCGCGACGATGGTCGCCGCGGCGCTAGCGTATTGGCTGCTTGACGCAGCCATTACCCGTATCAGCGTGCCGTGGCTGGATTTTGCACTCGCATATCCGTGGGTATCCGCGGTGATCTCAGTACTCGCGGTCGCCGGGCTGGCCAATGCGATCAATATCATCGACGGCTTCAACGGGCTCGCCTCGATGGTCGGCTTCATGATGTTCGCCTCGCTTGCGTATGTCGCATTCCAAGTCCACGACCCGATCGTGCTGTCCGGCTCACTGGTCATGATGGGGGCGATCATTGGCTTCTTTCTGTGGAACTTTCCAGCCGGACTGATCTTTCTGGGCGACGGCGGCGCGTATTTCATCGGCTTCATGCTGGCGGAGTTGGCCATCCTACTCGTGATGCGCAATCGCGACGTTTCCGCTTGGTATCCGCTGCTGCTGTTCATGTATCCGATCTTCGAGGTCTGCTTCTCGATCTACCGTAAGCGGTTCGTGCGCGGCATATCGCCCGGCATGCCGGACGGCGTGCATCTGCACATGCTCGTCTACAAGCGGCTGATGCGCTGGATGGTCGGCGCGCGCACCGCACGGGAGTTGACCCGGCGCAACTCGCTGACCTCGCCTTATCTGTGGCTGCTCTGCTTGATCGCTGTGATCCCGGCAACGTTGTTCTGGCGGCACACCGTCCACCTGTTCTGTTTTGTCGTGCTATTCGTGGCAACCTATGTGTGGCTGTACGTGAGCATCGTGCGCTTTAAGGCCCCCCGCTGGCTCGTGTTTCGCAAGCGCCCACACTGATTCGTTGCGGAGTGCTACTGAAAATACGGACAGTTTCCCGATGACGCGGCGGCACGCTGGCTGGTTTGATGCATTGAATCACCAAATGCAAGCATTCACCGTCCCGCCCCGCTGCCGCCGACGTCTGCTGTGCTATTCATGACCAGCAGCAGTGACGAGAAGGACATCGTATTGATGCTCAATACCCGTGCGGATGACTGCATCATGAGGCACGCCAGAAACCGCGGCGCGGCCTGCTGCGCCGCGGTTTAGCACGCGACGCATACTGCTGCTCTTCAGCCCTACTCAAGCCGTTCTATCGTTAGGAACCCCTGCCAGGCACCGGTACGCTTGACGAGATGGCCGGGGGATCGTCTTGCTGCCGCAGCCGTACTTGCAGCCTGATAATTATTAAATCTATTTGCGGGATGTTGTACTAAGATAAGTTAATGCCGCCGATCGTCGCGTCGCGTGGGCAGCAGTTATAATGGAAGCTCTTGCGTTCAAAGTGCCTGGCATACTCAGCATCCAGAATGCCCCCGCCCGGGGGCATTGAAGAGCAAACCATAGCAACTGTATTAATGCAGCGGAACCGATTCCTCACCTTAATCGCCACTGCGGCGATCATTCTTTCGCCAACGTTGATGTTGTCGATGAAAGGAGGCACAGGTTATTGTTTCTTTGTCGTTTTTGCTCTGTCCCTGGTACATCTGGCTTCGTCGAACAATCGGCGCCACGCGGCCGAACTGCTAAGTACGTATCGGCTCTACATTGCCGGCATGACCGCATTGCCACTCGTCATTGCATTCCAGGTCCTGGTATTGCACGAAGGCCGACTTGCGGCGCTGGATCCGATGCTACGGCTAGTGCTCGTCATCCCCAGCTTCCTATTTCTTGCTTCAATGCCATCTCGCTGGCTGCGCCGGATTGAATGGGGTTTCGTGGCCGGGGCACTGCTTACCGGCGTCTGGGCGCTATACGTGTTGGCCAATCCCGGTGCATATGAACCGGGCCGCCTCGGCAACCCGTTCACTAACCCCATTCCGTTTGGCGACACGGCGCTGCTACTCGGCTTTCTCGCACTCGCGTCCATCGAGCGGGGCAAGCGCGTAGGCAGTGCGGAGTTGGCGATCAAGGTACTGGCGCTACTCGCCGGATGTCTGGCGTCCTATCTTTCCGGTTCGCGAGGTGGATGGATCGCACTGCCTTGGCTCATCTGGATGACGGTCAGCGGCCGCCACTGGATCTCCTCTACGCGCTCGCGCATCGCACTGGGCGCCCTGTTGCTCGGCTGCCTTGCAGTTGCCAGTACGACGTCGATGGTGCGAGAACGCTTCGACGCAATCGGCACCGACCTGCGCAAGTTCGAGCAAGGAGAAGTCAGAACTTCGACCGGACAACGGCTTGAACTGTGGCGAGCCTCGCTTCAGTTATTTGTCGAGCATCCGCTGTTCGGCGTCGGCAAGGGGCAACTGGAACCAGCATTGATCACGCTGGCTGATCGCGGCGAGACGCCGCGTTTCATCGCGAACCAGCATGCCCATAACGAGTTTTTTTCAATGCTTGCGGAAGTGGGCGCGGCTGGCATGATTTTGCTGCTGCTGCTCTACGTCGGAACATTCCAATCATTCTGGCGCGAACGCAAGCACAATGATGCGACCATTTCCACCGCGGCTTATCTCGGGCTTACGCTAATCGGCAGCACAATCATTTTCGGGCTGACAATTGACGTGCTGCCAATCGTGATGAATGCGGCGTTTTTCGCGCTGACCTCAGCCACGCTGCTCGCGACGATTGCGAGCCGCAAGAGAGAGCTGGCCGGCACACTGTAGTGGAAGCACGCGGTTAATACCGCAACCTTAACTATTTCTATTATTATGGTGCATGCTTGGGAATCGCCAGTGCGTCCAAACTATCGATCGCTGGCAACACGACAACAAATGCTTCTCGGCCAAATCTCCCCTTTCCTATGGGGACGCTGGTGCCGGACACCAGCCGCATCTCATTTCTTTCCATCTCCCTCTCGCCATCGCACCGCCAAGCGCTTGATTGCAAAAAAAGGGGAATAGATGGCTGGGCACACAGCATATAAGAACATCCGGACACGAAAGCCAATCTTTACTCTACTCGAACTGACAAGCAACAACACTTTGCGCACGAGCGTTGGCGTCTCAAACACTGCATTCGTGTAATTCTCCCGAGCTAGCTTGCTCAGCAACACTACACGCATCCGTTCACCCACCCCAGCCGTATCAGCATCTTTGAGTAACTGTGTGACTTCTGCTATCGCAAAGCGATTAGTCAATCGAATCCGCTCAACAAATTCCTCGACCCTTGCCCAGCGGCGTTTGCGCGACAGCCCTCCACGCCGGTACATCACAAGCGGTTCACGCAAACTGCGCGCACCACCTGACATGATCGCACGGAACGTCATGATCTGATCTTCAGCCATTGCACCCGGCATCATATCGCCAAAGCGGTCGAACAATCTGCGTGACCATGCGTGGGCCGCGCCGACGACATATGGACGATGCCTCGCCCAGTCATCAAAGGAACGATAGGTACTTAGGTCAGTTGGACTCAATCGACCGTGAGCATCGCCCGCGTTGTCAAAATCGACTAAATCCGACGCAATCAGGTCAGGGCGACGGCCCTGCGACAACCAGTAGTCGCACAACACCTCACAACGGTTTGGCAGCGACACGTCGTCACCGGCAGCGACAACAAGCAGTTCAC
Organism: Mycetohabitans sp. B8; assembly: GCF_021991875.1. GTDB lineage: Bacteria > Pseudomonadota > Gammaproteobacteria > Burkholderiales > Burkholderiaceae > Mycetohabitans. Next base: position 249,672 of record NZ_JAHLKR010000019.1, read on the forward strand.
CCGAGCTCATGCGGGCAAGCCTTGACAAGTGCGCGCTGATGCCCTCATTGCGTTCGTTGCGGTTCAAAATGATCCGGTGCGGTCCACAGTAACCTTTCACCGCGCGGCGAATCTCTTCGAACGTATCGTCACTCGAACAGTCATCGGAGATCAGAATCTCGAGCGGAGAATAGGTCTGCTGAAGCGCGCCGCGAACGGCATCAGCCACTACGGCGGCTTGGTTGAACGCAATGAGAAGAACTGAAATCAGTGGCCGAGTGGCGTCATTCATTGGCTCTGCACCGACCGCAGCGATCGTTTCGGGTATCTCATTGGAACTGGTCATAAGGATTGGAGAAAGGTCGTGGATCCCGGGCGAATATAGTGTGCCATCCTGCCCTCCACGGCAATGCCTTCTATCAGCCTTGTTCAATCGAAAGTAGCGTAATCCTGAGTCTGAGTGCTTGACGACTTCCAGTTTCCAAACCTAGTTTGGACGAGTTCTGGATTCAATAGTATTGAAGTTTCACACCTAGGCCGCTCCAGTTAGTTTGTTGGCCGTCTCAAGCGGCAAGCTGCTCAACTGCGCGCCGATCATGGGCTGATATTCGGGCACCCAGCGCCGCAAATCCCGGCGCACTTCATCGTCGGACGGCACGCGATGCTGCATCAGCCACGGCAGCATCGCATTCAGCAAATTCGCAGGTACCTCACGCGCCTTCGCGATACGCAGCTTCGGATGCGGCGTGCGGATCGTCGTTTCTTCGTCGGCGAGCAACTCTTCGTACAACTTCTCGCCCGGCCGCAAGCCTGTGAAAACGATCTTGATTTGATCCTCGTTGAAGCCATACAGGCGGATTAGGTCGCGTGCGAGATCGACGATACACACGGGTTCGCCCATATCGAGCAGGAAGATTTCCCCGCCTTGACCCATGCTTGATGCCTGCAAGACAAGTTGCGACGCCTCCGGGATCGTCATGAAAAAGCGCGTAATGCTTGGATGTGTGACGGTCACCGGTCCGCCACGCGTAATCTGTTCCTGGAACTTCGGTATCACGCTGCCCGCACTGCCCAGCACGTTGCCAAAGCGCACTGTCTCGATCTTGGTCGTATTCGTGCTCTGCTGCAACACCTGGCAGACCATTTCCGCCATCCGCTTACTGGCCCCCATTACGTTGGTTGGATTGACGGCTTTGTCGGTTGATATCAGCACGAAACGGCACACCTTGTGCCGGATCGCGGCGCTGGCAACGCGATACGTGCCGAGCACGTTGTTGCGTATTGCTTGCCATGCGTTAAGCTGCTCCATCAGCGGGACATGCTTGTATGCGGCGGCGTGAAAAACGATATGAGGCGCGTACCTGGCCATCACCTGGTCTATCAGCAACGAATCCTTGGCGTCACCGATTACCGGTTTGATTGACACGTCTGGATAATGGTCGTGCAACTCTTCGTTGAGTTGGTATATCGCATATTCAGACAGGTCTAAAGCAATCAATTGAGCGGGACCAAAGCGCAGGATCTGCCGGCACAATTCCGCCCCGATCGATCCTCCAGCCCCAGTCACCATCACCACTTGGCCCTTCAATAACGCTTCGACATGCGCGGTATCGATTGACACCGGATCGCGTCCCAACAGGTCTTCTAGATCGATTTGACGAACTCTGGACAACGAGGACTGACCTCGAGTCAATGCAGTCAGTCTCGGCAGAACAAAGGCTTGGACCCCTGCTCGCACGCATGCGGTCGCGATACGTCGATGCGCATCGACCGACGCAGACGGAATTGCGATGATAACGTGCCCCACCTTCAGTTCAGTCGCAAACCGCTTCAATTCCGATATAGGCCCAAGCACTTGGTAGCCGTAAAGCTCACGCCCGTGCTTTACAGGATCGTCATCCAACAGGCCAACCAGCCGCCATTCCCCCGACCGTTTCAGCTCACGAACAATACCTGCCGCCGCATTACCCGCTCCCAATACAAAAACTGGTTTGCCTTGGCCAACCAGCCCACCGTATAGATAAAATTCCTTTGCTGCACGATAGATCGCACGAGCGCCGCCCATTCCCAGAAAAAGCAACATCGGCGAGACAGCTAACACAGATCGAGGAATGATAGGAGCCGGCTGGATCATCACGGACGCAATCATCACCAACACGGCGCCAAACCAGATCGCTTTGGCGATCCGCACAAGGTCTGGCAAGCTTGCGAACACCCACATGCCGCGATATAGGCCAAGCAGTCGAAACATGGCGCCATACAGCGGCAACACCCAAACCAGTGCATACAACGCGCCGGTGCGAAAATCGTCCGGAACCGCTCCATTAAACCGGATGATGTAGGCGCAGGCCCAGGCCAACGCAACCGAGCATAAATCAAATGCAAAAGCACTGATCGAAAGCCATGAGACTTTAAGTTTGATCATCGGCGTCAAGACCTTCAGGAAGAGTAGACTTGGCTACATAGCTCCGCCAACGCCGGTCAACCCAATAACCTATCGTGACGAGCACCAGCGCCCAGCCGAACACTGCCATCCACTGATAGAGGGGGGTAAACCGCAAAGCGACAATGGCAAGCATTATGCCAGCCACCATCACCCAATACCAAATTAGCGCCGTAGTCGCATGTCCCAACCCCGAACGCACCATTCGTTGATAGTAATGCTCTCTGTGGGCGTGCCAAAATCGCTCGCCACGCCACAACCGCTTCAGCAGCGTCACAGAAGCATCGCCAATGAAAGGTGCAAATGTCAGCGCCGGAAACCACACAGGCCAGACTCCACCTCTCCATCCCCAATAGCCCAGCGCTCCAGCAAGAAACCCCAGCGGGATCGATCCGGCGTCGCCAAGGAAGACCCGGGCCGGGTGGAAATTGAAAAGCAGAAAACCTGCTACAGCACCGGAGATCACTGCGCTCGCGGCAGCAAGTTGTACGTCTGGATGGTTGACGGAAAGCGCTGCGTATGCATAGCCGCCAAATCCAAATAACGCCATGCCTCCCGCGAGACCATCTGCACCGTCCATGAAGTTGTAAAGGTTGACTAACCACAACAGCAAGAATGCCATGAGCACCAGCGCCCACCAGGGGACAGGCATCCGATAAACACACACTAACGACACCACCGCAATCAAATGACCAGTGAAACGTATCCGAGCAGGTAAGCCGCGCCGATCATCAATCTGTGACAGCGCCGCCAGCAAACCCGCCGCTGCGGTCGGCATCCACAGCTCTGGTGCGCTCATCCAGATGAGTAACACCACGACAGGAACGATACCCCATCCCCCGACGCGTGGCGTCGGCCGCCTATGTAGCGAGCGATCGTTCGGCACGTCTGTGGCAAGACGCCATGCAAGGCCGGTTTGGAGCAAGTAAGCTAAGATGGCAGCCACAGCGACCAGCCCGGCCACGGCGAGCAGCACACACGCCTCTAAAGGGGGGAGTTTCAAAACTTGCACAGGAGACATCCGTTTCAGTGAGCTTCTCGATACCACATAGCGGTTTTCAACAAACCTTCTTCAATGGAGTATGGAACACGCCATCCTAAAACTTTGCTGATATGCGATATATCAAGTCGCAAGTCGTTTACTAGGCGCTCAACCGCTTCTGAGCGGCCAGTAAGTCGGCCCGCAATCCGCAGCATCAGCACCGGCACCGAAATAAGCCGCGCAGGTACATTCAACTGCAGTGAAAGCATCCGCACCCATTGTGCCACCGTCAAATCCAAGCCATCGCTCACATGAAACGTTTCACCTGCGGCAGATGGGTGGAGTGCACAACGCACCAATGCGTCTACAAGGTTATCTAAGAAGATCATGCTGCGGCGCGCGTCGACGGAGCCAAGTGGCAATGGAATCCCGCGGTCAATCGCTGTCATTAATTGTAAAAAGTTGGCGCGCACGCCTGGCCCATACACTAGCGGCGGGCGCACAATGACAATTTCCATCCCGGTGCTGTGTCCGAACGTGATAAGCGCCCGTTCTGCCTCCAGCTTTGACAAGCCATAGGGATCAACCGGCACAGGAGTGACCGTTTCCTTTAAAGGGCTACCGCCATCCGTTTCGCCCGCGGCCTTGATGCTGCTGACGAAGACAAAGCGGCGCGCTCCTGCGGCGCGCGCCGCTTCTGCAACGCGAACTGTGCCGCCGACATTCGTCGCGCGATACGCGGCAAGCGGGTCCGCAGCCTCATCACGCATAACATGAACGCGGGCAGCGAGATGGATTACGCAGTCGCTGCGGACGCGACGCGGCCAAATACGTTCCAGCCCATCAAAATCGTTCCCTACACTCAACCAGTTATGTACGCCTTCACAAGCAGACTGGCCATGACGAGCCACCCCGATGACCCGACCGCCGAGCCCGAGCAACGCTTGGCATAGCCGCCGGCCAATGAATCCATTCGCTCCTGTTACGACGAAACCAGTCATATCCACTTCCAGCCAAAACGGCGGTAAAATTTAAACGCTGATTGGGCGAACATACCGATGTGCTTAACGCCTTTACGCGACGCTCCGCCACCGTGGTGCACGATGCGCACGGACGGCACGTATGCGATCCGCGCAACGGCGTGAGTACGCAGGCTCAAATCGTAATCCTCAAAGTACAAGAAATAACGTGGATCGAAACCGCGAAGTCTCTTGAGAATGTCGGTACGGAATAGCATAAAGCAACCACTAACGATTGGTGGATCCCAGACGACGTCGTGATCGTTAATAACTTCTCGCATCTCATAGTTGGCAAGACGATGATCAAACCAACTTTTAAGAGCTGTAGGAGCAAAGCCACGCAATAGTAAATCGGTGATGGAGGGATGTCGGCGGCAAAGGTATTGCTGGCTACCGTCGCCACCGACGATCAGTGGCGCTATAAGACCGACATCGGCATGCTCGCTGAAGAAAGCGATTGCGCGCCAAAGCGCATCTTGGTCAATCTCGACATCTGGATTTAATATTAAGTGAAAGCACGATCTTGTGTCTTTAAGGGCGAGATTATGCCCTTGCCCATAACCTACATTACCGTGGCCAGAAAGAACAAAAACTTTAATATTGGAATCTGCGAGTGCGGATTCATAGTCTAAAGCATGTAGATCTGAACCGTTATCAACCAGTGTCAGCATAGCGTAAGGCTGAGTGGCTAATCCCTCCAGGCTTTCCAAGCGTCTCAATGCAGCGCCAAGACTTGTTAGCGTATTGCGCAACACTTTCAGCGGCTGACGATAGGTGACAATTGAAACGGAGATCAGCATGGAGCTCTACAATGTATAAGTTAATCAAAGTGCCCTATCGAGGCAGCCGCAACGCAGCCTTTCCACGCAGTGCTGCGCTGCTATTTTACCCCGAGCGTTTCGCGCCGAACTAACCGCAGTGTAGTGGCTAATGCCGCCTTCATGGGCAGCTGCATGGACTAACTCTGCCGACTCGACAGATCGCTAACGACAGTGAGATACAAGGCTGCACTGCCGCTAGATAGGTAATGTCGCTTACCCAGAGCCAGTTGGCCATCGCGGCGGTGGAGTTGCGCACCTAACCCGACCCCAGAAAATCGCGGCAGCCAGACTCTAGTAAAGTTCGTTTTTGGAGAAGAAGACGAACATGAAGAAGCGCTTTACAAAAGAGCAAATCATCGAGTTTTCGAAGAAAACCGGGGCCGCCATGTCGATCAAGGCGCTATACAGGAAGCACGATTCAGTGACGCGTCGTTCTACACGAGGCGCGCAAAGTTCGGTAGACTCCTGTTGCGCCGTTGGGTGGCCGCGCAGCAAGAGCAGGACGCGGCGTGGTTGCAAGGGAGACTGCGATAATGCGCATCGACGAGATCTGATTGGCGACCGAGCCGATCGATATGCGTGCGGGCATCGATAAGATCCTAGTGCGTGTCGTGCCGATTGCTTATCCACCGAACCGACGACATCGCCGCGCTTTTACCGCATCGCTGGTCACCTTGCGCAGCTTAATTGCGATAATTTACGCCCCGGGCATGCCTTTGTCGGGTGCTTATCCTTGAACAAATCTGGGGGGCTTCTATCAAACGGAGCGACTTTGTAAGCCAGAGTCACTTGTGGAACATTGATTTGCACTGTCAATGGAATTGAAGACACCACTTCAACGCCTGATCCCATCGCGGTGGCCGCAAACCAAACACGCTCGCTAACTTATCGTTAGACAAACAAGAATTCGCGGGTCGCTCCGCTTGTGTGGGAAAGTCGGATGCGGGTATCGGCATAACAGTCGGCACACGCTCCAGAGCTATCGCATCAAAGATGGCTTGGGCAAAACCATGCCATGATGTGGAGCCGGCCGCAGTCAGGTGATAAAGACCTGAACGCTCTTGCCACCATTGTCGCGTATCGTGGGCGGCTAGCGCCTGGGATACGATATGTGCGGTCAGCGTCGCGATGGTGTTGCTCCATGTCGGCGAGCCGAATTGATCAGCTACCACTTTGATTTCATCGCGTTCCTTACCGAGACGCAGCATCGTTAGCAAGAAATTTCTGCCACGCATGCCATAGACCCAGCTCGTGCGCAGGATTAGATGGTGCGCACCGGCGCTTGCAATCGCCCGCTCCCCAGCTAGCTTGCTGACGCCATAAACATTCCTGGGGTCAGCCTCGTCTTCTTCAACGTACGGTGAGTCTTTTTCGCCGTTGAAGACGTAGTCCGTCGAATAGTGAATTATCGCAGCCCCCACCCGCCTCGCCTCGTCGGCCAACACGCCGGGAGCCTTCGCATTGACCTGCATCGCTAAGCCGGGATTGTTCTGCGCCGCATCGACCGCCGTGTAGGCAGCTGGATTCACAATCACCGCGGGTCTGATGGCGCGTATGACGGCACGCATCTGATCGGGTTCAGTCAAGTCAAAAGCGACTCTATCCACAGCGATTACTTTGCCCAAGCCCTGCATTGTGCGAACCAGTTCAAAGCCGATCTGTCCCGTCGCACCCGTCACCAGGATCGTCGCTTCGCCGCGCCGTTTTTGCTCGCCGACCGTCATGCATACAGCTCCGCGTCACTCAATCGCTTACCACCCGCGTCCTTCGCTGCGACAATAGGGTTGCCTTGTAGCGGCCATTCGATCCGCAGTTCCGGGTCGTTCCATAAGATGCTGCGCTCGAACTTGGGATACCAGTAATCAGTGGTCTTGTACAAAAACTCGGCACTGTCTGACAATGTCAGAAAACCATGAGCAAATCCAGGCGGCACCCAGAGCTGTCGCCGATTCGCAGCGGACAAATACACGCCAACCCATTGGCCAAAGGTGGGGGAGCTTTGCCGAATGTCCACTGCGACGTCAAAGACTTCTCCATGCACAACGCGTACAAGCTTGCCCTGCGCGTGCTCGATCTGGTAATGCAGTCCGCGCAAAACGCTTTTCACCGAACGCGAGTGATTATCCTGGACGAAAACTGCGTTGGCATCAACCAGTCGTGCGAAATCGCGTGCATTGAAGCTCTCAAATAAAAAGCCCCTCGCATCATCAAACACTTGTGGCTCGATGAGTTTGACCTCGGGCAGTGAAGTGGAGCTTACCTGGATTGCCATGCAATTGGGTCCGTCAGTATTGTTTGCAAATATTGGCCATACTGGCTGTTCGCAAGGGGTGCCGCGAGCTTGCGCAACTGGTCTGCTTCAATCCATCCCAGCCGATATGCGATCTCTTCCGGACACGCGACAACAAGCCCCTGACGCTTTTGAAGCGTCGCGATGAACGCCGCCGCGTCGATGAGCGAATCGTGCGTTCCCGTATCAAACCACGCAAAGCCACGTCCCATCACTTCAACATTGAGCTTGCCGGAGTTAAGATACGCACAATTCACATCGGTAATTTCAAGCTCGCCGCGCGCCGAAGGCCTGATCGACGCGGCAATATCACAGACATTGTTGTCATAGAAATACAATCCTGTGACAGCATAGTGGGAACGAGGCTTAGTCGGCTTCTCTTCGATCGACAGCGCACGAAAGTTACTGTCGAAGTCCACGACACCATAGCGCTCGGGATCGTGTACATGATACGCAAATACCGTGGCCCCCTCCTGCTGTGCATTGGCATACGCCAATTTCTTCATCAGGTCGTGACCATAGAAGATGTTATCACCCAGGATGAGCGTCGAAGCATCGTTGCCAATAAAGTGTCGCCCGATGATGAACGCCTGAGCCAGACCGTCGGGGCAAGGCTGTACGGCATACTGTATGTTCATCCCCCACTGTCCACCGTCTCCCAGCATAACCTCGAAACGCGGTGTGTCATCAGGCGTTGAAATCAAGAGTACATCCCGGATTCCGGCCATCATCAATGTCGACAGCGGATAGTAGATCATTGGCTTGTCATACACTGGCAGTAATTGCTTGGAAACCGCGAGCGTAATGGGATACAGTCGCGTACCGGATCCGCCGGCAAGAATAATCCCCTTACGTTTAATTTTCGTCATGCTTAACGACCTCGACCATTACGCGCGTTGAGTGTAGTTGACCTCGACCCACTTGCGGTACTCGCCGGACTGCACTTCGTTGACCCAATCCTGGTTATTAAGGTACCACTGGACTGTTTTTTTCAAACCACTGTCGAATGTCTCGGCAGGTTTCCAGCCGAGTTCGTCCTCGATCTTACGCGCGTCGATTGCATATCTGCGGTCGTGGCCTGGACGGTCCGCGACGAAGGCAATCAGATCACGATATGAACCGCTGGCCTTTGGGTTCAGTACATCGAGCAGGTCGCACACCGCTTGCACGACCTCAATATTCGTCTTTTCGTTCCAGCCACCTACATTGTATGTTTGACCAGGCGCGCCATGGGAAAGCACCTTGCGTATCGCCGAGCAGTGGTCACGAACATACAGCCAGTCGCGCACGTTTTGCCCATCGCCATAAACAGGAAGCGGCTCGCCCGCCAATGCCCTGATGATCGTCAATGGAATGAGTTTTTCCGGAAAATGATAAGGGCCGTAATTGTTCGAACAGTGTATCGTGACAGTGGGCAAGCCGTACGTGTGATGATATGCACGAACAAGATGATCCGACGCGGCCTTAGTCGCCGAATATGGACTATTCGGCGCATACGGCGTCATCTCGCAGAATTGGGGATCGTCCGGCGACAATGACCCGAAGACCTCGTCGGTCGATACGTGCAGAAAACGGAATGCAGTCCTCGCGTCGGCACCAAGGCAGCTCCAATACGCGCGCACGGCCTCGAGCAGCGTAAATGTACCCACCACGTTGGTTTGTACGAATGGTGCCGGGCCATGGATGGAGCGGTCCACATGGCTTTCCGCGGCAAAATGGACCACCGCGCGCGGCGCGTGTCGAGCAAACAATACATCCAGTGCAGGCCGATCATTGATATCAACGCGCGCAAACCAATGTAACGGGTTGCCTTCAAGCGACTTCAGCGTGCGAAGATTGCCGGCATACGTTAGTTTGTCCACATTGAGTACCGCCTCTTCGCTGCGTTGCAGCCAGTCGAGAACAAAATTGCCGCCAATGAAACCGGCGCCTCCCGTGACAAGGATCATTGAGCTACCTTTGGTTTGGATGCCAACAGACGCGCACGAGCCCGCTACGCCTATCGCGGTTCGGGCCGAATCCGTGCCCGAAAACAAATGTCTAAACGTAAATTATAAAGGGAGAGCCGGCAAAACCTTGACCTGCGGCAAAATTTTGTCCTCGCCATTGACGCGAACATTGCTGGCCTGTGTAGTATTGCAGGGTCCCGATGCGTTTCGTCTGTCATTGCCCTTCCCCGAAAAGGTTTGAAGCGGCACGCACGGTTACTGGCTTACGCGAGGCGTTTAGCCATGAAGCAACGGTACCAGCGCTGCCCGCTTGAGCGATGCAGAAAAATGCGAATGCCGATCCTATTGCAGCCTACAACCTTTTTCACGCTCTAACGGCGCAGGCGAAATGATAGTGCGCAATAATTGAGTGCTTGGGATCGTTAGCCTATTTTAAAAAACGAGCGCCGGATCTGTGTTCTGGCGTCTATTCAGCCGCCCCTTGATGAAGTCGCTTACACGCATGCTGAAATCGCTGCCGATGAACTACGTGGTCGAGCCGCACGCTGTGGCTGGACTCGGCCCCGACGCCGCCAGCCCCCCACCGATTGGCATCGGCGACGTCCAGGGTTGCTGCAACGCATTGGATCGGCTACTCGACAAGCTGGGACCAGCGGCCGATACGCCGCTGTGGTTCGCCGGCGACCTGATCAACCGCGGCCCCGCATCGCTTGCGGCACTACGCCGTGTCATCGGGCTCGGCGACCGTGCCGTGGCCGTGCTCGGTAACCATGACCTTCACTTATTGGCGATCGCGGCCGGCGTGCATCGAGCCAAGCGCGGCGATACGCTCGATGACGTCCTCGCCGCGCCAGACGCCGCCGACTTGATCGACTGGCTGCGGCATCGGCCGCTTGCGCACTACGATGGGCAACGGCTGCTCGTGCATGCCGGCGTGCTGCCGCACTGGGATGTCCGCGTCGCGCTCGGGCTGGCGCACGAGATCGAGACGCAACTGCGGGGCAACGCTTGGCAAGCGTTCCTGCAGTCGCTGTGGGGCAACGAGCCGGATACGTGGAACGATACGCTGCAAGGCGAGGCGCGCTCACGCGTAATCGTCAATGCCATGACACGCATGCGCTTCTGCGATGCGCACGGACGGATGGAGTTCAGCGCAAGCGGCGCCCCGAATACCGCACCGGCTGGGTTCATGCCATGGTTCGATGTGCCGCAGCGCCGCAGCGCCGATACGCTGGTGGTGTTCGGCCACTGGGCGGCGCTCGGCCTGGTGGTGCGCGACGACGTGATCGCGCTGGACTCGGGCTGTGTCTGGGGAGGAAAGCTGTCCGCCGTACGATTGGACGCCGATCCACGGCACCGGACCGTGGTCCAGGTCGACTGCGGCAAGCAACGCTGATGCGCTCAAGGCGAGGCGCGGTCCAACTCTTCGTCCAGCGTCGGGGCCGCGGGCAGTGCCGGACCGCACGAACGCGCGTCGCCCTGTCGCTTCGCATACGCCGGCGCCTGCGCCAGCACCGGCCGTGTCAGCGGCGGCTTCACACGCTGCTGCAACTCGCTCAGCGCATCGCTCACCACGCGTTGCGCATCACGGGCCACGACCCGTCGCGGCGAACCCGCCTCGAGCGCGGCGCCAACGTACAGGTGCACGGTCAACGGCCCGTGGCATAATAGCGCGTCTAAAGATTGTCCAAGCGTGATGTCGCCCACATACGCGGGTGCGGTGGACTGGCGCCCGTGCGCATCCTCGTACATCAGGCAAATCGGTTGGACCAGCGCGCCGGCCGACACCGCAGCTTGGAACAGGTTCGCATGAAAAGGCAGCACCTCGACGCCGTCGGACGTCGTGCCTTCCGGAAATACACAGATCGGCCGCCCGCTTCGAAGTCGCTGCGCCAGTTCATGCATGATCCGCTTTGCGTCGCTGCGCTTGTCGCGCTGCACGAACGCGGTGTCGAGCTTGGCGGCCAGCCAGCCGATCACCGGCCAGTCGCGCACCTCCGCCTTGGAGACGAACGATGTCGGCCGCCACGCATTGATCACATAGATGTCGATCCACGACACGTGGTTGCCGACCACCATCGTGCCGGCGTCGACGCGACGCTCGTCATGGTGTACGACGAGCCGCACGCCGGCGAGCGCGAGAAAGCGCAGGCTCCACTGCCGCGTCAATGCCCGGCGGCCGTCGTCGTCGGTGCGCGAAAAGCGCGTCGCAACCGTCCATGCGCCATGCAGCACGTGCGCGATGAGCCGTGTCTTGCGCCATGCGACTGAAAACCAGTTCACGCCTGCCGGCCCCCGCTGTCGTACGCGACGCGCCCTGCCACAATCGTGGCGCGCACTCGCGCCGGCAATTCGTAGCCCAGGAACGGCGTATTGTGCCCCTGGCTTTTCAGCGCACACGGCTCGACATGCCAATGCGCGGCGGGATCGAACACGCACAGATCCGCAGTGGCGCCGGGCTCGAACTTGCCCGCCGACAGCCCAAGCAACTCAGCCGGCGCACAGGTGATCTTAGCCAGCGCATGTGCCAGCGACCGCTTCTCTTCCGCCGCCCACTTAAGCGTCAACGACAGCAGCAGCTCCAGTCCGGTCGCCCCGGGCGACGCCTCACCGAAGGGCCGCAGTTTTTCGTCGTCGTCCACGGGCGTATGATCCGAGCAGATCGCATCGATGGTGCCGTCAGCGAGCGCCGCGCGGATCGCCTCGCGGTCGCGCTGCGAGCGCAGCGGCGGATCGACGCGGAACTGAGCGTCGAAGTAGCCGATGTCCACGTCGATCAGGTGAACGTGGTTGATCGTGACGTCGCATGTGACCGGCAGTCCTTCGCGCTTTGCCGCGCGCACCAGTTCGAGGCCTGCCGCCGATGACAAGTGTTGCAGATGAACCCGTGCACCCGTGGCTCGCATCAACTCGAAGATCGTGTGCAGCGCGATCGTCTCGGCGGCCACCGGCACCCCCGACAGCCCAAGCCGCGACGCGACCGGTCCGCTGGCGGCGACCCCACCGCGGCCCAGGTACGGGTCCTGCGGCCGTAACCAGACCGTATAGCCAAACGTGTTCGCGTATTGCAGCGCCCGCAGCAACACCGTAGTGTCGACGATCGGCCGGTCTGCCTGCGTGAAGCCGACGCACCCCGCCTCGGTCAACTCGGCCATCTCGGTGATCACCTCGCCCTTCAAGCCCACCGTCAATGCCCCGAGCGGATACACATGGACTTGGTCCAGGTTGCGGGCACGAAACTTCAGCATCTCGACCAGCCCCGGCTCGTCCAGCGGCGGGTCGGTATCAGGCGGACACACGAGGCTAGTCACGCCGCCAGCCAGCGCCGCGGCCATCTCGGACTCCAGCGTCGCGCGATACTCGTACCCCGGCTCGCGCAGCCGCGCGCATAAATCAACCAGTCCCGGGGCGATCGCCAGCCCCGTGGCATCGAGGGTGTGGGCATCGTGAAATGGCGCCGTGGCGGCGCCAATCGAGACAATGCGGCCATCGGCGATCCAAACATCCGCCTGATGCTCGGTGCCCGCCACCGGGTCGATAACGCGACCACCCTTGATATGAATCTTCATGCTCGTAGACGTGTTTTCGAATGCTTGCCGCTGCGTTTGCTGCGTTTCAGTCATTGTTGCCCGCGACGATGCCCATCACCGCCATGCGCACCGCGATACCGAACGTGACTTGGTTTAGGATCACGGCCTGCGGGCCGTCCGCGACGCTCGATTCGATCTCGACGCCGCGGTTCATCGGTCCCGGATGCATGACGATCGCATCGGGCTTGGCATACGCGAGCCGCTCCGACGTCAGGCCCCACGTCTTAAAGTACTCCTGCGCAGACGGCAACAGTGCGCCACTCATGCGCTCGTTCTGCAGGCGCAGCATGATGACTACGTCAACGTCGCGCAAGCCCTGCTGCATGTCGTGAAAAACCCGCACGCCGAGGTGCTCCAGCCCGCCAGGCAGCAGCGTGCGGGGCCCGATCGCACGGATCTCAGGCACACCAAGCGTGGTCAACGCGTGGATATCAGAGCGCGCGACGCGCGAATGCAGGATGTCGCCGACGATGGCCACCCGCAACTGCGTGAAGTCGCGCTTGTAGTGGCGAATCGTATACATGTCCAGCAGCCCCTGCGTCGGGTGCGCGTGGCGACCGTCTCCGGCATTGATTACATGCACGTGCGGCGCGCAGTGCTGCGCGATCAGGTACGGCGCACCGCTTTGCGCATGCCGCACGACGAACATATCCGCATGCATCGCCGATAGATTGTTGATCGTGTCTAGCAGCGACTCTCCCTTGCTCGTCGATGACGCATTGATGTTTAAATTCAGCACGTCCGCGGACAGCCGCTTCGCGGCAATCTCGAACGTCGTGCGCGTGCGCGTCGAATTCTCGAAGAACAGATTGAACACCGATTTGCCGCGCAACAATGGCACCTTCTTGACGTCGCGGTCCGTCACGCTGACGAACTGGGCCGCGGTGTCCAGGATATGCGTGAGCACCGCGCGAGGCAGGCCTTCGATCGTCAGCAGATGCTTGAGCTCGCCGTGACGGTTCAATTGCGGGTGGCCGCGCAGGAAACCCGGGCGGAATGCGGCGGATGCCGGTGCAGCGGGGCGCTGCCCGTCAGCATGCGGCGCGGCAACGCGCGTCGGTTCGGCGGGCTTTGGGGTAGCGGTATTCATGGATAACGCAGTTCAGTCATGAACGTGGTGACAGCCGCACAGCCGTCACTGGATGAAATAAGCAATGCAACGCCGGCCAACGCGGGGTACGCCCATGCGCACGGCGCCGTCGTCACGCTCGCGCTTCGATGACGAACGCCAGCGCACCGTGGCTGTCACGCCGCAGCACAAGCGTTTCGGTCTCCGGCACGTCGAGCACCGCGCCAACGAAGCGCGCAGCGATTGGCAACTCGCGGCCACCGCGATCGACCAGCACGGCCAACTCAACGCACGCCGGGCGGCCATAGTCGTACAGCTCGTTGATCGCGGCACGGATCGTGCGCCCGGTGAATAGCACGTCATCCACCAGCACGATGCGCATGCCATCGACGCCGAACGGCAACGACGTAGGCTGCGCCTGGCTGTGCAGGCCTTTTTTCGCATAGTCGTCGCGGTGCAGCGCCACATTGACTACGCCAAACGAGGCCGCGCCCAGATCTTGGGCAAGCCGCTCGGCAATCCACGCACCGCCGCTATGGATCCCCGCCAGTGCGGTCGTGCCCGAGCGTATCGCATCGCCCAGCGCAGCCTGCAACGGGTCGCGCATCGCGCGATACAACTGTTCCGCGTCAATCGACGCGATAGCGGCACTCATCATCGGCTCTCGGATCGCTGTTCGTCAAAATACTGTTGAAGGATGATGCATGCGGCCTGTGCGTCCACGATGGCACCGCGCGCGCCTGCCGCTTCGGCCTCGACTGATGAATAGCGCTCGTCGACCCAGGTCACCGGCAGGTTGAAGCGTCCATTGAGTTGGTTGCCGAAACGCCGCGCCTGGTGCGTCATCTCGTGCGGTGCGCCATCAGGATGCACTGGCAGCCCGACGACCAGCCGCAGCGGCTGCCATTGGGCGATCAATTCGCCCACCGCGGCGAAACGGTATTCGCGATTGCGGTTTGGGACAGTCGTGAGCGCCCGAGCACAGCGGGTCAGCGTGTTGCCAATCGCCACGCCGATACGCTTGTGTCCGTAGTCGAACGCGAGCAGCGTGGCCGCCGCCGTACTCATGCGTGGCCCGCCTCGCCGGAGAGCATCGTCGCCGAGATGCCCAGCAGCGCGAGCGCCGCATTGAAACGTTGCTCGGCCGGCACGTCGAACACAATCTTTGGATCCGCCTCGACACTCAGCCAGCCATTCTTCGAAATCTCGTCCTCCAGTTGCCCTGCGCCCCAGCCGGCATGCCCAAGCGTCAGCAAAAAGCGCTTGGGCCCGTTGCCATTCGCGACTGCTTCGAGCACGTCCTTCGACGTGGTCATCTCCAGCCCGCTGGGCACCGACATCGACGACGTATAGTTGCCGCTGCCGACCGGCTCATGCAGCACAAAGCCGCGCTCGGTCTGCACCGGCCCGCCGAAATAGACGGGTACGTGCAACAATGGCTCGATCTCCAGCTTCAGGTCGATGCGAGAAAACAGCGCCTGCAGGTCGATATCGGTCGGCCTGTTGATCACCAGCCCGAACGCGCCGCGCTCGCTGTGATCGCAGAGGTACACCACCGTTCCGGAAAAAGTGGGATCGGCCATGCTCGGCATGGCGATCAAGAACTGGTTGGTCAGGTTGATGCGATCAGTGGTCTTTGACATGTTTCGGATTTTAGCAAAGACCCGAGGGTCTCTAACGACTTCGACGATGGCACTTTGCCGACTCCACTATAGCCCGGCCACGCGCCAACTGCCTTTGATTGCACGGGCCAGGTCGAACAACACGGTAGCCGGATCGGACACCAGACTGCCAGCGGCAATCTGGTGCAACCGCCGCTTGCGCGCCTCGCCCGAGGTTTGCCGCACACTTGCCGGCACCACTGGCCGCCCCGAGGCATGACCCGTTGACGCAGCCAGCGTGCCTGTGCCTATCACGCAGCCAACGTGCCTATCGCGGCATGCAAACGCGTCGCCACGCTAGCCCCACCGCTGCGGCGAGGCTCGACAACCCGCCCAGGCCCAACGTCCACGCCCGCGCGCCAAGCCGATACGACGCCTACGCGGCACCCAGCGCCGCATACGCATCGGCACCGTGGAGCGAGGGCCTGCATTCGCGCCGTGGGGCGAGACCTGCATCGGCGCCATGGGAAAGGCCTGTGCCACGCCGCTGGCCTCGCCTAGTTGGTCCATTGCGGCATCGACCCGTTGCAGGAAGTCATCGAATGCGCACGCCGGATTGATCCGCGACGGGCCTATCCGGCTCGGGTCAGCGCGGGCCGGCTACCGGGCGCGCGAGCAGTAGGTAACCATGCGATCACGCGCTTGGCATGGGCCTGCGCCACATCGCTGCCAACCTGCAGCCGTTAAAACGCGCGCAGCGCACCGGCGGCCAGCCGCCACACGTTTTAAGGAGCAGAACACACTCACTCCGCGATGCAACCCTGCAACCTGCCCAGATAGCCGCCCCCATACTCAAGCAACGCCGGCGTGTCGTCGACATAGGCTCGCAGCATCGACAGCAGCGCGTGCTTATACCGCACGCCGCACGCGCAGGTGAAATCACGTATCCGGGCACGGCCTCACAGTTCGGCACCGCGCCGCCGCGCGGCTCCATCGTTGCAAGGCTGCAGCCATCGGGCAGCAGCCGGGACTTCATGGGCCCGCCAATCGATGCGCATTCGCATCGCTCGCTACCGCTGCAACGTGTCAGCGCTCGGTGGTTCAGATTTGAACCATCTCGAAATCTTCCTTCCGTGCACCGCACTCGGGACACGTCCAGTTGATCGGGACATCCTCCCAACGCGTGCCGGGCGGGATCCCTTCTTCCGGAAGACCGGCTTCTTCGTCGTAGATCCAACCGCAAATCAGGCACATCCAACTCTTGTATTCCATCTTGTTGCCGCGTCGAGCGAGTGATCCGTTACAATGAAAGACACGATGGTACCTTGTCGTCGCGTCGCTGCCTAGCAACGACTATGCAGCTTAGCAACGACTACGCTGCACGGCTGGTCGATTCGAAGCGTGTGACGCGGGTTCATGCCGCCCATGCCACGGCCATCGTCACTCCCTGTAACGCTTCATGCCCTTCATGTCCAGCGACGCCCCTCCGATCGTTCTCACCTTTGGCCTGTCAGACCCGACCGGCGCATCAGGCCTGCAGGCCGACCTGCTCACGCTGGCCAGCATTGGCTGCCATGGGGCGTCGGTGTTGACCGGCTATGCAGTGCGCGATTCGGCGGCCTCCGGCGACGTGACCGGCCTGGACCCCGAGGCGGTCGCGTCGCAGGCCCGGATGCTGCTCGAGGACATGCCAATTGCCGCTTTCAAGGTCGGCGCGACGACGCGGGCCGAAATTGTCAGCGCGATTGCCGAAGTTGTCGCAGATTATGACGATCTGCCGCTGATCCTAGTTCCGGACTTCACGCTCGACGAGCAGCACGTGCTGGCCGGCGACGAGTTGCGCGAGTCGATCGCGGAACTGCTCGCGCCGCAGACGACGGTGCTGATCGCAGACCCGACGACGCTCGTGCAATTGGCACAGCCGGATTCCGACGCCGATCCGATTACGCTCGACGGTGCTATCACTCATCTGCTCGGGCAGGGCTGCGAATACGTGCTATGCACCGACGCGCGGCCCTCGCAACTGCTTAACACGTTGTTCAGCGAAGAAGGTCAGGTTCGGCAGGATGCATGGGAGCGCGGCGGCGAGCGGCTGATCGGACTTGCCGATACACTGGGCGCCGCGCTCACGGCTCTGCTCGCCAATGGCCAGGACCCGGGCGAGGCGGTGCGTGAGGCGCAGGAGTACGTGCACCAGGCGATCCGGCACGCTTATCGACCGGGCATGGGCGGATACATGCTGGACCGCTTCTTCTGGGCCCGCACCACGGACAAAGGACAAAGTCCGCCAGCTGCGGAGCCGAACACGCCAACCGGCGCATTGCGCCATTGACCCGGCCCGCTACTGTTCACGCGGGACCCAACGCCGTGCTGTCCTGGCCGCCCTGACCAGCGATTAGCGGCAGCAGTCGGCACACTATAAAAAAACCCGCATCGCTACAACCAGTAGCGATGCGGGTTTTTTAGGGATCGGGCGAACGGCGCCCCCGACGGGGCGCCGCCCGGACTCCATCCGGCGCGAGCCGAATTACATGTCCATGCCCATGCCACCCATGCCGCCCGGCATGCCAGCCGGTGCCGGTGCGTCTTCCTTCGGCAGCTCGCACACCGCCGCATCAGTCGTCAGCAGCAGACCCGCAACGGACGCAGCGTTTTGCAGCGCGGTGCGCGTAACCTTCGTCGGATCGACCACGCCGGCCTCAACCAGATCGCCGTACTCACCGCTTGCCGCGTTGTAGCCGTAGTTGCCCTTGCCGGCCGCCACGGCCGCGACCACCACGCTCGCCTCTTCACCGCCGTTCGCCACGATCTGGCGCAGCGGCTCTTCCATCGCACGCAGCACGATCTTAATGCCGGCTTCTTGGTCGGCGTTCTCGCCCTTGACGCTGGCGATCGCCGTGCGGGCACGGATCAGCGCGACGCCACCGCCCGGCACGATGCCTTCTTCAACGGCGGCACGCGTGGCGTGCAGCGCGTCTTCGACACGCGCCTTCTTTTCCTTCATTTCGACTTCGGTGGCCGCGCCGACCTTGATTACCGCCACGCCGCCCGCGAGCTTCGCGACACGCTCTTGCAGCTTTTCGCGATCGTAATCCGACGTTGCTTCTTCGATTTGCGTGCGGATCTGCTTCACACGCGCTTCGATGTTCTTCGCTTCGCCCGCGCCGTCGATGATCGTCGTGTTTTCCTTCGCGACTTCGATCCGCTTGGCTTGGCCCAACTCCTGCAGCGTGGCCTTTTCCAGCGACAGGCCAGTTTCCTCGGCGATGACCTGGCCACCGGTCAGGATCGCGATGTCCTCGAGCATCGCCTTGCGACGATCGCCGAAGCCAGGCGCCTTGACCGCGACGGTCTTCAAGATACCGCGAATGTTGTTGACCACCAGCGTCGCGAGCGCTTCGCCTTCGACGTCTTCCGCAATGATCAGCAGCGGACGGCTGGCCTTGGCCACTTGTTCGAGCACCGGCAGCAGGTCACGGATGTTCGAAATCTTCTTGTCGTGCAGCAGCACGTACGGATTCTCGAGGACAGCGACTTGCTTGTCCGGGTTGTTGATGAAGTACGGCGACAGGTAACCACGGTCGAACTGCATGCCTTCGACCACTTCAAGTTCGTCGGCGAGCGACTTGCCGTCTTCGACGGTGATCACACCTTCCTTGCCAACCTTGTCCATCGCTTCAGCGATGCGCTCGCCGATCGACGTGTCGCTGTTGGCCGAGATCGAGCCGACTTGCGCGATTTCCTTGCTCGTCGTGCACGGCTTGCTGATCTTGCGCAACTCGTCGACTGCGGCGGCAACCGCCTTGTCGATGCCACGCTTCAGGTCCATCGGGTTCATGCCCGATGCGACATACTTCATGCCTTCACGCACGATCGATTGCGCGAGCACGGTCGCCGTCGTCGTACCGTCGCCGGCGTTGTCGCTGGTCTTGGAAGCCACTTCCTTGACCATTTGCGCGCCCATGTTCTGCAACTTGTCCTTCAGCTCGATTTCCTTTGCGACCGACACACCGTCCTTGGTCACCGTCGGGCCGCCGAAGCTGCGCTCGAGCACCACGTTGCGGCCCTTCGGACCGAGCGTCACCTTCACTGCGTTGGCGAGAATGTTCACGCCCTCAACCATCTTCGCACGGGCGGAATCGCCAAATACGACGTCTTTAGCTGCCATCTTCTAACTCCTTGAAATCTTTGGAAAGCCGAACCGCGACCGTTACTTCTGGACGACCGCCATGATGTCTTCTTCGCGCATGACGAGCAACTCTTGCCCATCGACCTTGACCGTCTGACCGGCATACTTACCGAACAACACACGGTCGCCCACCTTGACGTCGAGCGCGATCTGCGCGCCCTTGTCGTCACGCTTGCCCGGGCCAATGGCCAGGACTTCGCCCTGATCGGGCTTTTCAGCCGCTGCATCCGGGATCACGATGCCCGACGCAGTCTTGGTTTCCTGGTCCAGACGCTTGACGATGACGCGATCGTGCAAAGGACGAAGGTTCATACACACTCCTTTTGTATTTCAGGCTGAAGAACGCTTGTTTAACGTTGGCGCCCGGCAAGCCAGGCACCCTGGCGGCACGGGTTGTTAGCACTCACGTGCAGCGAGTGCTAATTATATGGACGGGTGAAGACTATTTCAAGAACCCTAATTTTCCCTGGAGCACAGCATCGCGCTTACAGATGCCACTTGACCGTGGCCGTCAGCGTACGGGGTTCGCCAGGCAGGTTGAACATATCAGCATTGCCATGCGCCGAGATGAAATAGCGGCGATCGAACAAATTGTCTAGCGTCAGCGTCACATCCATTTTCTTACTGCGATAGCCAGCGCCCAAATTGAATACAGTAAACGACGGCAGCGCGACCTGATTGCTCGCCGATGCGTAGCGCGCCGATTGGAACTGTGCGCCGGCGGCCGCGTAAAAGCCGTAGGGCAGCTCGCGCTTGAGCCACAGGCTCGCGCTATGGCGCGGCATCAGTCCCGGCGTGTTGCGGGCCAGCGCCAACCCAGCCGCCGTCGACTGCGGCGAGCCGTCAACCGTGCCGTTCAAATACGCATAACCGGCGTAGACGGACCACTTCGGTGCGATTTCGCCGGAAAAGCCCAGCTCCAAGCCCCGTACGTGCTGAGTGCCGATCGGCAGCGCATATCCAGGGTTGGCCGGATCGCCGATTTGCTGGTTCGTCTGCCGCATGTCGAACAGCGCAACGGTAGCCGTCGCCTTGCCACCGAGGTCGAACTTCGAACCGACTTCGTATGCGGTGGTCTTTTGCGGCGCCAGCGCTGCACCATTGGCAAACGTACCCGAACTGATCAACGTATCCGCAAGCGGCGAGAAAGACTGGCTGAACGAGCCATACAGCGTCAGCCACTCGAGCGGCTCGTAGATCAGTCCGACGCGCGGACTCCACGCGCGGTCGGTACGCGCAAGATTCACGTTGGACGACGTGTAGTCGTGGCGAATCTGATCCAAATAGTCAAAGCGCAGGCCGGCGAGCAGCTTCCACTGCGGTGTCAATGTCATGAGATCCTGTGCATACACGCCGGCCAGGCCAACGACCGTCGCAGCATTCGTGCGTGCCGGCCTCCCGGCCGGCACGCCGGGTAAATCGATCAGCTGTGGATGGAGCAGATTGTACGTTGCCACTTTCGATACGCCATAGATCGTGTCGAATTTCTGCTGCTGCGACAGTTCGATCCCATACAACAGTTCGTGGCGCAGGCCAAGCAGCGTCGTTTGCTGCGTCAGCTCCAATACACCATCAACGCCATGCTCGCTCCGCTGACGCGTCGTCTGGTCGAGCGTGACGCTTGGACGCACAGCCGCCTGGATCGGCTGGAACGTGACATAGTTCTTCCGCTCCAGTGAGAAATCATAGGCACGCAGCGCGCCGTGGAAGGCTAACGAATTACTGAAACGGTGATCAAGCGACACCGTTGTGCTTTTTGCCAAGACGTCATTGTATGAGCTGTTCGCCGCATCGGCAGAGCCGTAGTAAGTGTTGATCGGCACTTCGACCGGCCGCCCCATATAGGCAGGCAAACCCTGATCGGACGTTCGGCGATCGTGTAGGTAGTCGAACTCGACATTCACTACCGTATCCGGACTCAGCTTGAATTGCGCCGAAGGCGCGACTGTTTGGCGGTTCAACGCGAATTGATCGCGAAAACTACGTGAATTCTCAGCAGCGCCGGTGATCCGGAAGCGGGCCGCATCGTTCGCGTTCCAGCCCATGTCGATTTCACCGCGACGCTCGCCACGCGTACCCAGCATCACGCCGATATCCTGCACTGGCTCGGCCTGTGGCCGCTTCAGCACACGATTGACGATGCCCCCTGCCGAGCCACGCCCGTACAGTACCGCTGCCGGTCCTTTTAAAACCTCGATCCGCTGTACATTGGATAAGTCGCGATAGTACATCGCGTCGTCGCGTAGGCCGTCGACATACTGGTCCGTGAGGCTGTTAAAGCCACGGATCGTGATTTGGTCGCGCTGGCCATCGCCAACAGAAAAACCGACTCCCGGCACGTTGCGCAACGTGTCTTGCATCGATACCGCATTCTGGTCATCGATCATCGCACGTGGCACGACGTTGACGGTCTGCGGCACCTCCATCAGAAGCATGTCCGTCTTAGTCCCGGTACGCGAACGGCTTGCATCGTATGATCCGTGCTCGGCTGGCGCGCTAACCGCAATCGTGGGCAGCACGGGCTGCGCAACCCCGTTCTGTGCAAAACTCGGCTTGACGCTGACGAATAAAGTGGTGATCAGCAGAGAGCGATAAGTCTTTTTGTTACGCGTCATGGAAAAGTATACGTACGAGTTGCGGCGAAAAGGCGCGCTAGAGCCCTCGTCCGGGCAGCGCGGGCACTTGGAACGGGGTACGAACACCCATAATTATAATGATAATCATTTGCATTATTAATCACAATAGCATGGCAGGCACGACGCGCCGTTACGCACTCACGACAACCCGTATCGTAATCACACACGTCACCCACAGCACCGCAACGATGCACGTCGAGCCTTTTATGCGGCTCGTCGCGGTACGACCCTAGCCGATTAACGACCTTAGGCTGACATGCCACTAGACACGTCGATGCGAGGCTAATCAGTACAATGCCACCGGCTGCCGTCGTACCTGAGAAGTATCAGCGGAAGGCACCCTCCAGAACACCGGATGCGCGATACGTGCGCGGATCGCACGACGCGGCACCGAGTGCGTACAAGGCCAGCGATAGAACGTCATCAATGCCTTCCGTCGAAACGAAACTATATATAACGGGCTGGCCACGACAGGGCGCAGCGCCTGCGCCCCGCTGCGGCACTTGCTAGAGCAGAGCGACCAGCATATTGAGCCATGCGCACAGCGGCGCGTCCAGGCCAGGCGTGTGCACTCATGCTGCGCAGATGTGGACGTGCCGCGAGATTGGCCGCCCCGAATCCATTACGCCATGCAGATCCGATCCCGACTGTTTCGACGCACGTGCATGATGATCGTGGCGAGTTTGCTCGCTCCCGGCCGGAGTCTTCTACGAGCGCTTCTTCAACCTGGTTGACCACTTCCTGAAGATCGATCCGCGATTGCACGGCCGGGCTGCCGCCAAGGCCGCCCAGAAGGAACCGGTTGCGCCGCTGCCCGAACCCGCCGCCACTCCAGCCGACGCCCCGCTCAAGATGAGCACGTCCGTGGTGCCGACTCCGTCGGCCATGCCATTGCGGGCCCGTTCGGCCAGCACAGGCGTCGACGCGGCTGCCGCGTCGGCTGAAGCAACACAAAAACTCGCGCCAGCATCAGGCTCTACCGCGGCGTCGGACGCCGTCGCAGTCCCGGCTTCCAACGAGGGTGCCCGTCCCGCTCAAGCGCCAACCTCTACATCCATGCCGGCGCCAGTATCGACCCGGGCCTCGGTGTCCCCCGTAATGTCTAACACGGCACCCGCGTCGGCGTCGGCTCCGGCACCCTCATCGCCCTTGGCGCCCTCCTCTCAAGCATCAGCATCCGCTCCGGCGCCAAGCTCCACGGTGGCAACGGCTGCCCCGCCATCCTTATAGGTCATCGCAGTATCAGCGCCGCCCGAAACGTACCGGCGATCCAACGCGATGCATTCCCGCTGCCGCAGCATGAGCGCCGCCCGCGCCAGGCCTGCGCGACGCGTCAAAATATCGACCGTCCGCTGAGCGTCGTCAGCCACTCGAGCGCTTGCATGCCGGCCAGTGAATTGCCGTTCGCGTCCAGTGCAGGGGACCACACGCAGATGCCGAGCTCCCCTGGCAATACTGCAACAATGCCGCCACCAACGCCGCTCTTGGCGGGCAATCCGACGCGGTAGACGAAGTCCCCGGCAGCATCGTACGTACCGCAGGTGAGCATCAATGCGCTCAATCGTTTCGCCGGGCTCGCGCCGAGCACGCGCTCGCCACTGTGCGGCACCACGCCACCGTTGGCCAGGAATAAAACCGCCCTGGCCAGGTCGACACAGTTCATTTCGATAGCGCACTGCCGGCAATACGCGTCGATCACAGTGTCCACTGACATCTGCAGGTTACCAAAGCTCTTCATGAAATGCGCCATCGCGCGATTTCGGTCCGAATGCGCGAGTTCCGATTCCGCGACATGGGCGCTGTAGTCAATATCCGAGCGCCCGGCCAGACGACGCATGAATTGCACGAGCGCTGTTTCCGCCTGGACGAAACGTCGGCACAGCACGTCAGTGACAACCAAGGCGCCTGCATTGATGAAGGGGTTACGCGGCACCCCGTTCTCATGCTCGAGTTGCACCAGTGAATTGAACGCATTGCCCGAGGGTTCCCGGCCGACGCGTTGCCACAACGCATCACCTTGCAACTGGAAGGCCAGGGTGCACGCGAACAATTTCGAGATGCTCTGGATCGAGAATGGAAACCAAGCGTCGCCGACGCAGAAGACCTCGTCTCGCAACGTGACGATTGCCATGCCGAAATGCGACGGATCGACCTTGGCAAGCTCGGGAATATAGTCCGCGACGCGGCCTTTGCCGAGCCACGGCGTGACGTCGTGCTGGATTTTATGAAGGATCGCCTGATAGTCCATTGCGGCAGGCCGTCGGAGATCGCGGGACCGCGATTCTATCGGGGCCGCGCACTGCTGTCGAGCCACTGTCGAGTGCGCCATACGCAATGCACACGTAGACGTCATCGACGAGACCTGTGCGGACTTGCCGGGGTGGTCCATCGCTGCCTATATCGGCATTCGGGCTGACGTCGGCCACGTCTGCGCCGCCGCTGCGTTCCGGCACCTTGGGATTGGGCGCCGCCGCGTACCTAGCGGCACGCCGGCAGGTAACGCGAACTCCGACGGTGCGGCACGGTCTATCGGCGATGCAAAAAACACACCATCCATCCCCTATTCACCATCGATCAACGCACAACGCACAGCTCCCGGCTTGCGGCCGCGCTCAGTTCGACTGCGCTTCAGTCAGATTGCCACACGGCCGTATGCTCGCGCTCGCATGGATTGCGCTGACGCTTTGGACACCGATGCCGGCGGTGAGCTCATCACAGCAGTCCGACGCAAGCGTCGGCGCAACGGCGGCCGAACCTGCGTCGTGGCCGAGATCGGCCGCGCCATCGACCGTCGAAACAGTCAAATCGATCATCGAAGTAGCGTCCATACCTGTCGCATCGCCCGCCCCCAGCTCATCGGCTGCCCCGAACTCATCGGCTGGCCCGGGCTCATCGGCTGCCTCCAACTCATCCGCCGCCTTAGGCTCACCCTCGGCCTCGGGTCAACCAACTGCCCCAAGGCAATCGTCTGCCATTGGCTCGTCCTCAATGCCGGCTCCAGTGCAAACGCCGGCTCCGTCACCCGCGCGGCCACCGGTCCAACCTACGGCCTCGGCCACCCACGCGCCGCCGCCCGCTCCCCCCATCCTGCCACGCTATACCCCTGTGCCCTCCGCGCTCGATTATCGAAAACTGTATGCGCAGACTGTCGACCTCACCCTATCGGTACCCGCCGCTGCCCAAGCGCACTATGGACAACTGCTGCAGAACGCGCTCAGCCAAGCCGGCTTGCCCGACGTGGCAAGCGAATTCGTCGCCGTCGTGGACTGCAATCCGTTCGTACAAGCATTTATGCTGATGTGGCGTCAAGCGTCGTCGGACCCTTGGCAGGTGATCGGTGCATCGCCTATTTCCACCGGCATGCCGGGTCGCTATGACCATTTCATCACGCCACTCGGGGTGTTCCGGCATACTCCGGACAACATGGACTTTCGCGCCGAAGGCACGTTGAACGACAATGGCATTCGCGGCTATGGCGCGCGCGACCAGCGAATCTACGACCTCGGATGGACGCAGGCACAGCGTGGCTGGGGTCATCGTGCAACGAGCCAGATGCGGCTGCAAATGCACGCTACCGATCCCGAGCGGCTCGAATCGCTACTCGGCATGCGGCACTCGAAAGGCTGTATCCGAATCCCGGGCACGCTTAATACGTTTCTGGATCACTACGGCATACTGGACGCTGACTATGAGACGCGCATTCGGGAAGGCCACCTCCTGTGGGTGCTTAAGCCGGATCGCGAGGCATCGCGCTGGGCCGGGCGCTATATCGTGATCGTCGATGGCGGTGCAACACAGCGTCCGACGTGGTCGCCAGCGCCGCGCGGCCCCAAGGTCAAGCATGGTGCGCGGATCGACACCGCTGACTGATAGGACCCGCATCCAATAGCGGCCTGACGCACGCCGGCGGTGGCACGCTATCATCACTGCGATGCCGGCGCGGCGGCCTCCCAATGGCGACAGCATGCCCCCGCGAAACCCTAACGAGCGCCCTCGAGAATACCGCCCGACCGCCCCGGCGAACGCAATCGCCTGCAAGCACTCCGCTTTCTCGCCCGCTACGTGCATGTGTATCGTGGCACCAGCGGGTCGTCACCGTATCGCCGATACTCGTGATCCGCGCGTTGGCGGTGTGGGCGGCGATCCGCTTGGTGCAACCCGCGCCCCTGACACGAGCACGATGACTATGAGCCCCGCCGGCAGTACGTTCTGGACGCGTACGATCGTGCATCGACCGGTGGTACGGTACGCTCATGCCAGCAGCCAACTGCGGGGCGGCGTTGTCCGCCTATTGCGTGTTCCTTGATTTGTCGCTGGGCATCACCGAACCTTCAGCTGGACTGATCGCCGGCAACTTCGAGTATGAATCAGTCTATTTGTTTGCCGCGGTCGCCGCCATGCCAAGTATTGTATGGCACGTACCCGCAAAATACATTGGAGCGCGTCGCCGGTCTAGCTGAACAGCTTCGAGGAACGCCGGCTCCATCGCGCCAGCAGAAAACAAGACTGAAACAATATAGCAAAAAACTTTCCAATTGACACGAATATCGAAATCAAAAAACTAAAACGACCGAACATACCAATACAATATTCCCCAAAAATGCATGACCGCTGTATCTTTAGACTCCAGCAATCCTGCAGCACAAGGCCACCGATATAAGTCGAAACAAAGCGAGGCGTTATAGGCGCAAACTGTTTTCCGACCGTGGCCAATCGTCGGCTGCATCACGATAAAGTAGTCAAGCCGGGCGAGCCGGTGAAGATATTCATCTTAGGCGTCTGCCAATGGCGGTGTATGCAGACGGTTACTCATTGAATGCAACAACGGAACACAATTGCGCGTGCCTGTTGACGCTTTTGAAATAGCTTGCACAAAACGCCGAGGTTGCCTCCACCCCGTGTACGGGAACGCGGCTGCATGAAAGTGCCGCGATACTGGGGGGGATAACGTGATATCGGAGTGCATTACGCGCTGAGGGTACGTCCACGCGTTGATGCAATCCGCATACGAATTGTCGATTTTTGTCGCGCCCCGTTTGCTTGGGCTGCGCAATCCTCTATAAACTGTGTGAGATCCCGAATGGATTTCCCCAACGGAACACCGAAGGCCGGGCAACTTTAATATGGGAAAAACAATCGGCTGTCAAACATAATTTTCTCGACCACGAGCTCAGAATGAATCAGATCCAGGCCATGCGCGTGTTCACCCGGGTCGCGGAAACACAGAGTTTTCGGCGCGCGGCACAGCAACTGAATGTCTCCAATGCCCTGGTCACGCGTTCGATCGCGACATTGGAAGCCCACCTGAACACGCGGCTCATCAATCGCACGACACGCAATGTGTCGTTGACGGAGGCAGGATACGTTTACCTACAGGGTTGTCGTCGACTGCTCGAGGAACTTGACTTCATCGAAGCAACCGTGGTCAACGGTGACGACGAGCCTCGTGGCACGTTGCGCGTCGCCGCTTCGGCATCGCTTGGCGACGAATTAATCGGACTGGCCGAAGGGTTCCGCCAGCGTCATACGCGAATCCGCTTACACGTCACACTAGGTGACCAGGCCGTGGACGCGCTCGGCGACAGCTACGACGTTGGCCTGGTGCAAGCCACGGTGGCACCGGGCAATGGACTCTCCTGCCAGGTCCTGAGTTCTTGCGCGTCGTTGATCGTCGCCTCGCCGGCTTACCTGCTCGAGCACGCCGCGCCGCAAGCGCCGAATGACCTGCCTGCGCTGTCGTTGCTGGCGCAATCGCACAGTGACCGCAGCCGGCTTTGGCACCTGCGCGATGCGCATGGCACCGAATCAGTTAGCGATGCCCGAGCCGGTCTACGTGGTCAACAACGCGCAGATGCTACGCGCCGCGGCTGTCGGCGGCATGGGCATCGCGTTGCTGCCGCAGCACGTGGTCGAGCGTGACATGGCCAGCGGCAAGCTGGTCCAGCTATTGCCCGACTGCGAGATCCTGGACAGCAAGACGACGCTGTCCGTGGTCTACCCGGAGCGGCAATACATGGCGGCCAAGACACGCGCATTCGTCGAGTTTGTCTGCGCACACTACGGCCAGGCTGGCGACAGTGGCTATGACGCCGAGCAAGCCTGCCATGCATCGCAGCGCGACATCGGCTGCGGCACGTCAGAACGACAGCACCCGGCCGATGCGATGGTCACACGCGACAATGCGAGCGGCTCGATCAGCAGCACGAAGAGCCCGCACGCCACGGCGCAACCGGCATCGCGTCCAGCGGCGCCATGGCCTTTTGCGACGGGGGAATGGCGCGTCAGTTGACCGGCGACGCCTGCGGCCGGACGCGGACCGCGTCCGGCACACCATGTCGCCGCGTCAATCCGTGTCACCCTGCGATAGACATTCGTCGGCGTCACCATGATAACCGCGGTACTCGGCCAGCGCATCGGCTTCGCGTTCAGGCCAGGGTACGGGTCGGCACCCCCGGCGGCAAACCTCCGCCTGTCACGATCGAATCCGCGGTGTCCTGGCAACGGCACGAGCCCAATATTTGGAGCCAGAGGCAGTGCAGATACGAATTCGCGAGCAGCGAGAGCGATGGCCATCGAATACGGTGACATGAGTGCGCGTGCGGCGGGCATCGCACCTTTCCTGTCCGGCCCGCGCCTGGCCACCCGCGGCACCGTTGAAAAACGGCATACACCTTTCCTTTCTTGTGGTATCTGCCGGCTCCGCCGCCCATTGTGGCTTTCGCACAAAACGGCCATCGCGATCGACGGCGTCCGGCAGCAGGGTTTTCCCGGATACAGTAAGATGGCGCTTCACGGCCTGCGTGCACGCACATCCCGCGCGCCCCGAACCACGGTTCCCCACCACGAAGCCTGCCCATGCCCTTGCCGCTCGTTGCCCCCGCCATTGCCGCCTTCGGCATCGGTACCACCGAGTTCGTGATCATGGGATGACTGCCGGACGTGGCGCGCGACCTGCGCGTATCGATTCCGACCGCTGGCATGCTGGTGTCTGGATACGCGCTGGTCGGCGTTGCGTGTGCGCTGGCGGTTTTCTCGTTCACAATCAAGCTTTCAGCGGCGGCCATCGCCACCGTGTTCGTCTGGGGTAACCTGTCCTTCGCCGTGTGGTACCGCCGGTTTAGATGCTGATCGTCGAACGGGCGAGCGCGGCCCCCAACCTCGCTTCGACGTTGAACCAGGGAGCGTTCAACCTTGGCAATGCGAGCGGCGCATGGCTGGGCGGCGCCACGATTGGCGTGGGCTGGCCACTATGTTGGCTGCCCTACGTGGGCACCGCGATCGCGCTCGGTGCACTTGGACTGGCAGCTTGGCCCTACAGTGTGGAGCAGCATGCGCCGGCCTGCTTGACACGCTTTTGAGCACCTAGACAAGCCGCGCCGCCTGGTGCGATCACCCGCAGGCGCGGCGTCACGACAACGGGTCCGCCGCCATGGGTGCGCCGGCCCCATAATATTACGAATGAAAGTTATCTTTACACGCGACTTCTTCGCGTTGATCGCCAGCGTTGCCGTTGTTGGTTTAGGCATCGGCGCCACGCTGCCGCTGACCGCCCTGGCGTTAATGCAGGCCGGCTATGGCTCGCACGTGATCGGCATGCTGACCGCCGCCCAGGCGGGCGGCGGTATCGCGATTGTGCCATTCGCGTCGCGCATCACGTCGCGTATCGGCGCGCGGCGCGCCATCATCGGCACGGTGTGGATAACGTCGATCGCGACGCTGGCAATGCAATTGACGGTCAACCTCGTTGCCTGGACGCTCCTGAGGGCGATTGCTGGCGCCGCGTTGATGCTGCTGTTCACGATCACCGAGGCCTGGGTAAACCAGCTCGCCGACGATCGATCGCGTGGGCGCATCGTCGCGCTGTACGCGACCAATTTCACACTGTTCCAAATGGCTGGTCCGCTACTGGTCCGCATGATCGCCGACTACCCGGAATGGCGTTTTGCATTGTGCGGCGCGATCTTCCTGCTGGCGCTGCCGGGCCTGTGGATGATGCGCATCGCCCGCGACATCGGCCCGGCCGACGACGAACCCCATGGCGCCTGGCAAACGGTATTACCACGCATGCCAGCACTGGTGGTCGGTGCGGGCTTTTTTGCGCTATTCGATACACTAGCTTTGTCGCTGCTGCCGTTGTTCGCGATTCATCATGGCGTCGCAACGGAAGTGGCCGTCGTGTTCGGCTCCGCGATCCTGCTTGGCGATACGGTGTGCGCGTTTGCCCTTGGATGGCTGGCCGATCACATCGGTCGAGCGCGCGTGCACTTGGGCGCCGCGCTGGTCGTGGCGCTGCTGCTGCCGACATTGCCGATGATCGCCGCGCAGCCATGGCTGCGCTGGCCTGTGCTGATCGTGCTCGGCGCAGCTGCGGGCGGGGTTTACACGTTGTCGCTGGCGGCGATTGGTGAACGTTTTCGCGGCCCGGCGCTGGTCACCGCCAGTTCGTTGATCGGCGCATCGTGGAGCGTGGCGAGTTGCTTTGGGCCGATGATTGCTGGCGCGCTGATGCGCACGATCAGCCCCGACGCGCTGGTCGGCGTGTTGTTCGCCGGCGTCGTCATGTTCATCTGTGCGCATCTGTGGGAACAACGCGCTGCGCAGGCCGCGACGCAAGATTAAAAAAGCGCCGGTGAACCGCCCGATTTGCCAGCCCGAGCAGAAGCCCCCGGTATCCGCGACCTTCGAGTGCCCGGCGCGCCGGCGCGCGACCGGCGGCATGCCGCTCGGCGCGGCCGCGTCAGTCAATCTTCAACGCCGGCAGCACCGTGCTACTAACTAAAACGGCCGAAACCGATCCGGTACCCGTCGCCCTGGCACTATCCGATCAGAACCAGGTCATCGCCGTCATCGAGAAAAGTGCGCGTCGAGCCGTCCGCCCACTTCAACGGCTCGCTGAACCCCCGTGACGCACAGCGTCACCTGCAAGTTTAGGTCGACACCACGGAGGCCGGACGCGCGCAGGTACAGCAACAAGGGTTGCGGCGGCCTGCTGTTCCTGAACGTGCACGAACGGTTATTGAAGAGCGTCAAGTACGACCACGGACGCCATTTCTCGACCGTGCTCGTGTCGCTCGGCTTAAATCCGGCGCGTGTGGTCATCGAGCTGCCGGAGGCGGCCGTTGCGCATCGCACGTTTCTTGGCCACTTGACAAAAAGCTACTAAAGCTATGGCTTCAAGGTCGCGGGCAACCTGCCCAATGCCGGTCAGATCCTGTTAGTCAGTGTCGGACATGGCGCGGCTGGACTTCATCACGATGAACTCGGGCTCGGCGTTGCGCGATGCAGTGGTCAAGCCACGGGTGAGCTACGCCAGCCGGCGGAAGATTCCGCTGATCTTCACGCACGTTATGGACGAGGCGCAGTTCGAGTTGCTACAGCAATACGATGTGCGGTACGTACAAGGCCCGGTGTTTGACTCGGTCGGCTCAATCTAGCGGACCGTGCGGGCCCCATCTATCCGATGTCGCACAGCCGGGGCATCGCCCCCCTCAGTGACGGGCACAGCGATGAGTATACGCCGAGCAGTTGGACATAGCACGCACGCCGCGCGGGGTCCGGCACGGCGCGCGCGCAGCGTAACCCTGCCACCCATCGAGTTGTCGCGCATCCACACCCGGCGCCCAGGCCAGCGAGCCATGCCGCACCAAGCGCAGTCTCGACTTCCTGCTCGATCGTGACGACCGGATAGCCGGTCACATCGGCGATGATCCGCCTGCATCAGTTTGAATGCTTGCGCATTGCGCCGCTCACGGCAGGCACGGCGTATCGAAATAGGCGCGACGTATCGGGAGGTTGCGCCCGGGCGTGCCGCGCGATATTGCGCGCTCACGCGTGGCCAGCAGCGCCTTCGTGCTCGGTGCGTTGCGTTCCGCATCGCGAATCGTGCGTGTCGATTTCGCAACCGACGTGCGTTCAACCTTGCGCGACACCGCGGGGCTGGCGCAGACTGCACGCTGCGCGCCGTGCACGGTGCGGCCATAGTTGAGCCACGCGCCGTGCACGCGCCTGCTTCATCCCAACTTAGAACGCCGAGGTATTTCGCGATGATCCCGTTCTCCACCGAGTCATCCCCGACGCTCCCCCTGCGTGCCGCCCCTCATCGCTCGCTCGATGTCGGCGTCATCGGCAATTGCGCGTTCAGCGCGCTGATCGACAAGATGGGCTGCGTCGTCTGGAGCTGCTTGCCGCGCTTTGATGGCGATCCGGTCTTCAATGCACTCATCGACACCTCGGACTACGCTGGCCTGTGGAGCATCGAACTCGAGAACTATGTGCATGGCGAGCAGTTCTACGAGCCGAACACCGCGGTGCTGCGCACGCGCCTGTACGACACGAACGGGCAGGGTATCGAGATCACCGACTTCGCGCCGCGCTTTTACTCGCGCGGGCGTTATTTCCGCCCCACGACGATGGTGCGCCGCGTGAAGCCGCTGCAAGGCGCGGTGCGCGTCACGGTACGGCTGCGTCCGCGTTTTGACTGGGGCCGGCTGCCACCGACGATCACGCACGGCAGCCACCACATCCGCTATGTCGGCCCCGCGCAAACGCTGCGGCTCACGACCGACGCGCCGTTGTCCTACATCGTCGCGGAACAGCAGTTCCTGCTCGATCGCGAGGCCAACTTCATCCTCGGGCCGGACGAGACGCTGGCCACGGGCATCGAGAACACCGCGCGCGATTTCGAGCAGGACACGATCCAATACTGGCGCACATGGACCGGCCGGCTCGCGATACCGCTGGAGTGGCAGGACGCAGTGATTCGCGCGGCGATTACGCTGAAGCTGTCACTATTCGAGGATACCGGCGCGATCATCGCCGCGATGACCACCAGCATCCCGGAGGCGCCGAACAGCAGCCGCAACTGGGACTACCGCTATTGCTGGCTGCGCGATGCATTTTTCGTCGTGCGTGCGCTGAACAGTCTGTCCGAAGTCGGCACGATGGAGGACTACCTGCGCTGGCTGCGCAACATCGTGCTGCGCTCCAAGGGCGGACATATTAAACCGCTGTACGGCATCGGCCTGGAAGCGTCGCTGCCAGAGTCAATCATCGAGCATCTGGGCGGATACCGCGACCACGCGCCGGTGCGCGTGGGCAACCAGGCGCACGAGCACTTCCAGCATGATGTGTACGGCAACATCATCCTGGGGGCGACACAGGCTTTCCATGACCGGCGCCTAATACGCCCGGCCGGCCTGTTCGAGTTCGAGCACCTGGAGGCCGTCGGCGAGAATGCCTACCGAATCTATACGAAGCCGGATGCCGGCATGTGGGAGCTACGCTCGCGCGCGCGCATCCATACGTCGTCGGTACTCATGAACTGGGCCGCTTGCGACCGGCTCGCAAAGATCGCGCATACGCTCGGGCTGCCCGAGCGCGAGATGCTGTGGCGCGGGCGCGCCGACGCGATCCGCGAATATCTGCTGAATAACGCGTGGAACGAGGCACGCGGCGCGTTTACCGAAAGTGTCGGTGGCCAGGACCTGGACGCGAGCGTGCTGCTCATGGCCGAAGTCAACATGATCGACCCGAAGGATCCCCGCTTCGTATCCACTGTCGATGCGCTCGAGCGCTCGCTGTGCGATGGGCCCTACATGCGGCGCTATGAAGCACCGGACGACTTCGGCAAGCCGGAAACCGCGTTCAACATCTGCACATTCTGGCGCATCGACGCGCTGGCCAGGATCGGCCGTCGTGAAGAGGCGCGCGCGATCTTCGAAGCGATGCTGGCGGCGCGCAACCATCTCGGATTGCTATCAGAAGACACGCATCCGGTCACCGGCGAGATGTGGGGCAACTTCCCGCAGACCTACTCAATGGTCGGTATCATCAACTGCGCGATGCGGCTTTCCGCGCCGTGGGATTCGGTCATCTGAGCGAAGCGCTTACCCTATTGGCGGCGCCCACCGTTCAGGAAGACCAATCTTCGTAGTTTGACGGCTAAACCGCCGATTTCATCGGCGGTGGCGCGCCCTGCCCCGTTGCCGCCGTGCTACGCTACAGTGGATTTTTACGACGGGGGTTCGATGATCGAGGTTGGGTCCGGCACCAGCCGTACGCGGGCACGCCACGCACGGCCTCGCTACAGGATGCAGGCGCTATTGTTCGCGTGCGCGGCGCTGAGCGGATGCATGGCAAGCCCCGATTTTCGCCGCCCCGACGCTCCACAGACTGATCGTTACACGCGCTCGCTGATGCCGCAGCGCACTGAGCAGAGCACGGGCCAGTCGGGCGCCGCGCAGCGTTTCGCGCCGGGCGAGGACATCCCCGCCGCATGGTGGTCATTGTTCCGCTGCAAGTCACTAGACACGCTGATCCGCCAGGCGCTGGCCGACAGTCCGAATGTCGCATCGGCCCAGGCGGCACTGCGCCACGCGCGTGAGAATTATGCGGCGCAAGCAGGCGCGAAGCGGCTGCCCGGCATCGACGCGCAGCTTGGCGGCCGGCGCCAGAGGATCAATGGCATCACGTTCGGCCAACCGGGCTTGTCGCAGGTGCTGAACCTGTACAACGCATCGATCGACGTCTCGTACAACCTTGACCTGTTCGGCGCCACGCGGCGCGAACTCGAATCGCTGCAGGCGCAGGTCGCATACCAGGACTACCAGTTGCAAGCCGCCTATCTGGCGCTCACCGCGAACATCGTCACGGCCGCCGTGCGCGAGGCGTCGCTGCGCGCACAGATCGAAGCCACTGTGCAGATTGCCGCGCATGAGCACGACCAACTCACCGTGCTGCAACAGCAATTCGAGCTCGGCGGCGTGGCGCGCACCACCGTGCTCGCGCAACAAACCCAACTTGCTCAGACGCGAGCGAACCTGCCGCCATTGCAACAATCGCTTGACCAGGTGCGTCACCAGTTGGCGATCCTGGCCGGCAAGCTGCCAAGCGACGCCGAGTTGCCCGAGTTCCGGTTGGACATGTTCACGCTGCCTATCACGTTGCCTGTCAGCGTGCCGTCGGCACTGGTGCGCCAACGGCCCGACATCCTCGCGTCGGAAGCGCTGCTACATCAGGCCAGCGCGCAAGTGGGCGTGGCCACAGCGGCGATGTACCCGCACCTGACGTTGAGCGGCAGCCTCGGCGCCGAGGCATTGACGCCGGCGCAAGTGTTCCGGGCGGCCAATACCCTATGGAACGTCGGTGCGGGGCTAACCCAGCCGCTATTTCGTGGAGGACAGTTGCGCGCCCAGCGTCGCGCCGCGGTGGCGGCACTCGAGCAAGCGCACGCGCAATATCGGGAAATCGTGCTGCTTGCGTTCCAGAACGTGGCTGACTCACTGCGCGCACTGGACCATGATGCCAGCAAACTGCGCGCGCAAACCGACGCATGGCATGCCGCGCGCGACGCGCTGTCGCTCACGCGCGACCAGTACCGGCTGGGCTCGGTCGGCTACCTCGCCCTACTAGACGCACAACGGCAATATCAACAAACCGTCATCAACCTGGCCCAGGCACAGGCTGCGCGCTATGCCGATACGGCCGCGCTGTTCCAGGCGCTGGGCGGGGGATGGTGGAACGCGCGCGACGGGCAGGCTGGCGCCGGCATACTCAACTCTTCAGACGGTACCCGGTCTTGAAGATCCATGCGACGATCGCCACGAACACCGCCAGGCATGCGAGTGTCACGCCCACGCATACGCCGATGTGCACGTCGGCCTCGCCCTGGAAACTCCAGCGAAACCCGCTGACCAGATACACAACCGGGTTAAACAGCGCCACCGTGCGCCAAAATGGCGGCAGCATGTCGATCGAATAGAAGCAGCCGCCGAGAAACGTCAGCGGCATGATGATCAGCAGCGGCACAACCTGCAGCTTCTCGAAGTTGTCGGCCCACACGCCGATGATAAAGCCGAACAGCGCGAATGTGAACGCGGTCAGCAGTAGAAACAACAGCATGAAGCCCGGATGGTTGACCTGGACCGGCACGAACAGATGGGCTGTCGCGAAAATGATCAACCCCAGCATGATCGACTTGGTCGCGGCCGCGCCAACATAGCCGATCACGATCTCGACATACGACACCGGCGCGGACAGCAACTCGTAGATCGTCCCGGTGAAACGCGGAAAGTAGATGCCGAACGACGCGTTTGAGATGCTTTGCGTGAGCAGCGACAGCATGATCAGTCCGGGTACGATGAATGCTCCATAGCTCACGCCGTTGACATGCTGGATGCGCGAGCCAATGGCCGCACCGAACACGATGAAATACAGTGACGTCGAAATCACCGGTGACACGATGCTCTGCATCAACGTGCGCCAGGTGCGCGCCATTTCGAAGCGGTAGATCGCACGGATCGCATACACATTCATCATTGCGCCTCCCGTCGTTGTGGTTCGCGGCGCGCCTCCATGAGGCTCACGAAGATATCTTCGAGCGAACTTTGTGTCGTCTGCAAGTCCTTGAACGCGATATTCGCGTCATCCAGCGCGCGCAGCAACTCGATGATGCCCGCATGCTCGGCGCGCTCGTCATAAGTGTAGATCAACTCGTTGCCGCTGCGCGCCAACTCGAGCCGATAAGGGGCAAGCTGCTGCGGCACGCTTTGCAACGGCGTGTGCAGCTGCAGCGTGAGCTGCTTCTTGCCGAGCTTGCGCATCAACTCGGCCTTCTGGTCGACAAGCATGATCTCACCGTTGCGAATCACGCCAATGCGATCAGCCATCTCCTCCGCTTCATCGATATAGTGCGTGGTCAGTATGATCGTCACGCCGCTGTCGCGCAACGAGCGCACGAGTCGCCACATGTCGCGCCGCAATTCGACGTCCACGCCTGCGGTCGGTTCATCCAGGAACAATATACGCGGCTCGTGCGACAGCGCCTTGGCGATCATCACGCGCCGCTTCATGCCGCCGGACAGCGTGCGTATCTTGTTGTCTTTCTTGTCCCAGAGCGACAGCGCCTTGAGCACTTTTTCGATATGCGCAGGATCGGCCGGCTTGCCGAACAAGCCGCGGCTGAACGAGACCGTGCCCCAGACCGATTCGAACGTGTCGGTGGTCAACTCCTGCGGCACCAACCCGATGGTCGCACGTGCGGCGCGATAATCGGTGATGATGTCATGGCCATCGACCATCACGCGGCCCATGCTCGGATTGACGATGCCGCAGATGATGCTGATCAACGTCGTCTTGCCCGCACCGTTCGGTCCGAGCAGTGCGAAGATCTCGCCACGCCGGATATCAAGGTTGATGTCGTGCAGCGCCCGGAATCCGGACGCATACGTCTTCGAAAGGTGGGATACGGAAAGAATGATCTGCATGCCTGGGACAATAGCAGAAGCCAGCATTTCGTTCAGCATCGACGTCCCCCGAAAACATGCTCGCCACGGCCCCTGACATGAGGAGAGCGGCGCCGGTGCACTGTTATGTTATACCGCCGCATCAAACGTTATGTTATATCATCTACTCTCGTGCGATGACGCCAGCACGCCCGCGCCCGGCCACCGTCGGAGCGGGCCCTTCGTCGATCCCGGTCCGCCGCGTCGCGGGCCTATCCGGAGCCGTTTGATGAAACGCCTTGTCGCGACCGTTGCTGCATCGATCGCCCTCTGCCTGCCGCTACTCGCCGCACCCGTACACGCTGCAGCCGCCCAGACAATCCAAGTCGTCGCAGCCGAGAATTTTTATGGCGAACTGGTCCAGGCGCTGGGTGGCCCGCATGTGTCGGTCACCAGCATCCTGAGCAACCCCGATCAGGATCCGCACCTGTTCGAAGCCAGCCCGAAGACCGCGCGGGCGCTCGCCTCAGCGCAACTGGTCGTCTACAACGGCGCGAACTACGATCCATGGTTGCCCAAGCTGCTCGCCGGCTCGCGTGCAAGCCGCCAGCCGCGCACCGCGATCGTCGCCGCCGAGCTGGTCGGCAAGAAACCGGGCGACAATCCGCACCTGTGGTACCTGCCCGCGACCATGCCGGCAGTAGCGCGTGCGGTCAGTGCATTCCTCATGCAGGCGGACCCAGCACACAAGGCCGACTATGCTATCCGGCTGACACAATTCATCGACTCGCTCAAGCCAATCGATGAGAAAATCGCCGCACTGAAGCAACGTTATCAAGGCGCACCGGTGACCGCGACGGAACCCGTGTTCGGCTACATGGCCGAGGCTATCGGCTTGACGATGCGCAACGAACGTTTCCAGCTTGCGGCAATGAACGAGACTGAGCCCAGCGCAGCCGATGTCGCCGCCTTCGAGCGCGACCTGAGGACGCGGCAGGTGAAGGTACTGATTTACAATAGCCAGGCCAGCGACACGTCAACCCAACGGATGCTGAAGATTGCGCAGCAGTCACATGTGCCGACGGTGCACGTCACTGAAACGGAGCCGGACGGCAAAACGTACCGGCAATGGATGCTGGAACAACTCGACGCCTTGGAAAAGGCATTGCAAGGACAGGCTCAATGACTGACCCGGCGATCGAGCTGAATCGCGTCACGCTCGAATTGGGCCCGCGCCGTCTGCTCGACGATGTCAGCTTCACGGTGGGCAACGGCGAGTTCATCGGCGTACTGGGTCCCAACGGTGCCGGCAAAACCACGCTCATGCGTGCGCTGCTCGGCCTGGTGCCCCCCGCCCACGGCACGCTACGCGTGCTCGGGCAGCCCGTCACGCGCGGCCATGCCGCGATCGGCTACATGCCACAGGTGCGCAGCACACCGGCGGCGCAGCGCCTGTGCGGCCGGGACTTTGTCGCATGCGCGGTCGACGGGCACCGCTGGGGGATCACGCTGGCCCGAGGCCGCACACGCCGAGCGGTGGACGACGCGCTGGCGATTGTTGGCGCGTTGGCGCTGGCTGGTCGGCCCCTCGCCGAACTGTCCGGCGGCGAACGCCAGCGCCTGCTGCTCGCGCAATGCCTGCTCGGCCAGCCCCGATTGCTGTTGCTGGATGAACCGCTGATCAGCTTGGATCCGAACCACCAAGCTGGCGTCGTCGAGTTGGTGCGTCGAGTGCAACGCCAATTGGGCATCACCGTGCTATTCAGCGCCCATGAACTCAATCCACTGCTCAACGCGATCGACCGTGTGCTCTACCTAGGCAACGGCCGCGCCGCGCTCGGCACCGTCGACGAGGTCATCACACCACCGGTGCTGTCACGGTTGTATGGCGCGCCGATCGACGTCATGCGACTTGCCGGACGGATCTTCGTCATGTCTGGCGGCGTGGAAATCGACAAGCGCGATCACGCGCACGAAGATGACGGCGGCCACAGCCACAGCCACAGCCACAGCCACAGCCACAGCCACAGCCACAGCCACAGCCACAGCTATCAGCATAGCGCTGCGCCGGGCCCTGGCCCTGATCACCTGTCGATGGCACGCCAGCCCGACCACGCCCTCGCGCGCCGTGGAATACACGATGTTTGAATACGAGTTCATGATCAACGCGTTCGCAGCGTCCGGTATCGTCGCGATCGTCGCCGGCATCGTCGGCTTCTTCCTGGTGATGCGCCAGCAGACCTTTGCAGGACATGCACTGTCGCATGTCGGCTTCACTGGCGCCACCGGCGCCGCGCTGCTCGGCGTTTCACCACTGTGGGGCATGATCGGCTTCACGGTCGCGGCCGGCATTGCGATGGGCGCGCTCAGCGAACGCTTGTCTGGACGCGACGTCGCCATCGGCATCACACTGTCGTTGTCGCTCGGCGTCGGCTTGCTGTTCCTGCATTTTTTTACCGCCTATGCAACGCAGGTCACCACGCTGCTGTTCGGCAACGTGCTGGGCGTGAGCACCAGCGTACTGGCATCGCTTGCCTGGCTGGCGCTGCTGGCCCTTGCCGCGTTAGCGGCCATCGCCCGGCCACTGATCTTCTCGAGCCTGCAGCCCGACTTAGCTGAAGCCAAAGGCGTATCGCTGCGCGCCGTATCGGTGCTGTTCCTGGCGATCGTCGCCATCGCGGTCGCGCAATGCACGCAAATCGTCGGCGTGCTGCTCGTGTTCACGCTGATGGTAGGGCCGGCCGCTGCCGCGCAGAATCTCACCACGCGGATCGGTGCCGGCGTCGCATGCGCGGCCCTGCTCGCGCTCGCGCAGGCATGGAGCGGCATCACGTTGGCGTTCTACACCGACTGGCCGACGAGCTTTTGGATCACCACGCTGTCCGCCCTCGCGTACGGCGCCAGCCTGCTAGTACGGTGGCGGCGTCGGCTATAACGGCTTGCAATCGACGTCCCCCGTTTGCGTGCCGTCATCAGCTCCCGAACGCGGTCCGTCAGCCGCAACTCACACTTGCGGCCACCAACGAGCAACACACCGGCGGCCATCGACCTGCATCCTGTACGGGCCCGCTTCGGTGATGGGTACGTTCATACCGCACTTGGGCAGCGTCCACGTGGGCAACCTGCTGTTCATCGTCGGCCGCTACGCATTCTCTGAGCGCGGCAGCATCATGTCCGCCGGGCCCGGGTCAATCAGTCAGCACCGCATGAGCGTCGGGCGCGGGCCACTTGACACGCAGCAGTGTGGAACCGAGCACGCCGGCCAATAACGCAAATAGTGCGCCGATGCCAAACACGGCGTGATATCCGGCGTTGAGCGCAGCTTGCGCCATGGTGCCGGATGCGGCCAGCGCGTCGGTGCGTGCCGCCGCGACGCTGGCCAGCACGGCCAGTCCCAGCGCGCCCCCCATCATGAACGCCGTATTGACCACGCCGGACGCGAGCCCCGATTCGGATGGCTCCACTTCGCTCATTGCGGCCAACAGCAACGGATTGAACGCAATGCCCGCGCCCACGCCCAGCAGCGCCATGCCAGGCAGCACGTCCAGCAGAAAGCCGCCGTCCAGCGGCGCGCGCGCAAACAGCGCCAATCCGAGCGCCGCGGCCAGCAAGCCGACGCCAAGCGGACGGCGGATTCCGAAGCGCATGATCAGCCGGGCTGACAACCCCAGCGAAAAAAACGCCATGATGAGGTTCCCCGGCAGGAACGCGAGCCCCACTTCGAGCGGGTTGTAGCCGAGCACGCGCTGCATGTACAGCGCAGAGATGAAGAACCAGGCGAACATGGCCGCGGCCCACAACACGGCGACCAGGTTCGCGACTGAGACGTTGCGCAGGCGAAACAACCCGAGCGGCATCAGCGGCGCGCGCACCCGCGCCTCGATGACAATGAAGCCGATGAGCAGTGCAACGGCCAATGCGAGCAATCCGAGCGTCGTGGGCGAGAACCAACCGGCTTGGTTGCCGTTCACGATTGCGTAGACGGCCAACATCAGCGAGGCGGTCACCGTGATGGCGCCGCCAATGTCCACGCGTGCCGGCGGTGCGTCGGCACGGCGCGATGGCAGCCATGCCGCGCACAGCCCATAGACCGCGATGCCGATCGGCAGATTGACCAGGAAAATCCAGTGCCAACTCAACACGCTTGTCAACAAGCCGCCAAGCAGCACGCCAATGCTGCCACCGCCGGCGCATACAAAGCCGTATATGCCCATCGCGCGCGCGCGCTCGCCCGCTTCGGTAAACAGGTTCATGATCAGTGACAGCGACACCGCGGATACCACCGCTCCGCCCAGGCCTTGCACCGCGCGTGCGGCGACCAGCGCATGCTGCGTCGTCGATAGCCCGCATGCAAGCGACGCAAGTGTGAAAAATACGATGCCGGCCAGGAATACGCGACGGTGACCGTACAGGTCACCGAGCCGGCCGCCCAGCAGCAGGAAACCGCCGAAGGTCAGTATGTAGGCATTGACGACCCACACCAGTGTGGTTTCCGTAAAGCCGAGATCGGCACGGATCGACGGCAGGGCGACGTTGACGATCGTCGTGTCGAGCACGATCATCAGCACGCCAAGACAGAGTATCACTAACGCGAGCCAGCGTTTGCGGTGGTCCAGGCTGGCACTCATGTATGACAGTCTCCTTCGAAGCCAATGTGCGCCACCGCGCGCGGCCATGACCGCACGCAGTCGCATCGCGAGAGTGGGGGTAAGCCAAACTTACAATGGGTTGGCGCGGTATAGAACTATGAGAGCCGCTTGGTCGCCCCGCCCCCTCTCGCCGCCCTTCCCGCCGCGCGCGCCGCGAAGGCCAGCCCGGGACGACTGGGAGCGAGCGCAGGACGCCAACGAACGTCACGCGCATCGATGCAGGCGGATTGCACCCGTGCTGATACGGTACCAGCGCACGCCCACATCGTGCGTCCCAGTACGGTTCGACATGACCAGCATACAACTGAAATACGACCGGATGTACCGCAACGAAGCCGGTACAGCCTAGCGTGATGGTCCCTCCCGTTACGACCCGAAGGGTCCGGTGCGAATCGCCACACCGGAGCGCACATCGCGCTTAGCCGGCGCTCGCCGACGTCGCCACTGGCGCGCTCGCCGCACCCAGCACCGCCGGCGCGTCAGCCGGCCTCGGGGTATCGCCGGTGTGCTGCAGCCAGCCACCACCAAGGTATTGATACAGATCAACGAGGTTCGTCAGCCGGTTCAACCGCGCCGAAATTAGCGACTGCTGCGCGCCGTAGAGGTCGCTTTGTGCAGTCAGCACATTCAGATAACTGTCGACGCCATGGCGATAACGCAACTCGGACAACTCGAGCCGCCGTTGCTGCGAAGCCACATAGCGGTCCAGCGACTGAATCTGCTGATCATACGTGCCGCGCGCGGCTAGGCCATCGGCCACTTCGCGGAATGCAGTTTGAATCGCCTTCTCGTACTGCGCGATCGCAATTTTCTTGCCGACGTCGGCCAATTGCAGATTCGCGACGTTCAACCCGCCTTCGAAAATCGGCAAGTTGATCTTCGGCGTGAAGCCCCAGGCAGCCGATCCCGGCTTGAACAACCCGCCCAGCGTCGGTGATAGCGTACCGAAGTTGCCGGTCAACGAGATATTCGGGAAAAACGCGGCACGCGCGGCGCCAATATTCGCGTTAGCTGCCAGCAACCTCTGCTCGGCCTCCATCACATCCGGACGTCGCATGAGCAGATCCGACGGCAGGCCGGCCGGGATATCGGCAAGCAGGCTCTGCGCGTTCAGCGGCAGGCCGGCCGGCAGATCCTCCGGCAGCGGCTGGCCAACCAGCAGCACGAGAGCATTCTCGGCCTGCGCGCGTACGCGCTGCTGCGCCTGCAGGTTAGCACGCGCCTGCTCGACGATCCCCTGCGACTGGCGCAGGTCGAGCTCGGAGCCGGTACCGGTGTCGAACTGCAGTTTCGCCAGTTGATACGACGCGTTTGCGGTATCGAGCGTGCGCTGCGTGACCGCGAGTTGCTCGTCCGCGGCCAACACCGCCAGGTATTGGTCGGCAACCTGCGACACCAGCAAGATCTCGGCGGCTTTGCGCGCCTGGGCGGTCGCCAGATACTGCGCGAGCGCCTGATCTTTCAGGCTGCGCAAGCGGCCCCAGAAGTCGATCTCCCATGACGCCGACAAGCCAACCGAATACTGGTTGCTGATCGTATGGTCGAAGAACGACAAACTTCTCGGCGTACGCGTCTTGGTCTCGCGGCCCACCGCGTCCAGTGTCGGCAACAGGTCCGCGCGGGTCACGCGATATTGCGCGGCGGCCTGCTGCACCTTCAAGACCGCGACCGTGAGATCCCGGTTGTTATTCAGCGACAACTCGATCAATCGTTGCAAGCGCGGATCGTTGAAAAACTCGCGCCAGCCGATATCCGCAGCGGCCACGCCGTTGGCGCCCTGCTGGCCGGGCGCCACGCGCGGCTGCGTCACATACACGCCGCTGTGCGGAAATGTCGACGCGACGGGCGGCGCTGGGCGCTCATACTTCGGCTGGAATGTGCACGCCGATACCAACGCAGCAACGGCCACGGCGATCGCAAGCTTACTCATCGGTTTCATATCAATGCCCTTGCTGGTTCGAGCCGCTACCTTCAATGCGTGACCGCGTCGGCTCACCCGCCGGCTTGTTGTCCGAGCTAAAACGATCGCGGATCACGACATAGAACATTGGGATCATGAAAATCGCCAAAAACGTTGCGGTCAGCATCCCGCCGATCACGCCCGTGCCGATCGCGTGCTGGCTGCCCGAACCCGCGCCGCTGCTCACCGCGAGCGGGAACACGCCAAGAATGAACGCAAGCGAGGTCATCAGGATTGGACGCAACCGCAGGCGCGCCGCTTCCATCGCCGCAGCCATTGCGCTCATGCCTTCCTTCTGCTGCAGCTCGCGGGCGAATTCGACAATCAAGATCGCGTTCTTCGCGGACAAGCCCACCGTGGTCAACAGGCCCACCTGGAAGAACACGTCGTTTTCCAGCCCGC
Organism: Mycetohabitans sp. B8; assembly: GCF_021991875.1. Taxonomy (GTDB): domain Bacteria; phylum Pseudomonadota; class Gammaproteobacteria; order Burkholderiales; family Burkholderiaceae; genus Mycetohabitans. Next base: position 294,472 of record NZ_JAHLKR010000019.1, read on the forward strand.
GCAACGTCACCGCCAACAGCGCACCGATCACCCCGAGCGGCACGACCAGGATCACGGCGAATGGGATCGACCAGCTTTCATACAGCGCCGCCAGACACAGGAACACGACGAGGATCGAGATCCCGTACAGGATCGGCGCCTGCGATCCCGACTGGCGCTCCTGGAACGACAAGCCGGTCCATTCAAAGCCGATGCCGGCAGGCAGTTTCGCGGCAATCGCCTCCATCGCCGCCATTGCCTGGCCGGTGGACTTGCCGGGTGCGGCCTGGCCCTGGATCTGGACTGCCGAGATGCCGTTGTAGCGCTCCAGCTTCGGCGAGCCAAAGGCCCAATTACCCGTGGCGATTGACGTGAACGGCACCATCGTGCCCGACGCGCTGCGCACGTACCAGTTTGCCAAATCCTCCGGGTTCATCCGGAACGGCGCATCCGACTGCAAGTACACTTTCTTGATCCGGCCATCGGTATCGAGAAAGTTGTTCACATACTGCGACGCCCACGCGATCGAGAACGTCTGGTCGATCGACGACGCAGACACACCAAGCGCCTGTGCCTTTTCGCGATCAATGTTGATCTTGAACTGTGGCGTGTCGTTCAATCCGTTTGGACGCACCAGCGCGAGCATCGGATCCTTCGCGGCCATGTCAAGCAACTGGTTGCGCGCCTCCATCAGTTTCTCGTGGCCAAGCCCGCCCCGATCCTGCAGCTCAAAATCAAAGCCCGATGCGGTGCCAAGCTCCGGAATCGACGGCGGATTGACCGGAATGACCTTCGCATCCTTATACGACGCGAAGTGACCGAACATGCGCTGCACAAGCGCCTGCACCTTTTGATGCGACGCATGCCGCCGCGAGTAATCCTTCATCCGGACGAACGCCAGCCCGGCATTCTGGCCACGGCCCGCGAAGCTAAAGCCGTTGACGGTGAACACCGACTCGACGACATCTTTCTCGTCTTGCAGCAAGTAGTTCTGCACATCCTGCAGCACCTTGGCAGTACGCTCCTGCGTGGAGCCGGCCGGCGCTTGCACCAGCACGAACATCGTGCCCTGATCCTCATCAGGCAGGAACGATGTCGGCAGCCGCATGAACAGCAACCCCACCGCGACGATCACGGCTAAGTAGATCATCAGCCAACGCCCGGAGCGCCGAATGACGTGCCGCACACCATCGTGGTACTTATCGCGACTGCGATTGAATGTGCGGTTGAACCAGCCGAAAAAGCCCGTTTTCTTCTCGTGATGACCGGCCGGGATCGGCTTGAGGATCGTTGCGCACAACGCCGGCGTCAGAATCAACGCGACCAGCACCGACAGCACCATCGCGGAGACAATGGTCAGCGAGAACTGCCGATAGATTGCGCCGACCGAACCACCGGATAGCGCGACTGGCACAAACACCGCCGACAACACCAGCGCCACGCCAATCAGCGCGCCGGTAATCTGCCCCATCGCCTTGCGCGTCGCCTCACGAGGCGACAATCCTTCCTCGGCCATCACCCGCTCGACATTCTCCACTACCACGATGGCGTCGTCGACCAGCAAGCCAATCGCCAGCACCAGGCCGAACATCGATAGCACGTTGATCGAGAAGCCCGCCGCGTTCATGATCGCGAACGTGCCAAGCAGCACCACTGGCACCGCGATCGTCGGGATCACAGTCGCGCGCAGGTTCTGCAGGAACAAGTACATGACCAGGAACACCAGCACGATACCCTCGAGCAGCGTCTTGACCACTTCCTCGATCGACAGTTTGACGAACGGGGTCGTGTCGTACGGGTACTCAACGACCAGCCCCTGCGGGAAGTACTTCGACAGCTCGTCGATCTTCTGGCGCACCGCCTTGGCCGTGGCCAGCGCGTTCGCGCCAGTGGCCAGCTGAATGCCGAAGCCTGCCGTCGGTTGACCGTTGTACTTGGTATCGAAATTGTAGTTCTCACCACCAAGCTCCACGCGCGCGACATCCTTCAACCGCACGCGTGAACCGTCTGGGTTCACTTTTAATAAAATGTTGCCGAATTGCTCCGGCGTATTAAGCAGCGTGGCCTCCGTGATTGTTGCTTGCAACATTTGCCCGGGCTTCGCAGGCGTGCCGCCAATCTGGCCGCCGGCGACCTGCACATTTTGCGTCAGCAACGCCTGCTGTACATCGATCGGCGTCAGGCTGTAGTTCGTCAACTTGGCCGGATCGAGCCAGATGCGCATCGCATATTGCGAGCCGAACAGCGTAACCGTGCCAACGCCATCGATCCGGCTAATCGGATCCTGCACCTTCGAGGCAACATAGTTTGCGAGGTCGTACTTCGACATGTTGCCGTCTTTCGACACGAACGCCATCACCAGCAGGAAACTGCTGCTCGATTTCGTCACCTTTGTGCCAAGCTGCTGCACCACTTGCGGCAGCAATGGCGTAGCCAGCTGCAGCTTGTTTTGCACCTGGACCTGCGCAATATCCGGATCCGTGCCTGGCGCGAACGTGAGCGTGATCGTCGCGCTACCGGAGTCGTCGCTGGTGGATGACAGATACAGCAAGTGATCAAGCCCGCTCATTTGCTGCTCGATGACCTGCGTGACGGTATTCTCAACCGTTTTCGCGGATGCACCCGGATAGTTTGCGCTGACCTGAATCGCCGGCGGCGCAATCGTTGGATACTGCGCGACGGGCAACTGGAAGATCGACACGCCCCCCGCCAGCATCAAAATAATCGCGATCACCCAAGCAAAGATCGGGCGATCAATGAAGAATTTAGCCATGAAGCGATGCTCCTCGGATTATTGCGCGGCGCTAGCACCGGCCGACGCGCTCGCGGCAGCCTGGCTGGCCTCACCGGGCTGCACGCCGGATGCGGCCGACGCCGCGTCGGGCGACGGGCTCGCCGTCATTTCGGGCGGCAGTTGCGCAGGCACCGGCTTGACGGTTGCACCCGGGCGCACCTTCTCGGTGCCCTGCACGATGACGCGCTCACCCGGGTTCAGGCCGCTTTCGACAATCCAGTTCGCGCCATAGGTTCGGCTGGTAACCAGCTGGCGCAGCGTGACCTTGTTGTCCGAGCCGACCACCAGCGCGGTCGGCATGCCTTTCTGGTCGCGCGTAATCCCGACCTGCGGCACGACAATTGCCCGCTCGTTGACCCCCTCGACGACCCGCGCGCGCACAAACATACCGGGCAGCAGCACGCGATCCGGGTTTGGAAACAATGCCCGCAGGATGACCGAGCCGGTGGACTGGTCGACCGTCACGTCAGCAAACTGCAGCTTGCCCTCGATCGGATAAAACGTACCGTCCTCGAGCATCAGCTGCACTTTCGCGCTGTTTGGGCCCTGGGTGCGCAAGCGCCCCTCCTGGATCTCGCGCCGCAATCGCAAACCATCAGCGCTCGATTGGGTCAGATCGACATACATCGGATTGAGTTGCTGCACAGTGGTCATCAACGTGGCCTGGTTCGCCTGCACGTATGCGCCCGGCGTAACAACGGACAGACCGATGCGGCCATGAATCGGTGATACCACGTCGGTATAGCCCAGGTTAATGGCCGCCGTCTGCACCGACGCCTTGCCAACCGCGACATCCGCCTCAGCCTGCCGCTCGGCGGCTACCGCATTGTCGTACTCCTGCTTGCTGATCGCATTCGACGCAACTAGCACCTTGAAGCGCTCCGCCTGAGCACGGGTCGATGCGAGATTGGCTTGCGCCTTGGCGAGCGACGCCTTCGCACTGGCGAGCGCGGCCTCGTACGGCGCCGAGTCGATTTTGTACAGCCGCTGGCCGGCCTTGACCTCACTACCCTCGGTGAATTCGCGGCGCTGCACGATGCCGTCCACGCGCGCGCGCACCTGCGCGACGAGGTACGCGCTGGTGCGCCCGGGCAAATCGGTGATCACCGGCACCGGCGTGGGCTCCACCGTCACCACGCCGACTTCGGGTATCTGCGCTGGTGGAGCGGCCGGCTTCTTGCCGCACCCGGCAAGCATGAAAGCTGCGGCTACCGCGGTCGCCGCGGTAACGGGGAAAAAACGTACTCGAACCCAATCGACGCGCATGGAACGCACCTCTGTATCTGACTGTGGCTAAGAATTGGAAGGACCCCACGCCTAGAACTGCCGGGTCGCGTCTGCCGACGCCTGATCGCCGGCCGTGCGCAGTACTGCGGCGCCCGGAACCCAAATGCGCCGCCTAAGTTGCATGCGACTGAGGAACGCAGCGAGCTTGACTTCGCGTCACGCGCGCCGATCAGCTACCGTACCCGGCGCGTCGTGCACTCCCGGAGAAAACGCCGGTTGGCCTGACGATCAACGGATGCTATTGTATATACATTCATTGCTGAATGTATATTACCGTAAAATTTTGATAGCCATCGATTGCGCACTGGCCCACGTCATGTGCGATCCACCCGGGCCGTGCCGGCTCTGCGATTCGCACAAGAGCGCTTGCAGCAACGAGACCATGAGAAGGACCAAAGAAGAAGCCCTTGAGACGCGCAACCACATTCTTGACACAGCCGAAAGAGTATTTTTTGAACGGGGTGTGGCGCGCACGTCACTTGCGCACGTCGCCGTGGCAGCCGGGTTGACGCGCGGCGCGATCTACTGGCATTTCAAAAACAAGGCCGACCTGTTCACCGCGATGGTCGACCGGGTCACGCTGCCAATGGAAACGCTGGTCGAGGCCACCGTTGACTCGCGCGAACAGGACCCGCTTGGCAGATTACGCGACGTATTCGTGTTCTGTCTGCGCGATGCCGCACAAAATCCCCGCAGCCGGCGGGTTTTCGAGATCCTGTTCACGAAATGCGAATACACGGAGGATATGGGCCCCGTGTTGGAGCGTCACCGCAACGCGACCCGCGATGGCCGTGCGCGGCTGGAGATCGGGCTGCGCAACGCGATGGCCAAGGGCCAATTGTCCGCCGAGTTGGATCCGCAGCGCGGCGCACAGTTGCTGCACGCGTTCTTCGGCGGCATCCTGCGCGATTGGCTGCTTGACCATACGTCAATCGCGCTGGCGCAGGAAGCGGAACGCATCGCGGACAGTGGTTTCGCGATGCTGCGCAGCAGCCCGGCGACGCTCGCCGCGCCCTGCTGACACGCCGCCAACGCGCTTACCGGCTCAGGTACAGCGCCCAGTAGTACGCGAGCGCGAGCATCGCGGTCAGGCCCCCGGTGATCGCGGCAGCCGACATACGTCCGTGGTGCGTGTGCTCATCGCGCGGTGCCAGCCCGTGCAGCGGCGCATCGGCACTGGGCCGCCGCTTGGACACGGCAGGCCGCGCGTTTTGTGGCCGTCATGATGTCTGCACCTAGTATTGGCAAAATTGCGCTGCCACACATCGTGCGTCGCGCCCGCAAAACGCGCCGCGTTTACGACTGCGACCAGCGAAACGCAAGCGTCGCGTGGCGCCCCAGTGCAATCGACTTAGTCTGCGCCGCGTCCTTGTACTGCACGCGTACCGTGTAGCGTCCGGGCGCGAGCTTGACCAGCATGTACGGACCCTCCGAAATTGTATCGAGCACGCTCTGGCCGCCCGCCTGCGTGATGGTTACATGCACGTCGGCCAGGTATTCGTTGCGCGAGCCGGTGAACTGCAACGCGAGCGGCCAATGCGGCGCCTCGCGGCGCAACGCCTGCGACTCGTCCAACCCAACGCCGCCCGACGTATAGCTGACCTCGCCTTGCGTGCTGACCGGCGGCAAGCCGTTGTTGTCCTGCGCCCCGGCCCGTGTAGCAAAGCCGGTGACGCCGAGCAAGCCGGCCGCCAGCATGGCAAGCCCCATTCGATGGCGGTTTTTCATCGTGTCACTCCTCTCCTAGACTGGTTCAAGGACGGCAGGTCCGCGGCGCGCCGCGCACACGGACCTCCCTACTTTACCGACCCGATCAACGGCATACGGTTCCAGCGAACCACGCGGCCAGTAAAATTTGTTACCCTGGCGTTTTTCATGGGTCGTCACATCGGGGCCGGAGTAGCTGCGCGCGCGCCGCCCGAGTGCCGCGCAAAGGTGACGCTGACGCGCAATCCGCGTCCGCCCGGTCCGTCGTCCAACTGTAATGACGCACCGTGCTGCTGCGCGACACCCCGCACGATGGCCAGGCCCAACCCGCTGCCACAGATTTGTGCGAGCGACTCATCGCGTGCCGGCATTCGATAGAATCGATCGAACACGCGCGCGCGCTCCGATGCTGGGATGCCGGGCCCGGTGTCAACGATCTGCACGCGCGGCCGGCCAGCGCCGTCGACATCGATCGACACGTCGACGCGCCCGTCCCGTGGCGTGTACTTGACCGCGTTATCGACCAGGTTGCCGATCATCATGCGCAACGCGTCGGGGTCGCCGGACACCGTCGCGTCCGCGGCCCCGTCCATGCCCAGGTCTACGCCGCGTTGCGCGGCGAGCGTCGTATACGCGCGCACGCTATCCTCGACCACCGCGCGCAACGACACGGGCACCCCTGCGCTGACGCAGTCCGCGCAGGGCTCGGCACGCGCGAGCGCCAGCAATTGCTCGACCAGCCGCGTCGCGCGCTCGACCCCGTGCTTCAGGTCCGCCGTCGCCTCCCGCCGCGCCGCGTTGTCCCGCGCACGCTCCAGCAGCTGCACCTGGATCTGCAACGCGGCCAGCGGCGTGCGCAACTCGTGCGCGGCATCGGCGACAAACGCGCGCTGCGTATCCAGCGCATGCGCCAGCCGCTCGAGCAATCCGTTGAGCGCGCGCACCAGCGGCTGCACCTCGTTGGGCAGCCGCCGGTCCGGCAACGGGTCGAGCGCGTCCGGTTGCCGTGTGTCCAACGCAAGCGCCACGCGGCGCAACGGCTTCAGCCCGCGGCCGATGACTAGCCAGACGGCCACGCCCAGCAGCGGCAACAGCATCAGCGAAGGCCACAGCGTGCGCAGCGCCACTTCCGCCGCCAGCCGGCTGCGCACGCTCATCGGCTGAGCGAGTTGCACAACATTGTCGCCCACCACCGCGCTATAGACCCGCCAGTCGCCACTGGACGTGTGTTCGGTCGAAAAACCCAGCCTGGCGCGCGGCGCGAGGGGGGCGCGTGGGTGCGAATAGTACAGTTGCACGCCTTCGCGGCTCCAGATCTGGATCACGACACCGCCGCTTTCCGGATCGCCCGCGCCAAACGCGGAACTGAACGGCTCCGATGGCAACGCCGCGGCAGTCTGCTGTAATTGGAAGTCGAACAGTTCATTGGCTTCAGCCCGGGCCTGCCGAAAAGTGAGCCAGCCTGCCAGGCCGAAGCCCGCTAGCAGCACCGCGATCAGCGAAATCAGCAGTTGTCGGCGAATCGAATTCATCGGCCCGCGTCACGCCTTCGGCATCATGTAGCCCAGCCCACGCACGGTACGAATCATTTCCGCACCAAGCTTCTTGCGCAGTGAATGGATATAGACTTCGACCGTATTGCTGCCAATCTCCTCGCCCCAGCCATAGATCTTTTCCTCCAGCTGGCTCTTGGAGAACACCGCGCCAGGCCGCGCGAGCAGCGCCTCGAGCAACCCATACTCGCGCGCGGACAACGCAACGGGCACACCATCGAGCGTGACCTCGCGCGCGGCCGGATTCAACGTCAAGCCGCGGTGCCGAATCACTGTCTCGGCCCGACCGGCCTGACGGCGCACCAGGGCCCGCATGCGGGCGCCAAGCTCGTCCAGATCGAACGGCTTGACCAGGTAATCGTCCGCGCCCGCGTCAAGCCCTTTGACACGATCGGCCACTGCATCACGGGCGGTCACGATCAGCACGGGCAGCACATGTTTTTTGGCGCGCACCGTCTTGAGCACATCCAGGCCGTCGCGCTGAGGTAATCCGAGGTCAAGCAGCATCAGGTCGTACGGCTCGCCGTCAGCGGCCAGGATCGCCGCGGCGCCGTCCTGGACCCAATCCACTGCCCAGCCGTCCGCGCGCAGCGCCTTGCGCACACCTTCAGCGATCATCGGGTCGTCTTCGACGAGTAAAACACGCATGGGGCTGACTGTTCGTCCCTCCACAATTGAGTCATGCGCACATTCTATCCTTGTCGCCACACCGGTTTGGCGCATCACCGCACCGTGTCAAATTTTGTATCGTGGAGCCGTCAGCCTGCCACTGTCACTACAATGAGCACTTTGCGCGCAACCAGCCGCCATGTCGGCGTCAGCGCGTTTTTATCGCTCGCGCTTCTCTATGCTTCCGCATCCGTTCGCTTTCTTTGGCCGCGTCCCCCGGCTCGGCCTCGCCCGTCTCATCCTGTCCGCTGTCCGATCGCTCAGCCGTAATGTCGATGTCCGCCAGGGCACTGCGTGCGTCACGACCCTCCCGCGGCAAGCGGGCGTGGCGGCACAGCGCTCGCGCCGCCAGTGGCTGGCCGCGATACTCGCGTGTGCGGCATGGGTTGCACTGCCAAGCGTGCCCACGCCGGCCTTCGCCGACGCGAAGCCCCAGGTCAAGGGAAGGCAAGCCAAGAGCAAGGCAAGTCGCAACGCGACGGCCAACGCATCGTACGTCAAGGCCCGCCCGAAGCGCTGCAAAGGCAAGACCGCCGACTGCGCGGTCAACGTACCGTCCGGCCCGCTGCCCGCGCCGGTGATGGACGGGCTCGCGCGTGCACGGGTGCCGCCCTCGTCGGTCAGCGTCGTCGTGCAGCGCGTGGGCGACACGCGGCCGTTGCTCGCGTGGAATGCGCGCGCGCCCATGCTGCCCGCCTCGACGATGAAACTGGTGACCACCTACGCCGGCCTGTCGATCCTCGGTCCGGATTATCGGTGGCGCACGAGTGCATACCGGGACGGCAGCATCGACGCCTCCGGCGTGCTGCACGGCAACCTGTACATCCAAGGCACGGGCGATCCGAAGCTCACGCCGGAAGAATTGCTCGACCTGGTGGACAAGATCCACAAGCAAGGCATCATTGCGGTGGACGGCGACCTGATCCTGGACAAGCGATGGTTTGACGCATCCACGCGCGACCTGCCTGCGTTTGACGAGAACACCAACTCACCGTACAACGTCGGCCCAGATCCGCTGCTGTATGCGTTTAAGTCGCTGTCCTTTACGTTGAACCCGTCGCCGAGCGGCGACGTGGCCATCAACATGACGCCTGCGCTCGCGCAACTGAAGATCGTCAACCAGTTGCGCGAGACGCGCGGCGCGTGCACCAGCGTGCTGCACAGCATGACCCCAGCCATCAAGCTCACGCCGCAAGGCATCGTGCAAGCGGTATTCAGCGGCGACTATCCGACGCGCTGCGGCGAGCGTACCGTCAACATGGCTGCACTGGATCACTCGAGCTTTTTTGCCGGTGGTTTCCTGGCACTGTGGAAGCAGACCGGGGGCACCTTCACCGGCACGGTGCGCGAAGGTGCGACGCCACCCAACGCCCACCTGGTGGTCACCCATCGTGGGATAGAACTCTCGACGATCGTGCACGACATCAACAAGTTGTCGAACAACACGATGGCACGCAACCTATTCCTGTCGATCGGTGCAGTGGGCGCGCGCCCGATTGCGTCGCACCTGCCCGTCAATCTCGCCCCGCCGGTGCCGTCCACGCCCGCGCGCAGCGCGCAGGTCATCCGTGACTTTTTGGCCAAAAGCGGGCTGGCGATGCCCGAGTTGAAACTGGACAATGGCTCCGGCCTGTCGCGCAACGAGCACATCAGCGCGGCCTCGATGGCTAAGCTGCTGGTGGCGGCCAACGCCAGCCCTGTCGCGCAGGCCTTCGTCGCGTCGTTGCCCATTGCCGGCGTGGACGGCACGATGCGTCACCGGCTCACCGGGGCACCAGTGGGCGGCAATGCGCGGATCAAGACGGGCACATTGCGCAACGTGCGCGCGATTGCCGGCTATGTCGCCGCTGCGAGCGGCGAAAGCTACGTGGTCGTGAGCTTGATTAACGATCCACGCGCCGCCGCCGCGCGGCAGGCACACGATGCCTTACTCGAATGGGTCTACCAACGCGCCCGGTAACGCTCGCTGGCGCCGTAGTTTCAAGCATCCAGAAAAACCCTGACGGCACGCGCGGTTGACCGTGTCTTATTGAATAAAGCCTCTAGCTGATAGACGCAATCATCGATCAGAGTCGGTGTACCCTTAACCCGTTCTTGCCGTGGCTGCTTAGACGGCTCTAGCGGGACGAAGCGCCGGTGCACCCCGCCCGGCATAACAATGACAATGCACGAGCGGCACCATGCCGCTCGAGACGCATATCGGAGGACGCGAGTGCGGTTCGACGCCATTTGGCTGCTGCCGGCGTCGGGGAAACATTTCGTTATCCATATCGATTTGATCCGCCGCGATGTCAACTCGGCAAGCGCGTGGCGCGCGGCCGCTTACGATCCATCCGGCCTGATGGCACGACCTATTTATATCAGGAGACACAATGAAGAATCAGAAGAACACGTTGCAGCGCTTCGTGCGCACAGCGATCGCATGTTCCACATTTGCGCTGCTCGCCGCGTGCGGCGGTGGTAGCAGCGGCGATCCATCGACGCAGACTCCAGCGGGAAACATCCGACTGCAAGTGGTCGCGTTCGGCGACAGCCTATCCGATGCCGGCACCTATGCAGTGACCAGCACGAGCACCGCCGGCCCGCTCGCGTTAGGCGGCGGCCGCTTCACGACCAATCCCGGGCAGGTGTGGACGCAGAACGTCGCGCAATACTACGGTGATACGCTCACGCCGGCGTTCAAAGCAGGCTTCGGCGTGCCGTTGACCGCGGCGGGCGGCTTGGATTACGCGCAAGGCGGGGCCACGGCCAATACCCGTGGCTCGACCACCAGCGCCGGCATGACGGCCGAGCCCGTCACCTGGCAGGTCAGCGCCTACTTGCAGGCGCACGGCAGCTTCAACAGCAACCAATTGGTGCTCATCGAGGCCGGGGCCAACGATGTGCTGAACAACGCGCAAGCGCTGGCGGCCGGCCAGATCACGCAGGCCGCGGCGATACAGAACATCACGACGGCGGCCATCACGCTCGCCCACGTAATCGACCAGATACTGCAGGCTGGCGCAACCAAGGTGGTCGTCGCGAACCTGCCCAACATTGGCGTGACGCCGCTCGGTGTGTCCAGCGCCGATGGCGGCGCCGAACTCACGCAACTGTCGGCCGGCTTCAACACCGCGTTGAAGGCGGCGCTCGCGCAAGGCGGCATCGACCAGAAGGTGATCCAGCTCGACGTATTCTCGTGGATCACCCACCTGGCAGCCAACTATCAAGCCAATGGGTTCAAGGTCGGTGCCACCGGCACCGCATGCGATTTGACCAAAATGGTCGCGTCGGCGCAACAGGCCGGCGAGCCCAATCCGGCCTCGTACGGCACGTCGCTGCTGTGCGCGCCGGACAGCTACACCGAGCAGAACGCGGACCAGACCTATATGTTCGCCGACCAGATCCACCCGACGACTCGCACGCATCAGTTGTTCGCGCAATTCGCGCAGGAGCAGATCGTGGCGCACGGCATCGGCAAGTAATTGCCCGGTAACGCGCGCAAGCCACGCGTGGATAGCGATGGGGCGCTCGACCGGGCTCCCCCGGTCCGGTCGCGTCAGACGCCGGCTTCGAACGCCGCCGCCGCGCGCCGCAGCCGGTCGTTGACCGCGGCCCACTCGGCGGTCGCCGGCAATGGCTCGATGAAGATACGCAGCACGTTCGCGCCGTCCAACTCGCGCAGCATCCGGTACAGTTCGCGCGCATACACATGCGGATCGTCGGGCGCGGCGACAAACTGCAAGTTGGGCCGCGCACGCAACGCCTTGGCCTGTGGCAGGCTGGCGCGCGCGATGACCGCCAGTCGTTCATGCGGCGCATGGGCGGCGACCTCGCACAGAATCGCCTCGAGCGGCAGCAACGCGAGCGGCGTGCGCGGCGCATAGTGAGCCTTCAGCGTGCCGGAGGCGCGCGGCGCCGTGGCATCGCTACCGTCGGGCAGCCGCGGCGCTGCGCCGAGCACGTCGGCGAGCTGCTGCGGGGTGATCCGCCCAGGGCGCAGCAATGCCGGAAAGCCACGCGACAGGTCGATGATTGTCGACTCGATGCCGACATCGCATGCACCACCGTCCAGTACGTGCACGCTGTCGCCAAACTCGTCGCGCACATGCTGTGCAGTCGTCGGACTCACATGGCCGAACTTGTTCGCGGACGGCGCGGCCACGCCGCCGTGGCCGCGCTGCAAGTCGGAGAACGCGCGCAGCAACGCCTGCGCCACCGGATGCGACGGACATCGCAGCCCGATCGAGTCTTGCCCGCCGCTCACCGCGTCCGGGATCGCGTCGGCTCGCTTCAGGATCAACGTCAATGGCCCGGGCCAAAACGCATCGATTAAGCGACGTGCGTCCGCCCCCAGCGTACGGACCCAGCCACCAGGATCGTCACCTGGCGCCAAATGGACAATGACGGGATGGGTCGCAGGCCGGCCCTTGGCTGCGTAGATGCGCGCCACGGCCTGTGGATTGCGGGCATCCGCGCCCAATCCGTACACTGTCTCGGTCGGGAACGCAACCAGTTCGCCGGCGTCCAGGCGGCGCGCGGCGGCATCGATCGCGGCCGGCGCCGGCCACCCGCGCGTCGGCGCGTCGCTGCCGGCAGACATCGGCGTTGGCGCATCACTGTCAGCAGACGTCGGCGTTGGCGTGCCGCGCCCGTCGTTACGTTGCCGGGTGCCGTTCATTAGAGTGGGATATGCAAAAGGCGCGCGCAATCGCGCGCGGCCGCCCGGGCTTCGTCCAGCGTCAGCGCAGTCAGCGTCAGATGGCCCATCTTGCGCCCGACGCGGGCTTCTTCCTTCGCGTACAGGTGCAGGTGCGCACCCGGTATCGCGGCAACCTCGTGCCATGGCGGCACACGCGGCGTCTTGTCTGCAAACCACACATCACCGAGCAAATTCAGCATGACCGCGGGCGAATGCTGGCGCGTGCAGCCCAGCGGCATGCCCGTCATCGCGCGTACCTGCTGCTCGAACTGGTTCGACACGCACGCATCGATCGTATAGTGGCCGGAATTGTGTGGCCGAGGCGCCATCTCATTGGCCACCAGCGAGCCGTCCTTTAACACAAAGAACTCCACGCACAGTACACCAACATAGTCTAATTGTGCCGCAATCGACAGCGCCGCAGCCTGCGCCCGCTCGATGAGCGCCGCATCCGCACCTGGCGCCGGCGAGATCGTCTGCGACAGAATGCCGTTAAGATGGATATTCTGTGCGACTGGAAACACCACCGTCGTGCGGTCCGCGCCGCGCGCGACGATGGCCGAGATCTCGTACGCGAGCGGCAGCCGCTGCTCGAGTACGCACGCGACGCCGCCCAGCGCCGCATGCGCGGCGCGCACCTCGTCCGGGTTGCATACGCTCATTTGCCCCTTGCCATCGTAGCCGAGCCGCGCGGTCTTCAGGATGCCCGGCAGCACCGCCGCCAGGGCCTCATCGGACAGGGCCTGCAGCGCGGACGACGACTCGATCACCACGTGTGGTGCGACCGGTACGCCGGCCTGCTCGATCCAGCGCTTTTCGGCGATACGGTCCTGCGCGATGGCAACGCACTGCGCAGACGGACTTACGCAGGTGGTGCGCGCCAGCCAGTCCAAGCTGGCAGCGGGCACATTCTCAAACTCGGTCGACACCGTCGCGCACAGCCGTGCCATTTCAGCGAGCGCCTCGCGATCGTCATACGCGGCACAAAGATGGCGGTCCGCAACGCCGCCCGCCGGACAGGTCATCTGCGGATCCAGCACGGCGACACGGTAGCCCATCGCCTGCGCGGCAAAACAGAACATGCGGCCGAGCTGGCCGCCGCCGATCATGCCTAGCCATGCGCCCGGCATGATCGGCGCGCGCGGATAGGCGGCTGCGCCGAATGTGGGCGAGCCGGCACGCACGGCGGAGGAAGAACCCGCATTCACGGGTAAACAAGCGTCTGTCATCTTGTCAGGATAATTAGATCGGCGGCTGGGCCCCTGGGACACACAGTTCAATGCCGAGGACGCTGCCAGCGCCTCGACCTGCGGCGCTTAGCGTCAGTCTGCCGGCAGCACCATCGCCCGCGCGGCGTCGTTCTGGCGCACGCGGAACGCCGCGAGCTTGGACGCAAAGCCGTCCGCGTCGACCGGCGCGCCGGCGCTGCCCGTGCTCGCGAGCAACGCAACGGCGAACAACGCGGCATTGGCCGCGCCGGCCTCGCCGATCGCAAACGTCGCGACCGGCACGCCTTTAGGCATCTGCACGATCGAGTGCAGCGAGTCTACACCCCGCAGGTACTTGCTCGCCACCGGCACGCCGAGTATCGGCACCGTCGTCTTGGCCGCGAGCATGCCCGGCAGGTGTGCAGCGCCGCCCGCGCCGGCAATGATCGCGCGCAACCCACGCGAACGCGCCGCTTGCGCATACTCGAACATCTCATCGGGCATCCGGTGCGCGGACACGACGCGTGCCTCGTAAGGCACGCCGAACTCACGCAGGATCGCCACGGCGTGCTGCATCGTATCCCAATCCGATGACGACCCCATAACCACGCCAACCAGCGGGCTCGGGTGACTGTGCACACCGCTGGACTGTGCTGGCTGCTTTGCTAGCTGCTGAACTTCATTCATTGCGCGCTTCCGTTATCTATGCAGCGGCTGGCCCGTGAGCCGCTCGAGGGCTTCGCGGTATTTCGCCGCGGTCTTGTCGATCACCTCGTGCGGCAGCTTCGGCGCCGGCGGCACCTTGTTCCACGGCTGCGCGTCCAGCCAATCGCGCACGAACTGCTTGTCGAACGACGGCGGGTTGGTGCCGACCTGGTATGGGTCCGCAGGCCAAAATCGCGACGAATCGGCGGTCAGCACCTCGTCCATCAGGTACAGCTTGCCGTCGTCATCAAGCCCGAACTCGAACTTGGTGTCCGCGATGATGATCCCGCGCGTGGCCGCGTAGTCCGCGGCCGTCTTGTACAGCGAGATGCTGATGTCGCGAATGCGCGCGGCCAGCTCGGCGCCAATACGCTGCTCGACCTCAGCAAACGTGATGTTCTCGTCATGATGGCCGATGTCCGCTTTCGCTGCCGGCGTGAAGATCGGCTCCGGCAGTCGTTGCGCGTTCTGCAGGCCCGCCGGCAGCGCGACGCCGCACACCGAGCCGCTGGCCTGATAGTCCTTCCAGCCGCTGCCGGCAAGGTAGCCACGCACCACCGCCTCCACCAGGATCGGCTGCAGGCGCCGCACCACTACCGCACGGCCGGCGACTTGCGGCACCTCGTCGGGTGCGACGACACTTTCCGGCGCCACGCCGGTCAAGTGGTTCGGCACCACGTGCGCAAGCTTATCGAACCAAAAGTTGGCCATTTGGTTCAGCACGCGCCCCTTGTCCGGAATCGGCTCGCCCATGATCACGTCGAACGCTGACAGGCGGTCAGTCGTCACAATCAGCAACTTGTCGTCGCCGACCGCATAATTGTCGCGAACCTTGCCGCGGCCCAGCAGCGGCAGCGACTTTAGCGTGGATTCATAGAGCACAGAGGGCATCGTCGGGTCCCAGAAAGTGGAAAAGCCGTTCCGCAGCAATGCGGGAACGGCGTGTATTGTAAACCGTGCGCGGCACGGCGCCGCGCCGCGGGGCCGGCAACACGCGCCGGCCCGGCTGGCGGCGAATTAGCGCACCACTTGCTTGAGCGCGCCCGATTTGTATTGCTCGGCGATCTTGTCCAGCGGCAACGGCTTGATCTTGCTGGCCTGCCCTTCGCAACCGAATTGCCGATAACGCGCCAGGCACACCTTCTTGGCCGCTTCGCGCGCCGGCTTCAGGTAGTCGCGCGGGTCGAACTTGCTCGGGTTCTCGACGAAATAGCGGCGGATCGCACCGGTGATCGCCAGCCGCAAGTCCGTATCGATATTGATCTTGCGTACACCGTGCTTGATGCCTTCCTGAATTTCCTCGACCGGCACGCCATACGTTTCCTTCATATCGCCGCCAAACTCGCGGATCTCCGCCAGCAACTCCTGCGGCACCGACGACGAGCCGTGCATCACCAGGTGCGTGTTCGGAATCCGCGCATGGATTGCCTTGATCCGATCGATGGCAAGAATGTCGCCTGTCGGCTTTTTCGTGAACTTATAAGCGCCATGGGACGTCCCGATCGCGATGGCCAGCGCATCGCACTGCGTCGCGCGCACGAAGTCGGCCGCCTGCTCGACGTCGGTAAGCAGTTGCTCACGCGTCATCGTCCCTTCCGCACCATGGCCGTCCTCCTTGTCACCCTTCATCGTCTCGAGCGAACCGAGCACGCCAAGTTCGGCCTCGACCGTTACGCCGATCGCGTGCGAGAACTCGACCACTTGTCGCGACACTTCGACGTTGTACTCGTAGCTGGCGACCGTCTTGCCGTCGGCCTGTAGCGAGCCGTCCATCATCACGCTGGTAAAGCCGCTGCGGATCGCCGCCATGCAGACCGCCGGCGATTGTCCGTGATCCTGGTGCATCACAATCGGCAGATGCGGATAGGACTCGACCGCCGCCTCGATCAGATGGCGCAGGAACGCTTCACCCGCATATTTGCGCGCACCCGCCGACGCCTGCATGATCACCGGCGCATTCGCCTCGTCCGCGGCCGCCATGATCGCCTGCACCTGCTCAAGGTTGTTGACGTTGAACGCCGGCAATCCGTAGCCGTTTTCAGCCGCGTGATCCAACAGTTGACGCATCGATACGAGAGGCATGTTTCACTCCTTCAATAAGAATTCTTCCCGGCACTGGCCGCGCTACCGTGGGCCGCGCGCATCCGTGTTGCGCCGCACGCCGCGCGCTGCCTCGGATCGGACGCTGTCGCATCGGTCATCCATCGGCCATTATTGTACGTTGACTGGGACGCGTCCAGCGGCGAAAACCTCAGACGATGTCGCCCACTTTGACGATCTTCAGCGTATTGGTACCGCCAGCCTGTCCCATCGGCTCGCCCACGGTCAACACAACAATATCGCCACGCACCGCATAGCCGTTCTTCACCAGCACCTCGAGCGCCTGCTGTAGCGCCGTATCGCGGTCCAAGCTCGATTCCAGGTGCAACGGCACCACATTGCGGTACAGCGCCATCCTCCGCTCGCTGGCCACGCGCGGCGTCAATGCATAGATCGGCACATGCAACCAATGCCGGCTCATCCATAACGCGGTCGCACCCGACTCGGTCAGCGCAATAATCGCCTTGGCACCCAGGTGGAACGCGGTGAACAGCGCTCCCATCGCAATCGACTGGTCGATGCGGGTGAACGTGCGATCCAAGAAATCCTTGTCCAACTCGACATGCTCGGACTTCTCCGCCTCCACGCAAATGGCTGCCATCGTCTCGATGGTCTCGACCGGATACCGGCCGGCCGCGGTCTCCGCGGATAACATCACCGCATCGGTGCCGTCCAGCACCGCGTTGGCCACGTCCGAGACTTCCGCCCGTGTCGGCACCGGGTTCTGGATCATCGATTCCATCATCTGCGTGGCGGTGATCACGGTTTTGTTCGCCTCCCGCGCCATCCGGATCATGCGCTTTTGCAGCGCCGGCACCGCCGCGTTACCGACCTCCACCGCCAAATCGCCGCGCGCCACCATGATGCCATCCGATGCATCGAGGATCTCCTGCAATGCCGGGATCGCCTCGGCACGCTCGATTTTGGCGATCATCTTCGGCTTGTGGCCGTACGGCGCGCCGGCAATGTTCGCGAGCTGCCGCGCCATCTCCATGTCCGTCGCATTTTTTGGAAACGACACGGCGACCAAATCCGCGCCGAGCGCCATCGCCGTACGTATATCCTCCATGTCCTTTGCCGTCAGTGCGGGGGCGGACAGACCGCCGCCCTGCCGATTGATCCCCTTGTTGTTCGATAATTCACCGCCAACCTTCACGCTCGTGTGGATCTCGTCGCCGATCACCCGCTGCACGCTCAACACGATCAGGCCATCGTTAAGCAGTAGGACGTCGCCGGCCTTCAAATCGCGCGGCAGGCCCTTGTAGTCCAGGCCGACGCGCTCGTCGTTGCCCAGTTCGCACGCGGCATCCAGCACGAACGGCGCGCCAGCAGCGAGCATCACACGGCCGTTCTCGAACTTGCCGACGCGGATCTTCGGACCTTGCAGGTCCGCCATGATCGCCACTTCCCGGCCCGCCTGCCGCGCAGCCTCCCGCACGAACTCGGCACGCTGGCAATGATCATCGGCGGTGCCATGCGAGAAATTCAGCCGCACAACATCCATCCCCGCCGCGATCATCCGCGACAGGATGTCCGGCGAGCTGGACGCGGGTCCAATGGTGGCGACAATCTTGGTAGCGCGATGCATGAGTCTCCTCGACTGGGGTTAAAGCGCTGCTGCGGAGGCGATTGCCCGGAGCGCATGCGACACCGGCGCAACGCCGCTGCACGCAGCCGGCCGGGTCAGGGCAGCCGCGCCGCGATGTTACGACGTCGGCGGTAAGTTGCGCAAAGTCGGTCGTGACCGTTTATGCGCCGGCGTTGCCGGCTTGCGCACGGCTTTGCAGCACCTCGACCGCAGGCAGCGTCTTGCCCTCGAGGAACTCGAGGAAAGCCCCTCCTCCGGTCGAGATATAACTGACCTTGTCATGAATACCGTACTTCGCAATCGCCGCGAGCGTATCGCCGCCGCCGGCGATGGAGAACGCCGGCGACTTCGCGATGGCCTGCGCAAGCGTCTTCGTGCCGTTGGCGAATGGGTCGAACTCGAACACGCCGACGGGCCCGTTCCACACGATTGTGCCGGCCTTTTCCAGCTGCACGGCCAGCGCGGCCGCGGTCTGTGGACCGATATCCAGGATCATATCGTCATCGGCCACCTCGCTTGCCGCCTTGGTCTGTGCCTGGGCATCCGGCGCAAACGCCTTCGCGGTCACCACATCGGTCGGAATCGGCACCGATGCCCCGCGCGCGTTCGCCGCGTCGATGATCGCCTTGCCCTCACCGACTAGATCCGCTTCGGCCAGCGATTTGCCGATCGGCAGCCCAGCGGCCAACATGAACGTGTTCGCGATGCCGCCGCCCACGATCAGCTGGTCGACCTTTTCGGCAAGCGACTTCAGGATGGTCAGCTTCGTCGACACCTTCGAGCCCGCCACGATCGCCACGAGCGGACGTTTCGGGTTGCTAAGCGCTTTGCCCAGTGCATCGAGTTCCGCCGCGAGCAGCGGACCGGCGCACGCGATCTTCGCGTACTTCGCGATCCCGTGCGTGGTCGCCTCCGCGCGGTGCGCGGTGCCAAACGCATCATTGACGTAGACATCGCACAGCGCGGCCATCTTTTGCGCAAGCTCGTCCGAGTTCTTCTTCTCTCCCGGGTTGACGCGGCAATTCTCGAGCAGCACGACATGGCCAGGCGCCACGCTCACACCATGCTCGACCCAGTTGGCCACCAGCGGCACGTTGCAGCCGAGCCACTCACCCAAGCGCTTGGCCACGGGTGCAAGGGAGTCTTGCGGCTTGAACTGCCCTTCGGTGGGCCGGCCCAGGTGCGATGTCACCATCACCGCCGCGCCGGCATCGAGCGCCTGGCGGATCGCTGGGATCGACGCGCGGATGCGAGTGTCCTCGGTGATGTTGCCGGCATCGTCTTGTGGCACGTTCAGGTCGGCACGGATGAACACGCGCTGGCCACGGAGCTTTCCGTCCGCGATGAGGTCGGTCAAACGCAGAACTTGAGTCATGAGGTTGGCTTGACGGAGTTGAGAAAAGGATAAAGCCGCGGCGCGAACGGCCGCTGTTTGCCATTCGGATGCCGTACTTGCATTTATTTTTTATTTTAGCGCATCACATAGTGATGCCCCGCAGCAGTGGCCAACCCAAAGTGTATCGTGCTTACACACTACGCACAGCATAGTATTTGCAAGCATCTCAACCAAGACAGTGTCAATATTGACTGGATCTTCAAGAGCGGGGTGGCATTAAAAAGAGTTGGTATTTGCGCGCTGGCAGTGTCATGCCCCAGGCCTGCTTTTTCACCTCACATAATGATGGCGACGCTGCGCTAATTGAGCTTGCTGCCGCAATGCAGTCCAGGTCGCTGTCCCGGCAGACAAGCAGAGCACCCTCACGCGCCACGTCGGCGACACTCACCCACGGTGTCTCGTAGGGATGACGGAAGTCCCAAAAACGCGTGTAGCCACGACTATAAAATGCAATTGACCGCGCCTCGTTGATTGCCCCGCCTACTATCGGAATGTCCCCGCCAAACCGCTGGCGCCAAAGATTGCTTGCAGCCGCCGCTAGTTCGGCTCGCGGCTCGGCACCTCCTTCTGTATTGCGCTTCGCGCCCAACCATCCGACAATAGACGCTATCAACAATACAATCAGCCAGTAGGCCAACATCACCCGCGGTGCGCGCGCCGGCGTTATCTCGAATCCGCCGCGACGAAGTACCACCAGCCAAAACGGAACGATAGCGAACCACTGAGCCATGCCCCATACGGAGGCCATCTGCGTTTTCGCCGCCACTGCTGCCACGCCTACAACGATAAGCGGGGCTGCGACAAGCCACCAAAGGCCTGAACGCTCGGGGGGAGCAACACAACTGCGCGCCATCGCGAGAGCCGCTTGCCGCCAATGTGTCCGGGTCAGTAGCGCAACGAAGCAAAAGCTTGGCAACAGGTAGCCCAATTGCGCAGCCGTGTAGATGCAAAAGCGTACAATGGCATCACCTACCGTTCCACCCGTACGGTTTTGCGCGTAGCGGAGCGTTAAAAAATCATTGGACACGAGCCAGTAAACATGAGGTAGCAGGACGACTGCCGCGGCGCCTGCTACCAGCCACGAGCGCCGACTCAACAAAGTGGCACGCCAAGCCGGATGCATCAATGCGGCCACGCATAACGCTACGAGCAATACTACTGAAAAGTACTTGCCCAGCATCGACGCACCGGCAAGTACGCCAAGGGCAATCGCGCAGCTCGCGCGACGATTTTGCATGAAGCAAACAAAAAAATATGCAGTCCACGGCCAAAGCAACAGTAAAACTGCATTAGCATTGAATTTGATTGCAAGATTTGAGTACAGTGGTGAAACTGCCATCGCCAAGCCTGCTAAGATGGCAAGCCGGGTTGGCAAGAAGCACTTGGCCAGGGCCACAATACCGAGCAACCCCACCATTGCGTTAAGCGCCGAAAGTGAGAAATACGCAATATCAGTATGGGGAAAAACGCGGAACCAGGCTGCAGTAACCCATGCAAACAAAGGGGGGTGCTTCGAATAGCCGGCTTGCCATTCTATGCCCCACACGTAGTTCTCAACCATGTCGCCCTGTCTGTCAAGGTTGCCCCATGACAGCCACGCGGCGAATGTCCATACGAGCGCATGTATCGGTAATAACCAAAGCATTCGCAAATCGCGTCCTACGCCGCTCTTTTCTTTCATATGGATAATGGCATCAAAAAACAAAATTAAATTAATAAAATTTTATAAAAATTTGTTGTTGCAACGGACTATATACTTTTAACGGTAGATTTTTCTGACAATATAAGAAGGTCTTCTTTTGGCTTCCATATATATGCGCCCCACGTACTCGCCTATCATACCAATACCTATCAATTGGACGCCGCCCAAAAAAAGGACCATGGTGATGATCGATGCATAGCCTGGTACATCGACTCCCCGAAATAGCGTGCGCAAAATCAAATACGCAGCATAGAATAGAGCCAAACCCGCAACAGTGCCACCGATATACGTCCACATACGCAATGGCAACGTTCCAAAGCTGGTCAGTCCTTCAAGAGCCAAATTCCAAAGCTTCCAACCAGAAAACTTCGATTTTCCGTCTGCCCTCGGTTTGCGCACGTACTCGACTACACTTGTACGAAAGCCCACCCATGCAAACAATCCCTTCATAAACCGCCGGTTTTCGGGCAACTGCTTCAGCGCCTCCACTACTTGGCGGGACATCAGTCTAAAGTCACCCGTGTTTTCAGGAATTGTTGTGTCAGAGATGGCGTTATGCAGTCGGTAGAAAAGCGCTGCGGTTCCTCGCTTGACATAGGTATCTGTGTGCCGGCTCACACGTTTGGCCAGTACCATATCGAAACCCTCCTGCCACCGTGCCACCAATTGCTGGATGATATCCGGCGGATCTTGCAAATCCGCATCAAACGGGATGATTGCCGCGCCCCGGGCCTCGTGAATACCGGCTGTTAACGCCGCCTCCTTACCGAAATTGCGAGACAATTCAATAATGCAAATGTGAGGGTCGCTCGCGCGTGCCGCTAAAAGTTTTTGCTGCGTGGAATCGGTACTACCATCGTTGACACAAATCACTTCATATTGCGCTTTAGGTATGCTGCGTAACACTGGCAAGACGGCGCGAAAGAATGCTTCGACCATGAATTCTTCATTGTAAAAGGGCACAACAAGTGAAATCAATGGAAAATTCGTCGCCGCATGAGATTTGGCTCCTTCCTCGTCCACGCTGCTCACCGGGGCCGAGCTATGCCAGCCACCTCCACAATGTGGACAGACATACTGCACTGTCGCAGGCAAGCCGTTTCCTGACGGCTTGCCATCATGCTGCCTATAACCAGCAGCATCACCCTGCCATGAAATGGAAAGGGTAGATCTTTGCGCTAAGTATTTCAGAGCTATTATCCTAATATAGTAGGGTTCGTTGGGGCGGGGGGGCTGGTTTAATTGGCGCAAGTGACTTACATTTTCGCGCTCACTAGGTTGGCAAACCACTATACAACGACTTTATTACCCACACACCCAATCCGTGCGCTACACAACCACCGTGATCACACTACTTGAGCGACACCTTGCCGAGAGAATCGCCTACTAAAAAACACATTTACCAACTTAACTACGAGCCCCCGTAACATAAGCATTACCATATAAAATTTAATTATGTCACTGCAATGACTTCCACCGCCTCAACATGGCGGCTAAAAAATACATTTTTTCCAATGATAGCGCAAGCCACCTCCATTTTAAAAGCTTAGTTTGTGCGCAGCGATCTATACCGCGATGCAACATTTTGCATAGCGAACGTCATTAAATGACTTCACTTCGCATTTACCCGTTCTTACTTACCCGTCCTTGTTACAACTTGTCCTGCATCAGCGAGACGGCGCGACGTATTAGCGCGCGCCTATACCGGGGCTCTTTCTCCAGAAACGCTTGTCAGGCATCGAAGTGGCGTACTTTATATGCCGCCTACCCCAAACGCCTCTGGCAGCAACCACACTTAACACCCCAATCGCAACGCGGTAAATACCGCCATTCCGACGACGATCGTCCCAATCATGCTGCGCCGCCACAGGAACCACAGCGTGCCGGCGACCGTGCCATACAATGCGTGGTTGTCGAGCGCAAACGATAGCCCTCGCGGCGTCATCGCGACATCCGGCACGACCACCGCGATCAGCGCCGCTGCGGGTGCATAACGCAATGCGCGCAGCACGCGCTCTGGCAACACGGTGCGCTCGCCGCCCACCAGGAAAGCGGCTCGGGTCACACCGGTGACGATCATCATGCCGATCATCGTGAGCCAAATCTCGGTCGAGCTCATTGCGACACCCCGCTGCCCTGTCCAGCGCGCCGCAATGCCTTCGCCGACCTATTGCGCGCATAGGTGTCGCTGGCGAGTCCCGCGAGCAGCGCGGCCAGGATCGCCAGCGGCAGCGACAGCCGATATGGCATGTCGATGCCGACGAGTGCGACGATCGCCGCGATGACCACGGCCGCCAGCGTCGAGCGGCCGACGATCGCCGACACCATGATCGGGATCAACACGAGCGTGCCCGCCAGGCTCAAGCCCCAGTCGTGCGGAAAAAAGCTGGCAAGCAAGATGCCGATGATCGAGGACGCCTGCCACATGATCCAGCTTGACGCCGCCATGCCCCAGAAGAACGCCTCCTTGCCAGGCTCATGCCCGGGCTTGAAACCGCGCGCCTGGAACAGCAGGTAGATCACGTCCCCGTTGAAATAGCCTAACAGCAAACGGCGCGGCATCGACAGGTACGAAAAATGGGGCGCCAGGCCGGCACTGAACACAATAAACCGCGTATTGACCATCGCCGCGGTCAGCAGCACGGTCCACATCGGTAGCTTCGCGGCGAGCAGCGGCAACACGGCCAGTTGCGAGGAACCAGCATACACGAGCAGTGACATGCCGATCGCCTGCGGCACGGTCAGCACCGACTTGCTCATCGCGATGCCGGTCACCAGCCCCCAGGAAAACATCGCGGCAAAAGTCGGCGCATAGGTGCGCACGCCGTCGACAAAGGCGCGGCGGTCGACATCGGACAAACGCTGGAACATGGCAGCAACGGTGAATTGAATGGAGCGGGCTAGCGATCGGCGATTGCAGCGGCGACTTCCTCTAGGTAAGCACACGGATTATATGACTGACCCGGTCACGCATCCACGAATGGACGATCTGCTCGCCGCTGCATTGGACGCCAGCGGGCCCCTGCAAGGTGTACGCCGTATGCGCGTCGGGGCTCGAATTGACGCTAAAATAACGTCCTTTGGCTGAGTCATTGCACGTTCCGTGCGGGCGGCCAACGACAGACACCGCGAGGAGAATCCCTATGTCAATGGCCGACCGCGATGGCAAAATCTGGATGGACGGCAAGCTGATCGATTGGCGCGACGCGAAGATCCATGTGCTGACGCATACGCTGCACTACGGGATGGGCGTATTCGAAGGGGTGCGTGCGTACCAGACCCGCGAGGGCACCGCTATCTTCCGGTTGAAGGAACATACGAGGCGCCTGTTCAACTCGGCAAAGATCTTCCAGATGGATGTGCCGTTCGACCAGGAAACGCTCATCGCCGCGCAGCGCGACGTCGTGCGAGAAAACCAACTCCAGTCGTGCTACCTGCGCCCGATCATTTGGGTCGGCTCCGAGAAACTCGGCGTGTCGGCAAAAGGCAACACGATCCATGTCGCGATCGCGGCATGGCCGTGGGGCGCCTACCTCGGCGACGAAGGGCTGTCCAACGGCATTCGCGTGAAGACTTCGTCGTTCACGCGCCACCACGTCAACGTGTCGATGGTGCGCGCCAAGGCGTCGGGTTGGTACGTCAATTCGATCCTTGCCAACCAGGAGGCGGCCGCCGACGGCTACGACGAGGCGCTGCTGCTGGATGTGGATGGCTATGTATCCGAGGGCTCCGGCGAGAACTTCTTCCTCGTCAACCACGGCAAGCTGTATACGCCAGACCTGTCGTCGTGCCTGGACGGCATCACGCGCGACACGATCATCACGCTGGCGAAAGACTTCGGCATCGAAGTCATCGAGAAGCGCATCACGCGGGACGAGGTGTATACCGCGGACGAGGCGTTCTTCACCGGAACCGCAGCCGAAGTCACGCCGATCCGCGAACTGGACAACCGCACGATTGGCACCGGCCGCCGCGGACCGGTCACCGAAAAGCTTCAGTGCGCGTTCTTCGATATCGTGTCGGGGAAGAACAAACAGTACGCGCACTGGCTGACCCAGGTCTGAGCCTGCCTCTTTTGAACCCAAGATCGACCCTATGAGCGAACTGAAGGAAATGCCGCTGATCGAACTCAGCGTGAAGGACCTCCCCGCCTATTGCCCGAACCCGGCGATGCCCCGCTGGAGCGCGCATCCGCGTATTTTCATCGACGTCACGCACGGCGAGGCCCGGTGCCCTTACTGCGGCACGCGCTACAAGCTGCGCGACGGCGAGGTGCTCAAGGGCCATTGAGTCCCAGCGCCACGCACCAGCGCAGGCTGGTCGTGAAAGCTGTCGCACCGCGGTGCGACGGCCTTCGTGCGCAGCGCTTCCGTGTTGCTTCCCCCGCAATCGACCCGCTTCCGGCACCCAGGCGAGAGCCGGCCGGAGCGCTTTTTGACTGGAATTTCTGACCCGATGCGCCGTGCGCTCATAATCGCGCCCAATTGGATTGGCGACGCGTTGATGGCTCAGCCATTGTTCGCGCTGATCAAGCGGCTGCACCCGCGGATCATCCTCGATGCCGTCTCGCCCGCGTGGGTGGCGCCAGTGCTCGCGCGGATGCCGGAGATCCGCGAGATCCATTTGACTGACCTCGAGCACGGCAAGCTGCAGCTATGGCAGCGGTGGCAACTGGCCAGCGACCTGCGTGACGCCGGCTATGACGCAGCCTACGTGTTACCGAACTCGCTGAAATCGGCACTGATTCCGTGGCTTGCCAGCATCCCGCTGCGCATCGGCTATACCGGCGAGAGCCGCTATATGCTGCTGAACGTGCGGCATCCGAATCCGCCGAGGGGCGAGCGAGCACCGATGGTGCCGCATTACGCGGCGCTCGCCTACGCGCCGGGCGCCAAGCTGCCAGCCAACTTGCCACCGCCTCGGCTGGAGATCGACTTGAATGAACCGGTGCGCGTGTCGCACCGGTTCAATCTCGACACGCGGGTGCCCCTGATCGCGTTCTGCCCCGGCGCCGAATACGGGCCGGCCAAACGCTGGCCGCCGGAGCACTTTGCGGCGCTGGCCCGGATGATCGGCCAGTCATTTCCGTACACGCAAATCGTCGCACTGGGCTCGCCCAAGGACAGCGCGCTTGCTCAGGCCATCGCGGAACGCGCGCCGAACGTGCGCAACCTCTGCGGCCAGACATCGCTTGGCGAAGCCTGTGCACTGATCACGCGCGCGAGCGCGGTGGTCACCAACGATTCCGGCTTGATGCATGTGGCCGCGGCATTGCGCCGACCGCTTGTCGCGCTCTATGGATCGACCGACCCGCGACATACCCCGCCCCTGTCCGAGCTCGCGAAGGTACAATGGCTGCATCTCGAGTGCAGCCCGTGCTTCGCGCGCGAGTGCCCGCTCGGTCACCTGAATTGCCTGCGCGAGCTGTCCGCCGAACAGGTATTCGGCGACCTGCGCGCAATGCTGATCGCCAACCGCTGAACTGTGCCGGGGCGCGCCGCGCTTGCCGCGCAAAACGAGCGCCCCGCCAGAACCGAACCCATCGACGCGCCATGCCACGTTTCGCCCGCCTTTTCGACGCCGCCGCCGACGCGCTCAACGCGTACTACCAAGCTATTGCCGACGCGAACTTGGACCATGCGATGAGCCTGTGGATTGACGAGGAATTCGCCAGCTGCATCTGCGCGAACGGCACGCACATGCATGGCCTTGGCGAAATCCGGGACGGGCTGGCGAAGCAGTTCGAGGCGGCACGCGTGACGATCGAGCCGGTCGACATCCGCGTACACGACAGCCTGAGCACCGTGGTCTACGCGATCGCCGAGGCACACCGTCCGGCCGACCAGACCGAACCCGCGACGATGGTGTTCTCGACCTATGTGCTCGTGCATGAGCGCGGCGAATGGCGGATCGCCCACATCCATGCGAGCCCGATGCCGGACAAGGCTGCCGGCCAGTTCGCCGCGAAGATGCGCCATGGACAGGGTTCGCTACACTGAGCGTTCGTCGGGCGCGGCCCACATTGATTTGATCTACCAGCCACCCCGCTGGCTACCGAATGCCCATATCCAGACGATCGTGCCGGCGCTGCTCACGCGCGTGCCACGAGTCGCCTACCGACGCGAGCGATGGACCACACCCGATGGCGATTTCATCGAGTTAGATTGGCTCGATACCGCCGGGCAGGCGCCAGATGCACCGCTCGTCGTGCTGTTCCACGGCCTGGAGGGCAGTTCTGGCAGCCATTACGCGCGCACGTTGATGGCGGCCGTCGCGCTGCAGGGCTGGCGCGGCGTGGTTCCGCATTTCCGCAGCTGCAGTGGCCCGATCAATCTAGCACCGCGTTTCTATCATCTGGGCGACAGCGCCGAAATGGACTGGATTCTACGCCGCCTGCGCGACGCGCATACGGGCCCGCTGCTCGTTGCCGGCGTGTCGCTGGGCGGCAACGTGCTGCTGCGCTGGCTCGGCGAACGGCGTGAGGACGCTGGCAGACTGGTTGATGCCACGGCTGCCATCAGCGCGCCGCTGGACCCGAACGTAGGCGGCATCGCGCTGTCCAGCGGCTTCAACCGCCTGTACACGCGTAATTTCCTGCGCACGCTCAAGCGCAAGGTCGTCATCAAGGCGCAACAATATCCCGGCCTATTCGACGTCACCTCCGCGCTGCAAGCGCGCGACTTCCGGGCGTTCGATGACATCGTCACCGCGCCGCTGCACGGCTTTCGGGGCGTAGATGATTATTGGAAGCGCGCGGCGTCCAAGCCGCTGCTGCGCGAGATCACGGTGCCAACGCTGCTGCTCAACGCGCGCAACGACCCATTCCTGCCCGCGCATGCGCTGCCGGCGGCGCGCGACGTGTCGGCGGCCGTCGAACTGGACCAACCGGAATACGGCGGCCATGTCGGTTTCATGACGGGGCCGTTCCCAGGACGCATCGAGTGGCTGGCACGTCGCGTGCTTAGCTATTTTCAACCCTACGCTCGGTGACTCGCGATGGATGACATCGTCAAGAAAGCACTGGCCAAATGGCCCGACGTCCCACACTGCACCGGCTGGCTGCTGCTGGACAGACGCGGCAACTGGCGCATGCGCGATGAAGCGGCGCAGGCAGGCGGCGAGCCGGGCACACCGATCCGGCACCCGGCGCTGCTCGGCTTCATCAATCGCAACTACCAAAGCGACGAAGACGGCCAGTGGTACTTCCAGAACGGGCCGCAGCGAGTCTACGTCGAGTTGGCATACACGCCCTATGTTGTCAGGATGTCCAAGAATGAAGATTTGTCTGAAGCATTACGCGGCGACGTGCTGACGCTGCGCGACCACACCGGGGCACCGTTCGTGCCTTGCGCGTGCTACCTCGACGACGCCGGCGGCGTATTGTTCGTCGATGATGGCGCACCGGCGCGGGTCGCAGTGTTGCACGATCATGACCTGGCGCTCTTGTGCGAGCACATCGATTTTGATGACGACGGACAACCGCATACGTTCGTCTGGCGCCCACACGTGTCGTTGCGAATCCAGCCCATCGAGCGCGTCGATGTGCCGACGCGCTTTCATTTCGAGCCCAGCCCCGCCGCGGTCGCAGCAGCGCGCCCCGCCGACCCGATGGCCTGAGCGTGCGGCATGACGGCCCCCGCGGACTCGCTACCCGCGATGCTTGTCGTTGTCCCGCTCTTCCCGATAGCGCTCGTCGAATTCCCGCAGCCGCGCAGCGATCACCGACATGTCGTAGTATGACGCACCCTGTGTATCGCGCGCCTGCCTAAGTTGGCGGATCGCCGATGGCCACGCGCCGTCAAGCGCCAGCATCTCCGCTTGCGCGCGGCGCTGCTGGACCGTGTCACCCAACGCGGCACTGGCTTGCGCCAGATAGCGCCACCATTCGCTGCGCTGCGGCTCCGCGGCCGCCTGCGCCCGTGCCAACGCCTGCGCGTCGGCGTACCGGCGCGCGGCGATCATCGCCTGCAAATACGCGTCGATCGCCGCGTGCGAAGCGGGATAGCGGCGCCGTGACAGTTGGGCTTCGCGCAGCGCATCGTTCAGCCGTCCAGCGCGGCGGACAATTTCTGAGCCCAGCACATCCAGGCTGACCGTGGACGACATGTCATCCGGCTGCGCCGACTGCAACGCACCGAATGTCGCCCGCGCGCGGCGCAACGAAGTCTGCGCGGTCTCATAGTGCGCCTGCAGCATTTGCGCCAGCGCGATGCCATACCAGTTCGCCGCTACACTCGGAGCGGTCTGGTCATCGATTTCCGTTCGCAGGCGCTGCTCGATATCCGCAAGATCGCTTGCTGACTTGTTCTGCAGCACCCGCACGCGTGCCTGCACGAATACATACTCCGACGACTGCCGCGGCTGGCGATACGCTGCATGGCGGGCCCGGTCCGCCATGTCGGCGATCCGCTCCCCAGTCAGCGGGTGCGTTCGCGCGTAGGGCGGCACGCCGACATCCGCGACCGTACCACGCTCCATGCGCTCGAAGAACGATGGCATTCCATACGGGTCGAAGCCCGCGCCTTCCAGCATCATGAAGCCGACGCGATCCGCCTCGCGCTCGGCGGTGCGCGAAAACCGCAATTGATTGTCGACGGCGAACGCCTGTCCGCCGATCGCCACCGCCGAGCCCAGATCCGCGCTATGGGCCAGCGCACCCGCAAGCAAGCCAAATAGCATGCCGGCGATCGCCGCATAGCTGTTGCGCTCGCTGACCGTGATCATCCGCGCGATATGCCGTTGCAGCACGTGGCCCATCTCGTGGCCAATGACCGACGCCAGCTCCGATTCGGTGCGTGTCGCGATGATCAAGCCCGTGTTCATTCCGATGAAGCCGCCCGGCATCGAGAACGCGTTGATCTGCGTGTCGCGCACCGAGAACAGGTCGAAATCCGGCACGTAGCCACCGATGTAGCGCTCGCGGGCCGCGGCCGCGAGCCGTAAGGCGACCGAGTTCAAATAATCCCGCACCAGCCAGTCGCCCAGGTAGTCGGGATCATGTCGCACCTCGCGCATCACCCGCTCGCCAAGCTTGCGCTCAGCCTGCGGCGACAACGAGCCGCCCGAGCCGTCGCCGAGGCTGGGCAGCGAGTGCACGTGCGGCCCAGGGGACGTACCTGTGAACCGCGACGTACCCGGGCGCTCGATGCTGCCCGCATTGCCGCGATACACGCCGAATACATCGCTCAGTGAATCGGAATAGCGCGGATCATATTGCCCAATATCACGGCTCGCCGCGCTAGCCACCGAATCCGTCGGCGTGCCAGTGGACACCCGCACGCCGGCACGCACGGTGTCGGGCGCGCCGGACGGCTGGGCGCTTGGCAGCCGCGGCCAAACCAGCGCAACGATGACGGACAACGCAATAAAACGTTTGATCTGCATGACTCGGTCAAGACATCCCGGCACACGGCTGGGCAACGGCAGCACCCGTTCAGCCGCCGCACCACCGTGAATACACACATAGGCCCAGACGCCGCAGTGCTCGTGCGTGCGTGCGCGCGCCCGCGCGTGCCACTGCTATGATACCGGGATGCCTGCGGGCCTCGGTAAGTCACTATTACACGCCGATGCGCCGCGGACCGGGCCAGCCTACCGTGGACCGGCGAGCCCCCGCAAGCCGCACACCGCCGCTGTTCAGCAACGATCCCGTGCCGTCACTATCATGTCAGAACTGACCCATTTCGATGCATCCGGCCACGCGCAGATGGTCAACGTCGGCGAAAAGGATGCAACCCGCCGTGTCGCGATTGCGCGTGGCACGATCGCGATGCGCGCCGAAACACTAGCGCTCATCCGCGAGGGGCGCGCCGCCAAGGGCGACGTGCTCGGCGTCGCGCGTATCGCGGCGATCCAAGGCGCCAAGCGCACATCAGACTTGATCCCCCTGTGCCACCCGCTCGCGCTGACCCGCGTGAGCGTCGATTTCACTTTAGACGAAACGCCGGCCGCCGTGCACTGCACCGCCCGCGTCGAGACGATCGCCCGCACCGGCGTCGAAATGGAAGCGCTCACGGCGGTGCAGGTCGGCCTGCTGACCCTCTACGACATGTGCAAGGCCGCCGATCGAGGCATGACGATCACCGATGTGAAGCTGCTCGAGAAGCACGGCGGCAAGTCCGGGGATTGGGTGGCAGGGGAATAGGCTCGGCCGGATTAGGCTCGGCCAGACCGCGGATGTGACCCAACGGATCCCGCGTTAGGGCGAGATGAACAAAGCCGATTACTCCCCACTGTCTTCGTCGGCCTCCTGCGCCGCCGGCACGATCCCATAGCGGGCGACAAGCGCCTGCTTGAATGACGCAAGCACACTGCCTGCATCGTCACACGCCCGATACACCGCGGCAAGCTGCATCGGCCAATCCTTCAACATGTCCGCAAACATCTTTAGCCGGCGCATGGTCTGCAGCGCGCCATCGGTATCGCCAGCGATCGCCTGCAGCACCGCATATCGCCGCACGACGGTTTCTCCAGGCAACAGAGCCATCGCCTGACGGTGCATCGCCAACTTCTTGTCGAGATCGGTCTTATCCAATGGCAACAATGTCGCGAAACCATATTCGCCCCATGCGGAAAACAGCACCGCCGGATCGGCCCGGTATTGTTCATAGGGATTGGAGCCGTAGTAGAGCACTTCCGAGCGCGCATAGTCGCGCTGGATTGGGTACAACGCGACGAGGCCAGCAAGCACCAACGCCCCCTGCACCGCTCGGGCGGCCGCTGCGGGCGCCGCCCGCAGCGGCGCGGTCTCCAGCAGTCCAATGACGAGCCACGTCGGCAGCAGGAAGAACATGTACTGCTGCGGATACTCGACCAGCGCGTGCATCAGCACGATGCCGAGCAGCGCCACGCCGAATACCCGTTCAATCCGCTCGCCACCGCGCAGAACGCGCACGAACCACAGCAGCAGTCCCACCACGACGATCGCCAGTCCCAGCGCACCGGTCTTGGCCAGCAGGTCGATCCCGATGTTATGGGAATTGTTCGCGATCTCAACGCTGCCGAGCTTGTCGACGAGTTCGTATTGAATGCGCGGAAATTCGCCCCAGCCGACGCCGAACCACGGGTGCATCTCGAACATCGCGAGCCCGTATTTCCAGAGCGCCAACCGCGGCGCAATCTGGCTGGCATCCTGGAACCGTTCGGCAGCGGACTGACCCAGATTCAGGCCGAAAGACGCATTAGCCCAGCGCGTCGCGATATTGACGGCGACGAAAATGACTAGCAGCAACACCGGCGTCACCCAATCGCGCAGCGAACGCCGAGTATTGTAGCGTCCACCATAAGACTTTACGCGATTGCGATGCGCGTCGAACGCCATCCATGCCCCCGCCAGCACGATGACGCCGGTCTGCAACCAGGGGCCGCGCGAGACCGTCAATGCCTGACCAGCTGTATAGACCACTGACAACACGATCCATACCGGGTAACGTAACCGTCGCTGCTGAACCAGATACAGCGCCGCGGCCAGCGCAAACGCGATGTACGTGGCCAAATGGTTCGCCTGCGCCATGTTGCCGAACGGCCGCCGCCCTATCTGTACGTTGTAGCTGACCACGAAGGGCGCCACGCGGTTTTCCAAATGAAATAATTGGACGAATTGACAAAACACTGCGAATACGCCACCTGCCAGCAGCGCGTACGCCATCACATTGAACACGCGTTGCATCGAACCGAGGCGACTGATCCAGTATCCCGTCTGCGTCGCGATCAACGCGGCAAGCAGGAACCCGCCACCGAGCAGATTCATCGATGGCTGAACGGTATCCATAATGAACGGCTGCGCGAACAACAACGCACCGAACAGCAGCGGCACGAGCGCCACCCGCGGCGCACCGATCGCCGCGCGCTCGCCGGACGCAAACACCCACGCGAAGACCGATGCCCCGGCCAGCAGGTACAACGCGAGCGCCGAGTACTCGGCGTAGAAAGTCGGGATCGGATACGTATGTAACGTGACCGCGTAAGGCAGGATCCAGGCCAGGATAAGAAAGACAAACGTCAACAATCGCGGCAACGATACGAGCATGGCGGGTTAGACTCGGGGAAACCGGCGCACTATACAAAAATTCTGCACCGCTGTGGCAATGCATTAGCTATTTAGCTGACTGCAGCTAACTCAGCCTGTTGCGCAAAATTGCTCGGACCGCGTTCGATTCCCGAAGCGGCCCCTTGTAAGGAGCGCACCGATGACTGCCTCGAGCCGCCAGAAGCCTGACAATTCTTACCGCACCACGGCACGGGAACCGACACCATCATGCGCGGCATTCACGCTGGTAGAACTGATGATCGTACTGGCTATCATTGGCATCGTCGCGTCATTTGCGCTACCAGCGTACCGTGACTATCTGACTCGCAGCCGGGTCGGCGAGGGCCTATCGCTGGCCGCGCCGGCGCGGCTAGCCGTGGCGGAAAACGCCGTGGCGGGCGCTCAACAACTCGGCAGCGGCTATACACGAGCATCGGCAACGCGCAACGTGGAGTCGATTGACATCGACGACAAAACGGGGGCCATCACGATCAGCTATACCTCCCTGGTCGCACCATCCGGCGAAAACACGCTCGTGCTGGTGCCGTCGACATCCGACGATCCGGACGCACCTCGTGCACAAGTATCCGTCAGCAGCAACCGCAGCGGCGCAGGCACACTAACCTGGGAGTGCTTCGCCGCAGGCAAGACCACTTCATCGCTTCCGATTCCCGGGCCAGTGCCAGATCCAAGGCCAACGCTGCCGGCCCGTTTTGCGCCGCCGGAGTGCCGTGCATGAGCCGCATCCAAGTTCGCGTACCGCAGCGCATTAGCACGCTGGGGGTGGCGACATCGCAGTGCCGCCATCGGCATACTGAGCATAGCGACATCGAAGGACCCATACCCGTGTCCCGAACCTGCGAGCGTCGCAATGCCGTGAACGAGCGGCATCGTCGCGTGATCGCCATGAGGACTACGCGCCTGAACGACGCCGGCAGCGTCGTGATGGCATGCCAAGCCGCGTTGGCCACCGCCTCCCGTGTCCGCGTATC
This sequence comes from Mycetohabitans sp. B8, assembly GCF_021991875.1. Lineage (GTDB taxonomy): Bacteria > Pseudomonadota > Gammaproteobacteria > Burkholderiales > Burkholderiaceae > Mycetohabitans. The sequence goes on from NZ_JAHLKR010000019.1 coordinate 328,861, forward strand.
AGCGAGCGCGCACGACTGTGCCATGCCGGCTAAGGCGTTTCAGCCACCTGCCGATCCCGATCACGATCAATGCACCGACGACGCCGGCGACATAGTGATACGCTTGCGTGCCGTCCTCAAGCCATCGCGCAACGAGAGAATCACCGATGATCAGGCCACCGGCACTCCAACCAAGCAACGCGGCACTGAGTGTGACGATCGCCGGAAAACGATCCAGCAGCTTGAGCGCCAGCGTGCTGCCCCATACGATCCACAGCATACTCAACAGCAACCCGAAGATAACCTGCCCCAGCCGATGCGCCGACGCAGTCGCATCGGCCGCGCCGGCTATTGCGATCACGTCGTCCAAGCTCATCACGAAATCGGCGACGATGATGGTGCACACGGCCACCCACAGCTTGCCTGCAGCCTTGACGCTGCCATGTGCATCCAGATGCGGCTGCATCAACTGGATGCCGATCCACAGCAGCAACAAGCCACCAACGAGCTTCAGGACTGGCACGTCGAGCAACAGGACGGCGAACGCAATCAGCACGACGCGCAGCACGATGGCGCCGACCGTACCCCACAGCACGCCTTGCATCCGCTGCACAGGCAGAAGGTTCCGGCAGGCCAGCGCGATGATGACGGCATTGACGCCGCCCAGCAGGATATCAATGATGACGATCTGGAGCACGGCGCTCCAGTTCAGCGAGGTGAGCAGTTCGAGCAGGGTGGCCGGCGCGGAACGGAAAAGACCAACCGGCTTTCAGACTCGTTGCTTATAGAAAGCGTCGAACACGAAAGGGTTTCGAAAGAATATCGAATTCCGCGCTTCACCGGCTGGAAAAAGACACGGCCGACCACCGCGACGCGGTGGCCGGCCGTGCCGGAAGTGATGCGTGCGTGTCGGCGGCGCTTACAGCACCGACTTCAACAAGCGCCCCATCTCAGATGGGTTCTTTGTTACTTTGATGCCGCACGACTCCATGATTTCGAGCTTCGCTTCGGCAGTGTCGGCACCGCCCGAGATCAATGCGCCAGCGTGACCCATCCGCTTGCCGGGGGGCGCCGTCACACCGGCGATGAAGCCCACGACCGGCTTCTTCATGTTGTCCTTGATCCAGTACGAGGCATTCGCCTCGTCCGGGCCGCCGATTTCACCGATCATGATGACCGCGTCTGTATCCGGATCGTCGTTGAACATCTTCATCACATCGATGTGCTTCAGACCGTTGATCGGGTCGCCACCGATCCCGACAGCCGACGATTGCCCCAGGCCAAGGGCGGTCAACTGGGCAACCGCCTCATACGTCAGCGTACCCGAACGGGAGACAACGCCAATGCGACCCTTCTTGTGGATGTGGCCCGGCATGATGCCGATTTTCAACTCATCGGGCGTGATCACACCCGGGCAGTTTGGCCCGAGCAACAACGTTTTGCGGTTTTCGCGGCGCATCCGATCGCGCACCTCAATCATGTCCCGGACCGGAATGCCTTCGGTGATGCAGATTGCCAGGTCCAGATCGGCTTCAACTGCTTCCCAGATGGCCGCAGCGGCGCCGGCTGGCGGCACGTAGATCACCGACACGGTTGCACCGGTCTGCGCCTTGGCTTCCTTGACGCTACCGAAAATCGGAATGCCCTCGAAATCCTCACCGGCCTTCTTCGGATTCACACCCGCGACATAGGCAGCGCGGCCATTCGCGTACTCGCGGCAGGCGCGCGTGTGGAACTGGCCGGTCTTGCCGGTGATACCCTGCGTGATGACCTTCGTATCTTTATTGATCAGAATCGACATGTAATGACCTCTTTCGTTCGGCGTCGCGGCTCGCGAAGGCGCGGTGGCCACGACACCATGCGTATCCTCGAAGTGAGCGCGACGGCTTACTTGCCTTCGGCTGCGGCGACAACCTTCTGCGCGGCTTCTTCCATGCTGTCCGCGGAAATAATCGGCAACCCGGAGTCGGCGAGCATCTTCTTGCCGAGGTCCTCGTTGGTACCCTTCATCCGCACGACCAGCGGCACCTGCAGATGCACCGCCTTCGATGCCGCGATCACGCCCTCGGCGATCACATCGCAACGCATAATCCCACCGAAGATGTTCACGAGGATGGCCTTCAGGTTCGGGTTCTTCAGCATGAGCTTGAACGCTTCGGTCACCTTCTCGGTCGTCGCACCACCGCCGACGTCGAGGAAGTTCGCCGGTTCGCCGCCGAACAACTTGATCGTATCCATCGTCGCCATCGCCAGGCCAGCACCGTTGACCAGACAGCCGATGTTGCCATCCAGGGAGATGTACGCGAGATCGAACTTCGACGCCTCAATTTCGGCCGGGTCCTCTTCGTCGAGGTCACGGTATGCAACGATCTCCGGATGACGGAACAGCGCGTTCGAATCAAAATTGAACTTTGCGTCCAGGGCGATAACGTTGCCGTCGCCGGTCAAGATCAACGGGTTGATTTCAGCCAGCGAAGCGTCCGTTTCCCAAAACGCCTTGTACAGTCCGTGCAGGTTCGCACGGGCCTGCGCGAGCGAGGCGTCCGGCACACCGATTTTCTTGGCAATCTCGTCTGCTTCAGCGTCTTGCAAACCCTTGGCTGGATCGACCGCAACCTTGTGGATCAGCTCGGGCGTCTTCGCGGCCACTTCCTCGATGTCCATGCCGCCTTCGCTGGAGGCCATCAGCACGACCTTTTGCGAGATGCGGTCGACGACGAGACCGACATACAGTTCCTTCTTGATGTCCGCGCCTTCTTCGATCAGCAGCCGGTTGACCTTTTGCCCTTCGGGGCCGGTCTGGTGCGTCTTGAGTTGCATGCCGAGGATCTGGTTCGAATACTCGCGCACCTGATCAAGCGATTTCGCGACTTTGACGCCACCGCCCTTGCCACGGCCACCAGCATGGATCTGGGCCTTCACCACCCAGACCGGGCCGCCGAGTTCCTCGGCCACCTTGACGGCTTCATCTACCGAAAACGCGGGTTTGCCGCGCGGCACCGTGACCCCGAATTTCCGCAGGATCTCTTTACCCTGGTACTCGTGAATCTTCATGCGTGATTCCCTTCAGTCTAAGAGTTGGAATGAATATCGCTGTGTGCGGCGCTTGGCGCAGCTTCGCGCACGGTAGCGCGGACTTCGCGCGGCACGTGGCCATACCAGCGCGGATAGATTGGCGTGGCTACGGGGCAGTCAAGCTTCAACGTGTGACAGCAATCAAGCTGAAACGGCATCGCGTCGCAAGTTACGCCCGTGTCCGGCGCGCTTGTCTGCGACACCTCGCCGACGCAGTTCTGGATAGCTGCGGTCGGCGATACCACGCGCAGATCGTTCAGATGCGTGCAGCCCGCGGCCCCACCAAAACGCTCAGTGGCGGCATGCCGGAGCCCGCGACGCAAGTCCAACCCAATCAATGCGCAATAGCTTGGATTGGCGTCTTCGCAATGCCCCAGATAAGAAACCCATTCCGACGACGAGCGCGCATCGACGGCATTCATCTGACGATCAATCGTCACGCGCAGCCGAAGTTCGTGGATAGGTAGTCCGGTCGGCCTAACGCCGGTTGCGAGTTGCGTGTCACGCGCGTTGCAATCGGTCAGGCATGCTTCGATGTCCCACAAGCTGTCTTCGCGCTCGAACGTTTGCACGTCAATCGCACAGCGATGACGCACCCGACGAGGAGCAAAGGGAGGGAGCGGCATAGAAAGGGGGACGGCCGGATGGAAAACCCAGCGATTTTAGCATACCGGTCCGGTGGCCTAGCGACGCCCGTACGCCCACCGCGGAACGCGCTTCACCGCCAGGAACGCATATGCGCAGCACGGCACGCCGCGTGGCACAACACGGTCTGCGCGGACCGTCATTCATCGCCAGCTTCGTCGTCAATCCCGCTGACGAGTCGCGAAACGACCGCGTGGGAAAAGCCGCGGGCAGCCAGGAAACGCGCCTGCTTGGCACGCTCGGCCGGCGTCTGCGCGGCATGACCTTGAAATTTCTTTTGCCACACCGCTTTCGCCCGTTCCCATTCGGTTTCCCGTAATCGATTGCCGATGTCGTCCAATAGGTCGCCATGCAACGCGTGCCGCTTCAACTCGCCAACGATCCGGGCCGCGCCGAAGCGGGACGCACGGCGATGCACGACACTTTCGGCAAACCGGCTGTCGGACAACCAGCCGTCCCGCTCCAGTGCATCGAGAATCGGCTCGATGCTGTCGCCTTCCTGGGCGTCGCGCTTAAGCTTCGCGGCCAGTTCGGCACGGCTGTAATCTCGGCGCGATAAATACCCCAATGCGCGCCCCTTCAGGCTTGGCGCGGGGCGCGGGAACTTCGTGCGCACTTCGCGTTACTCTTGCCCGCCCTCGGCGACTACCGCGCCGGCCGGCATCGCCACAACACCGAGCGACTCGCGGACGCGATTTTCGATCTCGCGCGCAAGGTCTGGATTTTCACGCAGGAACTCCCGCGCATTGTCCTTGCCCTGGCCGATCTTCTCGCCTTTGTAGCTATACCAGGCACCCGCCTTCTCGACGATCTTCGCCTGGACGCCAAGATCAATGATTTCACCGTGTCGCGAAATCCCCTCGCCATACAAGATGTCGAAAATCGCCTCGCGAAACGGTGGCGACACTTTGTTTTTGACCACCTTAACCCGCGTTTCGTTACCGATGACTTCGTCGTTCTTCTTGATCGAGCCGATCCGACGGATATCGAGCCGGACCGACGCGTAAAACTTCAACGCATTGCCACCGGTGGTGGTTTCCGGGTTGCCAAACATCACGCCGATCTTCATGCGAATCTGGTTAATAAAGATGACCAGGCAATTGGTCCGCTTGATCGTGCCGGTCAGCTTGCGCAGCGCCTGCGACATCAGCCGCGCCTGCAGGCCGGGCAGTGAATCGCCCATTTCACCTTCGATTTCGGCCTTCGGCACGAGCGCGGCCACCGAGTCGATGACGATCATGTCGATCGACCCCGAGCGCACGAGTGCATCGGCGATTTCCAGTGCCTGCTCGCCAGTATCAGGCTGAGAAATCAGCAGTTCCGACGCGTTGACGCCCAGCTTGGACGCGTACTGGACATCGAGCGCGTGTTCCGCGTCGATGAACGCGCAGGTGCCGCCGATTTTCTGCATCTCGGCGATTACCTGCAGCGTGAGCGTCGTCTTGCCGGACGATTCCGGCCCGTAAATCTCGACGACACGGCCACGCGGCAGCCCACCGACACCTAGCGCGATGTCTAGGCCGAGCGAGCCAGTCGATACGACTTGAATGTCTTCGACTGCCTCGCCATGGCCAAGTCGCATGATCGACCCCTTACCGAACTGCTTCTCGATCTGCGACAGCGCGGCAGCCAGTGCCTTGCTCTTCTCCGCAGTCAGTCCAGCTGAGCCTTTCTTGCTTTCTTCCATGAATCGTCCTTTGCTATGATGAGCGGCAGTCCGTTGCCGAGGCGGCATGCCTCGCATCGCAGCCATTCCGGCCAACCCCGGATAACACCGCTGCCCGCGCCAACGCACGGCTTCGGATACTGTATAAAAAAACAGTGTTGTTTGCAAGCGCGAAATACATGCGTCCTTTTTGCAACTAGCATGCCTGGTCCCGCTGCGTGCCGCGCCCCTCGGAGTAGAGTCCGTGCGTATTGCGTTGGACATTGCGTGTCGTTGCAATATGCAGATAAGGAAACGCCGAAAAGGGGGACAGGTTTGCGTCGCCGGCACTAAAACACGCCCGTGCGCATTTTTATTGCTGAAGATGACAGCATACTCGCGGATGGCCTGATCCGATCATCCGCCATTCGGGCTATGCGGTCGATCACGTCAAGACGGGGTCGAGGCCGACGTTGCGCTGTCGATGCAATCGTTCGACCTGCTGATTCTTGATCTCGGACTGCCGCGCATGAGCGGGCTCGACGTATTAAGCAGGCTGCGGCAACGCAATTCCAACCGCTTTGCATCGGTCGGGCTCCGAGGGGGACGTGAAAGCAGTTGACAGCGCGTCTGCTCATGTCCATAATCCGAGATTCTTTCGGCGAATTAGCTCAGTCGGTTAGAGCGACGGAATCATAATCCGCAGGTCCGGGGTTCGAGTCCCTGATTCGCCACCAAATGCAAAAGCCCTGTAGGTCTTTGACTTACTGGGCTTTTTCAATAAGGGCTCTGCGGCTTCGCTGCGAGCCCTTTTCTTTTACCGTTACCTCGCGGTGCAAATCATCAGCTTTCGCAGGAGGAGCGAGCCAGAGTTCGGGCGCTTGTCGATGAGTTGTTGTCACGCCGACAAAAATAATTGGGGTAACGCGGCTAGGTTGTACTTATCAGCCAAGGATCAACACTCGGGGATCTGTCAACATGGGCAGCACACGCACATGCGCCACCTTCCTCGTTCCAGAACTCACGCCCGAGCAAGAGACCACTATGAGCAGGTTGAACGCCACAAGCGATTATTTTGCCTATACGGTGGCTCGCACTCTCGACGACCAGGCGTGGGAAGTCAATACCCGCGTTGCGAACATATACAGCGCGTTGACGGCGCGTTACTCCAGTTGCGCCGAAGCGCGCACTGCTGAAGAGGCCTGAAGCACCTGGGAACGCTCAAGCGTACCCGATCAGGCTAAGCTTGAATTTCGAAAAATTTGGGCGGCCGAATGGCTCGCCCTTCAAGCCGCCTTATAGCGCTGTCGTTGACACGGATCGGTGGGGGTCATTTGTTTTGCAATACGGTCGAGAAAACCCGAGGAACCGGGCGCGTTCCGCACTAGACACCCCGCCTCCCCCGTCACCCGGGGCCGCGATAACGCCCGAGATGAAGGCGGGACTACAGTAGGATTCGCCGGAACCTAAAGAACGTAGCAACGCGCTACATCGGGCCCAACTTTGAACCAGACCACTAGCGATGTCGAGGTTTTCGCGCCACGCTTTTTAAAGCAGCCGACCGTACTTTGGCTGTCAAAGCCAGGCAACAAGGTCGTCGCCCGTGATGAAAGCCTAGCCACCGCCTTGGGCTTGAAGATAGACGCATCAAAAGCGCTCCCCGACATCACCCTCATTGACCTAGGCAGCGACGACGGTGGCAGCGACATGCTTGTGGTGTTCGCCGAAGTGGTCGCATCCGATGGTCCGATCACTCGGAAGAGAAAGGTCGCCTTAACCGCGATGGCGCTAGAAGCCGAGTTTGACGAGCGACATCTCGCGTTTTTGACTGCGTACTTGGATCGATCCGGCCAACCTTTCCGTAAAAGTATTTCTGAGCTTGCGTGGGGTTCCTATGCTTGGTACGCGTCCGAACCGGAACACCTCATGGAACTATGGACTAGCAGCTCCCGGAAGCTTTCCGCCGATACGCCCGAGTAATGCGCAAATGTGAAGGCGCGGTGCTGCAGGCGAAGAAAACGGCGACGCCCAGGTCCCCTTATTCGTAGCGCTAGTTGTCGTTCTCGCTACGCTCGGCGCGCGACTCATTCTTGCGTTGCTGAAATTTGTGCGTCCGATAGTGTCCCGCCTATATGCATGCCCGGAGCCTTCTGGGCACGGCGGAGCGCGCGGTGGATTAGGTCAAGAAACGCGTCAACTGCGTGCCGGGCGCCGACACACTGGCCGATTTGGGGCGGATTGTGCGCCTATTCGGGTGCGGGCACTCGCGCGACGGCCATCGGGTCGCGCTCCTGCCAAAGCACCGAGCGGCCCCGATGCCGATGACGTTGTTCGTCCCCCACCGCCAACCGGTATAGGCAGTTTCAAGTCTTTGCCGAACGGCTCGAGCTGCTGTTGAAACCGCGGCTGCCGCGACCTTGATGCCGCACCGGCCATAAGTTCATGCTTTTTCGCCATCGTACGGAACGCACGCGAGTCGGGACCGATCCTTGCTATGCCCACACGTGCCGAGTACGGCACGTTAATCACGCTGGAGGTATCGACGGTATGAACCATTCGCAAGCGCAAACAGACATCGCGCGGGCTTTATTAATCATTTTTGTTTTGTCGCTGCTGATCGGGGGTAGCCTGTATATCATGCGTCCGTTCCTGCCCGCGCTGATCTGGGCCACGATGATCGTCGTGGCCACGTGGCCGTTGATGCGCGGCGCGCAGGCGCGGCTCGGCGGACGACGCGGCCGGGCTACTGCGTTGATGCTGGCCGCCTTGTTGGTCGTCATCGCGCTGCCACTGTATGGCGCGGTGGTGGCCATCGCGGCCCACGCCGATACAATCCTGCAGTACGCTCGTGCGCTGCCGGATTACCGGCCCGCGCCGCCACCGGCTTGGTTGCACGAGGTGCCGCTGGTCGGCGAGCGCACCGCCTCGGCATGGCAGCGGCTCACCCACGCCGGCGTCGACGGCCTGATGGAATTCGTCGCCCCTTACGCGGACACCGGCGCGAAATGGATGGTGTCGCACGCGACCGCGGTCGGTGGCGTACTCGTGCATCTGCTGTTGACGCTGATCCTGTGCGGGGTGTTGTACATGCATGGCGAAACGGCAGCAGGGGCCGTGCGGCGCTTTGCCTATCGCCTTGCCGACGAGCGCGGTACGGCCGCGGTGCGCCTGGCCGGCCAGGCCATCCGCGCCGTTGCGCTGGGTATCGTCGTGACCGCGGCCGTGCAATCGGCGCTGGCCGGGGTTGGACTGCTCGCCGCCGGGATACCCGGCGCGGGCATAGTATGCGCGATCATCCTGATTCTGTGCCTGGCGCAGATCGGTCCGCTGCTGCCGTTGATCGGCGCGGCAATCTGGCTGTTCTACCAGGATGCGACTATCGCCGGGGTCGCCATGCTCATCTGGGCGTTCGTCGTTTCTAGTCTCGACAATGTCATCCGTCCGCCGCTGATCCAGCGCGGCGTGGACCTGCCGATGCTATTGGTGTTGGCCGGTGTACTCGGTGGACTGATCGCATTCGGCATCGTCGGACTGTTCATCGGACCGGTCATTCTAGCCGTCACCTATAAGCTGATGCACGCATGGATCGACGAGCAGGCCAAGGCCGTGTCCCGCCCCTATCGACAAGAACGGGCGTAGCCGTAACGGCGCGGGCGACCCGCGCCGTTACCCATACATTAGTCAAGTCTGTCAATTGATTTTCACATTGATTTCATATCATCGCCGGCGTTCAACCTAAAGGACGGCCAGCGCGCGACCGACCACATCGCGATCGACAGCGAGTGGATGCCGGTCGGCCTGAGCGCGCTGGCTGCCGCTGAACGACGAAGACCTGGCGCGCCCGGACGCGCTGGGCAATACCGCCCATGTCGACAAGATCGTCAATCTGGACAATCTGAAGTTCTCCGACAAGCTGCGCACGCTGTTCATCGGCGAAGAAGACAGCGGCATGCACGTGAACAACTTCCTGTGAACCTATAACGTTGACACCCAGACGCTTGCGCGCATCCTGTCCACGCCAGTAGGCACCGAATCGACCGAAGTGCATGCGGCCGCCGAAATCAATGGTTGAACGTACGTGACGAGCAACGTCCAACACGCGGATAACTGGATCGGCATTCCCAACATCGTGAAGCCGACATTGGAGCTCCTCGTGCGCGCGAACGACAAAGACGGCTATGGCGCGTCGGTCGGCTACCTGACGGCCGACCCGGCTTTGGTCAAGCTCTAATCGCGGGCGCGCGGCGTCGCGTGCACGCCGCACTCACGACAATGTCATCGCTGTTGCTGTTGCTGTTGCTGTTGTCAGCTAAGTTAATTCGTTTTCAGCCAAGTCAATTTACAGGCTCGCGAACGCGACAATGCCTATTGCGTGCCCGGTGGTCAGATTGGACACGACTCAAAACCCCGCGTCACCGCAAGAACGGTCGCCATCCAACGCGCTGCCACTGTCCACGCCGGTATAAATCGAGCTCTTCGTGCCGCTTTAGATTCAGATGTTTTGAACGGTGCTGACCGTGGTCGGGCTACCGCTAGCAATCAAGCCGCAGACGTAGCTGTCCCTCTGGCTGCCAAGATTCAACGACGCCCATTGATCAATCCGCCTCCCCGCCTTGCGCGGAACTGCACAGTTCCCGATGTCGACGCCACCCCTTTCGCGGTTTACGGCGATGAGACCAACTGACCCGCCGCCTGTCCGACGACAAGCCTTCACGTCGCATTGTTAAGATGCAATCGGGCTACTAGCGCAGTGTGTCGACGATCAACGCGACGTTCAGGCCAATCACCAGCACTGTGGCCGCCGTCGATAGCGCGGCAAGCCACGGACCGAGCCGATAGCGGCCCATCACGTCACGATGACGACACAACCAGAGCAGCGCGATCATCGGCATCGGCACCGTAAGACTCAATACCACTTGGCTGAGGATCAGGGCACGGGTCGCATCGACACCGGCGGCGACCACCAGGAACGCAGGCAGCATCGTCACTAAGCGGCGCACGACGACAGGAATGCGGAAACCAACGAAGCCTTGCATGATCATCTGTCCCGCCATCGTGCCAACCACCGAGCTGGACAAGCCCGAAGCGATCAGCGACACAATGAACAGCGCCGAGGCCGCGGCACCGAACAACGGCGTCAACGTCCGGTACGCCTGGTCGATCTCGGCGACGTGCGCATGGTCGGGATGAAATGCGCCGGCAGCCATCACCACCATGGCCATGTTGACCAGCCCTGCCACGCTCAGCGCAACGAGCACTTCAATCCGGTTGTAGCGCAGCAGCGTGCGACGGTCCGCGTCGCTTCGCGCGACGATGCGCTCGCCGGTCAGTCCTGAATGCAGGAAGAGCGCATGCGGCATGACCGTCGCGCCGACGATGCCGACCGCAATGGTCAATGCCGCGCGGTCCGGTATCGATGGATGAAGCGCGCCGTGCCCGACTGCGCGCCAATCGATCGGTACGATGAACAGCTGCGCAACGTAGGCCAACGCGATGATGCCAACCAGAGCACCAATCGCCAGTTCCAGCGGTCGAAAGCCGTGCCGCTGGAACGTCAGCATCAGGTACGTGAGCACGCCGACAATCACCATGGCGGCCAGCAGCGGAATGTGAAACAGCAACGCCACGCCGATGGCCCCGCCAATGAACTCGGCCAGGTCCGTGGCCATTGCCGCGAATTCGCTAACCACCCACATCGACAAAGTCACCGGCTTGGGCAGACGCGCCCGGCACAACTGGGCCAGGTTGCATCCGGTCACGATGCCGAGCCGCGCCGACAGGCCTTGGAAGAGCATCGCAACGAGGCTGGCGAACAGCACCACCCACAGCAACTGATAGCCATATCCAGCGCCGGCCTGGATATTGGTCGCGAAGTTGCCCGGATCTATGTACGCGACGGACACTACGACAGCCGGTCCGGCCAACGGCAGCAGGATGCGCACGCCGCGGCGGCGGCCGTCTAGTGCCTGTCTGACTTGTTGCGCGGTTTGCTCGCTGGAAATCGCCATGAATTTGCACATCCCCGTCTGCACACCTTCGTCGTATTGAACGTATCGGCGCCGGCGCGTGCGACGCCCTCCGGCAACGCCGTGGCGTCACCGCTCTGGATTGCGGCGGTCGTCGGCTACGACCTTGCGGCCGTATTCGAGCGCCGCCGCACGCGCCTGCTCAATCGTGTCAAACGGGCCAATCTCGGGAGCGCCCGAAAATGGGAAGATCACGCGGCGATCGGCCTGTCGCACGACCTTCAGCACACCGATAAAACGGCCATCCACGCCGGGCTTGGCGGTGACGAGCACCTTGAATCCTTCGCTCCAGGGTTCTTCGGCGCCAAACACCTGCCCCCCGGCTCGGGGTGTGTTGTACTGCACGGTCCTCTCCTGTCGACGCGGTTCCACATGCCAGCGCCGTGCGGTGCCCCGCCCCGGCTGCCACCACGCTTTGCTCGAAACACGGCACCGGCTTCACCTACCGGGCGGCACCGTTAGCCGTTAGCAGGGCTCGTTCCCGGCTGCGGGCCTTATCAATTTGCAAGCTTGCGCGAACGCAGGCCAGCCGCGCCGGCACACAAGTACGTTCAGCCCACGATACGCTCTATCCGAGATACGTTTGATAAGCGATATGTTTGATGCGCGATACCCGCGAGCACGTACAGCACCGCTAGCGCGTGGACGCGCCTGCCGGCACACGCTGCACCGACATCGGCGTACAATAAACGACATGCATCTCGCGCCCGGCGTCGCGTGGTTCACCGTCAACCAGCGCCCCGCAGCCTTTCAATCAACAAACGCGCCCGTTCCAGTCCGGCGCGCACGGCTTCGTCAGCGGTAAGCCATTCTAGCGTCGCCTCTTGCGGCATGTCGAACTGCACTGGGTTGCCATCGCGCGTGATCTGAACCTGCGGCAACCATGCGCATTGCGCTGCGCCATCACCATGACATGGTGGTCAAGGTAGTCGAGCACCGTGGCGCCCTGATCACTGGCGCCGGGCAAGCTGTTCATCACCATCCTCCGTCGATCTACGTTGCCTTCGGGTTGCCTCCACTGCAGTATCTGTCGCACGCTTGCGCCAAATCAGACTTTTTAACGAACGGATCGAGCCGTTCCGGCTAGGCGTGAACGCCTTGCGATCGCGCGGCGTGCACCGAACAGTCCTCCTATGGAAGCACGCGCATCGAGCCTACGCGCGACGCCGCTGTCGCAATGCTCGTGCCACGTACCCGTGTCACAACGCGTTTTCGCGTTGCGTTAGCGGGAACGCGCGTTGCGCAAACAAATCGGCGGCCGACGCTACGCGCGCGGCCTTGGCGAGCACAGCGACACCTTTCACTTCACAGGAGGCTTCATGTTCGTCCACAACAAACAATTGCAGTACACCGTGCGAGTCGATGGCACGAACCCCGGCCTGGCTAATCTGCTGCTGGAGCAGTTCGGCGGCCCACAAGGCGAACTGGCCGCAGCAATGCGTTACTTCACGCAGGCCGTCTGCGAGGAAGATCCCGGCCGCAAGGACATGCTGTTTGATATCGCTACGGAAGAACTCAGTCATCTGGAGATCATCGGGTCCATCGTCGCGATGCTCAACCGCGGAGCGAAGGGCGAGTTAGCCGAGGCGGTCGATGAGCAGGCCGAGCTTTATCGCAAACTGAATGGCGCCGGCAATGACAGCCATGTAACACAAGTGCTATACGGCGCCGGCACGCCGCTGACGAATTCGGCCGGCGTGCCGTGGAGCGCCGCGTACATCGATACGATCGGCGAGCCAACCGCCGACCTGCGCTCGAATATCGCCGCCGAAGCCAGGGCCAAGATCCTCTATGAACGGCTGATTAATGTCACCGACGATCCCGGCGTGCGAGACGCGCTCGGCTTTTTGATGACCCGCGAGGTCTCTCACCAGAAATCATTCGAAAAAGCGCTTTATTCGATAACTTCGAATTTCCCGCCGGGCAAGCTGCCACCCGCGCCAGAATATGCGAGCAGTTATTTCAAGATGTCCAAAGGCGCGCCGCCGGAACGTGGCCCGTGGAATGAAGGCGGCGACTTGAAGCTCGTGCAAGACCCGCCCCCCGCGGTCAATGGCGGCGACGGCAGCGCCACCGTCACACTTCAGCCAGACGAGGACGCCGCGCTGAACGCAATGAAGCAGCGGCTGAAATCGGATCCGTCTGTAGATCCCGGCACCGGTGCAGAACTGGGCATGAAAAAACCGTAACGCACGATTCACAGCCTAGGCAAGTTGTGCCAGTGCGGCGCACGGAACATAACTTGCTCGATATCGATGCAGATATTCATCCGACAGGAGTATCGAAATGGCAAACTACGCTACTTCAAACGACCCGCATCACAGTCCTGAGCAAGGTACGCCAAACAAGCCTGGCACATTTACCACGGACGTGTCTGAAACCGACGATCAAGGTACGACCGTGCGCGAAACGCAAGTACGCGAAGACGATCTATCCGAGGTCGATTCGAGCGAGCGCGGCGACAAAGAGTAAAGCGTGGCCCGATGTCGCAAAGCTGCCCTCTGAGCTAATGACGTGGTAGACAACGGTTATGCCGTTTTCGCCCCCTTTGCCTTTCGACAATCGCCGCGCGGCAGGCGTTGTGCTGGGTCATGCCCTTGCGCGTTATCGTGATGCTGCGCCGCTCGTCGTTGGCCTACCACGCGGCGGTGTACCCGTTGCATACGAGGTAGCCCGCGCCCTTAGTGGCACGCTCGATGTGCTGTTGGTACGTAAGCTCGGCGCGCCACAGCAACCTGAACTCGCGCTCGGCTCCATCATTGATGGGAAACCGCCGCAAGTGGTCTGGAATGACGACATCATTTCCATGTTGCGTCCCAGCAGTGACTACTTGCGCGATGAACAGCGCCGCCAATGGCATGAACTGAAACGACGCCGTGCGTTATATCGAGGCGGTATGGGGCCTGTTGCGGCCCCGCACCGTACGGTTATCGTCGTCGACGATGGCGTGGCCACCGGAAGCACGATGAAGGCGGCGCTACTCGCGTTGCGCAACTTGGGCGCTGCACGCTTAGTCGCAGCAGCGCCGGTTGCTCCACGCGACGTCTGGAATTCGATTGCGACGCTGGCGCACGATGCTATATGCCTCGCACCGCTCGATTCGTTCGGCGCCGTGAGTCTGTATTACGTCGATTTCACGCAAACCACTGACGACGAAGTCATCGAATTGATGACGCAGGCGCGCGCTTCGCGCGCCTGAGTGGCCTCAGCCGTGCGAAGCTGGCCGCAGGCACCAAAACGTCAGTGCGCAACCGAGCCGCATGCCGGTCACCGCGCTGGCGCCAGCCGACGTGGCGGCACGCGGATGGCAGCGTCGCTGAAAGCTAATCATTCATCCTTTGGCCCTGTCATACTGATGAAGTCGAGCAGCTTCGTGCGAGCTGCGTCGCTAAGCGGGTTACGCTCGATGAACGCCAGAAGTTCGCTCTTTGCGCCCTCCCATTGCTGTATGGAAAGCAGCGGTACCAATTGCTGGTACACCAATTCGTCGACCACATTAAACAGACAGGCGTCGTCGCAGCCGTCGAGCAACTGCAACGCATTGCGCCACACCGACCTGGACAGTGTCGTGTCGTCCAGTCCGACGGTGCTCTCGAGCAATCCCACTACAGCTGCCTCATACTGGTCGGGCCGCACGCGACGGGCAAGAGGCTCCAGCAACGCAAATTCGGCTGCATGATATTGCTGTGGCAGCAACACCAACGCAGTCGGCAGGCGCCGAAGCACAGGACCGAGCTGATCGTCCGGCAATGCCTCTGCTAGGCTACGCAGCTGCATATAATGCGCCGGCATGTGTTGCGCCGGCAGCAGCCATATCATATGGGCCAGTGCGCCAATTGGCGCCCCTTGATAAGAGCGGGGCAATCGCTGGACCCAATCTTGCATGAGCCGGTGGTATCTGGCCAGCGTGGCTGATTCAGCCGGGTCATCTTCGCAAAATCCAGGCAGCAGCGTCACCAGTTGCTCAATCAACTCCGACTGCGCAGGCACGTCCAACGAGGCAAGCCTGCTAACGAAAGCCGAGTATTCGCGCTCGAAGCGCGGCGGATCCAGCGGCAAGCATCTGAGCAGCCATGCAAGCGAGGCCCACAACGGGTCATGCCCGGCACCACTCTTTTCGATGGCCACATGGACGAAGTCGTACATTGGCAACTGGTCTTCGGCTGGCAATCCCGGTATTGTGCCAATCATACCTTTGCGTATTGGCAAGCCCGCATGCGTCGGCACCCGGCCCGCCATATCAAAGATCCGCTTGTATGCTTGCGCCCGGTATTGCCGGGGCAATTCCGGTATTCGAGGCCACAGCACCTCGAGCGACGTAGCCCCCAACCTCGATTCGCCGATCCGTTCAATTTCATCCAGCAGTTCCTGCGTGCTGCGCAAATCAAGCTGATGGACATTGTCAGCACGCTGATGACATAGCCAACTGCGTCGCACGTGCCATAGCGCGTAATAGGTACGCCGCGTCGTCGACGATAAACTGCCAATGTCGTCGAACGGCGTGTATGTTGCGATCTGCCGAATGATTTCGGGCGGCAGGTCTTGGAACGTCGTCGCGCGCCTCGCTGCGAAGCCCGCTGGCTGTTGTGCCGCGCGTTGGCCGGCCGACAGTGCGGCAAGCGCACCGCTCGCTGTTACACCCGGCGGCGCAGCGCCCGCAGCGCTAACTTGCTGTTGTTGCACGCATTGGGTGACAACCGCATTGCACGCGTGGATTGAATCGAAATCCATTAGCTCACCAGAAAATTTTTCGTAGGGGACCACAGCCATCGGCGGCTGCGTGGCCTCAACCCATATTAGGTCCTTGGCGCATAAGCTAGCTCAAACTACCTCGTCGGAGAGGGCAGCAAGCGGTCAGGCATAAGTTTGGGGCCGATATTGAAAAGACCCAAAATGCGCACGAAAATGCGCACGAAAAGGCGTGACAAATCGTCGCAGTGTCGGCCTGAAGGACGAATCGCCCTACCCCTTGCGATGTCCAAATAAATGGCGAATATAACCGTTCGGTGATACAATAGCCTGCTGCGTTGCAGCACCTTCGCCGCCGCCATCGGCGCCGCGAGCCGGAAGGCGCGCCAAGCCTTCGCCAAAACTACCTGCGTTACCCAATGCAGTCCCCGTTATCGATGGAGTTACGCGTGTCTTCTAGACGCCTCTTGCGCCCGCTGCTGGCTGCACTTCTGGCTGCCAGCGCAGGCTTCGCCAACGCTGCCAAAGAGCAAGCGAACCTGCCACCTCTGAACTCAATGGAAGCCCGCGTCGCCGCGTGCGCCGCGTGCCACGGCGACCATGGTCAGGGCACCAACAACGATTATTTCCCGCGTCTTGCAGGCAAGCCCGCTGAATACCTGTACAACCAGTTGGTCAATTTTCGCGACGGACACCGCAAATACCCGCCGATGAACTATCTGGTCACGTACCTTTCCGACGATTATCTGCGCAAGATCGCCGAATACTACTCGAAACAACGGCCGCCGTACCCGGCGCCGTCGCAACCGACCGTATCGGCATCGACACTGGCGCGCGGCAAGCAGATCGCGCTAAACGGCGATCAGGCGAAGAATGTGCCGGCGTGCGTCGCATGCCACGGCCAGGCCCTGACCGGCATGGAGCCGGCGATCCCGGGCCTGGTCGGACTACATGCCGACTACATCAGCGCGCAGCTCGGCGCATGGCGCTCGGGCGTGCGCCGCGCGAAGGCACCGGACTGCATGCACACGGTCGCAACACGGCTCAGCGACGACGACATCGCCGCAGTCGCCAACTGGCTCTCCACGCAACCCGCGCCGGCCAATCCGGTGCCGGCGCCGGCCCGCTCGTTGAAAATGCCGCTGCAATGCGGCAGCGAGCCGCAGTCAGCGACAGGAGACACATCGAGATGAAACGCAAGACTCTTTTCGCGCTGTCGGCCGTCATCGTGGTAGCGGCCGCGGCACTGGTGCCAGTGCTGTGGTCCGGTAGCGACAATATCCATGGCGGCAGCGCGATGGCCGCGAGCCCGGCCGACCAGGCCGCGCTGATCAAAAAGGGCGAATACTTGGCACGCGCCGGCGACTGTGTCGCATGCCACACGGTACGTGGCGGCAAGCCCTTCGCTGGTGGCCTGCCGATGGCCACGCCATTCGGCACGATGTACACGCCGAACATCACACCGGACGAGCAGTACGGCATCGGTAAGTGGAGTTCGGACGACTTCTACCGCGCGATGCACACTGGTCGTGGCAAGAACGGCGAATTGCTGTATCCGGGCTTTCCGTTCACAAGCTATACGAAGGTCACGCGCGCGGACTCGGACGCAATCTACGCCTATTTGCGTTCAGTGACGCCGGTTGCGCAACCGAGTCGAGCGCACGAGCTACGCTTCCCATTCAATCAGCGCAACATGCTGATCGGTTGGCGTACGCTGTTCTTCCGCGAAGGCGAATACAAGCCGGACCCGACCAAGTCGGTCGAGTGGAACCGTGGCGCCTACTTAGTGGAAGGCCTTGGCCACTGCGGCATGTGCCACACGTCAATCAACGCGCTGGGTGGCTCAAATCAGTCGGCGGCATTTGCCGGTGGCTTGATCCCGCTGCAGAACTGGTATGCACCATCGCTCACATCGAGCAAGGAAGCGGGACTGGGTGACTGGGATCTGAAGGACATCTCGGATCTGTTGAAGACTGGCGTGTCGCAACGCGGTGCGGTGTTCGGGCCCATGTCCGAAGTTGTCCACAACAGCCTGCAATACATGACTGACGAAGATATCCGGGCAATCTCGACGTACCTGAAGACGATTCCGCAGAAGAAGGAAGCACCGGAGACGATACAGTTGGAAACATCTGTCGCGTTCGGCAAGGAACTGTTCGAGCAAGGCAAGAAGATCTACAACGATCAATGCGCGAAGTGCCACGCGGAAAATGGTCTTGGCTATCCGCCACACTTCCCGCCGCTTGCGAATAACCAGTCGGTGCAGATGCAGTCGGCCGTGAATCCGATCCGCATGGTGCTGAATGGCGGCTATCCGCCGAGCACGCACGCCAATCCTGAGCCGTACGGCATGCCGCCGTTCGCGCACTCGATGTCGGACCAGGAAGTCGCCGCAGTGGTCACGTACCTGCGCATGGCATGGGGCAACAAGGGCACGCCCGTGTCGCCGCAGCAGGTCAACGAATTGCGCTCTGCGCCGCTCGACTGACCCCACGCGGATCTCCAATCTCAGGGCGCGGCCGGAACCACGGGCCGCGCCCTTTGTCTTTATTATCACGCTGTTGTACTTACGCGGGGCACGCGACAGTCGGCCTGCCCTCGTGTCTTCAAGCTTT
This sequence comes from Mycetohabitans sp. B8, assembly GCF_021991875.1. Classification (GTDB taxonomy): domain Bacteria; phylum Pseudomonadota; class Gammaproteobacteria; order Burkholderiales; family Burkholderiaceae; genus Mycetohabitans. The sequence continues at coordinate 347,535 of NZ_JAHLKR010000019.1, forward strand.
CACTGCACCGGTTCGCGACTGATGCGCGTTGCGCACCGGACCGGTGACGACACCATCCAACATGTCATTTGATTCTCTCGGCTTGTCCGAACCTCTGGTTCGCGCCGTCAACGAACTCGGCTACACGACGCCTACACCGATTCAGCGGCAAGCCATTCCGGCCGTGCTCGGCGGCGGCGACCTGCTGGCCGGCGCACAAACTGGCACCGGCAAGACCGCCGGTTTCACGCTGCCGATCCTGGAAAGACTATCCCGCACGCGCGTGGCATCGGGCAAAGTGCCGGTTCGCGCACTGATCCTGACGCCAACACGCGAACTGGCGGCGCAAGTCGAGCAAAGCGTGCGCGAATACGGCAAGTACCTAAAGCTGCGTTCGACGGTCATGTTTGGCGGCGTCGGCATCAACCCGCAAATCGACGCACTGCGGCGCGGCGTCGACATCGTCGTGGCCACGCCTGGACGATTGCTAGACCACATTCAGCAGCGCACGATCGACCTCAGCAGCCTGCAGATCCTGGTGCTCGACGAGGCCGACCGGATGCTAGACATGGGCTTCATCCACGACATCAAGCGAGTGCTCAAGCATCTGCCTTCGCAGCGCCAGAATCTGCTGTTCTCGGCGACGTTCTCCGACGAGATCAAGGCGCTCGCAGACAACCTGCTCGATTCGCCAGCGCTAATTGAGGTGGCCCGTCGCAATACCACTGCCGAGACGGTCACCCAGAGGATCTATCCGGTCGATCGCGACCGCAAGCGCGAGCTACTCACGCACTTGATCAACGAGCACAACTGGTTCCAGGTGCTCGTATTCACGCGCACCAAGCACGGTGCGAACCGGCTCGCCGAACAGTTGACGAAGGACGGTATCAGCGCCCTGGCTATCCACGGCAACAAAAGCCAAGCGGCCCGAACCCGGGCATTGTCGGAATTCAAGGACGGCACGCTGCAAGTGTTGGTCGCCACCGACATCGCAGCGCGCGGCATCGACATCGACCAATTGCCACACGTGGTGAATTTTGAACTGCCCAATGTTCCGGAAGACTACGTGCACCGAATCGGCCGCACCGGCCGCGCGGGCGCGACGGGCGAGGCCGTATCGCTGGTCTGCGTCGACGAACATCAATTGCTGACGGACATCGAACGCCTGATCAAGCGCACGCTGCCGCGCGAGGTCATTGCCGGTTTCGAACCCGATCCCAATGCGAAGCCGGAGCCGATCCAGCGGCGCAGCCAGCCGGCGCGCGGCGCGGGGCCACGCGAGCCCCGCCGCGCCGGCGCCAAGCCACAAGCGGGTCAAGCGGCGAAATCACCGGCGGCGCCAGCGGCCAAGCCCCGCACAGGGGCAGCGACCCAGTCAAGGGCAGCCGCCACTCAGTCACAACCGGGGGCGCCAGCCAGATCACCGGCGAGGGCAGTCGCCAACGCACGGCCCACACAGGCAGGCAAATCTCCATCGCCACACGCTGCGAAGCCGGGCGCCGCACCGGCGGGCAAGCACGGCGGCGCGGCGCCGCAGACCGCGCCGGAGCGGCATCGCGAAGCGGCCACGCCCCCGTCGCACGGTGGCCGTGACAAACGACTGGCGCAAGCACAGGCGCGCGACGCACGGCAGCCGCGCGCATCCCAATCCTCGCCACGATCGGCGCGACAGCGCAACGGCGGCCCGGGTGCGCTGCTCGGCGGTGGCACCAAGGGCTCGTCGCGCTAGTCGTGCGCGAGCATCGCCCGGATTTGCGCGTCCCAACGCGCAAGCACGGCGGCGCGCGCGGGCTCGAGCAACTCGAACGTCACGCCGGCCACGAGCTGCGCATAGTCGACGCGCTGCCATTGTGCCGCCTTCAGCACGGCGTCGAACACGGTCAGCGTCGTCGCGTCCCGCCGGCGCGGCGCGCTCACGCCCAGGCGCACCTGATACCACGCGTGCTCGAAAACAAACTCGAGCAGTGCGTTGCCGCCGGCGGCAAGCGCCCGCGCGGTGCGGGAATGCGGCCACAGCGCGAACCGCGCGCCGTGGGCATCAAGCACGACGATTTCGCCCACGCTGAGCAGTGACGTGCAAGGCCAGCCGAGCGGATCGACGGCGATCAATGAGGCCGCAAACGACGCTTTGTCATGCAGATGCGTGCCATTGAACCAAGCACGCAGCACATCGGGCCATTCATCGAATGCGCCCCGTATCAGCGCGGTCCGCCGATCGGTCATCGTCCTCTCCGAGTCATGAATGACGGCCCGCGCGCAGCGGCGCCGACCGTAATCGTCGACCGAGCGCTGCCGTACGCCGTACTAGCTAGCGAAAGAATACGTGCTGCGTGATCTTGGCCAGCGGATAATGCACGCCGGGTTGAATCTTCGCAGGCAGGTCAAGCGGCTTGAGCAGCATCTTCACGCACATGTCGGCCGACAGGTGTCTGCGCACCAGTGCGTTCACGCGCGCCGCCTTTTCTCGCATGTAGGCGCTGTTGCGAACCTGCGCAGGATATCTGACCGCGAACACATGTCGCAGCGCGATCTCCGAATCCTCGTTCTTGATTTCCATCACGCGGCGCATCAGCGCACCGAGCACCGCAAGGCGGCCATTGCCCTCGATCTGGTTGTACTTCTTGAAAAACTTGAAGAAGTACTTGTAATGCCGCACCTCGTCGCTGCGAATGTTGTCGGTGATCTCTTTGAGCACCGGCTCGTCCGAACACTCGTTGATCGCGCGGTACAATGTGGCCGTACCGGTCTCCACCACGCAGCGTGCGACCATTTCCAGCGCTCGGGTCTTTTCGAACGCTTCCAGCGAGCACGTTTTCGAATACTCGTCAAAAAAATGCCCGAATGCCAGGTCCCAATCGAACTCTGGCCAAACATAATTGATATAGGCTTTCAGCGCGCGGCCGTGCTGCAACTCCTCGTGTTCCCAATGCTGGTTCAACCATCCGGACACTTCCGGATCGCCATCAAAGAATGCACTAAGGTTACTCGTATACAAATCCGAGCCGCTTTCAATAAACGACGCCGCGCATAACAGCAGCAGCAAATCCTCGTTTACGGCGGCGCGCGAACGATCGATCCGCGACAAATCGATATCCTCGATACGCCACGGCAACACAGTTTGAGTGTCGGTTTGCATTTTTTCCTCCGAAGCCTGCGCGCCGGCACGCCCGTGCTCCTGTCCGCAGTACTTGATCCGGGTATCGGTTCGCGACTTCTGCATGACCTACGTAATATCGGGTGCAGTTTAACGTGCCGCGCCCGACTCTGCTGGTCTGGAACAGACCAGGCAGTCGCCTGGCCAGTTCCGATATCCTGTATAAAAAGGACATTCGCTGTACATCGTGGGCGGGCCTTTACAATAGACGGACCCAGACCGCTTCGCGACCATGCTAACAAGAACATGACCCGAGACCCGCGCATCACGTTGAATGCACGCCAGCAGGAATTGCTCGATTGCGTTCAGCACGAAGGCTTCGTCACTGTCGAGAATCTTGCTGCACGCTTTCATGTCACGCCGCAGACGATCCGGCGCGACGTGAACTGGCTCGCCGAGATGAATTTGCTGCGCCGCCACCATGGCGGCGTCACGTTGCCCACCAGCTCGGAAAACCTGGCGTATACCGCGCGTCAACGCATGTTCCAGGAAGAGAAGCGGCGCATCGCCGCGCTCGCCGCCAGCCATATTCCAGACCAGGCATCGCTGTTCATCAATCTGGGCACGACGACCGAGGCAGTGGCGCGTGCGCTCAATCGCCATCGCGGCCTGCACGTGATCACCAACAACCTGAACGTCGCGACGGTCATGAGCGACTATGCCGAATGTGAGGTACTCGTCACCGGTGGCATCGTCCGTCCATGGGACCAGGGTGTGGTCGGCGAGATGGCGGTCGATTTCATTCGCCAGTTCAAGGTCGATTATGCGCTGATTGGCATCTCGAGCATCGAACTGGACGGCACGCTGCGCGATTTCGATACGCGTGAGGTGAGGGTGGCAGAAGCCATTATCGAGCACGCACGCAGCGTGTTCCTGGTGGCGGACCATTCGAAGTTCGGACGCCCCGCGCTGGTGCGCCTGGGCCATTTGAACCAAGTCGACGCGCTGTTCACCGACGCGCCAGCACCTAATGAGATGGCAGAGGTGATTTTGGCGGCGGGCACCGACGTCCACGTCGCCAGTTGAATCCGGCGACGCACGCCACGAGCATTTCACGAGTGCATGAGCGCCGTCGCCCAGTCTGCTTGTCCATCACCTTCAATGTTGCACCGCAAGTTGCAACGCTGCGATGCTCGGCTAAAATGCAAGTTCCCGGAGCTCATAGTGCGCGTGGCCGCTACGTACACAGCGAGCGCCAGGAAGCCTGCCCGCTCGTGCCCATCAGCCGATTCGTCGCCTGCTGCCGAAGGGTTCGCAATGACCGCTGAGCCGGTCCTCTGGAGAACGACGATGCTGAGTCCGCATGAATTCGCCACACTTTTGCTAGTGAAGGACGCGCCGAAACAGGTGGACATGAACCGAGAAGAGTTGGGCGCCCTTCTCGACCGCCAAATGGTTGAGCTCGAGAAACTGGCGACCGGCCAGCAACGGCTCCGCGTGACCGAGACGGGCGATACCGCGCTGCGCGCGGTCAAGCACTACCCGTAAGTCCATTTGCCGCTGCAACACCGGTCAACCGATGGACGCCGCGCCCGCGGCGTCCGGCGCGCGCGCCGCCGGCATACCCTCCAATCCCCTGTCGCCGTTCGGCGCGCGATGATGGCGCTCGTGCGGCATTTTTGACCGTTGCGCTTTCCCACTCTCCCGTTTACTTCATACAGTGACCGGCGTCGTGATCGGGTACCGCAAGCGCCGCGCGCGCATGCTCCAGCACGGCACGCGCCTCACCACCATCGCTGCCGCGGGCGCGCTCGAGCGCTGAAGACCGTCATCGCCGCCCCCGGGCATCATCTCGGCGATGCCCACCTCTCCACCCTAGCGGCTCGCATCACGCGGCGGCCAATTACCGTCCCAGCGTCGGGCATCATCCGGCGGCCGGCCATCGCCCCAGGCGGGACACCACTCGGCGGCCAGGCACCGCCCCAACCCAGAACACCACCCAGCGCCCGGGCATGTGCGCTAAACGTCCCTTCCGTTGCCTGGACGCCCGTCGTTCCAGCACTTATTTGAATCCCTTGATATTTTCAAGTTTATTAGCTAAATTTTCGTTTACGAACATTTAATGTTGCTAAACGCGCATAGACAAGGGCGCAGCGCGCGAACCGCGCAGCGGCGCCGTGACATTCGGAGGGGTAAGGTGAACAAATCGGATCACTACGATCTACTGGTCGTCGGCGGTGGCATCAATGGCGCGGGCATTGCGCGAGACGCGACAGGCCGCGGATTGAAGGTGCTGCTATGCGAGCAAGACGACCTCGCGGCGCATACCTCGTCAGCTAGCACGAAGCTGATCCATGGCGGGCTGCGCTATCTCGAATATTACGAGTTTGGACTTGTCAGGAAAGCGCTGCAGGAGCGCGAAGTCCTGCTGCGCGCCGCGCCGCACATCATCCGCCCGTTGCGTTTCGTGATGCCACACATGCCACACCTGCGCCCAGCATGGCTAATTCGCGCCGGACTGTTCTTGTACGACCACCTCGCCCCGCGCGAGATGCTGCCCGGCTCAGAAGGCATCGACTTGCGCACCCATCCGAGCGGCGCGCCGTTGGTGGACTCGATCACGCGCGGCTTCGTCTATTCGGACGGCTGGGTCGACGATGCGCGACTGGTCGTGCTCAACGCGCTCGACGCGCGACTTCGCGGCGCAACGATCCTGACGCGCACGCGGCTGGTGAGCGCGCAGCGCAGCGGCTCATTATGGGACGCGCAACTACGCTCACGCGACGGACGGATGCAACAGGTCCGCGCGCGCGCCATCGCCAATGCCGCTGGCCCGTGGGTCGGCGAGTTGCTGACCGACACGTTGAAGCTGGGCGCGCAGCATCGCATCCGACTCGTTAAGGGCAGTCACATCGTCACGCACAAGTTGTTCGATCATGATTTCGCGTATATTTTCCAGAATCCCGACAAGCGCATCATATTCGCGATTCCCTATCAAAAAGACTTCACGCTGATCGGCACGACCGACGTCGAATACCATGACGACGCCTCGCGCGTACAGATCGAGGAGAGCGAAGTCGCATACCTGTGCGAATCGGTGAACCGCTATTTCAAGCGCTCGATTGCGCGTACCGATGTGGTATGGACGTACGCTGGTGTACGCCCGCTACTGGAGAACGACGAGAACGCCGCCGCATCGGCGGTCACGCGTGACTACCGCTTGGATCTAGACATGCCCCCAGGGCAGGCGCCGATCTTGTCGGTGTTCGGTGGCAAGATCACGACGTTCCGCAAACTCGCCGAAGAAGCGCTGGACCGCCTCAGCGGGCCGTTGAAGATCACGCAACCGAGCTGGACCCACGATGCGCCACTGCCCGGCGGCGATATCGCCGGCTCGAACTTTGCGGCGTTCGCCAAGCAATTTGCGGCGCGTCATCGGTGGCTGCCCGACACGCTTGCACTACGCTACGCGCATGCGTATGGCACGCGCGTCGAGCAGTTACTGGATGGCGCGAAAACGCTGTCCGACCTGGGCGCGGAGATTGCGCCGGGGTTGTACGAAGCCGAATTGCGCTACTTGCGCGATCAGGAATGGTCATGTAGCGCGGACGACGTGCTGTGGCGCCGCTCCAAGATTGGCCTGCACCTGGACGCCCAGGCGGCGGGTAATGTGCAGGCCTGGTTCGAGCGGGCCAGCGGTGATACGCATGCCACTGCCCAACCCAATTTACACCTCGCCCACGCGATTCACGTGTAACCTGGCTGGCGACCCGGCACCGCGGGTAACATAGAGAAAAGAAAGGAGACACTCATGACCGACCGCTATATTCTTGCACTCGACCAGGGCACCACAAGCTCGCGCGCGATCGTGTTCGACCATGGCGGACGGGTCGTGTCGGTGTCGCAGAAGGAATTCCGCCAAATCTATCCGCAGCCAGGCTGGGTCGAGCACGATCCGCGCGAAATTTGGTCGACCCAGGCTGGCGTCGCCGCCGAAGCCGTAGTCCGCGCTGGGATCAATACTGCGTTGATCGCCGCGATCGGCATCACGAATCAACGCGAAACCACGATCGTCTGGGACCGCGATACCGGCGAGCCGATCTACAACGCGATCGTGTGGCAGGACCGCCGCACCGCTGGCTTGTGCAACGAGTTGAAGGCGCGCGGCCTGGAAACGACAGTGCGCGAGAAGACCGGCTTGCCGATCGATGCTTATTTTTCCGCCACCAAGATCAGTTGGCTCCTGGACCACGTCGATGGCGCGCGCGCCAAGGCGGCACAAGGCAAGCTCGCCTTTGGCACTGTCGACAGCTGGCTGATGTGGAACCTAAGCGCACGCCAGTTGCACGTGACGGACGTGACCAACGCGTCACGCACGATGCTGTTCAATATCCATACGCTGCAGTGGGACGATGCGCTGCTCGCGCTATTTGACATTCCGCGCTCGATGCTGCCCGAGGTGTGCCAGTCCTCGCAAATCTACACCGACACACAGACGAGCCTGTTTAACGCAACCATTCCGCTCGCCGGTGTGGCCGGCGATCAACACGCCGCGCTGTTCGGCCAGATGTGCACGAGCGCCGGCATGGTCAAGAACACCTACGGCACCGGCTGCTTCCTGGTGATGAACACAGGCGAGCAGCCGATCGAATCGCGCAACAACCTCGTGACCACGATCGCGTGGCAGATCGGCAACCAGGTAACGTACGCGCTGGAAGGGAGCATTTTCATCGCTGGCGCGCTCGTGCAATGGCTGCGCGATGAACTGGGCATCATCCGACACGCACGCGACATTGAAGCGCTGGCGCGCTCGGTCGCGCATACAGACGGCGTGACCATCGTGCCCGCTTTCGCCGGACTGGGCCCACCGCATTGGAATGCCAACGCGCGGGGCACTGTGTTCGGCATCACGCGCGGCACACACGCCGGCCATCTTGCCCGAGCAGCCCTTGAGGCGATCGCGTACCAGTCGATCGACGTGGTTCGTGCGATGGAAGCAGACGCCGGACTGCGCATCGGCGAGCTTCGCGTGGACGGGGGCGCGGTGGAAAACGACTTACTCATGCAGATTCAAGCAGACCTGCTCGGCGTGGACGTGGTCCGGTCTCAAATCCAAGAAACGACCGCATTAGGCGCCGCCTATCTGGCCGGTCTTGCGGTCGGCTACTGGAACGATATTGCCGAGCTGCGGCAGCAATGGCAAATGGACCGGCGTTTTGTGCGCCACGCACGCACCGAGGACGTCGAACGCGGGCTGGCGGCATGGCATCGCGCGATTCGTGCCGCGAAGGCGTGGGCCGATGCCGCGCCATGAACTGCGCTGTGTCGGCAGCAATACGCCATTTTTCGCGGCCGTGACGTCCACGACGAGCGCCGAGATCGCGATTTCCGGCGGCATGCGGCACAACGCCGCGTGTTGTTGTATGCTCCCGGATGCCGTTCGTGCGTCATCGAACCGACGCGCGGCGGCATGTCAATGCGTCTTCAGGGCGGGGTGAAAGTCCCCACCGGCGGTATGCCGTGCACCGGTCCTTCGGCCGGCGCGCGATGAGCCCGCGAGCGCCGATGCGTCGTGCAAATGCCGCATCGGGTCAGCAGATCTGGTGCGATGCCAGAGCCGACGGTTATAGTCCGGATGAGAGAAGATGTGAGGACACGACGCCGACAGCGCGCCCCTAGCCGGTTTGCCGTGCGGGCAGCTGCCGGTATCTGTCTTCGGTTGTCTCTTACCAGTCGTTGCCCTGAAACGTTTTTCGCCAAACCTTGCGAGGAGCGTTTCATGTCGAAATCCACACCGTTGTTCGAGCCGCCGACAGACTCAGTTCTGTATCCCCGTTATCACGCCGATCCGCATGCGATCCCGTCGCGCATCGCCGCCGCGTTACAGGCGATGCACGACGGGCGCCCTGTCGTCCTGCAGGACGACTTCAATCGCGAGAACGAGGCCGACCTGATCGTTGCGGCCGAAAAGCTCACGATCGAGACGATGGCGCTGTTGATTCGCGAATGCAGCGGCATTGTGTGCTTGTGCCTACCGGATGCGAAGATTCGCCAGCTTGCGCTGCCGCAGATGGTGCCGGCCAACCAAAGCCGCCACGGCACCGCGTTCACCGTATCAATCGAAGCACGTGACGGTGTCAGCACCGGCGTCTCGGCGGCCGACCGGCTGACCACGATTCGCGCGGCCATCGCGGACCAAGCCAAGCCGACCGACATCGTTCGCCCGGGGCACGTGTTTCCATTGCGCGCACAACCCGGCGGCGTGCTCACACGCCGCGGCCACACCGAAGGAACGGTCGACCTATGCTGGCTCGCCGGGCTGAAGCCGGCCGGCGTGCTGTGCGAACTGATGAATCCAGACGGCACGATGACGCGCGGTGACGATGTCGGGCGTTTCGCGACACAGCATCGGCTGCCGATGCTGACAATCGAGGAGTTGGTCGATTTCCGGCGCGCACTGGCGCGGCCGGGCACCGACGCGTCGATCCCAGCGCCCGTGGCGCTCGACTTGAGCCCCTGCTAGCCGGCGCGACCGGGCGCCACGCCGGCACACGTGTCCGCGCGGCCGGTACGCGTGGCGCGGCGTTCGACTCCAGCGGCGAGCAGCGTCACCGCGAGCGCCGCCAGCGCAACGGCTGCGGCGGCCCACGGCAGCGCGGTCACCCGCCGCCGTGGGTGATCACAGCACCGTCAAGCCATGCCGCACCCGCATTGCCGATGTTGAACGCCCCGATATTGAGCGTGGAGGCAAGATTCGGCGCCACGTGCACCTTCTCGAGCACGCGCATTTGCAGCAGCGGCGCAGTGGCAAAAGCGAGGATGCCCATCAGCGACGGCATCAGTGCACGGTCCGCGAGCCGGCCGCCGAGCGTATTGCCCAGCGTCAGGCCAACGCCAAACAGCACCAGTACAAGCGTAACGCCATGCAGCGAGATGCCGGTCATTTGTTCGAACAGCGGCGCGATAGGTACACACGACGAATACGCTGCCAAAACCCAGTACGGTCATCAGCAACGCAAGCCAGACTTGCACGTCTACGAGCACACGCACCTCCCGGCCAAGGTGGGTCACGCCACAAGCGTGGCCGTTAGGCACCAGCACGCTCACCGCCGCGAATGCCAGCATGCCCAGCGCGGTAACGACCCAGAACGCGCTGCGCCCTTCTCGAGTTGCCCCATAAAAGTGCTCAGTGGCACAACGTGAGGGAAGTTACCGGCTCGGCGTATAATTCCAACTTCTCCCCCGCCCCCAGATAAACGACTGCGACGGCGACACTATGCCCAAAAAAGTCTATGTAAAGACTTTCGGCTGCCAAATGAACGAGTACGATTCCGACAAAATGGTCGACGTGCTTGGCGCGGCTGAAGGTCTTGTCAAAACCGACACCCCGGAAGACGCGGATGTCATCCTGTTCAACACCTGCTCAATTCGCGAGAAGGCGCAGGAAAAGGTCTTTTCCGACCTAGGCCGGGTGCGCGAACTCAAGCAGGCGCGCCCCGACCTGCTAATCGGCGTTGGCGGCTGCGTTGCCAGTCAGGAAGGCGCGGCGATCGTCGCGCGCGCGCCTTACGTCGATCTCGTGTTCGGCCCACAGACGCTGCATCGGCTGCCCGCGATGATCGATGCGCGGCGCGCGAGCGGCCACGCGCAAGTCGACATCTCGTTCCCGGAGATTGAGAAATTCGACAACCTACCGCCGCCGCGCGTTGAAGGCCCCACCGCGTTCGTATCGATCATGGAAGGCTGCAGCAAGTACTGTAGCTATTGCGTCGTGCCGTACACGCGCGGCGAAGAGGTATCCCGCCCGCTGGACGACGTGCTAACCGAAGTGGCTGGCCTGGCGGATCAGGGCGTGCGTGAAGTCACGCTACTCGGGCAGAACGTCAATGCATATCGGGGCGCGATCAGCGCCGGCGCCGCCGAGATCGCGGATTTCTCGACGCTGATCGAGTACGTTGCGGAGATTCCGGGGATCGAGCGGATCCGCTACACGACGTCGCACCCAAAAGAATTCTCGCAACGGCTGATTGATACGTACGAAAGCGTGCCCAAGCTGGTGGGCCACCTGCACCTGCCGGTACAGCACGGATCGGACCGGATCTTGATGGCGATGAAGCGCGGCTATACGGTGCTCGAATATAAGTCGATCGTGCGGCGGCTGCGCGCGATCCGGCCGCAGCTCTCGTTATCGACCGATTTTATCGTCGGGTTCCCCGGCGAGACCGACGACGACCATGCCAAGACGATGAAGCTAATCGACGAGGTGCAATACGACACCAGCTTCTCGTTCATTTTCAGTCCGCGCCCCGGCACGCCGGCCGCGAACCTGCATGATGACACGCCGCGCGACGTGAAGCTTGCGCGGCTTCAGCAATTGCAGGCCGCGATTGAAACGCATGCGGCAAGGATCAGCGAATCGATGGTCGGCACCGTGCAGCGCATCCTGGTCGAGCGTTCGGCCCGTAAGGATCCAAACGAGTTGGCCGGACGCACCGAAAACAACCGCGTGGTGAACTTCCCGGCGCCGCAGGCTTCGCACGCCCGCCTGCTCGGCCAGATGGTCGATGTCGAGATTGTCCACGCCTATCCGCATTCACTGCGCGGGGAACTCGCGCTAACGCCGGCAAGCACACATTGACCGGCGCCCATTGCCACGCATCTTGAAGACACCTTTGCCCACGCTCGAATTCACCGCGCCTCGCAACGACAACACACGACTGGCGAACCTGTGCGGTCCGCTCGACGAAAACCTGCGCCAGATCGAGCAGGCGCTCGACGTGACGCTGTCGCGCCGCGGCCACCGGATCACGGTTCGCGGCCGCGCCGCAAAAGTCGCGCTGGCCGCGCTGGAGAATTTCTACAATCTCGCGCGCGATCCGCTGTCCGTCGACGACATCCAACTCGCGCTGGTCGAGGCGCGCTATAGTGCCGAGCACCCGGCACGCGCCCTGGGCCGCGCCGCCAGCCGCGGCAACGCCCACGCGACGGGTGCCGAAGGCGCCGGTCCGCAACCGGCTGCGCACGCCGACACAGCGCCGTTGCGCCTGCGCGGCGATCCCGATCACCCATTTGACGGGCCGGCCGACGCCGGCCTGCCCGACGACGAACGCGGACCGACGCTGTATACGCGGCGCGCCGACCTGCGCGGACGCACACCGGCGCAGCGCGATTACCTGAAGCAAATCCTGCAGCACGATGTGACGTTCGGGGTCGGACCGGCTGGCACTGGCAAGACGTACCTGGCGGTCGCCTGCGCGGTCGATGCGCTGGAGCGAGACCAAGTCAAGCGGATCGTGTTGACACGTCCGGCAGTCGAGGCTGGCGAGCGGCTCGGTTTCCTGCCCGGCGACCTCGCGCAAAAGGTCGATCCGTACCTGCGCCCGTTGTACGACGCGCTGTATGACCTGCTCGGCTTTGATAAGACGGCCAAGATGTTTGAGCGCCAGATGATCGAGATCGCGCCGCTCGCGTATATGCGCGGGCGCACGCTGAATCACGCGTTCATCATCCTGGACGAGGCGCAGAACACCACGCCCGAGCAGATGAAGATGTTCCTCACGCGCATCGGCTTCGGGTCCAAGGCGGTGATCACCGGTGATATCACGCAAATCGACCTGCCGCGGGGCAACAAGAGCGGACTGGTGGAGGCACAACAGGTACTGCACAACGTGCGCGGCATCGCGCTAACACATTTCACGAGTGCCGACGTGGTGCGGCATCCGCTGGTCGCACGCATCGTCGAAGCCTACGATGCACACGCCAAGCGCCATCCGGACGGCGCGCATCCGGCATGAACGCGCCCCGTGCCCCGAAGCTCACGCTCAGCGTGCAGTTCCCGGCCAAGGCGTTCGCCGCCCACAAGGCGTTGCTGCCGCGCGCTAGGATCGCCGGCTGGGTCCGCGCCGCGCTCTTCGCGCACGCCGAGTTGACAATCCGTTTCGTCGACGAGCAAGAAGGCCGCGCGCTGAACCGCGGCTACCGCGGCAAGGACTACCCGACGAACGTGCTCACGTTCGCGTACGGAGAATCGGACAATGAGCCGGTCAGCGGCGACTTGGTGCTCTGTTGCCCGGTGGTCGAAAGCGAGGCACGCGAGCAGCACAAGCCGCTGGACGCGCATTACGCGCACCTGATCGTGCACGGCGTGCTGCACGCACAGGGTTATGATCACGAGGATGACGAGCAGGCGCGAGAGATGGAGTCGATTGAAACCGATATTCTGGCGCGGCTCGGCTATCCGGACCCGTACGCGCAACAGGGCTAAGCAAGCCCAAGCCTACCGAGGATGATGCAAGACGAACGTGGCGACCACGCGGAACTTGATGAACGCGGGCACGATGCGCCGGCGCCGCTGTGTCCGCGCGCGCCGGCCGGGCGCACCGGCGCCGTGCCGCCCGGGACGGTGCTGGGTTATCCGCCCACGATCGGCGACGCACGGCTGCTCACGGACATGGAACTGGCGGCATCGATCGAGCATACGCTGGTGCATTGGGACCACGCGAGCGACTTGTGGCTGTTCGGCTATGGATCGTTGATTTGGAATCCCGGTCTGCCGACAGTCGAATCATGCCGGGCACGCGTGATGGGCTATCACCGAGGCCTGTACCTGTGGTCGCGGGTGAACCGTGGCACCCCCGAACTGCCCGGCCTGGTGCTCGCGCTGGACCGCGGCGGTTGCTGCCCGGGTATGGCGTTCCGGCTCGATGGGCGCAGTGCGATGCCCCACCTGCAGGTGCTGTGGCGGCGTGAAATGTCGATGGGCTCGTACCGTCCCGCGTGGCTGCGCTGCATGCTCGATGACGGGCGCGATGTACGCGCGCTGGCATTCGTGATGCGCCGCGAAGCGGCAACCTATGCCGGCCGCGTGCCGGACGACATCATGCGTATCGTGCTCGCCCGGGCAAGCGGCCGCTACGGCACCACCCGCGACTACGTCGCGCGCACCGTCGAGGCGCTGCGGGCGAACGGCATCCCCGATGCCGCGCTCGAGAAAATGCTTGAGCGCTGCTCGGGCCAGAGCGTGCGGCCAGCAACAACCGCCATCGTACGCGGCATCACAGACGCGCATTCTGGTTAGTGTATCCTTTGATTACCTCTATCGCGCGTCCGGTCCCGCGGGACGCTTGAATATGAACGACCCGTATCCCAGTCGGAAAAGTCACTCGAAACATTCAGACAAACCGCGCTCGCTGCTGGAGCGCTTGACCGATCTCATCTCGCCCGAGCCGGAATCTCGTGTGGAGTTGCTCGAAATCCTGCAGGATGCGCACGCACGCAACCTGATCGACGCCGACTCGCTGTCGATGATCGAGGGCGTGTTCCAGGTCGCTGACCTGTGCGCACGCGACATCATGGTGCCCCGGGCACAGATGGATGCGATCAACATCGCCGACAGCCCCGATCAGTTCATTCCATTCGTGCTGGAGAAGGCGCACTCGCGCTACCCGGTATACGACGGCAACCGCGACAACGTGATCGGCATCCTACTCGCGAAGGATCTGCTGCGCTACTACGCAGAAGAGGAATTCGACGTGCGCGGCATGTTGCGCCCCGCCGTGTTCATCCCCGAATCCAAACGACTGAACGTGCTGTTGCACGACTTTCGCGCGAACCACAACCATATTGCAATCGTCGTTGACGAATACGGCGGTGTCGCCGGATTGATCACCATCGAGGACGTACTCGAGCAGATCGTCGGTGACATCGAGGACGAATATGACTTCGACGAAGAGGAAGGCAACATCATCGCGACGCCGGACGGCCACTACCGGGTACGCGCACTGACCGAGATCGAGCAGTTCAATGAGACGTTCGGCACGCACTATCGCGATGACGAGGTCGATACGATCGGCGGCTTGGTCACGCACCGCTTCGGCCGCGTGCCGCACCGTGGCGAAAAAGTACGCATCGACGATTTCGTGTTCGAGATTCTGCGCGGTGACGCGCGACAGGTCCATATGCTGCTTGCCAAGCACGTGCCAGCCGGCGCGCTCGCGGTCCGCGACCGCGATGATCATTGAACCCAGGGCAGCGCCCACGCACGTCTTTCCCATACCGACAGATGGTCGATAAGCCGATCGCCGATCCCGCGCCACGCGCTGCCTCGTCTGGTTTCCCGCCGTTGCAACACGCGTCGCGCAGCCGTCGTGCAACGGGGCTGCATTTGACGCTGGCGGGCACAATCGGCGCGCTGAATACGCTTGCGTTTGCGCCCACGCCACACGGCGGCTGGCTTGAGTTAGCGATTTTCGCCTGTGCGTTCTGGCTCGTGTCGCGCACCCGCACGCTGCGCGGCGCGTTGCTCACTGGTGGCGCATTCGGTTTTGGCCAATTCGTCAGCGGGGTATGGTGGTTATATGTGAGCATGCATTTCTATGGCTACATGCCCGCGCTCATGGCCGGTACCGCCGTCGTGCTGTTCTCGCTCTATCTGGCCCTTTATCCGGCATTTTCGGCTGGACTATGGCATTGGTGTCGCGCGCCGAGCGGGCAACACGCGACGTTCACGCCCAGTTGGCATGCAAGCGTGGCGTTCGCCTGCGCATGGGCATTGGGCGAATGGTTGCGCGGGACCGTCTTCACTGGCTTTCCGTGGCTCGCCAGCGGGTACGCGCAAGTGGACGGTCCGTTTGCCGGTTTCGCTCCGCTCGTCGGCGTTTATGGGGTCGGCTGGGTCCTCGCACTCGTTGGCGCGTTGATTATACAGACAGCCATGCGTATGGGTGAGGGGCGCGGTGTGGCCACGTGGCTCGCGCCCGCCGCCGCCGCCGCGGGGCTGCTCGTTTGCGGCATGCTGCTCTCGCGCGTGACGTGGACCCAGCCGAGCGGGCCCGCACTGTCGGTGCGCCTGCTTCAAGGCAACGTCGAGCAGAGCATGAAATTCGATCCGGTCGGCATCCATCACGCTATTGCCCTGTACCAGCAGCTCATCACGGAAAAGCCGGCCGATCTGGTCGTGACGCCCGAAATCGCCATCCCGTTGCCGCTGTATGAAACGCCGCCCGAGTTCGGCACGGCGGTACGGCGCTTCGTGGACGTCACGCACACGTCGGTCCTGTTCGGTGCTGTCGGCGCAACGATGACCGAAAACGGGCCGAAGGATGTGACCAACGCACTGTACGGGATCACGCCGGGATCATCGGTCCTGTACCGGTACGACAAGCATCATTTAGTGCCATTCGGCGAGTTCATCCCGTGGGGCTTCCGGTGGTTCGTCGACATGATGAAGATGCCATTAGGCGACTTCTCGCGCGGCGGCTCGATACAGCCACCATTTATCGTGCACGGGCAGCCAATCGCGACGAATATCTGCTACGAAGACATTTTCGGCGAAGAGATCGCCCGCACGCTGCGCGGCCAGTCGCAACCCGCCAGCGTGCTGGTCAACTCGACGAACCTCGGCTGGTTCGGCAATACGATCGCACTGGACCAGCACCTGCAGATGGCACGGATGCGCGCGCTCGAGACCGGACGGCCGATGCTGCGCGCCACCAACACGGGCGCCACCGCGATGATCGATGCGCACGGCTCGGTCAACGCCCAATTGCGCCGCTTCACAGTGGGCGCCCTTGACGTACGCGTGCAAGGCCGCAGTGGCATGACGCCCTACATCGTAGCCGGCAATATAACCGTATTGGTCATATCGCTGGTCGGGCTGGCGATCGGGTTTGGGATGGGACGCCGCGCCAGCGCTGGCCGCGCATGCGAATAGGCACGAACGTTTTCGTCTATCCGGCGATCGTTTCCGGATTGGGCGCGCCATCCTGCATGTCGCGCCTATAAAGCTAGGAGCATGAACCGAGCCAACCAGGGGTCACCGCATGCCAGATCCGTTCATGCCGGGCAGCCGAACCAGCGTTTGGCGTACGAGTCGCCTCGCCAACGCTTCGCACTTACCCGATCACGTTCTGCCTGACTCAAGCCAGCAGCCGGTGAAGGGTACCCATGTACAAGCCACTGAGCAAAGCAAATTAGGCGGCCTGTCGGTACTCAAGGCGTTGGCGTCTTCCCAAACTCGCATTACACAATTTTGTGCGGTCGAATGTGTTGGGATGCGGTCAAGTACTGCCTATGGCAAAGCGGCATGATCAATAAAAAGTCGCATAACAATTTGAACGGCTATCAACTTGTCTCGCCATTCCATCCCCGCATAGACAGTGCCGAAGCAATGGCACGTGTGCCACGCGGGCACGTACTCGGATTCTTCAAGTTCGGCGATGTGTTCAAAAGCGAAGATGAAATCCAGGACAACGACACACCACCCCGGACACACAGCCTGCCTTTCCACGTCATGATCAGCACCGGCCAAGGCCATGCCGCCGGCAATAAAAAGCTGTATAAGGATGGGGCACAAGGCTATCTGGGAGGCACTCGGTCTGCGCACGCTGACGTGGAGCTCGGATAAAACCGTCGTAGCCATCATAGGCAAAGATCCAAACGACGGCAGCCCAATGTACCATCGCCTCTTATTAACGCATCGCCCAGCCTCCGATCTCGCGAGTAGTCGGTAGTTTATCTACAGTGCGTACGGCGCCCGCGGCGTGCGCGATCAGCCGCGCTCCCGCAAGCGTGGCTGCCAAGTTGATCAACTACGTGGTCGGCTGCGGCACGCTGCTGGCGCGCATCGAATGAATGCGGGCGAGCGCAAACTTCGTTTCGCCGGCATCAACGGTGACCACGGTACGCGCGAACGCGACCGGTCCTGTGCCCTTTTCCGCTAAAATCTCTCCTTTTAGCACTTTTCTTGCCCCGGGGCGGCGACGTGTGCCAGTGCGCACGTCCAGACGCTTCGCCTGAAAGGCATTTCATGCTCACGTTCCAGCAAATCATCCTGACCCTGCAATCCTACTGGGACAGACAGGGCTGCGCGCTCCTGCAACCCTACGACATGGAAGTCGGCGCGGGCACGTCACACACTGCGACGTTTCTGCGCGCAATCGGTCCCGAGCCGTGGCGCGCTGCCTATGTACAGCCGTCGCGGCGTCCCAAAGACGGCCGCTACGGCGAGAATCCCAATCGAATGCAGCACTACTACCAGTACCAGGTGGTCCTCAAGCCGGCGCCGGAGAACATCCTGGACCTGTACCTGGGCTCGCTGCAAGCGCTCGGACTGGACCTGAAGCAGAACGATGTGCGCTTTGTCGAAGATGACTGGGAGAACCCGACGCTGGGCGCTTGGGGCCTGGGGTGGGAAGTGTGGCTCAACGGCATGGAGGTCACGCAGTTCACGTACTTCCAGCAAGTCGGCGGGCTCGATTGCAAGCCGGTGCTCGGCGAAATCACATACGGCATCGAGCGCCTGGCCATGTATCTACAGCAGGTCGAGAACGTATTCGATCTGGTATGGACCGAATGGGAAGAGGACGGCCCAGCCGGCAAGGTGCTGCGCCGGCTGACCTACGGCGACGTGTTTCACCAGAACGAGGTCGAGCAGTCGACATACAACTTCGAGCAAGCGAACGCCGAGTTGCTATTCACGTTCTTCAATGCGTATGAGAGCGAGGCCCGGCGCATCATCGAGCAACGGCTCGCGCTGCCGGCCTACGAGTTGATCCTGAAAGCCGCGCATACGTTCAACCTGCTCGATGCCCGCGGGGCGATCTCCGTGACGGAGCGCGCCGCGTACATTGGCCGCATTCGCGCGCTATCGCGGCTGGTCGCGCAGGCGTACTACGATTCGCGGGAGGCACTCGGCTTCCCGATGCTGGGCGAGGCGGCCGGCGCGCACGCGCGCGGCACCATCACCGCTGAACAAGAAGCCGCCCGCCCCGATTGGGTGCCGCCGCTGAAGGTCGAGCGCAAGCTCGAGGACGACGCCTGAGACGACAGAAGAGAAGCCATTCCAATGAGTCAACCATCCACCCTGCTCGTCGAACTGCTGACCGAAGAGTTGCCACCGAAGGCGCTTGCCCGCTTGTCCAATGCCTTTGCCAACGGCCTGGTCGAACGGCTCGCCGCGCGCGACCTGATCGACGTCACTGACGGCGGCTCGCCTTCGTTCGAGCCGTTCGGCACGCCGCGTCGGTTGGCGGTCGCGATCCGCAACGTGCGCGAGGTGGCGCCGCAGCGCCAGGTGCGCGAAAAAGTCCTGCCCGTTTCCGTGGCGTTCGACGCCAACGGACAGCCAAGCGCGCCGCTAGCCAAAAAACTCGCCGCCCTGGGCTTTCCGGATATGCCGCTCACGCGCTTAGAGCGCGCGATGGACGGCAAGACCGAGGCGTTCTTCCTAAATTACGCTGCACCGGGCGTGACGTTAGAAGACGGTCTGCAGGCCGCACTGGGCGAAACCCTCGCCAAGCTGCCGATCCCGAAGGTCATGACGTACCAGCGGCCGGACGGCACGAGCGTGCAGTTCGTGCGCCCGGCGCACCGGCTCGTTGCGCTGCACGCAAACCGTATCGTGCCGGTCACGGCGCTCGGATTGGATGCGGACGCGGTCACGCTCGGCCACCGGTTTCTGTCCGAGGGCCACATCGCGATCTTGCATGCAGACGACTATGCGCGCACGCTCGAGCAGCGCGGCAAGGTCATCGCCAGCATGCGGGCACGCAAGGAAGCGATCCGCGTGCAATTGCTCGAGCGGGCGGGCGCGGACCATGTACTGATGCCCGAGGCGCTGCTTGACGAAGTGAATGCGCTGGTCGAATGGCCGATCGTCTACGAATGCCGTTTCGATGACGCGTTCCTGCAGGTGCCGCAAGAATGCCTGATCCTGACGATGCAGACAAACCAGAAGTATTTCGCGTTGACCGACGCCGGCGGCAAGTTGCGGTCACGTTTCCTGATCGTGTCGAACTTGCAGACCGACACGCCGCAGCAGATCGTGCTGGGCAACGAGCGCGTCGTGCGCCCACGGCTGGCCGACGCAAAGTTCTTCTTCGAGCAGGACCAGAAAAAGACGCTCGAGCAGCGCGTGCCGCTGCTGGCCAATGTCGTGTACCACAACAAGCTGGGCTCCCAATTGCAGCGCGTCGAGCGGCTCGAAGCGCTAGCGGCGGTGATTGCGCCCGGCGTGGGCGTTGACGCGCAGCGGGCAGCGCGCGCCGCGCGGCTGGCCAAGGCGGACCTGCTCACCGACATGGTGGGCGAGTTCCCGGAATTGCAAGGCACGATGGGCGCCTACTACGCGCGCCACGACGGCGAGCCCGACGATATTGCGCTGGCGTGCTCGGAGCACTACCGACCGCGCTTTGCCGGCGACGCGCTACCGCCCACCGCGATGAGTACCGTGGTCGCGCTCGCCGATAAGCTCGAGACGCTGGTGGGCATCTGGGGCATCGGCCTGCAGCCGACCGGGGAAAAGGACCCGTTCGCGCTACGCCGACACGCGCTCGGCGTGCTACGCATCGTGCTCGAAAAGCGGCTGCCGCTGGACCTGATCGACTTGTTGCGGCATACGTACGCCCAATTTGCAGCCCAGCCGCAAGTTGCCGATCCCACTAGCGCGTTGCACGGCTTCTTCATCGACCGGCTACGCGGTCTGTTGCGCGAGCGCGGCTACGACGCGAATGAGGTGGACGCGGTACTGAGCCAGAATCCGACCCGCATCGACGACATCACCGGCCGACTCGACGCGGTACGCGAATTTGCCGCGTTGCCCGAGGCAGCATCGCTGGCGTCGGCCAACAAGCGGATCACGAACATCTTGAAGAAATCCGACGGCGCGGCCCAGCATGTCGAGACAAAGCTGTTGGTAGAGCCGGCGGAACGGGCGCTGTTCGAGCAGTTGTGCAACGTCACGCCAACCGTGCAGGGCCGGCTGGGCTCACGCGACTACACAGGCGCACTGTCGGCGCTCGCGTCGTTGCGCGACGCGGTTGATACATTCTTCAACGACGTGATGGTCAATGCCGACGATGCCGCATTGCGGGCGAACCGGCTGGGCTTGTTGGCGCAGCTGCACGAGCAGATGAACTGCGTGGCCGATATCTCGAAGCTCGCGGCATGAGTGACGGCCGATTCTCTTTCCCGGCAAACGGCGTAAATTGACGATGCAAAAGAAACTCGTGATCCTCGATCGTGACGGCGTCGTCAACCACGACTCCGACGCGTTCATCAAGTCACCCGACGAATGGATCCCAATCCCGGGAAGCCTCGAGGCAATCGCGCGGCTGAACCAGGCGGGCTACCGCGTCGTGATCGCGAGCAACCAGTCGGGCATCGGTCGCGGTCTGTTCGACATGGCCACGCTCAACGAGATACACGAGAAGATGCACCGCAAGCTGGCAGCGCTGGGCGGGCGGGTCGATGCCATCTTCTTCTGTCCGCATACGCCCACCGACCATTGCGATTGCCGCAAACCGAAACCCGGTCTGCTCGCGCAGATCATCCGGCGCTTCGAGATCGATGCCGCCAGCACGCCCGTGGTCGGCGATTCGCTGCGCGACCTGCAAGCCGGCGCGGCGCTGGGATTCAGTTGTCACCTAGTGCTGACCGGCAAAGGCCAGAAAACGCTGGATGCCGGCCATCTGCCGGCAGGCACGACAGTCTATGCGGACTTGTATGCGTTTGCGCTCGACTTCCTTGCCGCCGAAGCCCACTGAGCCGACGCGCCCCGCACCGCCCAAGGCCTTGTATTGCAACATCATGCACATGATTCGCTCGACGCTGTTCTTCATTTACCTGGTCGTCTACACGATCCCGTATGCATGCGCCTGCTTCATTGCGTTCCCGTTTCTGAACGCAAACCGGCGCTATAAGATGGCCGTCGGCTGGTGCCGCTCGACGCTGTGGACGCTACGGCACCTGGTCGGCGTGAGCTGGCGCATCGAAGGTCTGGACAACCTGCCTAACGGCCCGGCCGTGCTGCTGCCCAAACACCAGTCCGCGTGGGAAACGCTGGCCTTTCCGGCGATCATGCCGCGTCCGTTGTGCTATGTCTTCAAGCGCGAGTTGCTGTACGTGCCATTTTTTGGCTGGGCCCTTGGGATGCTGAAGATGGTGCACGTCAACCGCAACAAGGGGCACCGAGCGTTCACGTCGCTCATTCGGCAGGGCAAGGAACGGATGGCCGAGGGCTCATGGGTGATCATGTTCCCGGAAGGCACACGGGTGCCGGTGGGCAAACGTGGCAAGTACAAGACTGGCGGCACGCGCTTCGCGGTCGCTGCCGGGGTGCCCGTGGTGCCGATCGCGCACAACGCCGGACACGTGTGGCCGCGCAACGCTTTTCTAAAATTTCCGGGTATAGTCACAGTGTCGATCGGCAAGCCCATCGACACCCGCAACCTGAACGCTGACGAAGTCATGGCGCGCGTCGAGGAATGGATTGAAACCGAGATGCGCCGCATCGATCCGCATGCGTATCCTGCGCAGGACGAAACGCCGGTGTATGCCAAACGCGCGTCGTCGTCCGAGGCGCTCTGAGCACGCTCCGATACGATAGCCAGCGACCCGCGCAGCGACACTTCGTCGAACCCGATAACTATGGCTCACGCGCCCTTGCCGCGACACGCGGCGCTCGATTCGCGTCAACTCGACCTGCCACTGTTCGACAGCGGCAACGCGTTGCCGGGCCTATCCGTCGAAGTCCCGGCCGGGCCGCGGCCCGCCTGCGCGGGGGCGCCCGCCGGCGGCACCTGTTCGCCCCGGCCCGGCGCCGAATCGACACAACCACCGTCGACGCCGTTGTCCTCGTTGCCGCCGGTGGAGCCGCTTGCCGCGCTGTTGCCGCCGTTGCGTCCGTCTTCTGGCCCGACGAACGCGACGCCAGCGCCATCACTGCCGGCGGGCGCCACGCCGCGCAACGAGGCTCGGTTGCAGGACAGTAGCCGGCTGCGCTGCGTGTACCTCGGCTCGCACCGGCTCAATTATCGGCTCAAGCGTTCCGCGCGACGCACCATCGGATTCTCGATCGACGGCAACGGACTAGCCGTCACCGCACCACGCTGGGCCACACTGGCCGATATCGAGTCGGCGCTCGCCGACAAGCAGCGCTGGATTTTCGCCAAGCTGGCCGAGTGGCAAACGCGCACGGAACAACGCGCGCTGCCGCGCATCGTCTGGACCGATGGAGCGAGCTTGCCCTACCTGGGCAAGCCGTTGACTGTCGCCGTCACGTCGTCAAGCGGCACGTTGTGGCATGACCCCGAACGGGCCGTGCTCGAGCTGGGCTTGCCACTGGATGCGCACGCGCAGCAGATCAAGGATCGCGTACAGGGCTGGCTGCAGCAGGAAGCCCGACGCCTGTTCGGCGAGCGACTCGACCTCTATGCACAACGCCTCGGCGTGCGACATAGCGCGTACGCGCTGTCATCGGCGACCACCCGTTGGGGGAGTTGCTCGAGCGACGGCAAGATCCGGCTGAACTGGCGCTTGATCCATTTTCCGCTGTCGATCGTCGATTATGTCGTCGCACACGAACTCGCGCATTTGCGCGAAATGAACCACAGTTCGCGTTTCTGGGATACAGTCGCGTCGATCTTTCCGGAATTCCGCGAGGCGCGCAGTTCGCTGAAGAATCATCCACTGGAGTGGCTCCCCACACTGTAACGCTCACCAGTGCGTTTGGACGCATCGCGCAAAGCCGTGCCGTACAGGTTAAAATCCCCGCCGTATCGCGCCGTGCCAGCCGTAGGGCGCTGTTATTGCGCCTCCCGCAACGCTATCGACATTTCAAGGATCTCGTCATGCGCCTTCTTCATACGATGCTTCGAGTCGGCAACCTGGAGCGATCGCTGGACTTTTACACGAATGTGCTAGGCATGCAGTTGCTGCGCAAGCGTGATTATCCGGAAGGCCGCTTTACGCTTGCGTTCGTCGGCTACGGTAACGAGGACGACCATACGGTCATCGAGTTGACCCATAATTGGGACATCTCGGCCTATGAGCCGGGCACGGGCTTCGGCCATCTCGCGATTGCCGTGGATAACGCACGCGAAGCGTGCGACGCGGTGCGCGCCAAGGGCGGAAAAGTCACGCGCGAGGCAGGCCCGATGAAGCATGGCACCACGGTGATTGCCTTCGTCGAGGATCCTGACGGCTACAAGATCGAGTTCATCGAGAAAACCCGTTCATAATCCAGATGGCCATGACCGCCGCGTCAGTCCGCAAGCCGCTCGATGCCTTTGTCTTTTTGCCTTCGCCATCGCATTGCTGGCGCTGGCTGGCCTGACCGGCACCGCCCATGTGACCGAGTGAACGCCCGTGGCCGTCGTTGGCATCGCGTATCGTTGACGTCCCCCGACCTCAAGTCCTGAGCTTTGCCCACAACGATGTATGCGAATCCCCCTCATTCTGACTTTCGTTAGGCTTGCAGCATGAGCGTCGGGTGATAGCGCCACATTTTCGGGTCGGCGCTTAATAGTGCGATCCCCTCGTGGAGGGCTTGCGCTACCATAAGACGATCGAACGGATCGTCGTGATCCTCATGCGTTGGCAGTAATGCGACCATCTGCGCATGGTCATTGATGATCGGTAGCTGCGTAAAGCCTGCTAGACGAAACGCCAAGCGAGCTTCACGCGGATGAATGCACAGGTTGCCCTTCGCGTGTTTGATTGCAATTTCCCAAACGGCCGCCGCACTGACCAGCAGCGTATTGGCCGGATTCTCGATGATTTCGACGGCTTGGGCAGACAGCTGCGGAGCACCTTCTGCCGCCCACAGCGCAATATGCGTATCAAGTAGCACTTTCACGGCAAAAGCCCTTGCCCTGCACTCGCCTCAAAGTCAGCCGCGATCACATCGTCGTTCGCATTAAATGCCTCAACGGTAGTGGGCACGCCCAATCCGGCGAGTAAATGCCGTGCCGCGCCAATCCGTTTGGGGGCGGTAAAGGGCACCAACCGTGCGACGGGCGTGCCATGCCGGGCAATGATAACCTCGCTTTCTTGCCCCACTTCAAGTTGTTCGACCAAGCTCGACAGCCGCGATTTAGCGTCGTGCATATTCACGGTCAACATATCGGCCCTCCCGCCCAAGTTAGCTAATCAATATTAGCTAACAGTGTAAATCCCCATTCCAGACAAGGCAACGCGCTGCGGCACAATTTCCCCTCTGACGCCGGCCGCGAGCCTCTGCATGCTGAACGTGTGCGCACGTTTACCCGCATAACGCACCGCCCACGCCCGCGCTGCCCGTCGGGCCTGCGCCGGCGTCGAGCTGCTGTGCCAGCGCGACGTACTCGAGCACTGGCACATCCTCGGCACGGCGCGCAAGATCAAAGCCGAGCGCGTCGAAATCGACTTGACTACGATAGGCTGCCAGCGTGTTGCGCAACATCTTGCGGCGCTGCGAAAACGCGGCCGTCACGACTTCGCCCAGGCGGACAATATCGACCGGTGGCACGTCGCCGGCGGCGTGCGGAACCATCCGCACCACCGCCGAGGTCACCTTCGGCGCCGGCTCGAACGATTCAGGCGGCACCTCGATCAGCTTATCGATCGCATACCGATACTGCAGCATCACGCTCAGGCGGCTGTAGTCCTTGCTACCTGGCTCGGCGACCATCCGCTCGACCACTTCGTCCTGCAGCATGAAGTGCTGGTCAATCACGTTATCGGCAAACGACGCGAGGTGGAACAGCAGCGGACTCGAGATGTTATATGGCAGGTTCCCGACCACACGGAGCGACGCGCCGATATGCGCCGAATCAGCGAGTGACGCGAAGTTGAACGCCAGCGCGTCGCCTGCATGCAGCACGAGACGACTACCAAAACGCTGCTGCAACCGCGCGATCAGGTCACGATCGAGTTCGACCGCGTGCAATGTTTGCACGCGCTCGAGCAGCGGCGCGGTCAATGCACCCAGGCCCGGGCCGATCTCCACGAGTCGGTCTGCGGGTTGCGGGCGAATCGCCTCTACGATTGCGTCAATCACACCCGTGTCAACAAGGAAATTCTGGCCGAAGCGCTTACGCGCGAAGTGGCCTTGATACTGACGATGACTCATGAAGCAGCTCGTTTTGAATCGGATGCATGGCGACGGCCAGCGCGATGCCTGACGCGCCGCCGCTTTCAGCGGGCAATGCGCGGCGCTAGCGGCCTGCCGCCGCGTGCCGTCGATGGCGGGCCATCGACACAGCGGTATCAATCGCCGCGATCAAACTGCCGCAATCGGCGCGGCCGGTGCCCGCCAGGTCGAGCGCCGTGCCATGATCAACGGAGGTGCGCACGATCGGCAGTCCCAGCGTGACGTTGATGCCCCCACCGAACGTGGCAAACTTGAGCACCGGCAAGCCTTGATCATGGTACATCGCCAATACGCAATCAGCATCACGCAGGTGGCGCGGCTGGAACAGCGTATCGGCCGGATAGGGCCCGCGTACGTCGATGCCAGATGCGTGCGCGCGCTGCAATGCCGGTGCAATCACGTCAATTTCCTCGCGGCCCAGATAGCCATGCTCGCCCGCATGCGGATTGAGGCCCGTAACGAGGATACGCGGCGACGCGATGCCGAAACGCGCGCGCAAGTCATGATCGACGATTGCCAACGTGTCAACCAGCCCGTCGATGCTCAACGCGTCGGGCACGTCGCGAAGCGCCAGATGCGTGGTGGCAAGGGCCACGCGCAGCGGCCGCTCGCCGGTGCCGCACAGCATCATCACGACGCGTGGCGTACCGGTGCGCTCGGCCAGGTATTCGGTATGGCCGGTGAACGGCACGCCGGCGTCGTTGATTGTGCTTTTTTGCAGCGGCGCGGTGACGATGGCATCGAACGTGCCGTCCAGTGCGCCGTCAATCGCCGCATCCAACAACGCGAGCACATAGCGGCCGTTTGCTGCGTCCAGCACGCCGGCCACGCTCGGCGCGCCAAGCGGCACGTCGCGCAGCACGACAGGAGCGTTCGTCGGGGCGCCCGCCGCGGCCGACCACGCGGCAAAGTCCACGCCCACCTGCTTCGCGCGCTCGGTCAGCAGCCGGCGATCGCCGAACACCGTGAAGTGCGCGTCCCGGCGCCAGCGCCCGGCCTCGCGCGCAAGCGCCTGCGCGGTCAACTCCGGACCGACGCCGGCG
This sequence comes from Mycetohabitans sp. B8, assembly GCF_021991875.1. Taxonomy (GTDB): domain Bacteria; phylum Pseudomonadota; class Gammaproteobacteria; order Burkholderiales; family Burkholderiaceae; genus Mycetohabitans. Next base: position 374,560 of record NZ_JAHLKR010000019.1, read on the forward strand.
GGCTCGCCGGTGGTGATCGCAATGCGAACGGGTATCGTCACGTTCCGCTCCGCGAGGCTCAAGCCGGTCCGTCCAACTTGTACTGCACATACGAACTGTCACGCAGTTGTCGCAGCCAGTCTGCATAGGCCTGCTCGGCTTTGCGCTGGCCGATCGCCTGCCGCGCGATCTCCTGTTGCTGCATAACAGAGCCTTGTGCTTCACGGCGACCCATCACCTGGATCAGGTGATAACCGTACTCGGTCCGGATTGGCTGGCTCATTTCACCATCCTTCAGGTTGTTCATCGCGCGCTCGAATTCCGGCACGGTCTCGCCCGGGCTGATCCATCCCAACTCGCCTCCCTGCGAGGCGGAACCGTCCTGCGAGTAGGTGTGCGCAAAATTCGCGAAGTCGCCACCCGCCTCGATTTGCGCGCGCAACTCGGCCAGCTTCTGCCGTGCCGCCGGCTCCGGTTGCCCTTCGCCGACCCGGATCAGGATGTGCCGCGCATGCGTCTGCACGAGCCTCGGCGTTTCGCTGCCCGTGCCGCTAGACACCCGGCGATCGACGAGTCGCACGATCTCGAAGCCTTCCGGCGTGCGCAGCACTTCTGGGTTGACCTGCCCCGGACGCAGTTGTGAGGCCGCCTGCGTCATCGCTTCGGGCAACGCCGAGGCCGAACGGAATCCGAGGTCGCCGCCCTTGGACGCATCGGGCGCCTGCGAGTTGCCTTTCGCGAGCCGCGCGAAGTCCTCGTTCGCCAGTGCGCGCTTGAGTAGATCCGATGCCTTTTGCCGCGCGGCCTCGATCTCAGTCTGCGGCGCGTTCAACGCGGCCTTGATCAGGATATGTTCAAAGCGCAGGTCCTGCTGCACGCGCTGCGTCGGCCCACGCTGGCTGGCGATATAGTTGGCCACCTCCGCATCCGACACGGTGATCCGGCTGTCCACTTCCTTCTCGCGCAGCTTCGAAAGCAGCAATTCGTTGCGCGCGTCGGCGCTGAACACGGACCAGGGCACGCCCTCAGCCTCCAGCCGCGCGCGGTACATGTCGAGCGACATGTTGTTCGCCTGCGCGAGCCGGGTCAGCGTGCGTTGCAGCGTCGCGTCGTCAATCACGATGCCGTCTTCCTTGGCGCGCTGCAGCTGGATGCGCTCGAGGACCATCTGATTGAGCACCTGCAACTGCAACTGGTCCGGCGGAGGCAACGGCGCGTTCTGCTGCTGCAGGCGGCGCGTGATCAGCCCCATGCGCAAGTCGAGCTCACGGCGCGTGATCACGTCGTTGTTGACGACTGTGACGATGCGGTCTACCTCCTGTCCGCTCTGATGCGACGGCAACGCTTGCGCGTGCGCACCGTTGAGCGGCGCCAGCGCGCCGAGCGCGGATAGCGCAAGCACGCACTGCAACAGTGCCGAGCGTATCGTCTTCATCATTCCCACAATTACTCCGTTCAGGTAAAAACCGACGCGGGTCGGACATCGTCCGCCACCCACCGACATTGTCTCATTGATAGTGGGTGAACCGGGCCTGCGGCGCGGGCAGCGGCGGCACCGGCTGGTAACCCGGCACGCTCGCCCGGAATTGCGGCCCCAGCCCATTGTCGATCGTCGCAAAGCCCTTGAGTTGCAGTTGCGCGAGCACCCGTGTCCCGGTGGATGGCTGGTTCGAACTGTTGACGCCGTTTGCGTATTTCTGGAATCCGATGCCGAACGACCAGCAGTACGCATCGTACTCGAAGCCCGCCAACGCGTCGACCAGGCGGTGCCGAACGAGATCGTAATTCACCCGGCCCACGCCGTACAGGCGTCGCGCAAGCGGCCACTGCGCTGAGATCACCCACTGGTTGATCGGCTCGTAGGATAGCGTCGTGTTCGAGCGCGTATACCGGTACGCTGCGTTCAGCACGCGACGCTCGGCCGGACTCCACGAAACCCCGAGGTTTGTGCGCACCAACTGATTGTTATTCTGGTTGTACTGGAACGCCTGCTCGGTCGCAAAGCCATCGCCGAGCTTGAACGACGAACCGATGATCACGTCCGAGTGCGCGGCCTGCCACGCCGGTTGCGATGGCGTGAACGTCACGCGCTGGTTGCGGAAATAATACTGCTGCGCGATCACGAAGCGCGCCCGCTCGTCGCCGGACGCCGCGTCGATGAAGCGCGACGTGAGCGCCGCAGTCAGCCGGTTGGCATCGGCGACGCGGTCATTGCCAACGAAGCTGTTCGCCGTGAAGATCTCAGCCAGGCCAAAGTCCGCCTCGGCGGTATCGAACAAGGGCGCAAACTGCTGGTTCCGGTACGGCGTATACACGTAGTACAGGCGCGGTTCCAGCGTCTGGATGTAGTCTTGGCCGAACAGGCGAAGGCTGCGGTCAAACACCAGGCCGGCGTCCAGGCTCAGCGTCGGCACGCTGACGTTAAAACGCTTGGGCTGGCCGCCGGGTGCGTCCGCGCCGATCGTGGACAGGTCATACGACGCGAAATGCCACTGCACCTTCGGCGTGAAGAAGTAGCCAGGGCGCAGGATCGGATACATGACGTACGGGTTGAACACGAAGCGCGCGCCCTCGGTTGCATCGGCCGTGGTGATCGAAAAGCGGGTCGCGTCAACCTCGGCGCCAAAGTCCAGGCCGCCGACGTTATAGCGGCTGTATTTCACGTTCAACTGGGGTTCGCGGCCATACGGCGCCGTCGACGGCGGCAACGTCTGCCAATGCTGCTCGCGCAGCAGTGCGGCCCATGGGCCGCTGTTGTAAGTCAAGCCGACTTCCTGCTGGTACAGCATCTGCGTGCCCAGCAGGAACGCGTTGCCTGACGCAAGATCCTCCGGATAGGTCTTGTCCGACACTCGGTTGTAGTAGAGATACCCGCCGAAGCCGTTGCCAAAGTTCTGACTGTGGTTGAAGAACACCGCATAGCGCTTGGTATGCGTGGTGCGGTCATACGGCAGGTACTCGACGGTGAGGTTGCCCGAGTACGTCGGCGACAAGTAGCGAAAACTGGGCGCAATTAGCACGCCACGCCGCGACATGATCCGGGGCGTGAGCGTCAGATCGTAGTTTGGCGCGAGATTGAAATAATACGGCAGCGACATCTCGAAGCCCGTGGTCGAACTCATCGTGACAGTCGGCGGCAGCAAGCCGCTCTGGCGCCCACCGGAGAGCGGAAACGACAGCCACGGGCTGGCAAAGATCGGCACACCTTGGAAGAACACCACGCCATTGCGTGCAACGCCTAGATTCGCGTCGGTATCCATGTCGAACTGCGTGGCCCTCACGTACCACGCCGGATCGCGCTCGCACGGGCATCCGGTGTACGTGCCGCGGTGCACGACCGAGCGCGCATCGTCGATGATGTCGATCCGCTCGGCGGCACCGGAGCCACCGGTTAGGTTGAAGTGGTACTTCGGCCGCGTGATGTAGCCCTCAGACGCGCCAATCTTCAAGTGCGCGTCCGGTCCCGCAAACGCATTGCCGTTGTGGACGATATGCACATTGCCAAACGCATCGGCCAGGTCGGTGTCCACGTCGTAGTGGATCGAATCGGCCTTGATCACGGACGTGTAGCGGCGCAACTCGGCACGGCCCTCGAGCGACGCGTCGCGATCCGCGGTGCCGCTGGCCACCTCGCTCAGCCCGAACACGGCTGGCGGCGCGCCTGAGGGCAGCGCATGCTCGTCGAGCTGCGGCGCAACGCGGAGTCCCCACGGCGCATCCAGCCGGGTCGGCTGCGCGGCTGCACCGGTCAATTGCGCGTGCGAAAGCGCTGGCAGGAATCCCGGTACCGCAAGCAATGTGGCGGCGACGTGCGTCAGGCGAGGCACGCGTCGCGAATTGGGCGCGGATGGCAAATTCGTTCGATCGAGCTGTGTTGGCGGCATGAATGCAGTAGACGAAGCGACGCCGCCCCGGCATGAGCGGCCGCCCGGGCAACGTCGCGGCGGAGTTGCCCGCCCCGGCCTCGGGGCCCGCGCCGGTGCCGGTCGCATCAAAAAAGTCGTGGGGTATTATATGGCAAGACGTTTTCGTATCCCCGCAACTTTCATGACGCAGACCTGCGCACGCCCCGCTTTCGTCGTTGCCGATCCCCGGCTGGACTTGCTGCATGATTGGCTCGGCTCGCTGCCCGCAGCACTGGGGCTCGCGCCCGCCACGCTAACGCCCGCCTCCTCGGACGCGGGATTTCGCCGCTATTTCCGGGTCGCGGCAAGCTCGGCCGGCGAACGCGGCACGTTGATCGCGATGGACGCGCCACCGCCAGAGAAGTGTCGCGAGTTTGCCGCGATCGCCGCGCTGCTGCACGGCACAGGACTGCACGCGCCCCACGTGTTGGCGCAGGACTTTGAGCGCGGCTTCATGCTGCTGACCGATCTGGGCACGAGCGCCTACATCGACGTGCTGAACGACGCCAATGCGCGCGCGCTGATGCGCGACGCACTGGACGCGTTGATCCGGTGGCAATCAGTGTCGCGCCCCGGCGTGCTGCCGGTGTTTGATGAAACGTTCATGCGCCGCGAGATGGAGCTGATGCCGCAATGGTACGTCGAGCGGCATCTGGGCTTGGCGCTGACCGACAGGCAACGCGCGACGCTCGACACAACGTTCGCCGCGCTCGTGCGCAGCGCGCTCGCGCAACCACAGGTATTTATGCTGCGTGACTTCATGCCCCGCAACCTGATGGTGGCCGAGCCGAACCCCGGCATTCTGGACTTTCAGGATGCGGTGCACGGCCCCCTCACCTATGACGTCGCATCGCTGCTACGCGATGCGTTCATCAGTTGGGACGAGTCGTTCGAGTTGGACTGCTTCGCCTGGTACTGGGAACAGGCGCGCAAGGCCGGCCTGCCGGTGGACGCGGATTTCGGCGAGTTCTACCGACAGCTCGAATGGATGGGCCTGCAGCGGCACATCAAGATCATCGGGCTGTTCGCCCGCCTCCACTATCGTGACGGCAAGCCGCGCTACCTGACCGATGTGCCGCGCTTTATCGGCTACGCGCGCAAGGTGGCCCGACGCTACCGGGAATTGACACCGTTCGCCGTACTGCTGGACGAACTCGAAGGGTGTGCGGTGCAAGTCGGCTACACGTTCTGAGTGAGGCGGATGATGTTCGAATGCGCGGCCCGCACGTAGCCGGCGCTACAATCGCGCCATGGATACCCCAGAGACGAGTCCGATCGCGCAGCGCGACATGCCCACGGATACGCGCGCCCCTACCGCTGCCGACGGCCCTCCCCTTAAGGCGGACAACACACGGCCTGGCCCGCCCCTCAAGGCGGACGACGCATTGCCCGGGCCGCCCGCCGGCCCGGCGCTGTATCGCGCCCGCCGCGAGCGGGTGATCGATGCGCTGCGCGCCCACGGCGGCGGCGTGGCGATCGTGCGGACCGCACCGATCGCGATCCGCAACCGCGACACCGAGTATCCGTATCGGCATGACAGCACGTTCTTCTACCTGAGCGGGTTCGCCGAGCCGCACGCCTGGCTGGTCATCCGTGCCGACGCAACGCAGTCGCTCACGACGCTGTTCTGCCTACCGCGCGATGTCGAGCGCGAAACCTGGGAGGGGGTGCGGTACGGACCGCAACGCGCGCAGCAGGCATTCGGCGTGGATGCCGCTTACTCAGTCGATGAACTCGATGCCCGGATGCCGGCGCTGCTGGCCAATGCAAACACATTGCATTACGCACGCAACGCATCGCCGGGGTTAGACGAGGCCGTGCAGCGATGGCTGGAGGCAAGCAGACGCGGCGGCGGCCGTACTTTGCCGGCGCATCAAGTCGATCTGTCGATCCTGGTCGATGAAATGCGTCTGATTAAGGACACGCATGAGCTGTACACGATGCGCCGGGCCGCCTCGATTTCGGCGCGCGCGCATCTACAAGCCATGCAGGCGTGCAAGCCAGGCGTGCGCGAATACGAACTTGAAGCGCAACTGCTGTACGCGTTTCGCCGCCACGGTGCGCAGGCGCCGGCATACGGCTCGATTGTCGCAGCGGGCGCTAACGCTTGCGTGCTGCACTATCCTGCCGGCAACGCGCTCGTGCGGGACGGCGATCTGGTCTTGATCGACGCGGGTTGTGAACTGGACGGCTATGCGTCCGATATCACCCGCACGTTTCCGGCCAACGGTCGCTTCACGTCGGCGCAGCGTGATCTGTATGACGTCGTGCTGGCGGCGCAACAGGCCGCGATCGACGCGACACGCGCCGGCGTGCCGTTCGACGTGCCGCACGAAGCGGCGGTGCGTGTGCTGGCGCAGGGCATGCTTGACTTGAAGCTGCTCGATGCAGCCGTGCATGGCACGCTCGACGATGTGATGGCCAGCCGCGCCTATACGCGTTTCTACATGCATCGCACCGGTCACTGGATCGGCATGGACGTGCACGACTGCGGCGACTATCAGGAGCCCGATCCCGCCCCGGACGGCCAGAACTTGAATACCGCCCGCCCGCACGCCTGCTGCGCGCACGCCGCCTGCCCGGATGCCACATCCCTGGATACCCAGCGCGCTGGAAGCTTGGCGCGAGATACGGCCGAGCGCGACGTGCCGCGTGCGTGGCGCCGTTTGCGCGCGAATATGACGCTGACGATCGAACCCGGCCTGTACGTGCGTGCCGCGCCGGATGTGCCGCACGCGTACTGGAACACCGGAATCCGCATCGAGGATGACGCCATCGTCACACCGCACGGCTGCGAGTTGATGACTCGAGAAGTGCCGGTGCACGCCGACGATATTGAAGCCTGGATGCGCGATGCGCCGGTGCGCGCGTGACGCGCGACACCCTCTCACGAATATCTGCCCCATGACCGAATCGAATCTTGCCCAACCCGCGCACGATGCCGCGCCGGATGCACACGCCGACGCAGTGCGATACGACTATGACGTAGCGATCGTCGGCGCCGGGCCGGTGGGGCTGGCACTCGCCGGCTGGCTCGCACGCCGCAGCGGTACCCGCGCATTGCGTGTTGCGTTGATTGATGCGCGTGAACCGGATGCATCGCTGGGCGACCCGCGGGCGCTCGCCTTGTCGCACGGCAGCCGCATGCTGCTCGAGCCGCTTGGCTGGCCGCTCGACACAACACCGATTGAGCGCATCCACGTGTCGCAGCGCGGTTACTTCGGTCGCACCGTGATCGAGCGCGATGAGCACGGCGTGCCGGCGCTCGGCTACGTGGTGCGCTATGGCGCGCTGGTGCATGCGCTAGCTACGGCAGTACGCTCCACCGGCTGCGACTGGATCGGCTCGAGCGTGGCTCGTGCGCCGCGGCAGGACGAACACGGCGTCTGGCTACCGATCGAGCCGCTGCGTGCACCCTCGATGACCGATGGCAACGCGGGCGCCGCGGCGACGCAACGCGTCGTGCACGCGCGACTGGTCGTCAACGCGGAGGGCGGGGTGTACCACGAAGCCGCAGCGACGCGACTGGTCGCCGGCCCGCACGCCCGGCGCGACTATCGACAGACGGCGCTGGTGTCCGTAGTCAGCGTGAGCGCGCCACAACCGCGCGTCGCATGGGAGCGCTTCACGCGCGAAGGACCCCTTGCGCTGCTGCCGCTCGGCGGCTCACGGCAGGCGGACTATGCGCTGGTCTGGTGCTGTGATCCGGCGCAGGCCGCGCGGCGCATGTCGCTGTCCGACGCACAGTGGCTGGCCGAGTTGCAATGGGCATTCGGCGACAGGATGGGCCGCTTCGACAAGGTTGGCGCGCGCGCAGCCTTCCCACTTGGGCTCAATGCACTGACCGCGTTGACCGATCGCCGCATTGCATCGATCGGCAACGCAGCGCAGACGCTGCATCCGGTCGCCGGACAAGGGCTGAACCTAGGCCTGCGCGACGCGCACGCACTGGTTGACGCACTCGCGCATCACGGACCCGGGCCGGCCGCACTCCATGCGTTCGCTGCACGCCGTGCGCTGGACCGGCGCCTGACCATCAGTGCGACCGACGCGCTGGCGCGCGCCTTCACCGTCGACTTCACACCGCTGGCGGCGCTGCGCGGCCTAGCACTCGGCGCGCTGGACCTGGTGCCGCCGCTCAAGACAGCGCTCGCGCGGCAGATGATGTTCGGGCAACGGCGCTAAGCGGGGCCAAGCCTATGACGGCAGTGGCACGCATTGAACTTTCAAAGCGCTCTGGGTTCGCCGCCGGTTAACGCTAAAATACGCCCCTTTCCAACGTCTTTCGGATCGCGCCGCGCCCAACCGGGTGGCGGCGCGTCGCCCTTTCCGATGCCTGTAATCGGCAAACATGTGTTGCGCAACAATTTGTTCGTCGCCCCGATGGCCGGCGTGACGGACCGCCCGTTCCGCCAGTTGTGCAAGCGAATGGGGGCCGGTTACGCGGTGTCGGAGATGGTCGCGTCCAACGCGCAACTGTGGAAAAGTGAAAAGACGATGCGCCGCGCCAATCACGACGGCGAGGTCGAGCCCATCGCCGTGCAGATCGCCGGCGCCGATCCGGCAATGCTGGCACAGGCCGCGCAATACAACGTCGCGCATGGCGCGCAAATCATCGACATCAACATGGGCTGCCCTGCCAAGAAGGTCTGCAATGTCGCGGCAGGCTCCGCGCTGCTGCAGAACGAGGGACTGGTGGCCCGCATTCTGGAGGCAGTCGTGCGTGCGGTCGGCACCGGGCCGGATGCTGTTCCCGTTACACTGAAAATCCGCACCGGCTGGGATCGCGAACACCGCAATGCGCTGACGATCGCGCGGCTCGCCGAGCAGGCCGGCATCTCGATGCTCACCGTGCACGGGCGCACGCGCGCAGACTTGTATCATGGTCAGGCCGAGTACGACACGATCGCCGCGGTCAAGGCATCGGTGCGTATCCCGGTAGTTGCCAACGGCGATATCACGACGCCGCACAAGGCGCGTGAAGTGCTGTCGATCACCGGCGCGGACGCAATCATGATCGGACGCGCGGCGCAAGGCCGGCCCTGGCTGTTTCGCGAAATCGAGCACTTCCTGGTGACCGGTGAGGTGCTGCCGCCGCCACGGATCGACGAGATCCAGCAGTGGATGAACGAGCACCTACAAGACCATTATGCATTTTATGGCGAATTTACTGGTGTGCGCACCGCACGCAAGCACATCGGCTGGTACACTCGCGGCCTTTCCGGCGCTAACGCATTCCGGCATCGAATGAATACGCTGGATTCCACCCGGGAACAACTGGCGGTGGTCAACGCGTTCTTCGACGCCCAAAAGGCGCAATCGGAGCGCCTCGTCTACGTCGACGACGAATCCGGCACGCACGACACGCCACCCGACACCGACCGATTAGCAGCATGAGCAAGCACAACATCGAACAATGCGTCCGCGACAGTCTCGGCATGTATTTCCGCGATCTGGACGGATCCCGCCCACATGACGTCTATGAAATGGTGATGTCCTGCGTCGAGAAACCGATGCTGGAAATCGTCCTCGAACAGGCGCGGGGCAACCAGTCTCTGGCAGCCGAATATCTCGGCATCAACCGCAACACGCTGCGCAAGAAACTGCAGGAGCATGGCCTGCTGTAGCGCGGCACCTGTGCCTGGCGCACATTTTTTATTCGCGCGCAAGCGCGGCTTCGGGTTCTTTTTCATCATGATCAAGCAAGCGCTTATTTCCGTTTCCGACAAGACAGGCATTGTCGATTTCGCCAAAAGCCTGCATGAGCTCGGCGTCACCCTGCTGTCCACGGGCGGCACGGCTAGGCTGCTCGCCGACGCGGGCCTGCCGGTCACCGAGGTGGCCGACTACACTGGCTTTCCGGAAATGCTCGACGGCCGCGTGAAGACGCTGCATCCGAAGGTCCATGGCGGCATACTCGCGCGGCGCGACGTGCCCGCGCACATGGCGGCACTCGAGCAGCATGGAATCCCGACAATCGACATGCTCATTGTCAATCTGTATCCGTTCGTGCAAACCGTCGCGAAGGAAAAATGCCCGCTCGACGAAGCCATTGAGAACATCGACATCGGCGGCCCGACGATGCTGCGCTCGGCGGCGAAGAACCACCGCGACGTGACGGTGGTCGTCGATCCGGCTGACTATGCGGCGGTGCTCGACGAAATGCGAGCGAACCGCAACACGGTCAGCTACGCGACTCACTTCCGGCTCGCGACTAAGGTGTTTGCGCACACCGCGCAATATGACGGCGCGATCACGAACTATCTGACTAGCCTCGGCGAGGACCTGCAGCATGCGACACGCAGCGCGTACCCGGCCACGCTCAATCTGGCCTTCACGAAGGTGCAGGACCTGCGCTACGGTGAGAACCCGCACCAGGGCGCAGCGTTCTATCGCGACCTGCAATCTGCCGAAGGCTCGCTGGCCAACTACCGGCAACTGCAGGGCAAGGCACTGTCGTACAACAACATCGCTGATGCCGACGCGGCATGGGAATGCGTGAAGACATTCGATGCGCCGGCATGCGTGATCATCAAGCATGCGAACCCGTGTGGCGTGGCCGTGGCGACGACGCCGGCCGACGCGTACGCCAAGGCGTTGCAGACCGACCCGACTTCCGCATTCGGCGGCATCATCGCGTTCAATCGCGAAGTCGACGAAACGGCAGCGCAAGCGGTCGCCAAGCAATTCGTCGAAGTGCTGCTCGCGCCGTCGTTGACCGACGCTGCACGACAGGTGTTCGCCGCGAAGCAGAACGTACGCGTGCTGCAGGTGCCGCTGGGCAACCCAGCCAACGCGTACGACCTGAAGCGCGTCGGCGGCGGCTTGCTGGTGCAATCGCCGGACACGAAGAACGTGCAGCCGCACGAGTTGCGCGTGGTCACGAAACGGCATCCGACACCCAAAGAAATGGACGACCTGTTGTTCGCTTGGCGCGTCGCGAAGTTCGTCAAGTCCAATGCAATCGTGTTTTGCGCGAACGGCATGACGTTAGGTGTCGGCGCGGGTCAGATGAGCCGCGTCGATTCAGCGCGCATCGCCGGCATCAAGGCGCAAAACGCGAAGCTGTCGTTAACCGGCTCAGCGGTCGCCTCCGACGCGTTCTTCCCGTTCCGCGATGGGCTCGACGTGGTCGTCGCAGCCGGTGCGACCTGTGTGATCCAGCCCGGCGGCTCGATGCGCGACGACGAAGTGATCGCGGCGGCCGACGAGCACAATGTCGCGATGGTCGTCACCGGCACGCGGCATTTCCGTCATTGACGCCCGTGTGCGCCGCCGCGCCGGCCGCATTGGGACAACGCCAGTCGGTTATAGTGGCGCGATGAGAATACTTGGCATCGATCCGGGCTTGCGCGTCACCGGCTTTGGCGTCATCGACAAGCACGGACATGCGCTCACCTACGTGACCAGCGGCGTGATTCGTACCGCGGACGCCGATCTGCCGAGCCGCCTGGGCACGATCTTCGATGGCGTGGCGACGCTGATCCGCGAGCACCGCCCGGATCAGGCCGCGATCGAGAAAGTATTCGTCAACGTCAATCCGCAATCGACGCTGCTACTCGGGCAGGCGCGCGGCGCGGCGATTTGCGGACTCGTATCGGGCCGCGTACCGGTGGCCGAATACACCGCGCTGCAACTCAAGCAAGCGGTGGTCGGCTACGGGCGCGCGACCAAGGACCAGATGCAGCAGATGGTGGTCCGGTTGCTAAACTTGAGCGGCTTGCCCGGCACCGACGCCGCCGACGCGCTCGGCATGGCGATCTGCCACGCGAACAGCGGCGCGGCGATCAACGCGCTCGGCACGCTCGCGCCGGCATTGACGAAGAAAGGCTATCGTGTGCGACGCGGCCGGCTGATCGGCTAACCCGGCGCAGTGTCCACGCCGCGATACGCTACACTCGCGCATCCCCCCTACATTCATTCGCCATGATCGGTCGCATTGCGGGCATCCTGCTCGAGAAAAACCCGCCTCATCTGCTGGTCGACTGCAACGGCGTCGGCTACGAAGTCGACGTGCCGATGAGCACGTTCTACAACCTTCCAGGCACGGGCGACAAAGTCACGTTGCTGACTCAACTGATCGTGCGCGAGGACGCGCACCTGCTGTATGGTTTTCTCACGCAGCAAGAGCGGCAGACGTTTCGCGAACTGCTGAAGATCAGCGGCATCGGAGCGCGCATGGCGCTCGCGGTGCTCTCCGGGATGAGCGTGAGCGATCTTGCGCAAACAGTGACGCTGCAGGATACCGCCCGCCTGACGCGGGTGCCGGGCATCGGCAAGAAAACCGCCGAGCGACTGTTGCTTGAGTTAAAAGGCAAACTGGGCGCCGACATCGGCGCGGCCGCCTCGGCCGCCTCATCGTCTGACCATGCGCCAGACATCCTGCACGCCCTGCTCTCGCTCGGCTATTCCGAGAAGGAGGCGCTTGCCGCGATCAAGAACGTGCCGGCCGGCACCGGTGTGTCGGACGGCATCAAGCTTGCTCTGAAGGCATTGTCGAAGGCATGAGTCTCACCGGACACAGCACGGCTTGGCAACTGGCATGCCGGCGGCATCGCGGTACAATCAGCCTATGATCGAAACGGACAAACTCGGCTCGGAGCGCGTCATTGCGGCGACCCCCACTTCGCCCAATGAGGAGGCGCTCGAGCGGGCGCTGCGCCCGCGGCTGCTGGACGAATATGTGGGGCAAGAAAAGGTTCGCGGGCAACTCGAGATCTTTATTGAAGCGGCAAAGCGCCGCGCGGAAGCGCTCGACCACGTGCTGCTGTTTGGCCCCCCGGGGCTGGGCAAGACCACGCTCGCACACATCGTTGCCCGGGAAATGGGCGTCAACCTGCGCCAGACGTCTGGGCCGGTGCTCGAACGGGCCGGCGACCTGGCTGCGCTGCTGACCCATCTCGAGGCGAACGACGTGCTGTTCATCGACGAGATCCACCGGTTGTCGCCGGTCGTCGAGGAAATCCTGTACCCAGCGCTCGAAGACTATCAGATCGACATCATGATCGGCGAGGGGCCGGCCGCGCGCAGCGTCAAGCTAGACCTGCACCCGTTCACGCTGGTGGGGGCCACGACCCGCGCCGGCATGCTGACCAACCCGTTGCGAGACCGCTTTGGTATCGTCGCCCGACTCGAATTCTATACCGCGGGCGAACTGGCGCGGATCGTCGAGCGTTCGGCCCACCTGCTTGGCGCGCAGATCGAGTCCGAAGGCGCGCTGGAGATTGCGCGGCGCTCGCGCGGCACGCCACGGATCGCGAACCGGTTGCTGCGTCGCGTGCGAGACTATGCCGAGGTCAAGTCCGACGGCCGCATCACGGCGACGACGGCCGATGCGGCGCTGGCGATGCTCGATGTCGACCCGGTCGGCTTCGATTTAATGGATCGCAAGCTGCTGGAGGCCATCCTGCACAAGTTCGATGGCGGCCCGGTGGGCCTGGACAACCTGGCCGCCGCGATCGGCGAGGAGCGCGACACCATCGAGGACGTGATTGAGCCTTATCTGATCCAGCAGGGCTATCTACAACGCACGCCGCGCGGACGCGTCGCGACGCTGCTCGCCTATCGCCACTTCGGCCTTGCGGCGCCGGATGCGGGACCGATCCGCGACCTGTGGAACACCAGCAGCGAATAGCCGATCTGCGCAATACGCCTCTGCGGGCTAGCCGACGACATACTGAATCGACTGCGCCGGCGCATGGCAACCGGCGTCACTTAGCTCACGAGCGGCAAAGGCCCTGTGCTCAGCTATTCGTCGCCGCCGGGCGATCCGGGGCTATTCGGCCCGCAGGCAGTGTGCTGCTGGACAGTGCATGCCGACTTCATGTCGATGATGATTGGCGGCATCAGCGCATTGTTGCTACAGGCATTGCATCCGCTGGTGTGCTTAATCACTCGAGTCATACGGCCGGCACGCGCAGCCAGAAGGTCACCGGACCCTCATTGACCAACGATACCTGCATCGCGGCGCCAAATTCACCAGTCTGGACGATAGGATGCTGCTGCCGCGCACGGGCGACGAAATAGTCGTACAACCGCCTGCCTTCGTCCGGTGGCGCGGCGGGGGTGAAGCTAGGACGCAAGCCGCTATTCGTATCAGCTGCCAGCGTGAACTGCGACACGATCAACAAGCCGCCCGCGCCGCCGGCACCATCGATGTTCTGCACGGACAGGTTCATCCGGCCCTGGGTATCGCTGAATACGCGATAGCCAAGCAACTTGTTGAGCAGCTTGTCCGCCGTGGCCTCGCAGTCGCCGCGTTCCGCGCAGACCAGCGCGAGCAGCCCGGGGCCGATCGCGCCGATCACCCGCGCATCGACTTGCACGCTGGCTCGCGCGACCCGCTGGATCAATGCGATCAATGCAAGTCCTCGCTATGGTTCGGTTGTCGTCAGGTTGCCGCTGCACTAAGCGTGCAGTGTCACGCGCGCAAAGCGCCGCTTGCCGACCTGCACGACATACACGCCTGCCTCGAGCTTCAGCCCTTTGTCGGTGATCGTCGTACCGTCGATCTTCACGCCGGACTGTTCGATGTTGCGCAATGCCTCGCTGGTGGACGGCACCAGGCCAGCTTGCTTAAGCAATTGCCCGATCGGCAGCGGCGCGCCACGCAACGCAATCTCCGGAATATTGTCAGGCACTCCGCCCCTCGCACGATGATTGAAATCCTCCAGCGCGCGCTGCGCGTCGGCCTGCGAGTGGAAACGAGCGACGATTTCCTGTGCGAGCAGCACCTTCAACTCGCGCGGGTTGCGGCCAGCCTGCGTCTGCCGCTTGAAGTCTGCAATCTCCTCGAGACTGCGGAACGAGAGCAACTCAAAGTAACGCCACATCAGCGTGTCCGAGATGCTCATTAGCTTGCCGAACATGTCGGACGGCTTCTCGCTGATGCCGACATAGTTATTCTTGGACTTGGACATCTTATCGACGCCATCCAACCCTTCGAGCAGCGGCATCGTCAGGATGCACTGCGGCTCCTGGCCATACTGCTTCTGCAACTCACGGCCCACGAGCAAATTGAACTTTTGATCGGTGCCGCCCAACTCGAGATCCGATTGCAGCGCGACCGAGTCATATCCCTGCATCAGCGGATACAGGAACTCATGAATCGAGATTGGCACGCCGCCCTGGAACCGTTTGGTAAAGTCGTCGCGCTCGAGCATCCGCGCCACGGTGTAGCGTGACGCGAGCTTGATCATGCCGTCAGCGCCCAGCGGCATTGACCATTCGCTGTTGTAGCGGATCTCTGTCTTTTCACGATCAAGCACCAGCGCGGCCTGTTCAAAATAAGTCTTCGCATTGGCCTCGATTTGCTCGCGCGTGAGCGGCGGACGCGTCTGGTTGCGCCCGGACGGATCACCGATCAACGACGTGAAGTCGCCGATCAAGAAAATAACGGTATGGCCCAGGTCCTGCAACTGGCGCATCTTGTTGAGCACCACGGTGTGCCCGATGTGGATGTCCGGCGCGGTCGGGTCGAGCCCGAGCTTGATGCGCAATGGCTTACCGGTTTGCGCGCTCCTTGCCAGTTTCTGCGCAAACTCATCCTCGATCAGCAACTCGTCGCAACCACGACGTGCTATCGTCAGCGCGGCACGGACTTCATCGGTAATGGGCAGGGACGGCACGGCAACGCTGGACTCGGTACTCATCAGGGGGGAACTTTTCACGAAACTGTCATCGAATCACGAGCGGCACGGCGATGCTCGTCACGCGCCGCACCTCGCAACCCTGCCTCGAACCACCCTCAAGGCCGTCGCTTTTCTCGTGCAAGAACTGGATTTTACGTGATGTGGTACTGCTTCCGGCAGGTTTTTGCACTCGCGCGCAGCAACATCGTATCGCTGCGTCACTTCGTCGTACGACGCCATCAGACGATCATTCACCCGATCGCCACCGCGTCCGTGAACTTGAGCGTGACGATCGCACGCACGATCCCGTACGCTCCCGCCGTGGTATCTGCGCTCGCAATACCAGCACATTCGGCATACACGTCGGCGCGCTCAGCAGCCACGCAAGCCCAAGTCAACAGCAGCATGTTGCGCGCCATCAGTTGGCGCAGCACGGCGCTGGGCCCGTATGGCGATTACGTGGCCGCCGCGCTAGCCGCTTCCGCGCCGTCAGCCAGCGCCGCCACCGGAACATCCGCCGCGGGACATCCGCCCCAAGCAGCCGGCGCGCTGTCAGGTGCCAGCCCACTACGGCTGGACGAGCCAGACCGTACTGCCGCCCCATACGAGCGCGTGCTCTGCGGCGCGCTCGACAGCCGGTTCGCCAGCGCGATGCGGCAAGCAGGCGTACTGAGCAGCTCGATCGACGCAGCACTCGACGCGCTGCCGGCCATGCGCGCGTTGGCCGGCCCGTTGCGCGGACAGCGCTACCGCGCGCTGCTGGGCGCAGCGGGGGGCGAATCATCCCGTACTCGACGTATCCTCGTCCTCGAGGTCCATGCCGTCGGCACCGCGCCCATTCGCGCCATTTGGTACCGTCCGCCGGGCAAGCTCGGCGGCGGCTTCTATGCCGCCAACGGGCACTCCCTGCAGCGCGGGCTTGATCCGCGTCCCGTTGCCAGCGCTCGACTGTCGTCGCGCTTCGGCGACCGCGTGCATCCCATTACCGGACGCCGCGCGTTTCACGGTGGCGTGGATTGGGCCGCGCCGCGCGGCACGCCAGTGCGGGCAAGCGGAGCCGGCACTGTCGCATTCGCGGGGTGGCGACACGGGTATGGCAAGACGGTCGTGGTACGCCATGCTCAACACTATGAGACCGTGTATGCCCACCTGTCGCGAACCCCACCGAAACTGAAAGCGGGTGCGAAAATCGCGCGCGGCGACGTGATCGGCTACGTTGGCAGCACCGGCTGGGCGACCGGCCCGCACCTGCACTATGAGGTACGGCACCAGGGCCGCCATGTGAATCCACTCGCAGCCTCAGTCGGGAAGCCCACGTCGTTGCATGGCGCCACGCTACACGCGTTCGAGCGGTATTCGGCCAATTTTTCAATCGACGGCGGGGTCCTGCCGCCGCGCGTCGCATCACAATGACAGACGTCCTGCCGCTGCACGCCACATCACCATGGCGGCAATGCGGCCGTGCCGTGCCGCGTCGATCATGCGCGCTAGCCATCGGGCCGACGCATCACTCAAAGCTATCGGAAGCTTTGGGTGATACAACCTTGCGCCGAACACAACGACGGCCACACGCCTTCACAACGGGCGCACGATGCCGACGGGCTGTATATCGGCCTGATGTCCGGCACGAGCATGGGCGGTGTCGCCGGCGTGATCGTCGACTTTACGCAAGGCCGGCCCCAGGTCCGTGCCGAGGCCTTCGTCAGCTTGCCGCCCGAGTTGCGCGACACGTTGTTCGCGTTGCAGAGCCCGGAGGATAACGAAGTACACCGCGAGGCTCATGCCGCCAACGCGTTGGCGGCACGCTATGCGGCGTACTGCCACGCGCTGCAGACCCGCGCACGGGTATCGGCCGGGGACGTGCGCGCCATCGGCGTGCACGGACAGACGATTAGGCACCGCCCCGAACTCGGCTATACGCGGCAGATCAACAATCCGGCGTTGCTAGCGGAGCTGACCGGTATCGACGTCGTCGCCGATTTCCGCTCTCGCGACGTGGCAGTGGGCGGCCATGCCGCCCCGCTCGTGCCAGCGTTTCATGCGGCAATGTTCGTGCACGAGCACGAGACCCGCGTGGTGTGCAATCTCGGGGGTATTGCCTCCCATCAAGTCGAGGCGCTGGCGTTCGCATGGCTGGCGATGCGCCACGTTGCACGCCTGCCCGGCAACTTGCCAACTGTCACCGGTGTCGCTGGCGAGCGCGTACTCGGCGCGTTGTATCCACGCTAAGCCGTGCCGCTCGCGCGCGGCCCTCGACGGCATGCGTCAGCGACGGTGTGCAAACAACAACGGGGGCTGATCCGCCCCCGCAGTGAGCCGGCTCATGAACGGTCACCCGACTGATTTCGGTAAAATGCGCTTACATTTCGATCAATGTACGCTTACACCGAGAACGACGAGCCGCAGCCACAAGTGGTGGTCGCGTTCGGGTTTTTGATCACGAATTGCGCGCCGTTCAAATCGTCCTTGTAGTCGATTTCCGCGCCCAACAGGTACTGATAGCTCATTGAGTCGATCAACAACTGGACGCCATTTTTATCCATCACCGTGTCGTCCTCGTTGACTTCCTCGTCAAACGTAAAGCCGTATTGAAATCCCGAGCAGCCGCCACCTTGTACAAACACGCGCAGCTTCAGTTCCGGATTACCTTCTTCATCGATCAGCTGTTTGACCTTGTCAGCGGCGGCGTCCGTGAAAACGAGCGGGGCCGGCATCTCGGTCACAACGGTGTCAGTCACAGCGTTCATCGAGTTCTCCAAAAATGCCTTCAATATTATTTTAGGACTGTTCTGAATATTGTGCCGAAGGCCCTGAAACCAACAGGGACTTGCACCCGCAGGCGTGCCCTCATGCTGGGCGCACCAAGAAAAAACCGCGGATCGGCCGATCCGCGGTTTTTTGCACGATGCCGGACCCGCAGGTGAACCTGCGTGCCACTCCATCGCGATGCACGCGCTTCGCTTAACGCTTGGAGAACTGCTTGCGACGACGCGCCTTGTGCAAACCTACCTTCTTACGCTCGACTTCACGCGCATCGCGCGTCACGAAGCCAGCGTTCGACAGCGTCGGCTTCAGCGTCGCATCGTAGTCGATCAACGCACGGGTGATACCGTGACGTACGGCGCCAGCCTGGCCGGTTTCGCCGCCACCAGTCACGTTGACCTTGATGTCGAACGTGTTCGCGTGGTTCACCAGATCCAGCGGCTGACGCACGATCATCAGCGACGTCTCACGCGAGAAGTAGTCGGCGATGGGCTTACCGTTGACGATGATGTCGCCCTTGCCAGCCTTGATAAACACGCGAGCCACTGCGCTCTTGCGGCGGCCAGTACCGTAGTTCCAATTTCCGATCATCTGACTGATTCCTTAGAGCTCGAGCGCCTTCGGTTGTTGCGCGGTGTGCGGGTGCGTCGCGTCCGCGTAGACCTTCAGCTTCTTGATCATCGCGTAGCCGAGCGGGCCCTTAGGCAGCATGCCCTTGACGGCCTTCTCGAGTGCACGGCCCGGAAAACGCTCCTGCATCTTGCCAAAAGTCGTTTCATAGATGCCGCCCGGATAGCCCGAGTGACGGTAGTACTTCTTGTCGGTCGTCTTGTTGCCGGTAACCTTCAGCTTGCCGGCATTGACGACGATGATGAAATCGCCGGTATCGACGTGCGGCGTGAACTCCGGCTTGTGCTTGCCGCGAAGGCGGCGTGCCACTTCGCTGGCGACACGGCCGAGGACCTTGTCCGTCGCGTCAATCACGTACCATTCGCGCTTCACCTCGTGGGCTTTGGCGGAAAACGTCTTCATGATCGATCCAAATGAGATGCTCTGCCCTTCTGTGGTCCTGCTTGTGGATGCGCGTCATGGCGCGGTGCAGGCTCTCCCTGATTCTTCTTCCGCGGGCATTTTCGGAAAAGCTTTTAATTGTAAATGGTTTTTAGGCCTGGCGCTACTCTAGCCCTAGCCTAAATAACGACGAAAAAAAACCCGAACCAATGTTCGGGTTCAATCCACCAAAGGAGGCAGGTGGAGGAGACAAGCAAAGGTTGAGCAAGCGTGCATCAACCAATGGGGAGCATTATAGGGCTTACGCTGATAAGCTGCAACGAAAACCACATTGCGAAACGCTCCACCACAGTACGACATGTTGCAGTAGCACCACAAAGAGCCCGCTTCCTTCCGCCTCCATGGGTTAATGATCTCTCGCCACCACTGCGGCCCCACACCAGCGAACGCTTCACCTAACGATGCCGAACAACCATGGCGATTTCGCTGCCGCCTGCGGCCGGCCCGGGCCACAGCGGCAAAATCCCGTTGCCTCGTGTCGGCCGATGCGACGCTCACGCGGCAGCAGCGCTGCGGCAGTGCTCGGACGCGTTCGTTACAATGTACGAAAATTCAGGCCTGGAAACGCGTGATGGAATGCAAGGTCAGCTGGTTGAGCAAAGACGGAATGGCTTTCGTGGCCGAGACAGGCAGTGGCCACATGGTAGCGATGGATGGCGCGCCGGAAGGCGGTGGCCGCAACCTGGCCCCGAGACCGATGGAAATGGTACTGCTGGGCACCGGAGGCTGCACCACGTACGACGTCGTAATGATTCTGAAGAAAAGCCGCCAGGACATTGTCGACTGCCACGTCACGCTGAAGGCAGAACGGGCAAGCCAGGACCCGAAGGTATTCACGAAGATCCATTTCCATTTCACGGTGAGCGGCCGAAACTTAAACCCGGCGACCGTGGAGCGCGCGATCAACCTGTCACACGACAAGTATTGCTCCGCGTCGATCATGTTGGCCAAGAGCGCGGAACTCACGCACTCGTTCGAGATCGTCGACACATAGCGCGTGTCGCGAAAAGAAGGGACAAAGCAGGCCGGTAAGCCGGATTCTGTGCGTGCGCCGGTTACCCGGCACGCGTGACAGCCATTCCTCTAGGCGCGCCATTGCTGACGTGCTCAAGCTTCCTACCCGCAGGTCAGGACGGGGCCCGTCCTTGCGCCTTGCTGCCGGCGCGCGCCTGCCTACTTGGAATTGCTCCGGGTGGAGGTTGCCTTGCCGGACTGCGTCGCCGCAGCCGCGGTGCGCTCTTACCGCACCGTTTCACCCTTACCTGATCCCAGCTTGCGCCAGGCCATCGGCGGTTTACTTTCTGTTGCCCTGTTCCGCGTGTCGCCACGGATGGCCGTTAGCCATCACCCTGCCCTGTGGAGTCCGGACTTTCCTCGCCCCCCGCGCGATGCGCGGCAGCCGCGGCTGTCTGGCCTACTTTGTAAGCTCTCATCTTAGCATGGGTGGCGCGGCCCGCGCCGGCCGCCGCGGAATACCGACGTGTCCGCGTAGAAGCGCGGATCAGCGTTGGCCGCCCACCAGCCCGGCACGCCAAGCACAGGCAACGGCGAAAACCGCGCGATCGTCAGCGCTCCGCCCTTTGGCGCACGCTCACGCGGCGCCTGCCGCGGCGGGCCGTCGCCGATGTTGTCATCGACGAGTGCCGCGGCGACACGGACATCCGCGTCGGCCTGGCGCTGCGCCGCGGGCGCATCGAACCAGTCCGGCTCGACTTGACAGATCCATGCGTGCGCGGTGCATGCGCGATACGGCGCGAGCAGCTTCTCCAGCAGCGCATGGCCGTACACATACACGGCACAACGCGCAGGCCACGCCTGGCGATGCTCGACAAACAGACGGCGCCAGTCAAAAGCGCGCAGCGCTTCGGCCAGCGAACCATCGGAAGTCACAAAGATCGCGCCGTTTTCGTCAAAGTGGGTTAGTGCATTGCGTACCGGCCCCCTGCCGTTGCCGGGCGCGGGCGCACCTGCCTGCCGCCGCGCCTCGGCCAGGCCGCAGGCGGTCGTGGCGAGCTTGGTCCGCGGAAAGGCAAACCAACTCGCCGCGTTGAAGAAATCGTGCAGATTTTCGCGCGTGGGCACGCAACCTGTCGCGGCAATGTGCGCTTCATAACGCGTGCCGGGCGGCAACAGAGACTGCGCCACGAAGGTCAGCGGCAGGCCAGCGCCAATGCATAGCGACGCCGCTTGGGCATCCTGCGTCATTGTGCTCAACCATGCGTCGGCCCCATGAGTATCGAGCACCCGTTGCCAACGCATCCCATGGGCCCGGAACGGCTCGAACCACGGTCGCGACCAGTCGATCCGCGCCACGGCCTCGCGCAGCGGTGGCAGGGCCGCCATGCGCATGTCAGCGCAGCTTCCAGCCGAGCGCTTCGCCGGCCTTGAGGGGTACCACGCTGATGCCGCCTGCATCGATGGCCTCGGGCAACGTCCAACTCGCGCGCTCGAGCGTCACCGTGTCGGTGGCGCGCGGCAATCCATAGAAGTCGGCACCATGAAAGCTCGCAAAGCCTTCCAACCGGCCCAGGGCGCCGGCCTCGTCAAAGGCCTGCGCGTATAGCTCCAGCGCATGCAGCGCCGTGTAGCAACCGGCACAGCCGCACGCGTGCTCCTTCAGGCCCTTCGGGTGCGGCGCGCTATCGGTGCCGAGAAAAAAGCGCGGATGACCCGAGGTGGCCGCCTCCACAAGTGCCACGCGGTGCGCCTCGCGCTTGAGCACCGGCAGGCAGTAATAATGCGGGCGGATGCCGCCGACCAGCATCGCGTTGCGATTGAGCAGCAAGTGGTGGGCGGTGATCGTTGCGCCCAGCGTGCCCGGCGCCGCCTCCGCGTCACGCACATATTGCGCCGCGTCACGCGTCGTGATGTGCTCAAACACCACCTTGAGCGCAGGGAAATCGCGCCGCAACGGCTCGAGCACCCGGTCGATGAACACCTTTTCGCGATCGAACACGTCGATCGACGGGTCTGTTACCTCGCCGTGCACCAGCAGCGGCAGGCCGCTCTGCTGCATCGCCTCCAGCGTAGCCGTGCAGTGGCGCAGATCTGTGACACCGGCATCCGAATTGGTCGTCGCGCCGGCCGGATACAGCTTCACGCCATGCACGAAGCCGCTTTCATGAGCCCGCCGGACTTCGTCCGGCGACGTGTTGTCGGTCAGGTACAGCGTCATCAGCGGCTCGAACGTGGCGCCAGGGCCGTGCGCGGGACGCGCGGCAAGAATCCGCTGCCGATAAGCGCCGGCCTGCGCGGTCGTGGTGACCGGCGGCTTCAGATTCGGCATGATGATCGCACGGCCGAACTGCCGGGCAGTGTGTGGCAGCACTGCTTCGAGCAGCGCGCCGTCACGCACGTGCAAATGCCAATCATCGGGACGGGCGAGAGTCAGCGCAGCGGTGCCCGACGAGCCGGCGCCGGCTGCGGTGGAATGGGACTGGGACGGGTTCATGTCAATCGGCAGTTGAGCATGCGCATCACGCATGCGAAGGCTCGCCCGTGGCCACCCATTGGATGCGAAGCAGCGACGCATACGTCGCTGTTTCGGTTTGGGTGGCCCCCGGACTCGGTGATATTCTTCAAAAACATCATTGTAGCGGGCGCTCAGCGCGCTCGCGAAGCATTGCGTGTTCGCATCATGTGCCAACTGCTCGGAATGAATTGCGCGGCGCCCACGGACGTGACCTTTTCGTTCACGGGTTTCGCGGCGCGCGGCGGCGTCACCGACCATCATGCCGATGGCTTCGGCATCGCATTCTTCGAGGACAAAGCCTGCCGGCTGTTCATCGACCACCAGGCGTCGGCGACCTCGCCGATCGCCGAACTGGTCAAGAAATACCCGATCAAGTCGAAAAACACGATCGCACACATTCGCAAGGCCACGCAGGGTCGCATCGTGCTGGAGAACTGTCATCCGTTCCAGCGCGAGCTATGGGGCCGGCATTGGATCTTCGCGCACAACGGCGATCTGCGCGACTATGCGCCAACACTGGGCGGCGTGTACCTACCGGTCGGCACGACGGACAGCGAGCTCGCGTTCTGCGCGATCATGCAGCACCTACGCGCGTGTTTCCCCAGCACCCATCCACCGCTAAACGAGCTGTTCGACGCATTGGCGCAGGCCACACGCGAGATCACTCGGCACGGTGTGTTCAACTTTTTGATGTCCAACGGGCAGGCATTGTTCGTTCACTGCTCGACCCATTTGTATTACCTCGTGCGCAGTTGGCCGTTCTCGACCGCGCACTTGATCGACGCGGACGTCACAATCGACTTTGCGCAATACACGACGCCAGAAGATCGCGTCGCGGTGATTGCGACGCAGCCGCTCACCGACGATGAAACGTGGACGCGCTTTGCCCCGGGGGATCTGGCGATGTTCCAGGCGGGCCAATTGTTGTGCAGCGTCAACGTGCCGGTGCCTGCCGACGTGGCGGCCAAGGCGCGAGAGCCGCTATGCAAGGCCGCCGTCGAGTCAGTGTTGAGCACCAACGAGGACGGCGAGTTCACCCTCGAATCCGCGGACGACGCCGCAGCAGTGCAATCGTAAAGTTGCCCGTTCCGTCCGCCGCCTGCCGCCTGCCGCCTCATTTGAACCGAATTGACCGGTTCGGTACGATGTTGCCCGTTTCGCACTTAGCGGTGCCGCGCACCACCTGCAAGATACCCTTCATCGGATATCGACGGCGCCGGTACTATCGCGCCGGCAAAGCCGGCTGACTTTGCGTCTATGCTTCCATGTGCGCCACGAAGGATATCCCGCACCATGCTGAAATGCTTCCCTGTCCTCGGGCGCGGTTCGGCGCCGTCCACTTCATCGACGAGCGACCCCACCCAAGCCAATGGTTCCAAACCGGACCACATCGGCGATCGCGCAGCAACAAATCAGCGATCGACGGGCTTACCGATGCCTGCCGATTCGCCACTTGCAAAGTTCCGCGAAGCGGTCCGTAAGGTTAGTCGAAGTCATCGGCCTGTCAGTGTGCGCGCCATACCGGGCACGGGCATCGTCCACGTGAAGATCCAGGGCGACTCCAAAGTATTCGACAGTGTCGGCATGGAAAGGATCGATACATCGAACGGCCCCAAACGGCTTGAGTACCTCTCAATCCCCGCAGACAGCTATGTGCCCCATCTGGCGGGCGGCGGTAAACAGCCGTATGTCGTCAGCGCCATGTCAGATAAAGAAATCCGGCAATTGATGTCCCCAAACCAGTCTTTGAAAAGCAAGCTGCTGTCTCGCGACCCGCCCGGCCCTATCGCGTACATTAATGGGGGGTTCTACGGACACACCGGCATCCGGGAAGACGAGATCGGTATTAAATCGTACGCAGCAAACGCCCCGATTGGCGGCGCCAAAGTTAAAGGAATCAAGCAAATCGAAGGTGTGCGACCCCAAGACGCCTATGAGGATGACTATCATAGGGTGACTTTTCCGAACGGATCCTACGTGACCCTCGCGCCATTGCTGGCGCAGGTCAACGAAGCCACGGGTCAATACGAAAACAAGTTTCACGAGCAAAAGGCGGCCAATCCGAAATATGCGTTCGAGAATACGCCCCTGAACCGCCCTGGAGAACTCGGCCACGCGTCGCACCCGAATGCACGCAGCGCAATCGATTTTCCCTCGTCGTCTCGGCCCGCGGCCTCGCCCACTGCGCTGAAAACGAATCGGTACAGAATGGTTATCGCCGGAGATGATAGCGGCGTACGCGGCGTCAGGTCGACAGGCATGCGGATGGCCGAGATAGCCATCACGGTCACTCGGATTGGGGCATTCAACCGCGATCCGGGTTATGCCGTCGCATGCGATGGCGGATCGTCAACGACAATGGGCGTCATCGACGGCCAGGGCAAATCGCTGCTGAGCGTCCAGGGACTGCTCAACGAATCGTCGTCCGTCAATTTCGTCGCGCTCACCTCATCGAACCCGCCCAAACAGACTGAAGACGCAAAGGTCAAGCTGACCCCATACGTGACGAAACCGTAGCGTGCGACCCGCCGGTGGCAGCAGGCCGCTCCCCGGACAACAGTCACCGCCGGGGACGCAACGATCAATGCAGGATCTTGGCCAGAAAATCCTTCGCGCGATCCGATTTCGGATTCGCGAAGAAGTCTTCCTTGCGATCATCCTCAACGATCGCCCCCCGGTCCATGAAGATGACCCGGTGTGCGACCTTTTTTGCAAAGCCCATTTCGTGCGTCACGCACATCATCGTCATGCCTTCTTGCGCTAGCTCGACCATCACGTCCAGCACTTCATTGATCATCTCCGGATCGAGCGCTGAGGTCGGCTCGTCGAACAGCATCGCGATCGGGTCCATCGACAAGGCGCGTGCAATCGCCACGCGCTGTTGCTGACCGCCGGACAACTGCCCAGGGTACTTGTCGGCGTGCGCCTTCAGACCGACACGATCGAGCAACTTCAGTCCCTTGGCACTCGCCTCGTCCTTTGAACGCCCGAGCACCTTGATTTGCGCAAGCGTCAGGTTCTCGGTGATCGACAGATGCGGAAACAGTTCAAAATGCTGGAACACCATCCCAACTTTCGCGCGCAGCTTTGACAAGTTTGTCTTAGGATCACTGACCGATTGCCCATTAATCATGATCTCCCCTGTCTGAAACGGCTCTAGTCCGTTGACCGTCTTAATCAGCGTCGACTTACCCGAGCCCGACGGGCCGCACACGACCACCACCTCGCCTTTCTTGACCTCGGTCGAGCAATCCGTCAACACCTGGAAGGACCCGTACCACTTCGAAACATTCTTGATCGAAATCATCTTGCGACCTTTTTTTGAAGACCCTTGACGAGGCTTGACGCCACCACGCAAATCACGAAATACACAGCGCCCGCGAACAGCACCATCTCGACAATCGTGCCGTCCCGGTCACCGACGTTTGCCGCGGTCTGGAAGAAATCCGCGACGCTGATCACATAGACCAGCGACGTGTCCTGGAACAGCACGATGGCCTGCGTCAGCAACAGCGGCACCATCGCGCGCAGCGCCTGCGGTAGCACGACCAACCGCATGCCCTGGCCGTAGGTCATGCCGAGCGCGGACGCAGCGCTGAGTTGCCCGCGCGGCACGGCCTGGATGCCGGCCCGGATGATCTCCGAGTAATACGCGGCCTCGAACAACGAGAACGCGACCATCGCCGACACGAGCCGGATATCCACATCGGGCGACACGTCCAGCAACCGCTGTAGCAGCTGGGGCACCAGCAGGAAGAACCATAACAGCACCATCACCAGCGGAATCGAGCGGAACAGGGTCACATAGCCGCGCGCGAACCATTCGAGTGGCTTGAGTCCCGACAGCCGCATGAGCGCGAGTAGCGTGCCCCACACGATGCCCACAACGATCGCCAGCACGGTGATCTGCAATGTCATCACCGCGCCGGTCCACAGCGTCGGCAGCGCATCCGGGATGCCGGACCAGTTGAACTGATGCATCATTTGCCTCCGATGTAGCCCGGCAGACGGGTCTTTTTCTCGACCCAGCGCATGAAGCCCATCACGACCAGATTGATCAACACGTAAGCGAGCGTCACCGCAATGAACGACTCATACGCCTGCGCAGTGTAATCGACCAGTTGTCGTGCTTGTGCCGACAGGTCCAGCAGGCCGATGGTCGACGCCACGGCAGAGTTCTTAAAAATATTAAGACACTCGGAGGTCAACGGCGGCACGATGATCCGGAACGCCACTGGCAACATCACATAGCGATAAGTCTGCGGCAACGTGAAGCCCAGCGCCAAGCCCGCAGCGCGCTGCCCGCGCGGCAGCGCAGTGATGCCTGCGCGCACCTGCTCGCAGACGCGGGCCGCCGTGAACAGCCCCAGACACAGAATCGAGGCTGAGAAGAACTGCGCATTGGGCGGCAGCTGCTTGAACCACGTGCCGAGCGATGGCGGCAAGATCTCCGGCAGCACGAAGTACCAGATAAAGAACTGTACGATCAGCGGGATGTTGCGGAATACCGCGACGTAGACCGTGCCGATGCCAGACAGCCATTTGTTCGGCACGGTGCGCAACACGCCCATCAGCGCACCGACGAGCAGCGCGATCACCCATGCGCATAACGACACCGCGACCGTATTCCACAGCCCCGAGATCAGCCAGCCCAGATAGGTCGTTGGCTCGCCGGTCGAAACCGGAGTCATGAAAATGCCCCAATTCCAGTGATAACCCATGACTCAACTCCAAAAAGAAACGGAAGGCGCGCCTGGGGGCAGCATCCCTTCCGTTTCAGTCACGCCTGTCAGTGAACAATGCGGCCGAGCGGATCAGTCCATCGCCTTGTCGTTCGGGCTCTTGAACAGCGCCCTCATGTCGTCGGACAGCGGGAAGTTCAGGTTCAGCCCTTTCGGCGGGATCGGGGATTCAAACCACTTCTTATAGATCTGCGCCGCCTCACCAGATGTCTCGACCTTCGCGATCGCCGCATCGACGACCTTCTTGAACGCCGGGTCGTCCTTGCGCATCATGCAGCCGTACGCTTCGTGCGATTGCGGGGTGCCGACGATCACGAAGTCGCCCGGATTGCTCGACTTCGCACGTTCGCCAGCGAGCAGCGCATCATCCATCATGAACGCGGCGGCACGGCCGGTAGACAGCGTCAAGAATGACTCGCCATGGTCCTTCGCGCTGATGATGTTCATGCCCATGTTATGGTCCTGGTTCATCTTGCGCAGTAACCGTTCGGACGTCGTGCCAGCCGTGGTCACAACCGTCTTGCCCTTCAGGTCGGCGAAGTCCTTGATGCCCGAATCCTTCTTGGTCATCAGCCGCGTGCCGACCACGAAAATCGTGTTCGAGAACACCGCCTGCTTCTGCCGCTCCAGGTTGTGAGTGGTCGAGCCGCACTCGATGTCGATCGTACCGTTCTGTACGAGCGGGATGCGGTTTTGCGACGTGATCGGAATCAACTTGACCCTCAGATCGGGCTTCTTCAGTTCATGCCTGACCGCCTCGACGATTTTCAGCGCAAACTCCTGCGAATAACCCACGACGTTCTGCTTCTCGTCATAGTACGAGAACGGAATCGACGACTCGCGGTGCCCCAGCGCAATGACGCCCGAATCCTTGATTTTCTTCAGCGTCCCCGTCTCCTGCGCCTGGGCAGCACCGGTAAGAGCAGCCAGTGCAGCCAGTGTGAATGCGGCTTTCTTGATGTTCATCCACGATCTCCTTCGCGAAAATTCGCGTCAGTTTAGCAAAGTAATTATTATGAAAGTAATGAGTTGAAGTACTAATCTAAGAGCGCTTGCGTTCGTTGTTCCGCGAATCGCTTCGCGCCGGCTCGCGTCTACGCCGCCACCGCGTCGCCGGTGATCGCGCCGCGCGCGGCCAATGCGAAAGCAGACCGCGGGCTCGCGCCACGCGGTCTGCCTTGGTTGCAGCAATAGGAGTCAGAGGCTCAGTAATGGATTACGGATACAGGCCGCGCATCTCGCGCGCCATCAGGATGCGCTTGCACGCGATGATATAGGCTGCGGTGCGCACGGACACGTCATTCTCCTGAGCGACCTGCCAGACGCTGGCAAACGCTTCGCGCATCACGCGCTCCAGCCGATGATTGATCTCATCCTCAGTCCAGAAGAAGCTGGAGAAGTCCTGCACCCATTCGAAGTAGGATACCGTGACGCCGCCGGCGTTGGCGACCACATCGGGGATCACCAGCACGTTGTTCTCGCGCAGGATATCGTCCGCGATCGGCGTGGTCGGACCATTTGCTCCCTCGACCACGATCTTCGTGCGGATCCGCGATGCGTTCTTCTCGTTGATCTGGCCTTCGAGCGCGGCGGGGATCAGGATGTCGCTCTCGATACCCCAAAAATCATCGTCGCCGAGCGGCTCCGCGCCGGCGAAGCCGGCTACGCCACCTTGCGCCGCAACATGCTCGAGCAACGCCTGCGCGTCGATGCCGGACGGCTTGTAGATCGTGCCGGTGTGGTCTTGGACCGCAACCACTTTCGCGCCCGCCTCGACGAACAGCTTCGCAGCAATCCCGCCGACGTTGCCAAACCCCTGCACCGCGACGCGCGCCGACGCGATATCCAATCCGATGCGCCGTGCCGCCTCACAACCGACGGTGAACACCCCGCGCCCGGTCGCTTCGCGCCGGCCCAGCGATCCACCCAGCGAGATCGGCTTGCCCGTCACCACGCCCGTCGCCGTTTGGCCGACATTCATCGAGTATGTGTCCATCATCCACGCCATCACCTGCTCATTGGTGTTGACGTCGGGCGCCGGAATGTCGGTGTTCGGCCCGATGATAATGCCGATTTCGCTCGTGTACCGGCGCGTGACTCGCTCGAGTTCGCCGCGCGAGAGCTTGCGCGGGTCGACGCGGATACCGCCCTTCGCGCCACCATACGGCACGTTGACCGCCGCATTCTTGATCGACATCCACGCGGACAGCGCCATCACCTCGGACAGCGTCACGTCCTGGTGATACCGCACGCCGCCTTTGCCGGGCCCGCGCGACGTGTTGTGCTGGACCCGGTAGCCCTCAAAATGCGCGATCGTGCCGTCGTCCATCTCGATCGGCACATCGACGACCAGGATGCGCTTGGGGCGCTTAAGCGTCTCGATCCAGCGTGAAAGCGAGCCCAGGTGCGGCGCAACACGATCGATTTGTTGCAGGTAGGAACCCCACGGACCCAGCGAATCGGCATGTAAATAGGAAGGCAGAGCGTGCTTGGAAGGCATCGGTGAATCGCTCGAAACAGTTTGCTGCGCGGACATGAATGGTCCTCTTCGGTCAAGATGGCCGCCATTGTGAGAAAGCGGCACGACTAAATCCAATGCCGAATTATCATGCTCTATGCTTTCCTTGCATAACGTGCGGCGGCGCACGCAGCGCGCTAGGTAACTCGCCGTGGCGTCGCTGTCTTCGGAATCGGCCGCGCCGTCGAGGCTCGGCGGCCGGCGACAGCCCAGCGCCAGCGGCCGGCCGGCTATGTGCCGACAGCCAGCCCGGCCGCCAGGCGCCACACCGTGTCTACCAGCTCACCGCGCGCCTCATCCCTGTGTGACGCTAGCTTGTCGCGATATAACCGAATCTCCATCGCGAGCGTAAACCGGTCAGCCGTCGCGCCCCGCGCCGGCCGGTCGAGCCGCACAAGGCGCTCGGCGGCCACCGAGTCCTCCACCGCGCTGTGCGGCAGGAACGCGACGCCGTGACCCGCCAGCGTCATCGCCTTGAGCCCCTCGGCCATGTCGGTCTCGTACACTTTGTCCAGGTACAACGGAACCGGCGCAGTGCCGATAATCGTCTCCGTCATCCGCCCCAGATAGGCGCTCGGCGTGTACGACAGGTAGGGGACCGGCGCATCCTTCGTGCCTGGCAGCGTGAAACGCGCGCGGCCGCTGCGCGTGGTCGCGGCGAACGGGCTAATCGGCTCAATTCCCAGCACAAGCATATCGTAGCGCGCGGGGTCCAGCGCAACGGGATGACTTGGATGATGATAGCCCATCACCAGGTCGCAGCCGCCCTCCACCAGCGACAGCACCGCATCGTGCACGTTCAGCGCGCGCAGCCGCGCATGGACCCGCCCAGTATGCTTCTCGATACTGTCCAACCAGCGCGGAAAAAAGGTCAACGACAGCGTGTGCGGCACGGCGAACTCGATCGTCGCAGCCGGCGCGCGCCCGTGGCCACGCAACACGGTACGGGCTTCGTGAAACTGGGACAGCATCATCAGCGCCTGCTCGTAGAACACCTGTCCGGCCTGCGTGAGCCGCGTCGGGTACACCGAGCGATCGATCAGTTCAGTGCCAAGCCAAGCCTCCAACGCCTGGATGCGCCGCGAAAACGCGGGCTGCGTCACATGCCGCAGTTCGGCTGAGCGGCTGAAGCTTCGCGTCTCGGCCAGCGACACGAAGTCTTCCAACCATTTCAGTTCCATGCAACGACTCCATTGGCCATCCTCGCGCCGCGATGCGCCCACGCGTTGGGCCGCGCGGCATCGCGCTGCGCCGCACCGGATGACAGCCACGGCGCAGCGTGCAGCCTCCATTGTAGCGTTCAGCGCCCGTCACGCCGCGACCACGCACCAACCGGCGACGTGCCGTACAGCACCGGTGCGACGATGCCCCAATCAATCCATTTTAAGCACAGTCGCGCGCACACGGGCCCGCAACGCGGCGAGGTGCTGCACGCGACGGACTAGCCGGCTAGACTCAGTGCGCCGGCGAAGCCAGAGGTAGTACGCCTCATACTACGATGAAAAAAACCAGCACCAGACCGACCTCGACCAGCGTCGGCAGGATGCTGTACAACCAATACGAGATCAGCGACTGGACTCCGCAGCTGCCGCGCTTGATACTCAGATACGGCAGCAGCGTGGCGATGGTCTGCCAGTCGCGGCAGAGGCGGTGGGGGCAGTAGGATCGGCCGGCGGCGGCTCAGCGGCGGCATGGCAGCGCGTCGCGGATCGATTGCCGGTAAAATAATGGACTCCTATTTTTGCAGAAGGCCGCACGATGTGCCGGCCTAGCATCGACATCCACCACTGACCGGCTCGTCGGTCGGCTCACCGAGACGCAGGAACCGCTCATGACCACTTCCCTGACTGAATTGCCCCATGACAAACCGGTGGCGTTGCGCGTCGTGCCGCAGCCTCGCGATGCCAACGTGCATGGCGACGTGTTCGGCGGCTGGATCATGGCTCAGGTTGACATCGCCGGTGCGATCCCGGCATCGCGGCGGGCAAACGGCCGCGTCGTCACGGTCGCGGTCAATTCGTTTGTCTTCAAGCAGCCGGTGTTCGTCGGCGACCTGCTCAGCTTCTATACCGATATCATCCGCACCGGCCACACATCGATCACCGTCGATGTGTCGGTCTATGCGCAACGTATGGGCCTGGTCGGCGAGACCGTCAAGGTTACCGAAGCGACGCTCACTTATGTCGCGACCGATTCGCAGCGCCGTCCGCGCGTACTACCGCCGCTCGATTGATGTCCTGGTGTTCGATTGATGCCCGGGTTTGCGTTAAACGATATTGCCCAGGCGTGTGGAATGGCTTCTCAAATCAGGCCAAACGACTTCATCGCAGGAATGAAATCGTGGTTCACCACCGGCTTTCGCGACAGCTTGGCCAGCACATACCGATGAAACGGCGGCAGCGTGGCCCAACGGGCGACACTCACCGGAGTCACACCGGCCAGTGAGCATTGCCTGAGCAACTCGTCGGGCACCGCATCGGTACGCTGCCATGCGGGCGACATGTCCGGCGCCTGCACGGGTAACTCGGCGTTGAGATGGGTCCGCAGCATCTCGGCAAGCGCCTGGTCGAAGCGACGCTCGATCTGCGGATCGTCGTCCAGTGGAAAGCGCGCCAATAGCTCGCGATCCGCGTGGGGCAGCCTCTGCCATTGCGTCAGCGAGATGCGCACGCCAAAGCGGTCCAAATTGTAGCGGACCGCCAGCGGGATGTACGTGAAGTTTTCACAAGATGAAACCTCGAAGTCGAGTAACAGCGGAGTATCAAGCAACGGCATGGTCGTGAGCGTCCGAAAAAGGCGGTAAGTAACACAGAACATCGACAGGCCGACCGAAAATATCGCGTGCAGCCAGCATCGCGCGTTTCAGGTATTGTAGGACGATCGAATTGTCATTCTTTCGTTGCTCCCATGCATCTGTATACCGAGTCGCACGTTGCCCGCCCGCCTGGCACTGGCACTGGCACTGGCTCTGGCACTGGCACTGGCACTGGCACTGGCACTGGCACTGGCACTGGCACTGGCACTGGCACTGGCACTGGCACTGGCTCCTGTTTCTTATACACATCACCGAGAC
>NZ_JAHLKR010000020.1 GCF_021991875.1 Mycetohabitans sp. B8
GGCCTATGTGCCGCTGGACCCAGCGTATCCGGGCGAGCGGCTCGCGCATATTCTGCAAGATGCGGCGCCCGAGATTGTGTTGGCGGATGCGGTGGGTTGTGCCACGCTCGGTGATGCGGCACTCGCGTCTCGCACGGTGCTCAACCCGAACACAGTGCCGGAGCAGAGGGACACGAATCCGTCGGTACCGGAGCTCACGGCTCATCATCTTGCCTATGTGATTTATACGTCCGGCTCCACCGGTACGCCGAAGGGCGTCATGGTGGAACATCGCGGCGTGATGAATCTTGTGCACGCGCAGATTGCCCGCTTTGATGTGCGCGCGACCAGCCGTGTATTGCAGTTTGCCTCACTCAGTTTCGATGCGAGTATCTCTGAAATTCTGATGGCGTTTGGCAGCGGTGCGACATTGTATCTGCCGCCCGAGACCATCCGTTGGGATCAACGGGAGCTTTGGACTTATTTGGCAAGTCACGCGATTACGCACGTGACGTTGCCACCCGCGCTGTTTCAACAGGGCGAAGCACTGCCTACCCTCAGTACGCCCTTAACGCTGATTCTTGCGGGTGAAGCCCCTGATCCGGCATTAGTGCAGTATTTAAGCCAACACTACACCGTCTTCAATGCGTATGGCCCGACGGAAGCCACGGTGTGCGCCACCGTATGGCGAGGCGGGCGGGAGATGAACAGCAAGGTTGTCCCGATTGGTCGACCGATTGCGAACACGCGGATTTATTTGCTCGATGCCCATCGCCAGCTTGTACCGTTGGGTGCGGTCGGTGAGTTGTATATTGGCGGAGCGGGGGTGGCACGCGGTTACCTGAACCGGCCCGAACTCACGGCCGAGTGCTTCGTGCGTGATCCGTTCTCGAGCGAAGCCGACGCACGGATGTACCGAACAGGTGACTTGGCGCGTTATTTACCCGACGGTAATTTGGAATACCTGGGCCGCAATGATCATCAGGTCAAGATTCGCAGTTTCCGGATTGAGTTGGGCGAAATCGAGGCGTGTTTGGCTAAGCATGCACAGGTACGCGAGGCGGTGGTGTTGGCCATGGGCGAAGGGAGCGCCAAGCGCCTGGTGGCGTATGTGGTGGCGCAGGCCGATGAAGGGTTAGCCAATACGTTGCGCACACATGTGGCCTCAGCGTTGCCCGAGTACATGGTGCCCAGTGCGTTCGTGCGGCTCGATGCATTGCCCTTGACGCCAAACGGCAAGCTTGATCGGCGGGCACTACCCGTACCGGACGTCCACGCATTCGTGCACCAAGCGTATGAAGCGCCGCAGGGCGAGCTCGAGACGACACTGGCCCAAATCTGGTCCGAGCTGTTGGGTGTGGAGCAGGTGGGCCGTCACGACAGCTTTTTCGCGCTGGGCGGCCATTCGTTGCAGGCAATGCAGATGCTCAGTCGCAGCCGCACCGCATTGGGTGTGTCCATTCCGATGCGCACGCTATTTGAGGCCCCCACCCTTGCCGCGCTGGCGCAGCGTGTTTCCACGCAAGGTAGTGTGCAGGATGATTCCTTTGCAGTACTGCTGCCGATTCAACCGCACGGCTCTCGGCCCCCGCTTTTCTGCATCCATCCCGTTACTGGGCTGAGTTGGCATTATCGAAGCCTGGCAAGCTATTTGGGAGCCGATCATCCTGTCTATGGTTTGCAAGCCCGCGGACTGGATGGCGCTTCGTCACTCGCGCCTACGATCGAGGCCATGGCGGCGGACTATATCCAGCAGATCCGCCGTATTCAGCCCCGTGGTCCGTACTATTTGCTGGGCTGGTCGTTGGGTGGCAACGTTGTCCACAGCATGGCGACGCAACTCGAGCAGCAGGGCGAGCGAGTCGCATTACTGGCAGTGCTGGATGCTATACCAGACCATGCTCAACGCAATGGTGAACAAAGCGTCATTGAAGAGGCGGATAGTTATATCCCTCTATTTTTGCGCCACGATGCAGAAAGTGTGTCGGAAGTCGACAAATACCTGTGGGAGAAAACTCGCGTGGTGATTCAGAATAATAAGCATATTATTCGAAGATTTTCGCCGCGTATTTATAACGGCGATATGCTGTTTTTCCGCGCGACGGTGGCACAGGACGGATCTATTGAACCCATTTCACCGCAGGCATGGCAGCCTTACGTGCTGGGCAACATCGAGGTCCATGACATTGCTTGCAAGCATGACGACATGGAGCTGCCAGCGCCGGCATCACATATTGCGGGCATTCTACGCCAAAAGCTAAATGACTTACAGGGATATCGGTCAACCGGGGATAAGGAGGTGCCTTTAACACAGTAATTGAAGTTGTTGATAACAAAGTGTTTTTATCATTATTGACGGGGTATTAATAATATGAAGATTCTCGGTATTAATTCGGCTTATCACGAGTCCTCCGCATCGCTTGTCATCGATGGAAAAATCGTGGCGGCAGTGGAGGAAGAACGATTCACGCGGATTAAGCATGCGAAAGAAGCCAGCGTAACAGGACCCGCTGAATTACCTGAACACAGCATTCGCTTCTGTCTTTCGTATGCTGGATTAAAGGCCTCTGATCTAGACGGAGTGGCTTACTCGTTCGATCCGTCGCTCAGAAAGCGCGAATTTAAGCTTGACCCGCTGAGTCAGCCAGGTGATTGGGGAAGCGCTGAGGGCGAAGAAACCTTTCTTGCTAAGCTTCGTGAAGTTCCCAACGCAATCGATTGTCTTTTGGACCATCAGTTCGGTGACAAGCTAGCCTTTATTCCGCATCATATCGCTCATGCGGCGTCTACCTTCTATCCATCTGGTTTTGCTCAGGCTGCCATTCTGGTCGTCGATGGCATCAGTGAGGCAGGATGCACGCTGTTAGCCCAAGGGGATGGGAATAAGATCACCACGCTGGATCAGATTTATTATCCGCACTCGCTTGGATTCTTGTGGGAAAAGCTGAGCAAGTATCTAGGGTTTTCTGAATATGACGCTTGCAAATTGATGGGGCTGGCAGCCTATGGCGATCCGGCAGTTTTCCGCGAGACATTTAAAAAGCTCCTCGATACAGGAGACAAGCGATATTCGATCGACGTAGAAGTTGCGCGCTTCCGTCTTGCAGACTTCGGCGCGATTGAGGCATTGTTTGGGCCGGCGCGAGCGGACAAGGAACCGATCCTCGATCATCATCGCCATGTTGCCGCCGCATTGCAGGAAGCGACGGATCAGGCATTACTTGGGGTGGCACGTGAACTGCGTATGCGCACCGGATCGGATAAATTGTGCTATGCAGGCGGAGTCGCACTCAATTGCGTGAGCAATTCCGTCATTAAAGAAAGCGGTTTGTTCTCGCAAATGTATGTCCCCACCGCGCCACACGATTCGGGTACAGCAGTGGGTGCCGCACTTCATCTTTATTATTCGCTTTCCGGTCAGCGCCCATCGTGCGCGGATAACAACCCTTATCTTGGCCCCTCTTTTTCCGATGCCGATATCGATACCGCATTCCGTGATGCAGGCTTGTCACCGCAACGCAGCGCCGACCCTGCGCGCGACGCGGCTAAGCTGATCGCCGAGGGCAAAATCGTGGCCTGGTTTCAAGATCGCATGGAATTTGGCCCGCGCGCGCTGGGGAACCGCTCATTGCTAGCCGATCCACGCAGTGCGTCAATGCGCGAGACGCTGAATGTGAAAGTCAAACACCGCGAGGAGTTTCGCCCTCTGGCGCCGAGCGTACTGGCTGAAGAAGCGGAAAACTGGTTTGAGATGGGGCAGGCGTCGATGAGTCATCATTCCATGCTCTTTGCGTGTCCGGCGAAACAGGAGCGTCGTGCATCAATTCCGGCGGTCCTACATAAAGATAATTCGGCACGCGTACAAATGGTCAGCCAACAGAGCAATCCGAAGTTTCATGCACTGATCAAGCATTTCTTTGATATTACAGGGGTGCCGGTTGTGCTGAATACGTCGTTCAATGATAGCGAACCGATTGTCTGTACGCCCTCGGATGCAATTAAAACGTTCCAAGGCACGGCAATTGACGCCTTGTTTGTGGGTGACAGGTTTATCGTCAGATAATCGGCTGGGCAGCGTTAGACAGAATGCCGAACTGCAGTGAGGGCTGACGCTGCGTAAAGGCGTTCTGTCGCGTTAAGCCAGTATATTAAGATTGAAGGTTGTTCAAGTTTGTTGGATACCATGCCGAAACAGAAGAACTCCCTACCGACTGGCGTAGCCAAGGTACTGAAGCGCTTGCATTACCCGCTGGATGTGATCTTGTTATGTGCGCGCTGGTATGTGGCTTAACCGTTGAGCCTGCGTCACTTGGAAGCGCTGATGGCCGAGCGGGAAATCGAAGTGGACCATAATCCACCATACTAAGCGCGGATGCCGTTTTTGTCAGCGCCGCAAGCATTGGGAAATCTTAATCAAGGCTGGACTCGGCAAGCTTGAAGCCGACGTGAACGAGCTCGTAGCGCCCATGGAAGAGGTGGGTTTTCGCGAACTGCCGGTGACAGCGGTACACGCTGCGGCAGTGCGCGGCCTGCTCGATATTCACCGTGCTTCGTTTGATCGGTTGTTGGTTGCACAGGCTATGACTGAGCCGCTGCGGCTGCTATCCGACGATGACAACGTGGCGAAGGACATGGGTCTCGTCATCAAGATTGGAGCCGGCGAATCGCAATTGGGCGGTAGACTGATCATCGTAAAAACCGGCCAGACTGGGCGGTCAAGCCGCCCACGCTCGTGTAAGCGACGCCCATGTCGATCACACGGTCGGCCGGTGCCTTTGGCGTTATGCTTGCTGCGTGTCGGGGTGAGCCGTGTGGTAGGCGTCCATCATCTCCTTGATCTTGCCTCCAAGCGGCCCGCCGCCGAGGGGCCCATTGAAAAGCTGGCTGAGCGCCTCAAGCTGTTTTTCTTGATCCGCCGACATAGTTTTGGGGTCTAGCGACTGCAGGCTAGTCGGATCCATAAGACTGCCGCCAATGGTAGGCATCATAACGCTCTCCTTGAAGTAGATCAGTGCTGAGCTGGCTTTCGATCGCCGAGCAGCACAACGATGCCATGCCGAACTGCGTGGAGTCCGGTGATCGCGAAGTAACACGTTGCGACACGAACTCAGGCGCGCGCTGTTGCGCAGGCATGGGCGTCAAATGGCATTGACCCTGTAACGCAGGACACCCGGACACTGTTAAGTAGATCCTTCCTATGTAGCGTGAGACCAACCAAAGCTTAAGTGAATCAAGGCGAACGCAACGGAGGCTATCATGCGTACAGATCACTGAGCCGGCGTCGATGCTGAGAACGTAATACTGGCAACGTCACCCGACCTGGCGGGGGCCCAATGGAAAATTGCGTTGCACGATGGACGCAGACAGAGCCCAGTTGTTAGCGCCGATGTAAAAATGGCTCTTCCACACTTTGTGTGAGTCTGGAACGGCCAGCAGTCGCCGTAGGCTTCCCGGCAAGACGGTTAGCACCATGCCATGCACCAGCGTGGCTAGCGCGACCTGCAGATGTTGGGCCACTTCGATTCTCAGCGCCGCCGTGCGGTGGGCACTCAACCGTTGCGCTAGCCGGTTGGAGACCTTCGCAGTCTTGGCCACTTCGTCAGCCTCATCGCCTTTGTCCTCATTCGCGTCTTCGCTTGCGGTGAAACGCTGCCGCAGCTCTTCCCGCGTGCGCAGCGCCTTTGCCTCTTGCAGCGGCTCACGATGAATGACGGCTTTGCCTTCGTGGTCAAGAGTGACAATGGCACCGGCTACGGCGCGCACCTCCGAGGCACAGCCCTGCAGGGCACGCTCGATGGCTTGCAGCTCCTCGGCTACCTGCGCGCGCCGCTGTTCCTGCGCCTCCCCCTTGTCCCTGTCCTCGGCAGCGTAAGCGTCTTCCGACTTCCGCTATTAACCTACTTTACAAATCAACCAAGTAGGTTAAAATAATTAGATGGAGAAAGGCACCCCTCACTGTAAACTGACAATCGTCAAAGATTTGGTAAAGGTCGGACAAGTCCGGGCCACCGCAAGCGCCTACAGTGGAGCGCGTGAGCTTGGCATCAATGATCTGGCCGGGATGTGTGCCGTTGTTTTGGCGCTCACTACCGCCGACTTCTACAAGAGCATGACGACCCATGCCGATCATCGTATCTGGCAGGACGTATACCATGCCAAGACAGCAATTGGCGATGAGGTGTACCTGAAGCTGACTGTTATTGATGACGTGCTGATCGTTTCTTTCAAGGAGCTGTGACCATGAAATGCCCATGCTGCGGCGCGGCGGAACTGATCCACGATACCCGCGACGTGTCCTACACTTATAAAGGCGAGACTACCTCCATTCCAGCGGTAACGGGCGACTTTTGTCCTGCCTGTGGTGAAATCACCTTGGACCGTGAACACGGCGACCGCTATAGCGAACTGGTGGGCTTGTTCCAGTATCAAGTCAATGCCGCCTATGTTGATCCTGGCTATATCTCCAAAGTGCGCAAGAGGCTCGGCCTTGACCAGCGGCAGGCCGCCGAACTTTTCGGCGGTGGCGTCAATGCTTTCTCTCGCTACGAAAACGGCAAGACTAAACCGCCGCTGGCCTTGGTCAAGCTGTTCAAGTTGTTGGATCGTCACCCAGATCTGCTTAACGAGATCAGAACCGTCTGACAGACTGGAAAACGCTAGCTGTAAAATGGCGTCGTCAATAATTTTAAAATTGAGTTGTAAGCCAGCGTGTCGTTTGATGTGCCGGCAGGCATCGTTGGGTGGAAACGTTGTTCCCAGCATGGCGACGCAACCCGAGCAGTAGGGCGAGCGAGTCGTATTACTGGCAGTGCTGGATGCTATACCAGACCCTACTCAACGCAATGGTGAGCAAAGCGTCATTGAAGAGGCGGATAGTTATACCCATCTATTTTCGCGCCACGATGCAGAAAGTGTGTCGGAAGTCGACAAATATCTGTGGGAGAAAATTCGTGTGGTGATTCAGAATAATAAGCATATTATTCGAAGATTTTCGCCGCGTATTTATAACGGCGATATGCTGTTTTCCGCGCGACGGTGGCACAGGACGAATTTATTGAGCCCATTTCACCGCAGGCATGGCAGCCTTACGTGCTGGGCAAAACCGAGGTTCATGACATTGCTTGCAAGCATGACGACATGGAGTTGCCAGCACCGGCATCACATATTGCGGGCATTCTACGCCAAAAGCTAAATGACTTACAGGGATATCGGTCAACCGGGGATAGGGAGGTGTCTTTAATATAGTATTTCTCTTCAAAAGTGTGAGTTGCCAACAAACGAGGTAACAACTGCCGCATATTGGCATTGCACTATCCGCCAAGAACATGACGGTCAAAGTCCACCGCTGTGCTCAGCTTCCCACTTTTAGCTAATCTGGTGTGTGGCCTCACTTCGTATTGCGCCGTTTTTTATCGACTGCCGAGCTTACAGATGGACTTTGATCTGCATGCCGCTTTGAACGACTACCCAGCCTACATGTGTGCGTTGGAGTCGTGCCCGCAGCCTGCTACGTCGGCGCCCCCGCCGACATTGAAACCAGCAAGCGGTGGGTTGGCGAACCTGCCGGCCAGCCGGCCCACGACATATCATGATCTGCCGCGCGAACTCATTGAACGGATCGGTGACTACGTGCCCGTGCAAGACGTGGGAAATTTTTCCGCAGTCGATCGTCGCACGTACCATGCGATGCAAAGTCGGCGCTTAGTCTACCGCTACTGGCAACGAGCGAATCAAGCCGTAAGTCTCGCGTCAGTCAACCAGCTGCTCAGTGAGATGGGTAGCACGCTCGCCGATCCGGCGCAGCACGTCGAGCCGCTTGACGCGTTGCGCCAGCGTTTGGAAGCATTGCCGTATCGCGAGCAAGGCGAAGCCTTCAAGCGCGTGTACGCGGCGGCGCAGCGCATTCCGAAGGAGGGCGTGCAGATACAAAAAGCGCTGTTGTTGCACTCATTGCCCGATTTTCATTGGAGCCATCGGGATGAATTATTCGACTTTGCTTACGCGATGGCGCAGCGGCGTGCGCCCGAAGAAGAGAATGTTTGGGCGGAACTGGCTGACAGTTTGAAATTCTTGTTGTTTGGCTCAGCTGAATTTGTCGAGCGTTATCAGGCGCTCGTGGCTCGGCTGGCGTCCTTGAGGGTGTCCGAGCAAGCGGAGCTGATCCCGGTATTGTGTCTGCGAATGATTCACTTTGGGGGAAACGACGACCGCCGCCCCGAGTTGTACGCAGTGTTACGCGGACACGCGTTGCAACTGCCGCCCTCTCATCAAGGCGCATCGGTTGGCATGTTAGCAAGTTTCATATGGGTTTTACCGCAAACGGAACAGCTTGCACAGTATACGCAGCTGCGTGATGTGGCGCTGTCGCTGCCTGACGAGCAGTTGGGCGTTGCGCTAAGCGATCTCCCAGAGGGGCTGACGCATTTATCGCGCGAGCACCACGCACACGAACTCCAGTTACTGGAGCCAGCATTGCTGCGCGTACTGCCAGCACAGCGCGCACAGGTCGCACTTGGCCTACTAACGTGCACCTACAATCTGGACGATGCACTGGTAAAGTGGGCCTGGCAGCAGGGGTTGAGTCTACTGAATGGCACGGGCGAAGCCGCTTTATGCGATGTGCTTAACCGACTTCGATTCGCGGGTGTGCTAAAGAACTTAGACGATCGTCAATGGAATATAGCGGTGGGTGAAATTACCCGCTTTATGGAAGCCAACCAGTTCTCTGAGCCGGCCCGGGCGCGAATCCAGGACAGTGTGCCTTGGTTCAGAAGTCGGTCACATTAACCTGCGGCTGAACCCGCATGCTTCGTTTATACGGGAGATCCTTCGTGAGTCGGACAGGGTGATGTCAGTCCACCGTCTATCTTCAAGTGCTGAACACCACCCTAGGATTCACCATGGACCCCCGGATACCCCTCTCTTCCATTAATGTAGGCGCCAGCACATCATCCGCGCCACCCAGCATTTCGCAGCGCTCAACGGCTCCCTTGCAGGGAACCCCTCGATCTACCTCCTCGGCGCTCTCAGGGCTGTGTTGTCTAAGCCGAAGCTCGGCAAGGACTTGTTCTACCGGCAGGCCGAAATGGGCGGCGACGCCGCCTATCAATGGGCCGCGCAGACGATGGCATGCAACATGATGGACGGGGCCGCGTTGGACGGCGTCCAGGCGTTCATCGACCAACGTGGCACGCGACGTTGACTGACCTGTCGGGCGCCGGGGCGGCGCTTGCATCACATCAGGGGCCTCGCTGTTTTGCGCCAGCTGGCTTATCCTTCGGCGGTTGCAAAAAAGCGGAGTCACCGATGCTGATTAACTGCGCTGCATACCACGATGGTCGCAAGATGGGCGACATCCCGGTGGGTGACATTAGCGAATACGTCGCGAAACCGGACTGTTTTGTCTGGGTGGCGCTGAAAGACCCGGGTCCCGAGGAATTGGCGCAGATGGCACACGAGTTCGGCTTGCACGAGCTTGCGGTCGAGGACGCACGCCACGGTCATCAACGGCCGAAAATCGAAGAGTATGGCGCGTCGCTATTCGCCGTGCTGCACACGGTCGAGCAAACGTCAGACAAAGAATTGGAAGTCGGCGAGGTGGCGATCTTTGTCGGCGCAAACTATGTGTTGACCATTCGTGCAGGCAGCAAGCACGGCTTCCAGGACGTGCGTGCCCGCTGCGAGCGTGACGCGCATTTGCTGCGGCACGGCTCGGCCTTCGTGCTGTACGCATTGATCGACAGCGTAGTGGACCGCTATTTTCCTGTCGTCGAGGCGTTGATCGACGAGTCGGAGATCGTCGAGGACCGGATTTTCGAGAAGAAGGGCACCGCGGCGTCGCGTGACGTGATAGAAGATCTGTATTCGCTCAAGCGCCGCTTTGTGCGGCTGCATCACCACGTCGCGCCTTTGCTGGAGGCGGTGGGGAAGTTGCAGGGTGGCCGCGTCCCGGCGCTGTGCGCCGGCATGGAGGCATATTTCCGTGATGTCTATGATCATCTGGTGCGCATCGACAAGCTGATCGATGGTCGCCAAGAGATGATTTCGACCGCGATTCAGGTGAACCTGGGCATGATCTCGCTGGCAGAAAGCGAGACGACTAAGCGGCTCGGCGCGTTTGCCGCGCTGTTCGCCAGTCCGACGATGATTGCGGGGATCTACGGGATGAATTTTCAAAGCATACCGGAGCTGCACTGGCAGTATGGCTATCCGGCGTGCCTGGCGGTCATGCTGGCGATCGATGCGGTATTGTGGTGGCGGTTTAGGAAGGCGGGCTGGCTTTGACCCGGCAGCATGGGCCGAAGGGAGATTCCGACATTGAGAGGCCGCGCCGCCGCGCTACCCTTGACGCTATTATCAAAGCCGAATCGACCCACGCCGCGGGCTATGACGGACTAACTTCACGCACGTGGCGCACACCCTGCATTTGCTCGAGCCGGCGCACAATGGTCGCGAACTCTGGATCGGTGACCCGCGAGAACGCGATTGTCACCTCATCGATATCGCCGCCGTCTTCCTGTTGCTGCACGATGAAGCGCTTGATGCGCGCGCTGCCCGGGCCAAGCACCTCGGACAACGTATCGATCGACAACGCACCGCGGCTGGCGACGAGCCGCACCTCGCGGCGGAGCTTAGCCGCGATGAAGCGTCGCTCGAGCGGCTTCACGCCGACCAGGATCACTAGGATGATCGCCGTCGCGGCGCTGGCCGCGACGTACAGTCCGCCGCCCACGGCCAGCCCGACGCCAGCCACGGTCCACAGGCTTGCCGCGGTCGTCAGCCCCCGGATGACTTCCCCGCGCAGCAGGATTGAGCCAGCACCAAGAAACCCGATGCCAGACACCACTTGGGCCGCGACCCGCGACGGATCCAGCACTACGCCTTCCTTGCCTTGCACCTGTGTGAAGCCATAGGTCGACACAACCATGATCAAGGCGGAGCCGACGCAGACCAGCATGTGGGTGCGTAGTCCGGCTGCCCACTGCAGCCGTTCCCGCTCGATGCCGATCACGCTGCCGAGCGCCGCCGCCATCAGCAACCGCCCGACCAACTCCAGGTTGCCGATCGAGCCAGCCATTTCAATCAGAGTCCAGT
This sequence comes from Mycetohabitans sp. B8, assembly GCF_021991875.1. Lineage (GTDB taxonomy): Bacteria > Pseudomonadota > Gammaproteobacteria > Burkholderiales > Burkholderiaceae > Mycetohabitans. The sequence goes on from NZ_JAHLKR010000020.1 coordinate 11,074, forward strand.
TCATTGCACGCTTCCGGTGTTGGATCGCGCCAGCGCGAGGCGCCGACGCAGCCGCCAAAATGCAAGGTTACTGGAAATCTTGACGTTCGCCGATCCCGGGCCAGTCATTTGATCGTTCTCAGATTAAAAATTCATCACGTGGCGGCGCAGCATCGTGAAGGCGGCAAGCATTGCCTGCTGCTCGCGCCGCTGTCCGCCGATAGCGCGGCATCGCCGGAAACCCGCGCGGGCATTATTCCAAGGCGTTCTATGCTGTGCTACATTTATTGGTTTGAGAATCGTCCTGTCGATGCTATGGTAAGCCACCTTGCGGCACTGATCTGGTGCACGCGCCGCTCAATCATTAAGGTCTACAAGACATGAAATCGACAGTGTTTTCCACGCTGCTGGCCGGCTTGCTGATCATCGCGGCTGGCGTCGCTCACGCTGACCGGCTCGACGACATCAAGAAGGCGGGCGTGTTGCGGGTGGCGACGTTCGACAGCAATCCGCCATTTGGCTTCGTCGACGCGAAGACGCATCATATTGTCGGCTTGGACGTCGATTACGCCAAGGCCCTGGCCGATAAGCTCGGCGTGAAGCTCCAGTTGCAGCCGACCAATCCGGCGAACCGGATTCCGTTTATCACGTCCAGGAAGGTCGATCTCGTGCTGGCAAACTTCACGATCACCGAGGAGCGCGCCAAGCAAGTGGACTTTAGCATTCCATATTTCTCTTCCGGCCAGCAGTTCCTCGCCAAGAAGGGCGCGCTCAAGTCGGCCGAGCAGCTCAACGGTCTGCGGATCGGCGCGGACAAGGGCACGATCAACGAAATTACGCTGCGCGAGAAATTCCCGCAGGCTACCATCGTCGCGTACGACGACACGCCTTTCGCGTTCGCCGCGCTTCGGGTCGGCAACGTGCAGGCGATCACGCAGGACGGTCCAAAGCTGGTCGGCCTGCTCGCCAACGTGCCCGACAAACAGAACTACGAAATCCCAGCGTTCACGATTTCCAACGACTATATGGGCGTAGGTATCCCGAAGGGCGAGACGCGGCTGGTCGCGTTCGTCAACGATACGCTGCGCGGGCTGGAGAAGAGTGGCATGGCCGAGCAGATCTACAATCGCTGGTTTGGCCCGCACACGAGCACGCCGCTGCCGCGCCTGTTCAAGATCGGCGACAAGGTCTGAGCCGTGCCGCAGGAGTGGATCCTGACGCCGAAGTACGTCGGCTGGCTGCTGCAAGGTTTTGGTGTCACGTTGGCGCTGGCCGCGACGGTGATCGTCGCCGCCACTGCGAGCGGCTTTGCGTTGGCGATGGCGCATAGTGCCGATGCGCGGCTGGTGCGTCGCGCCGCCGCAGCCTACGTACTGGTGTTTCGCAATTCGCCGTTGCTAGTGCAACTCATGTTCTGGTATTTCGGCGCGGCGACATTGCTGCCCGATGGGTTGATGCAGTGGCTGAACGCGCCTCATGTGATCCAAGCCGGTGCATTGTCGCTACGCTGGCCGCCGTTCGAATTCATCGCTGGTTGGGTCGGGTTGACGTTCTACTCATGCGCGTTTATCGGCGAGGAGTTTCGCGCCGGCCTGCGGGGTGTGTCCGGCGGACAACGCCAGGCCGCCGCCGCGCTCGGGCTCACGCGCTGGCAGGCGTTCTGCCATGTCGTGCTGCCGCAGGCGGTCCGCAACGCGATGCCGCCGTTATTCGGCCAGTACATGAATATCGTGAAGAACTCGTCGTTGACGATGGCGATCGGCTTAGCCGAGCTCTCGTATGCGTCTCGCCAAGTTGAGACTGAGACGTTCAAGACGTTTGCCGCATTCGGCGTGGCGACGGCGCTGTATATCGGCACAATCGCGGTGATCGAGGCGCTCGCGCACGTGGTGCAGCGGCGTCACCCGGCTGCTCGCTCGGGGTGACGATGGACATCTCAATCCTGCTGGACAATCTGCCGTACTTGCTGGTCGGCACGTTCCCGAACGGGCCGCTTGGCGGCGTGGCGTTGACGTTGGTGCTCGCACTGACGTCGGCCTTCGCCTCTGGCGCGCTCGGGCTCGTCGCCGGTATCGCGTTGGCGGTGACGCGCGGCGCTATTCATACGGCGTTGCTCGCCGTGCTCGGGTTCTTCCGCGCGATTCCCGTGCTGATGCTGATGTTCTGGACATATTTTTTGCTGCCCATCGTGCTGCATATCGATGCGCCCGGTCAACTAACCGTTGTCTGCGCATTGTCGCTGATCGGCGGCGCCTACCTGTCGCATGCGGTGTACGCGGGCATCCGCGCGGTGGGCGCCGCTCAACTGCAGGCCGGGCTGTCGCTGGGTTTCACGCGGATGCAGGCGCTGCGCTTCGTGGTGCTGCCGCAGGCGTTGCGGATCATGGCGCCGTCGTTCATCAACCAATGGGTGTCGCTGATCAAGGACACGTCGCTGGCGTACATCGTTGGCGTGCCGGAACTGTCGTTGCTCGCCACGCAAGTCAACAACCGGTTGATGGTCTATCCGGCCCAGATTTTTGCGCTGGTCGCCTTCATCTATGTACTGATCTGTACCGCATTCGATGCGATTGCGTCGCGGCTGGTCGCCGTGACGACGCCGCGGCCGTTACACTAATCACGGCACAACGGCACAAATGCGTTGAGCGAATAACGTAGCGTGCTTTAGTGCGGCGCGAGCGTGGCACGCCCGTGGGTTAGGTCGCGCAATGCTTGCTGGGCGGCGTCCAGCGCATCCTGCGGCAGCACGACGGTCAGCGTGACGCGCATGCCATGCTGGCTGTCGGCGAGCACATGGCCTTGTTGCGCGATCCAGTGCCGGATACGTGCCTCATCTGCGTAGCCGGCGTCAATGGTCAAGTGCTTCTGGGCGATGCGCTCGATGCGCGGCGCGTGCTGCAGCGCCGTCGCAACCGCGTCTGTGTACGCACGCACGAGTCCGCCTGCGCCGAGCTTGGTGCCGCCGTAGTAGCGCACCACCGTCGCGAGCACGCCGTCCAGGTCGTGATGGCGCAGCACCTCCAGCATCGGGCGGCCCGCGGTGCCGGACGGCTCGCCGTCGTCGGACATGCCGGACTGGCCGCCGGCGAGTAGCGCCCAGCAAACATGCGTCGCATCCGAGTGGACGGTGCGCAGGCGATGGACTTCGGCCAACGCAGTAGCGCGGTTTTCGACTGGCATGACGGCGCTGATAAAGCGACTCTTGCGAATATCGAGTTCCGCGTGGACGGCAGAAGCGAGCGTGTAGGTCGGCAATTGACAGGACTTTCGAGGACAGGCTGGGTTCGCCAGCAGCCGTGCCGATGACATCGCGGCCAGCTGCCGTTCGGCTATCATACCCGATGAGTTCCACGAAGGCGGCAGCGCCGCCGGCGCTCGCGCCGGCGGTTACCGAAGGGTTCATGATTCGAAAGACGTTGAACGCGACGCGGCTGCAACAGGAGTTCGAGCGCCGACTCCACCGGCTTTATCACATTGCTGACGACGGCGTGAAGATCCGCGTGCCGCGGCCGCGCATGCAACCGCCCGACGCATCCGGATGCAACTGGACGCTTGGACACTTCAGCAACGCGGCCGGCTATGAGAAAGACATTGCCGCGGTGCTGACGGCGATGCGAGCGGAGTACAACCTAGTGGGCGAGGTGACGCGTCCGGATGATCCGTTCGGCGCATAGCCCCCGCTGTTGCACCCTGCACGCCGGACCGCGGCGGGCCGTGCGTGATGGCACGGTATGCCGACGACGCTTAGATTACGAAGAAGCAGTATATGCCGTTGCGCTCCCCGCTGTGCGATGAGGTCCAGTTGTGCGACGAGGGCATATTCCCAGTCCAAATACGCCTGCGTGGCGTCATGCAGGTCGTCGGTGCCCTGATACGGACGCCGGCAGCGGTCGATTCGGAGTGACGCGGTGCGCGCCTTGCCGGTCTCGATGGGCAAGACCCGCATCGATCCATGCCGCTGTGCCGTCGGTGGGCACTTACACTGGCTTGCCGGCCAGCGCGGCGATGACGGGCGCCCCATAAGGCGCCAGCGCATGGGTCCTCTATACCGCGATGACGCGCGCAGACGGGTTCAACGCCAATGCACACGCGCGCTACGAGTGCACGGCCTGGCGCGCTGAGTCCTTGAGGTGCATTATCTGATAGTCCTCTGTGAGAGACGCATTGCCTGATATTCATATTGACCGTTTGCCAATAAGATAAGTGATGCGGCGGATTCTTAAAGCGCTGGCCTGCCAACGTGCTGTGAGCGGACGCAAGGGCGCTGCGCTGGGATAGAATGAGTTAGATCGGCTGGTGGCCGTCGCGCGATGGGCCACGTGCCGACTGCTCGCGGGACGGTGTGCGCGATGCCGTGTTGCGTGGCTTCGATGTACGATTTACCACGCTGTAATCGAGCCTATTGCAAAGAGCCATGTGCCGATGACCAACCGCGGACCTGCCCCCGACAGCCTGACGTGCGTTTGGCCGATGTTGTGGGTCGAAACGATTGCCGACTATGCGATATTCGCGTTGTCGCCGGATGGCCACATACTGAGCTGGAATGCCGGTGGCGAGCGTATCTACGGGTATACCCGCGAGCAAGCGCTGGAGCGCATGCTTGACGACCTGTATCCAGACCAGGACCGCCGGGCCGGCGCGCCCGCGGCTGCGCTGCGCACGGCGGCGCGCGACGGCCGTTATGAGAGCGAGGGATGGCGCGTGCGCCGCGACGGTACGACGTTCTGGGGCAGCATCGTGATGACGCCGCTGCATGGCACGCACGGCCAGCTACTCGGCTTCGGTAAGATCGTGCGCGACATGAGCGACAAGAAGAAAGTGCACGATGTGGCGATGGAGAGCGAGCGGCGTTTCCGGCTGCTCGTTCAGGGCGTGACCGACTATGCGATCTTCATGCTGTCGCCACAGGGCATTGTCACGAACTGGAACCAGGGCGCGCGACGCATCAAGGGCTACCAGGCCGAGGAGATCATCGGCTCGCATTTTTCCCGCTTCTACACGCGGCAGGAGGCTGCCGCCGGGGTGCCGCAACGCGGCCTCGAAGTGGCGGCGCGTGAAGGTCGCTGGGAGTCGGAAGGCTGGCGTGTGCGGCGCGACGGCTCCCGTTTTTGGGCGCACGTGGTGCTCGATGCCATCCGCGACGATGATGGCGAGCTGATCGGCTTTGCCAAGATCACGCGCGATATCACCGAGCGGCGCGAGGCGGCTCAGGCGCTGGAGGAAACCCGCACTGCGCTGTTCCAGGCGCAGAAAATGGAGGCGATCGGCAAGTTGACCGGCGGTGTCGCGCACGACTTCAACAATGTGTTGCAGGTGCTGCGTGGCAACCTAGAGCTGCTCGAGAATCGCCATGGCGGCGACGCGTGGAGCCGTGAGCGGCTCGGCAAGGCCATCGACGCGGTGAACCGCGGGGCCAAGCTGGCCGCGCAATTGCTGGCGCTGGGCCGCCAGCAGCCGCTCAAGCCCCGGGTCGTCAACCTCAGCGGTGTGCTGCACGGCATGGACGACTTGCTGCGACGCGTGCTTGGCGAGACGATCCATATCGAGACGACGGTGGCCGACGTGCTTTGGAACACGCTGGTGGACAGCCATCAGCTCGAAAACGTGATCCTCAATCTGGCCATCAACGCCCGCGATGCGATGCCCGACGGAGGTCGGCTGGTGTTGGCGCTGGCCAATGCGGTGCTAGGTCCACAGCCGGTGGCCGGGATTCCGGATTTGCGTCCTGGTGAGTATGTGACGTTGGCGGTTACCGATACCGGCACCGGCATGCCGCCCAGCGTGATCGAGCGGGCGTTTGATCCATTTTTCACGACCAAGCCGGAAGGGCAGGGCACAGGGCTGGGCTTGAGCATGGCGTACGGCTTTGTGAAGCAAAGCGGAGGGCATATCCTGATCCGTAGCAAGCCGGGGCAAGGCACGAGCGTGCGCATCTACCTGCCGCGCTCCACGGCGCCGGCCGATACGGTGCGGGTGCCGCCGAGCGCGGCGCCGCAGGGCGGCAACGAGACGATCCTGGTGGTCGAGGACGACAAGGCGGTGCAGGCCACCGTAGCCGAGACGTTGATGGGACTCGGCTACCGGGTGCTGCGCGCTGACGACGCAGATCAGGCACTGGCATTGATCCGCAGCGGCGTGCATGTCGACGTGCTGCTTTCGGATGTGGTGATGCCGGGTTCGATCCGCTGCCGCGAACTCGCGCGTATGGCGTTGCGCCTTCGACCGTGGTTGAAGATCGTGTTCACATCCGGCTATACCAAGGACGCAATCGAGGACAATGCGCGGCTGGACGACAGCGTCGAACTGCTGCGCAAGCCATACAGCCGCGAGCAGTTGGCGGCGCGTTTGCGCACCGTGCTCGGCAACCACGACGTGTCCGTCACCGCCGGCCGGGCATGCTCGGCGGTGCTGGCCCCGAGCGATGCGACTGCCGCGCTCCGCCGCGCCCCTCGGCCCGCAAAACGCGTTGACCCGCCGCCGCAGGGGGCGGCCAGTGTGCGTCAGTCCCCGGTGCCGGACGATCCGGCTGCGCGTGCCGAGCGCTTGCGCATCCTGCTAGTCGACGACGACGCGGCGGCGACCGAGGCGGTACGGGAAATCCTATCGATGCAGGGACATGTGACGGTCGCGGCGGGCACGGCGGAAGCGGCGCTGGACGCGATCCGGCGCGATCGGTTCGACGTATTGCTCACTGACATCACGCTGCCGGGCATGTCAGGGGTCGAATTGGCCCAACGCTCGCTCGACGTACAGCGCAGTCTGCGCGTGATCTTCGCTTCCGGCAACGATGTTCCGGGCAACTGTGATCTGGGTTTCGCGTGGGAAGCGCTGCGCAAACCGTACACCGTGGAGCAGTTGCGTGCCGTACTGGGGCGGCCGTGACGGGTGCGGGCCACGCAAGATGACGATAGGAGCATCACTATTGTCGCAGGAATGCAATGGGTATGACTGAAGTAGCGGTCACCCGTGTCGGCTCGTCGATGAACGGTTTTGTGCAATCCGGCGCAGGCCGGGACAATGTGGCAAGGCCAGCGAACTCGGTGAGTTCCGTCTATTTGGGTCATTGAGCGGCGTCGTTGGATCAAGCAGATCGCTTCATGCCGATCCGCTCGCGCATTTGCGCGGTGATCGTCTGTCGTACGCGGACGTAGCCATGCCACGGATCGGTATTCTGTTTGGCGAGACGGTGGCGAAGGTTGGCGATCGTCCATTGATTGGCGCGCTTCAGTGACGTAAGTTCGTCACGCCGGAGCGGGACCGAGACGGGCAACTGGGCTCGGGCGCGTACCGCGTACGGTGCAATCGTTGTCACGCCTTGGCCATTGCGTAGATAGTCGATGAAAATACGACCGACCCGGTTTCTCGGGCCGGATACCGCTGAGGATCGGTCCGGCAGCTGTCGTGCCATATGCTGGACAAGCGCTTGCGTGAACTCTTTCACAACGGCCCATTCCTGTGACGCCGTTAACGGCACCACCAGATGAAGCCCCTTGCCGCCGCTCGTTTTCAGGAATGATGTCAGACCGAGTTCGTCCAGCACGGCCAGTGTCAGTTGTGTCGCCTCGATCATTCGTTTCCACGGTAGCGCAGGGTCGGGATCGAGGTCTAGTACGAAAGGGTCGGGATGATCGAGCCGCGCGGTGGTCGCATTCCATGTATGCAACTCGATGGCGCCCATCTGCGCCGCGCATCGAATGCGTTTTGCAATGACTGGAAGTTGGGCAGCCCCGCTTTGTTGAGGACTACCACTTCGCCGTCCAGCCATGCCGAGTCCAGTTTTAGGTGGCCTAACGCCTCGGCCTGGCGCGGCATCTTCAAGGTCCAGTCGTTGCCGTTACGGGTGAACAGCCTGACCTCATCGCCGTCGATCCGCGCCAGGATCCGATAGCCATCAAACTTGATTTCATACCGCCAGTGGCCGGCCGGGGCAGCATCCACTAGCGTCGCGAGCGCTGGTTTGAGCGATTGGGGTAACGGTGCGGCGCGTGCGCCGTCCAGCGCAGGCGTGTGGAGCTCACGCCGGCTCTGTGTCGTGGCGGGCTCGTGTAGGGGGGCTTGCGCCGACGCGTTGCTTGTCGTTCCAGGTTGGCGCTGGCGCGTCGCCTGACGCGTCGCGGGGCGTTGGCCCGAGGTCGCGGGCCGCAGGGTGCGGTCACTGAGCACGCTGTCCGGCAGCGCTTGCACAATATCGTATTCAGATTCCGGGCGCGCATAGCTGTCGTCCGATTTGATCAGCAGCCATGGCTCTTGCTTGCCTTCCTGCCGGATACGTACGAGATGCCAACGACCGGTGAGTTTTTCGCCGTTAAGGTGGAAGGTCAGTCGGCCTTTTCGGTAAGCCTCGGTGGGCTCGCCGTCCGGCACCCAGACGCCGCGGTCCCATACGATCACGTCGCCGGCGCCATAGTGGCCTTTCGGGATATGACCTTCGAACGTCGCATAGTCGAGCGGGTGATCCTCCACATGGATCGCGATGCGCTTGACATGTGGGTCCAAGCTCGGCCCCTTCGGGACCGCCCAGCTTTTCAATGTGCCCTCTAGCTCGAGGCGCAAGTCGTAGTGCAACCGCGTCGCGTCGTGCTTCTGCACGCAGAACTGCAATGCAGGGTTGGTACGCCCCCGTTGTGCCGACGGCTTGCCCGTTTTCCCCGACGGCTCTGGGGTGGTGTCGAAGTCGCGCTTACGCGTGTATTCATCTAGTGCCTTTCGCATCCGGGTCTCCGTTCGTGCGTCGGACCTGCGCGCCGTGCTTGGGTGTGCCGGTCCACCGTCCGCGTCACTCCCCCATTGCAATTCGGTCTAGGTCGGTGCATGGTCGCTCGCCTGTGGCCGGCCGCGCACCCAAGTGTCTACCCCCGCGGGTGGGGTAGATATCATCGTCAGTCGGCACCCCGTTATAGTCGCCTGCTAGCACGACGGGCCGGCTGTCGTTGACCATCGTCGCCGCATGTTCGATCAGCTTGTCAAACCAGGCGAGCTTGTAGTCGAACTTCGGGCTGGGCTGCGGATTGCCGTTCAGCAAGTACAACGTCGCAATCAGCAAGCCGGCGACGCTGACTTCCAGGTACCGGCTATGCGTGTCGGCCTCGAAGCCGGGCAGCGCCCGTCGCATAGTACATGGCTGCTCGCCCCGCGCCAGGATTGCCACGCCGTTCCACGCTGCCTGGCCGCGCCAGAGCGCGCCGTAGCCGGCCCGCTCCAGCTCGCTTGCCGGAAAGCGCTCGTCGGGTGTCTTCAGTTGCTGCAGGCAGCCCGTGTCAGGCGCCTTGCGCTCGAGCCATTCCAGCAGTTGGCCGAGTCGTGCCCGCAGGCCGTTGAGGTTAAAGGTGGCGATTTTCAATGGTCGGGTACTTCGATGGCGCGCACCCCGCTAGCCCAGCAAGCCTCATGCCGATCCGTCGTTGTCGTGCGCTGCCGCCGCAGCGCGTCACACCGCGCGGCGGCGCGCACCCGACAAGCGAAACGGCCACGGCGACCTCGATAAGGCGCCGCGCCGCATGCCGACCCAGGATTTTGCCGGATTCGCCAACAACTATGATGGGCCAAGGCTTGGCCTGTGGCGTTCCGCCTATTACCGGGCGGTAAGCTACCTATCAGTTCGCGATCCTGTTCGGCAAACGATTCGCTTGCGCCATCAGCTGAGATTTTTTAACCGACCTCAGCACACAAAATTTCTGATATCTCCATTGCTATGCTCAGATAACGGCTTGGTATTCAATAGCCGCGACTACACCGCGCTAGTAAGCGGTTAGGGGCGACGCCAGCCGTTCATCATGCCACATTGTCTGCGGCAAAACGGCATGGTCGAGCGCGTGATACGCACCCTCAAGGAGCAATGCACGCATCGCCACCGCTTCGAGACCTTGCAGCACGCGAGCCGGGTCATAGACGACTAAATACAGTTCTACAACCACCGGCGCTTGCTCAGGCGCTGGGCATGCAAACGCCCGTACAGGCGTTCAATTGAGCAGCCTGATGTGTGCCCATTGTGCTAGGTCATTACAGTAACGCTGTATCGACCATTGGTTGGCGGTTGAGCGATATTCGTTGTCGATCGTATAGCCGCCGGCCATTGGGAATATCCAATATAAATGGCGGAATCATTGTTACGGCGTCTCATAACATAGAAGAGCGCCGTTGCGGTTGCGGTTGCCGTTGCCGCTTGGTTTTTCAAGTCTGGGGAGGAAGCGATGACGATCTTTGGTGTTATCGTAAGCAAGCTGCTGCGTAACGCGAAGCCGGATGCGTGTATCGTTTCGCTGGAACCCGCGCCGGACCCGGCGGCGGCTACGGTGTCGACCGACGCGCCGATTCCGGTGCCGACACCGCTGAGTGGCGTCGATGTCGCCGCCGTGCTGGATGCACGGGTGTGCGAGGGCGGGCATGCGCTGGATTGGCGGCGATCTTTGACCGACCTGTTCGCCGCGCTGGATATCGACGACGGCCTTGCGCAACTCAGCCAGCTTGCCGGCGAATTGAGATGCGACGGCCCGATTGACGACCCGGCGACGATCGAGCGGTTGCACGGCAAGTTGATGCATGCGCTGGCCGCTAATGGCGCAAAAGTCCCCCCGCCGTTCCATTGAGCGGCGCTTTGTTGTGGACCTTGAAATTGATTGACAATGCTCATGACATAATCTAACCGGACGTTGCCGATAGAATGTCGGCTTCGCGATGGCAGCTAGGGCGTCGCGTTTTCCTCCTTGTCACGATTTTCCATATGTATAAGAAAGGCGCTGTTGTCGAGATTCAATTCACCGCCAACCGGCTCAACGACCACGTAGGAGAGCCTTACTGGATCGACCTGGACCCGGACGAGGCGGCGGCTCTGTATCGGCAATTGCACGCCAGGTTTGCCAATGCGACGCCGCAGGCTCAACCGCTTATCGTATCGTTAGACGCACCGGCGGCCGGGCACGGCCCGGCAGGGGACGCATCATGTCAGGCGGGCCTCGCTGCACGGCTCGATACCGCCGCAGCGGTGCAGCCGGCTTCGGCGCAGCCCGACGTGGTCGCGTTTCGACAATGGGTCTGCGTGATCTGCGGCTGGGTCTATGACGAGGCGCACGGCGCGCCAGACGATGGGCTCCCGCCAGGGACCCGCTGGGAAGACGTGCCGGCCGATTGGCGGTGCCCGCTTTGCGATGTGGGCAAGGCGGACTTCGCGATGGTCGAGTTCTGAACCGGTATCAGTCAGTGTCACGGTTCACTGGTATGCGTCGAGGATGCCGGGTAGGCTGGCATCGCATACTTTGCACAGCGTGGCTGGCGCCGATCGTGGCCGATCGGCGCGGTCGCCATACAGGCGTGTCGTTCTGTGTCATGGTCAACAATAAATGGGTCACGTACTTGCGATGCTTGTATCCCCTCTACACGCAAGCGCCAACTTCATGTCCAAGTCGCCTCGAGATCCTGCCTAGGCTTTCGCTGAACCGGCCCGGTGGCCGCTTCACGCAGCAGCAGGTGCGGGCTCCGTCAGCGAGGGTTAGGGTTCCTCGCCTGGCAGCCCAGGCAACGTCATGACAAAGCGTGCGCCGCCGAGCTCGCCTTGCTCGAGCCATACGCTGCCGCCGTGCAGCAGTGCGACGCGCCGCACGATCGCCAGTCCCAAGCCGAAGCCGCTGGTTTGCCGGTCGCGGTTGGAATGCAGCCGGTAGAACGGCTCGAATACCCGTTGACGATCTTCGATGGGGATGCCTGGGCCGTCGTCCTCGACAGCAAGCTGCAGCGCGCCATGCGCGTCAGTCGTTGCGCTCAGCATGATGTTGTTGCCCGCATAGCGCAGGCCGTTGCGCACCAGGTTCAATAATGCGCGGGCAACCAGCTTCGGATCGCATACGTGCCGCTGTGGCGCGCCCTGCGTCGATACCGACAGTGTCAGCCCTCGGTCGTCGACGTCATGCGCGACGCTGCCGGCGACGCTGTCGAGCAGTTCGCCGACCGCCACATGCATCGGCGTCTTGTGCGGCGCCCACTGCTCAAGGCGGCATAGCGTTATCAACTCGGTCACTAAATCGTCGAGCTCCCGCACGTCGGCGTGCAGCGCGTCGTGGCGCTCGCGCTGGCGCTCAGGCGAGTCTGGCGACGCAAGCAGCGCCAGCCCAAATTCGAGCCTGGCCAGCGGCGTCTTCAGCTCGTGCGAAATACCGTACATCATGTCACGCTGCTGCAGGATCGAGGTCTCGATCTGCTCGGCCATCTCATTAAATTGCCGCGACAACGCATAGATGTTCGACTTGCTGGACACCTGGGCCCGCGTGGACAGCTTGCCTGTGCCGAATGCACGAGCAGCGGCCTCAAGCTTGCGCAGATCGCGCCAGTGGTAATGAATCCATGCCCCGACGGCCAGCAGCGTGGCGAGCGCGATGAACCCGTATGCGTAGATCTGGATGTCCAGATTGGTCGGCTCCTCCGGATTGGCGTGCACGATCATGCCGTCCGGCAATGGCATGTAGTAGTGATTGGTATCCATGCTCATCACGATCTTGCCGGCACGCAGTTCGCTCAACTGCCGCCCGTTGAGCAACCGCTCGACGTCCTGCCATGTCATGAAGCTGAAACTTTCGCTCCCATGCTTGCTCAGTTCGCGTAGCGCCGCGGCGCGCTGATCGCCGGCGTGCCGCGCGAGATAATCGGTCAGCACGAACGCGTAGGTGGACAGCGAATTGCGCGCCTGCTCGCTGGCGCGCTCATGAAAAATGCGAACGAACGACACGTTGACCAATGCGATGGCGGCACCCGCGACGACGATGACGGCCAAGTACAGCTGGATCAGCGAACGAAGCATTGACTCCTCCCACGCGAACGGGCTGAATCGGTAGCCGCGTCCCAGATGGTCTTGATCTTGCACGGCGCTGACGTAGCGTCTGCGAAGCGTCGCCTGAGTTGTGAGATGCTGGAATTGACGGAACGGTCCAGTGCGTCGAATTCGATGCCGCGCAGTGCATCCAGCGCGACGTTCCCGCGCCGGACCCCATGGACCAAGGATTTGTCGCTGTCGAGGATCTCGCGCACCAACTGCGCGAGCGGGTCCTCATCCTCAATTAGCAGGACCTGATGTTTAAGCGGTACGTCTTCCATGGTCTTTTTTGTGTCGCACCGGCCGATTCTATCCGGCCTAGCGGTGCCATGGATAGTGCGCAGATAGCCCAGGACAACCCGTTAAACTGGGACACAAATCTGCACAACTTCAGAATAGAGGTGCAGTCGGCGATCTTAGACTATTGTTTCCATCACAACCTTTTTGCTGACTCGCGTACAAACGTCTACTCTCCCTGGCGTTGCCGCTGGCCACGTTGCCTGCCGCGCCACCGACTCATGCCGAGCACATCTATACGATCATGGTTGGCGGCGGTGTAGACTATTCGCCGTTTCACGCTGGCACGTACCCCATCTGGGCGTTGTCGCCCATCAGAAACGCGTGGTTGGCGTCGGCGACCGCGCGCAGGTAGTGCCACAGGGACGTGACGCGGCGCAGCTTGCGCAAATCCTCGCGGCAGCATAGCCAGAAGCGACGCGTGACGAATACTTCGTCTACCAGCACGGGCATGATCGCCAGATCGGCCTCGCGCTTGGACAGGCTCACGAAATGCGGCACCGGCAGCAGGTCGATCGAGATGTCGGGATGGTGCGCGCTGAAGCGTGCCAATTGCGGCGACAAGAAAAAACAGCCGTCACGCGCGCAGCACGCTCGCGATGGCGTCGGCGACCACGCCGACGTTCTGCTCGTTCAGGCCCGCGACGCACATCCGCCCGGAGCGAACCAGATACACGCCGTGCTCGGTGCGCAGCCGGTCTACCTGCGCGGCGCTCAGCCCGGTATAGGTGAACATGCCGCGCTGTCGGATATAGCGCGACAAGGCATCGTCGGCGACACGGCCCTGCAACCGTTGGTGGATCGCCTGGCGCATCGCGGCAATGCGCTTGCGCATCGACGCGAGCTCGGATTGCCACGACGCGCGTAGCGCCGGCGTGCAAAGCACCTTGTGTACCACCTTGGCGCCGTAGGTCGGCGGATTGCTGTAGTTCGCCCGTACCGCGCCGGTCAGCTGCCCGAGTACGCGCGTTGCCTCGTCGGCGGATTGACACACGACGCTCAGGCCGCCGCAGCGCTCGCCATACAGCGAGAAATTCTTCGAGAAAGAGTTCGCGACCAGGCATGATAGGCCGCGCGCGGCCAGCTCGCGCACCGCGAAGGCGTCATCGTCCAGATCCGTGCCGAAACCCTGGTACGCCATGTCGACGAACGGCAGCAGCTCGTTTTGCTCGATTAGCGAGATGACGTCGCGCCATTGGTCGCGGTCCAAGTCGGCGCCGGTCGGGTTATGGCAACACGCGTGCAGCAGCACGATGTGGCGCTTCGGAATCGCGCGCAACGCATCGAGCATCGCGTCAAAGCGCAAGCCGCCGGTGGCGCCATCGTAGTACGAGTAGGTGTTCACCGTGAAGCCGGCGCGCTCGAACACCACGCGGTGGTTTTCCCAACTGGGGTCGCTGATCCACACCTGCGCGTCGGGGAAGGCGCGCCGCAGGAAATCTGCGCCGACTTTCAGCGCACCCGAGCCGCCCAGCGTCTGTAGCGTTGCGATGCGCCGAGCGGCGCGTGCGCCGCACGCGTCGCCGAACACCAGTTGCTGTACTGCGTCGCGATACGCGGGCAGTCCCGACATCGGCAGGTAGGGGCGGGGTCCGTGCTCGCCGGCCAGCGCCTGTTCCGCATCGCGTACGGCAGCCATGACCGGCAGCTTGCCCTGTGCGTCAAAGTAGATGCCGATGCTCAGATTCACCTTGTCGGACCGGGAGTCGACCTGAAAATCCTCATTGAGCGTCAAGATCGGATCACCGGGAAACGCTTCGACGTGCTCGAACATGGAATATCCTAAAAAGGTAAGACGTTACCGCCTGGAGGTCTCGCCAGATAGCGCCAACGGCGCACCGGGCTGGCGAAAGCGATAGCTTACCGCCAACACTGCCAGCCAGACAGGAATGAGGTAAACCGACAGGCGCAACGGTGGCGTGCGGTACATCACGATCAAGATCGCGGCGAGGAACGCCAGGCACAGATAGTTCGTGAACGGATAGCCGACGCTGGCGAAGTGGCTCGTCTGGCCGGTCCTGCGCTTGTGCTGCCGAAAGCGCAGGTGGATGATGCTGATCATGGCCCAGTTGATCAGCATCGCCGATACCACGAGCCCCATCAACAGTTCAAGTGCCTGGGCCGGCATCACATAGTTAATGACCACGCACACGCCGGTGATTGTCGCTGACACAGCGAGGGCGGCGACCGGCACGCCGCGCCGGTTCACCGCGCCGAGTGCGCGCGGCGCGCTGCGTTGCTGCGCGAGCGCGTACAGCATCCGACTGTTGCTGTAGACCCCGCTGTTATAAACCGACAGCGCGGCGGTTAGCACCACGACGTTGAGCACGGTGGCCACCACGTTGCTGTTCATCGCGTGGAAGATCATCACGAACGGGCTGCTGCCGCTAGCGACCTTCTGCCATGGATAGAGCGACAGCAGCACGGTGAGCGCGCCGACATAGAAAATCAGGATCCGGTAGACGACCTGGTTGGTGGCGCGCGGAATACTGTTGTGTGGATCGTCGGCCTCGGCAGCCGTGATGCCGACCAACTCCAGGCCGCCAAACGAGAACATGATCACCGCCATCGACATCGCCAGACCATTGGCGCCGTTCGGGAAAAAACCACCGTGCTGCCACAGGTTGGCAATGCTCGCTTGCGGGCCCGCCGAGCCGGACAACAGCAAGTAGGCGCCGAATATGATCATGCCGGCGATCGCGGCCACCTTGACGATCGAGAACCAGAATTCTATCTCGCCGTATGATTTGACGCTGCCTAGGTTGATTGCGTTGATTAGCACGAAGAACACCAGCGCCGAGGTCCACGTCGGCACGCTGGGCCACCAATATTGGATATAGATGCCGACCGCCGACAACTCGGCCATACCCACGAGGATGTACAGTACCCAGTAGTTCCAACCGGACAGGAAGCCGACGAAGCGGCCACAGTACTTGTCGGCGAAGTAGCTGAACGAGCCGGCGACTGGCTCGTCGACCACCATCTCGCCGAGTTGCCGCATGATTAAAAAAGCGATGCCGCCGGCCAACGTATAGCCGAGCAGTACCGACGGCCCCGCCATTTGGATCGTCTGTGCGATGCCTAGGAACAAACCGGTGCCGATGGCGCCGCCCAGCGCGATCAGCTGGATATGCCTATTTTTCAAACCACGCTTGAGCGCGGTATCTGTATTGTCTGCTACTGCCATGCGTCCCTCCATTCTTGTGGAATCAGGTGTGGTGCCGCGTCGATGGGGTTATGGGCCGGCCTTGCGGCCCCTGGAATTCAGGCTGAATTTATCAATTGCGCTAGGTAATAGTATTACGTGACTCGCCGAGTTAACCCATTGCTTAGGCTATAAAATTTTGTGTTTTGCGAAGAACAGAACATCAAAGTGCAGAGACTCGAGCTCGATTGTACGGATCGCCAGTTATTGAGCGTACTACAGGAATAGGCGCGGGCTTCAAACTCGGATCTGGCTGAGACGATCCTGCTGTCGCCGGCGCAGACACTGCGTCGCCATCGGCACCTGGCGGAACTCGGCGTGATCAAGCGGTACGAGGCCCGCCCATGCGGCGCGATGACGATTGCGCCGGCCAGCGAGTTAGGAAACGCGATCGAGCCGCCGTCGCTGTGCCCAATGAGCCACATCCGTGCACGCTCGGCCGCGTCGATGCCCAGTGCATCGAGCAGTGACGGCAGCACGTCGCGGGCCTGCTCGTTCCACATCGCCACGCTGCCCAATCCCTCATGTAAAAATACCGCGATCGGCGCGTCGTGACGCGTGCGGTTCAGCCAACGATACTCGATTGGCAGCGTGCCGTGCGTCGCGCCGGCGGGCAGCGTTGTCAGTGCGCCATCGGCGGTGACTTGGCCTGCTGTGCCGGTCTGAGCGGTGTGTGCCTTCGCGGAGCCTGCGCAATGATGCATGAAGACCTCAGGATTGTGCTCGCAACTTGAAGCGTTGGATTTTACCTGTTGCGGTCTTCGGCAACGCGTCGACGAACACAATTTTGCGCGGAGACTTGTGCGGCGCGAGCCGTTGCTTGACGAATGCGCGGATTTCGTCGGCTAGCGCATTCGAAGCACTCACGTGAGCCTTGAGTAAGACGAACGCGCGCGCTTTCAGCAAACCGTCACGCTCGACGCCGACGACGGCGGCCTCCAGTACCGCCTCGTGATGCGCCAGCGACATTTCGACCTCGACTGGCGAGACGTACTGGCCGCTGACCTTGAGCATGTCGTCGCTGCGGCCTGCGTACACATAGCGGCCGTTGGACTGGCGGCGGAATTTGTCGCCACTGCGCAACCAATCGCCAAGGAACGTCGTACGGGACTTCTCGCGGTTGCACCAGTACATGAGCGCTGCGCGGGGGCCCTTATGAACAGCTCGCCGATCTCGCCGTCCGCGACGGGCGCGCCGGTCTCGTCGCGTAGTTCGACCTCGTAGCCGGGTACTGGCGTGCCGGTGGTGCCATATTCGACGTCGCCCGGCCGATTCGACAGGAAAATATGCAGCATTTCCGTCGAGCCGATCCCGTCGAGGATCTCGCAGCCGAAGTGCGCGCTGAATCGCTCGCCAATCGCCTTGGGCAGCGCTTCGCCGGCGGACGTGCAGATGCGCAGCGCAACCTGCTCGCGCGCGGGCAGGCCAGCATGTTCGCGTACAGCGTGGGCACGCCATAAAAGATCGCGGCACGATGCCGCACGAGTCGTGCGAACACCGCGTCTGCACTGGGGCGTTCGGCCGTTAGCACGGTGGTCGCGCCGACCGAGAGTGGAAATGTGATTCAGTCGCCGACGCGGCGCCCCATGCTGCGATGGGACGGTAAATTCGACTGTTGGCGAACGCGCTCAATCCGTCCAGACATGACGACCGGGGAAAATTGACCGTTGTGCGCCGACAGCGGAACGTATGGCTTTTACTGACTGTCTGTTCATTGCCGGGGCGGCGAGCCTGCGGCATCATTTGAAGGAGAATCATGAACAAACAGGAACTCATCGATGCGGTCACAGCGGCGACCGGCACCAGCAAGACCGCGATCGCCGATACGATCGATGCGATCATCGGCACCGTGACCACGATGGTTGCCAACGGCGAAGTCGTACAATTAATCGGATTCGGCACGTTCGGCACGGGTGCCCGGGCGGCGCGTATCGGCCGCAATCCGGCCACGGGGGCGCAAATGCAGATCGACGCGGCCAAGACTATTAAGTTTACCCCGGGCAAGGCGTTTAAGGACGCGGTGAACGCCTCGTGACGCCGCGCCGCGCCGCGGCAGGCATGTCACCTGCGCTCAATGTCAAAATAGCTGCCTGTCCAGGCTGGACAGGTTGGCCCATTTGACCGTGCTTGTCAGCGTCCGTCCCGTTTCATCGATCGATTCGATCATCGCGCGCTGTCCACGGGCTTCGGCGAGGACGCGCACGATCCGCTGTTGATAGCGCATCAGCGCGCCGATGGGCGGACATTCGATGTTCTTTCGTCTGTAGACGGGCTTGGGCATACGAGCGAGGACGCGAGCAGACAAACGCGGCCGGATTATCGCACGAATACGGGCGGGCGCTGCCGCCCGCAGCGGCGGCGCCCTCAGCCTGCACCGCCGGGTACTTTTCCTGCAGCGAATGGGCGAGCGCCCAATGCATGATGAGCAGAACGCGAACAAGGCACTGCAGGTGGCCGATCGCGGCTACGTATTGGAAACCGGCCGCGTGATGCTGGCCGATACCAGTGCAAATCTGCTGGCCAACGAACGCGTCAAAAGCGCGTACCTTGGCGGCTGACCGCGGGGCATTTCCGCGGTCCCACCCAACGGCACGGCTACGCCCAACGGCGTGGCTGCGTCGCCGGGCCGGGGCGGCTACGAGTCAGAGCCGATAGTCTCCCGCCGCCTCGGGCTGGAACACGATCTGCTCGACCTTGAGCGTTTGAGGTGCCCCGCTGGGAGGCGTCACGCGCAATTCATCGCCTGGCGTCGCGCCGAGTAGCGCGAGACCGACCGGCGAAAACACGTTCAACCGTCCCTGCGAGAAGTTGGCGTTCGGCGGGTAGACGACGGTCCATGTCATGCGTTCGCCGGACGACGGATTCGACAGCGTTACAGTCGAATTCATCGTGACGACGCTCGGGTCGATGTCGGTGGCCTCGACCACGGCTGCGCGCTCGAGCAGGGCATCGAGCATCGTCTGGTAGCCGGATTGCGGGCTCGCTTGTGCCGCATGGCGCTCGAGTCGGCCGACATCGGTTTCTGTCAAATAGCAGGTCTTCATCTCGTTTCTCCAACGCAACGACAAATCAAATGGTTGGGTGCGCCCGGTACCCGCCCAGGCAGCGGCTGAAACAGGGGGCCGCTCAGTGCGAGTGCCGGGCCAATGAAAGCGGTGCCGCAGCGATGTATCGGAGCAGGTCGGTACCGGGTCGGTCCGTGCGGATCGCGCGCGCCGCTGCCGCCGCACGCATGGCGCGGCGACGTCGCAAAGGCATGGGAAGCAGGAACACGCGCATGGCGGGTCTCGACCGGAGAACGGGGAATGAAGAGAACAACATGATGCTATCACAGCGACAGCGTGCCGTATCAAGTAGCCCGAAGGCGGTATCGTTAAGCGTGCACGCTGGTGTGGAGCCCCGAGCCCACGGACATGCGCGATCAGCGTCTCGAGCTCGCCGATGATATCGTCGAATTCTCGAGTGCCGCCCCAGCGCACGAGGACTTCGCCGGCGCTCGCCTCAGCGGACCACGCGCTAGGGCAAACGGCGCTTGCGGGGCCTCGGAGTAGAGCAGTCCATAGGCGTTCTGCGCCTGCTCCATTGCAGCCGGAACATGCGCTGCAGCAGCGGGCGTGGACCGGCCAGCGCGACCACCACTGCGCGCTGCGGGAGCGGCTATAGTTGGGCGGACAGGGGCCTGGTGGCCGGCAGACCTAGGCGTGGTGTCGCACGCGGACAGGGGGTGTTCAGAATGGAACACCGATGCCGCGTGGAGCAGCGCGCGCGGCTGCTGCGCTGCGGCGTCAATTGTCGGTCCGTGAACCGGACGCGCCCGCCACACCGGGCATTTTGCGATAGATCGTATTGCGCGATACCCCGAGTGAGCGGGCTGCAGCCGACACGTTGCCGCCATGGCGCGCAATGGCGGCAGCGATTGCACAGGCCTCGACGTCCTGTAGCCGCACGGGTGGCGGCAATGGCGCGGAGCCGCCGCACCAGGTGGCATCCAGGGCGCCAGCCGCGGCATGCGCATCGCTGCTTGCCCGACACAGGTCTTCGAAGAAATCGTCCGGCAGATGCTCGCGCCGAATCACGCCGTCATCTTCGACCATCGCGGCTGCCGTGCGCAGTAAATTGCCCAACTGCCGGAAGTTGCCGGGCCACGTGCATTGCTCAAACAGCTTCATCACGTCACTGGCCACACTCAGCGGCGGTACGCCGGCGGCGCTGTGCGCCGACTCCAGTTGCAGCATGCGTTGCACGACCGGCGTGAGGTCGGTGCGCTCACGCAGCGGTGGCAATTTGACGACTAGCCCATTGAGCCGGTAGTACAGGTCTTCGCGGAAGCGATTGTGCGCGATCATCTCCCGCAAGTCGCGATGAGTGGCGCAAACGATTGCGATGTCGACTGGGATTGAGCGGTTGGATCCAAGGGGGTTGACCACGCGCTCCTGCAATACGCGCAACAACCGGACTTGCAATGGATACGGCATGTCGCCGATCTCGTCGAGAAATAGCGTGCCGCCGTCGGCCTGCAGCAGTTTGCCATTCGAGCCTTTGCGCCGGGCGCCGGTGAACGCGCCTTCCTCGTAGCCGAACAATTCCGATTCGATTAATGTCTCCGGAATCGACGCGCAGTTCACGGCAATGAACGGCCCATCGCGGCGCGGTGAATCGTTGTGGATTGCCTGCGCGAGCAACTCTTTGCCGGTCCCCGTCTCGCCGTTGAGCAGAATCGGGATGTCCTTGCCGAGCACCTTGCGGACCTTGGCGATCACCGAGGCGACTTGTGGGTCGCCGGTATCAAGGTGGCTCAGCCGCGATTGCGCCGCCGGTGCTAGGGGAGCCGGGCGGAGCGTGCTCCGCGTCGTGGTGCGCAACTTGAAGCCCGCGTCATGCGGCGACGCGGCCGGAGCGCCCGGCGTGCGCCTGAAGTCGACTCGCGCGCGCACTACCGCGCCGTTGTGCAGATTGAGTGTCAACCATTGCCCATCGTGATGGCGTACCGTATCGATCAGTTGCGCGCTGGTCAAGCCGAACAGCGATGACAACGTGTGCGCACGCAGCGCGCTGAGCGGCAGATTCAACTGAAATTGCGCGCTGCGGTTCGCGGACAGGAAGCGGCCATCGCTGGTGAACGCGGCGATGCCTTCCATCAACGTGCCGAGGAACTCCGCACGCGCATGGAACGCGACCTGCAGCGTCTCGCGGAAGGTGCTGGCGAATAAATGATTCTCGATCATCTGCACCGACATTTTGGCCAGTGCCATCGTGTGCTGATGATAGCTGCGATAGTCGCCCGTTACATCCAGCACACCGATCAGATCGCCGTACGGGTCAAGGATTGGCACGCTTGAGCAGGTCAGGAACTGGTTAGCTGCCAGATAGTGTTGCTTGCCATGCACGACGATCGGACACTGCTCGGCGATCGCGGTGCCGATTGCGTTGGTGCCCTGCCGGTCCTCGGCCCAATTTGCGCCAGGGCGCAGGGCGACCTTTTCAGCGCGCGGCAGGAAGTCATCGTCGCCGATGGCGTGTAGGATCAGCCCGTGCGCGTCCGTCAACACAATCATGCTTTGCGTGTTGATGATTTGTTCATGCAACGTTTCCATCACCGGCATCGCGTGCGTGCACAGCATTCGGTTTTGCTCGCGCTTCACGCTAAGTTCGGGGCCGCTTAGCACATGGTAGTCCGGGCGTGCCAGTTCGCGTAATCCATAGGTTTCGGAGCGCTCGCGTGACTTCTGGATCGATGGGGTGAGCCAGCCGAACTTGCCCGGTTGCGGGGCAGTAGCGGCATAACGAGCATTTTCTGCCATGATCTCCTCCGTGTGCGATGCCGGTCATATCGCAGGAACGTCGGGCCGTAAGTTTATGCGACTTCCATGCCGAAGTTCGGGTGCGGCATCGGCTGTCGGATCGCGTTTATCGCGGGCCCGGGAACGCGAGGCGTAAACGGTACCGCGAAAGCGGCGTCCGCGCCAGTGGCGGGCAATTGGGTAAAACCCATGACGCGTCCCAGGCATGCCACGCACGCTCATTGGCCATTTTTGCGCTTGAGCGCTGGCTTCAAATGAAGTCGAATGATCGGACGAGTTTTATGACCGGAAAGACGGCATGATAGACGGCGGAATGCACTAGGGCGCAGCGTTGCTGCGTCCGGCCAGGCTGTACGCTATGTGCGGATCGCTAGTTGCGGAACGAGTCAAGCGACAGGCCCAGTTCCCCGGCCAAGTGCGCCACCATAGCCTCCAATTGGGTGACCTTGTCAGCCAGATGTCGATGCTCGAGCTTCAATCGCTCGAGGTTGTCGTGCGGGCCGCCGGTTTGGGTGTGCCCGGCGGTCCGTCGGCCGGCCCGACAGGGACTTCGCCGCACAGCAGGTGTGCCCAACGGCTCTCGCGTTCGCCCGGTGCGCGCGGCAACTTGACCACGCGCGGCGGTTCGTGACCGGCCAACTCGTCCAGGAATGCTTCAACCGACGAATTGTCGGCAAAGCCATGCAACCGTGCCGTTGACAGCCTCAGTTCGGCACATGTTTGCGGGCCTCGCAGCAGCAACGCGGTGAGCAGTGCTGCGGCTTGCCGCGGTAGGCCCAACACGCGTTCGAGGTTGTGCTCGAAGCGCGGCACGCGACTGCTGCTCGACTCGATGATCAGGCTCAAGTGCTTCAGGCCATCCAGTGCCGCGAGCACGTCGGTCTCGCCGACGTCCATGAGCGGCACGCGCGCGGTTTTTTGGTTGCAGCCGGACGTGAGCCCATTAAGCGACAGCGGATAGGTGTCAGGCACGGTGTGTTGCTTCTCGAACAACACGCCCAGCACACGCGCTTCGAGGGGCGTAAGGGGGCGGATCGTGCGCAGGCGTGGCGTGTCTGGATTCGGGGACATGGTCGGCATCGTAGCGGTTCGGACAGGCCCAGGATTGTCGCCTAAAACGCATCGTCGCAGAAGGCGTGGCCCGCCGCTGAGAGGGGATAGCATTGTCAGCTTGGCGCGCTCGTGGGGCACCCATAGAACAAAATGCGGCCATGCGTCGGCAATGCGGATCATCGAGCATGACTTCTTTCTTGCGCGCTTGGATGGTAGAATGCGCTCCGCCCTCTCCCGGGGTGATGAAATTGGTAAACATAGCGGACTTAACAATTTGAGTGCACGGCTGGAAACGGCCGATGTAGAACCCTTCAAATTCGGCGAACCCCCTGGCGCATGAGCCGAGGCAACGCCGAGCCAAGCCGGTCGGGCCCTGCTGGGCCTGGCGGGAAGGTGTAGAGACTAGACGGAGGGCGCCTAATGCGCGATACCGCGGTAACACGAGCGGCGCCGCGCGATGGCGAAGGCATAGTCCAGCGCACGAACGCTGACCATCGCGAGGTCGGCGGCGCCGAAAGGCGTGGTGTGAAGAAAATCCGCCGCTTCACGGCTTGCCGGTTCGAGTCCGGTCCCCGGGACCACGAATGATTCCAACGATTCTGGCGCTTCGTCATTGTGTGGCGTCACACCAGCCGCGTAAGCGCAAGGCCAGCTTTGCGTAATGATCCGCATGCCTAGCCGGCGATCTCCGTTACCATCCTTGCCCGCCGTGACGCTTATTGGTCGATAGGCTGCCTGTCGTTATGCTGTCGTTTGCGCCATTCGCGACGCCTCGTCGTCACGACTCAGTAGTGCAGTAGCCATCCTGTAGCGCGACGTGACTGGGCAACGGCTTAAACCCTCAAGGTGTGGCGTTTCAACACCGCACGCCTTTGCATGCATGTTGCCTCGAATGAAGCGTCAATGAGCTTCGCTTTACGGGTGCGCACTGTAGCAATGGGGCGGTCACCAACGCATTGCGTGGGACCCTAGCGGTGGGGCCGGGCGCGAGGTTAGGGACGTGCGTTTCAACGGTACTGGCGCCAGTTCGATGGGCGGACCTGGCCGCGTCCGGCTCGACGGTCATAGTCGTAAAGCGGTTCTCACAGGATACCGAGTCGACGCGGGCGGCGCGCGATACGGTGTTTCTCTTCCAACGATACTAAGCGAGCCGTTCGCCGTGCTATGTTCGTTGCCGAACTGAATGTTTCGGTGGGCCGCGCTAGCCGTTGCCCGAGCCGACGCGGCGGGTTTCACGAGCGAAGCGGGTTGCGGCTGGCGGCCGGCAGGCGGTGTAGGGGGCTAAGCCGTGCCGCCGCGTATGGAGCGGGTCGGGGATAGGGCGGGATCGCGACGTTAGGGCCGTGGCGAGCCTGCCCCGGCGCGGCCACTGGGATGCGCCAACGATGAACTGGCCATGATCGGGGCGGTGGCGGGTGGCGTGGCCGCCTGAGTATTGGCGCGCGGATAACGATCGTGTTCTTCTGGGGCGGTATCGTCGCGCGCGGTACGCGCCAGCGCGCGCAATTGGGCGAGCGCCACATGCATCTCTTCCAGCGCAGGATCGACTGCGGGCGTCGCCGCCGCAGTCCCGGTCGTGGATACAAAGTTTGAGCGCAGTGGCGCGTCGTCGAGGCTCAGGTCGGCAATCAGCACCACGGCGGCGACCGCGGTGCCGATACCGGCCATCCAGTGCGAACGTGGTGACACGTCTCGCGTGGCCCTACGCGCATGGGGCACCCTGCGCGCGTTGCGTAGGCACAGGCGTATCCACTTGCTCCACCGCCACCGTGGCGCTCGTCGATGGCTGCCATGGGGCTGCGGCGCAATACGGCACATACCGGCATGCAGTGCAAAATCGTATTCTGCGCGGCGTAACGGGTGGGTCAACGCGGCATAGGCGTCGTTGATCCGCTGGAATTCCGCTTGTGCAGAGTGTTCGCGCCCGCGATTGCGGTCCGGATGCCACTTCATAGCTGCACGCCGCCACGCCACCTTCAACTCGGTGGGCGTTGCGTGAGGCGTGACCCCCAGGATGTCATATAACGTTTTCATCGCGGAGTTCTTTGTCGGTACGCCGCGCCCGTTGCGTACCGAGGGTTTTACGGATGCGGAGCACGAACGTCTGTGCGCAAACGTACGCCGATACATTGGCTGCTTCGCGCGATAGGCCTGCACTTCGCACGGTTTCTCCCTGCCCGCCGTGGACTGTTGCTTAATTCGGACGGCCTGAGCGGTCTATCGGACACGCTGGGTAGGAGAAATGTTTCGAGTGGTAACCCGGGATAGATGAACCAGCATAGCAAAAACGAAGCGGACGATTGCAGGTGTCGCGAAATGGGGCCTTTGCGGCACGAACGCGCCAATGCCATATCGGATCAATGCCCTATCGGATTTTCGTCAGACTGCCCAGATACAAAGATTTACAAACCGTCGGCGCCCGTAACGCTTCGACGCCATAATGACGCCGTGCTCGCTTACTATGGATTCCGTCTCGGCGAGGCTTGCCCGACCGGCATTTTTTTACCGGACTTTGCGCAAGTCAGAATCCGATGACTGACAGGTTTCAGCGATTGGACGCGCGAGCACTGCGTACCGGCCTGGCCAGTCACAAGCAATGTGAGGCGGTGATGTCCGAGCGTGGAGCCCCTGTGTGCCGCAGGCCGTGTGCTAACCCGGATTGTCGGCCCGTTTAGGGGGACATTGACGTGACGCAACGCTTGCTGCGGACTGAATTTTAGTATGCAGTCCGTGATAATGGCGTGGCTGTCACGCCGAGTATGGCCGCGTGCGGGATCAGGGCGATGGTACGCTCAACGATGAACAGGTTCGCCGGGGCAGGGTGCCACGCGCTATCCTTCCGATAAGGGGCAGAGTGAATGAACAGCGGACACAAGCGGCAACTCGTCTACGTGACGCGGTCAGCGGACCGTGCACTACAGCGCTTGCTGGCCCGACATGGATGGGCCGTCTCGACGTGCGATACGGCGCGTCAGGCCGAGCGCCTAGTGAACACCACCAGTGCACGCGTGGGCCTCTTTGACGTCAGCAGCGGCTTTGATGATGCGATCGCGCAGTTCGAGCCGGTGCTGCTTCGCCCAGACATGATGTGGGTGGCGACGCCCACGGCCGCGCAATTGGCGGCGGCACATGTGCGCCGATGTGTGCGCAGCCATTGTTTTGACTTTGTGGCGATGCCGGGCCCCGCGCAATTGGTGGTAGACGTGGTCGCACGCGCGTACCAGATGGCCGAGCTCGACGCGGGAGACGACGCGCCGCGTGCACACGGCGAGATGATCGGCGACTGCGAGGCGATGCAGCAATTGTTCCGCGTGATTGGCAAGGTCGCTAATACTGACGCACCCGTGTTGATTTTTGGCGAGTCCGGCACGGGCAAGGAGCTCACGGCCAAGTCGATCCACGATCAGTCGATTCGTGCAACGGGGCCGTTCGTTGCGATCAACTGTGGCGCGATCCCGCCTCATCTGCTGCAATCCGAGCTGTTTGGCTACGAGCGGGGGGCGTTCACCGGCGCGAATCAGCGCAAGATTGGCTACGTCGAAGCAGCCAATGGCGGTACGCTTTTTCTGGACGAAATCGGCGATCTTCCGCTCGAGAGTCAAGCGGGCCTGCTGCGCTTTCTGCAGGAGCGCACCATACAACGCCTAGGCGGACACGATGCGATTTCGGTGGATGTGCGAATTATCTCTGCCACGCACGTTGACTTGGAGGCGGCGGTGCGCGTGGGGCGCTTCCGCTCAGACCTCTATCATCGATTGTGCGTGCTTAGGCTCGAAGAGCCGCCGCTGCGCGCTCGCGGTCGTGACATCGAGTTGCTTGCGCGGCGCATGTTCGAGCGCTATCGTGGCGACAGTCCGCGGCACATACGCGGCTTCTCTGCGGCGGCGCTTAACGCGATGTATCGTTATTCGTGGCCGGGCAATGTGCGCGAGTTGATCAATCGAGTGCGCCGCGCGATCGTGATGGCTGAGGGACGGGTGATCACGCCCGCGGACCTGGAGCTGGAGGATGTCCTCGAGCAACGGGCGCCGACGCTGGCAGTCGCTCGCGAGGAGGCTGAGCACCGCGCGATCGAAGGGGCGCTTGCGCGTCATCGGAACCGACTTGCCGGTGCCGCGCAGGAGCTCGGCGTGTCACGCGCCACGCTGTACCGGCTGATGCTCGCGCACGGCATGCGCACGCGCCAAGGCCGAGATGATACCCAGCCAGAGTCATCGCGCGCCGTGTCGTTGACGCTCGCAACCGGCCGAGGGCTGAGCGCTGACGGTCGGGCCACACTGGCTCGCGCCGCGTCGGGCGACGCGGCGCATTCGGCGCATCCGCCGGCGCGGACATCGAGTGACACTGTCTGCGCGGAAGACGCGGTGGGACGCGATTTCGATCCCTACCGGTCGCGTTCATTGACAAAAGTGCGGGCTGAAGCCACGTCGCAACGCGCGCATCGACGCAATCCATGGCTCCCTGATGGCCCGCATACCGGCGCTGATACGCTGCCCAACCCCGACGAACGTAGCTGGCACCCCGTTTTTGATCTTGCCGGTATTGGTCGCCGCACGATGCTCGACGAGGCATTGAACGACACTGCCAAGGACTTCCGGCTCTTGCAGCGCAGTTGACGCACTGTGGCGCTTGGCACGCGCCGTACGTGCGTGCCCGGTCCCCAGGCCGGCGGTGGCGCTGCAACTTTGTTCGCAAGCGTACTGAATGCAATGCCTCTCAACGGATTAAATCGGTTCGATGATGAATAAACCTTCAAGAGGCAGCCTCTGCCGCCGCGAGTAGCGGCGCCGGACCGTACCTGGGGACACCATGAATAGCAAGTTGCGAGAAATTCTTGCCCAATGGGCCGACCTGGACGTGCCCATCGCGTCCCTGTCCGACGATGCCAGCCTGTATGATGCCGGCATGTCGTCGCTGGCCACCGTCAAGATCTTGATGGCGATCGAGAACGCCTTTAATGTCGAAATTCCGGATGAGTGGCTCACGCGCGAGTTGTTCACGAGCGTTGCTTGGTTGGGCCAGGCGATCAAGCAACTCCAGTCCGACGAGGCAGCTGCATGATGGTGGCGCCCGGGCGGCAGAAAGCGGTCACGATCGTGCGGGGCCCCACACGGGCGATGCCGGCCCGGGTCAGTGGCGTGGCCCGCCCGAGCTCACGGCGATGGTCCGGGCCGGTCTCGGCCGAACATGCCCACCTGCAGCCGCTGCTGTGCATTGCGTCCGAACATGCCACCGACGTGGATCGCGACGCGCGCTTTCCCACCGAGGCGCTGGGCGCGCTACGCGAAGCAGGCTTGATGTTATCGCTGGTGCCGGCGCCGCTGGGCGGAGCCGCAACATCGCTTAAGACCGTTGCAGGTATTTGCGAGGCGCTGGCGCGCGCTTGTGCATCTAGCGCGATGATGTTCGCGATGCACCAGGCGAGCGTCGCATGGCTCATTCTGCATCACGAAGCGCATGAGGCCAATCGCACATTGCTGCAGCGATTGTGCGCCGAACAAATGCTGTTCGGCATTGCCGGCATGGCCGACCCCGCCCCGGTGGCGGGCACCGCTGGTGGGCCCGGGCCTGCATTGCTACGGCACCATGCGGCGCAACTCACGCTGGTGATCGACGGCACGACGATCCCGTATGGTGCTTACGCGGATGGCCTGTTGCTGCCGGCGGGCGAAGACGGATTCGTCGCCGCGCCCAAGGAGCAGTACAAGCTGGAGCGGCGCGAAAGCTGGGATGCGCTCGGCATGCGAGGGTTGTGCAGCGACAAATTCCGTGTGGTCGTCACGGGCGAGCCGGGCCAGATCCTGCATACGGCGCGGGATGACGCAGGCAGCCTTCATGCGATTGTTCAATTGCTGCACAGCGCCGTATGGGTCGGCATCGCCGCTAGCGCATTGGAACGAGCGCAGGCTTACTCAAGGGGGCAGGGCGAGGCCACGCACGCGTTGATGCCTGGCGCCGCGCGCCTTGCCGAGGCCAATGCGCTGTTGCAGAGGATGCGCGCGCATCTGGGCAGCGCGCTGGAGCAGGCCAGCAGCGGTTCGAGCGGTTTGCCGCCGCGGGGTCTTACCTTCGTTGACGAAATACAGGTGTTGAGGACCGGCGTATCGAGAAGCGCACGGGCGCTGGTCAACCACACGATGATGGTCTGCGGGATGGACGGCTATCGCAACGATACCGATGTCAGTGTCGCGCGGCACCTGCGCGACTTGTACGCTGCACCGCTCGGGCTGAGGTCTGCCCGCAATGCAGCCATTTCTCCCACCTCTGCCTTCGACGCCACGCCGTCGAGCGATATCCTCCCCGATTAATCCCCCGTGTGTTGCGCGGCACGCCGACGCGCACAGGGTTCGTGCGTTTCAAACTGTAAATTCAGTGTCGATGGTGTTACATCGACGAAACGGATTCCAATCAAAAGGGTGGCGTCTTGGCCATGACCGGTAATTATTACGGGAATCCGGCGGTTGCGCTTTTGTATTTTTTTAAATTAATAAATTTTATTAAAAATCAAAAATTTGTGAGTGATATGTGGGGTGGCGAACATAGACCGACGCCGGCTGGGCAATTCAAATGTGAAACGGTTTTGTGCGTTTTATCGCACCGCGTTCCGAGCGTCGATTCGGTGCCTCGACGGGGTGTGGGTGGACGCCAAACGCGTCTTAACCCGCGCGCAGAAAAGGAATAAGCGGTCAGACGCATGTTTTGAGCCGAGTCACACGGATGGCGCGATGCAACATCGGATGTGTCCCGCGATCCCTAATGTGTTCACCCATGCGACGCTTTTGGGCGGCGCGGCGGCGGCGCGGCGGCGCGCGCCACGCGCAGCCCTTTATCAATCAAGGACTTCTGGCCTAGTGGCACATAACTCGCTGAATCAAGGTCATGTCCCCTCGAGAGGGCGACACGGCAACGTGACAAAAAACGTTCAACAGGTTGCGGATCCGAGGTCGAGGTAAAGATTGCAGAGGTTGCAATTGTCCTTGAATCGTGATCAGCGAAATTCGACGGACACCACGCTGCATTTGCGCAGCATAGCCAACCGGAACACGAATATGCTCTACCCCAGAGATGATCTGCATGCAAACCACTTGCTCGGCGCCTTGACCCAGGAGGACTGGCGATCGCTCGAGCCGCACCTCGAGTTGGTTCGTGTCAAAAGCCCGCAACTGCTTTGCGACGCCGATGAACCGATCCGGCACATGTATTTCCCGACGACTGCGGTGATGTCGATGTTGTACCTGATGGAGGACGGCGCAACGGTCGAGGTCGCGGCGATCGGCAACGAGGGCGTAGTCGGGGTACCCGTGCTCACCGGCGGCGGCACGATGCCCAGCCGTGTCGAAGTGCGCAGCAGCGGTTTTGCATATCGTGTGCCTGCCAGCGTGTTCCGAAAGGAGTTCGAAAAGTCGATGGATATTCATCGGCTGATGCTGTTGTACATCCAGGCACTGATGACGCAAATCGCGCAAAGTGCGCTATGCAACAGACACCATTCGGTCAATGAGCAACTCTGTCGCTGGATCTTGCTTGCGCATGACCGTTTGGTCACGGACGAGTTGGCGGTGACCCAGCAGATGATTGCGAACATGCTGGGGGTACGTCGCGAAGGGGTGACCGAGGCGGCCGGCAAACTGCAGGAAGCAGGCTTGATCAGGCAACGCCGCGGACATATCACTGTGCTTGACCGGCATGGCCTAGAGACGCGGGCATGTGAGTGCTACAGCATGATTCGCCGAGAATTTGATCGACTGTTGCCGCGTGCCCACGATGTCGTGGCGCTGGAGCGCTCGCGCACGATCGCGCCGGCCGACGCACGTGCACTGCGCACGCTCGGCTGCGTCCGTGTGATGCAACCCGCCTAAGCGTTCGCGCGGAGAAATTCACCATGCTAGGAATCGTTGCAAGGCTCTTGGACGTCTTGCTCGTTGCGGCTGGCGCATGGCTGGCGCATGCGTTGCGCTACAACGGCTCATTCGACCTGACCGACGCGGAGCGCGCGCTGGTGGCGCTCTCGTGCACATTGACGCTACTGGTCTTCCCGCCACTGGGTATCTATCGCTCGTGGCGGGGGCAGACACTGTACCGATTGTTGTCACGCGTCACGCTTGCCTGGTTCGCGGTGGTGGTGCTCGGCTTGTGCTTCATCTTCACGCTGCATCAAAGCAACGACATCTCGCGCTTGTGGCTGGGCACGGCGGTGTTGACCTGCGGCGCGTTGCTGCTCGCGGGTAAGTTGTTTATCCAGGCGATATTGCGCAAGGTCCGGCAAGGTGGAAAGAACCAACGTTCGGTGATCATCGTCGGCACCGAGAGCTATAGCCGGGCCGTTCTTGATCAGATGCACGCGGCGTCGGAGGCCGGTTTTTGGCCAGTGTATGTGTTCGACGACAGCGGCACGGTGCCTGTGGCGTGCATTGGCGGCGTGCCGGTACTGACGGACTTCACGCAACTGGCCCGCATCGTGCGTGCCGGCGGCATTGATGAGATGTGGCTTGCGTTGCCGTTATCGCATGAACGCGCGATCCAGCGCATCGTGCGTGAGTTCCGTCACGATTTCGTCAACCTGAGGTTCTTGCCGGACGTGCGAAGCATGACGCTGTTCAGTCAATCGGTCACTGAGGTGTTGGGCATGCCGGCGATCAACTTAGCGGCCAGTCCGGTCTCTGACCCGCAACTGTGGCCCAAGTGGGTGTTCGACCGGTTGTTCGCCTTGGCGGTGCTGGTGCCTTTATTGCCGCTGTTCATTGTGTTGGGCATCGCGGTAAAGCTCTCGTCTCCCGGCCCGGTGCTGTTCAAGCAAAAGCGCAAAGGCATCGATGGACAGGAGTTCGAGATTTTCAAATTCCGCACCATGCGCGTGCACCAGGAGCAGCATGGTGTGGTGCGCCAGGCTTCGCGTCATGACTCGCGCATCACCAAGGTCGGCGCGTTCCTACGCCGCATGTCGTTGGACGAGTTGCCGCAATTTCTGAACGTGCTGCTGGGCCACATGTCGGTGGTGGGTCCGCGACCGCATGCAATCGAACACGATGACCTATACAAGGACTTGATCGACGGCTACATGTATCGCTACCGCATCCGCCCGGGGATCACCGGATGGGCTCAAATCAATGGTTACCGCGGTGAGACCCGCAAAGTAGAAAAGATGGAGACAAGAGTCAAGTTTGATTTGTTCTACATACAAAATTGGACATTTTGGTTCGACATCAAGATCATCTTGATCACGCTGGTGAAGGGTTTTGTCGGCCGTAACGCATTTTAAACCGTACCGTTCGATGAGCCGCACGTCGGTCCGTTCCGGTGACCCGGCGCATTGCTGCTAGATGAAGTGGAAAGAAAATTTGCGCCAAGGCCATGCGCCACGCGTGTCACGCGTTGGCTCTGGCCAGCCGCGTAATAAGGAGAAACGAAGATGTTGAAGCACTCCATGTGGATGGCCGTCGCGATGACGGTGGCATTGTCCAGCTGCGTGTTGGCCCCGGGACCGGCATTGGATTCGAACCGCATGCACGACGATCTAAGCAAACCGACTGATACGACGACCTACGACGTGAACCTGATCACCCCGGAACTCGTCTTCAAGCTCAAGGAGTCGGATGCGGCCGATGCGCGCGCGCGCGAGGCGAGCCTGCACGCGATGCCGGCCGATGAGGTGAGCGACTACCGGGTCGGGGTGAACGACGTGCTGGGCATCACCGTATGGGGGCATCCGGAGTTGACGCAAGGCGGCAATGCGGCGACGACTCCGCTGCCGGACACGGGCACACTGCAGGGCATGGGCAGCTTGGGCGCCGGCCAGCAGCAGCCGCAAAGCGCATTCAGCACCAATGGTCCGGGCGAGCTTGACGCGCAGGGTCAGCGGGTCGCCGCCGATGGCACGATCTTCTTTCCGTCGCTGGGCCGCGTGCGAGTCCTGGGACAGAGCACGGTGCAGATCTCGCGACTGTTGCATGACCGGTTGAAGGGCCGTCTGAAAGACCCGCAGATTGACGTGCGCGTGATCCAGTATCGCAGCCAGCAGGTACAGGTGACGGGGGGTGTGAAAAATCCGGGGCAGTTGTCGTTGACCGGCTCGGCGATGCGGGTAATCGATGCGATTAACCGTGCCGGCGGCGGTAATCCAGACGCGGATTTGCAGCGGGTGTTGGTGTCCCGTGGCGGCAAGGTGATCACGATCGATGCGACGCGGATACTGAACCGCGGCGATATGCGGCAGAACATCGTGTTGCAGAACGGCGACATCGTGAACGTGCCGGACAGGACGCAGAACCGCGTGTTCGTGATGGGCGAGGTGCCCAAGCCGCAGACGGTGTTTATGAACCAAGGCCAGTTGACGTTGGCTGACGCGCTGACCGCGGCCGGCAGTATTGATCCGGCCGGGGCGAACCCACGCCAGATCATCGTGATCCGCCATCCCAATCCGCCGCTCACGCAGATTTCCAACGGACAGGATGGCCTGGAGGAGGGCTTCAAGAAGGCCAGCTATGCGCCGGCCGACAACAAGCCGGAAATCTTCCGACTGGACATGACACAGGTCGATGCCATGATGCTGGCCACTGAGTTTGACATGAAGCCGCTGGACGTGGTCTACGTCGGCACCGCACCGGCTGCCCGCTTCAACCGCCTGCTTGCGCAAATCCTGCCTTCGGCCGAATCGTTCTACCTGGTCTGGTCGGTGGCGCACAACCGTTAACCATTGATCGGCGCAGATACCTGAGCATGATTCGAATTGATGGCAACGAGCGATAACTGAGGATTTCACATGGAAGCGCGACACATCGACATGGGCTATTTGCCGCCGTCGGGCGCAAGCGAGGGGCTCGTACCGCGAGACTTGGTTCGCGTGATCACTGACAACCTATGGGCCGTGGTCGGCATTGCGGCGGTGATCACGGTGCTGGCGAGCGCGTACGCATTCTTCGCCACGCCGCTGTATTCGGCAGACACCCTGGTGCAGGTCGAGGCGCCCAAGCAAAACGAGTTGGCAGACCTGGTCACCAAGCAGTCAAGCCAGAACAATAGCTCGCCGAACGGACCGCCGACGGAGACCGAGATGGCAATCGTCACCAGTCGCGCAGTCCTCGCGCCGGTGATTGCTCAGTACAAGCTGGACGTGCTCGTGACGCCGCATCGGTTTCCGGTGCTGGGCAAGATCGCCGAGGCGCTGGCCACGCGCGGCGAGCCGTCGCGGGCGTGGTTGGGCCTGTCTAAGTACGCATGGGGCGGCGAGTTGGTGGACATCGCCCAACTGAACGTGCCGCGCGAGTTGCAGGACAAGAAGCTTGAGCTCAAGGTGCTCGGCGCTCGGCGTTATCAGTTGCTGGACGAGCAGGGCAATCTACTGGTGAAGGGTATCGAGGGACAACTGGCGCAAGCCGGCCCGGTATCGATGCTGGTCGAGCGGCTGGCGGCGCGCGATGGCGAGACGTTGACAGTCGAGCGCCTGAATGAGATGACGGCGGTACGGCGCTTCATCAATCAGCTCAAGGTCGTGCAGGTCGGCAAGGAAACCGGCATTGTGCAGATCAGCTACGAGAACAGTGATCCGGCGTTGGCCACAGCGGTGGCCAATGCGGTGACGCAGAACTACATCGGCTCGCGTGTCACGCAGACGCAGGAAGAGGTGAGCAAGATGCTCGCGTTCATCAACAACGAGTTGCCGCGACTGCGCGACGACCTGAAGCAGGCCGAGGCGCAGTTGCAGTCGCATCGGGTCGCGTCTGGCTCGATGCAGGCGACGACCGAGAGCCAGAGCTATCTGCAAGGCAGCATCGAATTCGACCGACAAATCGCCGCGCTGAACCTGCAGCGTACTCAACTGCTGGATCGGTTCACGCCGCAAAGTCCTGAAGTCAAGACGGTCGATGTGCAGCTGGCGCAGTTGCGTGCAGCCAAGGGCAAGTTCGAGTCGCGTTTCGATTCGATGCCGAGCGCCGATCGGCAATCTGCCGATCTGGCGCGCGATGCGAAGGTGGCCGAGGAAATCTACGTGGCAATGGTCAATAAGGCGCACGAGCTGTCCGTATCGCGCGCCGGCACGGTAGGCAACGTGCATGTGATCGACACCGCGGTACAGTCTTCCACGCCAGTCAAGCCGCGACGCGCGTTGATCATTTCGGCCGCAATCGTGCTCGGCCTCATGCTTGGCGTGCTGTATGTGATATCGCGCCGCTATCTGTCGCAATCGGTCAGTGAGCCCGAGCAAATCGAAGGCAAGCTGCGCCTACCGGTGTTCGGTGCGGTATTGTTCAGCGACGAGCAGGTGCGGCTGGCGCGCACGCCGCCGCTGCCCGTGCTGCCCGGGGCACGCGAGCCGTCGCTGCACGACGACGCGCGCGGCGCGACGGCGCTGGTGGCGTCGCCCGATGCGGTGGCGGGCGGGTATCAGCCGCGTGCGCACGCCGGCGGGCTGCTGGCGGCCACGCGCCCACGCGATGTCGCGACCGAAGCGCTGCGCGGCATCCGCACGATGCTCAACTCGAAACTGCTCAGGGCCACGAACCGGATTGTGATGGTGACCGGCGCGACGCCCGGCACCGGCAAGAGCTTTATCTCCGCCAATCTCGCTTTGCTGTACGCGCAAGCGGGCAAGCGCGTCTTGCTGGTCGATGCGGATCTGCGCCGCGGCCGGCTGGGTATGGATTTCGGACTGCCCGCGAATACGGTGGGGTTGGCCGAGTTGCTCGGCGACGGATTGGCACCGGAACAGGCGATCCATCCGAGCAGTGTGGCCAACCTGTCGTTGCTGCCGGCCGGCGCACGTCCCGGCAACCCGTCAGAGCTGTTGGCGATGGCGCGCATGGCGGAGCAACTCACGCAGTTCAATGAACGGTATGACTGGGTGTTGGTCGACACGCCGCCGGTGCTGGCGGTTGCCGATGCGTCAATTGTCGCCGGCTACGCGGGCGCGACGGTGCTCGTGATGCGGGAGAATGCGCAGACTGAACTGGAAGTGCAGGAAACGCTCAAGCGCCTGGGCCGGGCCGGTGCCCAGGTGGCCGGCGCGATCTTCAACGGGATGTCAGCGCGCCGCAGCGACCGCCGCAGCTACGAGTACATCTACGCTTATACGCGGGAAGGCGATGCGTCGGCAGCCTGAGCATGAGTGTTCGCATGGCGGCGCCGCGCCGCTCACGGCCGTCTCGCCGCCGCGCGTGCAGGCCGCCGCTGGCGGCGACACGCTGGCGGGTGGACGCTGCCACGCGGCGCCGTTACCGGCGCCCATCGCGATCAATGGCAAGTTCACGTCGCAACGGCTCACTGGCGTACAGCGCGTGGCGCGCGAACTGACCGCGGCGTTATCGCAGCAGTGCGGCCCATCCGCTGCGTCGCCGTTGCTGCTGGTGCCCCGAGATCACATCGACAGCGAACTGCCGGCTGCCACACCGCGGCACGTGGTGCCGCATCTGCGCGGCATCCTCTGGGAGCAGTTCGCGCTGCCGTTCGCTGCTGGCCCCCGCACGCTGCTCAGCCTGTGCAACATCGGTCCGCTGTTCAAGCGCCGCCAGGTCCTGATGATCCACGACGCCGCCGTATTGGACTTGCCGCAAGGCTACTCGACCCCGTTCCGCCTGTGGTATCGCTTCGCGTTCACGCTGCTTAAGCGTAATGTGCGGCATATCCTCACGGTCTCGTCGTTCTCGAAGGGGCGCATCGCTGTGCAGCTTGGCGTGCCGCCTGAGCGCATTTCTGTGATTTCGCCCGGTGTCGACCATTTCGACCGGCTCGAGAGCGACTATGCCGTGCTGCAGCGGTTGAACCTGTCGTTTGACCGTTTCGTGCTGATCGTCGGCTCGCTAGCGCCGGGCAAAAATCTCGCGCGCATGCTGGAAGCGATCGCCTTACTCGAGCGCGAGCATCCGGAGCTCACATTTGTGATCGCCGGCGGGCAGAACGTGAAGGTGTTCGGCGCATCGTTGCCGCGCGCCGCCAGCGCCGCCAAGCACATCGTCTGGGCCGGTTACGTCAGCGATGGCGAGCTCAAGGCGTTGTACGAGAATGCGGCATGCTTCGTGTTTCCGTCGTTGTACGAAGGGTTTGGCCTACCGCCGCTGGAGGCGATGTACTGTGGCTGTCCGGTGATTGCTTCGCGCGAGGCGTCACTGCCCGAAGTGTGTGGTGACGCGGCGCTTTACTGCGACGCACATGATGCGGCTGACATTGCAGCGAAGATTGTCGAGTTGATGAGCGACGTCGAGCAGCGCCGCGTGATGCGCGAGAAGGGCCGCGCTCATGCGCAGCAGTATCGTTGGGATACGTCTGCGAGCCGCTTGCTGCGAGTGCTGCGCCAGTTCGGATGACGGCAGCACCGCGGCACACGACAGCCTGGCGGCGGACCCCTGCCTGAGCGTGCCCGAGCGGACAGTTGGCATCGCCGCCGCGCTCGCAGATCAACGCATGGGTGGAACGCGTGATCGGCGCGTTGCTGGAGTTAGGCCGCCGCGGTGCTTCACGTCGGCACTATGGGCGCGTGCTGCGTCAGCCAGCCTCGCCAGAGCGGGGGCGGGCGATGCCCAGCTTGGCTAGCCGCCGGTACAGTGTGGCACGCGACATGCCCAGTGCGCGCGCGGTGCGCGTTGCATGCCAGTGATGCTCAGCCAGTGCGTCTAGGACCCTGGATCGCTCGATGGCCAGCATATCGTAGGCATGCGTGTTGCCGAACCGCTCGCCCGTAGCATCGCCGTTCGTGGCGTGCCAGGCCACGCTTGCGTGCGGCGGATGCGGCGATTGCGCCAGGGTATCAAGCTGTGAGCGGACATCGGCCGGCAGGTGCGCTGCCGTGATCAACTGCGTATCGCAAAGTAGGCACGCGTAGCGCAGCACGTTGCGCAGTTGCCGGACATTGCCCGGCCACGGGTGGCGCGCCAGCCGTGCGAGCAGCGTGCTGTCGAGCGTAAGCGCACGGGGCACACGCCGGGCCTCGTCCTGGAATACGGAGACAATCACATCTTCGATATCGGCTCGATCGCGCAGTGCTGGCATCGTCAGCACGACGCCACTGAGCCGATAATACAGATCCTCGCGGAACCGCCCGGAGGCGACCATCGCGGCCAGGTCGCGGTGGGTCGCGCAAATCACGCTTAGATCAACCTGCACCGGTGTATCGGCACCCAACGGCAGCACCTCGCCTTCGGCGAGCACGCGTAGTAGCCGCGTTTGCAGATCGATCGGCATGTCGCCGATTTCATCGAGGAACAGCGTGCCGCCGTCGGCTTGCGCGATGCGCCCGCGCGCGCCTTTCGAGCGCGCGCCAGTGAATGCGCCAGGTGCGTAACCGAATAACTCGCTCTCGATCAGCGATTCCGGAATGGCGCCGCAGTTCACGGCAATAAAGGGTTGCTTGCTTCGTTCGCCGCACGCATGGACGGCCTTAGCGAACATTTCCTTGCCGGCGCCTGTTTCACCCAGGATCAGAATGGGTAGGTGTCCGCCCGACAGTCGCAACGCGATGCGCGCATTGCGTGCGATCACCGGGTCACGGCTGTCGAGAAATACGCGCATCAACGGCGGCGCCGAGTGCACCGATGCACCGTCGGCCGCGCGAGGCGGTACCGACAAGCTTGGCAGCGACGGTTGCCACGGCGACATGCTGGTCTGGGGCGCGCGTATTCGCGCGTACAGCATATCGCCCGACGCATGCGAGCGCAGTGCGGTCATGCGCTGCAGGCCGTCGATGGGAAACAGGTCCGTGTCACGCGCGTCGAACAGCATCGACAGATGCACGGGCGCGCCCGACGCGAGCATTGGAAACCGCTGCTTGGCCTCGCGGTTTGCCGCGACAAGGGTGCCACTGTCATCGAACGCAATCAGCACTTCTGGATTCACCTCGACAAAGTGCGGGTTGCCGTGACCGAGCAATAGCCAGTACTGCGCCGTCTGCTTCACGAAGTACCCATCTTCGATCAACTGCGCGGTATGCCGTACGAGTTGATGGACGATGCTTTGGCTATCCGGGCCATCGGGCGACTGCAGCGCGGACGCATCCACGACGCCGATCAGCTTGCCGTCCGGCGCGAGAATCGGTGCGGCGGTGCACGTGAGGGTCGTGAACAGCGAACGGAAATGATCGACCTTATGCACGGTCATCGGCGCGCATTCGGCGAGCGCGCTGCCGATGCCGCAGGTACCTTGCTCGCGCTCGGACCAGCAGGACCCGATGTACAGTCCCACCTCCTTATACTGACGGCGCAAATGCTGATCGATCCGGTAGTCGACCGTCACCCCTTGCGCGTTGGCCAGCAGCACGCAGTAGCCCGCGCTGCGCAGCGTGTCATGCAGGCGTGACAGGTATTGACCGGAGGCGAGCAGGAAATCCTCTTCCTGCTGCTGTATCTGCTTGAGCTCGTACGTCGTCAGGATCCGCGGCGATGCCGGTGACGTCGGATCGATGCCATACAGTTGCATTGACCTGTGCCACGACGACAGCAGCCGCGGGCTGGTATCCGGAAAGTCACTCGTGCCATTGCGGACCGCATCGATCACACGGTCCACGTGGGCGGTTTTCGGATCCCTTGCCATGAAGTCACCACCCTTCAGCCGTCATGCGCTTGGTTGTTCCGTCATATTCCGCAGGCATTCGAGGCCCGTATCCCGCCACCCGTCTTCCATTCACGAATGTATCAGTGTATCGATGTGTGAGACACGGCGTGCCGGGTCCATGAATCGCCCCGCCCGCCCCGTCAATTGCGGCCAGCGGCCCGAGGTGCGTGCATCCCACGCTCGGCCGGCGGTACGGCATGAGTCAAAAGTGTCTCAAGCCAACGTCTGCGTGTGAGCATGCCGAAACTCGCAAACGTTTGCAAGAGTTCGCTTTTCACGACAGCTCAACACTCATGGCACAGTCGTTGCTTTTAATGGCGTGCATCGGACAGCGATCATTGCTTCGCCGTCAGATAAATGAAATAAGTTGAAAGAATAATGAAATGTTAGCGTAAGTCGTTGCCCGCAGCAATGGGCCGGTGTGTTTCAGTGCGACGTGGGTAGGCGCTAAAACCTTATGGACTACTATGTTTTGTGCCATTGATCGAGATCGTGACTCGCTCCAGTCACCGCGTGCGGGGCAAATGGGCGCCCCCGTTAACGCCACGTGCCCGTTGGACGGCGCCGCCGCGAGCTTGGCCGTTGCAGTGCTGATTCAGGATGGGGAGCTTTATGCGCGTGTGAAGACTGCGCTGCAGCAATACGGGATCGCCTGCCGCCCATTCGTTGACGACATTTCGCTGGTCCGTGCAGTATCCCGCCAGGCATTCAGTGCGGTGCTGCTCGATGCGACGGCGGGCGTTGATCCGTTGCATCCCGTCCTGGCGCACCGGCTGTGCTATCGCGCGCCGCAGATGCCTGTGATCCTGATTGGTGTGGCAGGCGATGTGGTGAGCAGCACGGCAGTGCTCGAATCGGGCGCCGACGATGTCGTGCTGGCGCCGGTTAACGCGCGCGATTTGATGACCCGGCTGCAACTCGCGATACTGCGTCATTGCCGCGACGAGCGCGCGCGCGAAGGCCGGCAGCCTGTATTGCAACGTGGCGAGTACCGGCTGGATCGGGGCGTGTGCACCGTATCGGTGCGGGATAGACAGGTGCGGCTTACGCCGCGCGAATTTGAGCTCGCCTGGATGCTGTTCTCGAACGAAGGTGAATACGTCAGCCGCGAGCATATCGCGCGCACGATATGGGCCGGTTCCGACAAGCGCGTCGATGGCGCGCTGGATCAGCACATTTACAAGCTGCGCAAGAAGCTCGCGCTTAACGGCGAGAACGGATGGGCGATTCAGCCGCTATACGGGCACGGGTACCGCATCGTCGCGCTGGATGCGAGGGGGCCGCGGCAGGCGGCGTGAGTGGTGCCACGTCGGCTCGGCAACGGCGGATTAGTCCTCGATGCGCAGGCCGACCTTCAGGCTGACCTGCCAGTGAATGACCTTGCCGTTCTCAATATGGCCGCGCGTGTCGGTGACCTCAAACCAATGCAGGTTGCGCAAGGTCTGCGACGCCTTCTCGATTGCGTTCTCGATGGCGTGCTGGATGGATTGTGTCGACGATCCGGTCAACTCGATCTGTTTATATACGTGGTCACTCATGGTCTTCTCCCGGTAAGGTGAACAGCGCTGTGTTCAGTCTCGTATGTTCGTAGCACGGCCTATGCCAGCCCTGCGCGCCGCGTGGGTGGCGGTGCGCCAATAAGGCACAACGCACAAGGCACGGCCAGGCACGAGACGACACGAGAGGGCGCGACAACGCAGCGAGGCCAATCCGCGTGGCGCACGCCGTGGCCACGCATGCTGTCGCCGCGATCGCCGCTTGCCGGCTGACGACGCGGCGCGGAGGGGTCCCGCAAATGGATGACGGGCGTAAGCCGGGCCATTGTCTCCGACATGAAGGACAAGCTTGACACGGGCTCCGGCGTCGATAGGGGTGACAACAGCACGCTCGAAAAACGGCGCATCATCGTGCCTCCTGCGGCGACTGGGTTTCGTCGTTACGCACGCGGAACCACGTAGCGTACAGCGCGGGCAGGTAGAACAGCGTCAATACGGTGGCGCTGGTGATGCCGCCCATCAGCGCTGTCGCCATTGGGCCGAAGAAATTGCTGCGCAGCAGCGGGATCAGCGCCAGCACTGCAGCGGCGGCAGTCAGGGTGATGGGTCTGAAACGGCGCACCGTCGCGCCGACGATGGCAGCAAGACGGCCATGTCCGGCCGCGATATCCTGCTCGATCTGGTCGACCAGGATCACGGAGTTACGCATGATGATGCCGAACATCGCGATCACGCCAAGCAGCGCGACAAAGCCGAACGGCTGGCCAAACGCGAGCAGCGCGGCGACCACGCCGATCAGCCCGAGCGGTGCGGTGAGCATCACCATCATCACGCGTGAGAAGCTCTGCAGCTGGATCATCAGCAAGGTCAGCACAGCGATGATCATTAGCGGCAGTTGCGCATTGATCGATGCTTGCGCTTTCGCGTTTTCCTCGACCGAGCCGCCGACCTCGATGCGGTAGCCTACCGGCAGCTTCGCACGCAGCCCCGCCAATGCCTTGTCGATTGACTGGGTGACGTCAATGCCCTGTACGCCGCCACGCACATCGGATTGCACCGTGATCGTCGGTTGCCGATCGCGCTCCCAGATCACCGCGTATTCGAGCCCGTACGACAGTCGCCCGAGCGTGCCGAGCGGCACTGGCCCGGACGGCGTGGGCATCGCCAGCGACGCGAGCGCCGACGGGTCAACACGCTCGTTGCGGGGCGCGCGCAAGTCCACTTCGATTAGCTTGTCGCGCTCGCGGTATTGCGTGACAGTGTAGCCGGACAGCGACATCTGCAGGAAGCTAGCAATATCCTGCGACGATACGCCTAACTCGCGAGCCTTGGCTTGGTCGACCACCCAATGCACCGAGCGTTGCCCGGGCTCGTCCCAATCGAATTGAACATTGCGCGTGCGAGCGTCGTCCTGCATCACCGAGGCGACTTGCGTGGCGATGGCGCGTACCGTCGCGATGTCGTCGCCGCTGATGCGGAATTGCACCGGATAGCCGATCGGCGGGCCGTTCTCTAGTCGGGACAGCCGCGTGCGAACATCACTGAAGTCGGTCGTGAGCTTGTCGTCGAGCAAGCGCGCGAGCGCGTCACGATCCTGGACGGACTTTGCGGTGATGACGAACTGCGCGAAGTTGGGCAGTTGCAGTTGCTGGTCTAGCGGCAGGTAGAAGCGCGGCGCGCCGCTGCCCACGAAGCTGATCGCATGGTCGATCTCCGGCCGCCCTTTGAGCAGCGCCTCGATGCGCTGCGTTTCCCGCAACGTCGCGTCGAATGATGCGCTTTCGTTCAGCCGCACGTCGATCAACAACTCTGGCCGGTCCGAACTCGGGAAGAACTGCTGCGCGACTAGCCCGAAGCCGCCGAGCGCGACTAAGAAAAGCACGAACGTCACGGCTAGCACGACGAAGCGGTGCTTGACGCACCAGGTGATCCATACGCGCAGGCGTGCGTAAAAGCGCGTGTCGTAGATATCGTGCTCTTGTTCTTGTTCTTGTTCTTGTTCTTGTTCTTGCCTATTCCGTTGCTTGTGTCCGTGTACCGGCTTTTGCTCGCGTTCGTCTGCGTGCCTCTGCGCTTCGGGAACGGCGGGCCGCTTGCGCTCGGGCAGCATGTGATAGCCGAGCAGTGGGATCACGATCACCGCGGCGAGCCACGATAACAGCAACGCGATCGCTGATACCTCAAAGATCGAGCGGGTGTATTCGCCGGTGGTGGACTTGGCCAACGCAATGGGTAGGAAACCGGACACGGTGACCAGCGTGCCGGTGAGCATTGGAAACGCGGTGC
Source organism: Mycetohabitans sp. B8 (assembly GCF_021991875.1). Classification (GTDB taxonomy): domain Bacteria; phylum Pseudomonadota; class Gammaproteobacteria; order Burkholderiales; family Burkholderiaceae; genus Mycetohabitans. The sequence goes on from NZ_JAHLKR010000020.1 coordinate 54,526, forward strand.
TGGTGTACGCGAATGCAGCGGCTTTCGCGCGGCTCCACCCTTGTTCAAGCTTGACTGCCATCATCTCGACCGCAATGATCGCATCATCGACCAGCAAGCCGAGGGCGAGCACCAGCGTGCCAAGCGATACCTTATGTAGCCCGATATTGAACAGGCCCATCACCAGTGCGGTCACGGCTAGCACGATTGGGATCGAGATGACCACGACCATCCCGGTGCGCAGCCCGAGCGATACGAGGCTGACCACCAGCACGATGCCGACCGCCTCGGCGACGGCCTCCATAAAGTCATCCACGGAATGCGACACGGCATGCGGCATGCTGGAGACCTCGGTCAGTGCCAGCCCGGCAGGCAACTGCGTGCGCAACTGCGCGACGCGCGCGTCCAGCGCCTTGCCGAGCTTGATCACGTCGCCGTCTGGCTGCATCGTCACGCCGATGCCGAGCACCGGGCGGCCGTTGAAGCGCATCTGCGTGACCGGCGGATCATCGTAGTCGCGGCGGATTGTGGCGATGTCGCCCAGCCGGAACGAACGGTTGTTGATGCGCACCAGTGTATCGGCGAGCGCGTCAACATGATTGTATTGGCCGCTCGGTCGCACGAATACGCGATCATCGGCGGTGGTCAGCACGCCGGCCGCCACGACGGCGTTTTGCGTGTTGATCGCATGGGCGAGTTGTTGGGGGCTGATACTGAGCCGGGACAACTGCGCGTTCGAAATCTCGATATAGATGTGCTGGTTCGGATCGCCGAAGTAATCGACTTTTGCGACGCCGGGTACGCGCAGCAACTCGCCGCGCAACTGGTCCGCGTAGTCGTGCAGCTGCGCGGCGGAAAACCCGTCGCCCTCCAGCGCATAGATGTTCGTGTAGACGTCACCGAACTCGTCGTTGAAAAAGGGTCCCTGCACGCCGGGCGGCAAGGTATGGGCGATGTCGCCGATCTTCTTGCGGATTTGGTACCACGTGTCTGGCACGGCCGAGGCCGGAGCCGAATCCTTAATCGTGAAGAACAGCAGCGACTCACCAGGGCGTGAGTAGCTGCGCAGGAAGTCGATCTTTGGGGTTTCCTGTAGCTTGCGTGCGATCCGGTCGGTGATTTGCTGCTGGACCTGCTGGGCATCAGCGCCGGGCCACCGTGTCTGGATCACCATCACCTTGAAGGTGAACGGCGGATCTTCCGATTGCGATAGATTCCGGTACGACAGGATGCCGGCAAGCGTGACTAGCACCAGCACGAAGACCACCAATGCCTGGTGCCGCAGTGTCCAGGCGGATAGGTTGAAGCGTCCTTCGTCGTGCGCATGACCGGGCGGTTTGTATTGAGCGCCGGTCATAGCGCGAAATCCTCCGGATGCAGCGGCGCGACGGGCTTGACCTGTTCGCCCGCGCTGACCGTGTGCACGCCGCGTAGCACGACGCGCTCGCCGTCGGTCAGTCCGGCGCTGACCACCACGGTGCGTTCGGTGTAGTGCGACACCGTGACCGGCCGCAGCTCCAGCGTGCCCACGTCCTGTTTGCGCGCATCGCGCGGCTGGCCGGCGTCGCGTGACGCGGCATTGGCACGAATCACCCATACCGCGGGGCGTTCGTTTTGATGGAACAGCGCGGTGGCGGGCAGGACGATGTCATGGCTGACCGCGCGCGTGGCGTGCGGCTGGAAGGCCACGCGGGCGGTCATGCCCAGGCGTACCGTGTCGGCGCCGCCGCGGGGCAACTCGAGCGTGAGCTTGGCGCGATAGGTCCGGCTGGCCGGATCGGCGGACGGCGCCAACTCGCGCAGCGTCGCGGTGAACGCCTGGCCAGGCAACGCGGCAAGCGTGACATGGGCCTTTGTGCCGGGACCGATGAAGGCCAGTGTGCGCTCCGGCAGGTCGCAGATCACGTCCAGCGCGCCAGACCACGCGAGTTGGTAGACCGCTTGTCCGGCCGATAGGTTCTGTCCAGTGTCCGCCAGTTCCTGCGTGATCACCCCCTCGTGGTCGGCGGCGAGCGTAGTGTAGCCGAGCTGATCCTTTGCCAGCGCGGCTTGCTGAGCGGCGGCATCGCGCTGCGCGAGGGCCGCGGCATGGTTGTCTTCGGTTTGCTCGAGTTGCAGTTTGCTGATCAGGTTTAACTGCGCCTGCGCGCGGTCGCGCTTGAGTTGCTGTCGCGCGAACAGCAGCCGGTGCTCGGCCGCGCTCAACTGTGCGGCGGCGCTTGCAGCGTTCTTACGCGCATCGGCGGGATCGAGTTGCGCGACGATCTGCCCGGCGCGTACGGCGTCGCCCAGATGGACCCGGCGCTCGATCAGTTTGCCGCTGACGCGAAACGACAGCGGCGTCGAGAATCGCGCGGCCACTTCGCCGGGGACGATTGTCGCGGCAACGGCGCCGGCTGTGGCGCTGTGCACGGTGGCCGCCACGACCGGTCGAGCCGGCATGGCCGGGGCGGCACGGTCGCGGCACGCGTTAAGCAGCACGAGCGCACCCAGCGCGCTGGCGACGGCGGTCGTGCACGGCGCCAGGCGCGGGCGACGACGCGGGGCGGAATGCAAAACGAGAGCTTTCACGGCAACTCCGGCGAGAGGCGACGGACGCAATGAGCCGATGCGTCGCCCGGACACGCCTGTGATGCGCGTGACGTCGCACCCGCCCGCTGAATACTAAATCGTATTTTAATGCACTGTTGTATCCAGATGCAAAAGTGTATTGACGTGGCCGATGGTGATATCATGCGGCCATGTCGACGTCTCGTGCTCGCCCCCGTACCCGGCTCACGCGAGAGCAAAGCCGGGAGCAGACGCGTCAGCGCCTGATGGACGCTGCGCAGACGCTTTTCATGAAAAAAGGATTCGACGCGTCCAGTGTCGAGGATGTCGCCGCGGCAGCCGGCTACACGCGCGGGGCGTTCTATTCAAACTTCAAGGACAAGGCGGAGTTGCTGCTGGCGTTGCTGAAGCGCGATCAGGGCGATATTCAGCAGGCGTTGCAGCGCATTTTCGATCTACAGGGCAGCGCGCAGGACATCGAGGCGCGGATTCTGACGTACTACAGTACGCTGTACTGCGAAAACAAGTGTTTCCTAGTGTGGATGCAGGCGCGGTTGTTGGCCACGCGTGACGCGAAGTTTCGTGCGCGGCTCAATGCGCTGTCGAAACAGACCCGCGCGGACATCGCGTATTTCATCGATGCGTTCTGCGCGCGTCTGGGCATCAGGCCAATCGTGCCGGCCGCACAACTTGCGCTTGGCCTGATGGCCTTGTGCGACGGCATCCAGTGCTTCCATGCGTCGGACCCGCACGTGACCAACGAAATGGCAGAGAACGTGCTGGCAGCGTTCTTCGGTGCGGCGGTGTTCGGCCATCGGGCGGGGAGCCTCGCTGAGCGTGTCGCCGCGCGTGTACGCTAAGCGGACAGGCCGGGGCCCGCCGCACTGCCGATCCAGCGCGCGACCGACTGCGGATCCGGGTAGTCACGCTCGGGTAGTGCCTGCAGCGCGAGTAGCACGTCGTTGCTGGCACCTGCCGAGCAGGCGGCGGCTACTAGCGCGTCGCGCGTGGCCGGGTAGCGCACATCTCGCAGCGTCTGGCTGATTTGCTGGTCGATTGGGTCGGTGGCGTTCATTCGTCAAGTTTCCAGGCGAGGCAACGGGCGGGCAGCAGGCGCATGGGTGATACTGTGCTGCTCATGTTCGGATCTTGACATGCCGTGCAGGCCTCGCGGCAGCGTCCGGTCGGGGCGTCGGCAACTCAATGGTCTGCCAGTGCTCGATCGGCACGGCACCGTCCCTCTGTGGCACGCCAGGAACGGCGGACGATACCGTGCTGCCGGCGTGTCGCGCGTGCGGAGCATGGACCACGTCGGGTACACCGTTGTCGCCCGGCACGACGGCGATGAGCGGCGTGCTGACGATGGCCGCGGCCAACGCCGCCATCGGAGGTGACATGAATGGATTCATGGTGTAGGCCCTCCACTGAAGCGCGATAGCGATGCTTGCGCAACCTATGTGCCCGCGTTCCGCGAGGGTGCGCCGCGCCGCGCGCCGGCAGGTGATTAACGGACCGCGTCGAACAGTATCCAAGGCTGGGACGCGCGATCGCGCATGTAACCGTTGAGCCAATTCCACTGTGGATGGCGGCGCATAAACGCTTGTGCGTCGAACGGCCGGCCGCATGGGTGACCCCAACGCGCCCACAATTCGAGCCGCACCGCCATGTCGCTGTCGACCACCTTGCCGTCGTTGGCGCCCCATGGATTGAACGGACCATGATCGGCGCCGCCAAAGCGGGCGTCGTCCAGTTCCAGGTGGCCGCAGAGGGTGCGCGAGCTTGGATGATCGTCGCGGTCGAGGTACACATCGTAATGGTCGGCGATGATTTCCTTGGCCAGTTCGGCATCGATTCGGCCTCGGTGCTTTTCCATCAATTGCATCCAGCGCAGCCGGCGCGCGCCATTGCGTCGCACGTCGTTATAGTCATCCCCCTCGCTGATGCATTCTTGGTTGCGGATCTTTAAGTCGTTGGCCGTGTTGAAGCCGCTGTAAAAGCCGTCCGTGGTGGCCTCGAACCCGGAATAATGTAGCCCGAGCTCATAGCGCGCAATTTCGCCGGTTTTGGTGTCGCCGAGCAGCCAGCTATTCACGTAGCCGCCGTTGTTGTCAGTCGCAAAGCGCTCGCACCACGAACCGATGCTATCTGCGTACTGTGTTGCCTTGCGCGAACGGTAGAACTCCGGCGAGCCGGAGGGGTTGTAGCCGACAAAATTGGAGATCGTCGTCTCGGTCACCATGAGGCCCGCTGACGTAATCCAAAAGTCCGTTAAGCTGGAGATGCAGCCGGGCAGCCCCTGCATGAGAATTCGGTTGCCCTCGTCGGGCACGATATCGAAGATCACGTTAAACGCATCGCCGGCCGCATAGCGGTCCCACGAGTTGTGCGCCATCACGATGCGACCATCGCGCGTGGCGCTGCCGGTTGCAATGAACGCACTGCAGTGATGGCCGAGGCGCCCGCGCCATGGCTTGCCGGCGAGTTGCGGCCGTGTTTGGCTGACATGCGCGGGCCACCAGCTTTGCAGCAGTTCCATGTAGCCGTTCCAGGCGAGCACCTGTTCGTAGGGCACCTGCGCGCCATCGGCAATGCCGCGCATCTCGGCGGTGAACTCGTCATCGACACGGTCGGTGAACTGGTCGATGGCGGCGTTCACGAAGGTGTCGAACTCCTCGCCGGTATCCCACTTGACCAGATATTGCGCGGTGCGGATCGCGCTGTTGATCTCGCGGGCAAGCAACTGGCCGTGCTGTAGGCCACGTTCGTACGGCGCACCTTCGATATGCACGAAGATCCAGCCAGCCTGGTCGCGCCGCTGCGCAGGAGTCGATTGTTCAGACATATCGCACCCTCCGAATCCATGGTAGTGAATCCGTTGCGTCTTGCCATCGCGGCGACGCGCCGCACGCGGCGCGGCTCAGTCGCTGGCATTCATCCGGAAGTATGCCTGCAACAGCGAGGTCTTGTAGGCTACGCCTAGCAATTTAGGTACCCGCATCGATGCGACAACGGGTAGCCGCTCGCCTTGGAAGGCGAGAAAGTGCTGCAGCGCGGCGGCAAGCGGCATGTCCGGCGTCAGCGCGGCGAAATCTCTGCACAGGTAATCGTGCGCGCGGCGCTCGCGTGGACCGTGCTGATCGAGTGGATCGGAGGTGATGTCCTTTAACGCGACCACGCCTTGGAACCAGCCGGCGGCGTCGACGATATAGATGTACTTGACCGGATAGGCGAGAAATACGCGCGTCATGTCCGATACGCTCGCCTCCAGGCCAAGGACGGTGTCAGCCGGGCGCACCAGTTTGCGCATCTGCGTGGCCTTCAGGCGCAGCCGTTCACGACGCTCGCGGTTGCGCCGTAGCGTAACTTCGTACATTGAGGTCTCGGCCAAGGCCCGCGCGATGAAATAGGCGATCACGCTGGCCAGCATCAACGGCAGCACGACCTGGTAGCTGAGCGTCATCTCGAAGATCATCAGGATCGCCATCAACGGCGCATGGGTCGCTGCCGCGAGGAAAGCTCCCATCCCGACGATGGCATACGCGAACGGCGCCGACGTGGCGAGCGGCAAGTGCGCATGGGCCGCGAGTCCGTAGATTGCGCCGAGCACCGCGCCGACGAACAGCGTCGGCGTGAAAATACCGCCGACCGCGCCTGAGCCGACTGCCGCGCAAGTCGCCGCCACCTTGAATATCAGCACTGCGACCAGCGCTTGCCAGGTCCACGGCTGGTGCAGGATGGCGTTCACCACGCTATAGCCGTTGCCCCACACTTGCGGTGCCTGGATCGATAAGGCGCCTACCAACGCGCCGCCCAGTGCGAGCCGCCAGGGCAGGGGCGGCACCCATCGGCCAAGCCCACGGATGACACGATGATCGGCCCGAAGCGCTCCATCGCGATTGAGCCCAGCACGATTTCGGTGACGAACAGCGCGCCGGCGATCGGGGTGCTGTACGCGGACGTGATGCCGGCCGCGGCGCCGCCGACGCTGGGCAGCGCAAGCCGCGCGTACCATGGTAGGTCGCGCGCGATCTGCACCAGTCCGATCGCGTCGGGGTCAACGAGCGGTTCCAGCCAGTCGATGCCGACGCGGAATACGACGGTCGCGGCAGCGCCAACCAAGCCGGCAAGGGTGGTCCACAGCAGCATCGTATGCTCGTCGGACAGCTTGAACAGGCGTTGCGCGCGGGTGCGCAGCTTGAGCAAAGGCCAGCACGGCGCTGGTGACGATGGGTCAACTGGCGTCCAGTTCCGCGTAGTGCCGGAACACGCACGACTCATTGTGCGGGATGCGGCGAGGCGACGCCAGGTACGCGGCGATGCGTGGCCGCGCGCGCACTGCTTCATATAGTGCCGTGAGCTTCGGATAGTGTGTCGCGAAGCGGGCGGTGGCGCGCGGAAACGCGTAGCGCAGTCCGTCGATAAGTTGGAACATCGACAGGTCTGCGTAACTCAATGTCGCGCCGACCAGGTGCGCGCATCCCGTGGGGTTCTGCTCGAGCACACGCTCGAAATAGTGCATGAACTTCGGTATCCGGTTGGCGATAAAGTCGGCGGCGCGCTGCCGGGCGGTGTCGCGCTGCTGCTCAAAATACAACGCGCTGGCGATCGGGTGGTGTGTGTCGTGCGCCTCGGTCACCATGTCGGCAATGGTTAACTGCAGCCCATGGACCCAGTGGCGCTGCGCTTCATCCGCGGGCGCCAGGCCGAGCCGGGGCCCCAGGTACAGCAGGATGTTAGCGGTCTGCGCGACGAGTGTCGTGCCGTCGCGCAGGAAGGGGGGAGCGAAGGGGATGCAAGGCTCGGTTTGGCTTTGTAGGATCGACATCATCGCGTCGATGCCGTGCTCCGTGCCCTGCGGATTCGCGTCCTCGCGGCGACCGGACGGCGGCAGGCGCGCGATATCAAGATAATCTGCACCTGCCTCTTCGAGCGCTAGGCGGACGAATTCACCGCGGCCCTGTAGGCCCGGCCAGTAGTACAGTTCGTAGCTCATCATCACAGTCCTGGGACAGCGTAGCGACGGACAGCGGCCGCTGGCAGCCAGTGTTCCGGCGTCCGATGGCCGCTGCGCCCGCGCGGCACCGCAAGCCGGGCCGCGCCTGCCGTCACGATACCATTGACTACCGTACCACTGGGCTAGAGCGTGTTATGCACTTTGCAAGATAGGCGAGGCATGAACGAGCATGAGTATGGCAAAGACGAGGAAATGCAAGCCGACGAGCGTTTCGGGCAAACGCTCGTCGTCGTGAGCGAGTCTTCTGCTGCTGTATAACCTTGGTCGGCAAAGGCAAGCTTCACGCTCCGCCCAGTCACAAGTTGCACCGCTTGTGCCAACATCTGAGCGCTGCAATATGCAGCTCGTTTACACTGATTACCTGCCCCTTACGTTCAAGCGTCGCGCGAATGTCGCCATAATGGGCAGCGGCTTTAACTCCATAGTCCAACGTTTCTAAATGGAACACGAAATCGTCTACCTGTCGGCGGTTATGATCCGGTCTTGAACACCTTTCGACGCCGTGCTGCAGTTCAGCATAGATTATGGTGCTGATACACATCGTTTCCGTATGCGGTTGAAGATAGCTAAGATTTCAATTGGACGACAACCGATGTGTGCGAATCGCATACATGGACTTTCTATGGTCCACCCGCAAACCGCAAGCGCAGACTGGCGGCGGCTCACGACTCGCGTTTATCTATTCGACCTGTGGTGATCTGATACTTTCAGATCTGGCCTGCATGATGTAGTCGCACGCTCCCCTCCCAATGATAGACTTCGCGTGCCAGCTCGACAGAGATATAGCCATTTCGAATGTCGTCGCGAACCGCATCGGGATCGCGCATCGACGGATCACCGTATCCACCGCCTGAGCCCGTACGCACGCGGACCACATCGCCGCGATCGAGCTTGACGCCGCTGGCCATGGCGTAGCGCTCGCTGCGGCCGTCGGCGCGCACAACCTCGACGAAATTGAGTGAACCGTCACGTCCGTTCGCCTGGCCCCACGGTGGCACTTTGGCGCGCGTATATCCGCAGGTCAGGAAGCTGCCGTCGGAGCGGATCCGATAATCGAGCCGGATGCCGCGGCCGCCGCGATATTGCCCGTATCCCCCTGGTTCGTCGTTCAGTTCCATGCACTCAACATAGACGCCATAGCGCGCTTCGCAGATCTCGGCCGGGCAGTTGTATGTCTCGCCATGCATTGCGGAGAACATCGCGCTGTTGCCGTCGCGATCCCGCTTTGCTCCCCATCCGCCGATCTCGGGCTCGATCAGCGTGAAAATGCGCGCGGTTTTCGGATGGGGGCCGCCAATCACAGTGGCGCATATCGACGAGAAACTGCCGGCGGGGATGCGGCCGGGCAGATGCGGTGCAAGACAGCGTAGGATCAGATCGTGCACCCGGATCAGGTTTTCAAAGTAAAATCCTTCTGCCGCGGGGCTACGCGCATCAAACAGCGAACCAGGCCGTGTCACGACCTTCAGCGGCCGGAAGGTGCCGCCGTTGGCGCTGCCGTTCGGCTCGGTGATCGACTTAAATGCCATCTGGGCAGCCACTACCGTGCCGTCGCGGCTAAGATTGCCCGGCCCATGGACCTGGTCCGGATTGTCGCGCAAGTCGACGATCATTCCGTTGTCGCCGATTTCAACGACTACTTTGTACACCTTGCCGTCGTCTTGAGGTTCGGCCAGTTCGAAGCGCCCTTTCGGCGTGTGGCGCAGTGCTTTCAGCGAGACCTTTTCACCGTAGTTCATGAAGTCTTGCATTGCCTGCAGGAACATTGCTTTACCGTACTTTTGGGTCAGTTCAATCAAGCGTGTCGCGCCGCTGCGCGCGGCAGCGATGCCTGCCCAAAGATCACCTTCCATGAAGTCGGGCATGCGCGTGTTATAGCGCAGAATCTGCATCACGGGACGCATCGGCTTGCCGCGTGAGATCAGTTTTACCGCGGCCAGGCGCAGCCCTTCCTGGAAGATATCGGTTGCATCGGTGGAGAACGATCCCGGGACCATGCCACCCACATCGTTCCAGTGAGCAATATTGGCCGTCCACGCGACGATGTCGTCGCCAACGAAAACCGGCATCGACAGTACCACGTCGTTCAGATGCGTCACGCCGCCCGAGTACGGGTCGTTGGTAATGAAGATGTCACCCGGCTCGATGTCGCCTGGTTGGTCGTGCTCAACCAAAATGCGGCGCACTGCCTTGTCCAGCACGCCAACAAAGGCAGGGATACCGGCGCCGGAGCTGGCGATATTGCCTTGCGCATCGGTGATGCCAGTCCCCATGTCGAGCACCTCGTAGATGATCGGGCTCATCGCGGTCTTGCGCATCGCGGTGAACATCTCGTCGGCGATGGCTTGTAGTGCATTCTGAATGATATCGAGCGTGAAGATATCGGTCTTATCACTGTGGCTCATGATGATGGCTCACACGGAAAGAGTGATGTGAAAGTTGCCGAGGCGGTCGACGCTCACGGCGTTGTTCGGGTGGACCACGATGGTCGTGCCGGGGTCCTCAATCATTGCCGGACCGGCGAAGCGCATGCCAGGCTCGATGCGTTCCGCGTCGTAGACGATCGCTTCGAGCCGCCCTTCGAGCGCATAGTCGACGGTGCGACGGCCTTTTGCCGCAGCCTGAACCGTGGCGCCGGTGACTGGCAGCTCGGCCAGGTTGAGCTTGCCGATTTCTGCCACGGCGACGATATGAAAGCCGACGATCTCCAGCGGGGCGTCGAGCCGATAGGTGTACTGTTGCTCGTAGCTGGCGTGAAAGCGGGCAACGATATCGGCCCAATGCGTGGCGAAGCGTTCACCTTGCCGCAGCGGCACCTCGACCGCATGCTCCTGGTTCTGGTAACGGATCTTGCAGTACAGGGCCAATTCGATAGCGTCGGCGCCGATGCCCTCGGTCGCGTACTGTGCCGTTGCATCATGCGACAGCTGTTCGAGCAGCGCTTGCGCACCGAGCGCCGCATCCGGACGATCCATCTCAAAGAGGCGGTTGACGAAGCAGTCGCGACGCAGGTCGGACATCGTCATGCCCCACGCAGAAAAGACAGACGCACCACGCGGAATCACCACCTTTTTCACGCCTAGTTCCTGCGCGAGCGCAACGGCGTGCATCGCGCCGCCGCCACCGAAGGCGAGCAGCGTGAAGTCACGCGGATCATGGCCCCGGCTGAGTGACACCAACTTCAGCGCATTCGCCATGTTGTCGTTGGCGATCCGAATAATGCCGCGCGCGATTGCCTGAGGCGACAGCCGTAGCCGCTCGGTCAGCGGTGCCATGGCCCGGGCCACGGCGTCCATGTCGGCAATGAACGTACCGCCGCAGAAATAATCCTTATTGATGCGGTTCAGAATCAGGTTTGCATCGGTGGTGGTCACGTTGGTGCCGCCGCGACCGTAGGCTGCAGGACCAGGCGATGCGCTGGCCGATTGCGGGCCGACATGCAGCTTGTCGAATTCATCGATCCACGCGATCGAGCCGCCACCATTGCCGATCTCGACCATATCGACCACAGGTACCATGATCGGATAGCCGGCATGCGTCCGGTCGCGCTCAATCCAATAGTCCGTTTTGATGGAGATCTGCTCGTCCTTGATCAGTGCGCATTTGGCCGTGGTGCCGCCGATATCGAGCGCGAGCACATTGGGCTCGTCGATCAGACGGCCCAGTTCGGCCGCTCCCCAGAAGCCGCTGGCCGGCCCCGACTCCACCATCGTAATCGGGATTTCTCGGGCGTGAGCCACGGTGTCGACACCGCAGTTTGATTGCATCACATAGAGCGGCGCCCGATAGCCGTTCGATCGCAATCCATCTTCAAGCCGCTGCAGGTAGCGCGCGGCGATGGGCTGCACATAGGCGGACAGTACCGCGGTACTGGAGCGCTCGTATTCCCGCCACTCGCGCGTGATTTGGTGCGATGCCACCGCCGACGCCTGTGGCCAGAGCCGACGCACACCGGCCAGCACCGCTTGTTCGTGCACCGGATTGGCATAGGCGTGTAGCAGGCAGATCGCGACTGCTTCCACCCCTTCGGCGCGGAATGTGTCGACGATGGCGGGCAGGCCGGATAGGTCCAGCGGCTCGCGCTCGCTGCCGTCCACATGCAGGCGCCCCGGTATTTCACGACGCAGGTAGCGCGGCACAAATGGCGCGGGTTTGACCCAGCTCAAATTGAAAAAGTCAGGCCGGTTGGCACGCGCAATTTCTAGCGTGTCGCCAAAGCCTTGCGTCGTGATCAGTCCCGTCTTGACGCCACGGCGTTCGGTCAGCGCATTGATCACTACGGTGGTGCCGTGCGCGAGGAAGGTAACAACGCTCAAATCCACATCGGCCTTTTTTAGTACGTCGAGGATGCCCTGCTCGTAGTTAGGCGGCGTCGTATCCGACTTGGCAGTCCGTACCGATTGCCGGCCTGTGTCCGGATCGACCTCGAAGTACACCAGGTCGGTGAAAGTACCACCGACGTCAGTAGCTACGCGAATCGTCTTGTTTAGTTTGCTCATCGCGTGTCTCCTTGCCACCGAAGGCCGTCGTCCTGTCCTTTGATGTGACGCGCGCCGGCTTTTTGCTGTCGTTAGCGTACCGATCCAGATCGCTTCCGCATCTAGAGCGGCCCGGCCAGGCGGTCGATGTCCTGCCCGGTGCCAGATGCTGCCACTACAGCGTATTCTCGGTCATGTCAAATGCGGTTGTCTTGACCACCACCGCGACACGGTAGGCGAGCTCACCGTGATCGCGCGTTTTGCGATGCGTGACCCAATCGCCGTATTCAATGGCTACATGCCCCATTATCGAACTGGCATCGACCGGATAGCATTAGCAATACAGCGACTCGCCATTGAGACGGACCTGCGTCATATGGCGCCGGAACTGGCCCAGGTGCCCCGGCGTCCACTGGGAGGGCACGCGGCTGGGCCGCCTGCTCATAAGCATAGAATGCGTGCCACAGTTGTGGGGGCATTCAGGCGGATAGGGTTAAAAAGTGGCCGCTCAATTACATGGATCGGTGCCGTCCGATGATCGATACGCTTTATGGACTAGCTCGCATTGGGTGGGAACTGACTACTGGTATGCCAGTCAGCTCGCGCGCCGAGGCACTCAAAAAATTAAACTGGTATGCCATGCGCTGGAAGATCGAGGCATTCCATAAGAACCTGAAATCGGAGTGCAGGGCAGAAGAGTCAAGGTTGTGAGGCTGACCCAAAAATCTGGGCCATTCAAAAGTAGAAAAACCGGCATGATGCAACCTTGACAAGCAGAAGGTCATGTCGTGAAGAAGGAAAGATACACCGAAGAATAGATGGCGTTTGCGTTGAAGCAGGCTTGGGGCGCATGCTATCGCGATGCGTCGACAAGGGGTGAATGACGATCGTACGTAGCTTGATTACGGCGAGTAGGCGAGAGCTGGAACGAAGCAAGGACATGGCAGCAGTTGTCGAAGGCGTCACTCGTCGGCTTGCATTTCGTTGTCTTTGCCATGCTCATGCTCATGCTCGTTCATGCCGCGCCTATCTTGCAAAGTGCATAACACGCTCTAGCCGAGCCAGCGCTCGACACCGAGCGTCAGCGCGTAACCCCCAGCGATCAGCCAGAGCTGTAGCAGCGCGCCGGCGATCAGCGCACGTGGCCCAGCCTCGCGAATCTGCGCGACCCGAGTTTCGATCCCGAGCGCGGTCATCGCCATCGTCAGTGCGAAGGTATCTAGACTATTAAGAATGTAGGACGCATGCAACGGGATCACGTGCAGCGAGTTCACTAGCACCAGCACGAGGAAGCCGAGCGCGAACCACGGCACGGGCAACTTGCCGCGCCGCGTGCTACTGCCGGCCGGCTGCGCATTGCGCGCGGCACGGGCGATGAAGCCGGCGACCACGAAAATCGCTGGCACCAGCAGCATCACACGCGTCATCTTGACGATCGTCGCCACGTGTACCGTTTGCGCGTTGATCGCGCTGGCGGCGCCGACCACCTGTGCCACCTCGTGGATGGTGCCGCCGAAGTATAGGCCGAGTCCGGTCGCGTCCAGGTGAAGCCATCCGGCATTGGCCATTAGCGGATAGACGAACATCGACAGCGTGCCAAACAGCACCACCGTGCCGACCGCCATCGCACTCTTGTGTGGCTTAGATTGCAACGTGGACTCGAACGCGACGACTGCCGCTGCGCCGCAGATTGCGCTGCCCGCGGCCGTGAGCAGCGCGGTGTCCCGGTCCAACTTCAGCCATCGGGTTCCGACCCACCAGCCGATAGCCAGCGTTGTAGCGACGACCACGACGGACATCGCCAGCCCGGCCAGCCCGACTTGCGCGATTTCCTGCAGACTGACGCGTAGCCCAAAGAATGCGACCGCGATGCGCAGCAGCTTGCGCGCGGAGAAGTTCACGCCGGCAGCCCAACTGTCTGGCATGGCGACGCGCAATGCGTTGCCGTACACCGCACCGCACGCAATGCCGACGATCAGCGGGCTCATGCCGAGCCCGGCGATGAGTGGCCACGCGGCCAATTGGGTGACCGCGAAGGCAAATAGCGCGACGAACAGCACGCCGTTGAGCAGCCCGCGACGTGACGCTGTGACAGCGCCCGCTGACGTGCTCCGCGACGGCGAGGAAGACTCGGAAATTAGGATGGACATGGCGTTCAAGTGACAGGTGACCTCGATAGCCCCATCCTAAATTGGATATATAGATATGAAAAATCGTCATTTAGAATGTAAAATATCGGCTTAACTGATAGTTTGAGCGCATGACCCCTGATCAACTTTTGACCTTTGCCGCTGTCGCGGAACATCAGAACATTAGCCGGGCGGCCGAAGCGGTGCATTTGTCGCAACCTGCGGTGTCCGGACAGCTGCGGCTGCTGCAAGAGGAATTCGGCGAGCCGTTGTACGTGCGCGACGGCCGTGGCGTGCGGCTCACGGACGCTGGCCGGCAGCTGGCCGTGCATGCCGCGCGGCTGCGCGACACGTGGCGCCAAGCGCATGCACTGCGCGACGCGTTGCGGGGTCTGGAACGTGGCACACTGCGCATCGGCGCCAGCACGACGCCAGCCAGCTATCTGCTGCCGTATTTGGTCGCGGATTTTCACCGCGCCCATCCTAATATCGAGATCCGCACCACCTATGGCAATACAAGCGATGTCTGCCATGTGCTGCAGGAGTTGGACATCGCGCTGATTGAAGGCGGTGTGCCTGCCGAGCTACCGGTCGGCACATGCGTGTATCCGTGGCACGACGACGAGATTGTCGCGATCGTGCCAGTCGGTCACCCGCTGGCTACCGATGAAGCCGCATCGTTGTCGCGGATTAGTCAGTTTCCGCTGATTTGGCGTGAGTCGGGCTCCGGCGTGCGGCACGAGGTGGAGCGCGCGTTTGCGCGGGCCGGCGCGCTCGCGCGGGTCGCGTTGGAGCTGGCCGGCGTCGAGGGAGTGAAGGAGGCGGTGCGCGCCGGCATGGGCGTGGGCTTCGTGTCGGCGATGGCGATGCGGCATGAGGATGCGCGCCTGACCAGCGTGTCGCTGGCGCCGCAACCGCTGACGCGGCGTTTCTCGATTCTGGTCATGCACGGCTCGGCAGCGTCGCGCGCGACGCTCAAGTTCCTGGCCATTTGCGGCATCAACTAGGATAGTCTCCATGGCGCGACGTGCAAGCCCGTGCGGATCATCCCTGTATCAATCAGGCGCAGACCGCGCGCCTTTTCGGTGCGAATGCTCCTACGCCACCGCCCAGCCACGCCGGATCAGCGCCGCGCACAGGAACCGATAGGGCGGCTCACCGCAGCGCAACAGGGGCGGCACGGCCCATGGCGCGAGACGGTGAGCGAGCACGGCGCACGCCATGCCGAGCAGCATGCCGCAGCCGACATCCAGTGGGAAGTGGATGCCGGCATAGATGCGGGCCCAGCCGACCATCAACCCGGCCAACGTGAGGGCTGCTCCGGCCACCCGGGTGCCGGCGTGCAGCAGTAGGCTGCAGGCGACTGAGAAGGCGAGCGTGGTATGGTCGCTGGGCAGCGATGCGTCGTCAACGTGGGCGATCCATGCGTGTCCCAAGCCGATCGCGAACGGCCGTGGGTGGGGCCACATTGCACCGATGATCTGGGCGATCCCAAGGCCGAGCGCGGCGGCCAGCGCGGCTTCGACGAAATGGCCACGGCATGCTTGCGGCTGGCCGGCGGCATCGGCGGGGGGCTCGGCGTGCGTCGGGCACGCGCGGCTCGGCACGCGCAACCAGCCGGCGACAAGCGTCGCCGGCATGGCCCAGATCAGCGCATTCGCGCAAAACGACATTAATGCGTGCATCATCGGCGACGGCGCACTCGCGTTGAGCAGCAGGAACAGCGTTTGATTCAAGGATTCCATCAATAGGTGCGAGAGGATTTTAGAAATGACCAGCGCCCGAGGATATCGCAACCACCTTAACGTGCGCTTAGGGCCGTGGTCACGGCAAGCTTGGCGCGGCGGCGAGCTTCACAGGGTTGAAACTATCCCGACTTGCATATGCGACTGATTGTGATAGCCTCGGCACTCTTTCGAAGCCCCGCATCCATGGCCCGTCCGCCTTTTCTCTTTCACGATCCGCTGCGCGAGCGCCTTGCCCGCGTCATTAGCGACTTATTGCCGGAAACCGCCTACTTCACCGATACGCAGGCCGAGGGCGGCCATCCAGCGCTGCGCATTGACTGGACAATCTCGCCCTTTTCGCGGCGGCACTCGAAGGTCACGCTCGACGTAGTGTTCGTCGACTCGAGCCTGGCGCGCTATGCGGCCGCGCCGCCCAACGAGCGTGCGCGGGCCGAAGCTGTGTTGCGTGCCTACGTAGAGGCGGTGATCGGTTCGATGGAAGAGCAGTACGCGCTAGGCAAGGAGATCGAGCCGGTGTCCGCGATCAAGCTCGGGCGCGAGTTCGCATGACGCGTGCGTCGCGGCCAGGCGCCTGTCATGCCGGACCGGCGCGATCAAACTGACGAGCGCCGGTGCGATCGGCCGGTCGTGGATCTGTTTCGTGAAGGTCAATTGCCGCAAAGCGGTTTATCCGGCAGGAGCAGGCCGAGTTCGATGCCTTCTTGGAAAATCGTTTTGGCCGCCTATATACGGGACAGCCAGGGCAGGAACTTATCCCGGCGTAAACGGCGGCCTGCCGGCAGCGGAGGTGGCGGGCTCAGCGCGATGGACTGGCGCGAGAAGCCCATCCCACAGCGCGCGCCGGTCTGCGTCGCAGGGTGCACTGTTCAAGGGGCCGACGACGATCGCGCTGATGCCCAGCGACACGTTTTCGCACACGGTGTCGAGCAGCCCTGGTGTTTAGGGTCACGCCAACGACAGGCGCGACCGTCCAGCGAGTCGGATCGCATCCGCGCCAGGTTTCCTTCGTTTTCCAGCCACATCGCGTTGATCACGCCGAAGCCCAGTGCCACGCCGATACCCAGTATCCAGCAGAAGTACCACATTGTGGTTTCCTCCATTGGGTTGAAATTGGATGGGATGCTGCCTCGTGGCCGGCCGCGGCGGGACACAGCCGTGCCGATGGAGTCATGATGACCGCACGCGCGTGCGAGCGCAAGCTCGATGCGTGGCGCGTGGTGAAGTGGGCGACGTTAACCGTTCGAGATGTTCGACGGCGCCGCTTGCGGCGCGTGGCTTGCCGATGGAATCAGCAATACCGGTAGCTGCGCGAGCCGCAGCGTCTGTTCCGCCACGCTGCCCAGCACCAGTCGGCGCACGCCGCGCCGTCCATGGGTACCGAGCACGAGCAGGTCCGCGTTGAATGCCTGCGCCGCTCGTACGATACACTCGGCAATCCCTTCGAGGGACGATGTCGTCAGCATCTGCGTCGTGCCGACGATGCCTCGAGCACGCATCGCGTCAGCCGCCTCGTCGATCACACGTTGGCCTTCTTCAGTCTGCGCGTGCACGATGATTGACGGATCGTAGCCGGGTACCGAATAGTAGAGCGGGATGTCATCGACGATGAAGACCGGCCGAAGCTGCGCGCCCTCGGACGCAGCAAGATCGAGCGCGGCGTTGAATGCCTGGCGCGACGTGTGGCTGCCGTCGATGGCCACGAGGATGCGGTGGTACATGCTGGCGTTCTCCTACCTAGTGTGATGGGCCCTTCGTGCGCCCGGGTGCGCGCACGCACCCGGACATTATCGTCGCAACGGGGGACGCGCGCAGCGTTTGCTGCTTTCGTCGATGGGCCTGCCCACCCTATTGCGTGCTGCATCGTCTGACAATACGGGGCTTTCGGGCAAAAGCGGCGTGCCCGCGGCATCTGTCCACGCAAACGGTAACGCGGTACCCATGGGCAGGTCGTCGGCCGTCATTGGCGTGCGATCGCCGGTACGCAGGGGAAGCTGTCTGCATTGGAAGCCACGCTCGTTGGGGCGTCTACGGGCGGCTCGATGCGCAAGGCGCTCCTCAGCCGCTGCACGAAGACGCACTGCGTTAAGATAATATTTTATCGGACATCGTTATCGGAATCTTGGGTTCGCTTTGCCCCTTGTTTTTCTTAGCAAGACCCTATAGTCTCGCCGGCGGTACGGGTCGACGCGTGTTCGGACAAGGAGCGAACGATGTTTAAAAAGCTGATTGGCGGTACCGTATGGGCGGCCGTGCCGAGGCACTGAACTCGTCGCGCTCGTGTCGCTCGATAAAACATGCAAGGCGGGCGGCGACCCTCGACGCATCACGCAGGATCACCCAATGCGGTGCGTCGATTTCAATGCGCTCGTACGGACCCAGCCAGCGGTGGAGTATTGGGCAATCAGCAAAGCGGATTCATTCTACGCGGCACGCGTGCGGCAGCGGACGCCGTGACGCGGTAGACTTGCATCCAAAGCCCCTGTGGCGGTGCGAATGATCGAGGGTACGATGCAACAACAATATTTTGACGAGGCCAGCGAATGCGCGGCACACATTGCCAGCGCGACGCTGCCGACCCGCTATGGGACTTTTGCGTCCCACGTGTTTCGGGTCAGAGGCGATGGCACGGAGCACTTAGCACTGGTCATGGGGGAGGTGCGCGCGCGCGAGGCGGTGCTCACACGGCTGCATTCGGAGTGCTTGACAGGCGACGTGCTCGGCTCGTTCCGCTGTGATTGCGGCGAGCAGTTAGATGCGGCGCTGCGCCACATCGCGGCTGAGGCGGCAGGCGTGCTGCTGTACCTGCGCGGACACGAAGGACGCGGCATCGGATTGTCGAACAAGATGCTTGCGTACGCATTGCAAGAGCAGGGTCGCGACACGGTCGATGCCAACCGGGACCTCGGGTTGCCCGACGATGCGCGCGAATACGATTCAGCTGCCAGCATCCTGCGCTGGCTCGGCGTGTCGTCGGTACGATTGATGAGCAACAATCCGAACAAGTTCGACACGCTACGGCGCCATGGCATTCCCGTGCATGACCGCGTCGACCTCGCCATTCCGACGCGCGAGGAAAATGAACGCTATATTTGGACCAAGCGCAAGCGCTTTGGGCACTATTTCAGCGAGAACGAATAGTGTGCGAACGGGTTCTACGAGGCGCCTATTTGTCGACGTGGGCTGGCACCCCGAACGACGTCCTGGTCGGCGTTGGAAAAACGCTTGTCGGCCGCGTGTGAAAAGCGGTCTCTGTCAGTAGGCATCCGTGCCTGAAATAAGGCTTGATTTCGTCCTCCATGTCCATATCATGTGCGTCTACATCTACATGGAGAACGAGATGGCAGCGGTTACCGAGCGACTCGTCGTGCAGGTCACGGCGGCTTAAAGCGTGTGATTGCGCGGATGGCCAAGTGTCTGGATTGAACCTGAGCGAACGCATGCGTCAAGCCGCGCAGGGCTTCACCCCGACCGAAGACTACGCGGACATGCTTGCACGGGTCGAGCGCGTGAACACGTTCACGAAAGAAGTGAATGATGCATTCGATGACGTTCTGTCATTTGCCGCGGAATCGAACAAGCGTATCGAGGCGAGGATGGAGAGCAAGCCGTAATGGGTAGGGTCAGCAAGATCTGGGACGCGCTTACGACCGTGATCAAGATGCGTGACAAGGTTGTGCCGCTTGCCGGTACAGTCAAAGAGCCGCAGTCGAAAATTGAGCGCCTGGTCGAGCGCGCGATTCGTTTTGACGCGACGCTGGAGCGGTTGTTGCGTGCAGGCGGAGATAACCAGAAGCTGCTGCGCTTGTAAGCAGGAAAACAAAGTAGGGAAATCGTTGTTCGGACCGGTGCGCCATGACCATGCTTGACGAGGTGTCCGCACTGTCCAATCCTGGCTCGCTGCTGTCGCCGCACGCCCGCGTAGTGGCCTCGTATGACCTGGAGGTGACCGGCAAGCCGGCGCGCGGCTACCGGCCATTGTCAGTGGTCAGTTGGATCCGTAATGCGAATGCGGCACCTTTCACAATCGATTATCGCCAGCAAACGCATTTGCATCTGATCAACGGCATGGGCGTTACGCTCGGCGACTCGATTATTGGATTGAGCGCGCTCGACGCAATCCGACGTCTGCATCCGTCGTTGTCGGTGACGATCTACCGGCCCGCCCATGCGCCAGATTACGTGAAGCAACTGCATGCATTGGCCGCACCTTGCTTCGGCGACGTGATCGACTTGCCCGTGCCGCTCGACTCGATTCCCGCAACTGAACTTGCCATCGATGTTGGCAACCATCTTTTCTGGCCGGGCTTCGCGACCCTGCCAATGATCGATTTTTTCCTGTTCGCGCTTGGCATGGCGCCCCACACCGTGCCCGCTCGGCACAAGACGAACGAATGGCTCACCGCGCTGACATTACCGCCCCCTGTCGGGGCGTGGCGTGCGGGTGGCTACACGTTGCTTTGTTCGCAGGCGAGCACGCCGGTGCGCAGTATCCCGGCCACCGTGCGCGTGTCGATCGTCGATGAGATGTGGCGCACCTTCGGCTTGCCAGTGTTAGGCTTCGGCGCGCTGGAGCACGATCACTATACGGATATTGCCGCGCTGTCGCCCGATACGGCAAGCTTTCTGAGCTGGATCGCCCATGCTCGCCACGTGGTGACGTCTGACACGGCCGCGGTACACGTGGCGGCAGGTTTTGGCGTGCCGAGTACCGCGTATTTCACGACGATCGCACCGGCGCTGCGCGTGCGCGACTACCCGCACTGCGAGGCGCTCGCGCTGAACGTGCCGGAATTGGATGGGATGCATGCGATCGGGCGGGACGCCGACTTGCGTCGGGTCGAGCGCGCGTACCACGAATGGCATGCGGCCCGCGGCAGCTGGTTGGCAAACCGTGATCGCGCGCCGGGGCAGCCAGTGTTGACACAGCTGGAGTTGGGCCAACCGGAACAGGTCCTGCCAGAGTTGACGCCAATCCAGCTGGGCTAACCGATGTTGAGCTTAACCTGCGCCGGCTCGCTCAGTTGACCTGTCGCGAGCGCATCAGAAGCGCATCCCGACACCGATGCCCACCACTAGCGGGTCGATCTTCAACGAGCCAAGCTGTGTGTCACCGATCGATGCGCTGGTGCGCATCCAGATCTTCTTGATATCGGCGTTGACGAAGACGCTCTTGGTCACTTGCACGTCCACGCCAGCTTGCAGCGCCGGTCCGAAACTGGATTGCTTGATGGATACCGGCGTGCCGTCCGCCTGCAGCCCATCGTTATAGAAGTAAGTGTAGTTCAAGCCGGCGCCCACGTACGGGCGGATCTTGCCGGCCGGATTGAAGTGATATTGCAACAACAACGTAGGCGGCAGTACGTTGACACCCCCCAATGCGCCGATGTTGGACGTGACCTGGTGCCGCGATGTCCCAAGGATCAACTCGATGCCAATGTTGCGTGTTGCCATGTACGTGAAATCGAGTTCCGGGACGATCGCATTGTTGACCCCGGTGCCAAGTTGGCCGAGCATGCCGCCGGCCGACACGTCGGGCTGAATGCTAATCGCGCGCAAGCGGGCCAGGATATCACCTTGCTCGGCATGGACGGGCGCCGCGAAGACGATGGGCGCCGCAAGCAGCACGCCGGCTGCGATACGAGAAAGTGCATTCATCGTGTAGTCCTCTTGTGCAATATTGTGAGTGGGCTATGCATATTGTCGAACGGACGTTCACGCTCTGTATTGACGTGAGTCAATACCCATGCTCGTGCTGGGGGATGGAGTGCCGCGAGCTGGGATCGGTACAAGAAGCGGCTACGTAAAAAGTTGTGCGCACAACCAGCATGGCGGCGTGAGCGTCGATTGCGCCAGGGTCGTCGGCACATTCCGGTCGATTGCCGACGGGCGCCCATCTGACGGATAAGTGCGACGCCCGGCGCTGAGCCCAGGCGCCAACAGAGTGGCATGCCCTCGGACCCTCAGACGCGATGGCCGTCGGAGACGAAGGCACGGATACGGCCAGGCGAAATCCGCCGTCCGGCAGTTCTTGCGCGTGTATCGATGCATTGTCGCGCACCGAAAACGGCAAACTCAAACGGTTCGTGCTGTGGCAGGCCGGATAACGCCAAGCGGGCAGTACCATGCCATGGGCGTAAACCGCGCCGGCGCGATGACCTTGCTCAGTTTTCTTCCATGATTGCCGCCACAAACGCTTGGACGAGTGCGGATGCATTGCTCCGGTACAGCATCGCAACGGCAGTGGTATTGCCGGTGCCGGTCAGCCGAATGAAGCGCACGCCTGCCGGCGCGATCAAGCGCATGCTTTGTGCGACCAGTGATATGCCGAAACCCGCTTCGATCAGACTCAGTTGCGTGGTCTTGCGTGATGTCACGCGAGCCGAACGCGGAAAGTAGCCGTGTTTCATGCACAATTCCGCGACACGAAAACTGAGCCCACCTCGTTCGTGATGCGGCAGTGACACGAACGGCTCCTCGCGTAGCTCGGCAATCGACACGGCTTCGCGTACCGCAAGCGGATGCGTGGCGCTGACGGCAAGCATCAGAGGCTCCGAATAAAGCTCGTCAGCACGCACACCGGGAAACTCCAGGTGAACAGGCAATCGTACAAAGCCGACATCGTTCACGCCTTGCTCGATACTTGCCATCTGTTCTTCTGACGGCATTTGGGATACCTGCGCTGAAACGTGCTCGTTGACGTCAAGATAGCATCGAACGCGTTCCAGCAAGGGTCCAGCAAAGGGCACCGAGCTTGAATGGACCAGGCGGATGATGCCTTGCTCGCCACGATTCGCATGACGCGTCTGCACAAGCGTTTCATTGAGGTTGAACAGTAGACGCTTTGCGCCATCATACAGCGCCTTTCCAGCCCGGGTCAGTTCAATCCGGCGCGCACCGCGCACGAGTAACTGCACTTGTGCCGTTGCCTCGAGCTCCTTGATCTGCCTGCTCAATGCGGATTGCGCGATGAAAAGCCGCTCGGCGGCAAGACTGTAGCTGCCCGCCTCGACGATTTCCACAAAATAACGCAGTTGCCGTAGCGACATCATCTCCATGCCTTACTGAGATAGCACTTTGCCAAAATGATATTGGTTGGCCAAAAATTAGCGCGATATATTGCCTGCGGATTTGGCGGTTAGGATAAATAATTTGGCTTTTAAATAAGGGACTGAACATGGGGGTGAGTGTTTTCCTCCCTTATCCCAAGTGAGCGGTACAGGACATTCAATACTCGATAGATCAAGGGACTACAGTTGATATCCGATCTGACTGTAACGCATTTGTTCATCGTATGGTTAGGGATCGCATTAGCGTATGTCGTGTTCGGCATGACGGGGTTTGGCACTGCACTGGTGGCTAGTCCGCTGTTAGCCCAGTTCATACCGGTGCCGCACATCGTCCCGCTGCTCGCATTGCTGGATTTTTGTGCGGCCACCACGAATGTGGTGCGAGATGGCAGACAAGCCGAGCTTGGCGAATTGAAGCGACTGGTTCCTTGGATGGTTGCCGGCAGCGGAATCGGTGCGGTGATCTTGTTGGCGACGAAACCGGATTTGCTGTTGTTGCTACTGGGGATTTTTGTGATCGGTTACGCAGCATACTCGCTCAGTGGCTATCGGCCAATGACGCAATTGAGTTCATGGTCGTCGGTGCCTTTTGGCCTTGTTGGCGGCATCTTCAGCGCGTTGTTTGGCAGTGGCGGTTTTATGTATGCGATTTATCTGCAGGGACGGCTTGACAACAACGAGCATATCCGCATTACGCAAACCACGCTGATTGGATTGTCGACGCTCACCAGGCTGGTGATGTTCCTGGCGGCCGGCGTCTACGCCAACCGCAGTTTGTTGCTGCTTGCGGTGTTGCTCGCGCCAGGCATGCTGGCTGGCGTGTGGATGGGACGCCGCATTACGTTGAAGCTCTCGCGTGAGCAATTCGTCAAGCTAGTGAATAGCGTCATTCTCGTATCCGGCGTGTTTTTGTTGGTGCAGTATTTTTCGTCAATTTCATAGGTTATGCCCGGTAGGATCGGGCGGTTCCAGGGCGCTGTAGGCAGTCGCGGTTAGGCTCAACGTTACCAGGAGTATCCATGATTCAAAGCACATCCGCGGCATTGAAGTCGAAAGCCGCCGAGAAGGACGAAATGTTGACGGCTGACGAGTATCTTGCCAGTCTCGACGACGGCCGTGAAGTGTTCATTTATGGTGAAAAAGTGCGATCCGTCACGCAGCACGTGGCGTTTCGCAACAGTGCGAGATCCATCGCTCGGTTGTACGATGCGCTGCACGCACCGGCGTTCCGAGACACCATGACGACACTGGACCCGTTTGGTTATCGCACGCATCGCTATTTCACCCCAGCGCGTTCGGCTGACGACTTGCTGCAGGCCCGTGCCGCAATCGCACACTGGTCGCGGCTGTCGTATGGCTTTATGGGGCGCACGCCTGACTACAAGGCCGGTTTTACCGCAACGTTGCTGTCCGATCCTGACTTCTATGATCCGTTCCGCGATAATGCGATCCGCTGGTACCACGAGACGGCGCGCAAGGTGCTGTTTATGAATCATGTCTTGGTGAATCCACCGGTGGGCCGAGCTAAGACGATTGACAGCATGCGTGACGTCTATCTGCATGTGGAAAAAGAGCGTGGCGACGGTATTGTCGTGCGTGGCGCCAAGATGGTGGCGACCAGTGCGGCGATATCGAATGCCACGTTCGTGGCGCAGAACAGTGCAACGCAGTACCAGCAGGGGCGGGAAGAGGATTTTGCGCTGTGCTTTATTGTGCCGATGGGCACGCCAAACTTAAAGATTGTCTGCCGGCGCTCATACGAGGCGTCGTCGTTGAGTCCGTTTGACAATCCATTGTCCAGCCGTTTTGACGAAAATGATTCGGTGCTGATTTTCGATGGCGTGTTTGTGCCATGGGAAAACGTGTTGATCTACCGGGACATACCGAAGGCGCGCAGTTTCTATTCGGCCTCGGGATTCCTGAATCGTTATCCGTTGCAATCCGGCACGCGGCTCGCGGTCAAATTGGATTTCCTGTGCGGTGCGTTGATTAAGCTGCTCGAATCGAACGGTAGCTACGAATTCAGGGGCGTGCGCACGAAGGTGGCCGATGTGGTCGGCTGGCGCAACGCGATGTGGGCGATGACCGAAGCGATGTGCATTGCACCGCAAAAGCGCAGCGACGGCTCTGTCGTACCGCGGCTCGAAACGGCGGCGACAGTGCGGCACTTCGGCGCGCAGGTGATGACCCACATCAAGCCGATTTTCGACACGATCCTCGGTGGCTCGCTGATCATGCAGGTGGCTAGTTTCGCGGACATGCGCAATCCAGAATTGCGTGGGCTTATCGATACGTACTATCAAGGCACCGATTCGAGTGCACAGGAGCGGCTCAAGCTTGTGAAGTTGCTGTGGGACGCGATCGGCAGTGAGTTTGGCGGCCGGCACGAGTTGTACGAGTACAACTATGCGGGTAACCATGAGCAGGTACGGCTGGACATGCTGAACCATTCCACCGCATGTGGCGCGATCGACCAATGCAAGTCGCTCGTCGAGCAGTGTCTTGCCGATTACGACGTCGATGGCTGGTGCAATCCGTCATGGCAGTTTGACGGCCAGCGTGAAGCTTCTCCGTTTGCGCGATGAGGTGAACAATGATTTATTCTGGAAAGTGGGACCGGGATGCGCTCGACTACCGGGCGCTGCGCGACCAATGGCACGTGGTCGCTCGCTCGGACGATGTGGCACGCGATATGCCGCTCGCCGTGCGCTTGTTGGGCGAGGATTTGGTGCTGTGGCGGAACCATGCCGGCATCAACGCGTGGCTCGATTATTGTGGTCATCGTGGCGCGCGGCTCTCGCTGGGCTGTGTGCGCGACGGGGAAATTGAGTGCCCTTATCATGGATGGCGTTATGCGTCGTCGGGACAATGCACGAAAGTGCCTGCGCATCCGGACCAAACGCCGCCCGCGCAACGGCTTGTTCGCATATACCGGGTAACCGAACGCTACGGGCTCGTCTGGGTCTGTGTCGGACAACCGGCGCTCGACGTGCCGCCGTTCCCCGAATGGGATGACGCGAGCTTTCGCAAGGTGTATGCGGGACCTTACCGCTATCGGGCAAACGCATTGCGCTCAGTGGAGAATTTCCTCGATGCTTCGCATTTTCCATTCGTGCACGCAAATCTAAACGGCGATCCAAATTGTCCAGACAAAATTGAGGACTACAAAGTAAAAATGACGGAAAACGGCCTTGAAACATCGGAAATCCAGGTATTTCAGCCGTATGGCGATCACCGTGGGATCCCGGTTACCGCTCGCTATACCTATCACGCTTTTCGGCCCACAACCGCCTATTTTTCGAAGAAGACCGGCGTGACTGAACGCTTTTGCACGTTTTTGAACGCGACGCCCGTTGACGAGGACGAGTGCGTAATACAGCTGATTGTGGCGATTAACTTCGGTGAAGACTTGAGCGACGCACAAATCCTCCAGCGCCAGGACCGGGTGTTTGAGCAAGATCGCCACATCGTCGAATCGCAGCGCCCCTACCGGCTGCCACTGGACTTGCGCGAAGAGATGCATGTGCGCAGTGACCGTCTCGCGGTGGAGTATCGACGATGGTTGCGTGCGCTGGGTGAGGCGGCAACAGCGGACTGCGGTGTGCGCCCATCTGCTGGCGCGCAGCAGCATGCCAGCAGTGAGCATTCAAAGGAGTCGTATCATGCATAAGCAGACGCTGGACGCATTGTCCATGCTCGAGCATTGTGAGTCCAATGCCCGTACGTATGCACGCTCGATAACTCGCGTCCTCACGCGAGCAGAGCTTGCGACAGTCTACGATAGTGAAGGCCGTCAATATTTGGACTGCCTCGCGTGTGCCGGCGCGCTGCCGTTGGGACACAATCACCCGTACGTCATGGAGCGGGTCAGCCAGTTTCTCGCATCGGGCCACATCCTGCAGGCACTGGACATTGCGACGCCGGCGAAAATCGAATTTGTCGAAGCGTTATATCGCGTATTGCCGCCGCAGTTTGCCAACGATGCCAAGCTTCAGTTTTGTGGGCCGACCGGCTCGGACGCAGTCGAGGCAGCGATCAAACTATTCAAGACGGTCACGGGCCGGCGCGCGGTACTGGCGTTCCATGGCGCGTATCACGGCATGACGATGGGCGCGTTGAGTCTGATGGGCAACCGGGGACCGAAGGAAAGCGTGGCCGGGGCGATGGCGGAAGTGCATTTTTTGCCTTATCCGAATGCCTATCGATGCCCGTTTGGCGTGGGCGGTGCACAAAGCGATACGTTGTCGTTGGCGTATATCCGCCATCTTCTTGAGGATCCGGAGAGCGGCATTACGAAGCCAGCGCTGATCCTGCTGGAAGCGGTGCAGGGCGAGGGCGGCTGCATTCCGGCCAGTGCCGACTGGTTGACCGGATTGTCCGAGCTGGCGTTGCGTCATCAGATTCCGCTTGTCATCGATGAAGTGCAGACCGGCTTCGGTCGTACCGGCACGATGTTCGCGCATGAGGTGGCTGGCATCATACCCGACGCGATCATCATGTCTAAGGCCGTGGGCGGCGGTTTTCCACTGTCTGTGCTCGCCTATCGGCGCTGCTACGACGGTTGGCGACCCGGTGCCCATACGGGGACGTTTCGCGGCAACCAGATCGCACTGGTCGCGGGTGCAGCCACGCTCGAATTTCTACGCGCGCACGGCATTGCGCAGCAGGCAGCTGAGCGCGGGGCCAGGTTGCGCGCTGGCCTCGAATCGTTGCAACGGCGCTACGCGTGTATCGGCGACGTGCGTGGCCGCGGCCTGATGCTCGGCGTCGAAATCGTTGATCCGAACGCTCCGCCGGATGCACGCGGATTGCCGCCAGCGGAGGGCGAACTGGCGCGGCGCATCAAGCATGCTTGCTTAAACGAAGGCTTGATCATTGAGACGGGAGGACGTCACGGTGCGGTGTTGCGGCTGCTGCCGCCGCTGATCATTACAGAGGCTGAAACGGACGACATACTCGCTCGTCTCGAAAGAGCATTGTCGACAGTGACCAGCGCGGTGGATGTGCCGTTGCTGACCCCCGCCGGCGTCAGTCGCAACGCTCATATCCCTGTATCGGAGAGCTTATGAAAGCAGGACACGATGTTGCCACGGCGCTTGAACCTTGCATTCACGATGTGATTGGAATCGGCTTTGGCCCCGCTAATATTGCGCTTGCCGTAGCGATCGAGGAGCTGACCGACGGCCTCGACATTTTATTTCTCGAAAAGCGCGATGCGGCGTACTGGCAGCAGGGCATGCTGCTGGAGGAGTCGGACATTCAGAACCATCCGCTGCGCGATCTGGTCACGCCGCGCAATCCACGCAGTCGCTATTCGTTTACCAATTTCCTGTTCGAGAACGGACGATTATTCGAGCACTTGAACCTGGGGTTATCGTTTCCATTGCGGATCGAGTATGCGCAGTACGTGCAGTGGGTGGCCAGCTTCTTCGCGCATCAAGTCAGCTATGGCGTGGACGTGACGAGCATCGAGCCGGTCATCGACGCGCGCTCTGGACTGCTGGAGGGCTATGTGGTGTGCGATTGCACCGGCCGCGCATGGCGGGCCCGCTCGGTCGTCGTCGCACCGGGGCGTACGCCGAACGTGCCGGTGCAGTTCGCCGGCTTTGACGATCCGCGCATTGTCCACTTAAATGATTATCTCTTTGCTCTGCACCGGGCGTGTGACGGCGGCCGCAAGCCGCGAATCGCGGTCATTGGTGGTAGCCAGAGCGCGGTTGAAATTTTGCTGCACGCGTACGGTACCGGCTCGTGCGCTTCGGTTGTCGGCATCACGCGTAACTTTGCGTTCCGGCAGAAGGACACGAGCCCGTTTTCCGACGAGGTTTATTTTCCTGAATTTGTCAAGACATTCTTTTTTGCGGACCAGGCAACGCGCAGTCGGTTGCGCGCGGAACTGATGCCGACCAATTATGCTTCGGCGGACAAGGACGTACTCGATGCGCTGTACGTCAAGCGCTACGTAAACCGGATATTGGGTCGCGATGACCTGGCAATCCGGACGAATACGTACGTCAATGCTGTGACGGCCACAGAAGAGGGGATTCGTCTGGCGCTCGTCAACTCAGTGAGCGGTGAGCATGCGCTTGACTGCTTCGACCTGGTCGTTCTAGCAACGGGCTTTCTTGATATTGGCGACGGTCCGAGGTATGAGCCCTATCCACCGCTGCTGCGGCAGTTGGCGCCGCTGCTCGACTTGAGCCGCGGGCACCTGGATGTGTCGTTCGACTACCGCGTGCATTTCTCGTGTGCAGTGGCGCTGGACGCACCGCTGTACTTGAACGGGCTATGCGAGTCATCCCACGGCATGGGGGACTCCGGCTCGTTCAGTCTGCTGGCGTTGCGCTCCGAAGCCATTGCGCGCTCGCTCTCCGCGCAGTTGTCGCGCCCCGCGGCACGCGCTGGCTCGAATGCAGTCGCGTCTTCTGCTACGGCCATTGCGGCCATCCATGATACGGACAAAAATGGAACTTCTAGCGAATCAACCCGTTTCGTTTCATTATGATGCGTTCCGCTTTACTGATCCGCAGCGGATCGACGCGATCATCGACAGCTTTCCGCTCGCGTTGATCGCCAGTATGGACGCGGGGCTATCTCATGCGAGCCATATCCCGCTTTTCCGCGAGCGCCAATCGCGCAATCTATTCGGTCATGTCGATGCGACAAACCCTCAGTTTTGTGGTGTCAAAACGACGCGTGCGCGTATCGTGTTCACCGGACCTGATAGTTATATCCCGCCCGAAGCGTACGTGACACGGCAACTGCCGACGTGGAACTATGTGGCCGTCCATCTGGTGGGCGCTGTGCATGTCGTGACCGACCTGGCGCAGAAGATCGACGTGCTGCGCGAGACAGCGGCCCGCTTGCAGCCCGACGATGCGCGATGGCAGTTTGATGCGAATGATGAACGGGTGGCGCGGTTCGCGCCGGGCGTGCTCGCGTTGCGCGTGCACGTCGAGCATGAGGAGGCGCGCATCAAGCTTTCACAGGACAAGGGCTTAGAAGATCAGCATGCGGCGCTCGACTGCTTGTTGTCCACGCGCACGCGTAGTCTCCGACCGCTGTTGGAGACCTTCCTGCCGCCACGGGATGGGGCCGCGCATGCTCGATGACGTGCAGGTCATAGCTTCGCTTCGCAGCAGCGGAATCGAGCCGGACGCGAGCCAACGCCGGGCGATCGAAGCGTTATGCATGCTGCTTGTGACACCGGGTCGGCGCTGGTTGAGTGCGCGGCATCGGTTGCATGGCGTGTATTGCCATGGCCTACCCGGACGAGGCAAGAGCAGGGTCGTCGATGCGGTTTTTCAGCTCGCGCCAGGATCGAAGCGGCGGATTCATTTTCATGAGTTTCTGCGGGACATCCATTGCAGGCTTGTGATGGCCCCGCGCAGCAGCGATCGGCTCGCGGACGTTGCGAAGACTTGGCTGCATGGTATCGATCTGCTGTGCTTTGATGAATTTCACGTGCATGACATCGCTGATGCGTTTCTCATTGGGCGCTTTCTGACGGTCGCCATTGCCAAGGGCGTGCGTATCGTGCTTACATCGAACTATGCGCCGGACGACCTGCTGCCGAACCACGAATACCACGCGCGTTTCGCACCGACGATCGACATGATTAAGCGTCATTTCACAATCGTGCACTTCGATGGACCGCGCGATTACCGGTTCAGTGATGCGGATACCGTGCAGCCTCGGTTTTTTTCGCCGCTTGCGCTGGCTCGCGAGCCGTTACGCGCCATTTTCGTCGCTCGGGAAGGCGAAGCTGCGCTGCAACCTGGCGTTGTGGAGTTGGCTGGTCGGCCGTTGCTGGTGAGAGCCGTGGGTGAGTCAACGGTGTGGGTGGATTTCGACGTGCTTTGCATCGCGCAGCGTTCGCACGTCGATTATCTGGCGATGGTTGATCGCTGGCAATGGGTCATCATCGACAACGTCCATGCAACGGCACTGGAAAATCCCGATACATTGCAGCGGCTGGTGTGGTTGATCGACATCCTATATGACCGCAAGTGCGGTGTTTGTATCGCATCGGACATTGCGATGAGCGATGCGCTCGATGGTCTCGAAGGTGCGCATGATCTATCGAGGACAGTGAGCCGCCTTGCCGAGATGCAGTCTCGTGCCTACGCTTGTTTGACCAAAAATTTACTTACCATGACTCAGGAGACTTGAATATGCCAATCGTCAAAATTGAAGAGCAGCGGTCGCGCACCGCAGACGAGAAGGCGCGACTCGTCGACTTGCTGTTCAGCATACTTCGACAAACACTGGGCGTCAGCCCGAACGAGTTGCAAGCGAGATACCAGACGTTCGAACCGGAGGATTTTTATCCGCCGGCGGGCACCGGCGAGTATCTGGGGATCGAGATCACGCTGTTCGTCGGACGCTCGCTCGATACCAAGCGCCGACTTTACGAACGCGTTGTCGCGGAGGTTGCGCAGGTGCGCCAGGTTGATCCATCCTGCATTCTAGTCCTGTTGCGTGAAGAGCCGCTCGACAACTGGGGGTTACACGGCGGCCATGCCGCAGCAGACCTGAAGTTCGATTACGCGATTGCGATATGAAAGGCGACGAACCCGGCCTGGCGGATTCCGACGCCGGATCGACACACGTGCCGGAAGACGCTTTCCCGTCGGCCGGTATTGCGTTCTGGTGTCAAGGCACCGGACTGGTCGTGTCCGCTGTCGATCGACGACAGCTCGCATCCCCGACGTTATGGCGCATGCTGGAGGCAGCGCGGCAATCGCATCAACGTGTCGCTTGCGCGGCGGCAGCCCCCGGTCCTGACGGCGGTGACGAGCATGCGTCTGATGCGTAGTCGGTGAGGTCACGCGATCTATGACTATGTGTCACACCGAATCGCTTTCGGCATAGGTCCGGTACCGTCAGCTTTGCCTCCTCGCGCTTGAGCGTGTCCCTGAGCTAGCTGTCCGTGAATCTCGACTTCTTTATTCTGTAGAACCCCGTCAACGAAAAAATGCTACTTCTGTTCCCGCTGGATTCTCGGGAGGATACCTTGTCGCTCGAGGACGCTATGAACCGCACCGAGTTTTGTGGAGGCTCTAACTCTTGAGAGAATGGAGCCATGAACAAGAAGCCAAGCAAGTTTTCCCCGGAAGTGCGAGAGCGGGCAGTGCGCCTAGTACGCGAGTAGCGTAGCGAGCGCCCGTCGATGTGGGCGGCAGTCGAATCGATTGCACCGATGATCGGCTGTACGCCGCAGACGCTGTTGGATTGGGTTAAGCGCGACGAGCTCGATCGTGGCGAGCGCGATGGCGTGAGTACGGCCGAGCGTGAACGCATCAAGGCTTTGGTGCGCGAGGTCAAGGAACTGCGCCGGACCAACGAAATTCTCAAACTGGCGAGCGCATTTTTCGCCCAGGCGGAGCTCGAGCGCCGTTTCAAGTCCTGAAGGCCTTCATTGATCAGCATCGCGACACCTTCGGGGTCGAGCCGATCTGCAAGGTCTTGCGGATCGCCCCGTCGGGCTACCGACGCCATGCAGCACAACTTCGCGATCCGTCCAAACGCTGCGCCCGCGCGAAACGCGATGAGCTTTTGCAACCGGAGATCAAGCGTGTCTGGCAGGCCAACATGCAGCTCTACGGCGTGCCGAAGGTCTGCAAACAGATGAACCGGGAAGGCATTGCGGTGGTACGCTGCACGCTCGCACGGTTGATGAAGCTGCAGCGCTTGCGTGGCGCAGTTCGCGGTAAGCGTGTTCGCACGACGATTCCCGATGTGGCCGAGCCGCACCCGCTGGAGCGAGTCAACCGGCAGTTCAAGGCCGACCGACCGAATCAGCTCTGGGTGTCGGATTTTACGTCTGTATCGACATGGCAAGGCTGGCTGTACGTGGCATTCGTGATCGACGTGTTCGCCCGCCGTATTGTTGGCTGGCGCGTCAGCTCGTCGATGACCACGGACTTCGTTCTGGATGCACTTGAACCAAGCGCTGTACGCCCGCCAACCGGGCGAGCACGGGACTTTGATTCATCATTCCGACAGAGGGTCTCAATACGTCAGCATTCGCTACAGCGAACGGCTGGCTGAGGCCGGCATCGAGCCGTCGGTCGGCAGCTACGACAATGCGCTGGCCGAAACAATCAACGGCCTGTACAAGACGGAACTGATTCATCGGCGCGCCCCTTGGAAAACGAGGGAATCCGTCGAACTGGCAACGCTGGAATGGGTTGCCTGGTACAACCATCATCGGCTAATGGAACCGCTCGGCTATATCCCGCCTGCTGAAGCTGAGGCAAACTACTACAGGCAACTCAGAAATGCCGCTAACGTGTCCGCATTAACTTAAACCAACCAGCCTCCACGATTCCCGGTGCGGTTCAGCTGGGCAAAATCTAAAAAGATGATGCCGATAGCCTCGAGTGTAATGGTCAGCAAGATAATGCCAAGGACCCAAGCTCATCAAGGATTGCTGTACGTTGACGGATGAGATGACGGTGTCCACGATTATCGATGAGCGGTGAAAACGATGTAGAACGCAAAATACGATGATGCGATTGTGATGGTCTGCAGCCTAGAGTTAGTCAATAGGGGACGAGAGCATGTTGACACTCATACAAAGCCTGTGGCTCGCGTATCGAAGGGCGACGTGTTGTGCCCATGATGCGGTGGCTTCACGCTTCACAGCATCTGATGACGCGTTTTGCTACCCAAGCAGTCTCAGCTAAAAGCGTGCCAAGCCTCGCTGATAGGTTGGTGGCACAGTGGCGATCACAATGACTTGCTTTCCGCTATTTGTTGCAAATTTCGGCTTTATCGTTTAATGACTTGTCGTTTAAGCAAAGATAATGCAATTGAATGCATTATGGCGGGCGCTTTGCAGTCTTTCAACCAGGCGCTAAGCGTTGCGGTTACATGAACCTTTGTAGCGGCTCTTGACAGTTGGGCACAGTGTTTGCAAGACGTGAAGTAGGTAACGTCAAGCTGATTGGTCAAGGAACGGGTGCGTTGCCATAGCCGTATGGCTAAGTAAAAGTGATGTCTGGAGGGAAAAATGAAGAAGTACCCCAGTACTAAACTGAATGACGCCGCGCCAGTGCGCAGCCTTATGCGCGTTATGCTCAGCGTTTTCGCTAAAGCTTGGCAAAAATCGATTGTGGCGTGATCACCGGCGGGCCAAGTGACACGAACGTCTCCCTGACGTTTGCCGATGAGTCGCTCTGATCGCCGCAGTGAATGGTTAGGGATTGCACGCGGTGTGACATAAAAACCGAGTGGTTTATGAAGGGCAACGATAGATTTTGATTATAGCATTAATGTTAATTTTTATGCCTATTAAATGTTAGGCTAATCGGTCACCTGGAATCGGAGCTTTGTTATGGATGCTAGCGTCACGTCTGCTACGTATGCATTATCCGCTGCCCAAACGGAGATCTGGCTCGCGCAGCAGCTGCATCCAGACAGCCCTGTCTACAACATTGCACAGTACACGGTGATCGAAGGCGCGATTGATCCTGCCGTTTTTAAAGCGGCATTGTGTCAAGTCATTGATGAGGCCGACACCCTCCGCTTGCAATTTATCGACAGCGATGGCGGGCTGCGGCAGAGGATCGGTTCACCCGCATGGTCAGTGCCGGTGCTGGACTTCACAACAGAAGCGGATCCGCAGGCGGCCGCCCAGGCGTGGATGCGCACCGATTATGAGCAGCCAGTCCATCTCTTACGGGATCCGCTTTTTTGCTACGCGTTGTTGCAAGTCGCGCCCACGCAATGGCTCTGGTATCAGCGCTATCACCATATCATCATGGACGGATATGGCCAGTTCCTCATCGCACAGCGTGTTGCACACGTGTATAGCGCGCTGTGTGCGGGGAATGAGCCCGCGCCTTGTACGTTTGGCTCGGTGCTAAAGCTGTTAGAAAGCGATGCGCAATACCAGGCCTCCGCCCAGCGAGCACGGGATGAATCCTATTGGCTTAAGCACTGCGTCCACTGGCCTGAGCCTGCGACGCTGGTAAGCCGCCGCGCCTCTGTTTCACAGCAGCGGTTGCGCCAGACAACTTATCTGGCCACCCAGGCGCTGGGCGACACTGCGTCGGATATTCGCCGGTTAACACGGTTTATGACGGCGGCAATGGCCGCGTATCTTTATCGATTCACGGGTGAGCAAGGCGTCGTATTGGGTCTTCCGGTCAAGGCCCGCTTCGGTGCTGACCAGCATATTCCTGGCATGAAGTCCAATACATTGCCACTGCGGCTCACAATGCGGCCAGGGATGAACCTGTCGTCGTTCATGCAGCAGGCCGCGCAGGAGGTGCAACGCGGATTGCAGCACCAGCGCTACCCGAGCGAAGCGCTGCGGCGTCAACTTGGGCTGCCCCCCGGGCAGCGGCTGTTTGGTACCACGGTCAACGTGATGCCGTTTGACTATGACCTGTTGTTTGGCAGGTATCCGTCGACAAACCATAATCTACTCCTTGGTCCGGTTGACGATTTGATGATCGATGTCTATTGGACACCTAATGGCTGTCAATTGCGCATCGACTTTGACGCCAATCCTGCCTGCTACAGCGTGCAGGAGCTTGAAGCGCATCAGCACCGGTTTATCCGGTTCATACAAGCGCTGGCTGACAATGCCATGCAACCGATTGACAGCATCGATCTGCTCGACGCTGACGAACGGCATCGGCTGCTGATCGAGTGGAATGCGACAGAACAAGACTATCCATCGCACTTGTGCGTACACCAGCTATTTGAAGCGCAGGTCGAGCGTACACCTGAGGCGCCGGCGCTGGTGTATGAAGAGCAGACACTGAGCTATGCGGAGCTGAATACGCAAGCTAACCGCCTGGCGCATCGGCTCATTGAATTGGGCGTCAAGCTGGACGCCCGTGTGGCGATCTGCGTGCAGCGTAGTCCCGCGCTGGTCGTTGGACTACTGGCAATTTTGAAAGCGGGCGGCGCGTATGTGCCGTTAGACCCTAACTATCCGGGCGAGCGCTTAATGCACATCCTAGCCGATGCTGCACCGAACATTGTGCTCGCGGATGCGGCTGGGCGCGTCGCACTCGGTGACACGGTGCTGGCCGAACGTATAGTGCTCAGTCCGAACATGCTGCCGGAGCAGGCGGACACCAATCCGTCGGTGCCGGGCCTCACCGCACAGCATCTGGCGTATGTGATCTACACATCTGGCTCGACCGGTATGCCGAAGGGTGTGATGATTGAACATGCTCAAACAGTCAATTTTTTGCATTGGGCACTGCAAACTTTTACGCCATCAGAGACGCGGCACACGCTGTTTGCGACATCAATTAATTTTGATCTTTCGGTCTTCGAGTGTTTTGTGCCGCTCACGCAAGGCTCAACTATGCACCTGGCTGACGATGCATTGGCTTTGATGCATCATGCTCCACCAGTCAGCTTAATTAATACTGTGCCTTCTGCGCTGCAGTCCTTGTTGGTGCATCGAGCGAGCTTAACTTCGGCGAGCACCATCAATCTGGCAGGCGAGCCGCTGACAATGCGCTTAATCAAACAGATTTTTGAACAGACGCCGGTTAAGCGGCTGTGTAATCTTTATGGGCCTTCAGAGTGCACCACCTATTCGACTTGGCACTCGATGGATCGTGGCGACCCATGCATTGAAAGCATCGGCCGCCCGATTGCCAATACACGTATTTATCTGCTAGATACTCGCGGCCAGCCGGTGCCGCTGGGCGCGGTCGGCGAGTTGTATATTGGCGGCGCGGGTGTGGCACGTGGTTACTTGAACCAGCCGGAGCTGACCGCCGAGCGCTTTGTGCGCGATCCGTTCTCAGATAAAGCTGATGCACGGCTGTATAAGACCGGGGATTTGGCGCGTTACTTGCCCGACGGCAACCTGGAGTTCTTGGGCCGCAACGATGATCAAGTCAAGATTCGCGGCTTTCGGATTGAGCCCGGTGAAATCGAAGCATGCCTGACGCAGTACCCGCAAGTACGCGAGGCGGTCGTGCTTGCACAAGGCGGCGGCAGCGGCAAGCGTCTGGTCGCCTATGTGGTCGCAGAAGCCGATGAGCACTTGGCCAGTACATTGCACGCGCATGTGGCGGCAAGCTTGCCCGAGTACATGGTGCCCAGTGCGTTCGTGCAGCTGGACGTATTACCGCTGACACCAAACGGTAAACTCGATCGGCGTGCACTGCCCTCGCCAGATGCCAACGCGTTCGTGCATCAAGCGTACGAGGCGCCGCAGGGCGAGTTCGAGACGACGCTGGCGCAAATTTGGGCCGAGCTGCTGGGTGTCGAGCAAGTGAGCCGGCATGATAGCTTCTTTGCGCTCGGTGGCCATTCACTGCTCGCGGTGCAGTTGATCGAGCGTCTGCGGCGTCGGGGAATCGGCTTGTCGGTGCGTGCGCTGTTTGACACGCCGGTGCTTATGGCACTGGCCCAGACGCTGGGCGAGCATCGTGAAGCGGTCGTGCCGCCCAATGTTATCACGCCGGCCACCACCGCGCTGACGCCCGAAATGCTACCGCTTATTGAGCTGACGCAGGCCGAGATCGATCAGATTATTAAACAAGTGCCCGGTGGCGTCGCAAATATCCAGGATATCTATGCACTGTCGCCACTGCAAGACGGCATTCTGTTTCACCATCTGTTCACTAGCGACGGTGATCCGTATCTGCTGATCACCCAATTGGCTTTTGACACGCGAGCGCGGCTCGATCAGTATCTGGATGCGCTTCAGCATGTCGTGAACCGCCACGACATTTTGCGCACTGCGTTGGTATGGGAAGGTGTGTCCACGCCCGCGCAGGTGGTGTGGCGCCAGGCGCCGCTGTCGGTGATCGAGCTCATGCTGGAGCCGGCCGACGGGCCGATCGCGAAGCAACTGGCGCGACGTTTTGATTCGCGTCACGCTCGGCTGGACCTGACGCAGGCACCTTTACTACGTTTGGCGGTCGCCCAAGACAGCGACGATCGCTGGGTGCTGGTTCAGCTAATGCACCATTTGATTGGCGATCACTCGACGCTGGAGATGATGCACGCGGAGGTGCAGGCGTTCATCGCAGGTGAGAGCAGGAGGTTACCACCGGCACAGCCATTCCGTAATCTAATCGCACAGGCACGTTTGGGCGTCAATCAAGCCGAACATGAGCGTTTCTTTAGTGACATGCTAGCCGACATTGAAGAGCCGACGTTGCCGTTCGGCTTGGTGCAGGTGCATCGTGACGGCACACAGGTGAGCGAAGCGCATCGGATGTTACCGCAGACATTGAACGATCGACTGCGCGCGAAGGCTAAGCAGCTGGGTGTAAGCTTAGCCAGTTTGTGTCATCTCGCGTGGGCGCAGGTGCTTGCGCGTGCCAGTGGTCACCAACAAGTGGTATGCGGTACGGTGTTGTTTGGACGGATGCAAGCCGGCGGCGGCGCGGATTGTGCAATGGGGCTTTTTATCAATACGCTGCCCCTGCGCGTGAACTTAGACGGCAGTGTGAAAACGAGTGTGTGTGCCACGCATGCGCGCCTGGCGGCGCTGCTCGAGCATGAGCATGCGTCGTTGGCGCTCGCGCAGCGTTGTAGTAGCGTGCCGGCGGGCATGCCACTGTTTAGTGCGCTGCTCAATTACCGGCACAATGCAATGGACTTGGGCGAGCGCAGCATCTTACCGGGCGTGGAGCTGTTACACGCACAAGAGCGTGACAACTACCCAATCGGTCTGTCGGTCGAAGATTTTGGGCAAGCGCTAGGCTTGACTGCGCAAATCGTTCAGCCACTAGATCCTGACCGGCTGTGCGGCTATATGCAGCAGGCGCTGCAGAGCCTGGCCGAGGCACTCGAGGCAACGTCCGAGCAGCCGGTTAGACAACTGGAAGTACTGCCCAGCGAGGAGCGGAACTTACTGCTTCAAACGTGGAACGCGACGCAACGCGATTACCCATCGCACTTGTGCATCCACCAGCTATTCGAAGCGCAGGCCGAGCGTACCCCCGAGGCGCCGGCCCTGGTGTTTGAAGAACAGACACTGAGCTATACAACACTCAATACGAGCGCGAACCGCTTGGCGCATCGGCTCATTGAGCTGGGCGTCAAGCCAGACACACGGGTGGCGCTCTGTGTCGAGCGCTCGCCGACAATGGTGGTGGGGCTATTAGCAATCCTTAAAGCGGGCGGCGCGTATGTGCCGCTTGATCCCGCCTATCCACCAGAGCGCTTAGCGTACATGGTTTCGGATAGCCAACCGGCGGTCTTGCTTAGCATTGGCACACCGCCTGCCGCAGTGACGCAAGGTTTGGGAGCTGGGATACCGATACTGGACTTGCAGGCTGACATAGCGCAATGGGCGCATCAAAGCGCGGACAATCCGAACGCGTACGAATTGTTGCTGGATGCGCAAAATTTGGCGTATGTGATTTATACGTCAGGTTCCACAGGCCAGCCCAAAGGAGTCGTGATTCCACACCACAGCTTGGTCAACCTGGTGACAGCAATGGTGCGTCGTCTTGGCTTAACTGCACAAGACCGGATGCTGCAATGTTCGTCTTTGTCCTTTGATGCGTCGCTCGGGGAAATGTTTGTCACGCTCACTCAGGGCGCGACATTAGTGCTACGCACCGATGCTTGGTTAGCCGGGGCGCAGTCATTCTGGGCGCTTTGCCAAGCCAACCGTGTCAGTGTAACGGATTTACCTACCCAATTCTGGACACAACTGATCCAGGAAAAAACTCCACTCCCCAACAGTGTACGTGTGGTCATGATCAGTGGAGACGCGTTGAGCGCGTCAGCACGTGATGCTTGGTTTGCCAGAGACGGTCATCGACCGCGTTTGTTGAACGTTTATGGTCCGACCGAGACGACGGTGACGGCGACCGTGCATGAGGTGACGGATCACGAAAGTAGCTGGCGCACGATCGGTCGGCCCATTGACAATACCCGGCTGTATATCCTGGATACGCACAGCCAGCCGGTGCCGCTGGGTGCGGTGGGCGAGTTGTATATCGGCGGAGCGGGTGTCGCGCGTGGCTACCTGAACCGCCCGGAGCTCACGGCCGAGCGCTTCGTGCGTGACCCGTTCTCGAGCGAAGCTGATGCCCGGATGTACAGGACAGGGGACCTGGTGCGCTACTTGCCTGATGGCAACCTGGAGTTCCTAGGCCGCAATGACCATCAAGTCAAAATCCGGGGCTTTCGCATTGAGTTGGGCGAGATCGAAGCGTGCTTGGCCCAGCACGCGCAGGTGCGCGATGCGGTGGTGCTCGCGCAAGGCGACGGCAGCGGCAAGCGTCTGGTCGCCTATGTGCTCACTGAGGCTGATGAATCGCTGGCGAGCACATTATGCGCGCATGTGGCGGCAAGCTTGCCCGAGTACATGGTGCCCAGTGCGTTCGTGCAGCTTGACGTGTTACCGCTGACGCCAAACGGCAAGCTCGATCGGCGTGCACTGCCCGCACCGGATGATAACGCGTTCGTGCATCAAGCGTACGAGGCGCCGCAAGGCGAGCTTGAGTGCATGCTCGCGACGATTTGGGCCGAGCTGCTCGGTGTTGAGCGTGTCAGTCGGCATGATAGTTTCTTTGCACTCGGTGGCCATTCGCTGCTCGCGGTGCGCTTGATGAATCGGGTGGCCGCACTCGGTGTGCCATTGCCGCTCACAGCGTTGTTCGCCGCGCCTACGCTGGCTGCATTGGCCGCTGCGCTCAATGCGCAACGCGCGTCAGACAGTAGCGCACTCCCGACAATCACGCCGGTGTCGCGTGCAGGGGCGCTGCCGCTGTCGTTTGCACAGCAACGGCTGTGGTTCCTCGCGCAGCTCGACGGGGCGAGCGACGCCTATCATATACCGCTTGCGCTGCGCGTGCGGGGGCCGCTAAATCGGGGCGCATGGCAGCAGGCGCTGGATGCGCTCTTGGTGCGCCACGAAG
Organism: Mycetohabitans sp. B8; assembly: GCF_021991875.1. Lineage (GTDB taxonomy): Bacteria > Pseudomonadota > Gammaproteobacteria > Burkholderiales > Burkholderiaceae > Mycetohabitans. Next base: position 95,361 of record NZ_JAHLKR010000020.1, read on the forward strand.
CGCTGCGCTCGGTGTTTGTGAACATTGACGGTCAGCCGCAGGCGCAGTTGTTGTCCGCCGAGACAGGCGTGCCGATGACTTGGCATAACCTGCGCGGCTTGCCCGACGCGAATACCCAACTAGCCCGGCTCAGCGCGGGGGAAACACAGGCGCCGTTCGACCTGGCGCGTGGCCCGCTGATGCGCGCCTGCGGCATTCAATTGGTTGATGACGAGCACGTAATACTGCTCGTACAGCACCATATTGTGTCGGATGGCTGGTCGATCGGCGTGATGGTGCGCGAACTGAGTGCGCTGTACCGTGCAGCCTGTGAGGGCCAGGCTGATCCGTTGCCACCACTGTCGATCCAGTATCCGGATTATGCGGCCTGGCAACGTCAATGGCTGTCGGGCGAGCGGCTCCAAGCGCAAAGCGACTATTGGCGTGCGACGCTCGCTGATGCGCCGGTATTGCTGGAGTTGTCCACTGATCGGCCTCGTCCGGCGCAGCAATCGTTTGCCGGCGCGCAGGTGCCGATCCGTATCGATGCCCAAACCACGGGGGCGTTGAAGCGCGTGAGCCAAGCGCACGGCGCCACACTGTTCATGACGGTGCTCGCAGCGTGGAGTGCGGTCCTGTCCCGCCTGTCGGGCCAAGACGATCTGGTGATCGGCACACCCAGCGCCAATCGCAACCACTATCAAATCGAGCCGTTAATTGGTTTCTTTGTCAATACGCTCGCATTGCGTATGGATTTGTCCGGTAAGCCCGATGTGACACAGTTGCTTGAGCGCGTGCGGCGCACGACGCTGGAAGCGCAAGCGCATCAGGATTTGCCGTTCGAGCAAGTCGTAGAGATCGTGCAGCCGCCGCGCCGGCTCGAACATACGCCGCTGTTTCAGGTGATGTTCGCGTGGCAGAACAACGAGACCGTGGCTTGGGACTTGCCCGGCTTGGCTGTGCAGTCGATGGAGCTGAACTATGACGTCGTCAAGTTTGATCTGGAGTTAGGTTTGTACGAGGCGGGCGAGGAAATCGTCGGCAGCCTAAGCTATGCCACGGCGTTATTTGACCGCGCAACGATTGAGCGGCATGTCGGCTATCTGCAAGCGATGTTGCAAGCGATAGTCGCTGGCGGACAACAGCCTGTCGCCCATGTTGAGCTGCTCGCGCCGGCTGAGCGGACTTTACTGCTTGAAACGTGGAACGCAACGCAGCGGGACTATCCGGCGCATCAGTATATCCACCAATTGTTCGAAGCACAGGTAGTGCGCACACCGGAGGCAACGGCACTGGTCTACGAAGACCAAATGCTCAGCTATACAGAGCTCAATGCGCAGGCCAACCGTTTGGCACACCATCTGATTGGGTTGGGCGTTGCACCCGATGCGCGGGTGGCGATCTGTGTCGAACGCAGCCCCGCGCTGGTGGTAGGGCTGCTGGCGATTCTGAAGGCCGGCGGTGCGTATGTGCCGCTGGATCCCGCGTATCCGCCAGAACGCCTGGCTTATATGGTGATGGATAGTGCGCCCGCCGTATTGCTCAGCGTGGGTACACCGCCTGCCGCGGTAACGCAAAGCTTAGGAGCCGGTGTGACGGTACTGGATCTGCACTCTGATGCAGCGCAGTGGGCACATCGAAGCGCGCACAATCCTGACGCGTACGAGTTGTCGCTGAATGCACGGCATTTGGCCTATGTGATTTATACGTCAGGTTCCACTGGTCAGCCCAAAGGAGTGATGGTTCCACACCACAGCTTGGTTAACCTGGTGACAGCGATGGTGCGTCGTCTTGACTTAACTGCACAAGACCGGATGCTGCAATGTTCGTCTTTGTCCTTTGATGCGTCGCTCGGGGAAATGTTTGTCACGCTCACTCAGGGCGCGACATTAGTGCTACGTACCGATGCTTGGTTAGCCGGGGCGCACTCATTCTGGGCGCTTTGCCAGGCCAACCGTGTCAGTGTAACGGATTTACCTACCCAATTCTGGACACAACTGATCCAGGAAAAAACTCCACTCCCCAACAGTGTACGTGTGGTCATGATTAGTGGAGATGCGTTGAGCGCGACAGCGCGTGATGCTTGGTTTGCCAGAGACGGTCATCGGCCACGTTTGTTGAACGTTTATGGTCCGACCGAGACGACGGTGACGGCGACCGTGCATGAGGTGACGGATCAAGAAAGGAGCTGGCGCACGATCGGTCGGCCCATTGACAATACCCGGCTGTATATCTTGGATACGCACAGCCAGCCGGTGCCGCTGGGGGCGGTGGGCGAGTTGTATATCGGCGGAGCGGGTGTCGCACGTGGCTACCTGAACCGGCCGGAGTTGACGGCCGAGCGCTTCGTGCGCGATCCGTTCTCGAGCGAAGCTGATGCCCGGATGTACAAGACGGGCGACTTGGTGCGCTACTTGCCTGATAGCAATTTGGAATTTTTGGGCCGCAACGACCATCAAGTCAAAATCCGGGGCTTTCGCATTGAGTTGGGCGAGATCGAAGCGTGCTTGGCCCAGCACGCGCAGGTGCACGAGGCGGTGGTGCTGGCCACTGGCGAAGGCCAGAATAAACGCCTGGTGGCGTACGTGGTGGCGCAGGCCGATGAGCAACTGGCCAATACGTTACGCACACATGTGGCGTCAGCGTTGCCCGAGTACATGGTGCCCAGTGCGTTTGTGCGGCTCGATGCATTGCCGCTGACACCGAACGGCAAGCTCGATCGACGTGCGCTTCCTGAGCCAGAAGCGGGTGCGCTCGCGCATCACGCGTATGAGGCGCCGCAGGGCGAGCTCGAGACGACACTGGCCCAAATCTGGTCCGAGCTGTTGGGTGTGGAGCAGGTGGGCCGTCACGACAGCTTTTTCGCGCTCGGCGGCCATTCGCTGCTGGCAGTGCAGTTGATTGAGCGTCTGCGGCGTCGGGGAGTCGGATTATCCGTGCGCGCGCTGTTCGACACGCCGGTGCTCAGCGCGCTGGCGCAGTCGCTGGGTCAGCATTGTGAAGAAGTGGTTGTGCCGCCCAATGTCATCACGCCCGAGACCACGACGCTCACGCCATCGATGTTGCCGCTTGTTGAGCTGACACAGGCCGACATCGACCAGATCGTCGGACAGGTACCGGGTGGCATCGCCAATCTCCAAGACATCTACGCGTTATCACCGTTGCAGGATGGCATCCTGTTCCATCATCTGCTGGCCAGCGAGGGCGATCCGTATTTGCTGAACATGCAGTTGGCTTTTGATACGCGTGAACGGCTCGATCAGTATTTGGATGCAGTTCAGCAGGTCGTCAATCGTCACGATATTTTGCGCACTGCGTTTGTTTGGGAAGGCTTGTCCAAACCCGCGCAGGTGGTCTGGCGCCACGCGCGGCTGCCGGTGACCGAGTTGACGTTCGATCCGGCTGACGGTCCGATCGCCGAGCAGTTGGCGCAGCGCTTTGATTTCCGCCACTATCAATTGGATTTAACTCAGGCGCCACTCTTGCACTTTGCCATTGCGCAGGACACCGATGGCCGTTGGCTGCTCATCGAGCTGCTGCACCATCTGATTGGCGATCATTCAACTGCTGAAGTCATGCATGCGGAGGTACAGGCGTTCATTGAAGGCCGGGGCGAGACGCTGTCGGCGGCGCAACCATTCCGTAATTTGGTCGCACAGGTGCACTTGGGCGTGAGCCAAGCCGAACATGAGCGTTTCTTCACCGGCATGCTTGCTGACATTGACGAACCGACGTTGCCGTTCGGTCTGGCACAGGTGCATCACGACGGCACACAGATGGTTGAAGCGCACCGCAGGCTGCCACCAGCATTGAACGACTGGCTGCGCGTACACGCAAGACGCCTGGGCGTGAGCCTGGCGAGCCTGTGTCATTTGGCGTGGGCGCAGGTGCTCGCGCGCGCGAGCGGCCAACCACGCGTGGTATTCGGCACAGTGCTGCTCGGCCGGATGCAAGCGGGTAGCGGTGCTGATAGCACGATGGGGCTGTTTATCAATACGCTGCCGCTGCGCGTGGACTTGGACGGCAGTGTTCAGGCGTGTGTGCGCGACACGCACGCGCGGCTCGCGGCGCTGCTCGAGCATGAGCATGCGTCGCTGGCGCTGGCGCAGCGCTGCAGTGGGGTGCCGGCGGGCACGCCGCTGTTTAGTGCGCTGCTTAATTACCGACACAATGCGAGGGATTCGAGCGAGCGTAGCCTGCTACCGGGTGTCGAACTGTTAACCGCGCAGGAGCGCACCAATTACCCGCTGACACTGTCGGTTGAGGACTTCGGTCAAGCATTGGGGCTGACTGTCCAAACAGTGCCGTCGCTGGAGCCCGAGCGAGTGTGCGCGTATATGCAGCAGGTGCTGCAAAGCTTGGCCGACGCGCTCGAGGTGAAGCCCGACACCGCAGCGCAGCAGTTGCAGGTGCTGCCCGAGGCCGAACGTCAGTTGTTGCTTGACACGTGGAATGCGACGCAGCGGGACTATCCGTCGCACTTATGCATCCATCAGTTGTTCGAAGCGCAGGTTGAGCGTACTCCCGAGGCGCCAGCGCTGGTGTTTGAAGCGCATACACTGAGCTATGCGCAGCTGAACGCACAAGCTAACCGCCTCGCACACCAGTTGATCGAGTGGGGCGTCAAGCCCGATGCACGAGTGGCGATCTGCGTGCAGCGCAGTCCCGCGCTGGTCGTGGGATTATTGGCGGTTTTGAAGGCCGGGGGCGCGTATGTGCCGCTCGATCCGGGCTATCCGAGTGAGCGCTTGGCGCACATCCTCTCCGATGCGGCCCCGAGCATTGTGCTGGCCGATGCGACCGGGCGCGCTGCGTTGGGCGAGGCGGCGCTCGCGTCATGCACGGTGCTCGATCCGACCACCCTGCCGGCGTTGCCGGACACCAATCCATCGGTAGCCGAGCTGACGGCCCAGCACCTGGCGTATGTGATCTATACGTCCGGCTCGACCGGCATGCCCAAGGGCGTACAGAGTGAGCACCAGGCGCTTATCAATCGTCTGGTGTGGATGCAACAAGCTTATGGTTTGACGACGGCCGATCGCGTGCTTCAGAAAACACCCGTTAGTTTTGACGTGTCTGTCTGGGAGTTTTTCTGGACTTTACTCAATGGCGCTACCCTAGTTGTGGCAGCACCCGATGTGCATAAAGATCCGGCTGCCTTAATAGAGTTGATCACTCGGCAGCACATCACTACGGCTCATTTTGTGCCGTCCATGCTTAGTATGTTTTTGCACAATGAAGGGGTTAAGCACTGTACGTCTGTGAAACGGCTGATTTGCAGTGGCGAAGCGCTGCCAGGGGCGAGTGTACGGCTTTGCCAAATGCTGTTACCGAGCGCGCAGCTGTATAACTTGTATGGTCCGACGGAAGCGGCAATTGACGTGACGGCCTGGACTTGCCCGGCAAACTATACAGAGGACACTGTGCCAATCGGCCGGCCGATAGCGAACACGCGAGTTTATCTGCTCGATGCGCACGGCCAGCCGGTGCCACTGGGTGCGGTCGGCGAGCTGTATATTGGTGGCGCGGGCGTGGCACGCGGCTATCTGAACCGCCCCGAACTAACCGCTGAGCGCTTTGTACCCGATCCATTCTCAGATGAAGCGGATGACCGGTTGTATAAGACCGGTGATTTAGCGCGTTATTTACTGGACGGCAACCTAGAATTCTTGGGGCGCAATGATGATCAAGTCAAGATTCGCGGCTTTCGGATTGAACCGGGCGAGATCGAGGCGTGCTTAACGGCGCGCCCGCAGGTGCGCGACGCGGTGGTGGTAGCAATAGGTGAGGGCTCGGATAAGCGGCTAGTTGCATATGTGCAGGCCGAAGCGGATGAGCAGCTTGCGAGCACGCTGCGTGCACAAGTGGCGGCGAGCTTGCCTGAATATATGGTGCCCAGTGCGTTTGTGCGGCTCGATGCATGGCCGCTGACGCCCAACGGCAAGCTCGATCGGCGTGCGCTGCCTGCACCGGATGAGGACGCGCTGGCGCATCAAGCGTATGAAGCGCCGCAAGGCGAGCTGGAGACGACGCTCGCGGCGATCTGGGTCGAGTTATTGGGTGTCGAATGTGTGGGCCGGCACGACAGCTTCTTTGCGCTCGGGGGCCATTCACTGCTCGCAGTGCAGATGATTAGTCGCAGCCGCACGGCATTAGGCTTGTCCATTTCGATGCGCACGCTGTTTGAGGCGCCGACCCTCGCTGCACTAGCACAGCGTGTATCCGCGCAAGGCAGCGAGCAGGATGACTCGTTTGCTGTCTTGCTGCCGATTCAGCCGCACGGCACTCGCCCTGCGCTTTTCTGCGTCCATCCCGTCAGTGGGCTGAGCTGGCACTATCGAAGTCTATCGAGCCATTTAGAGGCGGATCAACCGGTCTATGGCTTGCAAGCACGTGGACTGGACGGCGTTTCGTCGCCCGCCCCCACAATCGAGGCGATGGCGGCGGACTATATTGATCAAATTCGCCGTATTCAGCCCAATGGGCCTTACTATCTGCTGGGCTGGTCGTTGGGTGGAAACGTCGTGCACAGCATGGCCACGCAGCTTGAGCAACAGGGTGAGCGGGTCGCATTGCTGGCGGTGCTCGATGCCACGCCAGACCATGCTCAACGACATGATGAGTCGGAAGTCATCGAAGAAGCGGATTTTTATATCCTTCTGTTTGCGCGCCACGATGCAGCCAGTTCGTCAAAGGCAGGCCATTATTTGTGGGAAAAAACCCGCGCGGTGATTCAAAACAACCAGCGCATTGTAACGAGCTTTTCGCCACGTATTTATGGTGGCGACATGCTTTTTTTCCGTGCCACGATGCTACAGGATACGTCTGATAAGCTCATTCCCCCGCAGGCATGGCAGCCTTACGTTCGGGGCTATGTTGAAGTTCACGACATTGCCTGTAAACATTACGATATGGAGTTGCCGACACCAATTGCACAGATTGGCCATATTCTTCGCCAGAAGCTAAATGCATTACATAGATCCTATGTAGCGTGAGACCAAGCAAAGCTTAAGTCGTAAGCTTAAGTGAATCAAGGCGAACGCAACGCAGGCTATCATGCGTACAGATCACTGAGCCGGAGTCGATGCTGAGAACGTAATACTGGCAACATCACTCGAACTGGCGGGGGCCCAATGGAAAATTGCGCTGCATGATGGACGCAGACAGAGTCCAGCGGTGCACACGGTAAGGGGAGCGCAAGCGGCCATGCGAGTGCAAGCCCTATTGGAGGTGATTGAGCGGTACAAGCAGAAATGGTCGCTGCCCCAAGGTGTGCGTGTGGTGGTCAGTTATGAGG
>NZ_JAHLKR010000021.1 GCF_021991875.1 Mycetohabitans sp. B8
CTCTGGCTCTGGCTCTGGCTCTGGCTCTGGCTCTGGCTCTGGCTCTGGCTCTGGCTCTGGCTCTGGCTCTGGCTCTGGCTCTGGCTCTGGCTCTGGCTCTGGCTCTGGCCCCGACAGTACCCACCTCGACGCCAATACCGATACAGGCTCGCCCCCCCGCACCGGGGTCGACATCGACGCCGATACTGGAAAATCCGGCTTGCTGGAGCGCCCCGTACTGCGCACGGCAGCCGGCGAGCGGCGGGTAGAGCACGATGTCGTCGCCGACGAAGTACCGGTGGCGCTGGTATTTAACGGGATCTCGCACGCTGTGATGATGTGCACGCCGCGGGACTTGGATTTGTTCGCGGTCGGCTTTGCGCTGACTGAGGGAATCGTATCGTCAGGCAGCGAAATCCATGACATTGAGGTGCTGACGCACGACGAGGGCTACGCGCAGGTACAGCTCACGCTGGTGCAGCATGCGTTCGCGTCGCTGAAGGACAGGCGCCGCGCCCTGACCGGACGGACTGGTTGCGGCGTGTGCGGCATCGAGAGCATGCAATTGCTCAACCTGGAGCCGGAACGCGTTGAGCATACCGGTTTCCTGCAGCGTCTGGCCACGGATGCGCTCGCGCGCGCGGTGCGGGAATTACCGGCTCACCAGCCGCTAATGCAGGCATGCGGCGGCGTGCACGCCGCCGCATGGTGTGATGCCCACGGCACGATCCGCTATGCGTTCGAGGATGTCGGCAGGCACAATGCGCTGGACAAGCTGATCGGGCAACTCGTGCTCGCGCGCGAGGACATGCGCGACGGCTTTGTGTTCCTGTCGAGCCGAGCCAGCTACGAACTGGTGCGTAAATGCGCGCGCGTGAGCGTGCCGATGGTGGCGACGATCTCCGCGCCGACCTCGCTCGCCGTGTCGATCGCGGCCAAAGCCGGCATCCGACTGGTCAGTTTTTGTCGCAAATCCGGCTACGTCGAGTACAGCGCGCCGACACTGCCCCGCTAGATGAGCGCGGCCAACGGCGAGCCGTAGCAGCGCCGTGCGATATCGCAGCCCGTTGTCCGGCGTTCGTGCGGCGTGGCAGTCACTCGAATGGCGCGAAGTCCGGCTTGCGCTTTTGCAGGAACGCGCTCATCGCTTCGCGCGCCTGCGGTGAGCGCAGCATCCGGCCGAATTGTTCCGCCTCCTCGGCAATGCGTTGCGCGACCTGCGCCTGCGCGTCCTGCTTGAGCAACATCTTGGTCACGCGCAGCGACGACGCGGGCAGTGCCACGAGCTTCGCCGCCTGCGCTAGCGCAAATGGGTGCAATTGTGCAAGCGGCAGCACCCGGTTCACGATGCCGATCGCTTGAGCCTCATGCGCATCGAACGGCTCGCCGAGCAGCAGCTTCTGCGCGGCGTGCTGGTAGCCGGCCAACCGCGGTAGCAACAGGCTCGACGCTGCCTCGGGACACAGCCCAAGTTGCGTGAACGGCAGCGAGAAGCGCGCGTCGTCGGCCGCATAAACCAGGTCACAATGCAGCAGCAGCGTCGTGCCGATGCCGACCGCCGGGCCCGACACCGCGGCGATGATCGGCTTAGCCGCCGTGCTGATCTGCTGCAGGAACTGGAACACGGGAGCATCCGGCCCGGAGGGTGGCCGCTGCATGAAGTCCTCTAGGTCATTGCCTGCGCAAAACACCCCGTCACGACCGCGAATCAGGATCGCGCGCACCGACGCATCGTCGCGAGCCTGCGCGAGCGCGTCGGCCATCGACTGGTACATCGCGGCAGTCATCGCATTTTTCTTGTCCGGCCGGTTTAACTGGAGGGTCAACACGCCGCACACGCGTTCCATTACGATATCCATCGTCCGGTGTCTCCTCGTTTGACCGATCGCATGCGGCACAGGGGTAGGGCGACCCAGCACGAATCATCGCGCGAGCGGCGAATAAAAAACGGCTCGCGCAGCGCTGCCCACGAGTCGGCGACGCGTCGCGCCAGGTATGCGTCCCGACGCATCGGCGCGTTATACCCGTTCGAGGATGCCGGCGGCACCCATGCCGGTACCCACGCACATCGTCACCATGCCATACTTTTGCTTGCGCCGACGCAACCCGTGCACGAGCGTGGCGGCGCGAATCGCCCCCGTGGCGCCCAGCGGATGGCCCAACGCGATCGCGCCGCCCAGCGGGTTCACCTTGATCTGGTCAAGCCCCAGATCACCGATCACCGCCAGCGCCTGCGCGGCAAACGCCTCGTTCAATTCGATCCAGTCGATGTCCTGCAACGCCAGGCCGGCGGCCTTCAATGCGGCCGGAATGGCTTCCTTCGGGCCGATGCCCATGATCTCCGGCGGCACACCACGCACCGCAAAGCTCACGAAGCGCGCCAACGGTGTAAGGTTGAACTGCTTAAGGATTTTCTCCGACACCACGATCAGCGCCCCGGCGCCATCCGAGGTCTGCGAGCTGTTGCCAGCCGTCACCGTGCCCTTGTTCGCGAACACGGTCTTGAGTTTGCCCAGCCCTTCCAGCGTCGTGTCGGCACGGGGCCCTTCGTCCAGCGCGATCTCCCGCGAGTTCACGACGATCTGGCCGCTCGCCAGATCCGGCACGCGCTCCGTCACCGTGTACGGCGCGATCTCGTCGGCGAATTCACCCGCCTGCTGAGCGGCCAACGCCTTGTGGTGCGAACGCAGCGAGAACTCGTCCTGCGCCTCGCGCGACACGTTCCAGCGCTGCGCCACGCGCTCGGCGGTCAGCCCCATCCCATAGGCAATGCCGATATGCTCGTCGGCATCGAAGATATGCGGCGACAACGAAGGCTTGTTGCCCATCATCGGCACCATGCTCATCGACTCGCAGCCGCCGGCGAGCATCACATCCGCTTCGCCGACACGGATGCGGTCGGCCGCCATCGCCAGCGCGGTCACGCCGGACGCACAAAAGCGGTTCACCGTGACACCGCCAACACTGGGCGGCAGGCCAGCCAGCAGCGCGCCAATACGCGCGACGTTTAGGCCCTGCTCCGCCTCCGGGATCGCACAGCCGACGATGGCATCCTCGATCAGCTTCGTATCGAGCGCCGGCACCTGCGCGAGGGCCGAGCGGATCGCGTGAGTCAGCAACTCGTCAGGGCGCGTATTGCGGAAAGCACCGCGCGGCGCTTTGCCGATCGGCGTGCGGCTGGCCGCGACGATATAGGCATCTTGCACTTGTTTGCTCATCTTCAGACTCCTTGTCGGGCCGCGTTAGTTACCGCACCGGCTTGCCGGTCTGCAGCATGCCCATGATCCGTTCCTGCGTCTTCTGCGTACCGAGCAGCGCAACGAATGCGCGGCGCTCGAGCGCGAGCAACCACGCCTCGTCAACGGTACTGCCCGCTTCGACGTCTCCCCCACAGATCGTCTCGGCGATGCGGCAGGCGATCAGAAAATCGTGTTCGCTGATAAAACGCCCGTCGCGCATGTTGACCAGCGACGCCTTGATGGTTGAAATGGCCGAACGTCCCGCCACTGGGATCGCGTTGGCCGGCAACGGCGGGCGATAGCCGGCCGCCGCTAGCACGCGCGCTTCGTTCTTTGCGGTGTCGAGCAATTCGTGCACATTAAAGACAATTGTGTCTGACGGCTTCAAATAACCGAGCGCGCGCGCGTCGTGCGCGGACGATGACACCTTCGCCATCGCTGCCGCCTCAAAAGGCTTTTGCAGAAACTGCAGCAGATTGCCCATCGCGCCCGCGTCGGCCGCAGCCTGAGCCGCGCGCAACGCCGCCTCCTTGAGCCCGCCGCCGGCCGGCACCAGCCCCACGCCGACCTCGACCAGCCCGATATAGGTCTCCACGTGGGCGACGCGCTTGGCGCTATGCAACAGTAGTTCACAGCCGCCCCCCAGCGCAATGCCCGACGCGGCCGATACCACCGGCACATTCGCGTACTTCACGCGCAGCATGCCCTGCTGGAATTTCTGCACGAATGGCTCGATGCCCTTGGCGCCGCCCATCATGAACGCGGGCATCGCTTCCTCAAGATTCGCGCCAGCGGAGAATGGGCCGCCCGGCGCGCCGAGCTTGAGCGACGTCGGCTGCCAGATCACCAGTGCCTTATATTGCTGTTCAGCAACATCGATTGCCTGCGTGATGCCATCGATCACGCTCGGCCCGATCGTATTCATCTTCGACTTGAACGACAGGATCAGCACATCGTCCTCGCCGGCCCGCTCGTCGACCCATGCGCGCACCGCATCGGTTTCGAACACCGTCTTGCCATACGTGCGCGGATCGTTGCTGGCCTCGCCAAGCAGCGGCGCACGGAACACCTGCTTGCGGTAGACCGGCAGCGTGCTGCGTGGCACAAACACACGCCGCGCCGGCGACCACGAGCCCTGTGCGGTATGCACGCCGCCCTGCTCTGCGACAGGGCCCTCCAGCACCCATGCCGGCAGCGCTACGTCGGCCAATGCCTTGCCGGCGCGGATGTCGTCCTGGACCCATTGCGCAATCTGCCTCCAGCCGGCGGCCTGCCACCCTTCAAACGGCCCCTCGCTCCAACCGAAGCCCCAGCGGATCGCCAGGTCGACGTCGCGCGCGTTATCGGCAATCGATTCGAGATGCACGGCAATGTAATGGTACACATCACGAAAAATCGACCATAGGAATTGCGCCTGCGGATGCGTGGACTCGCGCAACAGCTTTAGCCGCTCGGCGGGCGCACGCTTCAGGATGCGGGCGACTAGCTCATCGGCCTTGGCGCCACTGTCCACGTACTCGCCGGTCTTCGCGTCCAGCACCTTGATGGCCTTGCCTTCCTTCTTATAGAACCCCGCGCCGCTCTTTTGTCCGAGCGCTCCGTTGTCCACCAGCGCGGCGAGCACCGGCGGCATTTGGTAGACCGAGAAGAACGGATCACTGGCCAAGTTGTCCTGCATCGTCTTAATGACGTGCGTCATCGTATCCAGGCCGACCACGTCGGCGGTACGGAACGTGGCCGACTTTGCGCGGCCCAACCGTGAGCCGGTCAGGTCGTCGACCTCGTCAAAACGCAGTCCGAACTTGGCTGCCTCGGTGATCACCGCGAGAATCGAGAAGATGCCGACGCGGTTCGCAATGAAGTTCGGTGTGTCTTTGGCGCGCACCACGCCCTTGCCGACCACGCTGGTGAGCACGGTCTCGAGTTGATCGAGTATCTCCGGGCGCGTATGCTCGGTCGGAATCAGCTCGACCAGATGCATGTACCGCGGTGGATTGAAAAAGTGCACGCCGCAAAAGCGCGCTTTCAGGTCATCGGAGAAGCCTTCCGAGAGCTGGGTAATCGACAGCCCCGACGTATTGGTCGCGAAGATTGCCTTCTCGCCGATATACGGCGACACCTTCTTGTACAGATCGTGCTTCCAGTCCATGCGCTCGGCGATCGCCTCGATCACCAGGTCGCACTCGCGCAGCTTGTCCAGGTCGTCCTCGTAGTTGGCGGCGACGATATGCGCGGCATCGTCCTTCACGCCAAGCGGCGCCGGCGACAGCTTTTTCAGGTGCTCGATCGCGTTGAGCGCGATGCCGTTCTTGGCCCCCTCTTTCGCGGGCAGGTCGAACAGCAGCACCGGCACCTTCGCGTTGATCAGGTGCGCCGCGATCTGCGCGCCCATCACGCCGGCACCCAGCACCGCCACCTTGCGAATGATCAGATTGCTCACGTGTCTCTCCAATTAGAGCCTGCTCACATCCGTTAAAACAGCGCTTCGTCGATGTCGGTCAGCGGCTTGGCGCCCGCACGCGCGGCGCGGATCGTGAAGGCCGTCTCGGGCAACAGCTTCGCGAAGTAGAACCGTGCGGTCGCGAGCTTGGACCGATAAAACGGGTCGCCGCTGCCCTGCTTGTCCAACGCCAGACTGGCCATGCGCGCCCAGAAGTATGAGAACACCCAATGCCCGACCGTGCGCAGGTAGGGGACCGCTGCGGCGCCGACCTCGTCCGGGTTCTGCATCGCCTTCATGCCGATTTCCATTGTCAGCTTCTGTACCTTCTCGCCGATGTCCGCCAGCGGATTGACGAACTCCTGCATAGCGGGGTTGATGCCCTCGGCCTCGACAAACTCCTGCACGAGCTTGCCAAACTTCTTCAGCTTCGTGCCCATGTCGCCGAGCACCTTGCGCCCCAGCAGGTCCAGCGCCTGAATCGTGTTGGTGCCTTCGTAGATCATGTTGATGCGCGCATCGCGCACATATTGCTCGATGCCCCACTCAGCGATATAACCATGGCCGCCCAACACCTGCATGGCGTTGTTGGTCGCCTCGAACGCGTTGTCGGTTAGGAACGCCTTGATGACCGGCGTGAGCAACGCAACCAGGTCAGCCGCGTCCCGGCGCACCGCCTCGTCTTCGTGCGACAACTCCTTGTCGATCTGCAGGGCCGCCCAGTACGTGAACGCACGACCCGCCTCGACGTAGGCTTTCTGCGTCAACAACATGCGTCGCACATCCGGGTGCACGATAATCGGGTCGGCTGCTTTGTCCGGCGCCTTGGGGCCGCTGAGCGAGCGCATCTGCAGCCGCTGCCTCGCATAGGCGAGCGAGTTCTGGTACGCGACCTCGGTCAGCCCCAGACCTTGCATGCCCACGCCGAGCCGCGCCGCATTCATCATCACGAACATCGCATTCAAGCCTTTGTTCGGCTCGCCGACCAGCCAGCCCTGGGCGCCATCCAGGTTGATCACGCAGGTCGCATTGCCATGGATGCCCATCTTATGCTCGATCGAGCCACACTGGACGCCGTTGCGCTGTCCAGGCTCGCCGTTGTCGTCCGGGATGAACTTGGGCACGATGAACAATGAAATGCCCTTGGTCCCCGCCGGCGCGTCCGGCAACCGCGCGAGTACCAGGTGGACGATGTTGTCGGCGAGGTTGTGCTCGCCACTCGAAATGAAAATCTTCGTGCCGGTGATCGAGTACGAACCGTCGCCGTTAGGCTCGGCTCGCGTGCGCAGGATCCCGAGGTCAGTACCGCAATGCGGCTCGGTCAGGCACATCGTGCCGGTCCACTGACCGGATACCAGCTTTGGTAGGTACCGCTGCTGAAGCTCGGGCGTGCCGTGCGCGTGCAGGCATTCATACGCGCCGTGCGACAAGCCAGGATACATGGTCCATGCCTGGTTCGCCGAATTGAGCATCTCGTACAGCGCGTTGTTCACGAACGCGGGCAAGCCCTGACCACCATAGGCCGGATCGCAGCCCAGCGCCGGCCAGCCGGCCTCGACATACTGCTGGTACGCTTGCTTGAAGCCCTCGGGCGTGGTCACCACGCCATCGCCGACGTACGTGCAACCCTGCTGGTCGCCAACCTGGTTCAACGGAAACAGGACCTCGGAGCAGAACTTACCTGCCTCTTGCAGCACCGCGTTGATCGTATCGGCATCCAGGTCCGCGTGCTTTGGCAGTTGCTTCAGTTCGGCTTCGACGTTCAGCAATTCATGCAAGACAAATTGCATGTCGCGCAACGGTGCAGCGTACTGTCCCATGACTCTCTCCGTTTTGGCTAAGGCGCCGGCGATGCACGGGGTGATCCGCCCGCGTCAGCGACCAGCGTCGCTTTGATACGACACAAAAACCTTGTCGAGCACGCGCCACGCAACCTCGACCGCATCCGGCAAGCGCAGGAAACGCGTATCGTGGTGCAGCCCGAGCGTCACGCTGTACAACTCGAACAGCATCAGCCGCGGGTCGGTGTCCGCACGCAGGTGCCCTTCATTCTTGGCTTGCGAGATGGCGCGAATCAGCGCGGCGCGCCAAGTATTGACGCTGCGCGCGAGTTCCTCGCGCACGGCCCCGGCGGCTCGGTCATCGTACTCGACGGCGCCACTGATGTAGATGCAACCCGTGGTGACCTCCTGAATCCGCTTTTCCATCCATCGACCGACCAGCGCCTTGAGGCGAGGCAACCCACGCGGCTCCCGGATCGCCGGGAAGAACACTTCCTGTTCAAAGCGCTGGTGATATTCCCGGATCACCTCAACTTGCAAATCCTCGCGCGAACCGAAATGCGCAAACACCCCGCTTTTGCTCATCTGCATGCGCTCGGCCAGCAAACCGATCGTCAACCCCTCGAGCCCGTCCCGGCTCGCCAGATCCAATGCCGCATCTAGGATCGCCGCACGGGTTTGTTCGCCTTTTCGCATCGCCATTTTTTTACCGTCCGTTCATTGCACCGCAAAATAGAACGGCCGTACTATTATTGTGGGCGGCCGCCTGCGGAAACAAGCTATTTATTAGAAACGAGTGTCTAACAAGCACGACCGTGCTGTACAGCGCGATGACCCCTTATCCGGTGCCTGTGCTCCGCTGCGCGCGGCGGGGCGCTGCGTGGCGGCGCACCGTCGAACCCGTGAGTGCGCCATTTCAAGTGATTTTGCGCACCGGATCAAGAACGGCCAGGCTTGCGATGCGATAACGACAGACCCTGCGTGTATACGGCCACGCCGCCGGCTCAACCGTTCAGCATCGATCGATGCTGGCCTTTATTGGGATTGCATTGTCAATCGTAACCGCCGATGGTGAGCAGCTTCATTGCGAGCCAATAGCCGTTATACGCGATCCAGTTCGCCAGCCGCACCAGCCACGGCCGCGATGCGTAACGCTGCGGATCGATGGAGTGCGATTGCTCCATGGCTTCGAGGATTGCCGCGCGCATGCCGGCCACCTCGGGATGTCGGAACAACACTAGGTTTGCTTCATGGTTGAGCACCAACGACAGCGCATCGAGGTTGGATGAGCCGATCGTGCCCCAAACGCCATCAATCACCGCGACCTTGCCATGCAGCATCGTACGGTCATATTCGGCAATCCGGATACCGACGCGCAGCAACGACTGATAGAGAAACGGCACCGCGTAGTCCAGCGCGACAAATTCGTTGCGTCCAATCACGAGTGACACCCGCACGCCACGGCGTGCTGCGCGGACTAATTCACGACGCATCCGGCGTCCGGGCACGAAGTATGGGTTCGCCACCAGGATCTCGTCACGCGCCTGTCGAATCGCCAGACGATAGGCGCGCTCGATCGCGCGCCGATTATTGACGTTATCGCGTGCGACGAACGCGACCTGCGGTACGTCCGTCGGCGTGTCGAGCGCCCCGAGCATGCGGCGGCGCGCCCGAGCGGTACGCGACGTGGCATCGCCGGATGGGCCGCGGCCGACAGCGGCTGAGCGGCGAGCCACCGCGGCATCGGTTGCTGGAATGGCGCCCAACCCGTGCGCCGCACACTCGTGCGGCACCGCCGGCGGCGGTGGAATCCGGGCTTGGCGGATACGTCGCCATTGCAGATCGAACGCCTCGACCAGATCCACGACGGCGGGACCGATCACCTCGGCCGAATAGTCCCATCGGGCAAATGGCAACGGACGGCCCGCCTCCAGCCGGTCGTCCACAACATTGTGTCCGCCGCAGAAACCATAGCGTCGATCAACGGCAGCCAGTTTGCGATGGGTGCGGGAAAATCCGAAGCGGACACTGAAGACGCCCGGATTGTAGATGCGGTGCTCGATGCCGGCATCGCGCCATGCACGTAGCAATTCACTGCGCGGGGTGCCGATGCCGTCAGTGATCACCCGCACGCGCACACCCCTCGCGGCGGCACGCGCCAGCGCCGCGCTAACGCGCGCGCCACATGGATCGTCGCGGAAAATATACGTCTCAAGCGCGACCTCGTGTTCGGCCGCGTCAATCCGCTCGATTAACGCATCGAACAGCGCGGTGCCCGATCCAAAGATCCGCACGTCATTGCCGGCGGTCAAGCGCAACCGAGGCTTACGATGACCGCCCAACATCGTCTGTCGAAGCTGAACCAGACGCCCGATGGTGGCCACCGTTGCCGCGCTCCGCTCAACTGACAGCGAGTCGTCCCGGCAACTGCAGAATCGCGTCGCGATTCGATGCCGAAAAACAACGCGCCGCGGCGTCCCGATAGGGCAGCCACGCATACGCGACGTGCTCGCGCGGCGCCAGCGTAATATCAATGGAGTGCGGCACGCAAAGGCTAAACCAGTGCTCGATATTGCGCTTCACGCCGGGCGCATAGCGATGGCGCCATTGTGGGTAGATCTCGTACTCGATCGCATGGCACCAATCAAGCAGCGCGTCGGCCGGCACCTGCGCCGTGCCGACCGTGATGCCGGTCTCCTCGAACACTTCGCGGGCCGCGGTCAGCGCGAGCGGCTCGTCGGGCGTGTCCTTTGAACCGGTCACCGATTGCCAAAAACCGGGGCAATCGGCGCGTTCGATGACCAGCACATCCAATAGGGCGGTGTGAATCACCACGAGCACCGACTCCGGGATCTTGAACGGCCGAGACATCGGCAACCTGCGCCGCGCGCTGCCCTACGCGCTCGTCGGCTCGGCGTTACGCAACCGGATATGCAGGTCGCGCAATTGACGCTCATCCACCTCGCTCGGCGCTTGCGTGAGCAGGCACTGCGCACGCTGGGTCTTCGGGAACGCGATCACGTCGCGAATCGAATCCGCACCCGCCATCATCGTGACGATTCGGTCCAGGCCGAATGCAATGCCACCGTGCGGCGGCGCGCCGTATTGCAACGCATCGAGCAAGAAGCCAAACTTCGCACGCGCTTCCTCCGGGCTAATCTTCAGCGCGCGGAACACCTTACTTTGCACGTCTTCGCGATGAATCCGCACCGAACCGCCGCCAATTTCCCAGCCGTTGAGCACCATGTCGTACGCTTTTGCAAGGCACCGGCCCGGATCGACCTCCAAATATTCGAGGTGTTCGTCCTTCGGGCTGGTGAACGGGTGATGCGCGGCAACCCAGCGATTGTCCTCGTCATCGTAGTCGAACATCGGGAAATCGATGACCCACAGCGGCTTCCAACCCTCGTCGACCAATCCGGCACCGCGGCCAAACGCCGAGTGACCGATTTTCAGCCGTAGCGCGCCGAGGCTGTCGTTGACCACCTTGGCACGGTCCGCGCCGAAGAAAAGGATGTCGCCGTCCTGCGCGCCAGTACGCTCGAGGATCGCCGCAATGCACGCATCATGCAGGTTCTTCACGATCGGGCTTTGCAAGCCGTCGCGCCCCTTGGCTACCTCGTTGACCTTGATCCACGCGAGCCCCTTTGCGCCATAGATGCGCACGAAGTCCGTATAGCCGTCGATATCGCCACGCGTCAACTCCGCTCCGTTGGGCACGCGCAGCGCGGCCACACGGCCGTCTTTCGTGTTCGCCGGCGTGCTGAACACCTTGAAATCGACGTCCTTCATCACGTCAGTCAACTCGGTGAATTCTAGCTTCACGCGCAGGTCGGGCTTGTCCGAGCCGAAGCGGCGCACCGCTTCCGCATGCTGCATGACCGGGAATGGATCAGCGAGCTCGACGTTGATCGTCGTCTTGAACACATGGCGAATCATCGCCTCGAATAGGTCGCGGATCTCCTGCTCGTTCAGGAACGACGTCTCGCAGTCGATCTGCGTGAACTCCGGCTGCCGGTCCGCGCGCAGGTCCTCGTCGCGGAAGCACTTCGTGATTTGATAATACCGGTCGAAGTTGGCCACCATCAGTAGCTGCTTAAATAGCTGCGGCGACTGCGGCAACGCGAAGAACATCCCTGCGTTCACGCGCGATGGCACTAGGTAATCGCGTGCGCCTTCCGGCGTGCTCTTCGTGAGCATCGGCGTCTCGATGTCGATGAACCCCTGCTCGTCCAGGTACTTGCGCGACTCCATCGCGACACGGTAGCGCAAACGCAAGTTGTGCTGCATCTGCGGCCGGCGCAGGTCCAGCACGCGATGCGTCAGACGCGTAGTCTCCGACAGGTTCTCGTCGTCCAGTTGGAACGGCGGCGTCACCGATGCGTTGAGTACCGTCAGCTCGTGGCACAACACCTCGATCTGGCCACTGGTCAGGTTCGCGTTGAGGGTGCCTTCCGGGCGCGCCCGCACGATGCCGACCACATGCACACAGAACTCATGCCGCACCTCTTCGGCGGTCTTAAACATGTCCGGCCGATCCGGGTCGCACACCACTTGGACCAGTCCCTCGCAGTCGCGCAGGTCGATGAAGATGACACCGCCATGGTCGCGGCGCCGATGCACCCAACCGCACAGCGACACCGATTGGCCCAGCAGTTTTTCAGTCACCTGACCACAATATTCAGATCTCATCGACATGATGTTCGTCTTTCGTTCGTAAAGATGGGCGCCGGCGGCGCGACCGGCATCATGCCGGCGCGCGGGCTGCGCCCGCAATAATCAGAGCAGCGGCTCGACGGGACGGCGCGGCGGCGCGACGGCCGGCACCGGCGACGCAACCGGGGCCACCACACCCATTGACACGATGTACTTCAGCGCGGCGTCCACCGTCATGTCCAACTCCACCACCTCGTTTCTCGGCACCATGAGGAAGAAGCCTGACGTGGGGTTCGGCGTGGTCGGCACATAGACGCTGACATGATCGCCGTTCAAGTGGTTGGCGACATCGCCGCCTGGGATTCCGGTCAGAAAACCAATCGTGAACGAACCCTTGCGCGGATATTCGATCAGCAACGCCTTGCGGAACGCATTGCCGCTGGACGACAACAGCGTGTCGGATACCTGCTTGACACTCGTGTACAACGGACCAACGACGGGAATATGGGCCAGCAGCTTTTCCCACCAGTTGACGAGCGTCTGCCCGATCAAGTTCTGAGTCAAGAGGCCGACCACGAAAACGAACGCCAGCGTCAGCACCGCGCCCAGGCCGGGCAGGCGAAAGCCGAACACGCGCTCCGGCTGCCACGCCTCGGGCAGCAACAGCAGCGTCTGATCCATCGTGCCGATGATCAGCCCCAGCACCCACAGGGTGATCGCCAGCGGCACGAGCACCAGCAGCCCGGTCAGAAATACGTTCTTCAGCGTCTTCTTGGTCGTCTTGATTTTCATGGATCGATGCTCAGGCAGACGTGCCTGCATTGGACGACGGCGCCGCGCTGCCTGCCGCAGCCGGCGCGGTGGACGCACCGGCGCTGGCCGCGCCGTCCGCGCTGCCGCTGCCCGCCTCCTTCGCGACGGGCGCCGCCTTCGCGTCGCCTTCCCCGCCTGCGGACTTATTATTGCCGCCCGAGTTACCGCCACGGAAATCGGTCACGTACCAGCCGGAGCCCTTCAACTGGAATCCCGCCGCGGTGACCTGCTTGCGGAACGTGTCGCGGCCGCACTCGGGACACTGGTTCAGCGGTGCATCGCTGAGTTTTTGCAACACGTCTTTCTCAAAGCCGCAGGACCCGCAACGATATGCATAGATCGGCATCGCCCCATCACCCCTAAAGAATCTCGCAAAGCCTTGAATTATAGCCGGAAATAATGACGTCTTACGCACGCCGGCGCCAACTCATCCAGCGCTCATGCTGGCCGAACACCGGCAGTGAACCGCTGACCGAGCGCGCGTCCACCCGTTCGAACGACGGGCTCAGCAGCACGAGCAGCACGTCGCGTTCGAAGCCAAACGGCGGGCCCTTCGGCATCGCACCGGCAAAGAAAAACCCGGCGAGCAACGCGCTCGGAAAACGCCGGCGGGACGGCGCCTGCGGCGCTGCACGGCACGTCCTGTTGCGGGCCAGGCCCGCCATCGCGACACAAGCCGCTAGATGAGTTCATTGAGATCTCCGATACACGACTAGATACCGCCCACGAACGCCAGCCCGAATTGGGCCAGCAACGCGCCGGCGCCAACCGCCACTCCGAATACCAGCATCCCTTGTAGCAAACGGTTAGTGCGTCGCTGCTCGGCCAGTATCCGCCGCATCAGATCCTCGGTTGCACGCGGCGGCTGATCGTGATGCCGGGACAGCAAATGATGGACCAGGCGCGGCACCTGCGGCAGCGTCTTGCTCCACTGCGGCGATTCGATTCTCAGCCGTTCGACCCAACCGCGCCAGCCGATCTGGTCGTTCATCCAGCGCTCGAGATACGGCTTGGCCGTCTTCCACAGATCGAGTTCCGGGTCCAGCGCGCGGCCCAGGCCCTCGACGTTAAGCATCGTCTTTTGCAGCAGCACCAATTGCGGCTGGATCTCGACATTAAAGCGCCGCGACGTCGAAAACAGTCGCATCAGCACTTGGCCAAGCGAAATGTCCTTCAGCGCGCGGTCGAAGTACGGCTCGCACACCGCGCGGATCGCGCTCTCCAGTTCCTCGACCCGCGTGTGTGGCGGCACCCATCCGGACTCCAGGTGCAACGTCGCGACCCGGTGGTAGTCGCGCTTGAAAAACGCAAGGAAATTCTGCGCCAGATAGTTCTTGTCGAAATCCGACAGCGCGCCGATGATCCCAAAATCCAGCGCGATATAGCGGCCGAAATGGTCCGGGTCCAAGCTCACCTGGATGTTGCCGGGATGCATGTCCGCATGGAAGAACCCGTCGCGAAACACCTGGGTGAAGAAAATCTCCACACCTTGCCGCGCAAGCTTCGGGATGTCGACGCCGGCCGAGCGCAGCGTGTCCACCTGGCTGATCGGCACGCCGATCATCCGCTCCATCACGATCACCGTCGACGTGCAATACTCCCAGTACATCTCCGGCACCAGCAGCAGATCCAGTCCGGCAAAGTTGCGGCGCAGCTGGCTCGCGTTCGCCGCCTCGCGCATCAGATCCAACTCGTCGTGCAGGTACTTGTCGAACTCCGCCACCACCTCGCGGGGCCGCAGCCGCTTGCCGTCGGCCCACAGCCGCTCGGTCCAGCGCGCAATGTCACGCAACAGCGCAAGATCGGAGTTGATCACCGGCAGCATGCCGGGGCGCAGCACCTTGATCGCCACGGGCTTGCCGGCGTGCGTGCCGCTCCTCAGGCGCGCGAAGTGCACCTGTGCAATCGAAGCGCTGGCCACCGGCACCCGTTCGAACGCGTCGAACAGCACATCGACCGGCTTGCCCAGCGACTTCTCGATCAACGCGATCGCCACCGCAGAATCGAATGGCGGGACCTGGTCCTGCAGCTTCGCCAGCTCGGTCGCGATATCCACCGGCAACAGGTCGCGCCGCGTGGACAGGACCTGGCCGAACTTCACGAAGATCGGCCCAAGACTTTCTAGTGCCAGGCGCAGCCGCTGCGCGCGGGGAATTTGAATCGGACGGCCGAACGTCATCACGCGCACCAGCAGCTTCACGCGCCAGTCGGCAATGTGCCCTAGCATCACCTCGTCGAGCCCGAAGCGATAGACCGTCAATAATATTTTGAAAAAACGCAGGATTCGCATGGGCGGTCGGATCAGTGCAGGTCGTCAGCCGAACGGGAGCGTGCCCCCGGGGATAACGCGGCGGCGCCCGGGCGCGTCGCGACGCCGCGCTCGGCGCGCTCGATGCGCTTCTCGACCCGAGCCAGCGTGTCGCGCGCGCGCGCGAGCTCATCGCTGAATTGCTCGAATCGTGCGCGGCGGACTAGTTGCGGGTCCTCGTCCAGCAGGTATTCAATCAGCGAATCGACTCCGCCCCGTCCGGCGCGGCGCGCGTAGGCCGCGACGGTCCGCACCACCGACGCAATGCGGTGCGCGGGCACGTCACCGATCAGACGCGCGAGATCCTCCTCGGCATCCCAGCGCAAATGCTCCGCGAGCTTCGCGATCGTCGCCGCGAATTCCGCGTCACCTTCGATCCGCACGTGCTTCAGGATCGCCGCCTGCCCACCGGCAGCGAACGCGGACAACGCCGACGGCGGCACCGTGATCGTCACGTCGACCGTCGGGGGCACAGGCGCGTGCGACGCCGACGCATCGTCCCGCGCCGCGTGTGGCGCCTCGGCCCGCGCCTCACGCACCTCACCAGGCGCCGCGGCCGGTGCCGGCGCCGCAGCGCCGGCGGGCGGACGCTGCAGCACGGCGACCATGCCGTCGCCCTGCACAGCCAACTCGAGCATGACCGGAGACAATACCAGCCGCGCGGTTTTCCCCGCGTACGGAAGCAGGCGCTCGCGCGCCCACGCTTCGCGGATCAGTAAATGGTTGACGACGGCGACGAAGGACTTAGCGGCAATGGTCATCGGGGCAGAAAGAAAGCCCGCGCAAGCGGCGCTCGCGCGGGCTGTTATTGTAACGTCCGTTGCGGCGCTTGCCTGCGCCGCCCGGTTTCACGCAGCCAGATCGTCAGGACAGCTGCTGGATGCCAGCCAGCACCCAGCCTTCGCCGCTGCGCACGTTGCGGCTTAAGTTCCACATTTCGGCGAACGGCTCGGCCGCCGCACCCTGGGCCTCGCGCAGCAGACCATGGAAGCGCACCGACGCCACGTACTCGTTGCCGCCCCGGTCCTCGACGCCGACCAAATCGGCATTCAATTGCACCACGTCGGTGCGGTTTTCACCGTGGCGCGAATCGAAATCCAGCTTAATCTCGGCAAACATTTCGGGCGTCGTGAACTCGCGGATGTCGTCGAGATTGCCGGCATCCCAAGCCGCCTGCAGCCGCACGAACGCCACTTTTGCCTGGCGCATGAATGCGTCGACATCAAAGCCGGCTGGCACCGCGGGGACGTCAAGCACACTCGTATCCGCGGTGACGCGGGCCTGGCCATCGGGTGCGACGCCCGCTTGGCCCAAGCCGCTCGCTGCGGGTACCTGCGACGGCGCGGCCGCCGGCGCGTCATATTGCCGCAGTGACGCACCAGAAGGCGGCTCGAAGCCACCGTGCGCATAAGCGGCAGCAGGCCGCGCGTTGCGATTCGCGAACTTGCGGAACAGCCACAGACCGACGAAGGCAACCAGGGCAATCAGGATCACGTTGCTCAATACGCTGGCCAACGCGCCGCCGAGTCCAAAATGCGACAACAAGGCCGCCAGCCCAAAGCCAGCGGCCAAGCCCGCGAGTGGCCCCAGCCAATTACGCTTGGGTTGGGCCGCGGCAGGCGGGGTTTGCCCGCGGGCCGACTGCGCGCCCTGTGCGGGCTGTGATGGCGTGCCCTGCCGCGGCGCGTTCGGCTGTGCGGGCAGCGTCGCCTGCCGCGTGATCTGCGACTGCTTGCCGATCGAGCGGCCGCCGCCCATGCGCTTTGCGTCTGCATCGAATGCGCTGAACGAGCCGATGGCCAACAAGCCGGCTGCCGCAATCGCGCCGAACCGACGGCTGATGCGCGCACTCAGGCGCGGTGCGCCGGTAGCGGGCAAATGGGGGGAATGACTGGAAAAACGGGACTGGGCCGACATCTGATCTCCTGGACGGTCGCTAGTATTGGGTGGCGACATGCAGTGCAACAACGCCACCTGACAGATTGTAATATTTGACGGCGTCCAGTCCAGCTTGTTCCATCATTGTTTTTAACGTGTCCTGATCCGGGTGCCGCCGAATCGACTCGGCCAGGTATCGATAGCTGTCGGGATCGCGCGCCACTTTCTCGCCGAGCCACGGCAGCACCTTGAATGAATACACATCGTAGAATTTCTTCAGCGGTTGCCACACTTTGGAGAATTCCAGCACCAACAGCCGGCCGCCAGGCTTAAGCACGCGGCGCATCTCGGCAAGCGCGACCTCCTTGCGGGTCATGTTGCGCAGCCCGAACGCGACACTCACCACGTCGAAGTAATGGTCGGGAAACGGAATTTTCTCCGCATCGCACAATAGCGTCGGCGTGATGATGCCCTGATCGAGCAGGCGGTCGCGCCCCACACGCAACATCGACTCGTTGATGTCGGTATGCCATACCTGTCCGGACGGTCCGGCCTGTCGGGCAAACGCCTTGGCCAGATCGCCCGTGCCGCCAGCCAGATCCAGCACGCGGTAGCCAGGACGCACTCCAGCCTGGGCAATGGTGAAGGCCTTCCACACGCGGTGCAGTCCGCCCGACATCAAATCGTTCATCACGTCATAGCGTGAGGCCACGGAATGGAACACTCCGGCGACCTTATGTGGCTTCTCGCTCTCATCGACGGTCTGATAACCGAAATGGGTCTTCGTCATGGCGGCGGTTCCTTGCGTGAAAGAGCGCGGCATACGCCGCGGTAATGCGTATAGGGATATCAGTGGTGGCGGTCGTCGCGCGCGCGCGACGCGTCGCCCATCGGCGCGTCGCGGTCCACGCCGGCGGCCGCCAGCTTGTCAAGATAGGCTTGCCAGTATTCGGCCTGCCGGGTCGCGAGATCGTACAGCAGATCCCACGAATAGATGCCGGAATGGTGCCCGTCGGAGAACGTCGGCTGCAACGCGTAGTGACCGACTGGCTCGATTGACACGATCGTCACATCGCGCTTGCCGGTCTGCAGCGTTTCCTGGCCCGGGCCGTGCCCGCGCACCTCAGCCGACGGGGACCACACCCGCAGGTACTCAAAAGGCAGCCTGTAGCATGCGCCGTCCGCATAGCGCAGTTCCAGCACGCGCGACGCCGAATGCACGACGATGCCGGTCGGCACCGGCGTATTGGGAGACAAACCAGCCATCGTCGACTCCGTTTCAGTTCAGCCAAATTCGCGCTGCAACGCATCGCGCACCGCGACGCCGACGCCGGCCGCCGCCGCAACGCGTGCGGCATGCTGCTGCGCGCACGGCTCTCGGCGCCGGGCAGCCCACACGGGCGCCGGAAAGTGCGGATCGTTGGCAAAGCGCGGGATCACGTGCCAGTGCTGGTGGGCGACCATGTTGCCCAGGCTCGCGATGTTGATCTTGTCCGGATTCAACGTCGCGCGCAATGCGCGCTCAACCGCGGCCAGCGCACGCATTAGGTGCTCGCGCTCGTCATCCGACAGGTCGCTGAACTCGGTGACGTGCGCGTTCCACACGAGCCGGCAAAATCCCGGATAGTCCGGCTCGCCGCGCACCTCGATCACCCGCAGCCACGCGTCGCGCCACCACACAACGCCCCCCTCCTGCGCGCAGAACACGCACGATGCCGCGTCGCGCGACGCAGCGTCGGCTGACCCAGGCGTACCGGCGTTCATACAAGCACCCGTTCAATGCCGCCGCTGTTCGCCCGTTGCACGTAGTCGGCCATCCAGTTCTCGCCGAGCAGATGGCGAGCCATCTCCACGACAATGTAGTCCGCCTCGATGCCGGCGTCCTCGTTATAGCGCGACAATCCCTGCAGGCATGACGGGCAGCTGGTCAGGATCTTCACGTCGCCGTCGAACGCGGCGCGCGGCGCCTCCACACCGGTACCGGTCACGGGCCCGGCGGTCCCATTGGCCGGCACGCCGGTGGCGCCGAGCGGCGCTGCCGCAATCGGAATGTCGCGCAATCTGGCCGCCCCCTTGCGGATTTCCTCCTCCTTGCGAAAGCGCACTTGCGTGGACACGTCCGGACGCGTGACCGCAAGCGTGCCCGATTCGCCGCAGCAGCGATCGTTCTTCTCGATCCGGTAGCCCTGCTTCTGGCTGCCGACCAACTCGTTGACCAGCTTCACCGGGTCCACGGTCTTGATCGGCGTATGGCACGGGTCGTGATACATGTAGCGCACACCGGACACGCCATCCAGCTTGAGGCCCTTCTCCAATAGGAATTCATGGATGTCAATGATGCGGCAGCCGGGGAATATCTTGTCGAATTCATAGCCGGCGAGTTGGTCGTAGCAGGTTCCGCACGAGACGATGACCGTCTTAATGTCCAAGTAATTCAACGTGTTCGCGACCCGGTGGAACAGCACGCGGTTGTCCGTCACGATCTTCTCGGCTTTGTCATACTGCCCGGCGCCGCGTTGCGGGTAGCCGCAGCATAAGTATCCCGGCGGCAGCACGGTCTGCACGCCGGCCTCCCACAGCATTGCCTGCGTGGCCAGCCCGACCTGCGAGAACAAACGTTCCGAACCGCAACCGGGGAAGTAGAACACCGCCTGCGTATCCACTGTCGTGGTCTTCGGATTGCGGATAATCGGCACCACCTTGTTGTCCTCGATATCGAGCAACGCGCGCGCCGTCTTCTTCGGCAGATTGCCCGGCATCTTCTTGTTCACAAAGTGGATCACCTGTTCAACCGCCCTGGGACGGCCGGTGGTCGCCGATGGGCGCTGCGTCTGCTTGCGTCCGAGCGCCTTGAGCACGTCGCTGGCCACGCGCTGCGCCTTGTAGCCGATGTTCATCATCACTACGCGCGCAGCATGGATCGTCTGCGGATTGGTCGCGTTCAGGAAGAACATGCCCGCAGCCTGCCCGAGATTGAAGTGTTTCTTGCCCATCTTGCGCAGCAAGTTGCGCATGTTCATCGTCACGTCGCCGAAGTCGATCTTGACCGGACACGGCGTCACGCACTGATGGCATACGGTGCAGTGGTCCGCGACGTCATTGAACTCGTCCCAATGCTTGATCGACACACCGCGCCGTGTCTGCTCCTCATACAGGAACGCCTCGATCAGCAGCGACGTCGCTAGGATCTTGTTGCGCGGGCTATACAGCAGGTTCGCACGCGGCACGTGCGTCGCGCACACCGGCTTGCATTTGCCGCAACGTAAGCAATCCTTGACCGAATCAGCGATTGCGCCGATATCGGACTGCTGCATGATCAGCGACTCGTAGCCCATCAAGCCGAAACTCGGCGTATACGCGTTGCGCAGATCCGCGCCATCCAGCAGCTTGCCCTTGTTGAAGCGGCCCTGCGGGTCGATCTTCTGCTTGTACGCGCGAAATTCGGCGATCTCCGCGTCGGTCAGAAATTCTAGTTTGGTAATGCCAATGCCGTGCTCACCAGAGATCACGCCGTCCAGTGATCGGGCCAGCGCCATGATCCGCGCCACGGCCGTGTGCGCGTCCTGCAGCATCTCGTAATTGTCCGAGTTCACAGGGATATTCGTATGCACGTTGCCATCGCCGGCATGCATGTGCAGCGCAACGAACACGCGGCCGCGCAGCACCCGCTTGTGGACCGCCTGCGCCTCGTCCAGGATCGGCTTGAACGCCCCACCGTTGAAGATCTGTCGCAATTCGGCGCGGATCTCCCGCTTCCACGAGATCCGGATCGTGCGGTCCTGCGCGAGATCGAACACACTCGCGTCGGGCTGCACATCGAGCCGGTCCGCGAACTGCTCGGCCAACGCCTCGCAGCCTAACTCGAGCAGCCGCTGGCGCGCCTGCGCGAGCGGCGCGTCGAGATTGTCGCGCACATACTGCCAACGGGCGCGGACCTGGCGCAGCAACGCCAGCGCCTGCGCGACACGACCCTCCAGCAACTCCGCGCTGGGAATCTCGTTCGCGTCATCGCTCTTGCCCAGCGGCAGATTGCCTGCGGTGAAGAACGCCTCGAGCGCCTCCACCAGCTGCAGCTTGTTCTTCAGCGACAGCTCGATGTTGATCCGCTCGATGCCGTCGGTGTACTCGCCCATCCGGTTCAGCGGAATCACGACGTCTTCATTGATCTTGAACGCGTTGGTATGCTTGGCAATCGCCGCCGTGCGCGAGCGGTCCAGCCAGAAGCGCTTGCGCGCCTCGGCCGAGACCGCGACAAACCCCTCGCCGCTCTTGCCGTTGGCCATGCGCACGACTTCCGATGCCGCCTCGGCGACCCGGTCCGCATCGTCACCGACGATGTCGCCAATCAGCACCATTTTCGGCAATGCGTTGCGCTTAGACTTAGTCGCGTAGCCGACGGCGCGCAGATAGCGCTCGTCCAAGTGCTCCAGCCCGGCCAGGATTGCGCCGCCCGCCTTTGCGGTCGCGAACAAGTACGTCTTGATGTCGACGATGCTCGGGATCGCATCACGCGCCTGCCCGAAGAACTCCAGACAGACGGTGCGCGTATGGGCCGGCATCTTGTGCAACACCCAACGCGCCGACGTGATCAGTCCGTCGCAGCCTTCTTTCTGCACGCCAGGCAGACCCGCGAGGAACTTGTCGGTCACGTCCTTGCCCAGCCCCTGCTTGCGAAAGCGCCGGCCCTCGATGGTCAGCGTCTCACTGCGCAACCATTTTTCGCCGGGCGCCGCGCTGCCGTCATACCAGCGCAGTTCGAAAGTGGCGCTCGGCACGTCGTGGATCTTGCCCAGGTTATGGCCGACGCGCGTGACTTCGAGCCAGTTGCCATCCGGGTCGACCATCCGCCACCACGCGAGATTGTCCAGCGCGGTCCCCCACAGCACGGCCTTCTTGCCGCCGGCGTTCATCGCGATGTTACCGCCGATGCACGATGCGTCAAGCGAGGTCGGATCCACGGCGAACACGTACCCGGCCTGCTCGGCGGCCTGCGTGACGCGCCGCGTCACAACGCCGGCGCCGGAGAAGATCGTCGCGACCTTGCCTGGCACACCCGGCAGCTCGGTCAATTCGACCGGGCTGAGTTGCTCAAGCTTCTCGGTGTTGATGACTGCGGAAAACGGGGTGAGCGGCACCGCTCCACCGGTATAGCCCGTGCCACCGCCGCGCGGAATCACCGTCAGGCCTAACTCGAAGCAGGCCTTCACCAGGCCGGCGATTTCCGCTTCAGTGTCCGGCGTCAGCACGACGAACGGATACTCGACGCGCCAATCAGTCGCATCGGTCACGTGCGACACGCGCGAGAGCCCGTCAAAGCGGATGTTGTCCTTTTCGGTCCAGCGCCGCAGCTCGCGCGTCGCACGGCGTCGCAGCGCGGCAATCTGCTCGAACTGCGCCGCGAACGCGTCCACCGCGCCACGCGCGGCCGTGACCAGCGAGCCAACGCGGGCCGCACGTTCGTGCCCCGCGCCGTCGCCGTGCTCACGCAGATCGGCATGCCGGCGCTTGTCGATCTCGTTGAGCCGATGGTTCAGCGCGTCAATCAGCATCGCGCGGCGCTTCGAGTTGTCCAACAGATCGTCCTGCAAGTACGGATTGCGGCGCACGACCCAGATGTCGCCGAGTACTTCGTACAGCATCCGTGCCGAACGTCCGGTGCGCCGCTCGGCACGCAACTCGTCCAGCGTGCGCCACGCATCGTCGCCCAGCAAGCGGATGACGATTTCACGATCGGAAAACGACGTGTAGTTGTAGGGAATCTCGCGCAAGCGCGGCTCGGTATCCAGCGCAACGGCGGCAGCTGCGCCATGAGGATCGAAGGCTTGAGGTGCGTTCATGTTCTGCAATTCAGTTGGCCGGCGCGTCCAGGCTGTCGCGGGACGTGAGCGCCGACGGCGCGCTGACGCGCTGTTGTCTGCAAGGTCTGGGGGTGGGAAGCCTGACGGGCGCCTGCTCTGTCGCCACGAGGTCTTGTGGACCCGCATAGACGGCGCGAGGCTTCGCCGGTATCACCGGCAGCGGCACGATCGCGAGCTATGCGCGAGCCGCTCGATGGCCGACGGCGCAGGCCAGTTGCAGCGCGGCTTAACGGTCGAAAAAGCGGTTCGGGTCTGCCAATGCATTGTTCGATCCTGATTCCAGACCCGGATTGTACTGCAACCGCAGGCGGCGCGTTGTCAGTGCGCGCGGCCGCGCCGGGCGCCTCACATCTGACCGAATTGCACGATCAACTCGGGACAACCGCCAAAATACACGGCTGGATCGGCCCCGTACACGTCATCATAGGAGAACGCATACGCTCGTGCATCGATGCCGAACGCGTGCAGCAACTTCGCGTACCAGAAGATCGGCAAGCGCGGCGTACCCACGCCATGACCCGCGCCGTTGTAAAATTGCGCCGGATCGATCCATGACACGCAGCCGTCGTCCAGGTGCATGACGCCACGACAGATCGACATCGCGATGGCGACCGCCGCTGGATCGCTCGCCCAATACGCGCCCTCGCCGGCCTGCGCGCCGGCGTTGCCGGCCAGCAGGAATCCCCAGTCGATCGGGCCAATAGACGAATCCGTATTATGAAACAGCGACGGATCGCCACCGACCGGGGAATAGTCAGGCTGTCCCCAGCGCGCGCTGGGCCGTGGCAGCGTCGGAACACGATACGGTACCGTGTACGCCGCATCGGTGAACAGTGACAGCGTCATGCCGTCGGGCGCGACGCGGCCGTAGAATACCCGCTTGTCAGCCAGGTCCCTGCCGTAGAAGGAAAAGCGGCGATTCGGCCGCCAGCACAACTCGTTGACGTAGCGATCCCAGAAGTGCGTGAAGCGCTGCGCCATAGCCAACCGCGTCGCATCGTCTCCCCCCCAGTCGGCGAACCTGGCCTGCTTGGGCGACAGTATTCGCGTGATCCGGCCATCGCTCGCGCTCACCTGCAGCGCCTTGAAGATGCTCGGGTTGCCGAACGGCTCCGCCGCGTTGGGCACAGGTATCGAATCGAACGCGGCGATCATGTCGGCGCGCCGGTGCGGATAACCCACAACGCGCCGCGTCCCGGTGTTCGCGTCGATGGCCGAGATCGTGAAGGGCACAGACCAGAAATCGTCATTGGTCAGGTGAAAGTTAGGGTGATCAGCGGTATGCAACTCGAACTTGTCGTACAGCACCGGATTGTCCACGCCATTGGATGGCCCACTCGCGCCGAAGGGCGGCATTGCGTCGAACCCGTGCCCGAATGCGAAATACACACGGCCGCTGACCAGCGGCGGGATGGTCAGCGTCAGTGGCTGGCCGCCGTCGCGACGCAATGCCGACACGCTGAACGTCATCGTCGCGCTGTCAAGCCGGAAATCGGCTGCGTTTCCCGTCGGATGAAACGTGCCGCGCACCGGGTCGACATAGCCGAATACATCTGGCGCCCATGGGGCGCGGCCCAGCACGGCAACAAATATCTCATCGTGCCGAAACGAAAAATGGTCGGGAAACACCAGCAGCACCGTAGTCATCGACGCGGTGCCCGTATCGGACGACGCGCCCTTGATCGACACCGGCAAGCGGGTGTTCCCGCCGCTGCCCGAGCCACCCAGACGCGTATTGCCACCGACCAACGCGGTCGTGGCGACTCCCACGCCAACCGACGCGGCCAGCGCGCCGAGCCTCATGACGGAACGGCGCTTGCGATCGACGCGGCCGGCCGGGCTACCCATCCGAGTGCTGGTTTTCCGACGCTGCCCTCTGAAGGAAAAAAACATTCGACCCCGTGGTATTGGTGCATTCCGGGCGGCCACGCCGCCGGATGCGGCTCACCGCGCCACCTGCCATCTTGTAGTGCATCCGGGCCGTGCCACACCAGCCCATTGCGGCTGCGCGCTCGACATTGTCCGATCCAGCAATGGCGCATTGGCGCGTAACAACGTCACCGCTCTGCAGCCGGCCGTTGCGGCACTCCACTCAATGCGCGCCGACGCACGAACGCAGCGCCGGATAGCGCTATGATTGGCCCTTTTCCCGCCATTTTCAATCCACGCCCTCTGCAAGACTGCCATGCCCTCGCCCGATTACCTGAAGAAAATCCTGACCGCCCGCGTCTACGACGTGGCGCGGGAAACTGAACTCGAACACGCGCGCAACCTGTCGGCTCGAATTCAGAACGCGGTTTATCTGAAGCGCGAGGACAACCAGCCCGTCTTCTCGTTTAAGTTGCGCGGTGCATACAACAAGATGGCACAATTGCCGCGCGACGCCCTAGCGCGCGGCGTGGTGACCGCGTCGGCCGGCAACCATGCACAAGGGGTTGCCTATTCGGCGGCCCGGCTCGGCTGCAAGGCGGTTATTGCGATGCCGGTCACGGCGCCGCAGGTCAAAATTGATGCGGTGCGCGCGCACGGTGGCCCGACGGTGGAAGTCGTGCTGCACGGCGAATCGTATTCCGATACCTATACGCGTGCGCTTCAGATCCAGCAGCAGCACGGGCTGACGTTTATCCATCCGTTCGACGATCCGGACGTGATCGCCGGCCAGGGCACTGTCGCAATGGAAATCCTACGTCAGTGCCAGGGTCCGATCGACGCGATCTTCGTGCCGATCGGCGGCGGAGGTCTCATCGCCGGCGTCGCGGCATACGTCAAGGCACTTCGCCCGGAAATCAAAATCATCGGCGTACAAACCGACGATTCATGCGCGATGGCGCGCTCCATCGCAGAAGGCGAGCGCGTCACGCTCAGGGAAGTCGGCCTGTTCAGCGACGGCACGGCGGTCAAGCTCGTCGGCGAAGAGACGTTTCGGCTCGTGCAGCAATACGTCGACGGTTTTGTGACCGTGGACACCGACGCGCTGTGCGCGGCGATCAAGGACGTTTTTCAGGACACGCGCAGCGTGTTGGAGCCGGCCGGCGCGCTGGCCGTGGCCGGCGCCAAGGCCTATGCTGAGCGCGAAAAACTACAGGGCTGCACGTTTGTCGCGATCACCTCGGGCGCGAACATGAACTTCGACCGGATGCGTTTCGTTGCTGAACGCGCCGACGTGGGTGAGGCACGCGAAGCGGTGTTCGCGGCGACAATCCCTGAGGAGCGCGGCAGCTTCAGGCGCTTGTGCGAGTTGATCGGCGCGCGCAACGTCACCGAGTTCAACTATCGGGTTGCCGACGCTGAACAGGCACACATTTTCATCGGCGTACAGATCCAGCGTCGCGACGAATCGCAGCTGATTGCCCAGACCTTCGAGCAACATGGCTTTGCAATCGTCAATCTAACCAACGACGAGCTGTCCAAGCAGCACGTGCGGTACATGGTCGGCGGCCACTCACCGCTGGCTCGCGATGAGCGCCTATACCGGTTCGCGTTCCCAGAACGCCCGGGCGCGCTGATGAAGTTCCTGTCGTCGATGGCGCCTGACTGGAATATCAGCCTGTTCCATTACCGCAATGGCGGCGCGGACTACAGTTCAATCCTGGTGGGCCTGCAAGTGCCGATGGCCGAAGAAGCCCAGTTCCAGCAGTTTCTTGCGGCGCTAGGGTATCCGCATTGGGACGAAACAGCCAACCCGGCGTATAAACTATTCCTCGCTTAAGCCCGAGCCGCAACATGACACCCGACCAATCTCCTTTAGGCAAGCCGGTGGGCTATGCCCAGCAGTATGACCCGACACTGCTGTTCCCAATTGAGCGCCGGCAAGGCCGCGACGCGATCGGCGTGCCGACAGTACTGCCGTTCTTCGGCACGGATATCTGGAACGCGTACGAGCTGTCCTGGCTAAACGAGCGCGGCAAGCCGCAGATCGCGCTGGCCACGTTCCATGTGCCGGCGGAATCGCCCAACATTATTGAATCCAAATCGTTCAAATTGTACCTGGGGTCATTCGCGCAAACACGTATTGCGTCGATCGACACGTTGCGCGAGACCATCCAGCGCGACGTCTGCGCGTGCGCGGGCGCGAACGTGTCGGTACGGCTCACACCGCCGGCTGAGTTCGCAACGCTGGCGCTGGACGAGCTCGCGGGAACGTCGCTGGACCGATTGGACCTAGACACGGATATCTATACGCCCGACCCGTCGCTGCTGAGCGCGGGCACCGATCAGGCGCCTGTCGATGAAACGGTGTTCTCGAATCTGCTCAAGTCCAATTGCCCGGTGACCGGGCAGCCGGATTGGGGCAGCATCCAAATCCGGTACGTCGGTCCGCCGATCGATCACGCCGGCCTGTTACGCTACATCGTGTCGTACCGCGACCATAGCGGGTTTCACGAGCAATGCGTGGAGCGCATCTTCATCGACATCCAACGCGTGTGCAAGCCGATCAAGCTGGCGGTCTACGCACGCTATACGCGACGCGGCGGGCTGGACATCAACCCATTGCGCACCAATTTCAACCTGCCGTTGCCAGACAACGCGCGAACCGCGCGCCAATAAGCCGTGCGAGCGTGTCCCCATGATGCATCGGCGGCACGCCTATGCAGGAGGTCCATGCAAGGCCGGTCGTGCGAGCGGATACGCCACACAAGCCGCACCGGTCACGCGCGTTGCGTAGACGATGCAGGTCGTGCAAGTCATGGCACGACGCCGACAACGAATACTGTTTAACCGATGGCGCTGAAATCAACAATCTACAAAGCCGAACTGCAGATCGCCGATATGGACCGTCATTACTATGCGGACCATTCGCTGACGCTGGCCCGGCATCCATCCGAAACCGATGAACGGATGATGGTGCGCCTGCTGGCGTTCGCGCTGTATGCGCATGAGCGGCTCGAATTTTGCAAGGGGCTGTCCGACACCGACGAGCCGGACCTGTGGCAAAAGGACCTCACTGGCGCAGTGCAGCGATGGATCGAAGTCGGCCAACTGGACGAGCGGCGCATCGCGAAAGCGAGCGCGCGGGCAAACGACGTGGTCGTGCTGGCCTACGCGGGACGCACATCCCGGATCTGGTGGGATGCGATCCAGGGCAAGGTCGCGCGACTGCGCAATGTCACCGTATTGAGCCTTGCCGAGGGCGTCGCACCGGCGCTCGCAACGCTGGCCGAGCGCACGATGCGGCTGCAATGCACAGTCCAGGACGGCGACGTATGGCTGGGCAGCGCTGCGCATCAGCCGGTGCAGGTCGAGATGTCGCGCTGGCTGCCCACCTAGGACACGCAGGTTGCTGCCAGTCCTGCAACTATGGGCGTACGTGTAATCGGTGCCCGAAGCGGACCGCGCGATCGTCGCGCTCGGCAAGCGCGACGCGGCGTTCGACGCTGGCCTGCCGGTGCCGGCACGCCACTACCGAGCGGCCGACGCATGCGCCAGGTGAGCGCCGAGTCGGACATCCGCGTCGGCGATATGATCGGGTTCGATATTTCACGTCCGTGCCTGAGGTTCGACACGTGGCGCAACCTGCTGAGGGTCGATGACGCGTATGACGTGGTCGAGATCATCGAAACGTTCTTTTAGTCATTCGATGGCTGGCACGTCGCCGTGCTCGGCCGGGACCGGCCACTCGCCATGCGTCATGCAACGCTCGATGTCCTTGAGCGCTTCCTCGAGCGCATGCAACGCATCGTCGGACAGTCCCCCGAGCGCACTTGCAAGCAACGCGTTGCGGCGCGGTAGCCCGTGCTCAACGGCCTGACGCCCTGTGTCCGTCAGCACGACATTGGTTAACCGGTTGTCCCGCGCATCCGTACTGCGGGCAATCCACCCAAGGCTTTCAAGCTGCTTTAACTGCCGGGTCAACGCGCCCGGATCGATGCTGAGCCGTTCCACAAGCCGCTTTTGCGGCAGGCTCGGTCCGCCGTGCGGCGTATCGTCGCGGCTCGCCGCCTCTACGTCCGGCTTGGCAAGCCGCGCGTGGTCGTAGAGTGCGAGCAGGATCCGCCAGCGGGGCAATGGCAAACCGACACGCGATTCGAACGTGGTCATGAATGCACGGTAGGTTCGGCCAAATTGTTGAAATATCGCGATTCGCTCTTGCAGTTCCACGGCCTACTCCGTCATTGTCGGCTCATGCTTGGAGGCGCGCGCCAGCTGGATGGGCGGCACACGCCGGGCGTGCCACACCGCCCATACCGCAACGAGCGCGGCAAGCGCGAAGCCCAAGTGGATCGCCCCCACCAATGCGTCGCGCGCGCCTTCCAGGAGCGCGACACCATCATGCCCGGCCGCGCTGACCTGCTGGACCAGCTCTTGCTGGGCTTGCCGGTTGATCAGCACTTGTGGATCGCCGAACGCATCGAACCAGGCGCCGGCCTGGCTGCTCACCAGCGTATCGCGCACTGCGCTCGCATACCAATGGGACACCAATGTTCCGGTCACTGCGGTGCCGAGCATGCCACCGATCATGCGCAATGACTGCAGCGACGCCGTGGCAATCCCCAGATGCTCGCGACCGGCGCTTTGATGCACAAATACCGTCAGGTTTGGCGTCACGAAGCCCAGTCCGAGTCCGCCGAGCGCCATGAACCCCATCAGCAACGCCTGCGGCGTCGCCCGCGTGGACACCGCCGCGCCCACGCACGAGAGCGCGAGCAGCGCAAAGCCAACGTGGAGCATCGCATTGGGATGGCGGATCCGCGTCACGATGCGCCCGTTCAGGATGCTGCCCAGCGTAATGCAGACCGCCAGCGGCGTGACGATGATGCCCGCATCGCGGGGCGATAAGCCGAAACCGCCCTGGAACAGCAACGGTGCATAGAACAACAGCGAAAACATCGAGAAGCCCACCAACAGCGACAACGCAAATAGCACGGACAAGCTTCGATGACCGAACATGTCGATAGGCAGCATCGGCTGCGCTGCGTGCCGCTCCCACTTCCATAGTCCTACCATACACAGCGTGCTGGCCACGAGCAGCGCGCCAGTGCCGTACGTCAATCCGTGCTCGGGTAACAACTCGACGAAGAGTTGCAAGCCGCATAGCGAGGCCGCGATCAACACCGCGCCGAGCCAATCCAGCTTGATCCGCCCCTGGTGCCGCACCTGCCGCAAATGCGGCAAAAAACGCCAGACAAAGAACAGCGACAATAATCCAACGGGTAGATTCACGTAGAACGCCGAGCGCCATCCGCAATACTGCGTTAGGAATCCGCCGAGCGACGGGCCGACCGCATTCGCGATACCAAAAGCCGAACTCATCATCACCTGCCAGCGCAGCCGGACGTGAGCATCGGGGAACAAATCCGGAATGCAGGCGAACGCCGTGCCGACCAGCATGCCACCGCCTACACCCTGCAACGCGCGCGCGAGCACGAGAAACAGCATGTCGTTCGCGAGCCCGCACAGCGCCGAGGCCGCCGTAAACAGAATGATGGATGCCACGACGAACGGCTTGCGGCCATAGTAGTCACCCAGCCGCCCGAAAATAGGCACGGTGATCACTGACGCCAACAAGTATGCGGTGGCGACCCACGCGTACAGGTCAAAGCCTTTCAGTTCTGCCACGATGGTGGGCAGCGTAATGCCTACCACGGTCTGGTCGAACGCGACGAGCATCGTCACAAACGACAGGCCCAGCATCGCAAGCATCGATTCTCGAAACGGCAGTACTTGCTCGCTCGAATGTTGAGCGGAAGAGTCGAATGGCATCTTTGCGTCTACAATAATTGCTTAATCAATTGATTGAAATCATAGCAAGAAAAGCCGCTCTAACGAATTTGCACGGACGGCCACGGCCGTTCCCGAACCGCCCTTTTGTGTTCCGGAGTTCAATACGATGTCAAACGCGCTTATTGCCCCATCGGATGCGACCATGCGGGATGCCGACCTGAAGGCGTTGCAGGGCGCCAAGCAACTGCTGGAGCACCCCGGCCTGGCGATCAAGCTGACCAGCTTAATCGGCGCGCCGTTCGAGGCATTGTTGTCGCGCCTGCCGGCCGGCGCCAACGACAAAGTGCTCGATGCGACCCATATCGCGCTGCGCCAATGCCTGCGCGCCGCGCTGCACAGCCTCGGTCGCCGCGACAGCGCGTCGCCGCTGTCCACCGGATACGATCCGATGACGGCCGACGAGCGTGCACGACCCGTCACGCTCAGCGCGATCGCGGCGCCCCCGCCGCGCAACTGGCTGCACAAGGTCGCGGTGGCGACCACAGGCGCAGCCGGCGGCGCATTCGGGCTCGTCGCGCTGCCGATCGAGTTGCCCGTCACGACAACCTTGATGTTTCGCTCGATCTGCGACATCGCTCAAAGCGAGGGCGAGGATCTGTCCACACCCGACGCGCAACTCGAATGCTTGTCGGTGCTTGCCATGGGCCACACCGCGATTGGGCTAGGCCGCGCGGAGATGGGTTACTTTTTCGTTCGAGGCGCGCTCGCGCAAGCCGTATCGAAAGCCTCCTCCGACGTCGCGGCCAAGGGCTTCGCGCACGGCGTGGCCGCTCAGACGTCCGCGGCATTAGCCCGGCTGATCAATGCCGTCGCCGCACGCTTTTCGGTCCAGGTTGGCGAACAACTCGCCGCCAAATCCGTGCCGGTGCTTGGCGCAGTGCTGGGTGCGCTGGTCAACGCCGCATTTATCGAGCATTTCCAGAACATGGCTCACGCGCACTTCACGGTGCGCCGGCTGGAGCGACACTATGGCAAGCCGGCGGTGCGGGCCGCGTATGATGCGATCGCGCCGCACGCGCCATGAGGAGGGCAACGCACGCGCGCCGCGTCACGCCGCCACGTGCGTCACGAACTGTGCCGCCTCCCGCAACGCGCGTCGCGCCTCCGGAAGAAACGGCGCATAGATCTGCCACACGTGCGGCATGTCCGGCCATATCCGAAACTGCGTCGACACGCCGACCCTGCGGGCATTGTGTGCGACGCGCACCGAGTCATCGAGCAACACCTCGGTGCTGCCCACCTGGATGAACAGCGGCGGCAACCCATGCAAATCCGCGTAGGCCGGCGAGGCCAGCGGATGGGCCGGCGACGTGTCGCCCAAATACAGCTTCGCTGCGCGGCTGATCACCGGCCCGGCAAACATCGGGTCCTGTCCATGATTGGAGACGATCGACGCGCCAGATGCGGCCAGATCGGTCCACGGCGAGAACAGTACGGCCCCCGCCGGCAGCGGCTCACCCGCCTCGCGCAGCGCAACCAGCGTGGCCAATGCGAGGCCGCCCCCCGCTGAATCGCCGGCGATCACGATGGCTTCGGGTGCGTACCACGCAAGCAACGCGCGGTAAGCCGCGAGCGCGTCGTGCAGCGCGGCCGGAAACGGATGCTCGGGTGCGAGCCGGTAGTCCAGCGCGAACAACGCGGCCCGTGCCCGCGCCGCCAGCGCGAACGTGATCGTGCGATGCGTGTGTGGCGAACAGGAGGAGTAACCACCGCCATGCAGATAGAGGATCATCGGGCGCCCGCGGTCCGGCGCCGGCGCCGGCGCCGGCGGCTCAGGCTCGAGCCATTCGCCGACGAGCGGCGCACACTCGCTGCCATAACGCTCGCGCAGTCGGAATCCGGCCGGCACCTTGGGCGTCCACAGACGCTTGTCGACCCACGCGCGCACGCGACTCACGTTGATATCCGACAGTTCAGTATACGGTCGGAAATACCGGCGCAGCCCCCACGACACGACGACGCGTTGCCAACTCACCGTGGTCTCCCATTACCTGTCGGCTCATCATAACGGCGTTGCAGCGC
Source organism: Mycetohabitans sp. B8 (assembly GCF_021991875.1). GTDB lineage: Bacteria > Pseudomonadota > Gammaproteobacteria > Burkholderiales > Burkholderiaceae > Mycetohabitans. The sequence goes on from NZ_JAHLKR010000021.1 coordinate 32,697, forward strand.
CAGCCCGTGCGCAAGCGGCTCCAGCGCACACTTGCGCAAAATCTGCATGGGCCCGGTATCAATGGGTCCGCAGCACCTGTCCGCGAATCTCGCCGCCGGGGTTTTGCGCAGTATGGACGTTGAAGTACCATTTGCCAGCCAACAATTCGCCGGCCTGGTCGTCGTTCAGCGTCGCATGCCCATGAATGGGGCTGGCCAGCGCATTCTTGTCGATCGGCACCTGGATGCCGGCATTCTGGCCAACCGGTGCGGGCCCGTGAAAGTGCGCGGCACTGACCGGAGCGGACAAGTCGGCGTAGGCGGCAGTCCATTGCAGGGTCCGCGACGACGTGTCATACGTCGCATCGAGCGTGCCGTGCCCCCGGCTCGTCTTCGGTGGCACCTCACTCGATGGCTGAAGATCGGCCTTGAAGGTCACGGTGTCGGCATAGGCGAGGCTGGAACCGGCAACGCCCAGCCAGGTAACCACGATAGCGAACAGACGCGTCGTTGTCATGCTTGTCTCCGAAACGGGTTGCGCGCTGCCGCTCGTGCCCACACTACACGGACACACAGGCCGCACGCCCATACTCATGGAAATCGCGCCGTTTAATTGATCAGCAAAACCTCGCGTGGATCTTGTCCATCACGGTGCCCGGCCCGATATCCATCCAGGCATCGCTTGTCGGCTTGTAGACGCCGGCGGGCGATCCGTCGGCACTCTCGTAGCAGGATTCGATCAGTCGCCATTGCTTAGCGTGGCAGTTCATCTGATAGCGACTGATCGATACCGCCACCGCGGCGATCGCGCCCGGCGGCTGCGCCGCGTCCTGCCACGTGGTCCGTGTCGAATAGGCGAGGTAGCCGTCCGAATCCTTGTGCGCGCTGTCGGCGTCCAATTCATATGACAGGTCGCGCGCACTCGACAGGGTCATCCACTGGACCGCTTGTGTCGGGCTGCCCGCTATCCCGATGCCCATTCCCATCCCCATCCCCGCGCCACACGCAAGTGCGAACCTCCAGACTCTACGCATTGTTGTTCTCCACAATGACTGCAGCCAGTCGCCCTGATTTGGGGGTAGCCTCATCAACGCTACACGAATTCACCCCGGTCCGCTTCGAACCATTGCAACACATCGTTCGGCTTGCGTGCTGCACTCTCGTTATCGGGCAGGCTAACCATGACCGTTACCGGTTAGCGCGATCAAATTCGCGCTTAAGGGTATTGAGCGTTTCTGCACTATAAAGTTTATCGTACCGCATTCGTCTGTCCTTGAGGTTGCTGATTCTCCAATTCATTTAGCTTGCGGGCTAGGATAGGAGCAATGAGGGCCGTCGATTCCGGCTTGAGCATTTCTCCATGACTGCAGTGAACATTGCAAACTTCGATATTCCCGCGCACATAAGGGTTCCACGCATCAGGCGAGATTAGCGTTTCACATTCAGCCTCTGCTACCGTGGCTCGAAACAATAGCACATCACCGCCATACTGTGATGGAGAATAATCCCTTACGATACGCCAATTATTCTTTGCAATTTCCTCGGTGTTTTCCAATAAATGCTTATCCATCGCCGAGACTAACTCATTGCCATAGTGGCGAACGAACACATCTCTAACCATCGCCTGGTCAATTTGATTTTCTTTCTCTTCAAAAGCTTTGCCCGGAAAAGGGTAGCTATCCAGTAACGCCAGTAACGCCACTTTTTCGCCTTGGTGTTCAAGTCGGACAGCCATGCTATGCGCCACTATGCCACCCAAGCTCCATCCTAAGAGGCAGTAAGGTCCTTTGGGCTGAACACGGCGCATTTGTTCCAGATATTCTGACACCATCTCGTCAAGGGTCGACGCAAGCGGGCTTGTTCCATCGAGCCCACGAGCCTGCAAGCCATAAAGGGGCTGATCCGGATGAAGGTAATTGGACAGACCCATATAGCTCCAGCTCAAACCCAATCCAGGGTGAATACAAAAAAGAGCAGGACGGCTGCCTGTGGGTTTAAGAGGAAGCAGAACGGAAAACGAGTTTTCTTGCATCCCGTCGCGCTTAACGAAATGGCGTGCTAAGCCTGCGAGGGTGGGTGCCTCAAACAGCGTGCGAATAGCAAGGTCAACCCCTAACGCTGTGCGTACACGATTGATCAGGCGCATGGCCAGCAGCGAGTGGCCCCCGAGCGCAAAGAAGCTGTCGTGCCGCCCTACACGCTCCACACCCAATAGCTCGGCCCAAATCGCCGCCAGCGTCGTCTCGAGTTCGCCTTGCGGCGCTTCATACGCGTGATGCGCGAGCGCGTCGGCGTCGGGCTCGGGCAGTGCACACCGATCGAGCTTGCCGTTCGGCGTCAGCGGCCATGCGTCCAACCGCACGAACGCACTGGGCACCATATATTCGGGCAACGCTGAGGCCACATGTGTGCGCAACGTATTGGCCAGTTGCTCATCGGCCTGCGCCACCACATACGCCACCAGGCGCTGGGCGCTACCTTCGCCCGTGGCCAGCACCACCGCCTCGCGTACCTGGGCATGTTTAGCCAAACACGCCTCGATTTCGCCCAACTCAATCCGGAAACCGCGAACCTTGACCTGATGGTCATTGCGGCCCAGGTATTCCAAATGACCGTCGGGTAAATAACGCGCCAGGTCACCTGTTCGGTACATCCGTGCGTCGGCTTCGCTCAAGAACGGATCACGCACGAAGCACTCGGCCGTGAGTTCGGGCTGGTTCAGGTAACCGCGTGCCACCCCCGCTCCGCCAATATACAACTCACCGACCGCACCCAACGGTACAAGCTGGCGATGGGCATCGAGCAAATAAATCCGCGTGTTCGCAATCGGTCGGCCAATCGGGACAACCTTGCTGTTCATCTCCCGCCCGCCTCGCCATACGGTGGCGCACACCGTGGCTTCCGTCGGGCCATACGCATTGAAGACGGTGTAGTATTGGCTTAAATACTGCACTAATGCCGGATCAGGGGTTTCACCCGCAAGAATCAGCGTTAAGGGCGTACTGAGGGTAGGCAACGCTTCGCCCCGTTGAAGCAGCGCGGGTGGCAACGTCACGTGTGTAATCGCGTGGCTTGCCAAATAAGTCCAAAGCGCACGTTGCTCCCAACGGGTGGTCTCGGGCGGCAGATACAATGTCGCACCGCTGCCAAACGCCATTAGAATCTCCGAGATACTCGCATCAAAACTGAGTGAGGCAAACTGCAATACGCGGCTGGTCGCGCGCACATCAAAGCGGGCAATCTGCGCGTGCACAAGATTCATCACGCCGCGATGTTCCACCATGACGCCCTTCGGCGTGCCGGTGGAGCCGGACGTATAAATCACATAGGCAAGATGATGAGCCGTGAGCTCCGGTACCGACGGATTCGTGTCCCTCTGCTCCGGCACTGTGTTCGGGTTAAGCACCGTGCGAGACGCGAGTGCCGCATCACCGAGCGCGGCACAACCCACCGCATCCGCCAACACAATCTCGGGCGCCGCATCTTGCAGAATATGCGCGAGCCGCTCGCCCGGATACGCTGGGTCCAGCGGCACATAGGCC
>NZ_JAHLKR010000022.1 GCF_021991875.1 Mycetohabitans sp. B8
TCGGCTCCGACACGTCCGCGAGCATGTCAGTAAAGAAACGTTCGTGGGATGCTTGATTGGCGCTCAATCTTACGTGCGCAACGAAGTTGCGGAACGGTTGCGCGGCAGGTAGCGTCTTGCCCTGGCCCATGAGCAATGTCTGCACCTCGGTATGCATCACCTCCAGCGTCGAGTGATCACTAATCAGATGGTGCAGCCGCTGCGTGAGCAGCCAGCGGCCATCGCTGTCTTGCGCCACCGCACAGCGCAGCAGCGGCGCCTGCGTCAAATCCACACGGTAGCGCCGCGGATCCAAGCGCTGCGCCAACTGCTCAGCAATCGGTCCATCGGCCGCGTCCAACGTGAGCTCGGTGACCGGCAGCCACGCGTGGCGCCAGACCACCTGCGCAGGCGTGGACAAGCCCTCCCACACAAACGCGGTGCGCAAAATATCGTGGCGATCGATCACCCGCTGCAGCGCGTGCAGATACTGGTCGAGCCGCTCACGGCTGTCAAAGGCCAGTTGCTCAATCAGCAAATACGGATCGCCTTCGCTCGCAAGCACATGGTGAAACAGCATCCCGTCCTGCAGCGGCGAGAGCGCATAGATGTCCTGGATGTTCGCCACGCCCTGCGGCACCTGCTCGACGATCCGGTCGATGTCAGCCTGCGTCAAGTCAATCAGCGGCAGCATGGCTGGCGTGATCGCAGTGGTGTCGGGCGTGATCGCATTCGCGGGCACCGCCACGTCACGGTGTTGGCCTACCTGCTGTGCCAACGCACTGAGCACCGGTGTGTCAAACAGCGCCCGCACCGACACACTCAAACCCTGACGCCGCAGCCGCTCCATCAACTGCACCGCGAGCAGCGAATGGCCGCCGAGTGCAAAGAAGCTATCATGTCGGCCCACACGTTCGACACCCAATAGCTCGGCCCAGATCGCCGCCAGCGTCATCTCGAGCTCGCCTTGCGGCGCTTCATACGCTTGATGCGCGAGCGCCTGCCCGTCTGGCTCGGGCAGTGCACGCCGATCGAGCTTACCGTTGGGCGTTAAGGGGAACGCGTCCAGCCGCACAAACGCACTGGGCACCATATACTCGGGCAAACTCGTCGCGACATGCGCGCGCAATGTGCTGGCCAGCGATTCATCAGCCTCAGCGACCACATAGGCGACCAGACGCTTGCCGCTGCCCTCGCCTGTCGCGAGCACCACCGCCTCATGCACCTGCAGGTGCGCCGTTAAGCACGCTTCGATCTCGCCCCGTTCAATGCGAAAGCCGCGGATCTTCACTTGCTCATCATTGCGCCCCAGAAACACCAGATTGCCATCGGGCAAGTAACGCGCCACATCCCCGGTCTTATACAGCCGTGCATCGGCTTCACTTGAGAACGGATCCGGCACAAAGCGCTCTGCGGTCAGTTCCGGGCGGTTCAGGTAGCCACGGGCTACCCCCGCACCGCCAATATAGAGCTCCCCAACCGCGCCCAGCGGCACCGGCTGACCGTAGCGATCGAGCAAATAAATGCGCGTGTTCGCAATCGGCCGGCCAATCGGGATGCCGACGTTGCCTTCCGGAACGGACGTGATCTTATAAGTCGTCGCGAACGTGGTGCTTTCGGTCGGACCATAACCGTTGATCAACTGCTCAGGAGGTGCTTCGCGCAGAACTTGCGCCACTACCTGAGCATCCAACACGTCTCCTCCGACAATTAATGTCTTCAGCTGAGAGAAGACCGCGCCCAACTCTGCAGCCATTTGATTAAACAAGCCACTGGTGAGCCACAAGATGCTGATGCGCTGTTCGCGTAAAGTTTGCGCCAACAAAGTGGGCATGAGCACCGTGTCATGATCGACCACAACAACAGTGGCACCATTTAACAGCGGGGCCCACACTTCAAACGTGCTCGCGTCGAAAGCCGGATTGGCCGCAAACGCGACACGATCATCGGTGTCAATGTCAACATAGCCATTATTGATAACCAGCCGCGCAATCGCATGATGCGGCACCATCACCCCTTTGGGCGTGCCGGTCGAGCCCGACGTATAGATCACATACGCCAGATGCCGAGCCGTCAGCTCGACTACCGACGGATTCGTGTCCGGCAACGCCGGCAGCGCAGCCGGATCGAGCACGGTGCGCTCAGAGAGCGCCGCGTCCCCCAACGCGGCGCGCCCGGGCGCATCGGCGAGCACCAGCGCCGGTGCCGCATCCCTCAGCATGTACGCTAAGCGCTCGCCCGGATACGCTGGATCGAGCGGCACATACGCCCCCCCCGCTTTGAGGATCGCCAGCAGCCCCACCACCAGCGCCGGCGAGCGCTCGACACACAGCGCCACCCGCACGTCGGGCTGCACCCCCAACTCGATCAACCGATGCGCGAGGCGGTTCGCGCGTGCATTGAGCTGCGCGTAGCTCAGCGTTTGATCTTCGTACACGAGCGCGGTGGCCTGCGGCGTGCGCGCCACCTGCGCTTCGAACAGCTGATGGATGCATCGGTGCGATGGATAGTCCTGCTGCGTCGCGTTCCACGTGTCAAGCAGCAACTGGCGCTCTGCCGATGACAGCAACTCGAGCGTTACCGCCGGCTGCTGCGAATGAGCCACCATTGCGCGCAACATCGTCTGCAGATAGCCAACGTGTCGCTCAATCGTTGCGCGGTCGAATAACGCCGTCGCATAGCCCAGGCTGCCAAGGATCTCCTCACCGGCCTCGTACAGGTTTAGTTCAAGATCGAACTTCACCACCTCATAATCGAGCTCAGCCGGCTCAACTGTCAGCCCCGGTAGGCGCCACTGGCCTGGATCGTTGTTCTGCCACGCGAACATCACTTGAAACAGCGGCGTATGGTTGAGCCGGCGCGGCGGCTGCACAATCTCCACCACCTGCTCAAACGGCAGGTCCTGGTGCGCCTGTGCGTCCAGCGTCGTGCGCCGCACGCGCTCGAGCAGTTGCGATGTCGTCGGTTCGCCCTCCAGATTCACGCGCAACGCCAACGTATTGACAAAAAAACCAATCAACGGCTCGATCTGGCGATGGTTACGATTGGCGCTCGGCGTGCCAATGACCACGTCGTCCTGGCCCGACAGACGCGCGAGCACCGCGCTCCACGCGGCAAGCACCGTCATAAATAGCGTGGTGCCGTGCGCGCGGCTTAAGCGCTTCAGCGCTCCCGTGGTTTGGGCATCGATACGAATCGGCACCTGCGCACCCGCAAACGAGGGCTGCGCCGGGCGCGGCCGATCTGTCGGTAGCTCCAGCAGCACTGGCGCATCGGCCAGCGTCGCACGCCAGTAGTCGCTCTGCCTTTGAAGCCGCTCACCACAGAGCCACTGCCGTTGCCAGGCCGCATAATCCGGATACTGGATCGCCAGCGGCGGCAATGGATCGCTCTGGCCGGCAGCGCTTGCCGTATAGAGTGTACTGAGCTCGCGCACCATCACGCCGATTGACCAGCCATCCGACACAATATGGTGCTGCGTGAGCAGCATCACGTGCTCTTCGTCAGCCAACTGAATGCCGCACGCGCGCAGCAGCGGCCCGTGCGCCAGATCAAACGGCGCGTGCGCTTCCTCGGCACAGCGTTGGGCCAGCTGCGCATCGGCGTCGGGTACACCACGCAGGTCATGCCAGGATATCGGCACACCCGTGTGCGCCGGGAGCAAGTGCACCTGCGGCTGGCCGTCAACCGTCACAAACGTCGAGCGCAGCGCTTCATGGCGTGCGAACAACGTATTCAACGCCTGTTGCCACGCTGCTCGATCGAGCGGCCCCTGCACACGCCACATCAACGGGATATGATAGGTACGACTCACACCGTCAAGCTGCGCGAGGAACCACAACCGTTGTTGGGCAAACGATAGCGGCAAGTAGCCTGCTCGCGACACCGGCGTAATTGTCGGTAGTGCATTACTGTCTGACGCGCGTTGCGCATTGAGCGCAGCGGCCAGCGCAGCCAGCGTAGGCGTGGCGAACAACGCTGCGAGCGGCAATGGCACACCGAGTGCGGCCACCCGATTCATCAAGCGCACCGCGAGCAGTGAATGTCCACCAAGCGCAAAGAAGCTATCATGCCGTCCCACGCGCTCCACACCCAATAGCTCGGCCCAGATCGCCGCGAGCGTCGTCTCAAGCTCGCCTTGCGGCGCCTCATACGCTTGATGCGCGAGCGCGTTATCATCCGGTGCGGGCAGTGCGCGCCGATCGAGCTTACCGTTTGGCGTCAGTGGTAATGCGTCAAGCCGCACGAACGCACTGGGCACCATGTACTCGGGCAAACTCGTCGCCACCTGCGCGCGCAATGTGCTGGCCAACGATTCATCAGCCTCAGCGACTACATAGGCGACCAGACGCTTGCCGCTGCCGTCGCCTTGTGCGAGCACCACCGCCTCGCGCACCTGCGCATGCTGGGCCAAGCATGCTTCAATCTCGCCCAACTCAATGCGAAAGCCCCGGATTTTGACTTGATGGTCATTGCGGCCCAGAAACTCCAGTTTGCCATCAGGCAAGTAGCGCACCAGGTCCCCTGTCCTGTACATCCGGGCATCAGCTTCGCTCGAGAACGGATCGCGCACGAAGCGCTCGGCCGTGAGCTCCGGGCGGTTCAGGTAGCCACGCGCCACACCCGCTCCGCCGATATACAACTCGCCCACCGCACCCAGCGGCACCGGCTGGCTGTGCGTATCCAGGATATAGAGCCGGGTATTGTCAATGGGCCGACCGATCGTGCGCCAGCTCCTTTCGTGATCCGTAACCTCATGCACAGTAGCCGTCACCGTCGTCTCGGTCGGACCATAAACGTTTAACAAACGCGGTCGATGACCATCGCCGGCAAACCAGGCATCGCGTGCTGAAGCGCTCAACGCGTCTCCACTAATCATGACCACACGTATACTCTCTGGAAGAGGCAGTTTTTCCTGGACCAATTGCGCCCAGAATTGAGTAGGTAAATCCGTTACACTGACACGGTTGGCTTGGCAAAGCGCCCAGAATGACTGCGCCCCGGCTAACCAAGCATCGGTGCGTAGCACTAATGTCGCGCCCTGAATAAGGGTGACAAACATCTCCCCGAGCGACGCATCAAAGGACAAAGACGAACATTGCAGCATCCGGTCTTGTGCAGTTAAGCCAAGTCTACGCACCATCGCTGTCACCAGGTTGACCAAGCTGTGGTGTGGAACCATGACTCCTTTGGGCTGGCCAGTGGAACCTGACGTATAGATCACATACGCTAAATTTTGCGCATCCAGCGACAATTCGTACGCGTTCGGATTATCCGCGTTTTGCTGCGCCCATTGCGCTATGTTAGCCTGCAAGTCCAGTACCGGTATCCCAGCTCCCAAGTTCTGCGTCACTGCGGCAGGCGGTGTGCCAATGCTAAGCAAGACCGCCGGTTGGCTATCCGAAACCATATACGCTAAGCGCTCTGGCGGATAAGCCGGATCAAGCGGCACATACGCGCCGCCCGCTTTAAGGATTGCCAATAGCCCCACCACCATTACCGGCGAGCGCTCAACACAGATTGCCACCCGTGTGTCCGGCTTGACGCCCAACTCAATGAGCCGATGCGCCAAGCGGTTTGCGCTCGTATTGAGTGCTGTATAGCTCAGTGTCTGATCTTCAAACACCAGTGCCGGTGCCTCGGGGGCACGCTCGACCTGCGCTTCGAATAGCTGGTGGATGCACAAGTGCGATGGATAATCGCGTTGCGTTGCGTTCCACGTTTGAAGCAGTAAGTTCCGCTCCTCGCTGGGCAATACTTCTAGTTGTCTAATCGGCTGCTTGGACGTTATCTCGAGCGTTTCAGCCAGCCTTTGCAGCGCCTGCTGCATATAGCCGCACAGCCGGTCAGGATCAAGTGGCTGAACGATTTGCGCAGTCAAGCCTAGTGCTTGCCCAAAATCTTCGACCGACAGACCGATTGGGTAGTTGTCACGCTCTTGTGCGTGCAACAGCTCCACGCCCGGTAGGATGCTGCGCTCGCCCAAGTCCATCGCATTGTGCCGGTAATTGAGCAGCGCACTAAACAGCGGCGTGCCCGCCGGCACCCCGCTGCAGCGCTGCGCCAGCGCCAGCGACGCATGCTCGTGTTCCAGCAGCGCCGCCAGCCGCGCGTGCGTATGCCGCACACACGCCTGAACACTGCCGTTTAACTCTACGCACAGCGGCAGCGTATTGATAAAGAGCCCCATCGCGCTGTCCGCGCCCTCACCCGCATGCATGCGCCCGAACAGCACCGTGCCAAACACCACCCGCGGCTGACCGCTCGCGCGTGCGAGCACCTGCGCCCACGCCAGATGACACAAGCTCGCCACGCTCACCCCCAAACGCTTCGCGTGCGCGCGCAGTTGATCATTGAGCGCCGGCGGCAATCTGCGATGTGATTCGGTCACGTCACGGCCGTCGCGATGCACATCGGTGAGTCCAAACGGCAGCGTCGGCTCCACGCCCGCGAGCAGCTCGGTAAAGAAGCGCCTATGCTCGGCTTCACTCACGCCCAGCCTTGCCTGCGCGACCAAATGACGAAACGGCTGCGCCGGCAGCAGCGCGTCACCTCGGCCCTCGATGAACGCCTGCACCTCCGTGTGCATCACCTCCAGCGTCGAGTGATCGCCAATTAAATGATGCAGCCGCTGCGTGAGCAGCCAGCGACCATCGGTGTCTTGCGCCACCGCACAGCGCAGCAGCGGCGCCTGCGTCAAATCAACACGGTAGCGCCGCGGATCCAAGCGCTGCACCAACTGCTCAGCAATCGGCCCATCAGCCGGGTCCAACGTGAGCTCGGTCACCGACAGTCGCGCGTGGCGCCAGACCACCTGCGCAGGCGTGGACACATCTTCCCACACAAACGCGGTGCGCAAAATATCGTGGCGATCGATCACCCGCTGCAGCGCATTCAGATACTGGTCGAGCCGCTCACGGCTGTCAAAGGCCAGTTGCACAATCACCAAATACGGATCGCCTTCGCTCGCGAGCACATGGTGAAACAGCATCCCGTCCTGCAGCGGCGAGAGCGCATAAATGTCCTGGATGTTCGCCACGCCCTGCGGCACCTGCTCGACGATCCGGTCGATGTCGGCCTGCGTCAAGTCAATCAGTGGCAGCATCTGCGGCGTCAGCGTAGTCGTGTCAGGGGTGATCGCATTCGGAGGGACCGCCACTTCACGGTGCTGACCCAACGATTGAGCCAACGCACTCAGCGTGGGCCTGTCAAACAGCGCCCGCACCGACACACTCAAGCCCTGACGTCGCAGCCGTTCCCTCAGCTGCACTGCGAGCAGCGAATGGCCGCCCAGTGCAAAGAAGCTATCATGCCGACCGATACGTTCAACACCCAATAGCTCGGCCCAGACCGCTGCAAGCGTCATCTCGAGCTCGCCTTGCGGCGCCTCATACGCTTGATGCGCGAGCGCCTGCGCGTCTGGCTTGGGCAACGCACGCCGATCGAGCTTGCCGTTCGGCGTCAGCGGCCACGCGTCCAGCCGCACAAACGTACTGGGCACCATGTACTCGGGCAAACTCGTCGCTGCCTGCGCACGCAATGTGCTGGCCAGCGATTCATCAGCCTCAGCGACCACATAGGCGACCAGACGCTTGCCGCTGCCCTCGCCTTGTGCGAGCACCATCGCATCATGCACCTGCGGGTGCGCGGTCAAGCACGCTTCGATCTCACCCGGTTCAATGCGAAAGCCGCGAATCTTGACTTGGTTATCATTGCGCCCCAAAAATTCTAGATTGCCATCGGACAAGTAACGCGCCACGTCACCGGTCTTATACAGCCGCGCACCCGCTTTACTTGAAAACGGATCCGGCACAAAGCGCTCAGCGGTCAGCTCCGGGCGGTTCAGGTAGCCGCGGGCCACCCCCGCGCCTCCAATATAGAGCTCCCCAACCGCGCCCAGCGGCACCGGCTGACCGTAGCGATCGAGCAAATAAATGCGCGTGTTCGCAATCGGTCGGCCAATCGGGACGGCTTCATTGCTAAAGTCACGTGAGCTACACCAATTCGTGGCACAAACCGTTGTTTCCGTTGGACCATACGCATTGAAGACAGTGTGTTGTTCGCTTAAGGCTCGAATCAATGTCGCACTGGGCGCATCGCCTCCTAGAATCAACGTCAGGGGCGTGCTCAGGGTGGGCAAGCCCTTGCCATTTTGAAGCAATACAGGCGGTAAGCTTGCGTGCGTAATGGCATAATTTGCCAAATACTTCCACAGTCCCTGCCAATCCTGGCGGGCCGTCTCGGGCGGCAGATATAAGGCCGCACCGCTGGCCAAGGCCATAAAAATATCGGAGGCGCTTACATCGAAACTGAAAGAGACAAACTGCAAGACGCGGCTGGCTGCGTGAATGCCGAAGCAGCCGATTTGCGCTCGAGTCAGGTTCACAATACTGCGATGCTCAACCATCACCCCTTTGGGCGTGCCGGTGGAGCCGGACGTATAGATCACATACGCCAGCGCGCGCGTCCTCAAGCCCGGCACCCACGGGTTGGTATCCGCCCGATCCGGCAGCGCATTCGGATCGAGCACGGTGCGGGAGGCCAGCGCCGCGTCCCCCAACGCAGCGCGCCCGGTCGCATCGGCGAGCACCATCACCGGTGCCGCATCACTCAGAATGTACGCCAAGCGCTCACCCGGATACGCCGGATCCAGCGGCACATACGCGCCCCCCGCTTTGAGGATCGCCAGCAGCCCCACCACCAGCGCCGGCGAGCGCTCGACACACAGCGCCACGCGCATCTCAGGCTGCACCCCCAACTCGATCAACCGATGCGCGAGGCGATTCGCGCGCGCATTGAGCTGCGCGTAGCTCAGTGTCTGCCCTTCAAACACCAGCGCCGGCGCCTGTGGCGTGCGCGCCACCTGCGCTTCGAACAGCTGATGGATGCATTGGTGTGCCGGATAGGCCCGCTGCGTCGCATTCCACTCGACCAGCAGCCGATGCCGCTCGTCAGCGTCGAGCAAATCGATGCCGCCGATCGGCTGCGCAGCATCGGCAGCCAACGCTTGTACAAACCGGATAAACCGGCGCTGATGCACACCAAGCGCCTGCTCGGTGTAGCAGGCAGGATTGGCATCAAAGTCGATCCGTAATTGACGGCTATTGGGGGTCCAATAGACACCGAGCATCAAATCGTCAACCGGACCAGCGAGCAGATTATGGTTCGTCGATGAATGCTCGCCAAACGACAGCTTGTAGTCAAACGGCATCACGTTGACCTTGACGCCGAATAGTAACTGTCCGGGCGCCAGCCCAAGTTGACGCTGCAGCGCTTCGCTCGGGTAGCGTTGATATTGAAGTCCGCTTTGGATTTCCTTCGCCGCCTGCCGCATCAACGACAATAAGTTGATCTCCGGCTCGGCTCTAAACCGCAACGGAATCGTATTGGCGACCATGCCAGGAATATGCCAGTCTGCCCCCAAGCGGGCCGTCACTGGAAAACCGAACACCACGTCCTGCGCGCCAGTCATGCGATGCAGATACGCGGCCAGTGCAGCACTCAAAAACTGCGCCAACCGGCCCGCATCCAGCACATAGTCTTCCACCAATTGGGTGGCCAGGTAAGTCGTCTGACGCAGCCGCTGCTGGAAAGCCGGGGCTGCGCGGTTTGCCAGCGTCGCAGGCTCAGACCAATTGGCGCAGTGCTTGAGCCAATACGCTTCGTCCTTCTCCCGCTGGGCGGATGCCTGATATTGCGCATCGCTTTCCCATAACTGTCGAATCGAACCAAAATCGCATGCCGCCGGCGCCGTTCCCGTCCATAGCGCGCTATAAACGTGTGCAACGCGTTGGGCGATCAGGTACTGGCCATATCCATCCATCATGATATGGTGATAGCGCTGGTACCAAATCCATTGCGCAGGCGCCACTTTCAGCAACGCATAGCAAAAAAGCGGCCCCTGCATCAGATTGACCGCTTGCTCATAATCGGCGCGCATCCACGCCTGAGCGGCCGCCTGGGGATCCGCTTGTGCCGTCAGGTCCAGCACCGGCATTGACCATGCGGGTGCACCAATTTTTTGCCGCAGCCCGTCATCGCTATCGACAAATTGCAAGCGCAGGGTGTCGGCCTCATCGATGACTTGGCGCAATGCCGCTTCAAAGACGGCCGCATCAATCACGCCTTCGATCACCGTGTACTGTGCAATGTTGTAGACGGCGCTGTCTGGATGCAGCTGCTGCGCGAGCCAGATTTCGGTTTGCGCACTGGATAACGGCTGTGTAACAGGCGTGACGCTAACATCCATAACAAAGCTCCTATTTAGGCGACCGAGCAGGCGACCGAGCGACCTAATATTTAGTAGGTTTACTAATCGATATAACGACGCAATCAGAATCTCTCGTTGTTCTTCGGGAACCACTACGGCTTTTATGACACGTCGCGTGCAATCCTTAGCCATTCACTGCAGCGATCAAGACCACTCATCGGCACGCGTCAGTGCGTCCCTCGTGCCACTTGGCCAGCCAATGCGCACGCCACGACCAATTGATATCAAGCTTTAGCGAAAAAACTGGGCATAACACGCGTGATACTGCACGCGAATGGGCGTTACAGTCGGTCAAGCAAGATAGTTAAAAAGAACAGGGCAAGCCAGTGCGTCGCGCGGCGCCATCGGGTTCAGAACTGGGGTACTTCTTCATTTTTCCCTCCAGACATTACTTAATTTACCCATACGGCTACGGTAACGCACCCGTTCCTTGACCAATCAGCTTGACGTTCACTGCTTCACGTCTCGCAAACACTGTGCCCAACTGTCAAGAGCCGCTACAAAGCTTCAGGTAACTGCAACGCTTAGCGCCTGGTTGAAAGACTGCAAAGCGCCCGCCATCATGCATTCCATTTCATTATCTTTGCTTAAACGACAGATTTTGAACGAATGAAACAATGAATTAAAACTTTCAACCAAAGGCCGCATGATCGCCCGCGAGATGGATGCAGTATGGTTTAAGGGCGTATCGGAGGTCACCGTTCGTGACCAGAAAAGGCTAAGCGGGCAACATTGGAACTTCGATATCGCCCCGCATGACCGTACTACCGCCAATGGACAAGCAGCGTCGGTATCCCGCCCTGGCGTTGACAGGGATTCACGCCCTTGAACGAGCAGCCCATAGAACGTGAGGTGTTTCCGATACTGCCTCATCCAGGCGGGATCTTCGGAACACGGCGGCGAACGGCGACTTCATAAGGTGTGCGATGACGCTCCATGCCGAGAAATAGGCCAAACTTGACGAAACAGGGCCCCAGTGGGTACCACGCTTGCTAGCATCGTATCAAGGTGCCCCAATGGGTGCGTTAGTCCACCGGCTATGGCGGTTGTCCGATACGCAAAGAGTTGCGCATCATGCTCCTCTACAGCGCTTAACGCTACCACTACCAGATCATCGGTGGATAAAGCGCTACATTACTTGCCAGAGGCTTGGGCAAAACAATCGCAGGAGCAAAGAGCCAGAACTTTTTTGAGCCTAGACACAGTGAACGTCCATCGTCCATGACCGTTAAAGGAGAAGCCCATGTCTGATACCTTGGCGAAAATTCGTGCTTTTGTGATCAACACTATCTTAAAAGAAAATAACTCGGATATTGCTGACGATTTAAATCTGAAGGAGTCAGGGCTGCTTTCATCCTTGGCAACCATGCGCCTGGTCTCGTTTGTGGAGGATGAATTCGGCATCATCGTCGGTGTCAGCGACCCGAGGACGCGCTTCACTACGATTCGTGAGATCGCGTGCTATGTGGATGAATATTTGGCGGAAATTGAAAAATGACGACCGACATTGTGCCGCGGGGGCAACAGTCCGAGCTGCCAGCGAACTTAGCAAAATACTTAGACGATACGACAGCGCGACAGCCGAGTGCTCGTGCGCTCGTCGATTCCGACGGATCCGCGTTGAGCTATGAAGAACTTTCCGCAGCCGCCGATAGGATCGCCGTTTTTCTTTATCGCAAGGGGATTGTGGCAGGGGATCGTGTCGGGCTTTTCATGCGCAAAAGCGCGCAGACTCTCGCGGCCATCTTCGGCATACTCCGTCTAGGCGCGGCCTATGTGCCCACAGACGTGAGCAGCTCAGGCACGCGTGCAGCCACTCTATTCAGCGATTGTGATGTTCAGATCATCTTCACCGACCCCGAATCAGCGCGACATTTAACACAACACGCACCCCAGCTTGAACCTCGCGTGGTGGTAATACGACCTCGTCACGAGGAAAAGAACGACACAGATGAAAGCTGGCAGACGCTGGATATGCTGCACGGCGAAAAACACGCGTACCCACGCAGCCCGCCGGATGCGAACCGGCTTGCCTACATCCTTTACACCTCTGGTTCCTCCGGGGCACCCAAAGGGGTCGCAATAAGCCAGCGCAACGCGGTGAGCTTCGTCGAATGGGCTTCTGCTGCCTTCAATGTAACAGCACAAGACCAGGTATCCAGCCACGCCCCATTGCACTTCGACCTGTCGATCTTTGACCTCTATGTCTCCGTTAAGAACGGCGCATGCATTCACCTGATCGACACCGACCTTGCTGCAAGCCCACGTCATCTCGCCACATTCCTATCCACCCGGGCGATCACGGTTTGGTATTCGGCGCCGGCCATTCTAGGTATGCTGGCCGAACAGCACAAGGGGCGCAGCCCTGCTCCGAACCGGCTACGGCTCGTGCTCTTCGCCGGCGAAGTCTTCCCCATCGCGAAGTTGCGCATGTTGATGCAGCTGTGGCCCAAACCAGCCTACTACAATCTGTACGGCCCCACCGAGACCAACGTGTGCACTGCCTACCGTGTACCCACACCCATACCGGCACAGCGCGTCGAACCGTTGCCGATCGGTCATCCTTGCGACCACTGCGACACGATCGTCGTGGATGAGCATCAACGACCGGTACCCGACGGTCAACCCGGCCTGCTGTGCGTCGCAGGGCCGTCTGTCGTGACCGGCTATTGGAATGCTGCCGAGAAAACGGCTCAGCGATTTTTCCAACTCGACGGCCAACGCTGGTACAACACCGGGGACATCGTTCGCTCCTCGTGCGAAGGCTACCTCTTCCTGGGTCGGCTTGATCGTATGATTAAGCGTCATGGATACCGGATTGAATTGGATGAGATTGAATCATGCCTGACAGCCCACCCTGAACTGACCGCCTGCGCGGTGGTCAGCTCCGGTTCCAACGGGAACACCACCATCACGGCATTTGTCGTGGCCCGCGATGCCCCGGTCTGCCCAACAGATTTGGGTCGGTTCTGCTACAACCGACTCGCACGGTACATGGTGCCCGACCAATTCCGCTACCTTCCTGATCTGCCCCGCACCTCGACGGGCAAAATCCACTACCCACTTTTGGAGCGTCAGTGCGATGCCGAACCCACTTGATGAACGACGAATCGCGCTGCGCGAACATGCCGCATGTTTTGCCCGCGACCAGCTCAGTACAGACATCGCAACCTCCGACCGTGCCAGCACTTTTCATCGGGACGGCTGGCACCGATGCGCAGAATTTGGCCTGTTCAGTATGGCCATACCCGAGAATTGCGGGGGAGCGGGCGCGCCTCTGTCCGAGCTGCTTGCAGTCATGGAAGGCCTGGGGTACGGCAGCGAAGACTTGGGACTACTGTTCTCACTCAACGCTCACCTGTGGACCGTCGCCCTGCCGCTGGCCCTCCACGGCACGCCGCCCCAGCGTTTGCGCTTTCTGCCAGGCTTGATGGATGGCTCGTTGATTGGCGCCAATGCCTCGACGGAAGACGAAGCAGGCTCGGACGTGTTCTCCATGCGCACCCAAGCTGTACGAGACGGCGACAGCTATGTCCTGAACGGTTCGAAAACCTACATCACCAACGCCCCCATCGCTGATCTGTGCGTCGTCTACGCCACAATCGACCCCACGCTCGGTCCACTTGGCGTCACCGCGTTCCTAGTCGAGACGACCAACCCGGGCCTGGACCTGAGCCCACCTTTGGAAAAGATGGGACTGCGCACCGCACAGATGGGCCGGATCACGCTCAACGACTGCCGTGTCTCGGCCGATGCGATACTGGGGCGGGAGGGACGAGGCGTCAAGGTCTTTGAAAGTGCCATGGAATATGAACGTGGATGTATTCTTGCCATCACGTTGGGTGCCATGCGTCGCCACCTTGAAGCATGTGTTACCCACGCGCGTACCCGCCGCCAGTTCGGCCAACCTATTGGAAAGAATCAGGCCGTCTCCCATCGCCTCGCCGACATGAAAGTCAACCTAGATGCCGCGTGCGAACTCGTCTACCGGGTAGGGCGACTCAAGGATGCGGGCAAAGATGCCACACTGGAAGCGGCCTGTGCGAAGCTATTCGTCTCTGAGACGTACACTCAGTTCTCGATAGACGCACTGCGAATTTACGGAGCACAAGGCTACCTCGCCCAAAGCCCCACTGAAAGAGGGCTGCGCGACGCCATCGCATCCATCATCTATTCGGGGACTTCCGATATTCAACGCAACATCATTGCCACCGAACTGGGATTATGAACTGACATAGCGATGCGCCAGCGCAGCGATCGAATCAGGCACGTGTCGCTGTGCGCGCTGCGCGGCCGCGCGGCACTGAGTCCACGGGTAAGGCAGACGGGCTGCAGATGTCAGCGTTTTTTACTGTCTCCTTAATTGAAGCGCTATACAACAAGAAATCCATAGGCAGCCATGCGCCGCAGCGGGCCGGCATCGTGAGCGGACGATGGTAAAATCAGCGGCCCCTATCATTTACGCTCGGCATGAAACGTTCATCGACGATGACGCCGCACGATGCGCTCTTCAAGAAGTTCCTCACGCATCCGGACACCGCGCGGGATTTTTTAACCCTGCATTTGCCCACACAGTGGTTGGCGCAGTGCGACCTGGACACGTTGCAGCTGGAGTCGGGCAGCTTTGTCGAGGAGGATCTGCGCGCTTACTATTCGGACGTACTGTGGTCGCTGCAGACCCGGCAGGGCGAGGGGTATGTCTATGCGCTGATCGAGCATCAAAGCCGGCCGGAGCGTCATATGGCGTTTCGGCTCATGCGTTACGCGGTGGCGGCCATGCAGCGCCATCTAGAGGCTGGGCATGATCGGCTGCCGCTGGTCATCCCGATTCTGTTTTATCATGGGCAGGTCAGTCCGTATCCGTACTCGATGCGGTGGCTGGACAGCTTCGAGGCGCCTGAGCTGGCCTCGCAGCTGTATGCGGGGGCCTTTCCGCTGGTGGACGTCACGGTGATTCCGGACGATGAAATCATCACGCATCGGCGCATGGCGATGCTGGAACTGCTGCAAAAGCATATCCGGCAACGCGATTTGGCGACGCTGCTGGAGCAACTGGCAACGCTGTTGACCGCGGGGTACACTACGCACGAGCAATTGGTGTCGCTGATGCACTATATGCTGCAGTGGGGCGACACGACGGATCCGGAGCGATTTATGCGAGAGTTGGCGATCCGTTCCCCGCAACACGAGGAGGTTTTGATGACGATTGCACAAAAGCTTGAGCAAAAAGGTCTGGAGCGCGGCCGTATGCTGGGACGTGAAGAAGGGCGCGAAGAAGGACGTGAAGAAGGGCACAAGGAAGCCGCGCTGAAGATCGCGCGCACGTTGCTAGAAAACGGCTTGGAGCGCGAGACGGTCAAGCGTATGACAGGCTTGTCCGAAGCCGACATGAAGCAAATCTGTCACTAATCCTCCGAGCCATTCAGGGCTTAGGCCCTAATGCCGTTCAGTTAAGGTCCCGGGTCGGGTACCGAACGGTGTAGCGAAAAGGTCTGGACTTGACGGCCAGAGTGCAACTGCGCCCGGGCCGTTTTTCGTTGGAAAGCTGCTTGAGCCGTTCGCGCAGGCGCGCGAGCAGCGCTGGGAGCTTGCCATACGAGCGCGTCACCGCTGCCCATGTCATTTCGTACTGGATCGTATGCAATGCGCGCACGAAGCTCAGTTCGTCGGGAGCATGCCCGGCTGAGCCGACCCCGAGAAGTTAGCGACACTTTCGGGGTGCTACTTGAGGAAATACATAGAGCAAGAAAAGGATGCGGCTTTATGAAATTCATCGCCGTTCTCGGGCAAGCGCAGCGCACACTGCCGTATCTACTTCGACAGCGTTTCGTTCGGTCCTTCGTGCTTTTGAGCAGTTCGCGCGCCACGGGGACACGGTGCGTGGGTGACACGCGCTGCAAGAGGGGTTTGGAGCGCGCGAACCCAGAACTGCTGAAGGAAAGCGCTGACGGTTACGCGTGCGCGTGATCTCCCGGTTCCACTGACTGATTGCACTGGCGGCGTTGACCTGGCGGAACGAGCTGAGGGTGAACGCGGCGACATCAAACGACAGCATGCGCGTTGGGCCAAGGAATAGCGGAAAGCGCTCACCGACTCAATGACCACGCATTCGACGGTTTATCGGGCCGCCATTATTGACCTGTCAAAAGGTAACGCGTTCGCCGATAAGATACGCAACGCGCAAAAAGCTGTAAATAAAAAGCCTGCCACCACGGGGGCGCAGGCCTTTATTTACAGAGGAAAAAGATAACCTTCAGAACGGAATATCGTCGTCCATCTCATCGAACCCGCCGCCGGCAGGCGCGCTGGGCCGGTTCGCCCCACCGCCTGCACCCTGGCGTGCGCCACCCGAGCCACGTGTCCCCCCAGCGCCGCCGCCTTCGCCTCGCGAAGAGCCGCCCGACGCGCCGCCGCCAAAGTCATCGCCGCCGCCTGAGCCGCCGCCACCACCGCCCGAGCCGCCACGGCCGCCCAACATCTGCATGCTGTCCGCGACGATTTCGGTCGAGTAACGGTCTTGGCCGCTCTGATCCTGCCATTTGCGGGTGCGGATACGCCCTTCGACGTACACTGGCGAGCCCTTCTTCAGGTATTCGGCTGCGATCTCCGCCAAGCGGCCGAAGAACACCACGCGGTGCCACTCGGTCAGTTCCTTAAATTCGCCCGATGCCTTGTCCTTGTACCGGTCCGTCGTGGCCAGTCGAATGTTGGTCACTGCATCGCCGCTTGGCAGGTAGCGCGTTTCCGGGTCGGCGCCGAGATTGCCGACGAGAATCACTTTGTTGACGGATGCCATATGCCTTTCTCCAGTTTGGTTCGATACGCGTTACACGAGGCGTCGGATGTGCGGTCAATGCGCGCCGCGGCTGCCCGCAGGCGGCGGCACCTTCATCGGGGCCGCGATTATAAGCCACGTGAACACCAGCACGGAACAGGCCAGGAATACTGACGCATCGCCATGCAACTTGAGCAGCCAGCCCCCCATCACGCCACCCAGCGCGAGCCCGAGCGCCTGCGTCGTGTTGTAGACGCCCATCGCGGCGCCCTTGCGGGTACCCGGCGCGAGCTTCGATACCATCGACGGCTGCGACGCTTCGAGCACGTTGAAGCCGGTAAAGTAGACGAGCAAGATAGCCGCCACCGCGATCATCGCATGGCTGGCCTGGGACAGCGCAAGCTGGCCGATCAGGATAGCGACGATGCCCGAGAGCATCACGGCCTTCATCCGGCCCCGCTTCTCGGCCGCAATAATCGCCGGCACCATCAACACGAACGCCAATGCCATGACCGGCAGATAGATCTTCCAGTGCGACGCGACCGGCAGCCCGGCGCCGACCAGAATCCGCGGCACGACGACGAACAGCGCGGTCTGCGTCGCGTGTAGCGCGAACACGCCGAAGTTCATCCGCAGCAGTTCGCGGTGATGCAGCACCTCAGCGAACGGCGCCTTGACGTGGACCGGCGGTGACGCCGGATCAGGCACGATCCACAGCACCACTGCAATCGCCAACACCGACAGTACGCCGATCGCCGCGAACAACCCGCTCATGCCAATCACCGCATACAGCACCGGCGCACCGACAATGGCCACCGCAAACGAGACGCCAATACTGCCGCCGACCATCGCCATTGCCTTCGTGCGATGATGCTCGCTGGTCAGGTCGGCAATCAGCGCGAGCACGGCCGACGAGATCGCACCTGCGCCCTGCAGCGCGCGGCCGGCGATGATCCAGTGGATAGTGTCCGCGAGCGCGGCCACCGCGGCCCCGAGCGCGAAGATCGCCAACCCGGCGACGATCACCGGCTTGCGCCCGATGCGGTCGGACAACCATCCGTAGAAAATATACAACGCCGCCTGCGTCACGCCGTAGATGCCCAACGCGATACCGACGAGCACCGTGTCGTCGCCGCCCGGGATTGTGTGGGCATAGACGGAGAACACCGGCATGATCATGAACAAACCGAGCATGCGCAACGCGAAAACCGACGCGAGTGAGACGGTCGCGCGCAACTCCGGCGCACTCATTCGGGAAGAAGAAGCGGACGACGTGGACATCGAGATGAATTCCCGTCCATTCATGCACCCTGACCGGGTGTCAGAACTGCCCGTTGGGCGCTGGTACGGCGGTGAGGAAAAGTCGTTATAGTAGCAGGTTTGGCAGCAACGCCAGCGAAGCCGGCACCATCGCTCAATGGAAGAGATCCGCATCCGTGGGGCCCGCACCCACAACCTGAAAAACGTCCACCTTGATCTGCCGCGCCACAAGCTGATCGTGGTTACAGGGTTGTCGGGTTCCGGCAAGTCGTCGCTCGCCTTTGACACGCTGTACGCGGAGGGACAGCGACGCTACGTCGAGAGCCTGTCCGCGTATGCGCGGCAGTTCCTGCAGTTGAT
Organism: Mycetohabitans sp. B8; assembly: GCF_021991875.1. Taxonomy (GTDB): domain Bacteria; phylum Pseudomonadota; class Gammaproteobacteria; order Burkholderiales; family Burkholderiaceae; genus Mycetohabitans. The sequence goes on from NZ_JAHLKR010000022.1 coordinate 18,645, forward strand.
GGAAAAGCCGGATGTCGACCTGATCGAGGGGCTGTCGCCGGCCATCTCGATCGAGCAGAAGGCAACGTCGCACAACCCGCGCTCCACGGTCGGCACCGTCACCGAAATCCACGATTACCTGCGACTATTGTACGCACGGGTGGGCACGCCGTACTGCCCGGATCATGACATCGCACTGCAGGCACAAAGCGTGTCGCAGATGGTCGACGCCGCGCTGGCACTGCCCGAGGACACGAGGCTGATGATTCTCGCGCCGGTCGTGGTCAATCGCAAGGGCGAGCACGCCGAGCTGTTCGAGCAGATGCAGGCGCAGGGCTTCATCCGCTTCCGGGTGCGCTCTGGCGGCGGCACCGCGCACGAAGGGGCCGCGCAAATCTATGACGTCGACGCGCTGCCCAAGCTAAAAAAGAACGACAAACATACGATCGACGTCGTCGTGGACCGGCTCAAAGTGCGTCCAGACATGAAGCAGCGGCTCGCGGAGTCGTTTGAGACCGCGCTGCGGCTCGCCGACGCTCGCGCGATCGCGCTAGAGATGGACAGCAACACCGAGCATCTGTTTAGCTCGAAGTTCGCGTGCCCGGTCTGCTCCTACTCACTGCAGGAACTCGAGCCGCGGCTATTCTCATTCAACAATCCAATGGGCGCATGCCCGGAATGCGACGGCCTGGGGCAGATCACCTTCTTCGACCCGAAGCGGGTGGTCGCGCATCCGTCGCTGTCGCTGGCCGCCGGCGCAGTGAAGGGCTGGGACCGGCGCAACCAGTTCTATTTCCAGATGCTGCAAAGCCTAGCGGCATTCTACGAGTTCGACATCGAAACAGCGTTCGAGGACCTGCCCGAGGCGGTGCGCAAGGCCGTGCTGTACGGTTCCGGCGAACAGGTCATCCCATTCTCGTACATGAACGAGCGCGGCCGCGCGTCGGTACGCGAACATCCGTTCGAAGGCATTATCCGCAATTTGGAGCGCCGCTACCGGGAAACCGATTCGGCGGCGGTGCGCGAAGAATTGGCCAAATACCAGAACAACCAGGCGTGTCCCGCATGTGAGGGCACCCGGCTGCGGCGTGAGGCGCGCCATGTGAAGATCGGCTCCGACGGCCACGCGCGGGCGATCTTCGAGGTGAGCGGCTGGCCGCTGCGCGATGCACTAGGTTACTTCCAGACGCTGAGGCTGGACGGCGCCAAGCGCGAAATTGCCGACAAGGTGATCAAGGAAATCGTCGCGCGCCTCATGTTTTTGAACAATGTCGGACTCGATTACCTGTCGCTGGAGCGCAGCGCGGACACGCTGTCCGGCGGCGAAGCGCAGCGCATCCGCCTCGCGTCGCAGATCGGCTCGGGCCTAACCGGCGTGATGTATGTGCTCGACGAGCCGTCGATCGGACTGCATCAGCGCGATAACGACCGGTTAATCGCGACATTGAAGCACCTGCGCGATCTAGGCAACTCGGTCCTCGTCGTGGAGCACGACGAGGACATGATCCGGATGGCCGATTACGTCGTGGACATGGGCCCGGGCGCCGGCGAGCACGGCGGCAGAGTGGTTGCGTGCGGCACGCCGCAGCAGATCGAGAACGACGCTGCCTCGGTCACCGGCCAGTATCTTTGCGGCGCGCGGCGGATTGCGGTGCCGCAGCAGCGGCGCGCACCGGACGAGCGCCGGCTGCGGATCGTGCAAGCCTGCGGCAACAACCTGAAGCACGTGACGCTGGATCTGCCGGTGGGTCTGCTCACCTGCGTGACCGGTGTATCGGGCTCAGGCAAGTCCACGCTAATCAACGACACGCTGTACCATGCGGTCGCGCACCATCTGTACGGCTCAGCGACCGAACCCGCCCCGCACGAGGCCATCGACGGACTGGAGCATTTCGACAAGGTCATCAACGTCGACCAGTCGCCGATCGGCCGTACACCGCGCTCGAACCCGGCCACCTACACCGGCCTGTTCACGCCGATCCGGGAGTTATTCGCCGGCGTGCCGGCGGCCAAGGAGCGCGGCTATGATCCGGGACGCTTTTCGTTCAACGTCAAGGGCGGGCGCTGCGAGTCGTGCCAGGGCGACGGCGTGCTGAAGGTGGAGATGCACTTTTTGCCCGATGTCTACGTGCTATGCGACGTGTGCCACGGCAAGCGGTACAACCGGGAAACGCTCGAAATCCAGTACAAGGGCTGCAGCATCAGCGACGTGCTCGACATGACGGTCGAGCACGCGTATGCGTTCTTCCGCGCGGTGCCGGTGGTGGCGCGCAAGCTCAAGACGCTGCTCGACGTGGGGCTCGGCTACATCCGGCTGGGTCAGTCCGCGACCACATTGTCCGGCGGCGAAGCACAACGAATCAAGCTGTCGCTGGAACTGAGCAAGCGCGACACCGGTCGCACGCTTTATATCCTAGATGAGCCGACGACGGGCCTGCACTTCCACGATATCGCGCTGTTGCTAGAAGTCATTCACCGATTGCGCGATCATGGCAATACGGTTGTCATCATCGAGCATAATCTTGACGTGATCAAGACGGCGGATTGGGTCATCGACCTCGGGCCGGAGGGTGGCGCCGGCGGTGGTCAGATCATCGCGCAGGGCACGCCAGAACACGTGGCACAATTGAAGGCAAGCTTTACCGGCAAGTACCTAGCGCCCCTGCTCGGCACACACCAGACGCGGGCCTGACACATGCGCTACACGGCGCCGACGCACGTGCGCAGAAATAGTCGTAACGAGGATTGGGGATGGCAACAGAATATGAAGCGGCGCGCCCGAGCAATGGCGGCGACGGACGCGGCTCGACGCAGGGGCCGCGTCCGGTGCGGCCGCTTCCGGCGCGCAACGTGAATCCACCGGGCCATCCGTCATTACCCCGGCTCACGCCGGTGGATATCGCCAGCTACCTGTTCATGATCGCCGCGATGGTGCTGGTCATCCAACTGAAGCTGCTCGGCACGCTGCTCGCGGGGCTACTCGTCTATCAGGTCGTGCACCAGATCGCGCCGCGCCTGGAGCGTCATCTGTCCAGCCAGCGCGCGCGATGGTTCGCGGTCGTGTTCGTCGCCTGCGCGGTGGTCGCCGTCTTCACCGGCATCTCGCTGGGCATCGCGCAGCATCTAGAAAAGCATGTCACCAGCGTGCAGGCGCTGTTTGAGCAGGTGATGCGGTTCTTCGATCGGGAGCGTGCGCGACTTCCGGATTGGGCGTTGACGTATCTGCCGAGCAACGCCGCCGAGATCGAATCGAAGATTACTGTCTTGCTGCACTCGCACGCGACACAACTGCAGGAGGGCGGCAAGACGGCGATGCGCGGCATCGCGCACGTGCTGCTCGGCATGATCCTTGGTGCGATCGTGGCCGTCGGCGCGCACCATCACACAACTCGCGCACCGCTGTCCGAGGCACTGGTCACGCGGGTGTCGCGCTTCGCCGACGCGTTTCGGCGGATCGTGTTTGCGCAGGTCAAGATTTCAGCGGTCAATGCGTTCTTCACCGGCCTCTACCTGCTTGTCGCACTGCCGCTGTTCCATTCGCAGCTGCCACTATCCAAGACGTTGGTCATCTTCACGTTCGTAGTCGGCCTGTTGCCGGTGGTCGGCAACCTGATCTCGAACACCGTGATCGTGCTGATCTCGCTGGCTTCCGGGATCGGCGTCGCGATTTCGTCACTCGCATTCCTGGTCGTGATCCACAAGCTTGAGTATTTCCTGAACGCGCGTATCGTCGGTGGCGAGATCGAGGCCAAGGCGTGGGAACTCCTGATCGCGATGCTGGTAATGGAAGCGGCGTTTGGGCTGCTTGGCGTCATCGCGGCGCCGATCTTCTATGCCTACATCAAGCGTGAGTTGGTGCTCTCCAAGCTGATTTGAGCGCACGCCGCCGCGTCAAGCCCGCCCACGGTGTACGACGCGTTGGCCAGCGTCCGCGCCCCGCCACAGCACCGGCGTGTTGAACGTGCGTGGACGCTACGCTGAGTCAGCGGAATACTACGGTCTTCGTGCCGTTGAGCACGATGCGATGCTCGACGTGCCATTTCACCGCCCGCGCAAGGGTCACGCATTCGACGTCCCGGCCCACAGCCGTCAGTTCGTCAGGCGTCATGCTATGGTCGACACGCTCGACTTCCTGCTCGATGATCGGACCTTCATCCAGATCGGTGGTCACGTAGTGCGCGGTGGCGCCGATCAGCTTCACGCCGCGATCGAATGCCTGGTAGTACGGTTTCGCCCCTTTAAAGCTAGGCAGGAACGAATGATGGATATTGATGGCCCGGCCGACCAGCTTCTCGCACAGCTCACCCGACAGAATTTGCATGTAACGCGCCAGCACGACGAGGTCCACGCTGTGGCGCTCGACCAACTCCAGGACGCGGGATTCCTGTGCCGCCTTGGCCTGCGGCGTGCCATCGGCCAGCGGTAGATGGTGAAACGGGATGTTGTAACTCGCCGCAAGCTGGTAAAAGTCCTGGTGGTTTGACACGATCACCGGGATCTCGATCGCAAGCTGGCCGGTGCGGTAACGGAACAACAGGTCGTTCAGACAATGGCCGATCTTGGACACCATGATCATCACGCGCGGCTTCACATTCGCATCGTGCAATTCCCAGCGCATGCCAAACTGCTCGGCCAGCGTCGCGAAACTAGCACGCAGCGCGTGTAGACCCGGATCGCCGCCCACCTGCTGGAAGTGCACGCGCATAAAGAACTCGCCGGTGCGGCTGTCGCCAAACTGCGCGGAATCTAGGATATTGCTGCCTCGCTCGAACAAAAATCCAGACACCGCATGCACGATGCCCGGCCGGTCGGCGCAGGCGAGTTTGAGAATGAAACTGTGTTCGGTGGCCATGCCATAACCTCTTGTTTAACGCGTCACCGGGTAATGTGGTGGGACAGGTCTGCCGGTACCAGCCGATGCAACGGCACTCAATCGCCGGGCGCCTGCAACAGTAGGTCGAAATCGCCGCATTCGAGGGAATCAAGCCAGCCGCGGCGCAATAGGCAATCGAGTGTCGCCAGGCTCGCATCGACGGTCATCCGGCCAGCGCGAACCACGTCAAGCAATTGCGCGCGCGACACCAGTCGATGCTCGGCGACTTCCCCGTCGGTATTGCGCGGCGCGAAATCGTCGGGCAGCAGCAGATCATAGATGAACAATTGCTCGGCCTTCGTGCCCTCGTCGATTTCCTGCAAAACGTGAATCATACGCCCCGCGCTGGCCGTACGCGCGAGCAACGCGTCGATGCCGGATTCTTCGTACGCTTCCTTCACCAGCGTGTCGAACACCGGCAGCCCCCAGCCGATTCCGCCGCCAACCAGGTTGTCGAGCATGCCGGGATGGGTCGGCTTCGTGTCGCTGCGGCGCGCGATCCAGAAATACGGCTCACCGTGCGCGGCGCGTGGCGCAACCGGCGAGGCGCCGCCGCCGAGGCGCGGCGGCAGCGCTTCGCGCTCGGGGGCCCCCACCACGCCATTCAGATGGACGGCGTATGTCGTCGTGCCAAAGAACCGCGACGCCGCGCGTTCGATGAATGCGAGCGGCGGGTCATCAAATGCATTGCGAATCGCATAGGTCTCGTTGCGCCATCCGCGAATCAGGCCGTGCGCGGCCAGCGCACCAATAACCGAACTCAGTGCGGCGCTGCGCGCCTGGACGGTATCGAATGCATCGGCCAGCACGACGCAATACTCGCTGATGGTGAACACGTCCGGCCAGTGCGTGAGCCAACGCACGTCGCCCGCGCGGATCCAGCCGACCGGCTGCCCGCCGATCACGAATCGCAGATGCTGATCGCGCCGGAAACGGCGCGCGGCGTCAATGCAGCCCCAAGTCATCGCCGATGCCCTTTGCGCGTAAAACCGACGATTCTACCGCGTCTTCAACTGCGCAACGCAGCGGCTCAAAACGTGCACACGGTATAGAGTGGCGCCCCAGCATTACGCAGCAGCGTCGAGCCTCCCAGCCCGGGCAGATCGATGATCGCCGCGCACTCGACAACGCTTGCACCGAGCCGCTCCAGCAGCGCGCGCCCAGCCATCATCGTGCCGCCCGTGGCAATCAAGTCGTCGATGAGCACAAGGCGCTCGCCCGGGCGGCATGCATCCGCATGGACTTCGACCGTCGCCTCCCCATACTCGAGCGAGTAGGACGCTGACACGGTCGTGAACGGCAGCTTACCTTTCTTGCGGATCGGAATGAAGCCCACGTTCAACTCGTAGGCGAGGATCGGTCCGACGATGAATCCGCGCGCATCCAGCCCTACGATATAGTCTAGCCGCTGGTCAATATAGCGCTGCACGAACAGGTCGACCAATACCCGCAGACATTTCGCGTCCTGCAGCAGCGGCGTGATATCGCGAAATTGCACGCCAGGCCGCGGCCAGTCGGGCACGGTACGGATATGCTGACGGATATAGGCGGCAGGGTCGGTCAACACCGCCGGTGGCGGTGCAGCGTGCTCTTGCATGGTGGTCTCCATTGCGGATCGGACGCCGGGGGTCAGCCCGCGCCGGGTTCATTCGGACGTCATTCGGCTGCGTGCCGCGCTAGGCCCGCTGCGTTGCCGCACCACGCCGCGCGCGCAGCAGCCGCTCCTGGGCCAGCGCGAGCGCGTCGGGCAAGCCGCGCAGCACGACGATGTCACGCGCGCGCAGTTTCGTGTCGCGATCGGGTTCGACACCCCGTATACCATGCCGGCGGATCGCGGTAACCTCGATGCCCATTTCGAACAACCCGAGCTCATCCAGGCTCCGGCCGACCGCGTCGGCACGCTCTTCGATCGGCACCGATTGTAGCCTCACCTGCTCGATGCCGTCCTCATCTAGGTCGTCCGCGCCGTGGAAATAGCCGCGCAACAGGCTGTAGCGCTTGTCGCGCAAGTCCTCGACGCGGCGCAGCACGCGGCGCATCGGCACGCCGGCCAGCACCAGCGTATGCGATGCGAGCATCAAACTGCCTTCCACAATCTCCGGGATCACCTCGGTCGCGCCCGCGGCCAGCAACTTGTCTAAGTCGGCGTCGTCCACCGTGCGCACGATCACCGGCAGGGTGGGCTCCAACTCATGTACGTTATGTAGCACCTTCAGCGCCGACGGCGTATCCGCATAGGTGATCGCGAGCGCCACCGCCCGATGGATACCCGCGGCCAGCAGTGATTCCCGGCGCCCCGCGTCGCCGAACACGACCTGCTCGCCTGCCGTGGCCGCGGCGCTCACGCGGTCCGGATCCAGATCCAGCGCGACATACGACAGGCCCTCGTGCTCGAGCATCCGTGCCAGGTTCTGCCCGCTGCGCCCGTAGCCGCAGATGATCACGTGCTCCTGCTGCTGGATGCTCTGCGTCACGATGCGCGTCATCTGCAGTGACTGCATCATCCACTCGGTCGAAGACAGACGCAGCACGATCCGGTCCATCGCATCGATGACGAACGGCGCCGCCAGCATCGACAGCAACATCGCCGCCAGGATCACTTGCATCAACTCGTGCGAAATCAGGCGTTGCTCGCGGACCAAGTTCAGCAGCACGAAACCGAACTCGCCGGCCTGCGCGAGCGCGAGCCCGGTGCGCATCGCCACGCCGGGCATCGCGCCGAACAGGCGAGCCAGGCCGGTGATCAGCGCCGCCTTAAGCAGCAGCGCAGCGACCAGAAATAACATCACCATCAGCGGGTGCTGCCATAGCACCCGCGGGTCGAACAACATGCCGGTGGTGATGAAGAACAAGCCCAGCAGCACGTCGCGAAACGGCTTGATGTCCTCCTCTACCTGATGCCGATACGGCGTCTCGGAGATCAGCATGCCGGCAATGAACGCACCGAGCGCCAGTGACAACCCGAACTTCTCGGTGATGAACGCGGCGCCCAGCGTCATCAACAGCAAGTTCAGCATGAACAGTTCCTGCGAGCGCCGCCGGACCACCACGTTGAACCAGCGAGTCATGAACCGCTGTCCGACAAGCAACAAGATCGTGAGCACCACAGCGGTCTTGATCGCGGCCAGTGCGAGCCCGATCGCCAATTCCTTCGGATCGGCCCCGAGCGCGCCGATCACGAGCAGCAGCGGCACCACGGCCAGGTCCTGGAACAACAGGATGCCGAAGATGTTGCGCCCGTGCGCGGACTCGAGCTCGAGCCGTTCAGCGAGCAGCTTGCTGACGATCGCAGTCGAGGACATCGCCAGCGTACCGCCGAGCGCAACGCTCGCCTGCCAACTCAGGTGCAGCCAGGCGCGCGTGGCCAGGCCGGCGAGCACGGCCAACACGATCGTGGCCAATACCTGCGACAGGCCTAACCCAAACACGATCATGCGCATCGAGCGCAGCTTGGCGATTGAGAACTCCAGCCCAATCGAGAACATGAGGAACACCACGCCGAATTCGGCCAGGTACTGCACCCGCTCCGAATCGCTTGCAATGCCTAGCGCATGAGGACCGATGAGCATACCCACGCTCAAGTAGCCGAGCATGGGCGGCAGGTTCAGCATGCGAAAGATCACGACTCCGGCCACCGCGGCCAGCAACAGAAAAAGCGTGAGTGCGAGCGGCGATGTCATGCAGGCCCTTGCGTCGGTCCTTTCAGTAGTCGGCATCAACGTGCGCAAAGCCGAGCAGTCACGGCCGGTGCACACACGATAGCGCCATCAACGCTTCGAAAACCGCGCCGCTGGGTGCGCCGCGAGCCTAATGCGCGTTTGCTATACTCCGCGCATGATAGCGAAAATCAATGGCGCCCGGGCTTTGCACCTGGCGCAGCACGTGCTCGACATCGAGGCAGAGGCCATCCGGAGCCTGAGTACGCGCCTGAACGGCGAATTTGTCGTCGCCGTGGAAATGTTGCTGGCCTGCAAGGGGCGCGTGGTGGTCTCCGGCATCGGCAAATCAGGCCATATTGCACGCAAGCTGGCGGCCACGCTGGCGAGCACCGGCACACCCGCGTTCTTCGTGCATCCGGCCGAGGCGAGCCACGGCGACCTGGGCATGGTCACCGCCGACGACGTGTTCATCGGTTTGTCCAACTCCGGCGAATCGGAGGAACTGGTTGCGATCCTGCCACTCATCAAGCGGCTCGGCGCAAAATTGATCGCGGTGACCGGACGGCCGGAATCGAGCTTGGCCAAGCTGGCCGACGTGCACTTGAATGCGCGCGTGGAGAAGGAGGCGTGCCCGCTGAACCTCGCGCCCACGGCCAGCACCACAGCCACGCTCGCGCTGGGCGATGCGCTGGCGGTAGCAGTGCTCGACGCGCGCGGCTTTTCCGCTGACGATTTCGCGCGCTCGCATCCGGGCGGCGCGTTGGGCCGGCGCCTGCTGACCTATGTGCGCGACGTGATGCGCACCGGCGACGAGGTGCCGCGCGTGACGCTGTCCGCGACGGTGCGGGACGCGTTGTTTGAGATCACCGCGAAACGGCTGGGCATGACCGCGATCGTGGACGGGGATTCGCGCGTGGAGGGCATCTTCACCGATGGCGATTTGCGCCGCGTGCTCGAGCACAAGGGCGACATCTTTGGCCTACCGATCACCGACGTGATGACACGCAAGCCGCGCACGATCAGCGCCGGACAGCTAGCGGTGGAGGCCGTGGAACTGATGGAGCGATTCCGCATCAACCAGATGCTAGTCGCCGACGCCGATGGCACGCTGATCGGCGCGCTGAACACGCACGACCTTTTCTCCGCCAAAGTCATCTGATCCGAGCATGGCCCTGACCGCAATCGAACGCGCCGCGCGCGTCAAGCTGATGATCTTCGACGTGGACGGCGTACTAACCGACGGCACGTTGTACTTCACGCCGGACGGCGATGCAATGAAGGGCTTCAACTCGATGGACGGCCATGGGTTGAAGCTGCTCGAGCAGGCCGGCGTCGCGACCGCGATTATCACCGGGCGCAATTCGAGGATCGTCGAATTGCGCGCGCGCGAGCTCCACGTGTCATACCTGTACCAGGGAATCAGCGACAAGTTCGCTGCGTTCGACAAGTTACGGGCTGCCGCCGGCGTCACCGCCAACGAATGCGGATACATGGGCGACGACTGGCCCGATCTGGCGGTCATGCTGCGCGTCGGTTTCGCCGCCGCGCCGGCAAACGCGCACTCCGAGGTACGCAGTCGCGCGCACTGGATCGCCACCGCACGCGGCGGTCACGGCGCCGCTCGCGAGGTCATCGATACACTGCTGCACGCGCAGGGCCGGTATGACGGTCTGCTCGCGGCGGCGTGCGCAGGCTAAGCGATGCGTGAGATGCGCCTGTCCGCCTGGTTGCCGCTCGTGATCATGGCGGTGCTCGCCGCCGGCACGTACTGGCTGCTGCAAAACACGCTGCCGCGCCCGGCGCAGATGGTATCGGCAGACAAAGCGCATACGCCGGACTATTTCGCCGACCAGTTTTCGATCTCAATGCTGGACGAAAGTGGCGTGACGCAGTACCGGATCGCGGCCGCGTCGATGGTCCACTACGAGGACGATGCGGCGACGCACGCGACGCTGCCGGCAATCCGCGCGTTCACGCCGGGCCAGCCGGTCGTCACGGCCACCGGCAAGCGCGCTGTCATCAATGCGGACGGCTCGATCGTGGACCTGTACGACGACGCGCACATCGTGCGCGACGCGGGTTTGACCGATCCGCGGATGCAAGCCGACTCCGAGCACTTCCGTGTGCTGGCCAACGACGACATCATCGAAACCGAAAAGCCGGTTAAACTGCTGCGCGGCCTGTCCCAGATGACGGCCAATGGCATGATCTACAATAACGTGACCCGGGAAATGCGTCTGCTCGGCCAGGTACACGGCATGATTGCCGCGTCCGACACAGCGGCGGGCGGACCGTTCGATCAATGACGGGCACCTCTTTCTCGCACGACGCGCATGAACCCAATGTTTGACCGCCCCATGCCCGCGCGCACGCTACATTCGAAGCGCTGCGCCGGGGCGAGCCGCGCCCGCATGGCAGGCGGGCGGATCGTGTCGACGCTGGCCGTCGCGCTGCCGCTTGCGCTGTCGCTGTGCGTCGCGCACGCCGAGCGCGCGGACCGCGACAAGCCGCTGAACATCGAAGCGGACAACATGACGTACGACGACCTAAAGCAACTGACGGTCTTCACCGGCCACGTCGTCGCGACCAAGGGCACGATCCTAATCCGGGCGGACCGCATAGACGTCAAGCAGGACCCGCAAGGCTACCAGCACGCCACCGGCACCAGCAACGGCAGCACGCTGTCATATTTCCGGCAGAAGCGCGACGGCATGGACGAATACATCGAGGGCAACGCGGCGCGCATCGACTACGATGGCAAGCAGGACCTAACGACTTTGACCACGCGCGCCGTCGTGCGACGCCTGCGGGGGTTATCTAAGCTCGTCGATGAAGTGCGCGGCAGCGTGATCACCTACGATGGCCAAAAGGACTTTTACACCGCCCAGTCGGGCAAGGATGTCGCGGGACCGGGCAATCCGAGCGGCCGCGTGCGCGCGATGCTCACGCCCAGCACGGGGGGCGGCGCGCTGCTCCAACCCGCCAGCGACGTGACGCTGACCCCATCCACGACGCCGCAACGAACGTCGCAGCCATGAACACATCGGTTCCCCCCGTGCCTATCCCGGCTGCGGCCAGCACGCTGTCGGTGCGCAACTTGCGCAAGCGTTACGGCGCGCGCACCGTCGTCAAAGACGTGTCGCTCGACGTGAAAAGCGGTGAAGTGGTTGGGCTGCTCGGACCGAACGGCGCCGGCAAGACGACCTCATTCTATATGATCGTCGGACTGGTGCCGCTCGATGGCGGGGAGATCATGCTCGACGGCACGTCGATCAGCTTGCTGCCGATCCACAAGCGCGCCCGGATGGGGTTGTCCTATCTGCCGCAGGAGGCGTCGGTATTCCGCAAGCTGTCCGTCAACGAGAACATCCGCGCGGTGCTAGAGTTGCAACGGGACGAGCATGACAAGCCGCTGTCCAAGCAAGCGGTATCGGCACGCGCCGACGCGTTGCTCGAGGAGTTGCAAATCGCGCACTTGCGCGACAATCCGGCGATGTCGCTGTCCGGCGGCGAGCGCCGCCGTGTCGAGATCGCGCGCGCACTCGCCACTCGCCCCAGCTTTATCCTGCTGGACGAACCGTTTGCCGGCGTGGACCCGATCGCCGTGCTGGAAATCCAGAAGATCGTGCGTTTTTTGAAAGAGCGCGGCATCGGCGTGTTGATCACGGATCATAACGTGCGCGAGACGCTCGGCATCTGCGACCACGCGTACATTATCAGCGATGGCAGCGTGCTTGCGGCCGGCGCGCCCAAGGAAATCATCGCGAACGAGAACGTACGCCGCGTGTACCTGGGCGAGCATTTTCGTATGTAGTGCCTTCACTGGAGCGCACTCCCGCTCCAGCCAGCGCAGATTTAGCGACGCCGCCGTGCCAGCGGTTGGCTCGCACGCGCCGACTCGACCCACCATGCACAAAACGGGCCAACGTGTTTCCTCAAGGTTCCGCCAACGTGGCAAACTGTCTACAATGAAAAGCGATTTGCCATGAAAGCAAGCCTTCAACTCCGTCTATCACAGCATTTGGCGCTGACTCCGCAATTGCAGCAGTCGATCCGGCTACTGCAGCTGTCGACGCTCGAATTGCAGCAGGAGGTCGCCACGGCGATCTCGCAGAATCCTTTGCTGGAGAACGAGGACGATTGGATCGCGAGCCCGTTGCGGGTCGCCGCGGACGGCTCACTGGTGCCGTCGCAAGGCAGCGCGCTGCCCACCGGCATGGCCGAGGCGCCGACACTGGTGCCCGGCGGCGCGAACGGTGAGCGCGCGCAAAGCGCGGAGCCGGCCGCCATTGATGAATACAACGGCATGAGCAGCGACAACGGCACCGACACGGCGTCGTGGAACCTGGACGACTATGTGCGTTCCGGTGTCGCCTCCGACGACGATGACATGCCGCCGCTGCAGCTTCACGAATCCACGGTCAGCCTGCGCGAGCATTTAGGCGCGCAGTTGCGTCTGACCCAAGCTAGCCCGCGCGACCGCGCGCTGGTCACGTTTCTAATCGAGTCGCTGGACGACGATGGCTATCTGAGTGCGAGCTGCGACGAAATCCTCGCCGATTTGCCGGCCGAGCTCGAGGTTGACGCCGATGAACTGAACGCAGCGCTCGCGCTGCTGCACAGCTTCGATCCAGCTGGGGTCGGGGCGCGCTCGGCATCCGAATGCCTGAAGCTGCAATTGTTGCGGCTAGAGCCGAGCGCCACGCGCACGCTGGCGCTGGAAATCGTGTCGAACTACTTGGAGTTGCTGGCGGCGCGCGACTTCACGCGCCTGCGCAAGCACCTGAAAGCCAGCGACGACGCGCTGCGCGACGCGCACGCGCTGATCCGCTCGCTCGAGCCGTTCCCCGGCGCCGCGTACGGCAAGGCCGAGGCCGACTACGTGGTGCCGGACATCATCGTGAAGAAAACCTCGCAGGGATGGCAAGCGGAGTTGAACCCCGAAGTCGTGCCGCGGCTGCGGGTCAACCACTTATACGCAAACATCCTGCGTAGCAACCGGGGCGACCCGAGCAGTGGTTCGTTGCGCCAGCAACTGCAAGAAGCGCGCTGGCTGATCAAGAACATCCAGCAACGATTCGACACGATTTTGCGCGTCGCACAAGCGATCGTCGAGCGTCAACGCAATTTTTTCATGCATGGCGAGATCGCGATGCGCCCCTTGGTTTTACGAGAAATTGCTGATACGCTGGGCTTGCACGAGTCGACCGTATCGCGGGTGACGACCGGGAAGTACATGCTGACGCCCTTCGGGACGCTCGAGTTCAAGTACTTCTTTGGCTCACACGTGTCGACCGACACCGGGGGCGTGGCATCATCCACCGCGATCCGCGCGCTCATCAAGCAACTGATAGGAGCCGAAGACCCGAAATCACCGCTTTCAGACAGCCGCATCGCTGAACTGCTGGCCGAACAGGGCTTCGTGGTCGCACGCCGAACCGTGGCGAAATATCGCGAAGCGCTGAAGATTCCGGCTGTTAGCATGCGTAAGTCGTTGTAAGCCTACTGCATGTTGCGGTGGGCGTTGACCGGCCGCGACGCTTGGATAGGATATGGTCAGGAGCCGGCCGATATTGGCCCGCCACTCCTTTTCGTCACGACGGGGTGCACGCCACAAGCGGGCCGAGGCTCGAGCGGCACCGGATCATGCCTTTGCGCTAGCGGCTATTGAGCACGGAGAGGCAGCTATGAATTTGAAGATCAGTGGACACCACCTGGACGTCACGCCCGCCCTGCGCGATTATGTGGTCGCGAAGCTCGAACGCGTGCTCAGGCATTTTGACCAGGTGATCGATGGTACTGTGCTACTAGCCGTGGACAATCACAAGGAAAAGGAAAAACGGCAAAGGGTGGAGGTCAACCTGCACCTGAAGGGCAAGGACATCTTTGTCGAGAGCGCGAATGGCGACCTGTACGCGGCAATCGACATGCTGATCGACAAACTCGACCGTCAGGTATTGCGTTACAAGGACCGGCTGCAAGGCCACCAGCACGAGGCGATCAAATACGTGCCGGTTCCCGAGCAACCGGCATCCTGAGCGCGGATCGGCTCCGCGTTGGCAAAGCCGCCCGCGCCAGGCGGCTTTTTCATTACACGCGTGCGTTGTATTGCATGGAGTGAACCCGCGTTTGCGCGTTGCACCATGCGCAACTCGCCTGATCTATAATATTTTGGTTACCATCTTTGCCACCTATAAAATTATCAGCCGAAAAGCGTCTGCCGTGAGTCGTCGCGCGGCCCCCGGTGCTGGCCGACAGCCCGTGCGCGATACAACTGCTTTTCGCCTGTCCCTATGAATCGTCTAGCTAAAATTCTGCCAATCGAGAATGTTGTGCTGGGTCTGTCCGTGACCAGCAAGAAGCGGGTTTTCGAACAAGCCGGCCTAATCTTTGAAAATCAAAACGGCATTGCCCGCGGCGTCGTCACCGATAACCTGTTTGCGCGCGAACGGCTCGGCTCGACCGGTCTCGGCGAAGGCGTGGCGATCCCACATGGGCGCATCAAAGGGCTGAAGCAGCCGCTGGCGGCATTCGTGCGGCTGACCGAACCCATTCCGTTCGAGTCGCCGGACGGGCAACCGGTCCAATTGCTGATCTTCTTGCTTGTGCCAGAACAAGCGACGCAGCAACATCTCGAAATCCTGTCCGAGATCGCACAACTGTTGTCGGACCGACACGCGCGCGAGAGTCTGTCCACCGAGCCGGACCGTGACGCGCTGCACCAACTGCTGACTCAGTGGCAACCCTAATCCCGCGACGCGTGCGCTTCCAACACAATGGACTCAGGCGCATGCGCACCGCACGGAGCAGCGCCGCGCGACGCAACCCGAGAAGGCCACTATGGATACGTCCAGCATCAACGCGCAAAGCATCTTCGATGACAACGCCGCTTCGCTTAAGCTAAGTTGGCTAACGGGTCACGAAGGTTGGGACCGCGGTTTCTCGACGGAAACCGTTGCCAATGCGACCTCCAGCGCCGATCTGGTCGGCCACTTGAACCTGATCCATCCGAATCGGATCCAGGTGCTGGGCGAAGCCGAGGTCAACTACTACCAGCGGCAAAGCGATGAGGACCGCTCGCGCAACATGGCCGAGCTCATCGCCCTTGAACCGCCGTTCCTGGTCGTGGCTGGCGGCGTAGCGGCACCGCCAGAGTTGGTGCTTCGTTGCACGCGCTCCTCGACGCCGCTGTTCACCACGCCGATGTCCGCCGCCGCCGTGATCGACAGCCTGCGGCTGTACATGTCACGTATCCTTGCGCCGCGCGCAACGCTGCACGGCGTGTTCCTCGACATCCTCGGCATGGGGGTGCTGTTGACCGGCGACTCGGGGCTGGGCAAGAGCGAACTGGGGCTGGAGCTCATCAGCCGCGGCCACGGGCTGGTTGCGGACGATGCGGTCGACTTCGTGCGGCTTGGCCCAGATTTCGTCGAGGGCCGCTGCCCGCCGCTGCTGCAGAACCTGCTGGAGGTACGCGGCCTCGGGCTGCTCGACATCAAGACGATTTTCGGCGAAACCGCGGTGCGTCGAAAGATGAAGCTCAAGCTAATCGTGCAGTTGGTCCGCCGCCCCGACGGCGAATTTCAACGCCTGCCGCTAGAAAGCCAGACGGTTGACGTGCTGGGTTTGCCGATTAGCAAGGTCACGATCCAGGTGGCAGCCGGCCGCAACCTCGCCGTACTGGTCGAAGCCGCCGTGCGCAACACGATTCTGCAATTGCGCGGCATCGATACGTTGCGCGATTTCATGGAGCGCCAGCGGCTCGCGATGCAGGACCCGGACGGACAATTTCCAGGCAAGCTGACCTGAAGCGGCCCGAAGCGCCACAGCGCTGCTATGATGAAACGCATGAACCCTGACTCGATGCGAATCATCCTGATCACCGGCATGTCCGGGTCGGGCAAATCGGTGGCGCTCGCGGCGCTCGAGGATGCCGGCTACTATTGCGTCGACAACCTGCCGCCACGGTTCCTGCCGGAACTCGTGGCGTTCCTGTCCCGGCAGGGCCAGGCGCGGCTCGGCGTCGCGATCGACGCGCGCTCGGCGCGCTCGCTGGACGAAATGCCGGAAATTATCCGTGCACTGGGCCGCACCCACGACGTTCGCGTGCTGTTCTTGAACGCGAGCACGCAATCACTGATCCAGCGGTTCTCCGAGACACGCCGCAAGCACCCGCTGTCCGCGTCAATGGCGGACGGCACGTCCGATGGCACGCAGGCTTCGCTGGCCGATGCAATCGAGCACGAACGCGAGTTGGTGGCCAATCTGGCGGAATTCGGGCACCACATCGACACCAGCAGCCTGCGCGCGAACACGCTGCGCGCCTGGGTCAAGCAGTTCATCGAACACGACCAGACCGGTCTCGCGCTGATGTTCCAGTCGTTCGGCTTCAAGCGCGGCATTCCGCTGGACGCCGATCTGGTATTCGACGTGCGGACCCTGCCCAATCCCTATTACGACCGAGAGTTGCGGCCGCTGACGGGGCTCGATCAGCCGGTGATCGACTTTCTTGCCGCCACGCCGCTGGTCGGCACAATGATCGAGGATATCGCCGAGTACCTGTCCAAGTGGTTGCCGCATTTTCGCGACGACAATCGCGCGTACCTGACCGTGGCGATCGGCTGCACCGGCGGGCAGCATCGATCCGTCTACATTGCCGAGGCGCTCGCCGCGCGCTTCGCAAGTGACGCCAACGTGCTGGTGCGGCATCGCGAGATCGCCGGCGCGCGCGGTGGCAGCGCGCCGTTTGCCAACACATCGGCCCGAGCGCCCGGCTAGCCGCGCCAAACCGAGCACGAAACGTATGTCAACCGTCCCGTCCGATACCCTTGCCGAGTTGCCTCTGTTCCCGTTGCGCACGGTGCTGTTTCCGGGTGGCCTGCTGCCGTTGAAGGTGTTTGAGGCCCGCTACCAGGACATGACCCGCGACTGCCTGCGCGACCACGCGCCGTTCGGCGTATGCCTGCTCAAGAGCGGCAGCGAGGTGATCCAGCCGGACAATCCGCCGGTGCCCGAATCGATCGGCTGCCTGGCCGAGATCGTCGATTGCGACGTGGAGCGTTTCGGCCTGATGCATATTCGCACCCAAGGCACGCGCCGCTTCCGGTTGTTGTCGCATCGGACCGAGACCAACGGCTTGCTGCGCGGCCAGGTGCAGTTGCTGCCCGAGGACCGCCCGCTGAGCGGCGATGAGCGCGTCGCGAAGTTCGGCGCGTGTGCAGAGGTGCTCGAGCGGATCGTCGCCACGCTGTCCGAGCGCGACCCGGGCCATCTGCCATTTATCGAGCCGTACGCATTCGACGATCCAAGCTGGGTATCCAACCGGCTCGCCGAAGTCCTGCCAATTTCCACGCGCGCGCGGCAAAAACTGATGGAAGTCCTCGATGCCGGCGCGCGGATCGACGTCGTGCACCACTACATGCTGCAGCACCAACTGCTGTAGCCCGGACTACAACAACGTTCCGTCCAGCGCATCGAGCAGCTTGCGCACCGGCGCGGGCAGGCCATAGTCGCCAATGGCATCCAGCCGCACCCATGCCGTGTGCGCGTCGCGCGCGGCGGCCCGCGGCTCGTCCACCAGTTGCGCGAGCCGCGGCTCGATTTCGAGGCGAAAATGCGTGAACGTGTGTGCTAGCGGGGCAAGCGGCGCCAGCACGACCGGCGCACCACTGAGTTGCGCCGCGCGCGCGGCGAGCCCGTCCACGTCCGGCGCCTCGGGCAAGCTCCAGAGCCCGCCCCAGATACCCAACGGCGGGCGTTTCTCGAGCAGCACCTGATCGGCACTGCGCAGCACCAGCATCATCGTGCGGCGCGTTGGCACAGCCTTCCTGGGCCTCGCCGCCGGCAACTCACGTTGCCGGCCCGTCAGATTGGCCACGCACGCGTGCGCGAACGGGCAGCGACCACAATCGGGCCGGCTGCGTACGCACAGCGTCGCCCCCAGGTCCATCAGTCCTTGCGTATACGCCACAATGGGTTCGACCGGTGCGCCCTCGCGCTGACGTACGTCATCGGATGCGTCATTGGATGCGTCATCGGCCGCCGGCAACAACGACTCAGCTAGCGCCCACATCGCGGTCTCCACGCGCTTATCGCCCGGAAAGCCGTCAATCCCGAAAATCCGCGCGAGCACGCGCTTGACATTACCGTCTAGAATCGGCGAGCGCACGCCGAACGAGAATGCGGCAATGGCCGCCGCCGTCGAGCGGCCAATTCCCGGCAATGCCGCGAGTTGCTCCACGGTTTGCGGGAACGCGCCGCCATACTGCTGGACGACGACCTGTGCGCACCGGTGTAGGTTGCGCGCGCGAGTGTAGTACCCTAATCCACTCCATAGCGCCATCACGTCGTCAGCCGCGGCAGCCGCCAATGCGTGAACGTGAGGAAAGCGTGCGAGAAACTTCAAATAATACGGAATCACCGTCGAGACCTGCGTCTGTTGCAGCATGATCTCGGACAGCCAGACTCGATACGGATCCCGGCTGCGCTGCCACGGCAACTCGTGCCGCCCATGCGTGCGCTGCCACGCGATCAGGCGCGGCGCGAAGTCATCTGGTTCGATGTTGGCCTCCAAGGGGTCAATTCAGCGCTGGCAGCGCGTGCAGTAATAGGTCGAGCGCTGCCCTTGCATGATGTGCCGGATCGGCACGCCGCAGGCATGGCAAGGCAAGCCGGCCCGATCATAGACGAAATAGTCGAGTTGGAAATAACCGCGCTCGCCGTGGCTGCCGACAAAGTCGCGCAACGTGCTGCCACCCTTGTCGATTGCCGCCGCCAGTGTCGCGCGAATGGCGTCGGCAAGCAGTTCGTAGCGCGGCAGCGACACGCGTCCCGCCGGCGTACTCGGCCGAATGCCGGCGCGAAACAGGCTCTCGGACGCATAGATGTTGCCCACGCCGACGACGATGTCGCCGGCCATCAGCGCCTGCTTGATCGACACCGTGCGCCCGCGCGTGCGACGATGCAGCAGCGTGCCCGAAAACGCGCTCGAAAAAGGCTCGACTCCAAGGCTGGCCAGTAATGGGTGCTCGAGCACGTCGCCCACCGCGCGCGGGTGCCACAACACCGCACCGAAGCGGCGCGGGTCGCGAAAGCGCATCACGAACTCATCGAAGATCCAGTCGATATGATCGTGCCGGGCGGCGGGCGGCAACGCGGGCAGGTGGCGCAGCACGCGCAGCGTGCCGGTCATTCCCAAGTGCACGATGAGCCAGCCGTCGTCCAGTTCGAACAACAGGTACTTACCGCGCCGTTCCACTTTGTGGATCACGCGTTGCTCAAGCTCGCGCGCCAGCGTAGCCGGCACCGGCCAGCGCAGCGCGAAATTACGCACGTCAACGCGCTGCACGCGTCGTCCAGCGACATACGGTTCGACTCCGCGTCGCGTCACTTCAACTTCCGGCAATTCTGGCATGTCTAACAGGCAAGCGGATGGACACCTCGTGGTCCACGCCCGCTATTGTAGCCACCGCGTTACAATCCATTGAAACATTGATTGGATTTTCATGAATCTGCTTCTTGCCAAGCTGCTCCACCGGAGCCCAGCGCGCCCGGCGGCGGCCGCTGCGTTGCTTGTCGTCTCGCTCTTGCTCGCACGGCCCGCCGCCGCGCAAGACAACGACTCGCCGGAATTGACCGATATCATCAGCACGCCGACGCCCGATGAGCAGAAGGCGCTACCGCGCCTGCCGCTGACTAGTCAGGTGGTCTACCAGGTGCTGGCTGCCGAGATCGCCCTGCAGCGCAACCAGCCCGCGCCGGCCTACCAAACTTATCTGGCGCTGGCCCGCGACACCACGGATCCGCGCTTCGCGCAGCGTGCCACGGAAATCGCGCTGCTTGCGCAAAGTCCGGTCGACGCGCTGAACGCGGCACAGCTGTGGCAACAGTACGCGCCTCAGTCGGACCGTGCCGCGCAAATCGATGCGTCGCTGCTGGTGCTGGCCGGCAAGCCCGACGAAGCCAAGCCGCTGCTGGAGCAGCAATTGGCCAAGGTCGCGCCGGACCATCGCGGCAATGCGCTGATCGGGCTGCAAATGCTGCTGGCGCGCAGCCCAAACCGCACGTCGGGCCTGCATGTGCTGCAAAAATTGTTGCGCCACGACATGGACAAGCCAGAGGCGAACTACGCGATCGCCCGGCAGCAGGCGCTTGCGCAGGACCGCGATGGTGCACGCCAGTCGCTGCACACCGCGCTGAAGGAAAAGCCCGACTTCCTGCCTGCGGTGCTGCTGCTCGCGCAACTCGGCCCGCAGGATTGCGCGGAGGCCACGCAGCGGCTGTCGCAATATGTTCGGAAGCATCCGCAGGCGCGCGAGGCGCGGATGTCGCTCGCCCAGTTGTATCTGGCCAGCGACCGGTTGGACGACGCGAAGCTCGAGTTCACGCGACTGGCCAACGACGACAGCCACGACCTGCTGCCATTGATGGCGCTCGCGCTGATCGAGATCCAACAGCGGCACTTGCCGAGCGCGAAGCAATACCTGCAACAGTATGTCGCGGCCGCGCAGAGCCAGCCAAAAGCCGATCCAGGCCAGGCATACCTGTATTTGGCGCAGATCGCGCTCGAGCAAAAGGATGACCAGGCTGCGTCGCAATGGCTGGACAAGATCCCGCCCGGCAGCACGCAATACCTAGCGGGACACATCACGCGCGCGCAAATCATCGCGCGCGACGGCAAGGTCGATGACGCGCGCAACCAGCTCGCCGCACTCAAGCCGGCGTCGTCGAGCGAAGCGGCGCTGATCGCGCGCACCGACGGCGCGATCCTGTTCGACGCCAAGCGCTATGCCCAAGCTGAGACGCGGCTCGCGCAAGCGGCCAAGGCGTT
Organism: Mycetohabitans sp. B8; assembly: GCF_021991875.1. GTDB lineage: Bacteria > Pseudomonadota > Gammaproteobacteria > Burkholderiales > Burkholderiaceae > Mycetohabitans. Next base: position 39,985 of record NZ_JAHLKR010000022.1, read on the forward strand.
CCCGGACGATCCGGACCTGCTCTACGACTACGCGATGGCCGCCGAACGCAACGGTCACTACGACGTCATGGAAAAGCAATTGCGCGATCTGATCCGGCTGCAACCGGAGAACCCGCAGGCTTATAACGCACTGGGCTATTCGCTCGCGGACCGCAACCAACAGCTGGACGAGGCCAACAAGCTGATCGAGAAAGCATCATCACTGGCACCGAACGATGCGTTCATCATGGACAGCGTCGGCTGGATCAAGTATCGGCTCGGCAACAAGGCCGATGCGGTCAAGGTGCTGCGTCGCGCGTACGACGTGCAGCCGAACGCGGAGATCGGCGCGCATCTGGGCGAAGTGCTGTGGGAAAACGGCGATCGCGATCAGGCCCGCGCGGCGTGGCGCGACGCACAGAAGCTCGAACCGCACAACGACACGCTGGTCAAGACACTGAAACGTTTCCAGATCGACGACCTGTGATGAACCGAGTTCCCCTACTGGCCGGGTCACGCGCTCGGCTTGCTCAGCGTGTATCGTCTGTTCGCCGCATGTTGTGCGGCGCCGCAGGCGGCCCGCGACAGCCGCGTACCATGCGCCACTGGTGTGGCGCGATCGGGCTCGCTGCGCTGCTGGCCGGCTGCGCGACGCCCCAGCGGCCCACCGCGCCCGTTGCCGGCACGGGCGATGCGCAAGCAAGGCAAACCGTGCACGCATACCATGGACGCTTCGCGGTCAGCTACGAGGACCAGACTGGGCAACCACGCAACGCGTATGGCCATTTCGATTGGCAGCAGACTTACCAGAGCGTCAAGCTGCAACTGCTGAATCCGTTCGGTCAAACGCTGGCCATCATCGCATCGGCACCCGGATTGGCCACCCTCGAGTTGCCCAACCAGGCGCCACGGACGGCGCCGAGCGTATCCGAGCTCATGCAGGGCGCACTGGGCTTCCCACTGCCGGTCGAAGGGCTGCGCTACTGGTTGCAACCAGCCGTGTCGCCAGACTCGCGCGCGTCGACGTCGACTGACGGCACCGGCCGCCTGAGCCGCATCGAGCAGGACGGCTGGACGATTGAATATCTGGCGTACGCCGACGCGCCGGCAAGCCGCGTCAAGCGCGTGAATCTGACGCGGCCGACGCCACCACTGTCGGTCAAGCTTGTACTGGACCAATAAGCCGCGCACGGGCATGCACGGCGCGATGAGCACCATGATTGAAACCGAAGACATGCTGCGCGATTGCGCAGCCCCCGCGAAGCTGAACCTTTTTCTACATGTGACTGGCCGCCGCGAGGACGGGTATCACGAGCTACAGACGGTGTTCCAGTTACTGGACTGGAGCGACATGCTCCATTTCCGGCGCCGCGACGATGGCACGGTGCGCCACCTGCGACCATTGGACGGCGTCCCCGAGCAGGCCGATCTCAGCGTTCGAGCGGCGAAACTGCTACAACAGCACAGCGGTTGCCGCTACGGTGTGGAGATTGACATTGACAAGCGCCTGCCGATGGGGGCCGGCATCGGTGGCGGCAGCTCGGATGCGGCAACCACGCTGCTCGCGTTGAACCGGCTATGGCGGCTGCATCTGCCGCGTGCGACGCTGCAAGCGCTGGCCCTGGAACTGGGCGCCGACGTGCCGTTCTTCGTATTCGGACGCAATGCATTTGCGCAAGGCGTGGGCGATCAACTGCAACCGGTTCAGCTGCCGGCGCGCACGTTCCTGGTGGTTAAACCCGCGGTGCATGTGCCGACCGCTGAAATTTTCCGATCCGAGGCATTGACAAGAGACACTAAACGCATCACAATTATGGACTTTCTTGCACGGCAAAACATCGCCGATGACAATCAGGCAAGCAAGACGGGTTGGCCAGATAATTTTGGCCGAAACGACATGCAGCCGATTGTCGCGGGAAAATACGCAGAAGTGGCGCAAGTGTTGGATTGGTTTTCGACCATCGCGCCAGCGCGCATGACGGGATCGGGTGCAAGTGTGTTCGCAGCATTTCCCGGCAGAATGGAAGCGGAGTTAGCGCAAGCAAAGCTCCCCGTCGGCTGGCAAAGTGCGATAGCATCGAGCCTGGACCGCCATCCGTTGTACACTTTTGCGTCATAAAAGGTTTCGCCGCGTCGGGTACGAGAGTCCCGGCCAGGCAGACGGTTCGTGTAGGGGAGTCGCCAAGTTGGTTAAGGCACCGGATTTTGATTCCGGCATTCGAGGGTTCGAGTCCTTCCTCCCCTGCCAGTTACCCATAGCGCGGGCATGCTCTTGCCTTGGCGCCACACACTCCATCCCATGCCACGCCCCCCGAGTAGCAGGTGCACGATGAACAGTGACGGCCTGATGGTATTTACTGGCAACGCGAATCCCTCGCTTGCGCAGGAAGTCGTCAAAACCCTGGGTATTCCTCTTGGCAAGGCGATGGCCAGCCGCTTCTCGGACGGAGAAATCCAGGTCGAGATCCAGGAGAACGTCCGCGGCAAGGATGTGTTTGTCTTGCAGTCGACTTGCGCGCCGACGAACGACAACCTGATGGAGTTGATGATTATGGTCGACGCGCTCAAGCGCGCATCGGCCGGACGAATCACGGCCGCCATCCCATACTTCGGCTATGCGCGGCAGGACCGCCGCCCGCGCTCGGCGCGTGTTGCGATCTCCGCGAAGGTCGTCGCCAACATGCTGGAAATCGCCGGTGTTGAACGGATCATCACGATGGATCTGCACGCCGATCAGATTCAGGGTTTCTTCGACATTCCGGTTGACAACATCTACGCGACGCCGGTACTACTCGGCGACCTGCGCAAGCAAGCATACGACGACTTGCTGGTCGTGTCACCGGACGTGGGCGGCGTGGTACGCGCACGTGCGCTGGCAAAGCAGCTGAACACCGATCTGGCGATCATCGACAAACGCCGCCCGAAGGCGAACGTCGCCGAAGTGATGAACATTATCGGCGAAGTCGAGGGTCGCACGTGCGTGATCATGGACGACATGGTCGACACCGCCGGCACGCTGTGCAAGGCCGCCCAAGTGCTGAAGGAGCGCGGCGCGAAGAAGGTGTTCGCGTATGCGACGCATCCCGTGCTATCCGGTGGTGCGATCCAGCGCATCGCGGACTCGGCGCTCGACGAGCTGGTCGTCACCGACACGATTCCGCTCGGAAAGGACGCGTTGGAATGCTCGCGGATCCGCGCGCTGTCATGTGCGGGCCTGCTCGCCGAGACGTTCTCGCGGATTCGTCGCGGTGACTCGGTGATGTCGCTGTTCGCCGAACATTGACGATGGCTGTATTTCGGCAAAGCCACCATTGAGTGGCGCTGCCGGCCCGCGGTGCGCAGTCACGAACGCGCGCCGCGTATTTCGGGGTTGACTGAATCCATGCCGGATTCGATGGCCCCGTTTTGATGACCCGGGCAGTTTGCCCGGACCCACTGCCTGGTCGCGGGCAGTCATTGGAGAGACAACATGAAAGTAGTCGCTTTCGAGCGTAGCCAGCAGGGAACGGGTGCGAGCCGCCGCCTGCGCAATGCCGGCAAGACGCCGGGAATCGTGTACGGCGCTGGCACCGAACCGAAGTTGATTGAGTTGGATCATAATGCGCTGTACCACGCGCTGAACAAGGAAGCGTTCCATTCGTCGATTCTCGATCTCGAGATCGCCGGTGCGACCGAACAAGTGCTGCTGCGTGACGTTCAGTACCATCCGTTCCGCCGGCTGGTGCTGCACGTGGACTTCCAGCGTGTCGATGCGAAGACGAAGATCACGGTGAAAGTCCCGCTGCACTACATGAACCAAGAAGGCTCGCCGGCGGTGAAGCTCGGTGGCGGCGTGATCACGCACGTGCTGAACGAAATCGAAGTATCGTGCCTGCCGGGCAACCTGCCCGAGTTCATCGAAGTCGATCTGGCCAACTTCGAGTTGAATCAGTCGTTGCACGCGAAGGATGTCAAGCTGCCGGCCGGTGTCGAACTGACGCCGCACGGCGCGCAGGAAAACCCGGTGATCGTGTCGGCAACGCTGCCCGCGGGCGCGGTGTCGGACGAAGCAGGCGAATCGTCGGAAGGCGGCACGCCGGCCGCCTAACGCGGTACGGACACTGCATACGGGAACGCAGCACTGCGTGCCTGTCACATAATAGAATCGATCCTCTCGATCCGCTGGTACGATGTGACGAAGTCGGATCAGCGGGACGAAGTACCCGCCGAGGCCATGCCCGGCGGGTTTTTTTTAACCGAATTCACGACCGTCATGATCAAGTTGATTGTCGGACTTGGCAATCCGGGCGCCGAATACGCAGCCACGCGGCACAATGCGGGATTCTGGTTCATCGACCGGCTCGCACGCGAAGCAGGCGCCACACCGCGCGACGAACGGCGCTTTCACGGCACCTATGCGAAGGCGCGCCTGCACGGAGAGGAAATCCACTTGCTGCAGCCCCAAACGTTCATGAACCGGTCCGGGTTGTCCGTGGTGGCAGTGGCACAGTTCTTCAAAATCCTACCCCCATCCATCCTCGTCGTTCATGACGAGTTGGACTTGCCGCCGGGCGTCGCGAAACTGAAGTTAGGCGGCGGCAGTGGCGGACACAACGGTCTGAAGGATATTTCCGCTCATCTATCGACGCAGCAATATTGGCGTCTGCGTATCGGCATCGGCCATCCGCGGGACTTGGTTCCGGAGGGCGCGCGCGCGAGCACCCAACCCGACGTGGTCAATTTTGTGCTGAAACCGCCGCGCAAGGAGGAACAGCAACTCATCGACGCAGCCACCCACAAAAGCCTCGCGGTGATGCCATGGATCGTCAGCGGGGAGATGGGACGCGCGATGATGCAACTACACCGCGCTGAAGCACGATAACGTGGCGTAACGGCGGCACAGGATGATTAAACTAGCGCAAAGTGGCTCATCGCTCGCCGTCGGCGCGCTGATCGGCCGCCATCAGCGCGCGATACTTGTCCATTAGCTGCTCGCGGCTCTCAACCCGCTCAGGGTTCACCGGAATGCACTCGACGGGACACACCTGGACGCACTGCGGCTCGTTGAAATGACCGACGCACTCAGTGCATTGATTCGGATCGATCAAATAGATTTCCGGCCCCATCGAAATTGCGCCGTTCGGGCACTCGGGCTCGCAGACGTCGCAATTGATGCACTCGTCGGTAATCATCAAAGCCATACGGCCACCAACTTTCCGAGGAAAAACAATTTATTATAACTTTTCTGGCCTGCTTCTCGGCTGTGCAACGTTGCGTGTCAGCGCAAGGTGAGGATGTCCGGTCCGTGCAAAGTAAGAACGTCCGCTCGGTGGCCTCCAAGCCCAATGCGATAGACCGCGCCGCTTCGACAATACCGCTGCCGCTGCGTCAGTGGGCTCAAGCGGTACTTCACCCGCCGGCCGCGGCACGAGAGGCGCCGGCGACCTTGTCCTTGAGCCACCTCTCAACCGAAGGAAACACGAACTTGCTGACATCGCCGCCCAACTGCGCGATTTCCCGCACGATCGTGCCCGAAATGAATTGATATTGATCGGACGGCGTCATGAACATCGTTTCGACGTCCGGCAGCAGGTAGCGGTTCATTCCCGCCATCTGGAATTCATATTCGAAGTCCGACACGGCACGCAGGCCGCGCACGATCACCCGGGCATGGTTGGCGCGGACAAAGTCTTTGAGCAGCCCCGAGAAACTCATCACTTTCACATTGGGATAGTGACCCAACACCTCCTGCGCGATGTCCAGGCGCTCCTGCAACGAGAAAAACGGCTTCTTGTTGCGACTATCGGCAACCCCGACCACCAGCGTGTCAAAAATGCTGGAGGCACGGCGCACAAGATCTTCATGACCGCGGGTGAGCGGATCAAACGTACCGGGATAGACCGCGACTACCATCACATATTCTCCTCTCGCTTAACAAGCCGGCGGCACGATGCACGGTAGCGCCGGCACTCGCTTCACAATGCCCAGCGGCAAGCGGGACCGGTACAGCGGTGGCCGGCGTGACGTCGCGGGAAAACGCCGCCAGCTCGTTTTTGAACGCGCATTATTCACCATTTTCGCGCCGCAGCAAATGATAATGCACCGCGCCGGCGCGCGCGTGGCGTACGATGCGCCATCCCTGCAGTGACGGCCAGCCGGGCGTGGCGGCGACGCCCTGCTGCCCTTGGGCGTTGCGCACCGCAGCCAATGGCGCACCGGATTCGACATAGATCGCACCGCCGGGCGCCACCAGCGGCAACGCAAGTGTCAGCGCGCGCCCAAGCAGGTCGGCATCGAACGGCGGGTCAAGGAACACGATGTCGAACCCCGCCGGCGTGAGGCCGGCCGCCAGCCGCAACGCATCGGCCTGCACGATCTCGATTGCCCGCGCATCCAACTTTTGCTGGATTGCGCCTAGTTGCGCCGCCGCGCGCGCATCGCGCTCGACCATCACCACACGTTGCGCGCCGCGCGATGCGGCTTCGAAGCCGAGCGCCCCGGTGCCAGCGAATAGGTCCAGGCACACCAGGCCATCCAGTTGCTGGCCCAGCCAGTTGAATAAAGTTTCGCGCACACGGTCCGGCGTCGGCCTGAGCCCCGCCAGATTGAGGACCGGCAGCGGCGTACGCTTCCAGATGCCACCGATGAGGCGGACCTGGTGCGGCGCGTGACGTGTCGCGGCAACGCGGCGCGAAGCTGCGGCACCGGCGGCACGCGTTTGCGCACCGGCGGGGGCGGCAAAAGGCGCACGGGCACGCGTGCGGGACGAATGGCTCATCGATTCATTCCATTAGGCTGTCGTGGCGCGGGAACGGCCGCCGTCGCCGCGCGCAACCAGCCATCCTCCCGCGCCGGGGTTGGAAGAGAGCAACCTTATCATAGCCGGAGCGCAAGCTCAGAAACACATGCAGCGCTCTGCTAGAATGTCCGATCTGCCCCCGGCGCTCCGTTGCCGGCCCCGACGTCGCCCGCCCGCGGCGCGCGTACCGCCACATTGCGAACCATGTTCAGCTTTTTCAAACGATTCAGGAAGGGCGATGCGTCCAGCCAGAAGCAAGACGCGCCCGTAGCGGATTCCGCCTCGCAAACCACCACGTCCGGCACGCCGGCCGCCCCGGACGCGTCTGAAGCGCGTAGTGTGCGGGTCGTGCCGACTGCACCCGCTGCACCTACCGCGCCACCAGCCCTGGCACCGGCATCGGCCACTGCCCCGGCGCCAAGCAACACGCTGGGCGCAACCGGCGCGCCAGGACCCGTGCCCTCCTCCGTCGGATCAGCCCAGCCGGCCGCCGCATTAGCATCCGGGACGTCATCCCCACCCGCGGCTTCGCCGGCGCCGGCGCTCTCGCCATCATCTGCGGCGCCGTCAACACCTGCTGGCGCTGACGCGCCCGCGGCTTCACCAGCGCCCGTTACTTCGCCAACAGCGGCCGCTGCACCGGCGTCAGCCCCCCCATTAGCCGTCACGGCCACCGCGGCACCCGTCGCCTCGCCTAACATCACACCGTCTACAGCCCCGCCGCCCGTTGCGGAAGTCTCGGCCCGATCTGCGTCCGACGTGGCATCGCGGCCCTTGCCCGCCAAGCCTGCTGGAACCGCCACGCAGCAGCCCGTCGGCGACGAGGGCGAAGAGACCGTCGAGATCGTGCCGCCCCCTGCTCCCGAGCCGGCCGCCAAGCGCTCGTGGCTCAGCCGGTTGAAATCGGGGCTGACCAAAACCAGCTCGAGTCTGACCGGCATTTTCATCGGCGTGAAGGTCGACGAGGCGCTGTTTGAGGAGCTCGAGACCGCGTTGTTGATGGCGGATGCCGGTGTGGACGCCACCACTTACCTGCTCGATGCGCTGCGCCAGAAGGTCCGCAGCGAGCGACTGACTGACGCACAACAGGTCAAGGCGGCGTTGCGCACGCTGTTGATCGAATTGCTCACGCCGCTTGAGCAATCGATGGTGCTCGGCCGCGCACAACCGCTGGTGATGATGATTGCCGGCGTCAACGGGGCCGGCAAGACTACGAGCATCGGCAAGCTCGCCAAGCACCTACAGTCGTTTAACCAGTCGGTGATGCTGGCCGCCGGCGACACGTTCCGCGCTGCCGCGCGTGAGCAGTTGGTGATCTGGGGCCAGCGCAACAACGTCGCTGTGATCCAGCAGGAAAGCGGTGACCCAGCCGCGGTAATCTTCGACGCGGTCGGCGCCGCGCGCGCGCGCGGCATCGACGTGCTGATGGCGGACACCGCCGGACGCTTACCGACCCAGTTGCATCTGATGGAGGAGCTACGCAAGGTCAAGCGGGTGATCGGCAAGGCGATGGACGGCGCCCCGCACGAAATACTGCTGGTGCTCGATGCGAATACCGGCCAGAACGCGTTGGCCCAGGTGAAGGCGTTCGACGAGGCGCTGGGATTGACGGGACTCATCGTCACGAAGCTGGACGGTACCGCCAAAGGCGGCATCCTGGCCGCAATTGCGCGCCAACGCCCGGTGCCGGTGTATTTCATCGGCGTTGGCGAGAAGGTCGAGGATCTGCAACCGTTCGTCGCCGCCGAATTTGCCGACGCGCTGCTCGGGTAGGCACGCGGCGCAACGCGTGCCCCGTCCCGATTAGCCGCCTGACACCAGCATCAGCGCGATCCAACCCATCACGCAGGCGATCAGCACATCGAGCACGCGCCACGCGACGTCTTTTTCGAACACCGGCCGTAACAGCCGCGCGCCATAGCCGAGTGCGCAGAACCATACGAGTGACGCGCTCATCGCGCCGAGCGCGAACCACAGGTTGGCCGGCCATGGATGGCGGCCGCCGACCGCGCCGAGCAGCACGACGGTATCGAGATAGACATGCGGATTGAGCAGCGATAATGCGACGATTGTGCCGGCCATGCCAACCGCCGACTGCGCACCGTCCTGATCCGATGCATCGAGGTGGCCCGGCCCTTTCCACGCGCTGTACAGCGCGCGCAGGCCATACAGGAATACAAACAGCGCGCCGACGTATTTGACCACCACGAGCAACGCCGGCACCCGGGTCATCAACGCGCCCATGCCAGCGACGCCCGCCGCGATGAGCATGATATCGATCGACGCGCAGATCGCGACAACCATCCCGACGTGCACGCGTTTGAGACCCTGTCGCAGCACATACGCATTCTGCGCGCCGATCGCGACGATCAGGCTCGCGCACAATCCGAAGCCCGACGCATAGGTCGATCCGAAGAACGGCAATGATTCAGCCCAACTCATTCGGCATCCGGCTGAGCGGCAGGCATAGCATGGCAAAATGTGTCTAATTGCATCGCGTTATCAAAGAGGCGCTGGATCGCGGCAAAGGACACCAAGTCGATGTTGAAGCGTGGCGCGCTGGCCGCCATCCTTCAGCAGGTGCACGGGCACATCCTCATATGATAGGTGCTTTAGATTCAGCGCGATGCGAACACGAAACGACGCAGCACTACAGAAATAGCGGTACAGCTTCATGAGCCTGCTCCTACGACGCGACGCGACGCGCGTGTCAGACTACACGCAATGTCAGTATGTCGAATCCGTCTAGGCCGCCTTCGAGCACATCGCCCTTCGCGACCGCCGCCACCCCTTCCGGCGTTCCGGTATAGACCAGGTCGCCCGCCGCCAGAGTAATGAACCGCGATAAGTAGGCGATCGTTTCCGGCACCGGCCAGCGCATCGCCGACACGTCCGCGCGCTGTCGCGGCGCGCCATTGACCGTCAGCCACAATTGGCCGGCGGCAACGTGCCCGATCTGCGATACCGGATAAATCGGCCCGATCGGCGCGGACAGGTCAAACCCCTTGGCCATGTCCCAAGGACGGCCCAGCTTCTTGGCCTGCGCCTGCAAATCGCGGCGCGTCATGTCCAGCCCGAGCGCGTAGCCGTACACATGCTCCAGCGCGTGCTCCACCGGGATATCGTGTCCCCCGCGTCCGATCGCCACGACCAGTTCCATCTCGTGGTGAACCTCGCCCGACTCAGGCGGATAAGGAAATTCGCCTACGGTCCCGGGCGCCACATACAGCACCGCGTCGGCGGGCTTGCTGAAAAAAAAGGGCGGCTCGCGTTGCGGGTCGTGGCCCATCTCGAGCGCGTGCGCTTCGTAGTTGCGCCCGACACAATAGATACGACGCACCGGAAACCTATCGGACGACTGCGCCACCGGCACCGCAGGGGTCGGCACGTCGAATAAATAATCCATCACATGCTCTCCTGACGCGTGTGAGCACTACATCGATAGCCGCCCGCGGTCCGACCGGCGCGGCGCACGCATTGGACGAAACGCCCAAGTTTAAACCGAGACCGATCACTGCGGCAGTGACGCGGTCCTCCGAGTGCTTCACCCATCGCGGCTTGCGCCGCGCCGCCGTAATGGCGCGGGATACCACGAGAGCGGCGCAGGCCGGCCCGTCGTCGCGTGGCACACAGCAGTGCGCGCAGGGTCCAGCGTGGCGCCATACCGCACCATCGCTGCACGGCCCAGAACAGCTCGATCGGACATCGCACACAAACACATCATAGCGTGATGTTTAAGCGAAATGAGCATACAAGTCGTCTTCTATCGTTCAATCCAGCCGTGACCGTGCGTCGATGTGCGATGCGCGGTCCCCATCGACGCACAGGCATGGTGACGAGGATGAGGCTCGTGACGGTCGGCAACGCAATGGCCGGCGTACGCACGCTTAAAGCGTGGCTCAAGCGCGCCCCGAACCTGTACGACCATGCCGGCGAGCGGGTCACACCGCTCACCCGCCTACTGCTGCGCTCTGCGCTGAACGCTGGCTCGGCGCCGCCTGCACGCGACAAGACAATATGCAACTGCGTCGGGGGCAGCGAACGTTCGATCACCGATGCACTTTCGGAACTGCAAGCCGGTGACGATCTCCAATCCGGCGTGGCCTATCTTGCGCACTTGCAGCAAAGCCTTGGATGCGGTACTCAGTGTGGTTCCTGCATTCCCGAAGTGAAACGGCTGATCGCGTCGGCACACGCGCTTGCGTAGCCGGTGCATCGGTTGCCCAATGTCATGATCGAATCAAACCCTTTGTTTGAGAGCCCCTCCGGCAGCACAAATTTTCGTTGTGCGCCGTTGATCAAGGAAATCGGACGAGGAGCGCGCGGCGCACGCGCGCTTTCACACGATGATGCCTATGCGCTCTATGCCGCGATGCTCGACGGGCGCGTCTCCGATGTCGAGTTGGGCGCAGTGGTGCTCGCCTACAGAGTCAAGGGCGAGACGCCGCAGGAGCTGGCAGCGATGCTCGCTGCAGCGCACGCGTCGCTTAGGCTACTCGCCACGCGCGGCGATCGCTACCGCCCCGTGTCGATACCGAGCTACAACGGCGCGCGCAAGCAGCCAAACCTCACACCGCTGCTCGCCTTGTTGCTTGCGCGTCGCGGCGTGCCGGTACTCGTGCATGGCGTGACAGTGGACCCAGGACGGGTGACCAGCGCCGAAATCTTTGCCGAATTGGACCTGCCGGCTGTACGCTCGATCGACGAAATCGACCCGGCACTCGCTCACGCGCGGCTCGCATTCGCGCCGATCGACGTGCTCGCGCCCAAGATGTCCCGCTTGCTCGGGCTACGTGCGACACTCGGCGTGCGCAATACGACCCATACACTGGTCAAGCTGCTGCAGCCGTTCGCCGAACCGGGACTGCGGCTGGTCAACTATACCCATCCAGCCTACCGTGACAGCCTATCAGCGCTGTTTTGCGATTTCCCGCAGGCGGCAGCCGGTGGTGTGTTGCTGGCGCGTGGAACCGAGGGAGAGGCCGCGGCCGATACCCGACGCCAGGTGCAGGTCGATTGGCTGCATGATCAAGTATGCGAGACACTGGTCGATGCTGAACGTGCATCGACGCAAGCACCCGTGGTCGAACTGCCCGATGCGTTGGATGCGGCAACGACCGCGCGATGGATAACGGATGTACTGGATGGCCACGCGAGGGCACCCGAGGCCATCGTGAAGCAAGTCGAACTCATCGAGCGCGTTGCCCGATGGAAGGAAGCGAGACAGGCGCCGTGCGCGTGAGCGCATCGGCCGCTGCGGCCGATCAGCCACGCTATCCGCGTGCGTTCCACGCACATTTGCACAACGGCACAATGTTTCGCATGGGCCACAAAATCCTTTCATCGCGCTGACATCCGTACCGGTCTACGCCCAGCCAAAACCGCATCAAATCGCCTACCCGCCGTTGGCAAGCGCTTGCAAGACCATCGCCGGTCGTTTGACAGCGGCCATTCAATCCGCATACAGGGCCGCGCATGCATTCGTCTTCGACACTTCACGTCCTCATCCGCGTCGCACTACGGCTATTGCTATGATTAGCGTAAGTCGACGATCGAATCGATTACTCAACGCTTGCTTTCAACGCTTGCCGTTCGTAGGCACATAGCTCGTGTGGTCGGCAATCAACGTATCCAGCCACTCGCCGTTGCCGTCGACTATTGTTTTTGAAAGCGTTCGCGCTCCAGCCCCGGATCGTCTCGATAACCTTGGCCGCCCTCTGTACCTCGCTTCGAACGCGAAACGGGCCGAACGCGGCACCGCTTCAGAAGTTGTATTGCAGGTGAAACTGCGTGAAATTGATACCCGGATTGGGCCGCTTGATACCGCCATTAGACACATGTTGGAAGCGAAACCCCGCCTGGTATTGCTGACGTTCGCCGAACTGCGCGCCGACGCCGACCATGTCCGCGAACTGGAACGCCGAGGAGACAGTGAAGCGCTCGGAAATGCGCGGGTGCGTCAACAACCGCACGCCCACACCCGCCTCGACAAAGGGGCGAAACTGGCCGCTGTTCTTGATGAAACGCACGACCGGCGTCACGCCGAACTCGCCAATATTCGAATGTGCGTCGCCTTCGTCCTGGCGCCAATAGGACACATGGACCTCACCGACCAGTACAAAGTGCCAAGATCCCGTATCCCACCATGTCAGATCCGGATCCCATATCAGCGCCAGTCCGCCCTTCTTGATGTGGCGGTCTCCGAGTCCGCCGCCGAGTTGGACGCCAAACCGGTCCGCGTGGGCTGCCGCACTAGCGGCCAGCGCCAGCGCCACCAACGCGGCGCGCGCCACACACCGCGTTGTCGCTGCCGGGCCGTGCTTCGTCGTGAACGTATTCATTACTCTCCAATATTAAGCAAGCACTGACAAACGGGGTTGGATCGCCATTTTAGGTCGTCGCGTGGATCGCTGCTCAATACGCCCCTCTGTGCCTTCATGCCCAGCCGCACACCAGAGGAAACTTCTTTTCACGCCGGCATGTCAATTCAAATAACTATTAGAATTGACATATCAATAGTTCAAACAAACCTGCGGCGCCATCGGCATTCAAATGATTTAGCACTCAATGGAGTTGAGTGCTAAGATAAGGCGGAATGCCTTTTGCGCAGTCGTGCATGGAGCTGCCCATCAAGGAGTAACGAGTGAGCAACGCAATGACCCTACCGACCCCTGCAAGCCTGGCGCCGGCTGGCGCGGGCGCGCTGGCGCTCGCCCCGAAGTCGATGCTGCCGGGTACGTTGGGTAATCTCGACGCTTACATTCAGGCGGTCAACCGGATCCCGCTGTTGTCGCAGGACGATGAAACGCGCCTTGCGATCGAATACCGCGAACAGAACAACTTGGATGCCGCACGCCAGCTGGTGCTGTCGCATCTGCGGCTGGTCGTGTCGATCGCGCGCAACTATCTGGGTTACGGCCTGCCTCACGCGGACCTGATCCAGGAAGGCAACATCGGCCTGATGAAGGCCGTCAAGCGCTTCGATCCGCGCCAGAACGTACGGCTGGTGTCGTATGCGATTCATTGGATCAAGGCCGAGATCCACGAATACATCCTGCGCAACTGGCGCATGGTGAAAGTCGCAACGACAAAAGCGCAGCGCAAGCTGTTCTTCAATCTGCGCAGACATAAGCAGGGCATGCAGCCCTTCACACCGGACGAGATCGAAGGGCTCGCGAAGGAACTGAACGTCAAGCGCGAAGAAGTGACCGAGATGGAAACGCGGCTGGCCGGCGGCGATATCGCGCTCGAAGGGCAGTTCGAGGATGGCGAGGAATCATTCGCGCCGATCGCCTACCTGGCCGACTCGCGTACCGAGCCGACCGCGGTGCTCGCTTCACGCCAGCGCGACCTGCTGCAGACTGAAGGCCTGGCCGATGCACTTGAATCCCTCGATGCGCGCAGCCGTCGCATCATCGAAGCGCGCTGGCTGCAAGTACACGACGACGGCTCGGGCGGCGCGACGCTGCACGAACTAGCTGACGAGTTCGGCGTGTCCGCTGAGCGCATCCGCCAAATCGAGGCGAGCGCGATGAAGAAGATGCGCGGCGCACTGCAGCAGTACGCGTGAGCGTTTACCGCGCGCACTCGTCAGACCCGGCTTCGGCCGGGTTTTTGTTTGCACCGCGACAAATCGACACAATCCCGCTGCGCGGGGCCGCAGTGCGGTGAAAATGCGGCGGTTTGACGCGTCGCAATAACTGTCCCTCATTACCCCCCACCTATAAAATGCGTTTCGTTGAAGTCGCGCCTGCCGCGCAGCCCACGAAACACTATGCTCAGCCACGACGTTCGCCGTAGCACCGATACCGACCGTGCCGGCCCTGCACAGCGCCCCGGTATGCTAGCCGCAATTTGGCACCGCCCTGGACTGGTTCGCGAGTTGACACTGGTTGTGATGGCCAAGGTCGCGATCCTGCTCGTCTTCAAGTACACGTTGTTCAGTCATCCCCAGGCACCGCACATGGAACTGCCGCCAGCTCAGGTCGCGCAAGCGCTGTTATCGGTGCCCGCATCACATCCGCCCGCTTCAGGTGATCATCATGATAAGTAGCGAAGTCGTCGACCTTTCGCGGCTGCAGTTCGCCATTACTGCGCTGTACCACTTTCTTTTCGTCCCACTGACGCTAGGCTTGTCCTGGCTGTTGGTCATCATGGAAGCCGTCTATGTGATGACCCGCAAGCAGGTCTACAAGGACATGACCCAGTTCTGGGCCAAGCTGTTTGGCATCAATTTTGCGATGGGCGTGGTGACCGGCATCACGCTGGAGTTCCAATTCGGCACGAACTGGTCGTACTACTCGCACTACGTCGGCGATATTTTCGGCGTGCCGCTCGCGGTGGAAGGCCTGATGGCGTTCTTCCTCGAATCGACATTCGTTGGACTCATGTTCTTCGGCTGGAACCGGCTGTCGCGCGTCGGGCATCTGACCGTCACGTTCCTCGTCGCACTCGGCTCGAATCTGTCGGCGTTGTGGATACTGATCGCCAACGGCTGGATGAACCATCCGGTCGGCGCCGAATTCAATTACGAGACGATGCGCATGGAACTAACCAGCTTGTTTGAGGTGGTGTTCAATCCGGTCGCGCAGGTCAAGTTCGTCCATACCGTGTCGGCAGGCTATGTGACGGCAGCGATGTTCGTGCTCGGCGTATCCTCGTGGTATTTGTTGAAGAAGCGCGACGTCGACTTCGCATTGCGCTCATTTGCCGTCGCGGCCGGCTTTGGGCTGGCTTCGACGCTGTGCGTGATCGTGCTCGGCGACGAATCGGGTTACACGACCGGCGAAGTGCAGCAAGCCAAGCTCGCCGCGATCGAATCGGAATGGACCACCGAGCCGGCACCGGCTGCGTTCACCATATTCGGATTGCCGAACCAGGACGAGCAACGCACCGACTACGCGCTGCGCATACCCTACGCGCTAGGACTGATCGCCACGCGCTCGATCGACGAACCCGTGGTCGGGCTGTGCGATCTGATCTCTCAGAATGAGCAGCGCATCCGCAACGGTATCGTCGCGTACGGGGCGCTGCAAAAGATGAAGCAGGGCGATACGTCCGATGCAACGCGTGCGGTGTTTGACGCCCACAAGAACAACCTCGGCTACGGGCTGCTCGTCAAGCGCTATGCACCGGACGTGCTGAATGCGACTGACGCGCAAATCGCCGAGGCGGCCAAGCACTCGATTCCTCCCGTGGCGCCGGTGTTCTGGTCATTCCGGCTGATGGTCGGTCTGGGCATCCTGTTCCTCGTGACATTCGTGCTCGCCTTCTGGTTCTGCGCCACACGCAGTGTGGCGCATGAGAGCCGGCGCTGGTTCCTGCGCTGGTGCGTCTGGGCGATCCCGTTGCCGTGGCTCGCCGCCGAGTTTGGCTGGATCGTCGCCGAAATGGGCCGCCAGCCGTGGACGATCGCCGGTGTGCTGCCAACGTTCTCGTCAGCCTCCAGCCTGGCACCTTCGGACCTGTACTTGAGCATCGGCGGGTTCGTCTTGTTCTACACGGTGCTATTCATCGTCGAGATCACGCTGATGTTCAAGTATGCAAGGCTCGGGCCGTCGTCGCTGCATACCGGCCGCTACCACCACGAGCAACCGCAGCAGCATGACGACGCAACCGCTTACGAAACCCAACAGCTGTCTCACGTAGGGCAAGCCTGATGCCGTGGATCGAAGCCTTTGTTACTGGACAAAATCACTATGTTTGACTATCCAACTTTGAAGGTCATTTGGTGGGTGCTGATCGGCGTCTTGCTGCTCGGCTTCGCGCTCACCGACGGCTTCGACATGGGTGTCGGCGCACTACTGCCGTTCATCGGCAAGACCGACACCGAACGTCGCGTGATCATCAACGCGATTGGCCCTACCTGGGAAGGCAATCAGGTGTGGCTGATCACGGCCGGCGGCGCAATGTTCGCCGCGTGGCCGCTGGTCTACGCCGCTTCCTTTTCCGGCTTCTATTTCGCGATGCTGCTGGTGTTGTTCGCGCTATTCATGCGGCCGGTCGGCTTCGAGTACCGCGCCAAGCGCGATGATCCGCGGTGGCGTGCGAGTTGGGACTGGGCGTTGTTCGCCGGCAGCGCGATTCCGGCGCTGGTATTCGGCGTCGCGTTTGGCAACCTGTTGCAAGGCGTGCCGTTCCGCTTCGACGACGAACTGCGCGTGAGCTACCATGGCGGCTTCTTCGCGCTGCTGAACCCGTTCGCGGTGCTGTGCGGTGCGGTCAGCGTCGGCATGCTGATCGCGCACGGCGCCGCGTTCCTGCGTATCAAAACCGAAGGGGCAATAGCGCGCCGCGCGTCGCACGTGTTGCGCATCGCATCGCTGATCACGGTCGTGCTGTTCATCATGGCCGGCACCCTCGTGGCCACCCGCATCACCGGCTTCGAGATCACCCGCGCGGCGCCGCTGGACGCGCTGGCCAACCCGCTGCTCAAGGGCGTGGCTGCCGCGCCCGGCCTGTGGATGGCCAACTACGTCGCCTACCCATGGATGATGCTCGCGCCGGCGCTGGGCATCGTGGCCGGCGTACTCGCACTGGCGCTTGCCTCGTCGCGCTTCACCGTCGTGGGCTTCATCATGACGGGGCTGCTGGTGACCGGCGTGATCCTGACCGCAGGCTTTTCGATGTTTCCATTTATCATGCCATCGTCGCTGGACCTGGCCAGTAGCCTGACGCTGTGGGACTCGACGTCGAGCCACCGCACACTGGGCATCATGCTAATCGTGGTGATCGTGTTCGTGCCGCTGATCATGCTGTACACCAGCTGGGTCTATCGCGTGATGCGCGGTAAGGTCACCGAGCAAGGCGTGCAAAGCAACACGCACTCGATGTACTGAGCGGCGCTTATCTCAACCGATCGATCTGACGGAGCAGAGCATGTGGTATTTCAGCTGGATATTGGGTATTGGCGTCGCACTCGCGTTCGGCGTCATCAACGCGATGTGGCTCGAGTCGCATCGCGAAGCACAAAGACTTGCAGAGCCTAACACGAAGAAGTAACGCGCTGAAATGGCCGGTGGCGGCCGAAGGTTTTCACCAATCCCGTGCACCTCGCCCAAAGTCGCCGCCGCGGCCGCGACTTTGGGCGAGGCCAACACCTTTTTAAGCCTATTCGACAACGGCTTCTCCTTCGACGTACGTGGCCACGAGCGTCAGTTCGCGATCGATCACCACTAGGTCGGCCCATGCGCCCCGCTCGATGCGACCACGGTCGACCAGCCCCAAATAGTCCGCCGCATGACGCGATAGACGTGCCGACACGTCAGCGATCGGCAAACCGATCGAGACGAGATTGCGCAGCGCTTGGTCCATCGTCAGGGTGCTGCCCGCCAGCGTGCCATCGGCCAGCCGCCTAGACACTATACGAGCCAAGCGAATGGCCGAGTTGAACGCGCACCCCGCGCGTGGCGAGTTCGCGTACGATGTCCATGTGCCCGGCGATTTCGGGCGCCAGCGTGACGACGCGGATGGGGTCCAACGCCAAATACTCGATGACTTCGTCGAGCACCGCGACCGTGGCTGCCACCGGCTGGACACCGAGCTTGCCAGGATTGATGTACGGACCCTCCAGATGCACGCCCAGCAGTCGCGCGGCGCCCCCGCCTGCCGCTCGCGCGCTAAAGTACCCAGGCCGGCAATCACGGACTTCAGCTGCTCTCGTGGCGCGGTCATCGTCGTGGCCAGCAAGCTTGTCGTCCCATGGCGCGCATGGGCACGGGCAATCGTGTTGACCGCCGTGCCGCCATCCATCACGTCCGCCCCACCGCCACCGTACACATGCAGGTCGATAAAACCAGGCAGGATGTACGGCTGGTCATTGCGGGCGGGATCTGTGTGTTCGCCATCGATCGTCGCGATGCGTCCGTCGGCGAACTCTAATCGGCCGAGCAGCCAGCCGTCAGGGGGCAAGCTGTTTCCGCAGAGCATGAAAGCCGTGTACGGGCCTCTGGCAGCCGGCCGCGCGTTAGCGCCTTAAAACGCGGGCAGGATCGCGCCTTTGAATTGCGTCTTGAGGAACCTGCGAATGTCGTCGGACTCGTACACGGCCACCAGCTTCTTCACCCACGGCTGATCCTTGTCCTGCACGCGCACGGCGATCAGGTTTGCATACGGTCCCTTCAAATCTTCGAGCGCGATCGCATCCTTGGTCGGCGAGAAGCCGGCGCTCACCGCGTAGTTGTTATTGATCGATGCGGCAGCCAGGTCATCGAGCGAGCGCGGCATCTGCGCGGCATCCAACTCGACCAGCTTGATCTTCTTTGGATTCTCAATCACATCCAGCGGCGTCGCGTTTACGCCACCCACGCCCGCGCCGGCCTTCAGCTTGATGATCCCGTATTTCTGCAGCAGCAACAGCGCGCGGTTGCCGTTAGACGGATCGTTCTGGATACCGACTTTAGCGCCTGCCGGCAGGTCCTTCAACGACTTAAACTTCTTCGAGTAGAAACCCATCGGCGACACATAAGTCAGGCCCACGTTCACAATCTTGTAGCCGCGCTGCTTAATTTGGCTGTCCAGGAACGGCTGGTGCTGGAAGCCGTTCGCGTCCAGGTCGCCAGCATCGAGCGCGGCATTCGGCTGCACGTAGTCATTGAATTCGATGACCTTGATCTTCAAACCGTTCTTCGCCGCCACCTTCGCCACTTCCTGCCAGATCTGCGCGTCCGGGCCGCTCATCGTGCCCACGCGCAGCACCGGATCGGCTCGCGCAACGTTCGACAATGCAGCTGCCATCGCGACGATGGGCAGTGTTTTCAGTAGTGTTCTGCGTAGCATGAATACCCCACGTCAATTTTAAGAACACGATGGTCGCATGGCTACGCGGATGAAGTGAACTACCGAATACGCATACGCTTATGCTTTTACGGGAAAGATCATCGGGCTACCGCGGCTACCGACTGCTGACTCCAACTTTCGAGCGCCGGACCCGCCTAGTCGAGCAACAACTTGAGGTCATGCACCCATGGCCCGGGACCTTGGCCATCTCGCGCGTACAGGCGCAGCTTGCCGGTAGGATCGAACACGTAGCTTGCGGCAGTGTGATCCATCGTATAATCGGCACCGTC
Source organism: Mycetohabitans sp. B8 (assembly GCF_021991875.1). Taxonomy (GTDB): domain Bacteria; phylum Pseudomonadota; class Gammaproteobacteria; order Burkholderiales; family Burkholderiaceae; genus Mycetohabitans. The sequence goes on from NZ_JAHLKR010000022.1 coordinate 59,809, forward strand.
GTTGCCCGGCACTTTCGCGTAGTACACGCGAAACGACTGGGTCACCTTCGACAGCTGCGCGTCATTGGCAGGCCGCAGGCCGATGAATGACGGGTTGAACGCCGCGACGTATTGCGCGAGCAACGACGCACTGTCGCGCTGGGGGTCGAGCGTGACGAACAGCACCTGCACGCGTTTTGCCTGGTCGCCCAATTGCTGCATCGCTTGTGCGAGCTCGGCCATCGTCGTCGGGCACACATCGGGGCAGTGCAGGTAGCCGAAGAACAGCACGACCACCTTGCCTTTGAAATCGGCCAGTGTGCGTACGTGGCCGTTGGTATCGGCAAGCGCGAAGTCGGTGCCGAAGTGGCTCGCGCCGGTGATGTCGACGTTCGTGAATGCCGGCTTGTCGCCGCAGCCCCCCAATGCGAACGCCATGCTGGCCACTACTGCGGCCACCGCGCGTCGCAACTTGCCGAGGTTCGCGCGAGCCGCTTTGCATGGATTGGATACCATCCGGGTCGCCGCCCAATGTAAAAAAACGCGCGCTGACATCAAAAGCCGATCCAACTGCGCGCGTAGTGATCAATCAGCAACGCAACGAACAACAGCGACAAATAGACGATCGAATACCGAAATGTTTTACGCGCGATCTCGTCCGAATAGTCGCGATACATCTTCCACGCGTAGCTCAAGAACAATACGCCGAGCACGACCGCGCTGGCAAGGTATAGCACCCCGCTCATGTCGGAGACGAACGGCATGAGCGTAACGGCAAACAGCACGAGCGTGTACAACAGGATATGCAGCGCGGTAAAGTGCACGCCATGGGTGACGGGCAGCATCGGCAATTTCGCGCACTCGTAGTCCTGGCGACGATACAGCGCCAGCGCCCAAAAATGCGGCGGCGTCCATACGAAGATGATCAGCACGAGGATCCACGCGTCGCCCGGCACCGCGCCCTGCACCGCCGCCCAGCCCAGCGCGGGCGGCATCGCGCCCGAGGCGCCGCCGATCACGATGTTCTGCGGCGTGGCGGGCTTTAGCAGCATCGTATAGATGACCGCGTAGCCGATGAACGTCGCGAACGTCAGCCACATCGTCAACGCATTCGTAAACGTGTACAGCGTCCACATGCCCAGCCCACCGAGCACTGCGGAAAAGGTCAGGATTTGTGCCGGCGTGATCTCGCCGCGCGCCGAAGGGCGCCATGCGGTACGCCGCATCCTCGCGTCGATACGTTGCTCGACCAAACAATTGATCGCGAACGCCGCGCCAGCGAACAGCCAGATGCCGACCGTGCCGCCGACCAGCTTCTGCCACGGCACCCTGCCGGGCGTAGACAGAAACATGCCGATCACCGCGCAGAACACGGCGAGTTGGGTGACACGCGGCTTGGTCAACGCCAAATACTGTGCGATGCGGCTACCGGACGAGGGACGCAGTGTTGTACTGTCCATTCGTGAATCACGCGGTGACGGCGCTCGATTCCGCCGATGAGGCGGCAACGGCGCGGCTGGAGGCAATATGCCAGTTTAACATGACAACGAGCAACAGCAGGATCGCCGCGCCGCCGTTGTGCGCGACGGCGACGGGCAGCGGCCATTGCAGCACGATGTTGGACAAGCCGGTCAGGAACTGCAGCACCACGACCGCCAGCACGCCGTCGGCAAGCCGTGTCAGTGCCTTCACGCGCCGTATGCACCACGCCCATCCGAGCAGATAGGCGATCACAATCATCGCGAATGTGCGATGCGTCCAGTGAATCGCCACGAGTGCGTCCTGGGTAATCATCTCGCCATGGGCATTCAGGCCGAGGGACCGCCACAAGTGGAATCCCTGTGCGAAGTCCATTGACGGCATCCATTGCCCGTTACAGGTTGGAAAGTCGGTGCACGCGAGCACGGCATAATTCGTGCTCACCCAGCCACCGAGCGCAATCTGCACGAGCAGCAGCGCAAGGGCGACAAGCGCGGCCGCAAAGCTGCGGCCGGTGGCCGGCTCCCGCCGTGGTGCGGGCGTCATGCGCGCGGCGAACAAGCCGAGCGCCGCCAGCAGCCCAAGGCCAAGCAGCAAATGCGTGGTCACGATGACCGGCTGCAGCTTCAACGTCACGGTCCACGCGCCGAATGCCCCCTGCACCAACACCCACGCCAACAACGCAGTCGGCCACCACGGCGAAGCTGGCAAGGGCTGGCCACGCCAGCGCCGCATCCATGCGATCGCGGTCATTAGCACGATCAACAGCCCAATGGCCATCGCAAAATAGCGGTGGATCATCTCGATCCAAGCCTTCATCACGCTAACCGGTCCGCTTGGCATCGCCGCATAGGCAGCAGCGATCGACGCATGCGCGGCAAACGGCGACGAACTTGCATAGCAGCCAGGCCAGTCCGGACAGCCCAGGCCCGAGTCGGTCAAGCGCGTGAAGCCGCCGAACATCACCAGATCCAGCGTCAAGAACATCGTTAGCCAGGCAAGCTTGCGATAGCGGTCCGAGCGGACCCGCCACAGGATCCAGCTAAGAGGCAACAGCGCGAGCGCCGCGCCGATTAGCGCAAGTTCAATGACAAACATGGCAATTCTGTATGGACGTCATGAAAAAGCGGTCCGCCCGTTTAGCCGATTCTCGACCATTTGAGCAGTTTGGTTAGGTCATGCTTGATCCGCGACGGGTCCGGATCACGCGGAAAGCGCATCATCAAGTTCCCGTTCGGGTCGACCAAGTAAATGTGTGCGGCGATCGAATCACTGGCCCGATCCGGATCGGGCGGCAGCCACGCGGCGAGTTGCGCCGGCGGCACGATGAGTTTGCACGTGTCTGAATACGCGTTGGCAACGCGCTCCGGTATCGCGCCGTCGTCGGTCCGCAGCCATACAGTCCGTACTCGCTCACGTTCAGCACCTTGCGTCGCGCGCACTTGCCGCATGAAGTACAGCTTCTTCGCACAGGCGTCATCGCAGGCGCTCGGATCGACCGAAATCAACAGCCACTTACCTTTCAGCGAATCGAGCCGCATTGGATGACCGGTTTCGTCGCGCACGACGAGATTGTCCGGAATCGGCCGTTGCGGCTGGATTAATTGGCCGTAGCTGCCCGAGCCACCGGTGGACTTGAACACGTAGTACATCAAGTACGACGCGATAACGGGCGCGGCACAAACCGCGGCCAGCAGCAGCAGCATCCACCGCGCGCGCTGCCTGCCGCGGCGGGATGCGGGCACGCCGGTGGCCATCGGGCCATGGCGCTTACCCGGTACGTCGAGACCGGGTTTTGATCGAGAAGAATCCGTCAACGCTACACTCCTTCACACTTCGTTCACGACATCGGTTGGCACGCGACTACACGTTGCGGGCGGCGCGGCGCGCCGCATAGAGCCCGAAAGCAAGCGCCGCCAACGCCATGCCCCACCACTGCACCATATAGCCGTAGTTGCGCTCGACGCCGGTATCCGGCGCCGGCCAGTCACGTACCAGCCCGTCCGCCGTATCGTTGGTCTGTTGCAGCACGAATGGCTCCAGCGGCAAACCGATCTCCGCTGCGTACGATGCCACATCCAGGTTTTGGCGGATTAACTGGTGTGGCGCCGATCCACCTTGCCCAAGTTCGAACGCGCGCGACGCGTCTGCCCGAGCGACGCCTTCAATCGTCACAACGCCGGACGGCGTGCGATAGGGCGCGATCACGCCGCGCTGCTGCACGTTGCGAGGCAACCAGCCCCGATTGACCAACACATAGCCACCTGTCTCCAGCTTCAACGGCATGACGACATAGAAGCCAGGCTGGTCGTTGTACAGCCGGTTGTCCAAATAGACCGTCGAGTCCGGCACGAACCGACCGCGCGCCACGATGCGGTGGAACTCGACCTCCGCCAGGGCTGGCCTGCGATCGTCCAGCGATATCGGGCTCGCCTGCTCGAACCGCTCGATACGCGCCTGCAGCGCCTCTTTCTGGTGCGCGCGGTCGCGCTGCCAGAAACCGAGTCGCACCGTGACCGCGACGACGATCAGCACGATCAGCGCGGGCCAGAAGCGAATTTTCAGCATGCGGGCTCAACTCCGCCAGACACCGAACGGGGTGAGATAATATTGAAACAGTCTTTTCCGGCCTTCTTCATGCATATCCTCGTTGCAATCGCGTTCGCGCTGATCATCGCCAGCATGGCATGCGCACTGTACTTTATGATGCACGATCGCGGCACGACCAAGCGCATGGTGTGGTCGCTGGCTACGCGCGTCGGCCTGTCGATTTCACTGTTCCTGTTCATCCTGCTTGCGCATTGGATGGGCTGGATCGAATCAACCGGCATTCCATACGGGCGATAAGCTTCTTCACTTATCGCATAAAGTAAAACGCCGCCCTCGGCGAGGGCGGCGTTTTGTCGCAGCGGGCACTACATCCAGTAGACGACCACATACAGTCCCAGCCACACAACGTCGACGAAGTGCCAGTACCACGCGGCGCCTTCAAATGCAAAGTGGTGATCCGGCTTGAAATGGCCCCGGATCAGCCGCACCAGCACAACGGCCAGCATCAGCGCACCCATTGTCACATGGAAGCCGTGGAATCCGGTCAACAGGAAGAACGTCGAGCCATAGACACCGGAGGTCAGCTTCAGATTCAGTTCGTTGTACGCGTGAAAATACTCATACCCTTGCATAAACAGGAAGATCACGCCGAGCAGGACCGTCGCAGCCAACCACACGATCGCCTTGTTGCGGTGATCGTCGCGCAACGCATGGTGCGCCACCGTCAGCGTCGCACCGGACGTGAGCAGCAACGCGGTGTTGATCGTCGGGATTGGCCACGGATGCATCGACTTGAAGTGCGCCACCAGGTTCGACGGGCCGTTGTTCGGCCACACCGCGGCAAAGTCAGGCCACACCAACTTCGCGTCGAGGTTGCCTAGGTCGTGCAGCGCGAATTGCCGCGCGTAGAACAGCGCGCCGAAGAACGCCGCGAAGAACATCACTTCGGAGAAGATGAACCAACTCATGCTCCACCGATACGACGTGTCGACACGTTTGCCATACAGCCCTACTTCGGACTCGCCGATCGAGTCGCCGAACCAGTGCCATAGCACGAACAGCAACCATACCAGACCAAGTGCGAACGTGAATGGCGCGAACGACACGCCATTAATCCAGCCGGCAAGCGAGCCGAGCATGGCCAGCAAGCCCACCGCCGCGGCTATCGGATGCTGCGACGGATTCGGTATGAAGTAATACGGGCTTTCATTTTGTCCGCTCATTGTTGATTCTCCACTTCAGTCCAGTTCTTTCTTGATGGCCCTGTCTTGTTCGCGCAGCATGCCGGCCAACGCCGTCAGGAAGCCGTTTGTGTCACCCAATGGATGATCACCAGCAAGATCCCGATGAACACCGCGGCGCAAGCCAGACCCGCGACGATCAGATGCAATGGGTTCAGGCCCGCCAGATCCCGTTCATGGTCCTTGCCCTTGCGTACGCCGAAAAACGACCACAACACCGCGCGTATCGATTGAGCGAAACTCGCGGCGGCGCGTCGCTTTAAGTCCTGCTGTCGATCAGGCATCGTCGCCCTCCCGCTTGTTTACGCGACCCAATGCTTGAGCACGACACTCACGAAGAAGACGACAACGATGCCAATCAGCACGGTCAGCAACCGCAGGTTGGCCGCGCGCTGCCGCGCCGGCATACGTCTTCTTTGTGAATTGCTTGCCATCATTTTGAGCCCCGGCTTGCGCCGGGGCCTGTCATGCCTGCCGCGCCGTCAGTGCAACACAGTGGCGCGACCAGCGGGTTATTCGACCCTCGGCGGCGTTTCAAACGTATGAAACGGCGCCGGACTCGGCACGGTCCATTCAAGGCCGACCGCGCCATCCCACGGCTTCTCGTCCGCCTTCACGTGCTCGCCATGGCCGCGATAGGCAGGCAACGCGACCGCCAGCAGGAAGTACACCTGCGCCAGTCCGAAACCGAAGGCACCGATCGTGGCGATCTGGTTGAAGTCGGTGAATTGCGCCGGATAGTCCGCGTAGCGGCGCGGCATACCGGCCAGTCCGAGGAAGTGCATCGGAAAGAACGTGATGTTGAAGAAAATCATCGACGCCCAGAAATGGATCTTTCCGCGTGTCTCGTTATACATCCAGCCGGTCCACTTCGGAGACCAGTAATACCATCCGGCAAACAGCGCGAACAGCGATCCGGCAACGAGTACGTAATGGAAGTGCGCGACCACGTAATACGTGCCATGAAGCGGGACATCGAGCGGCGCCATCGACAGGATCAATCCGGTAAAGCCACCCATCGTGAATACGAAGATAAAGCCGATGGCAAACAGCATCGGCGCCTCGAACGAGAGCGCGCCACGCCACATTGTCGCGACCCAGTTGAACACCTTCACGCCAGTGGGCACCGCGATGAGCATCGTCGCGTACATGAAAAATAGCTGGCCGGTGACCGGCATGCCCGTCACGAACATGTGGTGCGCCCATACCATGAACGACAGGATCGCAATCGACGCTGTCGCATACACCATCGAGCTATAGCCGAACAGCGGCTTGCGCGAGAATGCCGGTACGACCTGCGAGATGATCCCGAACGCCGGCAGAATCATGATATAGACTTCGGGGTGACCGAAAAACCAGAAGATGTGCTGATATAGCACCGGATCACCGCCGCCGGCTGGATTGAAAAACGCCGTACCAAAATGCCGATCAAACAACAACATCGTGATCGCACCGGCCAATACCGGCATCACCGCGATCAACAAGAATGCGGTGATCAGCCAGGTCCAGCAGAACATCGGCATCTTCATCAGCGTCATGCCGGGCGCGCGCATGTTCAGGATCGTCACGATAATGTTGATCGCGCCCATGATCGACGACGCACCCATGATGTGCACCGCGAAGATGCCCAGATCCATGCCCGGCCCCATTTGCACTGACAGCGGCGCATACAACGTCCATCCCGCGGCGGTCGCGCCGCCCGGCGAGAAAAACGAGCCGACCAGCAGTACCGCGGCAACCGGCAGCAGCCAGAAACTGAAGTTATTCATCCGCGCAAACGCCATGTCGGCCGCGCCGATTTGCAGTGGCACCATCCAATTCGCAAAGCCGACAAACGCTGGCATGATTGCGCCGAACACCATGATCAGCCCGTGCATCGTCGTGAGCTGATTGAAGAACTCGGGCCGCATAATCTGCAGGCCTGGTTCAAACAACTCCGCGCGGATCAGCAGCGCCATCACCCCGCCCGACAGAAACATCACGAACGAAAAAATCAGGTACAGCGTGCCAATGTCCTTGTGATTGGTCGCGAACAACCAGCGCCGCCAGCCATGCGGTTGATCGTGCGCATGGTCGTGTGCGTGATCGTGACCTGCCGCGACGTCGTGTCCGATCGTTGACATAACACTTCTCCTAAAACGAATTCCGGGGCCGAATCAACGGTTGCATGCGGGACATCAGGTGCCGTTGCCGGCTGCCACAACGGCGGGCATTTTGCCGCTGCGCGCGTGTGCAACTTGCCGTGGTTGCAATACCACACCATTGTGGTTGCCCCACGTATTGTTCACAAACGTAATGACCGACGCAATTTCGACGTCGTTGAGCGTCGGGCCCCATGCCGGCATTTGTCCCTTTCCATTCAGCACAACGTTCAAGTGTCCAGCAATCGGGCCTTTGACGACCGTGCTGCCGTCAAGCGCTGGGAACGGCCCAGTGCCCTTGCCGCTCGGTTGGTGGCAAACCGCGCAGTTGGCCGCATACACCTTTGCACCCTGCTCCTTCAGTTCATCCATCGTATACGTTTTGTTCGGCTCGTTTGCGGACGCGCTCATTTTCTTTTGCTCGTCGGCGACCCATTTCGCATAGTCTTCCGCACTCTTGACTTCAACAACAACCGGCATGTACGCGTGCTCTTTACCGCACAGCTCGGTGCAAAAACCACGATATGTACCGACCTTTTCGGCCTTAAACCAGGTTTCGCGCGTAAAACCGGGAATCGCGTCCTGCTTGACACCGAACGCAGGCACATACCAAGAGTGCACGACGTCCGCGGCCGTCGTGATAATCCGAATTTTCTGGCCCACCGGTACAACGAGCGGATTGTCGACTTCCTGCAGATAGGTATCGGAAATCGGCTCTTTGCCATTGATCATTGAGCGTGGCGTCGTCAGTGTCGACAGGAAGCTGATGCCCTCGCCCGGCCCCTTCACGTAGTCATAACCCCATTTCCATTGGTAGCCGGTGACCTTGATCGTCAAATCCGCGTTGGATGTGTCTTTCATTGCGACAACCGCCTTCGTCGCAGGCAGCGCCATCAGCACGACGATCAGGAACGGCACGACGGTCCAAATAATTTCGACGGTGGTGCTTTCATGAAAGTGGGCAGGTTTAAAGCCTTTCGATTTGCGGTGCACGATAATCGAATAGCACATCACACCAAACACGCCGACGAAGATCACCGCGCAAATGATCAGCATCAGCGTATGCAGACCGTAGAGCTCCTCGGCGATCTTGGTAACGGGCGGCTGAAAATTCAGTTGGTTAACCGCCGGGCCACCCGGCATGTCATTGACCGCCTGAGCCGTGCCTGCAACGAGCCACGTACTCGCGGCAAGCATGCCCACGAGGGCTCGCTTGATTGTTTTCATAGCTTCCTTAACCAAAATTACCATTCAGACTCGCCTCTCGCCCCACTGCCCCGGTGCCCACACGGCGCGCACTGCTTGAGCCACGCGCGCAACTCACGCTCGAACTCGGCGCGACGCTCGAACGCAAGATGCCGCCCAACCGATACCGACACCCGACCCGATGCCACGGTCACGCATTGGCGCGGCTCGCCGCCCGACTCGATCCGGACCCAGCAAGGGTTGAACTCGAACTGCGTGATGCTGCCGGCGCTCACCCGTCGGATCAAAAGACGGTCCGGGTACAGACGAATGTATTCGTAATCGACCGCATGGCGCGCGTAAATGATGAACGCAACACCCGCCGCGAGGAGTTCGATGCCCGTAAAAGGCAGCACCCGCCACGCGCCGCTGAGCGCGACGGCCAGACCAATATTGCGGCCCCTAAGTGACAAACTGACGCATTATAGGCGGGTTCATGGCCATCCACAAGCAACGCCAAACCGGCTCGAACCTTTGCCCGACAAGCCTCTGCGCCATTTTGACGCAGTTTGCGATAGTCATTTTCAGCAGCGATTTCCGAGTTAACGAAGTACCGTTCTTGCCGCCTACGCGCGCATACTGAGGCATCAGGAAGACGTCCTGCGCACACCGCGCGACATATGGCCGATCTCATCGACGCGCACGATGCCATGGCCTTCAGGCGTCACGCGAGCCATGGCCTTCCACGCATGACCGTAGACCACCTCGAAGGTGAGCGGTATCGTGCCGTCGGGCTGCCGTTGTGCTTCCAGCGCGTCGAGCAGACGGCGATACGTGCCGCGCGACATCAGGCCACGTGGCACGTCGCCGCGCCGCGTACCTTGCGGCGGCATCGCCCCCCAGCGGCGCACATCTGCCAGCAGCGATTGCGGGGACGAGTACGTGATAGTGAGCGTTTCCATGTCCATCACCGGAATCTCGAAGCCGCTGGCGACCAGCATGTCGCCGCAGTCATGCATGTCGACGAAGTCGAGCACGTGCTGCGCCGCGCCGTCATCCGCGAGCGCCCATGCACCACGCAACTCGCGCAGCGTATCAGGACCGAGCGTGGAGAACATCAGCAGCCCGCCAGTTTTCAGTACCCGCTGCCACTCGGGAAACACTTGATCCGGACGCGCATGCCACTGCAGCGCCAAATTTGACCATAGCAAGTCAAAGCACTCCGGCGCAAACGGCAGCGCGCCGAAGTCGGCCTGCACCCGGTCGCGCGGTTGAGCACGGCCCGACGCGAGATGACGCAATGCGGCCGGCAGCAGGCGACGCCAGCCGCCTGCTGAGGCGGGCTGCCCGGACGCCGCGTCGGCGCCGCCGCTACCCGACGAGTGCGCGGCGACGAGCATCGCACGCGAGAGGTCCGCGCCATAGACGCTGGCCTGCGCAAAGCGCGCGCGCAGCGCCTCGAGGTCCTCGCCCGCGCCACACCCTGCGTCGAGCACCCGCGCCGGCTGCAGCTTGATGTACTGCAATCGCTCATGCATGCGCTGCGCAATCTCGCGCGGCAAGAACGCTACGTCGCGGAATTGCGCAGCACGACGATCGAAACTTTGCCTGAGCTGACGCAATCCGGTGGCGCGCTGCGCGCCCGCATCGGTGTCTTGGTCCGCCGGACGGTCGTGATCGGTTGGCATGAGCATAGGCTTGCGGGAAGGGCCGCAGTATACTCGTTCGACCGCCCTGAGCCAGTCTCCCGTTCCGTTTTTGATGAAACAGTCTACCCCGTTGCCCACGCCGGCCCGCGACCGGACACCCGTCAACGATCACCGCACCGTCAACGATCACCGCAGTGACCGACGACGCAGCCACGCGTGGCCCGCCGCGACGGCGGTACGCGTCGCCCACCCAAGCCGCCCCTCCGGGGCGCCGCGCGCCGGCCGCTGGCAGCGCCGCTGGATAGCCGCGCTGCGCGGCTTATGCCACGGCACTTGGCGTCATGCACTGCCGACGCAGTGCGCGCTCTGCGGCAATGTGTCGCACGACGTACTGTGCGACGCCTGCGATGAAACTTACTGGAATGAGGCACGGCTGCGCTGCCCGCGCTGTGCGCTGCCACTACCACGTAACGTTGCAACGCACTGCTCGTTTTGCGCCCAGGTACGACCCGCGTTCGACGCCACCGTGACGCTTGCCGACTATGCGCCACCGCTCGACCAGTTAGTGGCCGACTTGAAATTTCGCTCTCGCATCGAACTTGGACACGATTTTGCACGCCGGCTGGCACTCGCGTCGCAAGACCTGCTCGAGTTGCCCGATGCGTTGATCGCCGTGCCACTTTCAGCGTCAAGGCTTTCATCGCGCGGCTACAATCAGGCTTGGGTGATCGCACGCGCGCTCGCCCAGCGCCTCGGCGTGCGCGCCGATCCGCGCGCCGTCGTGCGTGTGCGCGACACTGGGCAACAAGCGCTGCTCGGTGCAACCGCCCGGCACGCGAACCTGGCTGGCGCGTTCGCGCTGCGCAAGACGGTCCGCGACCAGCACGTGGGCATCGTCGACGACGTGATGACATCCGGGACGACGCTCGATTCGCTCGCGCGCATGCTCAAGGATGCCGGCGCACGACGCATCACCAATTTCGTCGCGCTACGCACGCCGCGCGCGTAATCGGCGTCAAGCGGCCACAATCACGACCGGCGGTCGTCCATTGACGCCCACGCCAGCCACCTCATTGACCCATGCCATGTTCAACGTCGTTCTAGTCGAACCCGAGATTCCGCCGAACACCGGCAACATCATTCGCCTATGCGCGAATACCGGCGCCACGCTGCACCTGGTCGAGCCGCTGGGCTTTCCACTGGACGACGCGAAGATGCGCCGCGCCGGCCTCGATTATCACGAATACGCGAAGATGCGCGTGCACCGGGACTGGAACGCACTGCTCGCCACAGAGCAGCCCGACCCAGCCCGGATGTTCGCATTCACGACCCGTGGCGCATCGATGTTCGGGGACCGCGCGTGCCATCCGGGCGATTGGTTTGTATTCGGCGCCGAGACGCGAGGCCTGTGTGACACAGTGCTGCAGCACTTTGCCGCCGACCAGCGCGTACGCCTGCCGATGCGCGCCGGCAACCGCAGCCTGAACTTGTCCAATACGGTGGCCATCGTAGTGTTCGACGCGTGGCGGCAGCATGGCTTCGAGGGCGGCGCCTGAATGGCGCGATAGTCGTCGCCGGTTGTCTCTTAGCGCGCGAGCTCCGCCTCGTAAAGCCGCAGCATGGCCGCGCGGTGAATCACGCCATCGACCCCGCCCCCGCCGAGCAGCAACGTATTGGCCGCGTTGACGATCGCGTCAGCCTTCAGGGTCGTGATATCGGCTTGCCGCGCTTGGAGCACGCAACCACCGATCAACAGTGGTGCTGACTGCATGATAGCCTTCTACGTGCCGTGCCCGACAAACGAGCGCCACCGTTCAGCGCGCCTCGGCCTTCACATCCCGCCGCAACAGCGCGTCGACCGCGGCGCGGGGTGCCACGCCGTCGAACAGCACGCCGCAGACGGCTTCGGTGATCGGCATCTCGATCCCGTGCTGCCGCGCGATGGCCAATACCGCGCGCGCGCATCGTACCCCTTCAGCGACATGCCCCAATGCGGCCAAGATCTCACCCAGCGCGCGTCCGGCCGCCAGTTGGAAACCCACGGTACGGTTGCGCGACAGATCGCCGGTCGCGGTCAGGATCAGATCACCCAGCCCAGTCAGACCGGTAAAGGTATCGTACCGTCCACCGAGCGCGACGCCGAATCGCGTCATTTCCGCCAGCCCGCGCGTGATCAGCGCAGCCCGCGCGTTCAGGCCGAGCCCGAGCCCGTCGGCAATGCCGGTGGCGATCGCCAGCACGTTCTTGACCGCGCCGCCCACTTCGACGCCGACGACATCGTCTCCAATATAGACGCGCATCGAGCCATGATGGAACGCCTCGACGGTGCGCCGCTGGCATTCGGCGCTCACGCTGGCGATGGTCAGCGCGACGGGCAGGCCCTGGGCCACTTCCCGCGCGAAGCTTGGGCCGGACAGTGCACCGCAACTCGGGTGCGCGCCTAGCACATCGGCCACAAGTTGATGCGGCAGATGCATCGTGTCCACATCGAAGCCTTTACACAACCAAACAAGGTGTGCTGGCACGTGGCCCGCATCGCGCATCGCGGTGCAGGCGGCGACCAGCCCCGCGACCGGCGTGCCCAGCACGCACAGCGCATCGTGCGCAAACGCATGCCGCAGCGCGATCCCCAGGTCGGACTCGTAGCCCAGCGCGGGGTCCAACGTGATGCCTGGCAGGTAACGGCGATTCTCGCGCGCAGCGGCAAGGTCGGCCACGAGAGCCGGATCGCGCGCCCACAACAGCGTGTCATGACGCTGCGCGAGGTGACTGGCCAGCGCGGTGCCCCATGCACCGGCGCCGAGTACGGTCACTTTCATTGCCGGCACCTCGCACCCGCCATATCGTTGCAATCCATCCAGATACTCGATTCCACTGCGATCGGCCGTGCGTCGATCATCTGCACCGCATCAGTGCGTGGTCGCGGCGCCTTCGTTGGCCGCGCCGTTGCCTGGCTGGCCATGGACCTGCGCCAGGCGCTGCTCGTACAGTGCCTGAAAGTTGATTTCAGCCAGGTGGATGGGCGGAAAGCCGGCACGGGTGATCGCATCGGCGATGTTTGAGCGCAGGTACGGAAAAATAATCGTCGGGCAGGCGATGCCGATTAGCGGATCGATCTGCTCGTTCGCAATATTACGTATATCGAAGATGCCGGCTTGCTTGGCCTCGATCAGGAAGGCAACCTTGGTGGCGACCTTCGCCGTCACGGTGCCCGTCACGATCACCTCAAACACACCGTCAGCAAGCCGCTCCGCCTTGACGTCGACTTCGACCTCAACACCGGGCATTTCCTGTTCCAGGAAGATCGCCGGCGAATTCGGCTGCTCGAGCGACAAATCCTTCAAGTAAATGCGCTGGATATTGAAGAACGGCTGGTTGTTCTGCGGGTCGGACATGAACTTTCCTTCGGTGAAAGGGGCGGGTGCGCACGGCATCGAACCACCGCACGTCGCCCAAATGGCGCGGCCCAGCGAACGGGGCGCGTGTGTAACGGCCTGCCGGCGCCGCAGGGCGTCGGCAAAGGTCTTATGCTCAAACGGGCGTCAGACTGCCTCGAGCAGCGGCAGCAGCCCACCGGCACGGTCGAGCGCGGACAGGTCATCATAGCCGCCGACGTGGGTCAGGCCGATGAAAACTTGCGGCACGGTACGCCGGCCGGTGCGCTCCATCATTTCGGCCCGACGTTCAGGATCACGATCGATCAGCACTTTCTCGATGTGCTCGACGCCGCGCGACCTCAACAGGCGCTCGGCCATCTGGCAATATGGACAGACCTGCGTGCTGTACATTACCACCTTGCTCATTTCGCCGCTCCTTGCTTGATGACCGGCATGCCGGACTGCCGCCACGCGTTGACACCGCCTTGCAACGTGAACACTTCCGCGTAGCCGGCTTCCTTCAGCACATCCCGCGCCCTAGTTGATGGCCCGCCATTTTGGCAGACTAGCAGCACTGGCGTGTTCTTGTTCTTGACCACCTGCGCGACTTTACTCTTCAACTCGTCCAACGGCAGATGACGTGCCTGCGGCAGGTGGCCCTGCGCAAATTCATCGGCACCGCGCAGGTCGATGACGATCGCATTGCGGCGGTTGATCAGTTGCGTGGCATCCGCGGCGGACAAGCCGCGGTCGCGCCGCGTGATGACCGGCCACAGCAGCAGCCCCCCGGAGATGAGGGCGATGGCGATCAATACAAGGTTAGCTGGCTCGGTGAAAAACTTCACGGATGGAATTCGCACAAAGAAGATAATCTGACATTATAAAATATCCGTCCGATGCACTGACGCGCGCCGTTGGATCGGCGTGCGCCGGCGGCTTACCGCTTCCTGACTACCGTTCACATTGACATGTACAAGCTCGTCCTCATCCGCCACGGCGAATCAACGTGGAACAAGGAAAACCGCTTCACTGGCTGGGTTGACGTCGACCTCACCGACAAAGGCGCGGCTCAAGCCCGGCAAGCCGGCGTGCTGCTCAAGCAGGCCGACTACACGTTCGACATCGCGTATACGTCCGTGCTCAAACGCGCCATCCGCACGCTGTGGCACGTGCAGGATGAAATGGATCTGATGTATATCCCCGTCGTGCACGCGTGGCGCTTGAATGAGCGGCACTACGGCGCGCTGTCCGGGCTGAACAAGGCTGAAACGGCAGCCCAGTATGGTGACGAACAGGTGCTGATATGGCGGCGCAGCTACGATACGCCACCGCCGGCGCTCGAACCGTGCGATCCGCGCGCGCCGTACGATGACCCGCGCTACGCTAAGGTGCCGCGCGAGTCGCTGCCGCTCACGGAGTGCCTGAAGGACACAGTCGCGCGCGTGCTGCCGATCTGGAACGAATCGATCGCGCCGGCCATCAAGTCGGGCCGCAACGTGCTGATCGCCGCGCACGGCAACTCGATCCGCGCGCTGGTCAAATACCTGGACGACATCTCGGACATCGATATCGTCGGACTGAACATCCCGAACGGCGTGCCGCTCGTCTACGAGCTGGACGAAGCGCTCAAACCCATCAAGCACTACTATCTAGGTGACGCGGAGGCGATCGCCCACGCACAGGCCGCGGTCGCGAACCAGGGTAAAGCGGCCTAATTTTCCGAACCGTGCCGCCGGTGGCTTGTACAACGGCGGTTATACTTGCTCTCCGATTAGCGCGCCCCAACACGCCACCGCAACTGTTCACTTTATGCGCAAGACTCTGAAGAACGCAGGTCTGATCGCCGCCGGCCTCGTGACCGGCATGTTCGCCACGCTCCAATTCTCGGCGTCTGCCGAGACCAGCATGACTGCGCCACTGCCGCTAGATCAGTTGCGGCTGTTCGCCGAAGTGTTCGGCCAGATCAAGCACGAGTACGTCGAGCCGGTTGACGACAAGAAGCTGTTGACCGCGGCGATCAAGGGCATGGTGTCGAGCCTAGATCCTCACTCATCGTACCTGGACAAGACTGACTATCAGGAACTACAGGAACAGACCAAGGGGCGCTTTGCGGGGCTGGGCATCGAAATTTCGCAGGAGGACGGCCTGGTGAAGGTCATCTCGCCGATCGAGGATACGCCGGCGTTTCGTGCCGGCATCCGCTCAGGCGACTTGATTACGCGGGTCAACGACAAGCCAGTGCGCGGCATGACGCTGGACCGGGCGGTCAAGCAGATGCGCGGCGAGCCGGGCACCAAGGTCACGTTAACCATCTATCGCAAGAGCGACGAGCGCACGTTCCCGATCACTGTCACCCGCGCGATGATCAAAGTGCAGAGCGTGAAGGTCAAGATTGTGCAGCCAGGCTATGCGTGGGTGCGCATCACGAGCTTCCAGGAGCGCACGGTGCCGGACTTGGCAGCCAAGCTCACAGACATCGCACGCCAGCAACCACAGCTCAAGGGCCTGATCCTGGACTTGCGCAACAACGGGGGTGGCCTGCTGCAAAGCGCGGTCGGCGTGGCCGGCGCGTTCCTGCCCCCGGATTCGGTGGTCGTGTCAACCAATGGCCAGATCGCCGATGCCAAGCAGACCTATCGCGACACATTCGATAACTATCGATTATCGACCTTTAACAGCGACCCGCTGAAGAACCTGCCTGCGATCTACAAGACGGTGCCGATGGTGGTGCTGGTCAACGCGTACTCGGCATCGGCCTCCGAAATTGTCTCCGGCGCACTGCAGGACCAGCATCGCGCGCTGATCATGGGCAAAACCACGTTCGGCAAGGGGTCGGTGCAAACGGTGCGTCCGATGACCGCCGACACCGCGCTGCGCCTGACGACCGCGTACTACTACACGCCGAGCGGCCGTTCGATCCAAAATAAGGGTATCCGTCCCGACATCCCGATCGACCAGTTCGCGGACGGCGATCCGGACGATGCCCTGGTCACGCGCGAGGTCGATTATTCGAATCACCTGGCCAACACGCAGGACCCGAACGAGAAGGCCGAGCAGGAAAAACGCGAGCAGAACCGGCTCGATCAATTGCGTCAGCTTGAGGAGCAGAATTCGAAGAAGACGCAGGAACAGCGCGAGAAGGAACGCAGCCGTCCACCGATTGAATTCGGCAGCAGCGATGACTTCATGCTGCAGCAGGCGATGCACCAGCTCAAGGGCGAACCAGTGCAAGTTTCCAAGTCGCTGACCGAGCGCAGGATGGCCGAAAGCAAGCCGCCCCGCTCCGCGTCCGCGCCGATTGCGGTGAAGCCCGCGCTACCCGCGGTGCCGGGTACCGACAAAGCCCCGGCATTGGCGCCTGCCGGCGCTTCCGCGCCACGCTAGTCCTCTCGGGCGCGCGTTATCGGCCGGCATCGCGCGCGCCGGCGGCGTGTCGGCGGTGATGTGGCCGACATGCCGCGTATGAACTCTGATGAATGTTGCAATGAACGACGACCAACTGCTGCGTTATTCGCGTCACATCCTGCTCGACGAAATCGGTATCGAGGCACAGCAGCGCTTTCTGCACGCGCACGTGTTGATGATCGGGGCTGGCGGCCTCGGTTCGCCAGCCGCAATGTACCTCGGTGCAGCGGGCGTCGGCACGCTGACGCTGGTCGATGCCGACACCGTCGATCTGACCAACCTGCAACGACAGATCCTGCATTCGAGCGACACCGTTGGACAGGCCAAGGTCGCGTCGGGACACGCAACACTCGCACGCATCAATCCCGACGTACGCGTGAACGCGATCCACGCGCGCGCGGACGACGCGCTGCTGCAGCAATGGGTGCGGCGCGCCGACGTCGTGCTCGATTGCAGCGACAATTTCGCGACCCGTCATGCGGTGAACCGCGCATGCGTCCGGCATCGTGTGCCGCTGGTATCCGGCGCGGCGTTGCGCTTTGATGGGCAGATCAGTACGTTCGATGCGCGCGATCCGGCCTCACCCTGCTATGCGTGTGTGTTCGCGCCAGATCAACCGTTCGATGAAGTCGCATGCTCGACGATGGGCGTGTTCTCTCCGTTGGTCGGCATCATCGGCGCGATGCAAGCGGCCGAGGCGCTGCGCGTAATTGCCGGAATCGGCCGCACGCTGGTCGGACGGCTGATGATGCTCGACGCGATGACGATGGAGTGGCAGACGATGCGTATCGGCCGCCAAGCCGATTGCCTGGTTTGCGGCGTGCCGCATCGCGGCGCTGACGCCGCGCCGTAGTGCGCCGCCCCGTTATGCCTGCAGCAACCGGTCGAGCGCTGCCTGGATTTCTGTCGGCTCGTATGACGCCAGCACGTCCTCGACTGGCTTTTCCAGACTCTTCAACTGTGCGCGCAGCACCTCCTGCTTGACCAGCAGCAACTGGCTCGGATGCATCGAGAACTCGGTCAGCCCCATCCCGAGCAGCAGCCGCGTCAGTGCCGGATCGCCGGCCATTTCCCCGCACACCGACACCGGCACACCGACTCGCCTGGCTTCGCGCAGGGTCATGCCGATCAGTTGTAGTACCGCGGGATGCAGCGGGTCATACAAGTGCGCGACCGCGTTGTCCGCGCGATCAATCGCCAACGTGTATTGAATCAGGTCGTTGGTGCCGATTGACAGGAAGTCAAGCCGCTTCAGGAACAGAGGCAACGCGATCACAGCGGCCGGGATCTCAATCATCGCGCCGACCCGCACGTTCGGATCGTATGCCAGGCCCGCATCGTCGAGCTGGTGCTTGGCCTGCGCGATCAGGTCCAGCGTCTGGTCGATCTCGCGCGCATGAGCGAGCATCGGCACGAGAATCTTCACCGGCCCGAACGCCGACGCACGCAGGATGGCCCGCAACTGCGTGAGAAACATCTGCGGCTCAGATAGGCTCCAGCGGATCGCACGCAACCCAAGCGCCGGATTGGACGCCGTCTCGAACTCGTCGCGCGAATCGAGCGGTTTGTCGGCGCCCACGTCGATCGTGCGAATCGTCACCGGCAAGCCGTTCATCGTCTGCACGACGCGTCGATACGCGTCGAATTGCTGTTCTTCTTCCGGCAACGCGCCACGCGGGTTCATGAACAGGAATTCGGTGCGAAACAGCCCGACGCCGACTGCGCCAGCATTCAACGCGGCGAGTGCATCGTCGGGCAACTCGATATTGGCCAGCAGATCGATCTTCGTGCCGCACACGGTCTGCGTCGGCGAAAACTTCAGCCGCTGCAGCTTGCGTTGCTCAAGCAGCTTTTCGCTTTGTCGATACGTATACTCCTCCAGCACGATCGGCGCCGGGTCCACGATCACCACGCCACGGTCGCCGTCAACGATGATCATGTCGTCCTGTCGGATCAGCGAACTGGCCTGCTGCACACCTACCGCCGCTGGGATGCCCAGGCTGCGCGCGACAATCGCCGTATGCGACGTGCGCCCGCCTAGATCCGTGACAAACCCGCGAAACGTCTGCGTCTTAAATTGCAGCATGTCAGCCGGCGCGATATCGTGCGCGACCACAATCATCTCATCGGTGCCGTGCCGCACGTCGTTGGCCGCCACGGCGGCGGCCGGTGATCCGGCCAACGCCTTGAGCACACGTTCGACGACCTGCTCCAAGTCCGCCTTACGCTCGCGCAGGTACTCGTCATCGATGTCATCAAAGTGCTTGGCCAGGCGCTCCAGTTGCTCGGTGAGCGCCCATTCGACGTTGTAGTGCCGCACGCGGATCAACTCGATCACCGCCTCGACCAGCATTTCGTCGTGCAGAATCAGCGTGTGGACGTTGAGGAACGCGCCCATCTCGCTGGGCGCATCTGCCGGCAGCTCGGCACGCAACGTATCGAGTTCGTCGTGGACAGCCTGCTGCGCCGCGACGAAGCGGGCCACCTCGGCCTCGACATGGTCGGGCTCGACTAGATAATGGGCAACGTCCAGCGCGGCAGGCGCAATCAGGTACGCGCGGCCAATCGCGATGCCTCGAGATACAGGGATTCCATGCAGCGTGAACGACACGCGCGCCTCCTCTAGTTGTGTTTGGGCAATGGGGAAGCATCGCAGGCGCGTGCTAACCTGCGCTGGGCGCTATCACGCCTGCCCGGCAAATGTCTGACGCAGACTCAGACCGGCGCGCCCATTATAGGTTCTGCCCTGTTTGGCTGCAGCCCGCGGTGCAGCATCGGGCAATGCGTCGCGATGTCGCAGCGCGGGATCGCGACACGCGTCGATACTGCCGGGCCGCCCGCGCCGATTTCTTGGCATTACTGACCTTCGCCAAACTTGTCCGCAATCAGCGCGAGGATCGCATCCATCGCCGCCTGCTCGTCGGGACCCTCGGTCTCGATGGTGATCGTGCTGCCAATACCCGCCGCGAGCATCATGACCCCCATGATGCTCTTTGCGTTGATCCGTCGGCCGTTGCGCGCCATCCAGATCGCGCACCGAAAGCTGCCAGCCAGTTGCGTCAGCTTGGCCGACGCCCGCGCATGGAGCCCTAATTTATTGACGATCGTTGCTTCTCTTTGAATCATGTTTTGGTTGGGATTGAAACGATGGAGAGCCTTCGTCGGGCGGGCGCAGGCCCGGTGTGGCAGCGCACGCGCGCGGGCCGCTCAGCCCGTCGAGCCGCATGGCACGCTCGTCGCGGGGTCCGCCGGCAGATCGGGGCCACACGGCGGCAACGCACTGCCGTGGGCGGCCGACGCCATTTCGGCGCACGGCAGGCAGGCCGCTGTGGCAGGCGTGCCCGGCACGACGCCGTGGATGCCCTTCGCGCCGCCTTGCAGCGCCTTGTCCGCCAACATGTCGATCGGCAGCGTCCGGTAGCACACCGCGCGCACCAACATCGGCAGATTGACGCCGGCCACCACCCGCACGTGCGGCAACGCCGCCAGTTGGGCCGCAATGTTAGCCGGTGTCGCACCGAACATGTCAGTCAAGACCAGTGCACCATTGTGCTCGGTCACCCGCTGCAGTTGCGCGTGCGCGTCGGCCAGCGCCGCCACCGGGTCGCGCTCCGGTGTCACGTCCAACACGCCGATGCGCGGCGGCAGACTGCCATAGAAATGTGCAACACAATCCCGCAACGCCGATGCCAGTGGCGCGTGGGCAATGATCAAGATGCCAGCCATGTCAGCCTGCGTCAAAATCGCCATGAACTTCAATAGTTTATCAGGCTGGCACAGATCGTCCCGACCTCGCGTCAGCCAACCGCGCGCTCCAGCGCGTCGACGAACATCGCCGCGACATCGAACCCTGTTTGTTCGGTGATCTCGCGAAAACATGTCGGGCTCGTCACGTTAACCTCCGTGAGCCAATCGCCGATCGCGTCCAGGCCGACTAGCAGCAGGCCGCGCTCGGCCAGCACCGGGCCGAGCGCCGTGGCAATCTCTCGGTCATGCGGCGTCAACGGCTGCGCGCGGCCCACCCCACCAGCGGCCAGGTTGCCGC
The DNA here is from genome assembly GCF_021991875.1 of Mycetohabitans sp. B8. Taxonomy (GTDB): domain Bacteria; phylum Pseudomonadota; class Gammaproteobacteria; order Burkholderiales; family Burkholderiaceae; genus Mycetohabitans. The sequence continues at coordinate 80,860 of NZ_JAHLKR010000022.1, forward strand.
GGATTTCGGTGCCCTGCGGGATCCGCGCCAGCGAATAGGGCACCGGCTCCCCGCCGATTAGCAAGATCCGCTTGTCGCCGTCCTTGATCTGCGGGATATACCGCTGCGCCATCACAGTGCGCGCACCATTGTCGCTGAGCATCTCGATCGTCGAACCCAGGTTCATGCCGTCCTCGCGTATCCGGAACACACCCGTGCCACCCATGCCATCCAACGGCTTGAAGATCACGTCGCGGTGCTCGCCGTGGAATGCCCGCAGCCGTGCCGCGTCGCGCGTGACCAGTGTGGGCGCGGTGAACCGCGCGAACTCGCCGATCGCCATCTTCTCGGAGTGGTCGCGGATCGCGCGCGGCTTGTTGAAGATGCGCGCGCCGTGCCGCTCGGCGATCTCCAACAGCCAAGTCGATGTCACATACTCCATGTCGAACGGTGGGTCCTTGCGCATCAGCACCGCACCGAACGTGCCCAGGCCGCGATTCTCCGCGAGTTCCGCGTCGTACCACTGACCCGGGTTCGTGTAATCGCCGACGATCGAGAAACGCCGTACCGTAGCCTCGACGCCGCCGCCCACATACGCGACGTGCCGCGGCTCGCACGCATAAAGCACATGGCCACGGCGCGCGGCCTCGGCCATCATCGCGTACGTCGTGTCCTTATAAATCTTGAACTGCGGCAGTGGGTCGGCAATAAAGAGAATGTCCATGGGTCGTTCCGGCGGCAAGCGGCTATCCAGCGTGCATTATCGCGCAGCGGATGCCCGCGTGCGCCAGCGCTCACACGAGGATCGCCTCGGGGTCGGTCTTCTCCAATTCGACCGATGCAGCCAGCAGTGCCAAGCGGGCAACAACACCGTACATGTAGAAACGGTTCGGCGGTGCGGCGCCGGGCTTGGCGTGCACGTCCGGCAGCGCCGTATGCTCGAAGGCCAGCGGCACGAAGTGCATGCCCGGTGCGTTCAGATTTTGATCCGGCGCACGACCCGCATGGACGCGATAGAAACCGCCGACCACGTAGCGATCAATCATATAGACGACCGGCTCGGCCACCGCCTCGTTCACGTGCTCGAACGTCTGCACGCCTTCCTGGACAATGACGTCGTGCACCTGCAGCCCTTCCTTGACGACCGCCATCCGGTTGCGCTCGCGCTTGTTCAGCCCGGCAAGCTCCGATGCATCGTGCACGATCAGCACGCCCATCCCATAGGTGCCCGCATCGGCCTTGATCACCACGTACGGCCGATCCTCGATCCCGTACTCGCGGTACTTCTTCGCCACCTTCTTCAGCACCGTGTCCACCGCGTCGGCCAGCGCCTCGTCATGCGAGCGCTCTGTAAAATCGATGTCCGACACGCGAGTGAAGTATGGATTGAGCATCCACGGATCGACGCCGATGAGCTTGGAGAATTTCTTAGCCACCTCGTCGTAGCAGCCAAAGTGGTTCGATTTGCGCCGCACCGCCCATCCGGCATGCAACGGCGGCAGCAGAAACTGCTCGTGCAAGTTCTCCAGCACAGACGGGACACCGGCCGACAGGTCGTTGTTCAACAAGATCGAGCAGGGATCAAAGTTCTTCAACCCGAGACGGCGCGCCGAGCGCTCCAGCGGCTCGACTACCAGGCCCTGGCCGTCGGGCAGCGGCAGCGTGACAGGCTCGGTGACGGTTTCATCCAGCGTGCCTAGCCGCACGTTTAGCCCCGCTTGGCGCATGATCGCGGCGAGCCGTGCCAGGTTGTCCAGGTAGAACGCGTTACGCGTATGGCGCTCCGGGATAAGTAGCAAGTTCTTCGCGTCCGGGCAGATCTTCTCGATGGCCGCCATCGCGGCTTGCACGGCGAGCGGCAGCACTTCAAGGGGCAGGTTGTTGAAACCGCCCGGAAACAGGTTCGTGTCGACCGGCGCGAGCTTGAAGCCGGCATTGCGCAGGTCCACCGAGCAATAGAACGGTGGCGTGTGCTCCTGCCATTCGAGGCGGAACCAGCGCTCGATCGCGGGCGTAGCGTCCAAAATCCGCCGCTCCAGGTCGAGCAGCGGACCATTGAGCGCGGTGACGAGGTGCGGAACCATGGGAACTCGAGGCTTACAGGCTCAAAAAAGTGATTGTAGAGGGTTGCTTCGTTCAAGTGGGGGTGTTTTACCCCGTTGCAAGGTCCGCGTCAGCATCGCGCGCACCCCTATGCCCGCTTTCACGACAGGGTGAAGACGGTTCGACGCGTCCCTATACTGCTTGATGCATCCAAGATACCGCGCGATGCGTTCCCAATACCGTTCAATGCTCCCGAAATACCGTTCGATGCAACTTAAATACCGCTCAATACGGCCGATGTCCAATCGAGCGAGGCGGATATAAAAATACCCGCCTCGCGGCGGGTCAAACGCTGTATCCCTTCTCACTGCTGCGCGATGGGCCTGCTACGGCGTGCCCACCACCGGCACGCCGCAGGCTCATTCGACGTGCTCGCCGTGAAGCACCACATCCAGCCCCTCGCGTTCGGCCTCCTCAGTCACGCGCAGGCCAATGACCGCGTCGATGACTTTGAGCAGGCCGAACGACACAACGCCGCTGTAGATCAGCGTGGTGGCCACGCCCTTGAGTTGCAGGATCACGCTGCCGTCGGCGCCGCCGATATCCTTGAGCGCGAACACGCCGGTAAGCACCGCGCCGATGATTCCGCCAACGCCGTGTACGCCGAATGCGTCGAGCGAATCGTCATAGCCCAGCTTGTTCTTGAGCCACGTCGCCGACAGAAAGCACAGCACGCCGGCCAAGATGCCGATGATCAGCGCGCCCGACACGCCGACGAAGCCGGATGCGGGGGTCACCGCGACCAGACCTGCCACCGCGCCGGATGCAATGCCCAACACAGACGGCTTGCCTTTGCCAATCCATTCCGTGAACATCCACGCGAGCGCCGCGGCCGCCGCGGCGACCTGCGTGGTCACCATTGCAAAACCGGCTCGGCCGTCGGCGGCGAGCGCCGAGCCCGCGTTGAAGCCAAACCAGCCCACCCACAACATCGCCGCACCGACCAGCGTCAGCACTAGATTGTGCGGCGCCATCACCTCGCGGCCGTAGCCGACGCGCTTGCCCAATACCAGCGCGCAGACCAACCCGGCAATACCCGCATTGATATGCACGACCGTGCCACCGGCAAAGTCAAGGATGCCTGCTGCGGATAGCCAGCCGGTCGGCTCCCACACCATATGCGCGATCGGCGAGTACACCATGATCGACCACAGGGCCATGAACACCAGCATCGCCAAAAATCTCATTCGGTCCGCGAACGCGCCACAGATCAATGCCGGCGTGATGATCGCGAAAGTCATCTGATAGGTCATGTAGACTGATTCGGGGATCGTCGTGGCCAGGTGGCTCACTGTCAGCGTGACGCCCTTGTCACCCCTGACGAAGCTCATGCCCGACAGCAGCATGCGGGAGAACCCGCCGATGAACGCGTTACCAGGCGTGAAGGCCAAGCTGTAGCCGAGCACCACCCAGATAATCGTCACCAGACAGGTGATCGCAAAGCTCTGCATCAGGGTCGCGAGTACGTTCTTCTTGCGCACCATACCACCGTAGAACAGCGCAAGCCCTGGGATCGTCATGAACAGCACGAGTGCCGTGGAGGTCAGCATCCATGCGGTGTCGCCGGAGTTGATCTTCGATGCGTCAAGCACCATGGGTGCCGTCGGTGCGGCGGGCACGCTGGCCGCCTGTTCGGCGCGGACGCCCATAGCTAACACAGCACCCGACGCTTCGGCAGCGGCCGCCACCGGGGCAAAAACCGGCGCCGCGCTGGTAGCACGGGCCGTATTCGTCGCGCTAGACGTGGGCGCGGACGCCGCAACGGCACTCAAGGCGCCGTCGGCCAACGCCGGCGCCGGGAGCCCGATGCCGGCCGCCAACAGCGACATGACGATCAGGAACGTCCTCAAAGTCTTACGCATAGTGGCTCCTCTTGTTCCTTGCCCTTCATTCAAATTCGTTTGCAGGCGCTGCGCGGCCCCGGCATCTTGCGTCAAAGCGCATCGGCGCCCGTCTCCCCAGTACGTATGCGAATCACCTGCTCGATTGGCGTGACAAAAATCTTGCCGTCGCCAATCTTGCCGGTATGCGCTGCCTGCTCGATCGCCTCGATCGCCTGCTCGACGATGTCGTCGGTCACGGCGGCCTCGATTTTGACTTTAGGCAAAAAATCAACGACATACTCGGCGCCGCGATACAGCTCGGTATGCCCCTTTTGGCGGCCAAAGCCCTTGACCTCGGTCACCGTAATGCCCGAGACGCCAATCATTGACAGCGCCTCACGGACCTCATCGAGCTTAAACGGCTTGATGATCGCGGTAATGAGTTTCATGGAATCCTCTCAGTGGTTGGCTTCTTGCGCTGGGGCCACTTATAGCAATTACCATGCCGAATGCCGCGCCTGCGGGCTGTAAGCGGCCTGAGCGTGTCGCCGTGGCGCGTCGCGGACACTGCGTCAAGCGAGGCTCGACCGGATGGCCAACGCCGCACTCGCCGTGGCAGCGCAGCGTGGCAGACGTGCTAGAGTCTTTCCATTGGCTGCGCAAACGACTGGCACGCATCCAAACGGCCCGCAGTGAGTTGCACCAAAAGTAGGCATCTAGCCAGTTTTTGCACTAAGTCCGCGCATTCGTGCCACCATCCGCGCCGTGCATCGCGCCGCGATAGCGGCAGCCAGGGGTCAAGCACGCGCTTTGTGCAACATTTTAGATTGAGGAAATGACGATGAAACAGCCAAACGACGTGTTCAACGATTTGCAGGCCCGCGTCAGCAAAATGCTGAAACACTCGCCGGCAAAGGATGTCGAGCGCAACGTCAAAGCGATGCTGTCGCAAGGCTTCTCCAAGCTGGACCTGATCACGCGCGAGGAATTCGACATCCAGGCCCAGGTGCTGGCCCGCACCCGGCTCAGGCTCGAGGAACTGGAGCGGCGTGTGGCCGAGCTCGAGCAGAAGCTGTCCGCGCGCGCGGACAGTGTGTAGCGCGCAAGCTCTCGGACATCCCGATCGGTGGCGACATGCCGCAGGGATAAGCCATGTCGCTAGCCGTGGTCCGCAGCCGCGCGCCGTTGCACGCGCTCGCGCCCGAAGTCACTGTCGAAGTCCATTTGGCAAACGGCCTGCCGTCGTTTGCGATCGTCGGGCTGCCTGATCTGGAAGTGCGTGAGAGCCGTGAGCGAGTGCGGGCCGCATTAACCCATTGCGGTTTCGACGTGCCCGTGCGGCGAATCACCGTCAATCTGGCCCCGGCGGACTTGCCGAAGGAATCCGGACGCTTCGATTTGCCGATCGCACTGGGCATCCTGGCCGCGAGCGGGCAATTGCCGTGCGATGCACTGACCGGCCGAGAGTTCGCCGGCGAGTTGTCGCTCAGCGGCACGCTGCGGCCGGTCCGGGGCGCGTTCGCGATGGCGTGCGGCACCGCGAGACAAGCTGGCCCCGACGCGGCGTGCCCGGAACTGTACGTGCCGTTGGGCAATGCGGCGGAAGCCGCGCTGGCGCCAGGCGTGGCCGTGTTCGGGGCCGCCGACTTGGCCGCGCTCGTCGCGCATCTGAAGGGCGGGCCCGACGCGCGAATCGAGCGCACGCAGCCGTGCGACGTGGCCGTGCCCACGCAACTCGCACTGGATATGGCCGATGTGATCGGCCAACCTGCCGCGCGCCGGGCGCTGGAGATTGCCGCCGCCGGCTCGCATCACATGCTGATGGTGGGACCGCCCGGCGCCGGCAAGTCGATGCTGGCGCAACGTCTGCCGGGCATACTGCCACCGATGTCGGACGACGACGCGCTGGCCTGTGCGATGCTGCTGTCCGCCAGCGGCCGTGGCTTTACGGCGGCAGACTGGCGGCGCCGTCCGTTTCGCGCACCGCATCACAGCGCGAGCGCCGCCGCGCTGGTCGGCGGCCACAACCCGCCGCGTCCCGGCGAAATCACGCTGGCGCACCTGGGCGTACTGTTCCTCGATGAGCTGCCCGAGTTCAGCCGCGCGGTGCTGGAGACCCTTCGCGAGCCGCTCGAAACGGGCAAGATCACGATTTCTCGGGCTGCTGCGCAAACCGACTTTCCCGCCGCGTGCCAACTCGTTGCCGCGATGAACCCATGCCCTTGCGGCTTGCGTGGCGATCCGCTAGGACGGTGCCGTTGCACGCCTGACCAGATCGCCCGCTATGTCGGCAGGCTGTCTGGACCTTTGCTCGACCGGATCGACATCGTCATTGACGTGCCTTCGCTGTCGGCCGCCGAACTCGCCCGCCGCACCGGCGCGCGCGGCGAAGCGAGCCACGCGGTCGCGGCGCGTGTGCAGCAAGCGCGCGAACGTCAATTGGCACGCCAGCATAAGGCCAACTGCGCGTTGAATGCCGAGGACCTTAATCGCTGGTGCTTACTCGATCCGCGCGGCGAAGCGTTACTCCAGATCTGCGGCGAGCGTCTGGGGTGGTCAGGGCGTGCCTTTGACAAGGTGCGCCGCGTTGCGCGCACCATCGCCGACCTTGATCTAAGCGATGACGTGCTTGTTGCTCACGTCGGCGAGGCGGTGCAATACCGGCGTGCGTCGATCACTGTCTGATCCTGCCCGCGACTCTCAACCGCACGCCGATCGCGTGCGGGCACATAGTCTACTACCCTAGGCACGCCAGCATGTGGAATTCAGCACGAAAGTGAAACGTCGGACGAAAACGAGCCTTGACTTATACACATCTGTTTGGATAGTGACACCGCTTCTGGGCCGAATCCGCCAGATCTCCGACGGTTTACCGCAAGCCCATGAAAATAAAGGAAATGCATCGACGGCCTGGAATCACGTCAATCTCGCTGCAGGCGGTGTCGCAGCGTGCTCCCGAGCCGTAACCCGGGTACTTTTCAACAAAGTTATCCACAGGACATGTGGACAGTATGAAAAACCAATAAGAATCGCGTGGTTAGTGCCTATAGCTCGTTTGAAACATCAACACAGGGACGCGGCGCAACAGCGAGGATTCCCAGCTATTGAAAAAAAACAGACCTTAATCCACCGTCAACGACGCAAAGAACTGTTCTAGCTGCACCGGGTCGGGCTCGCGCGAGGACACGACCGCCGCCTGGTACACGCGCCGATCGCGCGCGACAAACTGCGCATGGATCGCGCGCTGCCCCTGTGTTTGCCTATGGGCCACCGGACCGGCCACATCCATCGCGATGCGCGATTCACCCCCGGCGCCATAGCTGCCCGGAATTCGGACCACGTGCAACACGGGCTGCGCCCCCACGTTGCGCGCCAAACCACTTTGCAGGTACGTGAGCACTTGCGCACGAAGCACGGGATCATCGGCGGGGAGCGCCACAACGCCAACGGCGAACATCGCGTCGCCGACCGTCGCCGTTTGCATCTGCATCTTCAGCGCGTGCCCGGCAATCGTGAGCACTCGCTCGTCAAGCAACGGCTTGGCCGGCAACATCACCGTGTAGCGCCCCTCGTCATTGCGCACCGTGCGCCAGTCAAATTGCGGTGAACAAGCGACGGTCAGCAGCGAAATAGCCCAGATTACCCAGCATAAACGTCGGTTTAACATTGAATCAGCCTCCGTCGCGCGGCCACGGCCAGAGATCAGTGCGGCATGGCGCAAAAACGACAATTATCGCCGACGCGCCGATCGGGCCGCAGCGGGCACGCGTGCCTCACGGGTACCGCGAATCAGCGATAGAATGTCGGCTATCATTGCTATGCTATCCGGCGGCGCCACCGGCGTCGCGTCAGCCGAAAAAACGCCGATGAGCCCGTCCGCCACTTCCCGCCCATCCCGCTCATGGATCGCAGCCGCGCTCGTTGCCATCGCGCTGGTCGTGGGTGCGTATTTCGCTTTCGGCACGCATAAGCAGGCACCCGTTGCAAGCTTCACGCTGCTGTCCGGCCAGAAGCTGAGCACCGCGGACCTGAAGGGCAAAGTCTATCTGGTCAGCTTCTGGGCGACCAGTTGCGACACGTGCGTGAAGGAAATGCCTCAGATGGTCGACACGTACAACCGGTTCAAAGACCAGGGCCTCGAATTCGTTGCCGTCGCGATGCAATACGATCCGCCGATGTACGTGGCCAACTATGCGCAAACGCGGCAATTGCCGTTCAAGGTGGCGATGGACGATGGTTCCGCCGCCAAACAGTTTGGCAACGTCCAGTTGACACCGACCACCTTCGTGATCGGTCGCGACGGCCAAATTTTGAAACAGTATGTCGGTCCGCCGCAATTCGCGGAACTCGATCAGCTGCTGGAAAAAGCGCTGGCAGCCTGACGACAGGCCCACATCGGCAACTTGACGATAGGCTAACGTCGGCGTCTGAAGATAGACTCACGTCGGCAGCCTACGACAGGCCAACGCTGGCAATCCAGCGGACTGGACAATGATGGCGAGACCAGACGGCAAAGCCGGCGCAGGCAACCAGACGGGACCGGCTGGCGCTGCCCGGAGACGACACACCCCGGCCGAAGCTAGGCGACGGATCGCCGCAGGTTTCCGCGTCCTGGTGGCCCTGCCCGCTCCCTCGGTTCGCGACGACGCTCGCACCCTCAGCCCGCCGCGACGACGCCCGCGCCCTGCGCCTGTACGTCCGCGTGATAGCTAGAGCGCACCATTGCGCCGACGGCCGCGTGCGTGAACCCCATCGCATAGGCTTCTCGCTCGTACATCTTGAAGGTGTCCGGATGCACGTAGGCACGCACCGGCAGGTGGTGCTCCGACGGTTGAAGGTACTGGCCGATCGTCAGCATGTCGACATCGTGTGCCCGCAAGTCGCGCATGACCTGCAGGATCTCCTCCTCGGTTTCGCCGAGCCCGACCATCAGCCCCGACTTGGTCGCGACGTCTGGATGCAGCGCCTTGAAGTCCTTCAACAGCTTCAATGAATGTGCATAGTTGGAACCCGGACGCGCTTCTTTGTAGAGTCTCGGCACTGTTTCGAGATTGTGGTTCATCACGTCCGGCGGCGCCGCGTTGAGAATGGCCAGCGCGCGGTCCAACCGGCCTCGGAAGTCCGGCGTCAGGATCTCGACCCGGGTTTGCGGCGACAGCTCCCGCACCTGCCGGATACACTCGACAAAGTGCCCGGCGCCGCCGTCGCGCAAGTCGTCGCGGTCCACGCTCGTGATCACGACGTAGCGCAGCTTGAGCGCGGCGATGGTACGCGCCAGGTTCACCGGCTCGTCGGCGTCCAGCGGATCCGGTCGCCCGTGCCCGACGTCGCAGAACGGGCAACGGCGCGTGCACTTGTCGCCCATGATCATAAACGTCGCCGTCCCCTTGCCGAAGCATTCGCCGATATTCGGGCAACTGGCTTCCTCGCAGACCGTGTGCAGGTTGTGCTCGCGCAAGATCTGCTTAATCTCGTAAAAGCGGGAATGGCCAGTCGCGGCCTTCACGCGAATCCAATCCGGCTTTTTCAACTTCTCGATCGGCACGACCTTGATCGGGATCCGCGAGGTCTTGGCCTGGGCCTTCTGCTTCGCGCTTGGATCGTAGGCGGCGGAAGAAGCATGCGCTGCGGACGCGGCGAGGGTAGCGGATGGGTCGGGAACAGCAGTCGTCATGTCGAAATCCAGTGCAGTGGCGGCCGCATCCTGCTCAGCCGGCCACGGGGTTGCCCCTTTCGCGTGCTGCATCGGGCGATGCGGCGACGGCGACCGGCGGCAGGTTGCCGGTCAGCCGCTCGGCGAGTGCTCGCGCCACATCGTGCCAGTGCGCCGACACGCCGAGCGAAGCCATGTCGATCGTTTCAAGACCGACGTAGCCACATGGGTTAATGTCGCGGAATGGCTGCAAATCCATCCGCACGTTAAGACTCACGCCATGGTACGAACAGCCATTGCGGATTTTCAGGCCAAGCGCCGCGATCTTCGCGCCAGCATGGCGATGCGCGAATCCGTCGGCGACATAGATGCCCGGCGCGCCGGCCCGCCGTTCACCGACTAGATTATACGCTGCCAGCGTGTCGATCACCGCCTGCTCAATGCGCGTCACCAGGTCACGCACCCATAGCCGGCGGCGCCGCAAATCGATCAGCAGGTATGCGACAACTTGGCCCGGCCCGTGGTAGGTGATCTGCCCGCCGCGATCGACTTGGACCAGCGCGATACCATGATGCGCGGCCAGCAGATGGGCCGGATTGCCGGCTTGGCCCAGCGTGTAGACCGGCGGGTGCTCGACCAGCCAGATTTCATCCGTAGTAAGCGGCGTGCGTGCGGCGGTGAACTCGCGCATCGCGTCGAAGCTCGCTTCGTAGGGCTCGAGGCCACGCCAGCGCACGACGACATCGTTGGACATCGCCGCCAACGCGACAGGTTCAGTGCTGGATTTAAATGACGGCGCGGGCATGATCCCGTCAGTTTACCGAAAAGTGGACCCGCCCGTACCCGCGACAATCAGACTGGTAGCCATCCGGTCTATCAGACTGACAACCATCCGGTATGCCAGCCGAACCGGCTGGCGGACAGTCGGCGCGACCACCATGACGCAATACGTTGGGTATAGTGAGGGTGCAGGGTCACGGTCACCCGCGCGGTGCGCGTGCCTTCGGTGCCGAGCCACATTAGCTCGCCGGGCCGCAGCGGCAGCGATTCGCCCGGGCCCACCCAATAGTCGTGCTCGTCCGCGCTACGGGTGATCCAAACGCGCTCGCCTTCGATGGTGAGCGCCACGCCCCGGCTCACGCGCAGCGGCACGGTCTGCCCGGGTTGAACCTCGAACGTGATGCTTGAATAAAGGGGTTTCATCGTACCCTCCTGCCCTCGCCCGAAATGCACCAGGATGACTAGAATCGTAGCGATAGCCGATGACGGCGCAAAACGATGTTTTTTCGCCGTCTTGTGAGCATAATTAACAAAGGCGGCAGCACCGCGACGCGCGCCACGCACCGGAGAGGAAAGCGCCATGGACCTGCGTCACTTGCCCAACCTAGGCACGTTGAAGGCTTTTGAAGCCGCAGCCCGGCTAGAAAGCTTTTCGCGTGCCGCTCAGGAACTGTTCGTGACGCACAGCGCGATCAGTCACCAGATCCGCGCGCTGGAGGCCGAACTCGGCATGCCGCTGTTCAAGCGTGATGGCAAGCGGATCAGGTTGACCCATTGCGCTCACCGCTATGCGGCCCAGGTACGCGCCGCACTGTTCGACATTGCCGCGGCCACCGATGCGGTTCGCGCCGGTGACCGGGAACGCCGGCTTGTGATCAGCGTGCTGCCGTCGTTTGCCGCACGCTGGATGACGCCGCGGATCGGACGATTCATCGAGCGGCACCCGGAAATCGACGTCGAACTGTTGTCCACCAACGCGATCACGCACTTTAATCGAGACGATGTCGACGTGGCGCTGCGCTTTGGCGGCGGCAACTATCCGGGGCTGTTCGTCGAGCCGTTGCTCGATGAGGTCTTTTTCCCGGTATGCACGCCCGACTTCAACGGCGGCCGGCTGCCGAAAACGCCGGCCGAGCTGGCCGGCTTGACACTGCTGCGCAACGACGACGAGATGTGGGGTCCATGGTTCCAGGCGGCGGGTCTGAGCGGCTGGAGCGAGCCGCGGCGCGGGGTGCTATACCACGACTCGTCGATGCTGCTGCAAGCCGCGCTGGAGGGCCAGGGCATTGCGCTGGTGCGCCGCTCGCTTGCGATGCAAGAGGTGATCAACGGCCGGCTCGTGCGACTATTCGACATAGACGGCCCCAGCCCGGGGACGTATTGGGTCGTCTGTCCACCACCGCTGTTGGAGACACGTCGGGTCACGGTGTTGCTCGAATGGCTGCGCGAGGAGGCCGGGCGCTTTCGCGCCCTGTACGCGCAATGCCCGAGCGGCCTACCCATTTCCACGGCCGCCGAGTAAGCGCTACAGCCGTGCCACGCGACGCGCCACGGGTGCAGCCGCGCGACGGCTGCACCGGGCGCCGTGCTGCATCACGACGGCGCGACACGCGCGGCGATTGTCCACGCACGGCGCTCGCCCGGTCGTCATAGCACGACCTTCACCATCGGGTGCCCGGTCAACGCACGATAGAGGTCGTCGAGTTGCGTACGGCTACTCACACGCACCGTCACCGTGAGGCCGACGTAGTTACCACCGCTGGACGGCCGGCTCTGGACCCGGCTGTCGTCGAACTCGACATCGAATTGCCGGACCACCTCGACGATGGCCTGCTGGAACTGCGGGTGCGCCTTGCCCATCACCTTGATCGGGAAGTCACACGGAAACTGCAGCAGCGATTCGTTGGATGAGTTCATGGCAGCCTTCTTCCAATCATGACAGCGTTCCTTCGATCCTCGGTTTCATGCGGCGCACGGCGCGCGGGGTACGCCGGCCTCGGCGGCCAATCGCCTGGTCCTCGGCTTACTTCTTGTTGGCCAGCATCAGCAGCGACGAGTCCCACAGACGCCCAAAGATGCCGGCCTGCGGTACGGCCTGCAGCGCCACGGCCGGGAACTGCGTCAGGACCTTGCCGTCGGCGATGACCTTCACCGTGCCCACCACCTGCCCGGCGGCGATCGGGCCGACCAGCGGATCTTGGCGCTCGAGCACCGGCTTGATCTTCTCGCCCACCCCCTTCGGGACCGTGATGTACTGGTCGCTCTTGACGCCAACCGGTACCGCGCTCTGCTGACCCTTGTACACGCGCGGCGAATCGATGACCTGGTTGGCCTTGTACAGGCGCACCGTGTCATACGCCGCGTAGCCGTAGTTCAGCATCTTTAAGCTGTCCTGCGTGCGATCGTGCTCCTTGGGCTCGCCCATCATCACGCTCACCAGCCGGCGCGACGCGTCTGGCACCCCGGGCAGCGGCCGTTTTGCGGTGGCGATCAGGCAGTAGCCGGCCGCCTTCGTATGGCCGGTCTTGAGCCCGTCCACGGTCGGGTCGATCCATAACAGCCGGTTGCGGTTCGGCTGCTTGATTTTGTTGTACGTGAAATCCTTGACCGCGAAAATCGAATAATACTCAGGATAGTCGCGAATCAGATGCATCGACAGCACGGCCAGGTCGGCCGCGCTCGTGTAGTGCTGGGGGTCCGGCATGCCATTCACGTCGGCGTAATGCGTGTTCTTCATGCCCAGCTTCTGCGCCGCCTCGTTCATCATCTGCACGAAGTGCGCTTCGCTGCCCCCAACAAGCTCGGCCAGCGCGATCGTCGCGTCGTTGCCCGACTGCACGATCATCCCGTACACCAGGTCGTGCACGGTCACCGGCTTGTTCGCCTCAATGAACATACGCGACTCGTCCGTGCCCACGCGACGCACCGCCTCGCCCGGCATCACGGTCTGGTCCATCGAGATTTTCTTGGTCTTCAACGCATCGAACACCAGGTACGCGGTCATCAACTTGGTCAGCGAAGCGGGCTCGACCCGCTCGTCGGCGTTGGCTGACGCAAGCGTCTGCGCGCTGCTGGCATCGACGAGCACCCACGAGCGCGCATTGACGGCCGGAGGCGGCACTTGCGCAAGCGCGTCGGCGGGAACGAGGAGAGCGGAAGCGGCCAGTGCGGCAGGCAGCACGCACGCGAGCGTTGCCGCGCGGGCGGCAACGGTCGGGACAAAGGTCAAACGCATAGCAATCGAATCGACGTTAAACGGGGGAGTTCGGGAAGCGGCCCACTACGGCGGCCCGCGGCGCAAGCCGATTGGACTAGCGAGCGAATCAGGCGTTCGTGTCCACGCGGCGAACCAACACCGGCTCGGCACGGGTGATGCGCCAACCGCTTGTGCGGCGACGCGACACCCATTATACGCGCCAGCGCTCGGCGATCACCCGCTTCAGGATGTGCAGCTTGCGATGGAAAAAATGCTCAGCACCCGGGATCACCACGACTGGCAGTTCCTGCGGCCGCGCCCAGTCGTAGACTGACGCAATCGGCACCGTATCGTCGAGTTCGCCGTGAATCACGATGGTGTCAAGCGGCACGTCAGCGACCTGCCAACGGCTCGCCGCGGTCCCGACGAATACCATGCGCTCGATCGCGTCGCCGCGTTCGCGCAGTCGCTGCGCCACGTGTGATAGCACGAATGTGCCAAACGAGAAACCCGCCAGCACCAGCGGCACACCGGCCAGCCCCAACAGCGTGCGCGCGTGGTCGATCACCGCAATCAGGTCATCTTGTTCGCCGCGCCCGTCATCATGCTCGCCTTCGGTGGCACCGACACCGCGGAAGTTCGGTCGCACCGTCACGTAGCCGAGTTGCACCAACGTGCGTGCCAGTGTCTGCGCGACCTTGTTATCCAACGAGCCGCCGAACAGCGGATGCGGATGTGCGACCAACGCCAGCCCGCGTGGCGCGCCCCCTGCGCCGCCACGCTCCGGACGATCGATCGCGATCTCGATCCTGCCGACCGGACCGTCGATTCGATATTTTTCCGTTTGCGCGTTCATCCGCTCACGCCTCCGCCGCGCGGCATGTCGACCAGCAGGCGCTCGACGATCCGGCCGCCGACCAGATGCGAATCAATGATCTCATCAATATCTGCTTCATCGACATAGGTGTACCACGTCGCATCAGGGTACACGACCAACACGGGACCGAGCTCACAGCGGTCCAGGCACCCCGCCTTGTTAATGCGCACCCTGCCCTCGCCAGCAAGGCCCAGCGCCTTGATACGCCGTTTCGCGTATTCCTGCATCGCTTGCGCGCCGCAGTTTGCGCAACTCGGGCGGTCGCCGGGATCGCGCTGGTTCAAGCAGAAGAAAACGTGGTGCTTATAAAAAGAAGTCATTGAAAGCGGTCCCGCGATCGGCATTGAGTCGATTATAACGACGAGGCAGCCGGCACGCCGTGCGCCCGCGTCACTTAGCGCGCGAGCACCGGCTGGCTGGCCAGCCAGTCAGCCAGTTGCGACAGCGCAGCGTCGCTGGCCTGCGCGAGGGCGCGCACGCCGCCGATCGCGTCGGCGGACGGCGCCGGCGCATCGGCGCGGAACGTCGCCTGCATGAACTGTCCGTCCCGCCGCATCAACGTCGCACGCAACGCGACGACGCCGCGGCTCGCGCCAGGCTTGTCGAAGATCTGCTCGAAGTCCAGCAATTCAACCCTCAACACCGGCGCCAACACCGGGTCCCCGGGCGAGACCACCGCGCCGCGTGCGCCGAGCAGCGCGCGCAAACGTTGCGTCAGCAACTGTGCTGGCGTCGCAGCCCAGCGGCTGAACGCGTAAGTGCGCGGCTGCCACGCATGCGCATAGGCGAGTCGATAGACGATGCCGTTCGAATCCAGGCCCACCGGCGCGCCAATGTCGACCAGCTTAAACGGACCGAACGCCGACGCCGCAACGCCGGCGCGAGTTGCCGCCCCGCTCAGGCTCATCGGACCGGAGGGCACCGCACTGGCCGACGCGCCGAGATCATAATGGGCCGCCGGCGACGCGCGGTGTGCAGCCGTGCCGCATCCGCCGAACGTGATCGCGCCCAGTAATACCGCAAGCGAACCAATAATATGTGATGACATCGATAATCCTTGTCGAATGGACGCCCGCCGTGCAGTACGGCAACGTGCATACGTCAGCGCGAGGAGCTGGACGACCACGAGAAGCCCGGCTCGCCGGGCCCCGGCTCGGGTGGCGGCGCACCGAACAGCAGTGCGCGCGGATTCGCGTTGATCGCGCCTGCCGCGCTGTTGACCGACCGCATGGCCTGCTTGACGCCGTCGGTCAGCGCATTCACGCGGGGCAACGTCTCGTAGCCGACTCGCGC
This sequence comes from Mycetohabitans sp. B8, assembly GCF_021991875.1. Lineage (GTDB taxonomy): Bacteria > Pseudomonadota > Gammaproteobacteria > Burkholderiales > Burkholderiaceae > Mycetohabitans. Next base: position 96,564 of record NZ_JAHLKR010000022.1, read on the forward strand.
GCTCAGTTCCTGCATCGATGTATTCAGTTGCGCCAATGCCACACCCGCCTGCTCGGCCGCCTGGCCCATCCGGTTCAGATTGACCGCCACGGACCCATTGGGATTGGACAAGCTGGTCGCCAGCACGTTGACCGAGCCCATCGTCCGGTTCAACTCGTCGATCGTGTTCGGCAGCTTGCGTGTCACCGGCTCCAGATGCTGCGTGAGCGCGGCCACGCCGCTGGCCGCATCCTGGATGCTGCGCGCGGTGGCCCAGTATTGCTGGCGCTTCGGCTCGTCGGTCATCTGCTGCAGGTTAACCGCAATTTTCTCCATCTGATTGAGCAACGCCACGCCACGCCGCTGCAAATCGTCGAACACGCCAGGCCGCATCGGGATCTGCGCGACGTTCTCGTCGGACGAGGTCACGGGATGCGGATCGTCGCCGGTATCATCCAACTGGATAAAGCCCAGCCCAGTCACGCCCTGAAAGCCGAGCGACGCGAAGCTCGAGTGGGTCAGCGGCACGCGCTTGTCCACGAGAATCCGGATCACGATCCGGCCGGGGCGGTGCGTGTCGAAGTGAATGTTCTGCACTTTGCCGACCGCCAGTCCGCGATAGCGCACCGCCGCGTCAGCGCGCAAGCCGGTTACGTTCGTCGTGGCGACCAGGTCATACGGGACGCGCTCGGTGCGGTCCATGCTAAACCACGCGATCGTCAACGCGATCGCCACCAGCAGCACGATCGTAAATAGCCCGGCCCAGAATGCATGTGACTTATTTTCCATCTCAGCTTCCCTCAACGCCGACGCCCGGTCGGCGACGCTCGGCGTGATCACCGCAATGCCCGCGCCGAGCCGCGTGCTCGACTTCGAGCAATGCGTCGTCGGGTATCGGCTCGAGCGCGGCCGCCGGCAGTTGGGCACGGCGCGACGCTGGCAGCGCCTGCAGTGCGCGGCGGCCGCGCATGCCCAAAAAATACTCGCGGATGAACGGGTGGTCGACGCCAGCGGCCTGCTCGAGCGGCGCCGCGACGATCACCTTGCGATCGGCCAGCACCGCCACGCGCGTGGACAACGACACCATCGTGTCTAGGTCATGCGTGACCATCACCACCGTCAGGCCGAGTGCGCGATGCAGCGTCGCAATCAACTCGACGAACGCCTCCGAGGCCTGGGGGTCCAGGCCGGCAGTCGGTTCGTCCAGGAACAACAACTCCGGCTCCAACGCCAACGCACGCGCGATACTGACGCGCTTGACCATCCCACCGGACAGCGCGGCCGGCATCTGGGTCGCGTGCCGACCCGACAGCCCGACCATTTCGAGCTTCAGCATGACGATATCCGACAATAGCGCCGGCGGGATCTTGCCCAGTTCGCGCAATGGCTGCGCGATGTTGTCGAATACCGTCATCGCGGAAAACAGCGCACCATGCTGGAATAACATGCCCGAACGGTTGCGCAGCAATTGCGCCGCGTGCTCGCTCATCGTCGCGGTATCCTCGCCGAAGATGCGAATCGTGCCCGCGTTCGGCGCCTCGAGCCCGAGGATCTGCCGGATTAGCGTCGTTTTGCCGGAGCCGGAACCGCCGACCAGCGTTACGATCTCGCCGCGCCGCACCTCCAGGTCCAGATGCTCGTGGATCACCGTGCGGCCATAGCGCTTGGTCAGATCGGTTACCTCGATGACAGGCTCGGCCACCGGCGGTACACCGTGAGCAAGGGCCATCAAGGTCAGCGCGTGCGGTTGGGTCATCGGCGCCTCACGATAACCCGATCCGTTGAAACAGGATCGCGAACACTGCGTCGGCCAAAATCACGACCGTGATCGAGGACACCACCGACATGGTCGTTCCTTCGCCTAAGCTTTGCGAATTGGGCTTGATGCGCAAGCCGAAATGGCAGCCGACCAGCGCGATTAGCATGCCGAACGCCACCCCCTTGCCCAACCCGATGTACAGGTTCGCCACCGGCACCGCGTTCGGCAACGAACGGACGAAGAAACTCATATCGATATTGAGCACCCGTTGCGCGGCCAGCATCCCGCCGGTCAGCGCGATGGCGTCGGTCCACATCACGAGCAGCGGCATCGCGACACCCAGCGCGATCACCCGCGGCAAAATTAACCGCAGCCCATGCGAGATCCCCATGACGCGCATCGCATCCAACTCCTCGGTCACGCGCATCACGCCCAACTGCGCAGTGATCGCCGAGCCAGAGCGGCCGGCCACGAGAATCGCCGCAAGCACCGGGCCAAGCTCCCGAATGATCGACAGCCCGAGGATGTTGACGATGTATGCGTTCGCGCCGAACAACCTGAGTTGTTGCGCAGACAGATACGATAGTACGATGCCAATCAGAAAGGCGACCAACGCGGTGATCGGCAGCGCCTGCGCGCCGGCCGCATAGACGTTCGCGGAAATTTCGCGCCACGGGATTCGGCGCGGCTCGCGCAGCAGCCTGCCGCCATCCATCACTAGGCCACCGAGTAGTGTGATGCCGTCGCGCAGGTGCCCGGCGAAACCGAACATCGCGAGTCCAAGCCGCGTGATGGGATCGATTGCCACCGCCGGCTTGGCAGGCTCGCGCGTTGCATCCAGCAGCGTAATCCGATCGAAGATCTCGCGCTGCGTACCGGTCAGACTGATGCCGGACGGCAAACGCCGTCCCCAAATCTGCCACAGCGCTTGTGCGCCGACATGGTCCAGCCGCTGGACTTGCGACAAGTCCCACAGCGTGTCGGCCCGAGCCGCCGCGTCACGCATCGTGCGCAGCTTGGCCGCGATGCCGCCACGCCGCTGATCCAACGCCAGCGAGAGTGCGGTCCATTGGCCGCCCAGGCGAATCGCCGTACCCGACGGCACGGACCGGCCCTGGCTCGTTTTCACGGCATCGATAGTGAGCAGCGGCGGCGTCTCGAAATCCAAAGCGGGCACGGCATAGGGTCAATGTAGCGTCATTGTATCGAAAGGCGCGGCACGGCCTCGCTACAATAGCAAGATGTCCGATCCTTCTTTCCCCCTTGATCCGCCCGGCATCCCGGGCAAGGCCGCTGCCAGCGGCGATTCGCGGCCGACGGCGGCCCGCCGCATCGAACGCGAACGGCTCCTTGAGTTGCTCGATCCATGGCCTTCGCGCTGGGCGCTTGAGATAGTCCACGAGACTGGCTCGACCAACGCGGATCTCGCCGCGCGGCTGAAGGGAGCACGCGGCGTGCCGTTCGAGCCGAGCGTGCGCGTTGCCTATTCGCAGACGGCGGGACGAGGACGGCGCGGCCGGCCGTGGTTGGCCACCCCGGGCAATGCGCTGCTGCTCTCGCTTGGCTACTTGATGCCGCGTGCGCCGAACCAGCTCGCCGGGTTGAGCCTGGCGCTCGGCGCGACGATTGTAGCGGGACTGCGCACCCTGCCGCTGGATAGCAGCAGACGGCTCTCGCTCAAGTGGCCAAACGACATCCTGTTGGACGGCACGAAGTTGGCCGGCGTGCTCGTGGAAACCGTATGGAGTACGCGCGACGCCACCGCCCTGGTGATTGGCGTGGGCCTGAACGTCAGTGGCGACGATGAGCTGGAGCAACAGATCACGTCGTTGCACGAAACGCTGCGCGCCACGCTGCCGACCCTGCCTGGTGCGCTCTGCCGCGCGTGGCCGCACGCTGCGCTCACCCCCGTGCTCGGCGCGGTGCTCAATGCGCTGGCAGTCGGGCTGGAGCGCTTCGGCCGGCATGGCTTTGAGCCGTTCCATGACACCTGGATCGCCGAGCATGCGTATGCGGGTCAGGAAGTTGTGGTCCTGGAGCAGGGCGACGAAATGGCACGCGGCATCGCATACGGCGTTGATGAACAAGGACAATTGCTGATACGCACGCCACAAGCAATCCGGGCAATCGCCACGGGCGACGTGTCACTGCGGCTTGCCGCAAGCGCCGATGTGCCGGCGCAGCCGGCGCCCAGTATGTCTGCTTGCGGTGCGCGCACGGGCGGGCTGCCGACGGCTGCCGAATCCACTGCGGGACTGCCTCCATCCGGACTGCCCCCATCAGGATTGTCCACCGGCGGCGAGCCCAAGTCTGACACCCCCGTCGCCGAGCTCCCGGGCGCCGGCAAGCTACCCGCCACCGAACGCGCGCGTGATCAGCCGCACAACAACGACGCATAAGCCACCATGACCGATCCTGACCTTACCGGCGCGGCCGGCCACCGCCTGGTGATCGACGCGGGCAATAGCCGCACCAAATGGGCACTGGTGCGCGCCGATGGCCGTCTGTGGCAACTCGGCGCGTTCTCGCACGAAAACCCGCTAGACGACGCGCAGGGCGACGTCGCCACGCGCGCGACAGGATTGCAGTGGGACGACTTGCCGACACCCGCCGATATCTGGATCTCCAACGTTGCGGGCCAGCACGTCGCCGCGCGCCTGTCGGCGATGCTCGATGCGCGCTGGCCCGGCATCGCACGCACGACCATCGTATCGCGCCACTCGCAGTGCGGAGTGACCAACGGATATGGCGAGCCGGCACAACTGGGCACCGATCGCTGGGCCGGCATGATCGGTGCTCATGCGGCCTACCCGCATGAGCATCTGCTGATCGTCACGCTCGGTACCGCGACAACGATTGAGGCGCTGCGCGCCGACGGCATCTTTGTGGGCGGCTTGATTGCACCGGGATGGTCATTGATGATGCGCTCGCTCGGCGAGCATACCGCGCAATTGCCGACGCTGACGCCAGCGGGCGCACGCTCCGCGCTAGCCGGCAAGCCGGGCCTGGCGTTCGGCACCGACACGCCCGCGTCGCTGTGCGCCGGATGCGCGCTCGCGCAAACCGGCCTGATCGAGCATGCTTACTTAACATGGCGTGCCGAACTCGGTGGCGCGCCAGTACGCATGGTGCTTGGCGGCGGCGCCGCCGACGCGTTGGCGCCGGCGCTGACCGTGCCGCACACGCGGCACGATCATTTGATCCTGTCTGGGCTCGCGCTGATTGCGCAGGACGAGGTGGCGGCGCACAAGCACGAGGCCTGACACAGCGGCCCCTGACATGCAAGCACGGGGAAACGCAGAGGCTGCACGGGTTGATTGCAGGATTGATGGTGGCGAGCCTACTCGGATTCGTGACGCTCAGCGGCACGTTCGACCCGGCTCCGGCCGCTAGCCCCAGGGAGCCGTCTCATCGGAGCAGCTAGGTACGTCCGGATGCGATGCGCGCACAGCCACTTGCCCCGGCATAGCCGCAGCCACTGTCACTGCCCCAATCACTGTCACAGCCAGTGTGATCGGTGGGCCAAGCCGGGATGCAAAGATAGCCGCCTGCGCGCTCAGCCGTAATCAGCGGGCGCGTACGCGCTGTAGCAGCTTCGTCGTCGAGCGATCGTGCTCGAACGGAATCGCCAGTGCGCGGCCACCCCAGCTGCGCACCAGTGCCGATTCCGGCAGCTTGTCCATATCGTAGTCGCCACCCTTGACCAAGATGTCCGGGCGCAACGCGCGAATCAACTCGATCGGCGTCGACGCATCGAACATCACGACGTAATCAACGCTTTCCAGCGCGGCAAGCAACGCCATGCGGTCCGCTTCCGTATTGATCGGGCGATCGTCGCCCTTACCGAGTTGCCGCACCGACGCGTCGCTGTTGACGCCCACCACCAGGCACGCGCCCAACGCGCGGGCGTCGTCTAGATACGTCACATGCCCACGATGCAGGATATCGAACACACCATTGGTGAACACGACCGGCGCGCCGAGCGAGGGCCGACGCGCGAGCAGCCTCTGCCACTTGACGATCTTGCGCTCAAACGAAGCCGGCATTGGCCTACGCCGGCTGCTCTGTGCCGCCCACGTTGGTATCGCGCTGCAGTCGCGCCGTCAACTCCTTGCGGTAACGGTTCAACTCCTGTGCCGTCGTAAACGTACGCTCGAACAGCAGCGACAGGTTGTGCAAGATCCGCTCGATCACCTTTTTTTCCCACGTGTCGTCGAATCGGATCTGTTCGTCTAGCCAGCGCTCAAGCCATTCCGGGTCGGGCAGTCGCGATTGCACGGTGTCCCGCGGGAACAACTGCCGATTCACGTGTAGATTCGTCGGATGCAGCGGCTTTTCGGTGCGCCGGGCCGACGCCATCAGCACACCGATCTTCGCGAACGCGGCGCGCGCGGAGTCGCCGGCCGTGGCCAGCGCCTTCTTCATATACCGAAGGTAGGCGCCGCCATGCCGCGCTTCGTCGCGTGAAATCGTCTCATAGATGTGCTTGATTACTGGCTCCGTATGCCACTCGGCCGCACGCCGGTACCAGTGGTTCAACCGGATCTCGCCGCAGAAATGCAGCATCAGCGTTTCCAGCGGCGGCGCCGGATCGAACGGGAAACGCACCGCGTGCAACTCCTGCTCGGTCGGCACGAATTCGGGGCGAAAGCGCCGTAGATATTCCATTAATACCAGCGCATGCTTTTGTTCCTCGAAGAACCAGACGCTCATAAACGCGCAGAAGTCGCTGTCGTTATGGTTGTCGCGCAGAAACATCTCCGTCGCCGGCAACGCGGACCATTCGGTGATCGCGTTCATCTTAATCGTGTTCGCCTGTTCGTCAGTCAGCAGCGACCTATCGAACTTGTCCCACGGAATATCCTTTTCCATATCCCAGCGAACCGATTCGAGCGAGCGGTAGAGTTCCGGATAAAGCATGGTTTTCATGGTGCCACCCTATCAACCTGAAAAGCGTAGACTGCGTTGCGCGCCCGTCATCGATATCGTGCGCCGCATGGTTCGACCGGGCCGACGGGCAAACGCAGGATTTTACGTGAGTGCGGCCCGCCCGGGTGCGGAAAAATGCCGCAGCGGGCGGCGCCTTCCGAGAGAATCCACGTTGCCGCGAAGCGGCCGCGCAGCATCTGTTATCCATTTCGTGTTTGGCAGTTGCGCGGCGTCAATATGCGGCGTTCAGGCAATTATAATAGCACGCGATGTCGCCGCCACTGCGCGACTGCGCCATCGATGTGCGTCATGGACACCAAGTGTTGGATTCCCTGTCGCGCGAGGCGGCGCGGGACGTTGCCGCCGCAGGTCCACAGTTGCACCTGCGGCGGCAGCCGCGTCTGCAGCTCGTCGGCTGCGCGCGCGGCCGACGCGGCGTCGGGTGCGGCCGCCATCGACAACACGACCATATCGACATCGCTGGCGCGCGCCGCGTCGGCGATCTCGTCGAGCGATACGCCGGCACTCATCACCGCACAGCGACAACGGGCGAGCACAAACAAGACTTCCATCATCGCCAGTTGCACATCATGCGCCGCGCCCGGGACCGCCGCCAGCAGCGCGCAAGGCCGGCCCCGCGCGCCATCCGTGAGCAACCTCACCGCACGTCGGAAAACATCCTGCAGCACCTGACCGAGCGCTGGCGCATGCGTAGCGCGCGGCGATCCGCCCACCGACGCGTGGCCCACCCGCGCGCCAAGCGGGATCGCGATTTCGTCGATGAAGCGCTCGATGCCCACGCGCGCCAGGCGCCACATCAATTCGTCGCGCAGCGCCGTCCAACGCTCCGTATCGATTAGTTCGAGCAGCGGCGCCAGGTCCACGTGGCGTGACACCGGCGTGCTCTGGCGCACCATCTCACGCAGAACCGGCTCGGGGTGCGGCAGCACGTTGCCCGGGCGATGTCCGACGTCCAGCAACTGCTTCACGAGCCGCAGCTTGCGGACCTGCTCGGCCGGATACAGGCGCTCGCCTCCCGTGTTGCGCAGCGGTCGAGGAAAACCGTATCGGCGCTCCCAGACGCGCAACGTGTCCCTCGTCAAGCCGATTTCATGAGCGAGGGCACCAATGCCGACTGGCGATGGCGACGGCTTGGGCACGCCGGTATCGTCCTCATGCATCCGGCCATCCGCGCCGTCGACATGCGCTGGCCCGAAGTCTGCTGCGTCTGCCGTTTGCCCATCGGCGGAAATGTGCTTGGCCATAGGTGTCGTGAAGCCTCGCCGGCGCGGCGCGGCCCCTTGCTATTCAAACGTGGCCGCCAATCCTAACCCTAATTCACGCTTTTGGGGACAGAAGAAAGTGTTTTAAAAACGATAAATTCGCCGCTATACGCGGACAAATCCCGGACAATAAGCCGAGATGGATTCATTTGATCTGCATGCACCGGCCACGTCACAGGGCACGACGGTGGAGGGTCTACAGGAAAAGCCGCAAAAAACGCGGCCCGTGCATCGTGCGGCTGCAACCCGTCGCGATAGTCAAGTCTGATCAGTTCGCGCGAAGAGCGCGTCATTCCATCCACGCGCCGCCAGTCGTTACGCGTGGTCACCGCATCGGGCAGGTGCATGGCCAGGCGGCTTACGTGCTCTACCGGCTCGATGTCCGCGCCAAGCGCGTCGAGAAACACGCTGACCCTGGCCTATCGGCCGATCTGCGCCAGGCTCGGATAGCCGGCAGCGTAGGAGCGTCCGGCATCGATGTGGTGCTATTTGACAGCCCGGCTGCGGCGCTCGCGCACGCCGGCCGCCGGCATCGTCCCTTGGTGCGCTTGCGGGCCGTCAACGGCCTGTGGTCCGCGCGACGCTACTGCCAGTGGCGGCCTTATTGCTTGTCGCGGCCGTGTCCTCCCGTGGCGTTACCACGGGGGGCGGCGTTGCGAGCCGTCGGGACCTTGCGACCCGTCGTCGTCGCCAACTCGCTGTGCGTCGCAGCAGGTTTGTCCTTCGCAGCGGGCCGGCCGTGCTTCGCCGAGCCGCTGTGCGTCGCCGACTTACCTGCCGCCGCCGACGTGCCGCTTTCCGCCATGACCCCGCCCTTGGTCGTCGATCCGCTTGCAGCGGCTGCCGCGCGCTTGGACGGCGCACGGGCCGCCGTCGAGGATCGGGCCTTTGCAGTAAATTGGCCCACTCCCGCCGAAGCGCCTGGCGACGAACGCCCCAGCCCCTCGTTGACCCGCTGCCGCATCGCTTCCTCGACCTCGTCGGCGGACACCGATGCACCGGACATCCTATGCGGTACAGCCGCGATCCGGACAATCTGCTCAAACTGCGTCTGCAGCAAGTTCCACCAGGCTGACGCGTCGAGCGGCTCGCCGGCCCTGGACGCGGCCGCGCGCTCGCCGGCATCGGCCGCCGCGGCAGCGCCGGCGGCTTTGCCCCGCGACGTACCCGGCGCACGGCGATCCGCTGGCGCACCACGCTGCGTATCAGGCCCCCACTGTCCGACAACCGGTTCGCCCGCGGGTGGCGCCTGGGCCCCGTGCGCCGCCGGTGCGTCCCGTTGCGGCGAGGCCTCACCAGGGGCGGCCGGGTCCGCGTCCGCAGGTCCAGTGGCGCCGGCCGCGCCTTCCATCGCGCCCTTTACTGCACCGCTCGCGACATCGTAGAACGCCCTTGCGAACGCAAATGGATCCACTGCCGCCGCTTGTTTCAGGGGATCGTCAGCCGCAGACGCCGTGTGCGAGCGGGTCCGCCGGGCGTCGTCCGCTCCTCCATTTGTTTTGTCCGCTTGACCCACTGCGTCCGGCGGCGACCATCGTGCGCCGCGCGCATCGCCACTTATGCCGGACTCGCCCGACGGACGGCTTGCGTTGGACGTGCCGTCCGGCGCGGGCATCATCGACGCCTGCGTGAATGCGCTAAACGCGCGCAGCGTCGCCAGCGTCGAGCGTTGAACCTGCAGCGCCTGGATCGTCGACTGCAGCATTGATAAGTTGAGCTTGAGCCACTGTTCGACCGCCCTAAGGTCGGTGATGCGCTTATCGAGTTCCTCGACGCTCATTAACGGCGCGACGATATCCGGCCCGAGCCCGAGCGGTGACGACGCCGGAGCGCCGCCGTGTGCAAAATCGCCCGGCACGCCCATCAGCTTGAGCAGACTGTCGAACATCTCATAGCCGGCATTCGGCGAAAACTGCGGGAATGACAAAAACGGGGTATTGCCACCTGAATCGCTCATTGATCCTACCTCCCTTTGCTACCCAGCCATGATGGACATCGCCCGGTCAGAACGGCGCACCGTCCGCAAACCGTGGCACGCAGCGCTCACGCAACGAACGAATGCCTTCGTGCACGTCCTGCCCGCCGAAGCCGAAGAAACCACCGGCTTGCTGCAATTGATCAGGTTGTAGACGAGGTCACGCGCCTCGCGCCATATCCGCGCGCGCACCTGGAAGTCGTTGGCTATCTGCTCGACCAGTGCCACATCGCCACCGCAGGAGAATCCTTTGCCCTCGCCGCGGATGATTGCCACCCGTGTGTGTGGATCGGTGTCAATGTCGCGCCAGATGTCCGCCAACTCGCAATGCATCCGTTCATCGGCGGCAGCCAACGCGCTCTTGTTGACTCCTTTGCCGCTCATGATTACTTCGAGTATCCCGTGCTCATGTCGGCGCAACTTCAGTGCTTCGTAGCGGGCGTAGCGCAGGTCGTTCGGAAAATCGTTCATCGGCCTGTCCGGAAGCGGGCAGCGCGCCCAGTAGTCTGAACACTAGCAGACGCCCGCCACAATGGGAGAGGAAGTCGAGGTGTGATCGTACCGTTTTTCTTGCTTCTGGTTGTCGCCGGCGCCACGTCATTGACCAGCGTCAGCAGCCGGATACCACGCTGCGCGACCTGCAGCGTCGCACCCATCGGCACGTCCCCGGTGATCATGGCCACCTCGGCCTTGAAATCGATCCCATAGTCCTCGCTCGGACAGACGATGTCGTCGGTCGGGCCGACGACATCGTCGCTGCCGCCCTAGTACATCAACGGATCGGCCCCAAGTTCCGGCGGCCTTTTCATCCCACGCGCGCGCCGCACGAATTCAATGTGGTTCACGTAGGCGGAGCCATCCGCCCATTGGAACGCTCGGGGCACCGGCGCCCTGCACTGGGCTGGCTCGAACGCAAACGCATGCCGCACGCGGCTCTGATTTAATGCATCGTACAGCTGCGCCAGCTGCGGTGCATGAAACGCCAGTCGTCCAGCACACGCTGTAGCGTCGGCGCGATTGCATCGGCGCTCGTCGCCGTGCGCAAGTCGCGCGATACGACAAGGCGTTGGCCGTCGCGCGAACCGTCCTTAAGCGTGACAAGTTGTATAGGGCTTGTAATTACGTATAGGGGAATGTATTTTGCGGTGGTTAATATCTAACGGCAAAACCGTTTTGATGCGACTGGAGCGCTGGCCCTCGCGCTAATCGCGCTCGGATAGGAAGGCACTTTCGATACCCGCTGGCGCGGCGAAATCGACTTGTCGCTGCGCGACTTCGCGCAACGGCTGTCCAATGAACTAGGGTACGACCGCGCACGCAACGCGTCGTGCCCGCCTGCTTGAGTATCCATGGCGGAATTGTCTTCGCGCGCCGCACCACGACAGCCCCGCACGATCGTTGCCGGCCACCCATGCCGCCGGCATGCGCGCGGACCCGCCACGCGCTGGGTCGTCGCCCTGACGCTGGCATTGCTCGCCCACGCGCTAGCTGGCCTATGGCTGGAGCGCATGCCTAGGCTGAATCCCGCCCCGACGCTGAGCGAGATCCCCGTCCAGGTCGTCGTGCTAACACCGCGGCCGATCGACTCGGCGACACAGCACGAACACGCCGCGTTGGTGGCCGGTGGTGCGCCACGCGCGGCTTCGCCCCTGTCGCCGTCCAGCGCGGCAGCTCCGCCGCCCAGCAATGTCTTGCAAGCGGTGGTGCCACAGCCGAGCGCGTCTCGCGCCATGCGCGTCGGCATCGCTAACCCGCCGCCCGCCCGCACCCCGCGCGCGAACAATGACACCCGCCCCCGTACGCC
>NZ_JAHLKR010000023.1 GCF_021991875.1 Mycetohabitans sp. B8
CCCGCACCCCGCGCGCGAACAATGACACCCGCCCCCGTACGCCGGCACACCCCACACCGGCTGACACGGCCGCACAAGCCTTTGCCGGCACACGCGCTGCGCTCGCCAGCAAATACGGCGCCGGCCGGCAAGCGCAGCCGGCCACGTGCGACGCGGTGGCCAGCGACGCGTTGCCGCTGGCCGAGACGCCGGGCGCATCCGATGCTTCGCCTGCCTCGGCTGCTTCCGGTGCTTCCGGTGCTTCCGGTGCGCTAAGCGTTTCGCGTACGTTGGCCGCTTCAGCCCCATCGCCGGCCTCCGCGTCGGTCACTCCCGGCGGCGAGAAATTCACGCTGCCCCCGAGCGCGGACATCCGATACGACACTTTCTACAACGGCGTACAAAATCAGGTTGGCACGCTGCGTTGGACTACCGATGGCTCGCATTACCAGATGGTCGTCTCGATGACGCTGCCGTTCGTGGGCACATACAGCTTCACCAGCGAGGGCCGCGTCGATGCATTCGGGCTCGCGCCGCAACGCTACGTGGAACAGCGCGGGCGCCGCGGCACCGATACGACGCGTTTCGAGCGCGACACGCAGCCGGGGCGCATCGCGTTCTCGCGCTCGCCCCAAACCGTGCCACTGTCCGACGGCGCGCAGGACCGCTTCAGCATGGTGATGCAATTGGCCAGCCTCGTGCGCGGCGACCCGTCGGCCTATACGCCGGGCGTCACACGCCAGTTTTTCGTCGCCGACAGCGACAGTGGTGAGACCTGGCCAGTCGAGATGATCGGCACCGAATCGGTGCAGGCTCGACAAGGATTTGTCGATGCATTGCATTTCATGCGCCTGCCGCGCCGCGACGGCGACCGGCGCCGTATCGACGTATGGCTCTGCCCCATGCTCGATTACCTGCCGGTCAGGCTGGTGCAAACCGAGCCCAATGGCACGCAAGTCGAATTGCTCTGGCACGGCAAACTGCCGATGAACAGCGAGGTGGGCCGGTTCACCCCATCCGGGGCGGCCGACATGCCCGAAGCGGGGACCGTCACTGCGGTCAAACCCGCTCAGAAGCGTCTGCCGCCCGCGACCGCCAATGCACCCGCGTCCGTGCCGGGCATAAGCCATGCTGAACCATTGCCATGGCAAGCGCCGGCGAAACCGTAACGTGGATGCTTCGCTTCGCCGTTCAGCACGTCGGCCTGGCGCTGGAATCCTTTTTCGCACCGGTGGTCGAATCGGTAGATTCGGAACGACAGTCAGTTCGACAACGTAACATACTGTAACCGCAGGAAATATCCGTTCCGGGTCGGCCCCTTGAATTTCTGATCAACCTCTCCATCTACGGTGCAAACCGTGGCAGAGCAACAGAATTGAGGAGTGTCGCCATGCAAATGATCTACAACAGCCCGAACTACTGCGTTGTCGAATTCGCCCCCCAAGCCGAGCACGGCACCCTGCTGTCCGGCGGATTCGAGATCGTCGACAAGCATGCGCAGCGTGAAATATTCATCGACGGCTCGATGGCGGCGCGCTTTCGTGAGCACGTGCAGCGCCTGATCCAAGAGCAACCGTCGCTGGAGGAAGTCGACGAATTCCTCGGGCAATTCGATAGCTTGATGAACCAGCCCGTCGTACTGCATTGATTCTCGATCGCTGGCGGACTCCAAAAAGACCCCCACCGGATACCCGGCGGGGGTTTTCTTTTAGAATGCCATGTTACGGCACACTTCGGCACGCGCCGCCGACCGTCACGACGTGAAGTGACGCGGCCAGCCACAACTCGTGCATTCATCCCATGCCAAACGCACACAGCCTTCGCTACACCCGGGGCAGCGCACTGCCCGCGCTGCTCGCGCGCCGTATCCTGATACTGGACGGTGCAATGGGCACGATGATCCAGCGCTACAAGCTGTCCGAAGCCCAGTACCGTAGCGAGCGGTTCGCTACGCTGGACCATGATGTCAAGGGCAACAACGAGTTGTTGTCGATCACGCAGCCGCAGATCATCGGCCAGATCCACGAGCAGTATCTGGCCGCCGGCGCGGATATCGTCGAGACGAACACGTTCGGTGCGACCCGGATCGCCCAGGCCGATTACCGAATGGAGACACTTGCCGTCGAAATGAATATCGCTTCGGCACGGTTGGCGCGCGCCGCATGTGACCAGTATTCGACGCCGGACAAGCCGCGTTTCGTCGCTGGGGCGATTGGGCCCACGCCGAAGACCGCAAGCATCTCGCCGGATGTCAACGACCCGGGCGCGCGCAATGTCACCTTCGACGAATTGCGCGACAGCTACTACGAACAAGCGCAAGCGCTGCTTGATGGCGGTGCGGACCTGTTCCTGGTGGAGACGATCTTCGACACGCTCAATGCGAAAGCCGCGTTGTTCGCGCTCGACCAATTGTTCGAGGATACCGGCGAGGTGCTGCCGATCATGATTTCCGGCACGGTGACCGATGCGTCCGGACGAATCCTGTCCGGACAGACTGTCGAGGCATTCTGGAACGCGCTGCGCCACGCGCGGCCGCTGACCTTCGGGCTAAACTGCGCGCTCGGGGCGGCGCTGATGCGGCCGTACATCGCCGAGCTGGCGAAGTTGTGCGACACGTACGTGTCGTGCTATCCGAACGCCGGGTTGCCGAACCCGATGAGCGAGACCGGCTTTGACGAGACACCGGAGGTCACCTCCGGACTGCTCAAGGAATTCGCCGACGCGGGTCTCGTCAATCTGGCTGGCGGTTGCTGCGGCACAACGCCCGAACACATTGCAGCGATCGCCGCGCGCCTGGCAGGCGTCAAGCCGCGCGCATGGGCGCATTATCAGGAAAAAAGCGAGTCATGACCGACCATACGATGCGCCTTTGCGGACTCGAAGCGTTCAACGTCACGGACGCGACGCTGTTCATTAACGTCGGCGAACGCACCAATGTAACCGGCTCCAAAGCCTTCGCGCGCATGATCCTGAACAGCCAGTTCGACGATGCGCTCGCCGTCGCGCGCCAGCAAGTCGAGAACGGCGCGCAGGTGATCGACGTGAACATGGACGAGGCGATGCTCGATTCGCGCGCCGCGATGGTTCGCTTCCTGAACCTGATCGCGTCGGAACCGGATATCGCACGGGTGCCGATCATGATCGACTCGTCCAAATGGGACGTGATCGAAGCGGGGCTGAAATGCGTGCAAGGCAAGGCGATCGTGAACTCGATCTCGCTAAAGGAAGGCGAGCAGGCGTTTCGCCACCATGCGAAGCTGATCCGCCGCTACGGTGCGGCCGCCGTCGTGATGGCATTCGATGAAAACGGCCAGGCCGACACCTTTGAGCGCAAGTGCCAGATTTGCCAGCGCAGCTATGACATCCTCGTGAACGAAGTGGGCTTCCCGCCCGAGGACATCATCTTCGATCCAAACATCTTTGCGATCGCCACCGGCATCGACGAGCACAATAACTACGCGGTCGACTTCATTAACGCCACACGCTGGATCAAGCAGAACCTGCCGCATGCCAAAGTGAGCGGCGGCGTATCGAACGTATCGTTCTCGTTTCGCGGCAACGACTCAGTGCGCGAGGCGATCCATACGGTGTTCCTGTATCACACGATCCAGGCCGGCATGGATATGGGCATTGTCAACGCCGGCCAGCTCGGCGTGTACCAGGAGTTGGACCCCGTGCTGCGCGAGCGCGTCGAAGACGTCGTGCTCAATCGTCGGCCCGATGCGACGGACCGGCTACTGGAGATCGCGGACAAGTACAAGAGCGGTGCGGCCAAAAAGGAGGAAAACCTCCAATGGCGAGACCAGCCGGTCGAGCAGCGGCTGGCCCACGCGCTCGTGCACGGCATCACGACCTTTATCGTTGAGGACACCGAGCAGGCGCGCATGAAAATCGCGCAAGCCGGTGGGCGGCCGATCAACGTGATTGAAGGGCCGTTGATGGACGGCATGAATATCGTCGGCGACCTGTTCGGACAAGGCAAGATGTTCCTACCGCAGGTGGTGAAATCAGCGCGCGTGATGAAGCAGGCGGTCGCGCACCTGATTCCGTTCATCGAGGAGGAAAAGCGTCAATTGGCCGCCGCCGGCTCGGACGTGAAGCCTAAAGGCAAGATCGTGATCGCCACGGTCAAGGGCGACGTGCACGACATCGGCAAGAACATCGTGTCCGTGGTGCTCCAGTGCAATAACTTCGAGGTGGTCAACATGGGCGTGATGGTGCCGTGCACGGACATCCTTGCGACCGCCAAAGCCGAAGGCGCCGACATCGTCGGACTGTCCGGGCTAATCACGCCGAGCCTGGAGGAAATGGCCTACGTCGCCGCCGAGATGCAGCGCGATGAGTATTTCCGTGGCAAGAACATCCCGCTGCTGATCGGCGGCGCGACCACCTCGCGCGTGCACACCGCGGTGAAGATCGCGCCGAACTACGATGGCCCGGTTGTCTACGTGCCCGACGCGTCGCGCTCGGTCTCGGTCGCCTCCAGCCTACTGTCCGACGAAGGCGCGGCGCGTTACATTGACGAGTTGCGCGCCGACTACGACCGGATCCGCGAGCAGCACGCGAACAAGAAGGCCCAGCCGCTGGTCACACTGGCGCAGGCACGCGCGAACAAGACCCGCATCGACTGGGACGGCTATGTGCCCCCCAAGCCCAAGTTCGTTGGCCGGCGCACGTTCAAGAACCAGGATCTGGCCGAGCTTGCGCGCTACATCGACTGGGGCCCGTTTTTCCAAACCTGGGACCTGGCCGGACGCTTCCCGGCGATCTTAGACGACGAGGTAGTCGGCGAATCGGCGCGGCGCGTGTTCGACGATGGCAAGGCGATGCTCGCGCGGCTGATCCAGGGACGCTGGCTGAGCGCGAACGGCGTGATCGCGCTGTTGCCCGCCAACACGGTGAACGACGATGACATCGAAATCTATACCGACGAGCGCCGCACACAGGTTGCGCTAACGTGGCGCAACCTGCGCCAGCAAAGCGTGCGACCCGTCGTGGACGGCGTGACGCGGCCCAACCGCTGCCTGGCCGATTTCATTGCGCCGCGCGCCAGCGGCATCGCCGACTACATCGGCTTGTTCGCGGTCACGGCGGGATTAGGCGTGGACGCGCGCGAGAAGCAGTTCGAGCAGCACCATGACGACTACAGCGCGATCATGCTGAAGGCGCTCGCGGACCGGCTTGCCGAAGCGTTCGCCGAACAACTGCATCAGCGCGTGCGACGCGACTTGTGGGGCTACGCGGCCGACGAGGCACTGAGTAACGATCAGTTGATTGCTGAGCAGTACGCCGGCATTCGGCCCGCGCCCGGCTATCCGGCGTGTCCGGACCATCTGGTCAAGCGTGACCTGTTTGCGACGCTGCAGGCGGACGAGATCGGCATGAGCCTGACCGAATCGCTGGCGATGTGGCCAGCGGCCAGCGTGTCGGGCTTCTATCTGTCCCACCCGGACAGCCGGTATTTCACCGTCGGCAAGATCGGCGACGATCAGCTCGAGGACTACGCGCGCCGCATGGGCCTGTCACTGGAGCACGCGCGACGCGCGCTGGCGCCGCAGCTGTGAGCCCGATCTTGGCACGAGCCAATCGTTCACCGGCCCTGCCCGGCGGCGCCGGCGCGCGATGGCGCCCCCGCATTGCGGGGCGATTAGCGCGCTCAAACGCCCCAGATCACGTCCGATTTTTCCTTGTGCGCCTGCCGCAGCATGTCGAGGAACGGATAGGCACGCTGCGCCAAGCCGATCGGCACCTCGTGCGCCTCGTGATCCCCATCATGGTCATCGACATGGCCGCCGTGTTCGGCACGGCGTTGCTTGTCCTGCGCAATAGCCGCCTCGAGTTTGGCGATCGCCGGCTGCAATTCGTCATGCGCGATGACGCCACGCTGCGCGAGGCGCTTGCCGATGATCGCCAGCAGGAATTGCGCAAGGTTTTCGAGCATCGTCACCTCCACGGTGGCCCGAGACTTGAACGTGATCAGCATGGCGGCTCCTTGTTCGCTGCGTCGGTCCGGTCGCGCCAGCGTCGCTGGCGCTGCATGCGCACCGCACCGGCCTGAACTGTATTCGACAGTTTAGCACCTGCTAAAATCCATCATTTCCGCTTTGTGCGTGTTCGCGGGGCAGGCGGCCAATGGGGTTGCCGCGCCCGCGCCCGTTTCGATAACTGCCGTCATTCCATGCTGCCCGCACAGAAACACATCATCGAATCGATCCTAGCAGATGCCGTCGCCGGAGTCGTCCAGGCGTCGCCGGCGGCCAGCGATGCAGCATTCGTGCAGCCCACCATCGCGCTGGACCGGCCCAAGATCGCCGCACATGGCGATGTCGCGTCGAACCTGGCGATGCAACTGGCCAAGCCGCTGCGCGCCAATCCGCGCGTGCTGGCGCAACAACTGGCCGAGGCTACCCTCGCGCACCCGCGCGCAGCCGGGCTGATCGCCGGCGCGGAAGTCGCCGGCCCGGGTTTCCTGAACCTGCGGCTGACCGACGCCGCGAAACAGCAGACCGTGCACGCGGTACTGGCAGAGCGCGAGCGCTTCGGCTTTGCGCCGCCAGGGCACGGCGGCCATGGCAAGCAGGTGCTGATCGAATTCGTGTCGGCCAATCCGACCGGGCCGCTGCATGTGGGCCACGGCAGACAGGCGGCGCTCGGCGACGCCCTTGGCGCACTCATGCAGACACAGGGCTGGACCGTGCACCGCGAGTTCTACTATAACGACGCCGGCGTGCAGATCAATACGCTTGCCCTATCGGTGCAGGCGCGAGCGCGCGGCTTCAAGCCGGGCGATGCGCAGTGGCCGGAAGCGGCCTACAACGGCGACTACATCGCGGACATCGCGCGCGACTACCTGGCCGGCGAAACGGTGTCGGCCAGCGATGGCGCGCCTGTGACGGGCGCCGGTGACGTCGACAATCTCAATGCAATCCGGCGCTTCGCCGTGACCTACCTGCGCCGCGAGCAGGACATCGACTTGAAGGCATTCGGCGTCCAGTTCGACCAGTACTACCTGGAGTCGTCACTGTACGACGAAGGCCGCGTCGAGCGCGCGGTTCAGGCGCTGGTGAGCGCCGGCAAGACGTACGAGGACGATGGCGCGCTGTGGCTGCGCACCACCGACTACGGCGACGACAAAGACCGGGTGATGCGCAAGAAGGACGGCACCTATACCTACTTCGTGCCGGACGTCGCCTATCACGTCACCAAGTGGGAGCGCGGCTTCACGAAAGTGATCAACGTGCAGGGCTCGGATCACCATGGCACGATCGCGCGCGTGCGCGCCGGCTTGCAGGCATTGGCCATCGGCATTCCGAGCGGCTATCCGGACTACGTGCTGCATAAGATGGTCACCGTGATGCGCGACGGCCGCGAGATCAAGATCTCCAAGCGGGCAGGCAGCTACGTGACGGTGCGAGACTTGATCGTATGGTCCGGTGGCGGCAATCCAGACGAGTCCGCCGCCTCGCTGAGCCCTGGGCAACTGGACAGCGACATGCTTCGCAAGGGCCGCGACGCGGTGCGCTTCTTCCTAATCTCGCGCAAGGCCGATACCGAATTCACATTCGACATCGACCTCGCGTTAAAGCAAAACGACGAGAATCCGGTCTACTATGTGCAATACGCGCATGCGCGGATCTGCTCGGTGCTGTCAGAGTTGCGCGCACGCTATGCGGACGATCCCGAGGACTGGTCGCAGATTGACTTGACGCCGCTCGGCACCGAGCGGTCCAAGGCGCTGCTGCAAAAACTGGCCGAATATCCGCGGATGCTGGAGCACGCAACAAACGAATTGGCCCCTCATGCCGTCGCATTCTATCTGCGCGACCTGGCAGGCGAGTTCCATTCGTTTTACAACGACCGCGCCGAGCGGGTGCTCGTGGACGATGCGCGCGAGCGCCTGGCCCGCGCGGCGTTGCTGGCCGCGACGCGCCAGGTATTGGCCAACGGGCTCGCGACGATCGGGGTGTCGGCGCCCGAGAAGATGTAAGGCACGGCAGGCGGCGTGGGGACCGTATAATCGGTGCTTCCCGGTCACGGATGACTCGGGCGCGACAGCGGCATGGCGGCCACGGTGTCATCCAGGCGGTTTCATAGAGAAATAGGTAATCAAACACGATGGCAAAAGCACGACGATCTTCCTCGCCGAATTCGAAGCAACGTGGAGGGACGTTCCTCGGTATCGTATTGGGATTGATCGTCGGGCTGGCGATCGCAATCGTGGTGGCACTGTACATCAGGGGAGCGCCAACGCCGTTCGTGTCCAGGGGCAACGCACCCGAAACAGCATCCGACACGGCAGGGGGCGGCACGACGTTTGATCCGAACCGGGCGCTGGCCGGCAAGTCGCCCGGTCAGGCGGTACCACCATCGGCCACCCAGCCGCCGCCGAACACGGCGCCAGGCCAGAGCTCGCAGCCATCGCAGCCCACGGGCGTGCTGGAAGAGCCGCAGATCGTCGAGGTCCCGTCCACGGCCAGCGCCACGCCAGCGCAGCCGAAGCCCCCGGCGCTCTGGAGCCCGCCCGCGACGCCGGCGCCCCATCCCGCGCCGTCCGGCGGCAGCGCCAGCGCGCCCACCTCCGCATCGGCCAAGCCAGGCGCCGGCACGCCGGCTGCCCTGCAAAATCCGGACGCGAACGAGGCCAACACCGGCTATTTCCTGCAGGTCGGCGCGTACCGCACGGAACAGGATGCGGAGCAGCAGCGCGCGCGGCTGGCGCTGCAAGGATTCGAGTCCAAGATCACGCAGCGCGACGCCGGCGGGGTCGTGTATTACCGTGTGCGCATCGGCCCGTTCTCGCGTTTCGAGGACATGAACAGCGCCCGGCAGCGGCTGTCCGATGCCGGTGTCGACACTGCCGTGATCCGCTTCACGAAGCAATAGCCTCGAGTCCCGCGTCACGCGCGAGCCACGCGCGTGACGCGCACTCTTGAACCGGCGGCATCCGTACCCGTCTAAACAGGTTTCATGCCGCTTTTTTCTTGCCACGCTTTTGCCACGGTCCACCATGAAAAAAACCCTTAGCGTTGCCCTGCTCGCCGCCGCTGTCGCCCTCGGCGCAGCCCCGTTCGCCCACGCGTCACCGTCCGCGCCGGTCGCTGGCAAGGACTATACGGTGCTCGCGCCAGCCCAGCCAGTGAAGGCCCCGGCCGGCAAGGTCGAAGTGACCGAATTTATGTGGTACGGCTGCCCCCATTGCAGCGAGCTCGACCCGTACCTTGAAAAGTGGAAGGCCAAGCAAGGTGCGAACATCGTGTTCCGGCGCGTGCCGGTCGCGTTTCGCGACCAGTTCGTTCCTCACTCGAAGATGCTGCTCGCGCTGGACGTGCTCGGCCTGAGTGACAAACTCGCGCCCGTGATCTTTGACGAGATCCACGTCAAGCGGAACTACCTGCTGACGCCGGACGCGCAAGCGGACTTTCTTGCCAAGCACGGCGTGGACAAGAAAAAGTACCTCGATGCATATAACTCGTTCACCGTCGCGAGCGAGTTGAAGCGCGTGTCGCAGATGGCGCAGGACTACAAGATCGACGGCGTGCCAACCGTGGTCGTGCAAGGCAAATACGAGACTGGCCCGGCGGCGACCAACAGCCTGGAAGGTACCGTTCAGGTACTCGACTACTTAGTCGAGCAAGTGGCCGCGAAGAAAATGTAGCGGGTGCGACGCATCCCGCGCCACGCCATGCCATGCCGCGATGAGTGAAGCCGCCCCATTGAAGGTCTTCATCACCGGTGCGTCGAGCGGCATCGGGCTCGCATTTGCGCGCCACTACGCGCGAGCGGGGGCGAGCCTGGGGCTGGTCGCACGCCGTGGCGAGGTCCTGGCCCACTTTGCCGAGTCGTGCCGCAGCCGCTTCCCGCAAGCAAGCGTGTCGATCCATGTGGCAGACGTACGTGATGCCGCCGCGCTCGCGCTCGCGGCACAGCAGTTCATCAACCGCTACGGTCTGCCGGATATCGTGATCGCAAACGCTGGCATGAGCGCCGGCGCAGTCACCGGCCACGGCGACCTGCCAGCGTTCCGCGCGATCATGGACACTAACTACTTCGGCATGGTCGCGACCTTCGAGCCATTCGCCGCCGCGATGGTCGCCGCCCGGCGCGGTACGCTGGTGGGCATTGCCAGCGTGGCGGGCGTGCGCGGCCTGCCAGGCGCAGGCGCCTACAGCGCGTCCAAGGCGGCCGCGATGAAGTACCTGGAGGCGCTACGGGTCGAGATGCGCCCCGCCGGCGTGGCAGTCGTCACGATCGCGCCCGGCTACATCCGTACGCCGATGACCGACGGTAATCCCTACCCGATGCCGTTTTTGATGGACCCCGACCGGTTCGCCGCTAACGCGGCGGCGGCCATCGCCGCCAAGAAGCGCTTCGCCATCTTCCCGCGACCAATGCGCGTAGTTGCCGCGTTGCTACATGTGCTGCCGCGCTGGCTCTACGATTTCGCGTTCGAGCGGGCGCCGCGCAAACCCCGCGCTGCGCGATAAAGCGACGCGACAAACAGCACGGTGGCGAAAAACGTATCAGAATAGCCGGATTCGGCCCCTGCCGCCTGGTAGTCGAGGCCACCATCAGGAACCGTGAAGAATAAGCTTTGGGAGATCGTATGCGTGTGAAACACCCCGTTAGCGTGCGCCGTGGACCACGCGGCGCAGCCGCGTGGCTCGGCGTGGCGACCATGCTGCTGACCGCGCCCGCCTGGTTGCAGGCCAAGCCGTTGACCGTGTGCACCGAGGCTAGCCCGGACGGCTTCGACGTCGTGCAGTACAACTCGCTGACCACCTCCAACGCATCCGGCGACGTCGTCTTTAATCAATTGGTGCGCTACGACGAGTCGGTCGGCAAGCTCGCGCCGTCGCTCGCCGACCGGTGGGAGGTCAGCTCGGACGGGCTCGTCGTCACGTTCCACCTGCGCCCCAATGTATCGTTCCAGACTACGGAAGAATTTAAGCCGTCCCGCGCACTGAACGCCGACGACGTATTGTTTACGTTTAACCGGATGCTCGATCCGAATCATCCTTGGCACAAGATTGGGGGCAATGGCGGCTTTCCGCATGCGCAGTCGATGAACCTGCCGAAGCTGATCAAATCGGTTACCAAAGTGGACGACCTGACGGTGAAGTTCGAACTTTCCGAGTCCAATGCAACGTTTGTGTCGATCCTGACGATGCCGTTCACATCAATCTACTCGGCAGAGTACGCGCGCCAGTTGGAAAAGACGGGCAGACAAGCCGACATCAATTCGAAGCCGGTTGGCACCGGTCCGTTCGTGCTGAAAAGTTACACGAAGGATGCGGTGATCCGCTACGACGTGAATCCAACTTATTGGGGTCGTAAACCGAAGATCGACCGGCTAATCTATGCCATTACGCCCGATGCGGCGGTGCGCGCGCAAAAGATCAAGTCAGGCGAATGCCAGATTGCGCTGTCGCCCAAGCCGCAGGATGTAGTGGCAGCCAGGAGCGACAAATCACTCAAGGTCGTGCAAACACCAGCGTTTATGACCGCGTTTGTCGCATTGAATACGCAGCATAAGCCGCTGGACAATGATAAGGTCCGGCAAGCATTGAACATCGCGTTCGACCGGCAGACGTACATCAAAACGCTGTTTGACAACACGGCAGTGCCGGCCGTCAACCCGTATCCGCCCAATACGTGGATCGATGACAAGACGATCGAGCCCTACCCGTACAACGTCGAGCAGGCGAAAAAGCTGCTGGCCGACGCCGGTTATCCGAACGGTTTTGAGACGACGATCTGGGCGCGCTCCGGCGGCAGCGTGCTGAATCCGAACCCGAAAGCAGGCGCCGAGCTGTTACAAGCCGACTTAGCGCGCATCGGCGTGAGGGCACAGGTCAAGGTCATTGAATGGGGACAGCTGATCAAGGATGCGAAGCAGGGTCAGCACGACCTACTGTTCATGGGATGGGCGGGCGACAACGGTGATCCGGACAACTTCCTGACGCCGCAGTTTTCGTGCGCCTCGGTGAAATCCGGCATCAATTTTGCCCGCTACTGCGACCCGCAACTGGACAAATTGATCGCGGATGGCAAGCGCACCGCCGATCAGCCCACCCGCGCGAAAGTGTACGCCGCCGCCCAGAAGATCATTCATGACAAGGCATTGTGGATTCCCCTGGCATACCCGAGCGCGACCGCGCTGACGCGCAGCAATGTCAGCGGCTACCGGGTGAGCCCGTTCGGCCGACAAGACTATTCGAGCGTGAAGGTCGACTAGGCAAACGTTGGCGAGCTCGGATAGAAAACGCTGACACACCACATTTGTGAGCCTTATCATCGCTTTTTCACCGATATGCTGTCTGGATACCGCGCATTCTCACGCCGTTTTGTACAATCTTTTCCGGCTCATGCGAGCAGCTTTGAGATTGAAACCGAGTTCACGATGCATGCACTGGAACTGCGCATGCCCGTCGCCGAGATTTCGACTGCATATGGCGTGCGACCGCGAGGATCTACCAGTAAGCTGAACACCTGGACCGACGGTTGGCGAATCCTGATGATGATTGTGCGGTTGTTCAAAGCGGGGAAGCCACTACTGTTTTTTTCGATGGGCTTCTTCGTCTGTGCACTGTCGTCGTTACTGCTTGCGCTTCCCGTCTTTGACGATTATTTGCATACCGGATTTGTGCCTCGGTTGCCAACCGCTGTACTGTGCGCGGCATTGATGCTGATTGGTTCGATCCTGCTAGCCTGCGACATCATACTGGACACTGTGACGCGCGGGCGCATCGAGGCAAAGCGATTTGCATACTTGTCGGTGGATGCGCCACGGCCTGCGACAAAACAAGGCTAACGTGCGTTCGCAATTCCTTCGTTTCGCGATCGCCGGTATAGCGGGATTCATTGTCGACGCCGGCATGCTATGGCTCATGCTATGGATCGGGCTCGGCTACTTCGCTGGACGCGCGGCGTCGTTTCTCGTGGCCGTCTGGGTCACCTGGCAGTTGAACCGGCAATTCACATTCTCGGACAAACAATGCGGATCGGCGTGGCGCCAATGGTGGCGGTACTTCATCGCAATGTTCGCTGGCGGGTGCGTGAACTACGCCGCATACAGCGCAGTGGTCCTTAATTTGCCACCGCGCGTCTTTGTACCTTACATCGGGGTAGCGGCTGGCTCGCTCGCTGGACTTGCGGTAAATTTTTCCTCTGCCCGCTGGTGGGTTTTCCGTCGCAAGCGTTAACAATGAAGAGAAACAAAAGCGGAACAGTTGATAGCCGACAGTTTGAATGCCATGCCTATGGTCCGCATAGCCGCCCCGCTAGCGTCGTCGTGTATCCAACGGGTCTGATGAGCACACCGCCCGGCTTATCGACGGCACACTAATTAGCGTACGGCGCGAACCGAATCACGCCGTCGTGCTCGACGCGCTCAAGTTCGCCGGCATGCCAAAAAAAATGCAAATGGGCCAGCGCCTCGCCCATCGCAAACGTCATCTGATGCAAGTCCAGCGGCCGCTTGAACATCAGCGGCACGATGTCGGCTGCACTGTGCGGCTGCCGCGCGCACGCTTCACGCACTTCGTCCAGCCGCGCCGCATGATGCTCGCGTAACTGTGCGATGCGCGTGTGCAGGCCACGGAACGGCTTGCCGTGCGACGGCAACACGAGCGTATCATCAGACAATCCATGATAGCGGCCAAGCGAATCCAGATACTGCGCCAGCGGGTTGCCGCCCGGCTCGATCTCAAACACCGATACATTCGTCGAAATCCGCGGCAACACCATATCCCCGGAAATCAACAGGCGGTCCGCGTCGCAATACAGCGCGCAATGCTCGATCGAATGGCCCAATCCGGTGATCACGCGCCAGCGCCGCGAGCCGATCGTCACCGTATCCCCCTCCTGCATCCGCACATACGACATGGGCACCTGCGGGACCAGCGCGTGGTAATACCCTTTGCGTACACGGATCTTCTCGACCGACTGCGGATCGTTCAGGCCGTGGCTTGTGAAAAACCGCGCAGCCGCCTCGCCGCCGGCGTTCGAATCCCCATCCTTGGCCGATGACAGTAGACGGCCCATCAGGTACTCGCCCAACGTCATCCACAGCGGGGCGCGCCAGCGGCCGCGTTCGCCACCGTCGCACAGCCAGTGCGCCAAGCCCAAATGGTCCGGGTGAAAGTGGGTGACCAGCACGCGCAGCACCGGCAAGCCGCCCAGCACATCGTCGAAAATCCGCTCCCAATGGGCCTTGATCGTGTCGCTCGCGATCCCGGAATCAATGATCGTCCAGCCGGGTTGCGCGCCGGATTGGTCGCGCAGCAGCCACAAGTTGATGTGGTCAAGTTTGAAGGGCAGCGGCATGCGGATCCACAACACGCCAGGCGCGACTTCGTGCACGGCGCCGTCGGCCGGCAGGATATCGGCGAAAACGTAGTCCAACTGATGTTCGAGCGCGTTCATGGGAGTCGGGTTTGCAGTCGTTGCGTTCCGGTAAGGTTGACGATAACGTAAACATGCATTGTATCCATGTTGCTGCCGACATGCCGACGCACTACACCATGACTGAATTAGCCCGTGAATTCGACGTGACGCCGCGGGCGGTCCGTTTCTACGAGGACCAGGGCCTGTTGTCGCCGAGCCGCGAGGGCGCAAGCGGCCTGCGCCGCGTCTTCTCGGCGCGGGACCGCACGCGGTTGAAGCTGACGTTGCGCGGTAAGCGGCTCGGTTTCACGCTGTCCGAGATCCGTGCGCTGCTCGACCTATACGAATCGCCGACCGACACGGTCGCGCAGCTTCAGGCCTTTCTCACCACGCTGACCGAGCACCGGCGGGTGCTGGAGCATCAAATGGAAGATCTGAACGCAACGCTCGAGGACCTTGCCCAGTACGAGGCGCAAGCGCAAGCGCTGCTTGAGTCATCGCAGCGGCATGATGTGGCTACCGAACTACGGAAAAAGACGCTAATTGCATGAAACTTTTCCCGAAACTGCTGTCGTCGCAGATCGGTTTTGACGTCGCGCAGACGATCCTGGAGGGTTTCAACCGCCATTACCAGATCTTTCGCGAGGCCGCGATCAACGCGAAATGCCAGTTCGAGCGCGGCGACTGGCACGGTTTGCAGAAGCTCGCGCGCGAGCGGATCACATCGTACGATGATCGGGTGCGTGAGTGCGTCGAGTTGCTCGAGGACGAATATGACCCGGAAAACATCGACGACGAAGTCTGGCAACAAATCAAATTGCACTACATCGGGTTGCTGACCCACCACCGGCAGCCCGAGTGTGCAGAAACGTTCTTCAATTCGGTGTGCTGCAAGATGCTGCACCGCTCTTATTTCAATAACGACTTCATTTTCGTGCGCCCGGCCATCTCAACCGAATATATCGAGAACGACGAGCCGGCGGCCAAGCCCACATATCGCGCGTACTACCCGGAAGCCGACGGGCTCGCGTCGACGCTGCAGCGCATCGTCACGAATTTCCAGCTCGACGTGCCGTTCGAGGATCTGCCACGCGACGTGGACTGCGTGATGCGCTCAATTCGCGACGCGTTTGGCGAGTTCGACGCGGCGTTCAACTTCCAGATCCACGTGCTGTCGTCACTGTTCTTTCGCGACAAGGCAGCCTACATCGTCGGGCGGATCATCAACGGCGAGCATGTGATCCCGTTCTCGGTGCCGATCCGGCATACCGCGGACAGCCTGCTGACGCTGGATACGGTGCTGTTGCGCCGCGAGCAAATCCTGATTATTTTCAGCTTCTCGCACTCGTACTTCCTCGTCGACATGGAGGTGCCATCGGCCACCGTGCAGTTCCTGCGCTCGATCATGCCGGGCAAGCCGAAGGCCGAGATTTACACATCGGTGGGCCTGCAAAAACAGGGTAAGAACCTGTTCTACCGCGACCTGCTGCATCACCTATCGCACTCCAGCGACAAGTTCGTCATCGCGCCCGGCATTAAGGGATTGGTGATGCTGGTGTTGACGCTGCCCTCGTTCCCTTACGTGTTTAAGTTGATCAAGGACAGTTTCCCGCCACCGAAGGAGACCACGCGCGAGCAAATCCAGGCCAAGTACCAGCTCGTCAAGCGGCACGACCGTGTCGGCCGGATGGCCGACACGCTCGAGTATTCGGAAGTCGCATTGCCGCTGTCGCGGCTGGACGATGCGCTGACCAAGGAACTGGAGACATACGCGCCGTCGATGATCGAGTACGAGGGCGACACCGTGGTGATCCGCCATCTGTACATCGAGCGCCGGATGACGCCGCTCAACCTGTATCTGCAGCATGGCACGGACGAGCAGGTCGATCACGGCATCAAGGAATACGGCAATGCGATCAAGGAACTGATCAAGGCCAACATTTTTCCCGGCGACATGCTATATAAGAACTTCGGTGTGACGCGTCACGGCCGCGTTGTCTTCTACGATTACGACGAGATCGAATACCTGACGGACTGCAATGTGCGCCGCGTGCCGCCACCGCGTCATGATGAGGATGAGATGTCGGGCGAGCCCTGGTACGCGATCGGCCCGCACGATATCTTCCCGCAGACCTACGGCACGTTCCTGCTCGGTGACCCGCGTGTGCGCGCCGCGTTTCTGCGTCATCACCCGGATTTTTTCGACCCGGCGTTGTGGCAGTCAACCAAAGAACAGTTACTAGCTGGTATGTTACCCGATTGCTTTCCCTATGAACGCAGCGAGCGATTTTGCGTGCGTTACCCTGAATGCTTCGCAGCGGCCCGCCCCCGCCGCGCAGCCGTTGGCCAACGCACGCCGCGCGCCGCCGTTGCATGAGACCTAACCGACACGCAATGTACGAAGCACGACCAACAAACGAAACGATGACCATGGATCAAAAACCGTCCTCTCCCGCGTCTGAACCGCTTGCACACCTGTTCGAGAACAACCGGCTGTGGGTTGAGCGCAAGCTCGGCGAAGACCCCCAGTACTTCGCGAGACTGGCCGAGCAACAGAACCCGGAGTACCTGTGGATCGGCTGCTCCGACTCACGCGTGCCCGCCAACCAGATCATTGGCTTGCCGCCCGGTGAAGTGTTCGTGCACCGCAACATTGCCAACGTGGTCGTGCACTCGGACCTGAACTGCCTGTCGGTGATCCAGTTCGCCGTCGAGTTGCTCAAGGTCAAACACATCATGGTGGTTGGCCACTATGGCTGCTCGGGCGTGCGCGCCGCGCTGTTCGGCACGCGCGTCGGACTGGCCGACAACTGGCTGCATCACATTCAGGACGTGCACGGCAAGCACGCGGCGCTGCTTGCTGAATGGCCGCTGGGCCAGGTGCGACACCACCGGCTCGTCGAGCTCAACACGATCGAACAAGTGGTCAACGTGTGCCGCACGACGATCGTGAACGATGCGTGGAAACGGGGCCAGCCGCTTACCGTGCATGGCTGGGTGTACGGCGTGCACGATGGCAAGATGCGCAACCTGGGCATGACGATCTGCGAGCCGGGCGCGCTGGACACAACCTATGCGCGGTGCGTGGATGCGCTCAAGCGCAACCGTCCAGCCGATGCGGCGCCGCCGTCTCATCCAAACGACGTGCTCGCCGACGATGCGGCGCGCTTGGCGGCAGCCGTCGGCCACGTCCACCCAGGCGAACCCGCTGCCGGCGTTACGCGCTGAATCGAACCAGGAAATACTCGATTTGAGCCAGAAGACACCCCGATGACCGCCTCCATCGAACGCGATCCGATCGTGATCGCCAGCGTTGCCCGTACGCCGATTGCTGGCTTCCAGGGCGATTTCGCGTCGCTGACCTGCCCGCAGCTCGGCGCTGCGGCGATTAGCGCCGCGCGGCAACGGGCGCGCTTGGAGCCCGCGCAGCTCGACGAGGTGGTGATGGGGTGCGTGCTGCCCGCCGGAGTTGGCCAGGCGCCGGCGCGCCAGGCCGCTTTGGGCGCAGGGCTGCCGCTGTCCACCGGCTGCACGACAGTCAACAAGATGTGCGGTTCCGGCATGCGCGCCGCGATGTTCGCGCACGACATGCTGGCGGCGATGCAGGCACACCGCTTACCACACGAGAAGGTCAACGTGCATGGCGGCGCCTGCGCGCTGGGCCATCCGATTGGCGCCTCGGGTGCGCGCATCATCGCGACGTTGATCGGCGCGTTGCGCCAGCGCGGCCTGAAGCGGGGTGTTGCAAGCCTGTGCATCGGCGGCGGCGAAGCCACTGCGATGGGGATCGAGTTGTTTTGAACCGCACACCGCAGACGCCCCGCGCGCGGCACACGGCACATCTGCACTTGTCGCCCGAGGCGCCGTGCCCCTGCGGCGCAGTGCAGCAAGGCCGCCCGGCACGTTATGGCCCCTGCTGCGCGCGCTTCATCGAAGACGGCGAAGCGGCGCCCTCGGCGCTCGAACTGATGCGCTCGCGCTATACCGCCTATACGCTGCATGCGTTCGACTACTTGCGCCAGACGTGGGACCCGTCCACCTGTCCACCGGATCTGGGCTGCGACGCCGATACGCCGACCCGCTGGCTCGGCTTGACGGTCAAGCAACACGTCAGCGACGATGATGCGCACAGCCGGGTCGAGTTCATCGCGCGCTACCGGAGCGCCGGCGCAGGCGGCGGGCGCGCACAGCGGCTGCACGAGCTGAGCCGGTTTTGCCGCGGTGACGACGGGCGGTGGCGCTACGTCGACGGCGACATGCTCGATTAATCAACACCGTCGTCTGGGCGGGCCGTTGACTGGCGCCGGGTAATTCGTATGACTATAGGCTTTGAAGAACCATTCGTCTGACCTAATTTGCCGCAGCCTGCGCGCAGTGTGGCATCCGTGCACGCAGATGAAGCACCATGAGCAGTTGCCATTGATCGCCGTTGCGCGCGGCGCCGGGGCATGGCTCTACGATCACGACGGCAAACGCTACCTCGATGCCATCAGTTCGTGGTGGGTCAACCTATTCGGTCACGCCAACCCGCATATCAACGACGCACTGAAGGCGCAACTGGACACGCTCGAGCATGCAATGCTCGCCGGCTGCACACATGAGCCGGCGGTCGAGTTGGCTGAGCGCCTGTCGGCCCTGACCGGCCACGTGCTCGGCCATGCATTCTTCGCGTCCGATGGGGCATCGGCCGTGGAGATCGCGCTGAAAATGAGCTTCCATTTCTGGCGCAACAGCGGCCGCAGTCAGAAACGCGGGTTCGTCTGCGTCGCCAACAGCTATCATGGTGAGACAATCGGCGCATTAGGCGTGACCGACGTTGCGCTATTCAAGGACGCGTACGATCCATTGATTCGCACCGCGCACGTGGTCGCGTCGCCAGACGCACGCCAAGCCCGTGCCGGCGAGCAGGCGGCGGACGTGGCGGTGCGCGCTGGACGATGTCAAACGACTGTTCGTCGAGCGCGGCGAACAGATCGCCGCGTTAATCGTCGAGCCGCTGGTGCAGTGCGCCACTGGCTTTGCGATGCACGATCCGTCGTACTTGGCCGGACTGCGCGCACTGTGCGACGAATACCACGTACATTGGATTGCCGATGAGATCGCGGTGGGTTGCGCACGCACCGGAACCTTCTTCGCCTGCGAACAGGCGCACGTATGGCCGGATTTCTTGTGCCTGTCCAAGGGCATCAGCGGCGGCTACCTACCGTTGTCCATCGTGCTCACGCGCGATGCGATATACGCGGCGTTCTACGATGACGACACCACACGCGGCTTCCTGCACTCGCACTCGTACACCGGCAACCCGCTCGCCTGCCGCGCGGGCCTGGCCACGCTCGAACTATTCGACGCACACGACGTACTGGCGCGCAACTACGCAACGGAATCTGGCATAACGAAGATGCGGACCTGCTACGCGAGGCGTCCAATGTCACGCTGCCGCCACACGTGTCCACGCCTTATCTGCTGCGCGAGCCGGCCGCCCCACATATCGTGGCCGCACGCGAGGGCGTGCAATTGGACATCGCGCATATCGTCGCCTGCCATCACGATGTCGAACAGCTCGCCGATGTGGTCGTCGTCGAAGGCGTGGGAGGGTTCCGCGTGCCGCTGGACGACATGTGGGATACGTCGGACCTCGCGTTCGCGCTCGAGTTGCCAGTCATACTGGTCGTCGGGTTGCGACTCGGCTGCATCAACCATGCATTGCTCAGTGCTGAGGCGATTGCGGCACGCGGCCTCATGCTAGCGGGATGGATCGCCAACGCGATCGATCCGGACATGGCATGCGTCACCGAGAACGTCGAGGCGATTCGACAGCGCCTGGATCGGCAGTATAGCGCGCCGCTGCTCGGTACGATCCCACGCCTGGACGGCAAGCGCGCCGATGAAGCGGCAACGTACATCGATATTGACGCATTGCTCAAGCGGCTTCGGCGCTGACGCGCGCGCTCATCCGGGCCTTGGCGGCGAACCATACCCGGTTGGTAAATCTGCTTACGGAATCCGACAATCAGCGCTGCCTGGGATGTACCCCGTGGGAAACTGGCTGATGTGCATCAATCCGCGCACATTCGAGCGGATTCGACAAAAACGGGGATAGACCGATGACGATGACCCAAAGCGCGGCCCACACCGGCTTGCCAGCGTCCATTGCCCGAAGCAGTTCAGATACACATGCGCTGACCGACATGAGTACAGCGGGGGTCGAACGCAACAGTACCACCGATCTCACGCGTGACCAGCACACCCTGCGCTGGAGCACCTGCGACATCGCTGCCTTGTACGAATTGCCGCTGGGCGACCTGCTGTTCCGCGCGCAGCAAACACATCGCGACCACTTCGACCCGAACGCCATCGAGCTGTCGACGCTGCTGTCGATCCGAAACGCCGGATGCGAGGAAGACTGCACCCGCTGTCCGTCATCCGCTCACCCTGGCACGGGACTGAAGGCGGCGCCGCTCGTGTCGTTGCACGAGGTGCTCAGCGCGGCTCGCGCGGCCAAGGAAAGCGGCGCGAGCCGGTTCTACATGAGCGCCGCATGGCGCAATCCAAAGGCGCGGCATCTGGACCAGATTTTGGAGATGGTCCGCGGCGTCAAGGCGCTCGGGCTACAGACCTGCGCCACGCTGGGCATGCTCGACGATGAGCAGGCCAAGGCACTACGCGATGCGGGTCTAGACTACTACAACCACAATCTCGACACCTCGCCCGAATTCTACGGGCAGATCATTTCGACCCGCACCTATCAGGATCGTCTGGATACGCTCGAGCGAGTGCGCAATGCGGGCATCGCGGTGTGCTGCGGCGGCATCGTTGGGCTGGGTGAGTCGCGCCGCGACAGGGCCGGGTTAATCGCTCAACTGGCGAACATGGTGCCCTACCCTGAATCGGTGCCGATCAACGGTCTGATGCGCGTGCAGGGCGCGTCGCAGCCCGATGCCACGGCGCTCGACCCATTTGAGTTCGTCCGCACGATTGCCATCGCGCGCATCACGATGCCCACAGCAGAGATTCGCCTGTCGGCCGGGCGCGAACACATGGACGATGCGCTGCAGGCGCTATGCTTTTTCGCCGGCGCCAACGCCGTACTCTACGCAGACCCCTTGCTGGAATCGGGCCACCCGCTGCGGGTCAGGGACCGCACGCTGTTTGCTCGGCTGGGGCTGCACATCGCGTAACTTTCGCGCTGGCTACAGCCACATGAGGCGGCCGCACCCTGCTTGAACGGCGCTTGGTAATTCACGCTGCGCGCCGTGTCTCCCTAACCACTATCGACGCTTTTTCGGGACTATTTCGTCAAGCGTTCCGCCGTCGATAAAATGCGTTTGCTCCGCTTTAGCCCAGCCACCGAATACCTGCTCGACAGTAAATGTCTTAATTGCCGGAAACTTTGCTGAATGCATGGCTAATATCGTCGCATCGCGTGGCCGCAAATTGTGATTTGCAATGATTTGCTGCGCCTCGGATGACCATAGGTAATTGAGATACGCCTGGGCTTGCTCACGCGTGTTGCGCTCGTCGACGACCTTGTCCACCAGGGCAACCGGCGGCTCAACAAGCAAGCTTATCGACGGATAAATCGCTTCATAGTTCTCTCCCCCTTCGCCACCTATGATGGAAGCCACTTCATTCTCGAACGTCACGAGTACGTCGCCGATACCGTGCTGCGTAAACGTCATCGTTGCGCCTCGACCTCCGGTATCAAACGTCGGCGTATCGGCTACGATCGCCTTCACAAATTTCTTCGCCTGAGCGTCATCACCGCCCCGTTGCAGTTTGTAGCCCCACGCAGCCAAATAGGTATAGCGGCCGTTACCCGATGCCTTGGGGTCGACAATAATGACCTGAATACCCGGCCGCGCGAGGTCATCCCAGTCCCTAATCCTTTTTGGATTCCCCTTGCGCACAACGAACACCACCGTGGTCGAATAAGGGCTGCTCGAATTCGGCAGCCGCGTACGCCAGTTCTCAGGCAGAAGTTTCCCACGCTGAGCGAGTAGATCGATATCCGTTGGGTGGTTCATCGTTACGACATCGGCCTGCCGCCCGTATAGCACGGACAGCGCCTGGGAAGTTGACGCACCGTGCGACTGCCGGATCGAGATGGATTTACCCGTGCTCTTCGCGTAGCTGGCGACGAAGCTTGCGTTGATATCCTCATAGAGTTCGCGCGTAACGTCATATGACACGTTTAGCAGCGACTCGTCGGCACGCGCCCCTCCCATAACCGCCAGCGCTAACACCCAACACGCTGTCATTACGAGCCATTTCACAGGGTGAATCTCCATCCCTCTCCCCGGTCTAAAAATCACATTGTAACGACCCCTTCAGCAGTAGGGTAGCCGAAGACCATAACGCTTGGTGCGCCCACTGTAGAACAACGCGCGTTCCAGTAGGGCATGCCGTCGGCACAGAATAGGGGTTCGTCATGCCGAGATCAGCCTGCTTTGATTTCTGTCAATGGGCCAACCGCTGACACTGGCATACTTGTTTGCATATGGACCGGAGTGTGCTGCCGCTGCCCGGCTCCGGAGCAAGCCGCAGCACACCGCACAAGGATATCCCCCGCATGACGACCACCCGCGACCTGTTCGACGCCGAGTTGATCGGCCGCTACGCGCTCGATGGCCCTCGCTACACCTCCTATCCGAGCGCGGCGTTGTTCAATTCATCACTGGACGTCGATGTATACCAAGGCGCCATCCAACGCTCCAATGTGCACGGCCAGGACTTGTCGCTGTACGTGCATATTCCATTTTGCAACACCGTTTGCTTCTACTGCGGCTGCAACAAGGTCATCACAAAAAACCGCAGCCGCGCCGATAGCTACGTGGAAGCGCTGGGCCAGGAACTTGCGCTGCAATCGACGCTGTTCGGACAAGGCCGGCGGATACGTCAATTGCATTGGGGAGGCGGCACGCCAACGTTCCTGTGCCAGCTTCAGATCATGCAGTTGATGAAAGGGATCGGCGAGCATTTCACGCTCACGCCGGATCGGGACGACGTCGAGTATTCCATCGAGATCGACCCTCGCGCGGTTGACGATTCGACGATCTCGAGGCTGCGCGAGCTGGGCTTCAATCGTCTGAGCCTGGGCGTACAGGATATCGATCCGCTCGTGCAGCAGGCGGTCAACCGGATTCAGCCACGCGAGATGACAGCCGACGCGATCCGCCAGGCACGCGAAAGTGGCTACAAGTCGATCAGCGTCGATCTGATCTATGGGCTGCCGCACCAGACGGTATCGAGCTATGCGCGCACACTCGACACCCTCATCGAACTCGCGCCGGACCGGCTGTCGGTGTTCGCCTACTCCCACCTGCCGCATCTGTTCAAGATGCAGCGCCAAATCGATTCGAACGCACTGCCATCGCCCACGCAGCGGCTGGCGATCTTGCAGTTAGTGATCGAACGGCTCAGCGACGCCGGCTACGTCTATATCGGGATGGATCATTTTGCCCGGCCGGACGACGAGTTGGCGATCGCACAACGCAACGGCACGCTGCACCGCAACTTTCAAGGCTACAGCACCCACGCTGACTGCGACGTATTGGGCATTGGCGCGTCATCGATTGGCCGTATCGACGATGTCTACGTGCAAAACGAAAAGGACGTCGAGCGCTACGAGGCCCGGGTGCGCCACGGCGAGCTGCCGCTTTCTCGCGGCTGGCAGCTGAGCGCCGATGACCAGTTGCGACGGGATGTGATCGGGCAATTGATGTGTACATTCTCCGTGCGCTTCGCGCAGGTCGAGACGACGTACAGCATACGCTTCTTATCGTATTTCGAGCAGGAACTGGAGCGCCTGCGCACACTGCAAGACGATGGGCTGGTGTCGGTGGACGACAAGGGCATCGTCGTGCCGATGCGCGGCCGGCTGCTGATTCGCAACATCTGCATGACGTTCGACCGCTACGTGGGTACCTCCAGCAACGTGGTGCAGTATTCGAAGACGGTCTAAATGCCACCGGTCGCGGTGCGGTACTCCGACCCTGCCCCGCGTAGCCCTTGACGGCGATCACCAATCCCATGAATGCGAAACTCGATTCGAGGTAACTCGTCACGTGGCCGCCGACTAGCACGCAAAACAGCAGCGTGCCGATACCCGACATCCAAACACAGGTTCGGAACAAACCCCATCAACAACGGCGCGAGCACAGTCGAGCCGAACATCGCGACCACGTGCTGCACGCCCGTCACCAGCGTCTGCGCGACTGGCAACCGCTCTTCGGATGCGATGACGCCAGGCGGCGCGCCACAGCGCGCCTAGCGCCCTACCTACGCCCCTTCGAGCGTGCGGCGCACAACGGCTTGCGGCGGGCGAGCCGACGCAACGGACGGCATCGCCGGCCAACCGACCTGCAAGTCAATGTGCCACCAGACCAGCCGCCATGACCAGCAGGGCGACGCGCCACCAGGCCAACTGCCATGCGCCCATGGCTGGCAACTCAGCGCGCCACCACCGGT
Organism: Mycetohabitans sp. B8; assembly: GCF_021991875.1. Taxonomy (GTDB): domain Bacteria; phylum Pseudomonadota; class Gammaproteobacteria; order Burkholderiales; family Burkholderiaceae; genus Mycetohabitans. Next base: position 24,832 of record NZ_JAHLKR010000023.1, read on the forward strand.
ATGCCGCGCAACGCGCTGGTCACGGGTGCCTGCTCGAGCGCGGCGCGCACCGCGTCGCCGGTCGCCGGTTCGATGCCAAGCCGCCGTGCGAGCACGCGCTCGTGGGCCTTGGCTGCCACCACGCTGGCGAGCTTGACCGGTCCATAGCCGCGTACTTGCTGCATGACTTCGGCCAGCCGTACCGCGTCGGACAACGTATCGGGCGAAAGCACGCCGAGCAGCGCATCGATGCTGGACGCATAGTCCAACGCGAGTTGCCGCTCCATACGCCTTTCCAGCGTTTTGCCGAATGGATCCAGCGGCGTGCCACGCAACCCCTTGAGCCGGGCCAGTACGCCGAGTGCAGGCCACATCCATTGGCCAAGGCGCACCTTCTTTGGCCGCTGCCCGAGGGCCGCGTGCGTGAGTACCGGGGGTGCCATGTTGAACTCAATACGGAAATCGCGTCCCGCCACACCGTCGAATTGCGCCTGCAGCGCCTGTCGGAATGTGCCGTCGCTATAGAGGCGCGCGACCTCGTATTCGTCCTTGACGGCCACCAACTTGAAGAAGGTCGTCGCCACCGCACGCGTCAATGGTTCACTGCGGTGCCCGGCTGTTGCGCCGCCGGGCGCCAGGCGCCGCTCCGCATCGCGCACCTTGTCAAGCAGCGCGCAAAAGCGCGCGACGTACCGCGTCCCGCCATAGTCGAGCAGCCGGGCCTGGCGGTCGGCGATTACCGCGTCCACGTCGGTAGCCAAATCGGGCGTCACCGAGAACGGCAACGCCGGGGCCTCGGCACACGGCGCGTGAAGCAGTCCGTCGAGCGCCGCCGCATCCGCGGCGGCGATCCGACCGAGCGAGAACGCCAACTTGTTCGCGCTGACCGCGACGTTATTTAACTCAATCGCACGCAGCAGTGCATCGAGTGACACGGGCACGAGGCCGCGCTGCCACGCATAGCCGAGCATCAGGATGTCGGAGCCGATCGTGTCGCCGAGAAACCGTTGCGCGAGCGCCTGCGCATCGCAGGCCTCGAGTCGCTCGTCCCCTACTGCGTGGCGCATCTTATCGAGCAACGCTGGTGCATGAAGGTCCGCATCGGGATTGCCGACAAACGAAGCAGTCGGGATCAGATGGGTGTTGACGATGAGGCGGGTACGGCCGTGCCGGACCGTTTGCAATGCGTCGGCGCCCGCGCCGACGACCATGTCACAGGCCAGCAGCAAGTCGGCCTGTTGCGTATCGATACGCACCTGGTTCAGCAGCACGTCGGTCGCGGCAAGCCGCACGAACGACAGCACCGCGCCCCCTTTTTGCGCGAACCCCATGAAATCGAGCACGGACGCACTCTTGCGCTCCAGATGCGCGGCCATCGAGATCAGCGCCCCCACGGTAACCACGCCCGTGCCGCCCACGCCGGTCACCAGGATGTCGTACGGCGTATCGCCCAATGGCGTCGCCGGCAGCGGTAGCCGAGACACCACCACGGATAGTGCATCGACGTCAAATGCGGCGCCGGCTGGCTGCTTCAGCTTCGCGCCACGCACGGTCACAAAGCTCGGGCAGAAGCCGTTTATACACGAGTAGTCCTTGTTGCACGACGATTGCTGGATGCGACGCTTACGTCCCAGCGGGGTCTCCAGCGGCTCGACGGACAGGCAGTTGGACTGCACGCCGCAATCGCCACATCCCTCGCACACCGCCTCGTTGATGAACAGGCGCTGATCCGGATCAGGGAACTCGCCCTTCTTGCGACGCCGCCGCTTCTCGGCGGCACAGGTCTGGTCGTAGATCAACACGGTGACACCAGGCGTGTCGCGCAGGCGACGCTGCACCTCATCGAGCTGCGCGCGCGGATGAAACGTAGTGCCGCGCGGAAACAGCCCCTCGTGTCCCTGGTATTTCTGCGGCTCATCGCTGACCACGACGAGCGCTGCAATGCCCTCAGCCTCGACCTGCCACGCAATCTGCGGCACGGAGATACTGCCGTCCACGGGTTGCCCGCCAGTCATCGCGACCGCATCGTTGTACAGGATTTTGTATGTAATATTCGTGCGCGCCGCCACCGCCTGGCGAATCGCCAGTAAGCCGGAATGGAAATACGTGCCATCGCCCAGATTCTGGAATACGTGCGGCGTCTTCGTAAACATCGAGTGCGAGACCCAATCGCTCCCCTCGCCACCCATCTGGACCAGCCCGGTCGTATTCCGCTCCATCCACGAAGCCATGAAATGGCAACCGATGCCCGCCTGCGCGATCGACCCTTCCGGCACACGAGTCGACGTATTATGCGGACAGCCGGAACAAAAATACGGCACCCGGCGCACCGCATCGGCCGCGTTCGACAGAACCTGCGGCGCGACCAACTCGACCACCCGCTCGCGGCGGTCCAGCGCCGGCTTGTGGCGCGCCAGCCAATCGGCCAATACCGGCAGCACACGCGACGGACGCAACTCGCCGAGCGCCGACAGCAATGGCCGCCCCTGCGCATCGTGCTTGCCAATCACCACGGGTCGCGCATCGGCGCGGCGGTTGAACAAGTAATCCTTGATCTGCTGCTCGACGACCGGCCCCTTTTCCTCGATCACGAGAACTTCGGACAACCCGTTGACGAAAGTGTCGATGCGGGTCATCTCGAGCGGGAACGACAGACCCACTTTGTAAATGCGAACACCCGCGGCGTCCAGATCCTGCACTGTGAACTCCAGCCGCCGCAACGCTTCCATCAGATCCAGGTGCGCCTTGCCGCACGTGACGATGCCCACGTTCGCCTGCATACCGCGCGCCACCCACTTGTCGATGCTGTTGACACGTGCAAAATGTCGGGCCGCGTCAAGCTTGGCCGCCATGCGCGCCTCGATGGCCAGGCTCGGCAGATCCGGCCAGCGGTTGTGTAGCCCGTGCGGCGGGCCGACATAGTCGGCCGGCGCAGACCATTCGGTTCGCAACGCGTCTAGCTCGACGGTCGAGCCCGATTCGACCGTCTCAGAAATCGCCTTGAAGCCGACCCAGTTTCCCGAAAACCGCGACAGAGCCCAGCCGTACAAGCCGAACTCGAGCATGTCGGCGACATTTGCCGGATTGACGATCGGCATCTGCCACGCGATCATCGTAAAGTCGCTTTGGTGCGGCATTGACGAGGACACGCAGCCGTGATCGTCGCCGGCCACCACCAGCACGCCGCCGTGCGGCGATGAGCCATATGCATTGCCGTGCTTGAGCGCGTCGCCGGCGCGATCCACGCCCGGGCCCTTGCCGTACCACATCGCAAATACGCCGTCAACGGTGCGCTGCGGGTCGGCCTCCACGCGCTGCGTGCCGAGTACCGCAGTGCCACCAAGTTCCTCGTTGACGGCCGGCAGAAAGCGGATGCCACCCGCATCGAGATAGGGCTTTGCCTTCCACAATTGCAGGTCCACCATGCCCAGCGGCGAGCCACGATAGCCGCTGACGAAACCTGCCGTGTTGAGCCCCCGCGCCTTGTCCAGCGCACTTTGCATCAACGTGAGCCGCACCAGCGCCTGCGTCCCGGTAAGAAAGACGCGGCCGCTAGTCGCGCGCAGATTGTCCGACAACTGGTAGGCGGACAGTAGCGGACCCAGCGATCCAGGCGGAAGGCGATCGAAGCCCATATTTGTCTCCTTGTATTTTGGAGTACTTGGGAGGCCTCGCGGCAAACACCGGGAGCCGCGCCTCGCCTGACGGAGAACGCGAGACCTTAGCAATACACCATTTTCCGCACGGACGCGGGAAGATTTTTACGAAGATCGGTGCACGCATGGCGTTTGTGCGGTGGATTTGCCACGAAACTTTAAGTTACGAGCGAATTCACCTATTTGCGCAAAAAAGAAATAGCGTTGCCGACACCGACGGGCGGGCGGCCCGCGCATGCTGGCCAAGCCCCACTACAGACGCGCGTCAATCCGCCGACCATCGTGCATCAAAATGGCAGTTCGCTGAGAATGCGAGGCGCGAGTGCCCACGCCACGCCGGTCAGGTTATCGATGTTGAACGAACGCACGTCCAACGCCCACAGATCGATCAACACGAATGGCTTGTGCGTCGCGATGATGGCCTGGACCCATTTCGGCTCGACGAAGCCGGCCAACGCGAGGGCGTCCGACTGGCGCACACGCAACAGGCAGCCAAACGCGTCGTCGCCGCTGACCGTCAGCATCGATGGCGCGCTCGCTGCAAACCTGCTCGTGCTCGACACCGTGCAGCACGTGAGAGAAGAATGGGTTCGAAATGCCATTGTTATGCTACCGGCGGATCACAAACGCGAGACGCCGGATGCACTCGAGACGCAACTGCGCCAGATCGTAGCCCAGCCGCTTGGCCACTTGCACGACACGCGCGCGTGGCATCGGACAAGGCCGGCTGGTTCTTCAGCGCACGCGACACGGTGCCAATCGATACCTGGGCGACGCGCAACTTCTCCGATCGTGGTGTTCATCGTCGAGAAAAAGGTGCGGCGCCGTCCCATTCAGCGCGCGCGTTTATGGTATGCGCGCAGTGTATAGTAAATAGCACGATGTCAAAAAATAGGGTCGCTTGAGGATGCTCAGCGACTGCATTTTTCCTCTTTTTTCATTTCAGGATTTAAGGTTACCTGGTCCGATCTTTATTGTTTAGTAAGTTTTAAATCGTCCGTTATCCCTGGACATTTACGCCAATATCCGGCTGCCGCATAAGTCCCCTCAGCCACGCCGCCACAACGGTCAGCGTGGACAATCTAGGCAAGTTAGCGGCAGGTCGCGCAGGCGGATATCGAGCAGCAGCACAATACGCGCCTCGTCGCTGCCGTGCCACACCTCGTGCAGGAATATGTCATCCTCAGCAGATACTCGCCGTCATGCAGCCGATACGCGCGCTGATCCCCTTTAAGCACGGTGGCTAGCGTGTCGCCTTGATGCCGCGGCATCAATCGCAATAGGTCATCAAGCAAGATGGCCCAGAATGACTCCTGTTGCGGTGCAATAGGCATGCCCGACGCGAGTAATGGGCACGATGCCAGACAGCGTCGGGCGGCGCGCCCAGTTGTGCCGATCGGTACACTATAGGCTGTCGCCACACTCATGGAGGATAGTCGTCGGCCCTATGCGGGTTCGTGGGCAGGTATTCACACATCCGATCGTCGTTTAGAGATATCGGACGATACGCACATTCTGGATGATGCACGCTTGCCAGCGAAAGGAGATTGAAAGCAAAATACACGTCAACCGTCGCTTCGGAACGCCGTACCCCCGCCATGTCGCTTTGGAATAAAAGGTTGTCGCGTGATCCTTATGCACCGCTAAAAAGCCCTCTGCTCGCGGTCCGCATGCCACGCTGGCGCTCCAGGTTGGTCCTGGCGTTGATCATCGTAGGCTTCAGTGCGTTGGCCGTGCGCGCGCTGTGGGTACAAGTCATTGACCGAGATTTCTATACTGCCCAAGGCCAAAAGCGCTATCAGCTCACGTTGCCGCTGGATGCGACGCGCGGGCGCATCGTCGATCGGCATGGTGCACTGCTCGCCGTCAGCGTGGCGACCTATGAGATCTGGGCCACACCCGGGCTGGTCAAGCCGCAGACAGTGGCACCATTGGCCAAGCTGCTGGACATGCCGGTGGCCGAACTCGAGCGCCGGCTCGCGCCGCATCGTGGCTTCGTGCTGCTCAAGCGCCAGATCGACGAGGAAACCGCCACCCGCATCGAGGCGCTCGGCGGCGCGGGCATCACGCGCGTGGCCAGCGAGAAGCGCGTCTATCCAGAAGGCGAATCGGTCGCGCAGATCGTGGGTTTCACCGACCTGGAGAATAACGGGTTGGAAGGCGTCGAGCTCGCGTTGAACGAGGCGCTCAAAGGCAACGCTGGCCAACGTGAGGTGGTCCGTGACCGACTCGGTCGGTTCCTGTACGATGCGCGCCCCATTACGCCGGCCCGACATGGCGACACGATCCAGCTGACGATCGACCGCCGTATCCAGCAGCTAGCGTATGCGCAGCTCGAAGCCGCGATCAAGCAACACCAAGCGAAGGCGGGCAGCGTCGTGGTGCTCGATGCGCGCGGCGGCGAGATCCTGGCGATGGCAAACTGGCCGACCTTCGATCCAAACGATCGGGCGGCCCGAGTGTCGGGCCAGGTCCGAAACCGTGCTCTGACCGACACGTTCGAGCCGGGCTCGACAATCAAGCCGATGATCGTTGCACTGGCACTGGACGCAGGCAAGGTGCGCCCCGATACGCTGATCGATACATCCCCCGGCACCTATCGGATTGGGCGCAACGTCATCCACGACACGTCGAACCACGGCCTGATCACCGTCGCGCAGGCAATCCAGAAATCCAGTAACGTCGCCATGGCGAAATTGGCGCTATCGCTGCCGGCCGAGACAATCTGGTCCAAGTACCAGGAATACGGCTTTGGCCATCCGCCTGCCATCACGTTTCCCGGCGCTGCTCCGGGCAAGTTGCGTCCGTACAAGCACTGGGTCCCGATCGACCAAGCCACGCATGCGTACGGGTATGGACTGTCGATGTCGCTGATGCAGGTTGCCCAGGCCTACACCGCGTTTGCCGGCGACGGCGTGATGAAGCCGGCCAAGCTGGTGATCAGGGACGAACCGGACATGGCCGTTGGCCATCGCACCGTGACGACACCAGACACAGCGGCATCGATCCGCGCGATGCTGGAGATGGCCGTCGGCCCTGGCGGCACCGCACGCGCCGCGATGATCGATAGCTACCGCGCTGGCGGCAAGACGGGCACCGTGCGCAAGCTCGCCGGCACCAGCTATGCGAAGGACAAGTATCGCGCACTGTTCGTCGGCATGGCGCCGATGAGTGATCCGCGCGTCATCGTCGCGGTGATGATCGACGAACCGGCAGGCCGATCGTTCTATGGCGGCTCGGTCGCCGGACCGGTGTTCGCTGCGGTGACCGGCGAGTCGCTACAATTGCTCGGCGTGCCGCCGGACGCCACGCCGCTGCTGTCGGGCACGTCAAACGACGCCAGCGCTTAACCCGCGTCGCGACGGGTGTGCGCACTTTTCTTGATAGCGCGCACCTAGCTCTCGCCGGTCACCCATTCAAAGTAGCCGCCGTTTTCCACGATCACAAAGCGATCGGTCGGATAAAGCGGGGCATCGCTCGTCAAAATCCGCGCCACCTGCTCGAGCGTTGCGCCCTTGTCGATCGTTCATGGCGCGGCATTGGCGGCGAAATGGCGAAATGGCGAAATGGCGAAATGGCGAACGTCAGGCATGGCTTGCTGCCAAACAGTTCACGGTGACAAGGCAGCGCATAGCGGTCGATGAGGGCGCGCCGGACCAACCGTCTCGCCTAACGGCCCGGCCAGTTGCGAGCCAATCCCATCGTCGTTTCCAAGTTAGTGATATTTTCGAATCGGCATTCTCAGCAGCCAGTTCAAGCGACCGATGATGGATTGGTTACCACGAATCTAAAACAGTTAGAGCCCTTATTCCATTCCGGCCGCACGGCTATCACGCAAGTACAATCGGCCCAACGCACTGCTGCCCGAAAATAGGCCGATATGCCGGAAAACCCGTCCAGCGCGATTATTCGGCAGACAACAATGGATTAATAAGCTTGAATTACCAGAAGTTATGACATGTTCGCGGGAGCAGTACAATTTCCGCCAATATGTCGGATCGAATTTCCGTCAACGTGCCGGATCGAGCGGACAGGGGCGGCTCACGCGACGGCGCTCCTTTGACTAACGCTCGTCGCGCGATTTCAACGACGTATACACGATTGGGTCGCGCCGGCGGATCGCGCGCTCCAACGTTGCGCCAGCACCGCGCAGGTCATCAGTTGAATCTGATGGAATAACATCAGGGGCAACACGATCGCCCCCAGCGCGTGGCCGGCGAATATTACCTTGGCCATCGGAATACCGGCTGCAAGGCTTTTTTTCGAGCCGCAGAAAATAATGGTAATCCGATCCTCGTCATCAAAGCCGAGCCATCGGGCGGCAAAGCCAGTGAACAACAACGCGAGCGCGAGCAACAGCATGCATGAGAACAGCAGTGCGAGCAGCGCCGATAGCGGAATCTGGTGCCACAATCCCTGATTGACCGCCTCGCTGAACGCGGTATAGACAACGAGCAGGATCGAGCCTTGGTCGACTAACTTCAGCACCACGGCATGACGCGCAATCCAGCGGCCGATCCATGGCCGCAGCAGTTGGCCTGCGACGAACGGCACCAGCAATTGCAGCACGATATTGAACACGGTGTGCCACGACTCGCCACCCGCGTTCTGCTTGGACAGGATCATCCCGACAATCAACGGCGTAGCGAAGATACCAAGCAGACTGGAAGCCGACGCGCTGCACACCGCCGCCGGCACGTTGCCCTTGGCAATCGACGTGAAGGCGATCGAGGATTGGACTGTTGAAGGCAACGCACACAGGAACAACATGCCGACATAGAGTTCCGGCGTCAACAGCGGCGCGATCAGCGGTCTGAGCGCAAGCCCAAGTAGCGGAAATATGGCGAACGTGCACAGCATCACAAAAAGGTGCAGCCGCCAATGGGTCGCGCCAGCGACGACCGCCTCACGCGACAGCTTCGCGCCGTGCAGGAAAAACAGCAACCCGACGGCACCATTCGTGAACCCATTGAATGCCAGTGCCGTGCCGCCGCGACACGGCAAGAAAGTCGCGATCGCCACCGTCGTGACCAGCGCAAGGGTGAAATTGTCAGGCAGCAGCTTAGGTCGGTCCATAGTTATCTGGGCGCCGTGTGGCGTCATCGCGGCGGGCCGCGCCTGTAACCCTCTCGGGCCATGGGCACGCCCACGTGGAGAAAGCACCTATTGTCGGCGCTCGTTTATTTAATAGACAAATTCATTTTTCTATTGTTTCCATGCATCAATTTCATATATTTGTCGCTCACCTTGGCCGTTACATGCGGTTACAACACGGGGGCTCACCTAACATTTTTCGGCTCGACACGCGCGTGTCATGTGAATAAATTAGCTTGATAACCGGTGCAATCCTCGACTTTGATGCTGCTGCGTGGCGGCCGTACGTTTTCGTTGCTGAGCGTGTCCGCCATCACAATCGGGACGGTGATCGCGCTCGGGCTAGTTACCAGAGCGCTCACGCCGGGCCGCGAGGGGATACAGATGCAGCCATTTGTCTGGGCGCTGCGGTTACCCGGCCTCACGACGCAGGATACGCATCCGGCGGGCAGTAACGCCGGGGCCTCGCCCCATCTGCACAACGCCGCGTCCGGGGTCTTGCTGGTAGCGGGCGCCGCCGACGCAGGCATCGCGCATGTCAATCCGCGGGGCCCACGCGCGCTGGCCAGTGTACTGTCCATGCAGGCCGAGACATCCGGTTCGACCGCGCAGCAGGTTGCAGCGGCGCGCGGGCAAGGGGGCAAGATTGAGTTCGGCAGGCCAGCACAGCCGTTCATCGCACCCTGCGCCGCGCAGCGCGTAATGATCGTGCGGATTGGTGCGCGGACACCGCAGTTGCGCCCACTGAGCCCAATCGTGCCGGTTTCGGTCGAGATGCGTGTGACCTCCCGGCTCGATATGGAGCACAGCGCGGTGCGCGCCGGCTCGCTTCGGGCGGACATCACCCAGTACAATGCGGAACATCGCCATGTGCCGCCGGCACGCCACGCGACGCCGTATGTTCCGCCCCCTCACGACGCCTGGCCCTACGCGCATTGACGCCATTGTCACGTCGATAAAATACAATACTGCTCGGCGTGCCGCTGCGTTCAGCAAGGTCGCCATTGCCCGCGAGTGCCGCGCGATTGCTAGGCACGGGCGACTTCTTGAATCCGCCCGACGCCGCCATGGCTGCGCAGCCAGAGCATTGCCCAATTAGGTATCGTTTTAATTTTTCGATCGCCAATGTATGTGGCCAGTACATCCTCACGGAGAACTCGGGGATGACCGGAGAGAGGGCACGCAGGGGAAACCGGCGAAGGCAGGCATGACCGTTCCATTGGCCGGCAGCACTGTGATGGCCTCGTACGCGCCCTCAAAGGATGGCAGCGGCATGGACCAGAAGCGCAACACGTGAGCACTTGGCTATGACTATTTGCTGTCCAAGCGCGGCCGACGTGTAGGCCACGTACATGTACGACCAGTTCGCTGGCCAGTGGAGCGGCGACACGTTCGACGTGGGCCTATGCGCGGTTCTGACTGCGAGTCGGCGCAACGCGCACTTGCTTGCCGCCTTAAAAGCGCACATTATTTCCTGACACGAACGAATAAGCGCCGGCCACGGCGTAAGTGCACGAAATCATGGATACGCTGGTCAGCATGAAAGTGTTTCGCCACGTCGTCGAAGCCGGCAGTTTCACGGCAGCGGCTGAGCGCATGGATCGCCGAGCACTTCGCTGGCGGCGCGTACTGGCCAACCCGCGAACATGTGACGATGCTGGCCGCACGCGGTGCCGCCTACTGCCAGCCAGCCGGCGAGAACATGACGAGCCGCGCTACAACGCAAGCCTCGCGCGGGCGGCTTGGTACTCGTCCTTAAGCCGCGCGACAAGTTCGGCCACGCTTGGAATATCGTCCACCAGGCCAACCCCTTGGCCGGCGCCCCAAATGTCCTTCCATGCCTTGGCCTCGCTGCTGCCACCGCCAAAGTTCATTTGACTCTTGTCGGACACCGGCAAGTTGTCTGGATCTAGGCCGGCCGCCACGATGCTCTGCCGTATGTAGTTGCCATGCACGCCGGTGAATAAATTCGTGTAGACAATATCCGCCGCATTGGCCTGTACGATGGCCTGCTTGTACGCGTGCGCTGCATGCGCTTCGCGCGTTGCAATGAAGCGCGTGCCGATGTACGCCAGATCCGCGCCCATTGCCTGGGCGGCAAAAATGGACGCGCCATTGGCGATCGATCCGGACAGGACCAGCGGCCCATCGAACAGTTTGCGCACTTCACCCACCAGCGCAAACGGCGACAGTGTGCCCGCGTGCCCACCGGCGCCGGCCGCCACCAGGACCAAGCCGTCGACGCCTGCCTCCAGCGCTTTTTGCGCATGACGCAGATTGACCACGTCGTGTAGAACGATGCCGCCGTATGAATGGACCGCGTCGATCATCTCCTTGATCGGCGCGCGCAGACTGGTGATAAAGATCGGCACCCGATGGTCGACGCACACGCGCACGTCGCGCTCCAGTCGGGCGTTGGACTGATGCACGATTTGATTGACCGCGATCGGGCCGATCACTGCGTCCGGATGCTCAGCACGGTGCTGCGCCAGCGCCTGCTGGATTTGCGTGAGCCATTCGTCGAGTAATTCTGGCGGCCGCGCATTGAGCACGGGAAAGGATCCGACGATGCCCGCCTTGCACTGCGCCAACACCAGTTCCGGATAGCTGACGATGAACATCGGCGACGATACGACCGGCAGTGACAAACGCTGCAGTAACGGGGGCAAGGCCATGCTGGATGTCTCCTAAAGCCGGAGGGTATCGAACGCCCTTTATTATACGGGGCGATTAATAGGATATTCCTTTAAAGCACGTCCGTTCGTTCTTGTTTTATTGAGGAAGTATTCGGTTTAGATGAAAATTGCGTGGTTCAATCCGACAAAGGAAATAGCGTGCTCCTGCAATACGCCCTTCACTGATCGCCCCGAGGGAACCATGGCGCGTGCGACTGAATCGATCGCTGGATTTCGCCACGTCAGTGTGCGTGTTGCCGACACGGCAATGGGGCGCTCCGACATCGAGATTTTCACCGCGCTGGGTGGCGACGGGCCGCCGCTGCTGTTGCTGCATGGTCATCCTCAGACGCATATGATCTGGCATCGCGTCGCAACTGGCGCAGCGGTTCACCGTGATTGCCGCCGATCTGCGCGGATACGGTGCGTCGTCGAAGCCCGCTGCCGACGATCCGCAACACGTGCTTTATGCCAAGCGGACAATGGCGGCTGACCTCGTACAGGTGATGCGCGAGCTCGGCCATGAATGTTTCTTCATCTGCGCCCATGATCGAGGCGCGCGCGTCGCACATCGAATGGCGCTGGACTGCCCTGGCGCGGTGGAACGGCTGATGCTACTGGACATCGCGCCGACGCTGGCGATGTACGAGCAAACTAACCGCCAGTTCGCGACGCAGTACTTTCACTGGTTTTTCCTGATCCAGCCGGAACCGCTGCCTGAAACGCTGATCAGCGCGGCGCCACACGTCTATATCGAGCAAGTCATGGGATCGCGGCATGCCGGCCTGCAGGCATTCGCGCCGCAAGCGCTGCACGCCTATCGTCAGGCGCTGGCGCAACCCGGCGCCGTGCACGCGATGTGCGAGGACTATCGTGCGTCGGCCGGCATTGACCTACTGCACGAGCGCATCGACCTCGAGCGAGGCAACAAGATTGCCTGCCCGTTGCGCGTGCTGTGGGGCGAGCATGGCGTGCTCGCACAATGCTTCGATCCTCTGGCGCAATGGCGCCGCGTCGCCCGCGACGTGAGCGGCCGAGCGCTGCCGTGCGGCCACTATATTCCGGAGGAGGCGCCGCAAGCGCTATTGGAGGAAATCGATGCTTTTTTCGATTACCGACCACCGGCGTGACATGGAAATAGCGCGACCGATTTTTCATTTGAATGAATCATTGCACCCCACGTCATTCCATTCACGAATCGGTATCAAAAAAAACGAAATTCGCGCACCCGTGACACTCAAATAACGCGGTTATTTGAAATTCATGCCGACATTATCTGTAGGGAAAGTACCCATTCAGCGACGTTGATCCGTCAGATAGCATTCTTGCGACGCTGATCACGTCGCACGATATTCTGCCGTTTGCCGCTCGCGAACGGCTTTTTCTTTTTCTGGCATACCATCGCGTGTCGTGCCTGTCATGGCACGTCACGCAGCGCGACGTCGACCACCGGCGCATCGGTCAACTCAACGCGTTGCCGCGGCGACAAGTTGAATACCGCGTGCGGGTGGCCGGCTGCCGCCCACAGGATATCCAGCGCCAGCAGGTCGGCATCGATCAGCGTGACCGGCGACACCACATGGCCAATCGGGCAGACCCCGCCGATCGCGTAGCCGGTCTTCTCACGCACAAACTTCGCATCCGCACGGGTTAGCGCGCCCACGCGCGCGGCCACCTTGCGCTCATCGACCCGGTTGAGGCCGCTTGCCACCACCAGCACCGGCGCATCGTCATCGACGCGACGGAAGATACCTGTATCGATCCGTTATTCTAAGGTAGTGCCGCGGCATGCCAGATGTTACAGTTAATTTATGGGCTTTGATGGTCGCCGCCCGTTGCAGCCACGAAGCGTCGCCCACGACTGGCCGATGCCATGTTTGCCGGAGAGCACCATGCTCAATTTCGCGATTTTTGCCAAGGCAGCCGGTATCGGCTTGGCGTGATGACCACGGCGAGCTTCCGTTTCCACGCTGAATTGAACGCGTTTCTGCCTGTGGGACTGCGTCAGCGGACATTCGCCGCATCGTACGCGCGCAATGCGTCGGTCAAGCACACGATCGAGGCGCTGGGCGTGCCTCATACCGAAGTGGGACGGCTTGTCATCAATGGCGAGGCGGCTGGCTTCGAGCGAGCGCTCGCCGACGGGGACAGCGTGGTAGTGTATCCGCCCAGCGAGCGCGCCCCGGTGCCGCTGCGCGGCACGCTGCCCGACCCGTTGCGGTTCCTCGCCGACGCCCACCTAGGCCGACTCACGCGTCTGCTGCGCATGGCGGGCTTTGACACGCTGTACGACAACCGCATCGACGATCGCGACGTCGAGCGAATCGCCGCGCAGGAACGACGCATTGTGCTCACGCGCGACCGCGAGTTGCTCAAGCGGCGCGGCATCGAGCATGGGTGCTATGTGCGCGCGCTCGATCCGCTCGAACAACTGCGTGAAGTCGCCGCGCGACTATCGCTGCACACACGGGCACGGCCATTGCACCTCTGCCTGCACTGCAATGCGCCATTGCGCAGAGTCGATAAGGCTGCCGTGCTCGCGCGGGTTCCGCCCAGTGTGCGCGAGCGATGCGACCGGTTTTCAACCTGCGACGTATGCGGCAGGCTCTACTGGGAAGGCTCGCATTGGAAACGGATGAGCGAGCTGATGAACGAGGTGCTGGGCGCACGAGCCGCTACGGCGTCACGGGCCACACCGTAGTCGTGCCTGCCGCGATATCAACACGGCAGCACTGGCCTTCGCGCTCGTGCAACCCGCACGCTGTACGCGCGTCAGCGTCCGATGGCGCACGGCAATGAAGCAGCGCGGCGCCCAGTCGCACCGCCACGCGCGTCTCGCCATGCGATTCATACACCCGTTCCACCACTGCGGTGTGCCGGCCCTGCGCGCTCATCGAGACGCCGCGCGCATCGACGCGCCACATCAGCCGCGTACCGGCCGGCAGACCGCCGTCGCGCACGTCGAGCAACACGCCGCCGATATCCACCTTGCCGCCGGCCACCAACGTGCCCTCGCCAACGTTGTCGATACCTAGCAACTGCGCCACCTTCAGACTGGCCGGCCGCTCGAATAGCGCGCGCGTCGGCCCTTGCTGCAACACGCGTCCGCGGTCCAGCACGAGCATTTCGTCGGCTAGCAACGCCGCATCATCCGGATCGTGCGTGACGAGGACCGTGATCGCATCGATCTCCCGCTGCAACGTGCGCAACATCTCGCGCAACATACGCCGGCGCGGGGTATCCAGCGCGGAGAACGGCTCGTCCAGCAAGATCACGCGCGCGTTGCGCGCCAATGCGCGCGCCAGCGCCACGCGCTGCCGCTGGCCAAGCGAAAGCTGTGCTGGCAGGCGCTGCGCCAGTGGCGCGATCCCCAAATGCAGGCTCCAGTAGCGCGCGGCACCCGGGTCGGCGTCGGCGGCGAACGTGAGCTGCCGCGCAACGCTCATATGCGGAAAAAGACCGTAGTCCTGTGGCACATAGGCCATGTGCCGCGACTGCGGCGCGCTGGCCGTCATCACTTCACCATCGACGATAACCGAGTGCGTTGCGCCATGCTGCAGACCGGCGATCATGCGCAGCGTAAGGGACTTGCCGGACCCGGACGCGCCGATGATCGCCAACCGCCGGCTGCGCGCGCGCCATTGAACATTGAGCACGAAATCGTCGAGCGTGCACGTGAGGTGAAACGCCAGCGTGCCGCCCGAGGAAGGACGTGGCACAGGCACGACTGCACGGGCGAGCGGGCGCAATGGGTCGAGCTCGTCGCCCGGGGCGGCAATGGCGACCGGGCGCGATGGCCGCAGACGGACGGTGACCGCCAGCGACAATGCCAGCGCGATGCCCAACGTCGGCGCGAGCAGCGGCAGCATCGCGGGCAGACCCACCGAGCCGAACACCACATACGTATACACCGGCAGCGAGTACGGATGGTAGGCTACCATCACCGTGGCGCCGAACTCGCCGAATGCGCGAAGCCACGCGAGCACCATGCCGGCGCGGATGGACGGCCAGGCGATCGGCAGCCAGACGCGCAACAAGCGCGTGCGCGCGTCATGCCCCAGCGTGGCCGCGACGTCGTCCAGGACCGGATCGACAGAATCGAATGCCGAACGGGCAGCCACGATCAGAAACGGCGCAGCCACGAAAGTTTGCGCGAGCACGACGCCCGCGAACGAATCAGTCAACCCGCCACCAGCCAACGTGCCAAGCGGACTGTACGGACCGAGCAGAAACAGCAGGAGCACGCCGCTGGACAGCGGCGGCAACGCCAAGGGCAATTGCGCGACAAAGCCGAGCACGCTTGCCCATCTGGAGCGTGAACGCGACAGTAGATAACCGAGCGGGATTCCGGTGAGCGCGATCAGCAGTGTGGCCAGCGTCGCGCTGCCCACCGACACGGCAGTTGCCTCGGCAAGCGCCCCGGGCTCGATCGCGCGCCAGTCGGCGTGCGTGAGCTGCGGCAGCACGGCGATGAACGGCGCGCACAGATAAAGCGCCAGCAACGCCGCAAGCCACCCCAGGGGCGTGGCGCGCCGCCGCCTCGCGCCGCCACCGCCACGTTGCAGCGTCATCGCGCCGCATCGAGCATGGCTTGCACGCGCGCAGGGACCTGTGTGCGCTCGCCGCCGACACTCGGCACGATCACGTCGATGCCGGCGTCACGCAGCAATGCACGCGCCTTCGGCCCGAGCAGAAACGTCACGAAGCGCATCGCGCCTTCCTTGTTTGGCGCGTCGTTCAAGATCGTGACTGTATAGCTGGCCTTGACCGCGAGTTCGTTCGGCAATTTCACCGTCGGGACATGCAACTGCGCCGTCTCGGTCGAATAAAAAAAGCCCACATCGAGCTGCCCCGACTGCAGGCGGCCCATCAGCGTTTCTTCCGGCAACACCTGCTTCGGATTGTCTGGTGTCCCGAGCATGCGCTGCACCAGATCCGGCTGCCGATACAGCGACGCGGCGCGGGTCACCGCCTCGAGCGTAAAAGCCCCCTTCGGATCGAGCTTCGGATCCGTGCGCCCAATCCGGATGCCCGGCTGCAGCAACACCTTGTCCCAGCGTTCAGTCTTCAGCGATGCCGCAAAGCGGCTGTTTGCGTTGTAACCGAGCAGCAGCGGCGACTCGCCAAAATTCACATACCAGCTAACCAAGTTGCCGTTCGCAGCACCGTCCAGGCTTACATTGACCTTCGGCGTGGCGCTGATGAACACGTCACCACGCCGCAGCTTACCCTTCAACTCGTTGGCCAACTTGTTTGAGCCGGCGCCATAGCCAGAGAACGCCAACCCCGACGCCTTCTCGAACGCCGGCCCGATGGAGCGCTCCATCACCTGCACTAGCGACCCGGCGTACAATACCCGTACCGTGCCGGCTTCGCCAGCCAGCGCGACATCGGGCGCCGCCGCCACGGCCATCGCCGCCAGCACGAGCGCACTGTGCACGAACCACGACAGCGATAGGCAC
This sequence comes from Mycetohabitans sp. B8, assembly GCF_021991875.1. Lineage (GTDB taxonomy): Bacteria > Pseudomonadota > Gammaproteobacteria > Burkholderiales > Burkholderiaceae > Mycetohabitans. Next base: position 41,698 of record NZ_JAHLKR010000023.1, read on the forward strand.
AGCGCACGGACACTCGTCGCGAAGCGTTCATGCAACATTGCGTTCCTCATCTTCGTTATATTGGGCAATATATTACGTTATCGGCTGCGTTGAATTTTGCACGCTGCTCCCTGCAGCAACATTGTTATCCCACGCCCCTGCCCGGTCAGCCAGACTGCACGTGGTGCCGCACTCAAACCGTCAAGGCATGCGAACGAATCGCGCGCTTGTACTGATCAACGGGGCAAGCTGCCGCGTGCTGCTTCGCGTGGGAACGTTGCGCCTTGGGGGCTGAACCCGCGCGCGCTCCGCCGCGCGCCGCGCCGACCGTCGACAGCGCTGGCTCAAAGACCTAATCGCCGGCTGCACCGTCGCCCGTCGCCGGCCTGCTGCCGCCCCGCTGACGGCACGAGGATCGTGCCGCGTGCTTCGTCGATACAGACTTCGGCCCACACCGCCGAATGCTTACCCATGACATCGCTGTGCTGCCATGATTATTCACGGGCCGACGCTCCAAATCTGCTCCACTCGATAGTGGAATTTTTCGGTACGATACTGAATCCCAGCGTGTACTCGAATCTACCGAAATTTGTGCGCGGCCCCAAATATTCGGCAACTGTTTGATTTAAAGAACTTGGATAAATTGCTGAAAAGCTCTTCGGAATCGAGAACTTGGATCAGATGGGCCTAGGCGGATCGAAACCTCATTCGCAATGCGAAGCTCGAGAGTTCAATCATCCTCCGCTCCACCAAGAATTTACTTTAAATTAATGCTTAGGCTGATTTTCTTTCTGCGTTGCTTCTGTCGTCGTTTGGCTCGACACCCCACAGGGTGACAGACAGTTGCCTGCCCGGCGGAAAGAATGGCATGCGCTCCGATACAAGATCAACAGTTACGACAGGGCGTGACCACTCGCGACCGTTATCCTTCGTCCTCTGATGTGCGGTCTTCGTCAGCGATGCGATTCTTCTGTCGAAGCAATGCCAGCACCTTTTCATGATCATCGTAGAAGTCGTGCAACAAGTATGCCGCGTATTCCTTGGTTACCTTCACTTCCGGCGGCGTAACTTGTCGCCATTCTTCGAGCAGCATGTAGTTTGCACAAAGTTACGAATTTCGTCTTGGGCGCGTTTGCGTCGTGACGTAGTGATCACGTCGTCTGCGGCAGCCAAATCAATTGACTGTTTGAGTGCTATACCTTTCTTGGGTTTTTATCCGTTGGTGCGAAGCGTCTTGTCCAGCACGGACTAAAACAAGGCAGCCGCCCGTTAGCATCAGGCTTGCGCGCACTCTTTTCTAGTATTTATTTAGGTTTCCTTCTGGGATCGCTTCAGGCAATACTTGGCGAACTCACCGAACTGGGGTCGAGCTTGTGTGCCGCCTTTTGTGGTTTATGGCAATGGGCAGAGAAACGCGAGCCGGAATTGCGCGTTGAGCGAAAAACTAGAGGGTTCAGCGTGACGTACGGAACAACAAGACTGGACACGGCACGCAATTAAAAGCCGCATGACGACGGCCATAAAGAAGCACCTCGGGGTAACGCCACGGCAGCACAGGTAGTCCGCTCCAGCACCGCTTAGGCGGACGTCGTAGTCAACGGAGCAGCCGCGTAGATACGAGGCGGCTACGCGGGACGGGGGCGCGCGACCCGGCCGTCCCGCGCCCGTTCCTCTTAGTGGTATGCGCGTGCGGCGCGCGTGTGGGCAGCCTTTTTGGCGGCAGCAGAGCGGCCGGCCGCGCCCTTCGTCTTGGCTGCACGCTTGGCCGCAGCGGAGCGGCTGGCGGCTGGCCGTTTAGCCGCGGCGGATCTGGCCTGCTTTGACATCGACTCGCGTGTGGCACCGTCCGAATGCTCGCGCCGCAGTACAGAGGTCGTCGTGCGCGAGCGCTTGGCTCGGCTCTCGTTGCTCGCGGAACCCGTCGTCTTGTGCTGACCCGCCGCGCTGTCTTTGGCCGTTTTTTTGCGGGTTGACTCGCTGACGGTGCCTTTCTTCGGCGGCTTCAGCTCAACGCCCGCCCGCCGCGCCTTTGACAGCCCGATGGCCACGGCTTGCTTAGCCGAGCGCACACCATGCTTGCCGGCCCGAACATGTTCGATCTCTTCCTTGACGAATTCGCCGGCCTGCGTGCTAGCCGATTTACCCGCACGCTTGTCGGCCCGCGCTCGAGCCATAGTCTTTCTTTCTGGCATGACAATCCTCCTTGAAAGAGACGCTGTATGCCCGGAACCAGCAACCCTCGTGCCAGCACATGACCACGGCACGCGCTGGTCCTGGGCTCGCATCGGTCGAATCGCTTGGGTTATCGATAGGTCGCGCGGCGCCCGTCCTTCGCGTCTCGAGTCGGCCCTGGTGCAACCTGATTGCCCCCGTCGAGCGCGTAACGGTCAGCATTTGGGCGATCTCGGCGACGTCAGTTTGTCCCGAAAGCCGGGCATCGGCTTCCGGACGCGAACCGCCTTTGATGATCAGGCATGCGATCTATAAAACATCGTTACTCGCGAGCATAAGGCGAGCGCGCGGTATGGGCTGCCAGCGCCTAACTCGCCGTCCGCGTGCGGGGCTGACTTCGGGCGGGAACAATGCTCATGCCGTGCCATGCGGCGGCTCGGCGACACGGGGCCGGGCGCGTCGTTTGCTAAACGCAGTAGACCTTCCCACAGGAGCGAACATGACTACTACTGCGACACACCAAAAATCCACGCAATCTTCGACAATACCATCTCATGATGTCGGCACTACGCATGCAGCCGAGCAGGACGCGATTGCACTGTTGGAGGCGGACCATCGCGCGGTCCAGCGGCTATTCGATACGTTCGACAAGACGCCCGATGACGATCCCGACGCCAAGGCAACGCTAGTTACGCGCGCGTGCGACGAATTGGCCATGCATACCATCATCGAGGAAGAAATTTTGTATCCAGCGGCGCATCGTGCGCTGTCGGGGCAGCCGCAAAAGGAAGTCGACCAAGCCTATGTCGAGCATTTTCTCGTTAAGACTTTGATGGAGAAACTACGGGGCTCCCGGCCAGGGGACGATGGTTTCGATGCTGCGTTCAAGGTATTGTCGGAAAACGTCCAGCATCATGTCAGCGAGGAAGAGTCGGTACTGTTCCCCGCGCTGCGCAAGGCAGGCGTGGACCTGGCTGAGCTTGGCGCGCGTATTGCACAGCGCAAGGCGCAGTTGCAGAAGAAAGTGTCCAAGGACGTCGGCGACCGCACTTGATGCGCGAACGACTCGTGGCGCGCTGTGCCAGCCTGCTTGGCGAGGCAGGCTGACATCACCGGGGGCGCACTGTCGTATCGTGAGAGATCGCGCCCGCAGCGGGCGCGTCTGTAATCTGACTGCGCGCTACAGACGGATCGACGTCGGGGCGAGTGGCGCGCAGGCCCGCTACACGTCAACCAAGTCAGTTCAGATTAGCTCCGGGACATGCCGGCGGCGCGGGAAACTCGCCAGCGGGCATGATCGTCATATTGCGCAGTCCTATTTGGCGCTCCATCATAACCGCAAGCTTAGACATGCGATCGAGGTACGTCACGAGCGCTTTGTGAATCCGCCGTTCATTCACCTGCTGCGCCGCTATCATGCCGCCCCGGTCGTGGGATTCCACCGAACATTGGCCCTATATCGAGGATGTCACGGCCGACTTCGTTTATCTGCGCCTGTACAGCACCGAGAACAAGTACGCCGGCGCCGCATATAGCGACCCGGCGCTGCAACGCTGGACGCGCCGCATAGCGTGCTGGGCGCAAGGCGGATTGCCTGACGATGCGATGCTGCCCGTGTCGGACAACACCCATCATGCGCCGCCGCGTATTGTGCTATTTTGAATACCAAGACACAAGCGCCGTTCGATGCCTAGCGTTTGAACGAGATTCTGGCGCAGGCGAGCTCTTCCGCGGCGGCGGGCGAGACAACCCGATGAGCGGTGGCGGCCGCAGCCGGCTTTGCATCCGCTCGGCCGCCCGTTTGCCGCCCGACACCCCTGCGCCGGCACGGGTGAGGCCGGCCTGCATGACTCGCGCCTACAGCATCGGTGCGCCGCCCGTTACCGCGATCGTCGCCCCTGAAACATAGCTCGATTCGTCGGATGCGAGCATCACATACGCGGGGGCTACTTCGGCCGGCTGTCCGGGCCGTTTCATCGGCACCTGCGCGCCGAATTGCTTGACCTTCTCCGCCGGCATCGTTGCGGGGATCAATGGGGTCCAAATGGGCCCAGGCGCCACGCAGTTTGCTCGAATGCCTTTTTGCGCAAGCAATTGCGCCAATCCCGCCGTGAAATTCTGGATCGCCCCCTTGGTGGCGGCATACGCCAGCAAGGTCGGATTCGGATGATCGGCATTGATTGATGTGGTGTTGATGATGGAGCCGCCCGCCTTCATATGATGCAGCGCGGACCGGGTGATCCTGAACATTGCTCCAATGTTCGTATCGAACGTGTTGTCCCACTCGTCGTCTGAAATCTCGTCCAGCGACTCATGCGTCATTTGAAACGCCGCATTGTTGACCACGACATCGATTTTGCCAAATACATCAGCGGCTTGCTGGACAATCCGCGCGCAGTGTTCGCGCTGCGCCACATCGCCGCGCACAAGCACGGCACGTCGCCCCGCCTGTTCGACCCAGCGCGCTGTCTCGCGCGCATCATCATCCTCGTCGAGATAGGCGATTAACACGTCAGCGCCTTCCCTAGCAAATGCGATGGCTACCGCGCGTCCGATTCCGCTATCGCCTCCGGTAATAATCGACGCTTTGCCGGCAAGGCGGCCCGAACCTTGGTATGAGTGCTCGCCATGGTCGGGTTGCGGTTGCATGCCGCCAGTGTGGCCCGGCACCGTGGCTTGCTGCTGGTGTGGCAATGGGGGTTCTGGACGTTGGTTTTCAGTCATGACACGCTCCTGTTCGTTGATCGTCGCGCGACACCGGCGCGCGCATGCTGGTAATAGCAACCCATGGGCCCGCAGCGCGAAGGTTTCCGCCCAGTGCGCGATGGGACGTGCAGCGTTGTGCCGTACCAGTCATGACTCGCTGCGGTAGATGGGCTACCCGGCAAAGTGGGCCATTCAGCGACGCCACTGCCTTGCTGCACGACGAGCGTCAATTCGCATTCCATCCGATCATCTTTGTTGACCGTACGCCATTGGATATCGGATTGTTCCTCGATATGTCCGCTTTCTTGGCCCACCGTTGCACCGTTGGAGTGGAACTGGCATCACAACTGCGAGAGCGTGCAACTGCGAGAGCGTCCCGATTAGATCCGGCATGGTGAGCGATCCCGCTGGCTTGCCGGCCGGGATGGCAGCACGTTCACCTGCTGCATCGACAGGCATGCGGCCAAATCCACCAGCAGCGTCATGCGAATCCGGCCGGCTTGCCTGACTTGCCGCGATTCAAGCGTAGTGCCGCGCCGGCGAGCAGCGCGACCGCCCACCATAATGCGACGTCGCGTCAACTGAGCGATGCGACATTGATTTCATGATACGACGGGCGCACGGCGCTGCGTGAGCGTCTCGGGACGGGTCAACGTAACCGTATGTCGGCTGCGGGGTGTTGGCTCGCGCACTTCGTTAGGAATAGCCTTTGCTAAATTTACCTTCGTACACTGGCGGGTACGAGGCATTCCACGCCAACCGGCGAAGGCGTGCCTCTCATACCGGTTAGTGTCGACATTAAATGGAGGAACACGATGAAACAATCGGACAAGCCGCTGTCGCCTGGTGATGAGGCTGGGCCGGATGCGCCGGGCGTGGGCGAGGCGATCTGCCAAGCGTGCCATGGCACCGGGACAGTGAACGGCGTATGCTGCACGATGTGCAATGGGACGGGCAAGGTGCTGCAAGGTGTGGGTGGCGGCTAAGCCATTGGGCGATCAGCGCCTAGCGGCTTGACCCAACGTCTCGGGTCCCCGCCACTGCGCCATGTTTACGGTGACACGGCTTTGCGGCCACTTGAACGGCGTGGGAATGAGATGTCGATACAGTCCTTTGCAGCGAAAGTGCAGCCTTGTCAGCAACACGTTGAAAATGGCTCTTCCACACTTTGTGTGAACCTGCAGGTGACAATAGTGGTCAAGCGCGATATCGCATCACTCGGATAATTGTCGTGAATTTTTCCTTCCTTCAGCGCCTGTTGCCCGCT
>NZ_JAHLKR010000024.1 GCF_021991875.1 Mycetohabitans sp. B8
CTGGATGTGGACTTACAATCACGATCGCCCGAACATGGCCTTGGGCGGATTGACGCCAAAACAGCGGCTGGCCATGGCCGCATAGTTTCTACTTCTGAACCCCATGGAAAACGGGGAGATTACCCATTGGTCTCAGTGCTTGAGCTTCGGCTTAGGCAACACAGCCCCGAGAGCGCCGAAGGCGTAGAGCGAGGGGTTCCCTGCAAGGGAGCCGTTGAGCGCTGCGAAATGCTGGGTGGCGCGGATGAGGTGCTGGCGCCTACATTAATGGAAGAAAGAGGTATCCGGTGATCCATGATGAATCCTAGGGTGGTGGTTCACCACTTGAAGGTAGACGGTGAACTGGCATCGCCCTGTCAGATCCGCGAAGGATCTCCCGGATAAACGAAGTATGTTGGTTCAGCCGCAGGTTAACGTGGCACACTTCTGAACCAAGGCACACTGTCCTGAATTCGCACCCGGGCCGGTTCGGAGAACTGGTTGGCCTCCATAAAGTGGGTGATTTCACCCCTCGCTATATTCCATTGACGATCGTCTAAGTTACGTATCGAACCCTGCGCTCGAAGTCTGCTAAGCACATCGCATAAGGCAGCTTCGCCCGCGCCATTCAATAGACTCAAACCCTGCTGCCACACCCACTTTATCAATGCATCGTCCAGTTTGTAGGTACACGTTAGTAGGCCCACTGCGACCTGCGCGCGCTGCGCTGGCAGTACGCGCAGCAATGCTGGCACCAGTAACTGGAATTCGTGTGCGTGATGCTCGCGCGGTAAATCCGTCAACCCCTCTGGAAGATAGCGTAGCGCAACGCCCAACTGCTCGTCAGGCAGCGACAGCGCCACATCACGCAGCTGCGTGTACTGTGCGAGCTGCTCCGCTTGCGGCAAAACCCATATGAAACTTGCTAACATGCCAACTGATGCGCCTTGAACAGAAAGCGGTAACTGCAGCGCTTGTCCGAGTAACACCGCATACAGCTCAGGGCGACGGTCGTCGTTTCCACCAAAGTGAATCATTCGCAGACACAATACCGGGATCAGCTCCGCTTGCTCGGACACCCTCAAGGATGCAAGCCGAGCCACGAGCGCCTGATAACGCTCGACAAACTCAGCTGAGCCAAACAACAAGAATCCCAAACTGTCAGCGAGTTCCGTCCAGACATTCTCCTCCTCGGGCGCACGCCGCTGCGCCATCGCGTAAGCGAAGTCGAATAATTCATCGCGATGGCTCCAATGAAAATCGGGCAATGTGTGCAACAACATCGCTTTTTGTATCTGCACGCCATCCTTCGGAATACGCTGCGCCGCCGCGTACATGCGCTTGAAGGCTTCGCCTTGCTCGCGATACGGCAACGCTTCCAACCGCTGGCGCAGCGCCTCAATCGGCTCAACGTGCTGCGCCGGATCGGCGAGCGTGCCCTCCATCTCATTGAGCAGCTGGTTGACTGACGCGAGACTTACGACTTGGTTGGCTTGTTGCCAGTAGCGGTAGACTAAACGCCGACTGTGCATCGCATGATACGTACGACGATCGACTGCTGAAAAACTTCCCACGTCTTGAACAGGCACGTAGTCACCGATCTGCTGAATCAGTTCGGGCGGCAGGTCATGATATGTCGTGGGCCGGCTGGCCAACGGGTTCGCCAGCCCACCGCTTGCTGGTTTCAATGTCGGCGGGGGGGCCGACGCAGCAGCTTGCGGGCACGACTCCAACGCACGCATGTAGGCTTGGTAGTCGTTCAAAGCGGCATTCAGATCAAAGTCCATCGGTAAGCTCGGCAATCGATAACAAGAAACGGCGCGATACGAAGCGAAGCCGCACGGCAGGTTAGCTAAAAGCGGGAAGCTGAGCACAGCGATGGGCTGTAAACGCCATGTTCTTGGCGGATAGCGCGATGCCCATATGCGGCAGCTATTACATCGTCTGTTGGTAACGCACACTGCTGAAGAAGCTCGTGTGAAGCTGGCAATGGTAAGCAGCACGCAGCCGAAACAACGTGCGGATCGAATAAGTGATGGTGCAGGTTTAGTTACATTCCACCATCCCGGGCCGCACCGTACACACGTAGCTTGGAGCGCGCGAAGCTTGTCCATTTCGCACGGCTCGTCGGCAAAGATAGAGAAATTTATTACACAATCTTTACATAAAGGCCGAATGAAAGCGGGTGCCCGTGGACACACCTGTGCACGTAGCAAGCCCTTTCCAATAGATCGCGTTGCGATATCGTTAGTAAAATAAAAAAGATAAAGGAAATCGTTCCGCTTTAGATCCCAGATGAAAAGGCTTACAAAGTTATGCTTCTCTGCGATGCCGCGGACCGTGAGTAGAGAAGTCGGCTTGGCAGGGTTGCTTCAAACTCGCATACCTTCGCCTTCTCAAAGATGATTGGCTGTTGTGATGTTATCCACGAGGCAGTTGCCTTTGCGCGACATGCTTTGCATGACGGAATGCTTTTGGAGCGCCTTGCGATACACCGACATCTGGTACTGCCAACCTTGATCCGAGTGAAGTATCGGCTTGTCATGCGGTCCAAGGCGGCTAAACGCTATCTTCAGCATGGTTCCAACCATGTCGAACAGCGCTCGCCGTGCGATCTCGTAAGCGACGATCTCGCTGTTGTAAAGATCAAGAACCGGTGACAGATAGAGCTTCTCACCACCGACATTGAACTGCGTCACGTCCGTCACCCACCTGTCGTTCGGACGCGCTGCATCGAACCGTCGCGCGAGGACATTGGGGGCTACGTGGCCGACCTCGCCCTTGTATGCGCGATACTTTTTCACGCGGACGTACGATTTCAGCCGCAGCTCACCCATCAGGCGTTGAACAGTCTTGTCGTCTAATTCCTGTCAATAAGCTTCCTCTCTGTTGCAATGCTTCATAGAGGCCGTCTCGTTGTCGTCTACGTGGTCGCAGTGGTCGCAGTGCGCCACAACGTGCCGTTTGAAAGTCGCTACAGCGTTCCGATGTGATTGCCGCGGTGGGACCGCAAAGCGGGTGAAGGAATCGCTGCGGCGACGTAATCAGCCTGAATGAAGTATTCGGCTCTGGCAGTGCAAATAGTCAAATCGAATCCACTATCTGATCGCCTTGAAGTCTGTTTGCCCCTTCCACATAGAGAGCAGTACGGTCGCTCATTTGCGCGCGGTGGCGACTATCGCCTTGCGAGCGCCAATGCGAGAAATAAGCGTTAGTGCCCATCGTCTCAGATCGCAGTTCTGCCGGTACCGGCAGATCAGAGATGATGTCAACAGCAACTTAGAAGTGGCTCTTCCCCACTTTGTGTGAACCTGCAGGTGACAATAGTGGTCAAGCGCGATATCGCATCACTCGGATAATTGTCGTGAATTTTTCCTTCCTTCAGCGCCTGTTGCCCGCTTCCGGCATGCGCATTGTCGGGTGGGAGATGATCGGCCATCGGCTCATCATTGCACTGAAACATCAAGGGCTCGTTGCGCACTGCACGGCGTGTGGAGCGGCAAGCTCCCGGATACACGGAGGATACCGACGACGCGTTGAGGATCTACCGTGTAGCGGCCATCGCGTCACACTGAAAATCCATGTGCGGCGCTTTCGTTGCGATAACACAATGTGCCGCCGGCGAACATTCGCCCAATGCCCGGCGCAATTCGGCCCACGTCAGCAGCGTCGCACAGCCCGAGCACAGACGCTGCTGTGGCATGTGGGCTTGGCGCTCAGTGGCGCCGCAGGTGCGCGCTTGGCGCAGCGGCTGGGCATTTCGATCAGCGGCGAAACGATACTTCGTTTGCTCAAACGCAACGGCCAGAAGCATGTCGCGACGACATCGCCCTCTACCATTATTGGCGTCGATGACTGGGCATTCAAGCGCGGTCATCGCTATGGCACCCTACTGGTCGATCTCGAGCAACGGCGCCCATTGGATCTGTTGCCCAATCGTGATGCGACATCGGTGGCGAACTGGCTAACAGGAAACCGTGCAATCCGCATCGTGTCACGCGATCGCGCGGGAGTTTACGCCGAAGGCATCACCCGTGGCGCGCCGCAAGCCATACAAGTGGCCGACCGATGGCATCTATTGAAGAATCTTGGCGATGCTATTGAGCGCGTGCTGAGTCGCTGCCAGCGGCCTATCCGCGAAGTTGCACGCTCGCTCGATCACGCGCACGCTTGTGCCACATTGCCAGCGATCGAATCGAATGCGCCCGGCGTGGCAACCACGTCGCGCGCAAAGGAGCAGCAAGCGCAGCGGCGCGAAGCGCGGCTCGCACGCTATGAATCGGTCATGCACCATCATCGAAGCGGGATGGCAATCCGAGCGATGGCGCGCATCACGGCATTGGACCGGCGTACAGTGCGACATTGGATCAACGCCGGTGGGTTTCCTGAGCGGGCGCAACGGCCACCCGCAGCCAGCAAGTTGGAGCCCTATCGAGCGTATCTTGCCCAGCGCTGGCGTGAAGGCTGCCCAAACTCGGCGAGGTTGTATCGGGAAATCGTGGGCCAAGGGTTCAACGGCGGTTGCGGCATCGTACGCCAAGCCCTTCAGCCTTGGCGACAAGCCTGTGCAATCACGCAGCAGCTGCGTACTGCTGTATTGCGAGCGGTGCCTTCCACTCGTCGCGTAGGCTGCTGGTTAATGGGCCGGGGCACGGCCTCGCTCCCCAACGACAACAAGCGGCACATCGAGCACTTTGTTCAACGACTCGACGAGCGAAATCCACAGATTGTGGCGATCCGGCGGCTGTCGCGCGAGTTCACTGACATAGTCAAGCGCCGCGCCCATCAAGCGTTGGCAAGCTGGCTGCGCCAAGCTCAGGCCAGCGGTGTACCAGAAATGCAGCGGTTTGCAGCCAAGCATTGGCCACGACTACGATGCCGTACATGCTGCACTACTCACACCCTACAGCAACGGCATCGTCGAAGGCCATGTCAATCGGCTCAAGTTGCTCAAGCGCCAAATGTATGGCCGCGCCGGCTTCCAACTGCTTCGTACTCGCGTGTTGAATCGGTGCTGAATGGTGACGTGAAACTTCACACAAAGTGGGGAAAAGCCACTTCTAAGTTGCTGTTAACAGCGATATGCATCCGTGTTGTAAGGTAAGCCATGCAGCTTGCCGTGAGTGGCCGCCAGCGCCGCTCGATCATCACATTTGCGCCGAGGTGGAGGCTTCGTTGCTCGGTTGCTTGCCGGCTTCGCTGATTGGCCGATGGGTAACGACAAAAGCCTTGTAATACACATCTTTTTTATTATTAGGTTCGGCAAGTATAAAGTGACCATTTTGTTCAGTTAACCGGCTCAAATCAATCTCTTTACCCTTTGCCTCCGGGCTAGCGATAAAATAGCCTTTATGCCATTTCAGCTGGCTCAAATCAAGTTCTTCCCAGCCGCTAGGATTGCCAATTTCGAGGCATCCATTTTTATGTCCGGCGGCTTTATTGTCGCCCGTGGTAAGCATCACGTGGAAGGGCTTGGTTGCTATGCGAGGAGGCTCGGTTGATTTGGCCACTTCGGCTTCGAAGAAGCCGAGGGTATGTCCAGGTGGCACGTTTCTCAATTCATTGGCATTGTTTATCCGTCTATCGGACGATGCAACCAAATCTGTCTTAGCATCCACCGATTTATACCGATTTTTAGAGATGGCCCCTGCTTTAAACGCACAGTCCTTGACCGCATCCCAACATACGTTGCCTTTACTCGTCAAGGATTCGTTTTCTTTTTTATTTAATGGCTTACCATTCGAATCGCGTTCTGCGGAACGCCTGGCATAGTCCGCTGCCTGATTGCAGTAATACTCGCTGCGCTGTTCTGGTGTTAAGTTGGAGAGATTTGGCTCCAAATTGGGCAGGCAACTCGTTATACAACTGTGCACTCCAGAAAGCACTGACTGACCGATCGATTGTCCCTGGGTCTCTTCCGCTGAGACAGACCCATTGGTCTCAGTACTTGAGCTTCGGCTTAAGCAACACAGTCCCGAAAGTGCCGAGGAGGTCGATCGAGGGGCCCCCTGCAAGGGAGCCGTTGAGCGCTGCGAAATGCTGGGTGGCGCGGATGAGGTGCTGGCGCCTACATTAATGGAAGAGAGGGGTATCCGGTGGTCCATGGCCAATCCTACTTAGGATGACGGTTCACCACTCGAATGTAAGCGGTGAACTGGCATCGCCCTGTCCGACTCGCGAAAGCTCCCCCGAATAAACGAAGTATGCCGGTTCAGCCGCAGGTTAATGTAGTTAACTTCTGAGCCAAAGCAGACTGTCCTGGAATCGCGCTCGGGCCGGCTCGGAGAACTGGTTGGCTTCCATAAAGCGGGTGATCTCAACCACCGCCATATCCCATTGATGATCGTCTAAGTTACGTATCGCACCCTGCGCTCGAAGTCTGCTAAGCACATCGCATAAGACAGCTTCGCCTGCGCCATTCAATAGACTCAAGCCCTGCTGCCAGACCCACTTTGCCAATGCATCGTCCAATCTGTGGATATACGTTAGTAGGCCAAGTGCGACTTGCGCGCGCTGCGCTGGCAGTACGCGCAGCAATGCCGGCTCCAGTAACTGAAGTTCGTGTGCATGATGCTCGCTCGGTAACCTCGTCAACCCCTCTGGAAGAGAGCGTAGCGCAACGCCCAACTGTTCGTCAGGCAGCGACAGCGCCACATCACGCAGCTGCGTGTACTGTGCGAGCCGCTCCGCGTGCGGCAGAACCCATATGGCACTGGCTAACATGCCAACCGGTGCGCCTTGATGAGAGGGCGGCAGTTGCAACGCTTGTTCGCGTAACACCGCATACAGCCCAGGGAGGCGGTCGTTGCTTCCCCCAAAGTGAATCATTCGCAGACACAATACCGGAATCAGCTCTGCTTGCTCGGATACCCTCAAGGACGCAAGCCGAGCCACGAGCGTCTGATAACGCTCAACAAACTCAGCTGAGCCAAACAACAAGAATCTCAGACTGTCAGCCAGTTCCGTCCAAACATTCTCTTCTTCGGGCGCACGCCGCTGCGCCATCGCGTAAGCGAAGTCGAATAATTCATCGCGATGGCTCCAATGGAAATCGCACAATGAGTGCAACAACAGCGCTTTTTGTATCTGCACGCCATCCTTCGGAATACGCTGCGCCGCCGCGTACATGCGCTTGAAGGCTTCGCCTTGCTCGCGATAAGGCAACGCTTCCAAACGCTGGCGCAGCGCCTCAATCGGCTCAACGTGCTGCGCCGGATCGGCGAGCGTGCTGCCCATCTCACTGAGCAGTTGGTTGACTGACGCGAGACTGACGGCTTGGTTGGCTCGTTGCCAGTAACGGTAGACTAAGCGCCGACTTTGCATCGCATGATACGTGCGACGATCGACTGCTGAAAAATTTCCCACATCTTGAACGGGCACGTAGTCACCGATCCGTTCAATGAGTTCGCGCGGCAGGTCACGATAGGTCGTGGGCTGGCTGGCCGGCGGGTTCGCCAGCCCACCGCTTGCCGGTTTCAGTGTCGGCGGGAGCGCCGACGCAGCAGGCTGCGGGCACGACTCCAACGCACACATGTAGGCTTGGTAGTCGTTCAAAGCGGCATGCAGATCAAAGTCCATCTGTAAGCTCGGCAGTCGATAAAAAACGGCGCAATACGAAGTGAGGCCGCGAATCAGGCTAGCGGAAAATGGGAAACTGAGCACAGCGATGGACTGTGAACGCCATGTTCTTGGCGGATAGTGCAATGCCAATATGCGGAAGTTGTTACCTCGTTTGTTGGCAACTCACACTTTTGAAGAAAAATGAAGGCCACGACGAGTCGGCGCGAAGCGCTGGAAGTGCTGCCTCAGCGGGGGCTATCGCAACGCAAGGCATGTTGCTATTTGGGACTGAGTCGTCGGGTGGCAACCTATGCGCTTAAGCAACCGCAGAAGGATCGGAGCGTGGGCGAGCGACTGATTGCGGCCGCTCAGGAAGTGCCGCATTTGGGTTACCGGCGGATTTCAGCCTGGCTGGCGCTGGGCAAACCGCGCGTGCGGCGAATGTGGCGAGCGTTGCAGCTCAACATTGGGCAGCGTCGTCGTCGTTGTGGCTGTCCTATCATTCAAGGTCGGCCGGACTCAAGGAACGAGGGACAAACCATGTTTCCCCGGACCGTCTACGCCAGCAAGATTTCTTCATTGCCGACATTATCGATGCTGCGCCAAAGGATGACATGGCCAGTATGGAACATCCGCTGTTCGCGCTGAAGGCAGGGGATATGCGGGTGCGCACCTACGAGCGCAACGGCGCGATCGTCAAGGTAATGCCGGGCACCTACGGGTGCGCAACGATTCACGACAAAGATCTTTGGATCTACTGCGTTAGTCAGTGGTGCGAGGCGAAGAACCGTGGTCGCGAGATCACGCGCACCGTGCACTTCACCGCATACGACTTCCTGCGCGTGACAAGCCAGTGCACCAAAGGTCGCGCCAGTTATTTATCGGTTGGACGACGGCCGCGACGCTTTCATCGATCTCGGGCGACGCATTGACGTGCTCGCCAAAGGCAACCGCGACGACGTATCAATCACGACTGCGTTGCAATTGGCAGCGAAAAAGTACGGGGGCGCATTCGAACTCACGGGCAGCGAAAAATTCAAGCGACGCGCGATCGACATCATGGTCGAACATCGAATTGAGGTCCGGCTCCGAGACGCCAAGCAGGAAGCGCTGCGCGTGCCAAGGCAGCGGCCGCAGCGCAGCAGTTGTCCCGGCAAACGCGCTGCCGCCCCGGCAAGCCATGGATTGGCCAATGGGTCATCGCAAATATTGGGGCGACATGGACTCGCGTTGCGCTGAGGTCTATAGTAGTCTCAGGTAACACCTTTTGCTACGGAGGCCGTGTCATGGTTACGGCAACATCCATCAAGCTTGATGATGAACTGAAAGGGCGGGTTCAGCACTTGGCTGAGGCTCGTCGGTGAACTCCGCATTGGATCATGCGTGAAGCCATTGAGCAGTACGTCGAGCGCGAGGAAAAGCGTGAAGCATTGAACCAAGACACGCTCAAGGCATGGAATGAATTTCAGGCGACCGGCCTGCACGCGAGCGCCGAGGAAGTGGATAAGTGGCTCGCGAGCTGGGGAACTGAAAACGAACTGCCCTCGCCGGAATGCCACAAGTAATCTTTGCGCCGGCAGCTATCCGGGACATGCAACGATTGCGCGACTTCCTGCGGCCGAAGAATCCTGACGCCGCAAGGCGGGCTGGCGAAGCGATTAGACAAGGCGTGCAGGCTCTCGGTACTCACCCTTGAATGGGACGTCTCGTAGAAGATCTGCCCCAGCAGTATCGGGAGTGGCCGATCGATTTCAGGGATAGTGGTTACATAGCCCGGTACCGCCTCGACGGCGGTACCGTCACGATCTTGGCCGTCCGACACCACGCTGGCTGGCTTCAGGGGAAGATTGGTCTGTTTCAACCAATCGTCCCTCAGTTTGGCGATGTCCGCGCTTCGCACCGAAGCCATTGGTCTGGACGCAATGACCGTGCTCTTCCAAATTGCGCAGCAGAGACGCTTCCTGCACGTAGCCCTTCTTGGAGGCGGCGATTTCAGGATCGTATCGATCGAGCGCTTCCGCGAACGTGGTCGATTCCGCTTCGGCCCGGCTGACGAAGACGCCGCGATCGATCTCCGACTCGATCAATCGAGCCCAAGCCTCTGCTTCAGCTCGCGTGTTGAATGTCTTGATCTATACTGGGTAGCTTTTGCGCCGAACGCGGGCCTGCCACTGAAGATCGCCTCGACGGGTGATAGATGCCATTCACTGCTCCTCAAGTGTTGCGTCCAAGGCTTCGACAGCCCGAGTGGCGCAAAATTGGCCCAATAAATCGAATCTACCAAAGAAAAAGGGCTTAGCCATCAGCTAAGCCCTTGATTCTATTGGTGGAGCGGAGGAGGATCGAACTCCCGACCTTCGCATTGCGAACGCGACGCTCTCCCAGCTGAGCTACCGCCCCACGTGAAGCGGTAAGTATAGCAGAAATACACACTCCAAAAGCAAGACGTTTACCCGCTACTTCCGCGGCGCCCCCGCCAGCACCCAATCCACCAACACCCTCGCCTCAGCCTCACTCAACCGAGGATGTGACGGCATTGGAATCGGTCCCCATACGCCTGCTCCGCCTTGCACGACCTTCTTGACCAGCCGCGCGGGCGCCGTCCCGTCTGCCTTGTACCGTTGAGCGATTTGAGCAAAGCTAGGTCCGACAAGTTTGCGCTCGATGGCATGACAACCGAAGCACGCATTCTGCTTCGCCAGGGCCTGCGCGCGCTCGGCATCATACGCCTGCGCGCCGGTGGCCGCCCCCGCCAGCACAATGGCCGTGCCCCAACGCAACCGTCCCCACCGGGTCAACCCGAATCCGCCCTGCAACCCAACCCCGTGCCAACGCACCTGACTGACCTCACTCATCAATTCGGTGCCTTCGGGTTACCCGGCTTGATCGCCGAGTTGGACACGGGTGCGGGCGGCTGTTGATCCAGCGGTTGCTCAGTCACCCCTGCGGGCGGCACTTCGCCCACCGTTGCTCCCGTCGACTGCTCCACCGCGGGCTCGGAAGCCACGCTGGCGCCGGATGCCGGCATCGCCACCAGTGACTTCGCATCCTCGGGCTTCACGTACTGAAACAGTTTGACGACCTGCTTCACGCCGGTCACGCGACTGGCGACGTCGGCTCCTCGATTGCCTTCGTCAACCGTCACCAAGCCCATCAAGTAGACAATGCCGCGCTCCGTGGTCCATTTGTAATAGTTCGACGAAATATCCCTGTTGCCGACCAACGCGGCCTGCACCTTGCTACTGATATACGTATCGCTGGTGCGCGAAGAAAATGAACTCGCGGGCTGCACTGCCAGTTCATTGGCGATACTACTCACGTTGATAATGTCACGCACGATCGACTCGGCCTTTTGCTTCGCGGCCTCATCCGGCACCTCACCGGTCAACAGCACGCGACGGTTATAGACCGTCAGGTTGACGTGGGCGGTGTCCGGCAATGCATTGCCGATCCGTTTCAATGCCTTGATTTGGATCTCGCGGTCCTCCGTCTGGGCCCCGAGCGTGCGCCGATCAACGGCTATCAGCGTGCCGCCGGCCGCGCCGCCCAGCAGCAGTAGGCCGCAGCCTTGGAGCGATGAAGCAAGGCCCACGGCCAGCACGGCATGCATAAGCGTCTTACAGACGCGAGTGGCAGTCATCGACAACCTCTCCCTAATTTAGTTAGTCTTCTTCCCCGAGCAGCATTGCATCGATCCCGTCGCACAAGCAGTGAATCGTCAGCAGCTGCAACTCATGAACCCGCGCTTGACGCTGCGCGGGCACGCAAATATGGATGTCGGTATCGAGCAGTGCTTGGGACAGCGGTCCGCCGCCGGCCCCAGTCAACGCGACGACGATCATCTCCCGCTCATGCGCAGCATCGATGGCCGCAACCAACGCCGGCGCATCATCGTACCCGGCGATTGCAAGCAGTATGTCGTCGCCGTGCCCCAGCGAGCGCACCTGACGCGCGAAAACCGCATCGTGCGCCTGTGTGCCACCAGACGCTCTCATCCAATCATCATTGGCCAGGGCAAGCGCCGGCAGCCCCGGCCGGTCGCGCTCGAAACGACCAACGAGCGCTGCCGCGAAACGCTGCGCGTCCAACATGCACGCGCCATCCCCGCATGTCAGGATCTTGCCGCCGTTCGCCAGTGTCGCGAACATGGCATCGATCGCCGCGGCGATCGGCACTCCCAGCGCATCCAATGCAGTCAATGGCCACTGCGCACTCTCGCGGAACTGCCGCTGAATTCTCTCGATCGACATCAATTGTTCATGCTCGTTTCTCGCCCGCGAGTTTACCGCAGTCGCGGATCTTCGCTGAAGGCATCAACGACCCACGTCAGTCGGCCACCATCGAACGCGACGATGTCGAACCGGCAAGGCGGCACCGCCTTCAGGCGCCCACCCGCCAAACGCGTGGCCAGGAAAGCCCGGGCGGCGGCCATCAGGCGGTATTGCTTGCGCCTATCGACACTGGCGAGTGCCCCACCATAATCGGGGCAATTGCGGGCACGGACCTCGACAAATACGATTGTCCCATCGGTGGTCCGCATGACAAGGTCGATCTCCCCGCGCCGATAACGTACGTTGCGCGCTATGAGCACCAACCCGTGGCGGCTCAAATGGCGCAGCGCATGCGACTCGAAAACACGACCGACCTGCTTCGACATCGGCCGGCGCGAAAAGTTGTCCAATGACCCCTCAGCCCGCGTCGGTTGTGTCGGTTGTGTCGGTTGTGTCGGTTGTGTCGGTTGTGTCGGTTGTGTCGGCTGTGTCGGCTGTGTCGGCTGTGTCGGCTGTGTCGGTTGTGTCGGCTGTGTCGGCTGCATAGGCTGCATCGCCAGCCGGGTGGTACTAGTCGCCGTACCACGTCGTGGCACAATGGCGGGCGCTTCGTTGCTCATCGCTTCTCCCGAGGTATTCCTTGATCGATCCCCTCTCGCTCGCCGAGAACCAGCACTATCCGGCACCGGCGCTTTATGTGATGGCAACGCCGATCGGCAACTTCGCCGACATCACGCTCCGCGCGTTGCACGTGCTTGCGCTGGTGGACCGCATTGCGGCGGAAGATACGCGCAACACGGCTCACCTGCTCGCGCGTTACCGAATCACGCGCCCATTGCTGGCGGTTCACGAACACAACGAACGCGAAGCCGCACAACGCGTCGTTGAGCTTCTGCGCGCGGGCGAGCGTATCGCGTACGTGTCGGACGCGGGCACGCCTGGCATCTCGGATCCGGGCGCACGGCTGGTCGACGCGGTACGCAATGCAGGACTGGGCGTGGTGCCGATACCGGGCGCCAGCGCGGTAACCGCTGCGCTGAGTGTGACCGGCGATTGGGCGGGCACGTTTACCTTCGCCGGCTTCCTGCCGACCAAGCCGAAGCAGCGGACCGCCCGGCTCCAGGCACTGGCGTCGCGCGAGGAAGCGCTTGTTTTCTATGAGGCGCCGCACCGCGCGCTCGAGACCGTACGCGCGTTGGCCGAAACGCTTGGCCCGTCGCGTCGAATGTTGATCGCGCGAGAAATCACCAAGCTACACGAGAGCCTGCATCAGTGCATGCTGGCCGAAGGGCCAGCATGGCTCGCCGCCGATCCGAATCGGCTGCGTGGCGAGTTCGTCCTTGTGGTCGAAGGTGCTGGCGCACCCACGCACAGTGACGCGCACCAGCACGACGCGATACTGACGACATTGCTGGACGAAGTGCCGGTCAGCACCGCGGTCAAACTGGCAGTCGCGCTGACGGGCGCATCACGTGGCGTGCTCTATGCGCGTGCGCTGGAATTGAAAAAGGACGGATCGGGAAGATAAAAAAGCCGCGATTGAACCGCGGCCCGAGACAAAGCATACTGCACAAGCTCGCGGTGTCGATCATCTGGCCAACGCGAGTTGCTCGGTCATCGCCACGCGAGCCTCCTCGCGCGACAAGCCTTGCAGCCGAACTCTTGCGGTCCCGGCATGCTGCAGCCCAAGCGCATTCGCCGCCGCCTGCGACAGGTCAATGATCCGTGCGCTGTGATACGGCCCACGATCGTTAATCCGCACCACCACCGATTTCTTGTTCGCGACGTTGGTCACGCGCACAAACGACGACAGCGGCAAGCGCCGATGCGCAGCAGTCAACGCATACTTGTCGAAGCGCTCGCCGTTCGCGGTACGACGGCCATGGAAACGAGGGCCATACCAGGATGCGCGGCCCTCCTGCTTGAAATCCGACACGTCAGGCGCATCCGCGACCAGCGGCTCGGCATCGGCAAGCAACGGGGCATTACGCGCGGCCATGTCGGCCGGCGCATCGCCCCGCTTCCCGCGCGCGAGTGCATCCAGGGCTGACTTTGCACGGCTCGACACCGACTGGACGACCGCCGTACCGCTTGCCCTCGCGCTTCCCATCGTTGGGCTCACCGTCGTTGGCTCCTTACGATCCCCATCCATCGCGCAACCGGCCAGCAGAAGGAGGGCACAAACGATCCCATAACGTCGAGGCCATCGAGCTTTCATAGGTACGTCTTCACTATTATGAGCCGTCACCTATGGCCACGGCTCTGGGCGAACAAACGGATGCGCCATGGCACCGCGCAGGCAAGCTGCGCTCGGTGGGCGGCGCGACCGCGAAACGGCAAGCGCCGTGGTTCGCCAGGTTCAAGGCACGTCTGGCCGCCCTTTAAGGGACGTCATCCAGACCCGAATCACCGCTGACGACGTTACAATGTTGGCATGGCACTTGCTAGTTAAGCGTCATGCTGATCAGCGGTGAAGGCTCCGTACCAGTGCCGGGCTACGCCGGGAATCAGGCGCCCCGTGTCCAACCGGATGGAACGTGTCGCATCAACTTGTGATGCTGGATACCGCCGCGTGTCGTACGCGGCGTTATTACTGGACGGCGCCCTCTTCGACCGTGCGGTGCGAGGGCGTCCGACTTGACTGCACAATTAAGGTGCATGCTGGCCATTATACCCAATTGTGCAGATCATCATTTTTACGCAATACGCCGCTGCGGTCATGCGAACGCGCGGATGCGTGGATGCACAGATCGGGACATGACGACTACAATGTTGCCTTCACTTAGCCAGCCGTTCAGTGCGCTTCCGAACCCGATGCAAGTCAAGCTGATTCCCGTCACGACCTTCATGCAGAACTGCTCGCTGCTCGTATGCGAGCAGACCCAACGCGCCGCCATTGTCGATCCGGGAGGAGATCTGACGTTGATCGAAGCACAGGTGCAAAAGCACGGCGCGAGCGTGGAAAAGGTGTTGTTGACGCACGGACACGTCGACCATTGCGCAGGTGCCCGTGCATTGGCAAGCCACTACGGCGTGCCGATCGAGGGACCGCATCCGGATGAGCAATTTTGGCTGGCATTGCTGCCGCAGCAGAGCACGCGTTTTGGCTTGCCGGCGGCGCAAGCGTTCGAGCCGGACCGCTGGCTGCACGATGGCGATACCGTGCGGTTCGGCAATGAGATATTGGAGGTCCTTCACTGCCCGGGACATACGCCGGGACACGTGGTTTTTTTCAGCCGCGAACATCGACTTGCGCTGGTCGGCGACGTACTATTCGCGGGATCGATCGGACGGACGGATTTTCCGCGCGGCAATCATGCGGATCTCATCGCGTCGATCCGCAAGAAGCTGTGGCCGCTCGGTGACGACGTCCGCTTCGTTCCCGGACACGGTCCGATGTCGACCTTCGGCGAGGAGCGGCGCACGAATCCGTACGTGGCGGACCACGTTACTGCCAGTTGATCGGATACTCAATGGAAGAAATTTACGTCAGCACCGATATCGAGGCGGACGGCCCGATTCCCGGCCCGCATTCAATGCTGAGCTTCGCATCCGCGGCCTATACCGGAGACAAACAGCTGATCGCAACATTCTCCGCTAACTTGGACACGCTGCCCGGCGCATCCCCCCATCCGGTTCAGGACGCGTGGTGGAAAACGCAACCCGACGCTTGGGCGGCATGCCGTACAGATACGCGTGCGCCCGAAGAAGCACTGCCCGCCTATGTCGACTGGGTTGAGGCTTTACCCGGCAAGCCCGTCTTCGTGGCCTATCCGGCCGGCTTCGACTTCACGTTCATGTTCTGGTACATGATGCGCTTTGCTGGCCGCTGCCCGTTCTCCTGGTCGGCGCTGGACATCAAGACGCTGGCGTTTGCGATGACCGGGCTGCCTTACCGGAAGACGATCAAGCCAAGGTTGCCGAAGCACTGGTTCGACACCCATCCGCACACACATGTCGCGCTCGATGATGCGATCGAACAGGGGGCGTTGTTTTGCAACATGCTTTCGGAGTTGCGCGTGCGCCAGGCGGCGCATGCCGAATGGCTGGCGGGGGCAACGCACGACGAACTCGCGCAAGCGACGCCTCTCGACCCGACGGCAGGCCCCGCGGAGTCAGAAACGGAACCCGGACAACAGGGCGGCGGCCGTTGAGCCGCCCTGCCGTCACGCTTTCGGCATGTCGGCGATCCTCAATCCAATCCGCCGCATCGCCGCTAGATAGCGCTCAATGACGATCCGTTCGTCATAGCGCTGCTCAACCATTCGTCGCCCCCGAGCGCCCATGGTCGCGCGCGCGTCCGGCCCCATTTCGATGATGTGCTGAAGCTTGCGCGCCAGGTCGGCAGCATCCCTGGGCGCGCACAACAACCCGGTTTCGCCGTCGACCACGACTTCCCGGCACCCGATCGCTTCCGTCGCCACCAGCGGCTTGGCCATCGCCGCCCCCTCCAACAACGTGCGAGGCACGCCTTCACGATAGGACGGTAGCACGAGGCAGTCAGCGCGCGCGATGATATCGCGCACGTCTTGTGTCGTGCCGAGGTACTCGACCACGCCTTCGGCGACCCACGTACGCATCTGCTCGGCACTGATCGCGCTTGGATTGGCAACGTCGGTCGCGCCGAGCAATTGGAACACCGCCTGCGGATACACGGCGCGGACAAGACGGGCAGCCTCGACGTATTCGCCCACCCCCTTATCCCACAGCATGCGGGCAATCAGCAGAAAGCGCACTTTGCCGTCGGACATGCCCGCTGCACGCGGCGCGAAATGAGCAAGATCAATGCCCTCGCCGGGCAACACCTGCGTCTTGACCGGATCGACCAGTCGCTGCGCGACGAAGTCCTGTTGGTCGTCGCCGTTAAGGAACCACACCTCGCGCGGGAAACGAAAAGCGAAGCGGTACAGCGCCTTGGCCACGCGCGCGACGAAATTGGTATTGACGAACGCGTAACCAAGTCCCGTGGTCACGGCGATACATGGCACACCAGCCAGCTTGGCCGCGATCGAGCCATAGACGTTCGGCTTGATAGTGTAGTGGAACACCAGGTCAGGTTTCAGCGCACGGTAGCGCATCACGAGCGTGCTCACCAACCCGATATCGTGCAGCGGGTTCGTACCTTTCGCGGACAACTCCAGCGGGATGACTCGCACGTTCAACTCGCGTGCGCGCGACAACGTATCGTCAATGGGCGCCATCACGACGACGTCAACCCCCATTCCGACCAGCGTGCGCAGCAGTCCTGGGCGAAAGATAACAATGGACCACAGCGTATTGGCCACCAGCACGATGCGCATGATGAAAAGGTTTTTGGTTGCGAGCGCGCGCAGTCTAATGGAGTGGCCCGACTCGCACAATTGCCAATCGCAAAAATGCCGGCCTGCTTGCCGACGTGGCGGATAGGAACGTTATGAGTGAAAGTATCGCATAAGCATGCTAGATAGAGGTGAAGTCACTCATCTTAAACGATACGAATTGCGTTTTATTCGCGATTTCTCTACCATTCAAAAAATAGAACGCGCTAAAGGGAGGCACTCTTGGCACTCGATGCGTTTTCTCAAAAGATATTGCGCCTATTACAACTCGACGCGCGCCGCTCGGTACAAGAGATTTCCGATCAAGTCGGTTTATCGAGTACGCCGTGCTGGCGAAGAATCAAGGAAATGGAGCAGTCGGGGGTGATCCAGCGCTACACTGCGTTGCTCGACCGGGAAAAGCTCGGATTACATGTGTGCGCGCTCGCCCATATCCATTTGACGCGCCATACCGAAGGCGGCGCCGAGCAATTCGAGCGAGAAATCGCGACCTGTCCGGAAGTCACCGAATGCTATAGCACGACGGGCGAGGCCGATTATATCCTCAAGATCGTTGCAGCCGATATCAAAGCTTACGACACGTTCCTGCACGAGCGCATTTTCAAGTTTCCAGCCGTCGCGCAAGTCCACACCAGCGTCGTACTGCGGGAAATCAAGTTCGACACGCAATTGCCGCTTTGATAGGGTGTGTGCCCCACCGCCGCTTGACATACTCGGGCTGCCCGCGGCAAGCACGGGTGGCAGCGCCTCCATGCTGCCGCACTAGCCTACGCGGTGTGCGTCAGGCCGTCGCGTGCACCGCTGCCAAACCGACCATCCGCCGCAGCCGAATCTGGCACACACCGAGACGCCGGGCGACGGCATCGAGATCGAGCGCTTGAGTTAAGTCACGATCACCGTCGACTTGCACGCCGCTGGCCGGTGCGAGCAGCAAGTCGAGTTCGACGCCGTGCCGCAGATAATGGATGTCGAACGACACGATCTGCACGCCGCGAGAAGAGAGTTCGCGCTCCAGATCCTTGCACAGCCGATCGCGCGGCGGCAACGCTTCCCATGCGGTGCGCTCATCGTCGCTCTCTGGATCGACGTGGATCAACGCATCAAGCACGTGCGGCTCCTTGAGCACACGCAGACGGGCTGTCTCCGCGATATAGTGCCCCTCGGAAACAGTGATTCGAGGTTCTACAAGAATATGGGCATCGACCAACGCCGCATCGCCCATCTTGCGCGTTCTGAGCTCATGCACCCCTTGCACGCCAGGCGTCGATAGCAGCGTTTCGCGGATTCGATGTGTTGTCTGCTCGTCCAACGCCCGGTCTGACAGGTCTTGAAGCGCATCCCAGCCAAAAATCCAACCCATCCGGACAATCATGAAACCGACGACCGCTGCCGCGATCGGATCCAGCCACCGCCAGCCCGCCAGACTGCCGACGATACCGACCGCAACCACAAGCGAGGACGCGGCATCGGATCGGGCATGCCACGCATTGGCCACCAGCATCGCCGAACGCACCCGCTGCGCCTCGCGCAACATGTAGCGGAACAGTAATTCTTTGGAAAATAGCACCGCCACGGCGACGACAAGCGCGGACACATGCACGGACGCGATCTCATCGAGATCGGCGATGCGCTGCGCGCCGCGCCACATCATGCCGATGCCCACGACGATCAGTAAGCTGCCTAGAAAAAGCGAAGCAACGGTTTCGTAACGGCTATGGCCGTAGTTATGATCGGCGTCCGGGTGAGCCCCGCTGTGCCGATTGGCAATCAGCACGACGCAGTCGGACACGAGGTCAGCCAGCGAATGCACGCCGTCGGCAATCAACGCTTGCGAATGGGCAAGTACGCCGACCACGATCTGCGTCATCATCAGCACCGTATTGAGTACGATGCTCACAAATGTGGATTTCTGCGCGACGACTTGGCGCTCGGGCAGCGAGGTGGTCATGAAAAACAGATAAGGGCGGTGAAGGCCATCGATTGGATCGCTATTTTACCAGCCCAACCCGGCTCGCGCCGCTTTCATGGATATTTTCCGAAATAAATCATCGGTTTACGATGATGTGACGCATTCTCATTCCACGTCTACAGCACACTGCGGGGCTATCGCGCGCAATTCCCCAGTATCCACCAAGGTGCGCAGCCGGTAGGAGTTTAGGCTCGACATGAGTTTAGGCTCCATCTGGGTTTCGACCCACCATGGTTTGCGCCGAGCACGGCTTTGGGCACCGCAATAAAAAAAGGCCAGTGGCCCCTGTCGGGCACACGGCCTTCTCTTTGTGGGCGATCCGTGGTGCGGCATGCCCCGTTATAATCGCTTGCGCGACTTCCTGACTTATTGCTGAATCAAATACTGATCCCGATTTTTTCCAGCAATCCACTTCGGCGGTTTGCCACGACCGGACCAAGTGCTGCCACTAGCCGGATCGCGGTATTTCGGCGCCACACCTGCACGAGGCCGTCCCGCCTTTGCCAGTTTACCTCGGCCAAAGCCGAGATCAGCCAGCGTAATACCATAATCGGCCATCTTTTGTTTGATGTCGTTGACAACTTCAGCAAACTCTTTGGCCTTTGCCTCTTCGATTTGCTTTTCCAGCTTTTCACGCTGTGCAAGAAGCTCTTTGTACGATGACATAGGGGTCCTTGGATAGTAGACACGACTCGGTTCTGCGTCCGTTAAGTCGCTCCAATAAAGATCACCTCGGAATAGTACGTAGTTAATTTAACACAGAATGCGCCTGAGACAAATAGCTAGGTATACAGATTCAGCATTGGATTGACGTCGTGTTACAAAAGCACGCTCGCGCGACTGCCTATTACCGCGGCGAACTCAGTGGAGAACCACTGACCAACAATCACCTGGAGACCGTGACAATCGGCATCCAGGTTCAATTTTATTCGACAAACCTCTAAGGCGTGAGTCCTTGCACATTGATTAGTCCGGGTTTTTCCCGACTACTGGGAAGCGAGGCACCATTGTAACTGACGACAAATGGCCAGATTAAATAATACGTCGGGTTTAACCCATTCAGCAGAAGAATACACGCGCGTTCGTATTGCGAATAATTTCGCGTAGCGAACGCGTCACTGCCCGGCAAGTCAGCAGAGTTGACGCAGTTCGGCAGCAAGCGCCGCGTACAACGCATCCAGTTCGTTTCGCGGCTCGTTCAACGCCACGCGTGCACGGCGGCCGTGCCGCACCCAATCCACGCCAAAGCGATCGGCCCCAAGCAGGCGAAAACTGCGTGCTACCGCGTCGCCTGGCGTCAACGCGTCGATCAACGCCTGCTCTTCGTGCTCCACAAGTGCAGGAAAGACATCTAATTGCATGGCATCCAGCCATCCCATTGCGCCAAATGCGTCGATGTAGCGGAGGCGCTGCGAACTGAGCACGTAAAACATAAAGTCGCCCAGCGCCAGATATCGCTCAGCCTCCAGGTGATAGCGCAAATACCGACGCGCCAGCGTCGCCCCTGCCTCAGCGGTCGGCTCGAACCGTCCGACGATCGTGACCCGTTCGGTGTTCGACACATCGACCGCGGGATCGTAGACGAGAAAGCCCGCGTGCGAATCTACGGCAAGATTGTGCGTGTGTTTGGCTCGGCTCGGCTCGGCTCGGCTCGGCTCGGCTCGGCTCGGCTCGGCTCGGCTCGGCTCGGCTCGGCTCGGCTCGGCTCGGCTCGGCTTGCAATAAGCTTAACGGCTCACTGGCGACGCGAGTATGACGCGTTCGCTAAAATAGGGAATCTTGCCGCGTGTTGGACGCGGCCCTCTCACTTTAGCTTGGTGCCGCCCCATCCGGGGGCTCGCCGCGGGGGTTACTTGTGCCCGATCAATACTCTTCGAATATGCGTGACTCGGCCGCCACGTCTTTCTCCTCCACCGCGCGGCGACTGCCGCGCTCGGCGCTATGGCGCGCGCGCATCGCGACGATGGCGGTTTTCTTCGTGAGCGGCATGCTGTACGCGTCGTGGGGTGTGAACATACCGACGGTACGCGACAAATTTGCACTGGACGCCGCACAATTGTCCGTCGCGCTGTTTGCAGTGGCCGGCGGTTCGATTGCGGCGATGCTGCGTGTCGGGCCCTGGCTCGCCAAGGTGGGTACGCACCGCGCGTACATGATTGCCGGCCCTGCGATGGGAGTCAGTGCGTCGCTCCTGCTCACCATGCCTTCCTATATTGCACTGCTGGCCATGCTCGCACTATTCGGGGTCACGATGGCCACCGTCGATGTCGCAATGAATGCCGAAGCCAGTGCGATTGAAAACGCCGCCGCCACGCCGATCATGTCATCGTTGCACGGCATGTGGAGCGTCGGCGGTATGGGCGGGGCGGCTGCCGGTGCGGCGTTGCTTGGCCTAGGTATCGCCCCTCAGCTGCACATGGCTGTGGTGTCGTTAATAGCCGTTGCAGTCCTACTCGCGGCGCGAGGCTCCGTGTTGCCGCATGTCGCCGAGAAAGGGCATCCGCCGCGAACAGGCAAGCCACACAGCGGCTCGCGCGATTTGGCATTGCTCGGTAGTGTTGCGCTGATCGCGCTGATCGCCGAGGGCGCAATGTACGACTGGGCGACTGTTTATATGCGCGACACCGTGCTGGCCAGCCCCGCTTTTGCAAATATCGCGTACGCGTCGTTTTCCGCCGGCATGGCCGTCGCACGATTCGCGGGCGACTGGGTCCGCGCCCGCCTCGGTGCGCCCCCATTCGTCTGCATGAGTGCGTTGCTCGCCTGTGCCGGCATGGTGATCGCATTGCTGCTGCCTTTCCCGTATATCGTGCTGACCGGTTTCACGTTGATGGGACTCGGAATGGCGAACATGATGCCGGTACTGTTTGCCGCGGCGGCCAACGTCAAAGGCGTGCACGCGGCACAGGGCTTGGCGCGCGTTGCGGGAACAGCATATGTGGGATTGCTGGTTGGCCCTGTGCTGATCGGTGGCGTGGCCCAAACCACGACGCTACCGATTGGGCTATCGGTTGTCGCGCTGTGTGCAGCGCTGGTCGCCGTCGTCGGGCCACGGATCTTAAAGCGCGTCGGACTATAAATCAGCCCCCTATCGCGCGGAATTTCCGACTCGCTCCGATAAGAGTACGGCTCGCGGAATGGCTCATATGACAGACGCTCGTGCCACTCGAGCGTCTGTGCACACGGTGGCACCGATATAGGTTACGGTAGACGCCGAGCCTCCAGTTCCGCCTCTTCAACCGGTTGCGCATGCGCTCACTGCCTTGCGCATCAGAACCGACGAGCGTTGCATCGACGTCGCGTCGCACCGCCCCTGCACCGGCTGGCAACCGTTGAGCACCACCGCGTGTGCCTTGAGACAAGCGTTGAACGCGTCGAGCGCGGCACGCTAGGTTACATCTTCACCACATCCAGCACCGACTTCTTGCCGGCTTTGTAGTGATACAGCGAGATCACGCCGTGTTTGAGATCGCCCTTCGCATCGAACGTGGTTTCGCCGATCACGCCCTTGTAGTCGGTGTTCGGCATCGCGGCCAGAATCTTTGCCGGATCGGTTGAGTGAGCGCGCTTCATCGCGTCGGCGATGATATACACCGCATCGTAGGTGAACGGCGCATAGATCTGGATTGACTGGCCAAAGCGCTTTTCATACTTGACTTGGAACGCCTTGCCGCCACCCATCCGCTCGAGTGCCATGCCTGCTTCCGAGCACACAACATTATCGGTGGCGTCGCCCGCCAGATCCGACAGCTTGTCGGTACACACGCCGTCGCCCGCGAGGATCTTGGCGCGCAAGCCGAGTTGCTTGGCCTGCTTGGCGAACGGACCACCGGTGGCGTCCATGCCGCCGTACATGATCGCATCTGGGTGCTCGCCCTTGACCTTGGTCAAGATCGCGCGGAAGTTCACAGCCTTGTCATGGGTCGCATCATGCGACATCACCTTTAGGCCGAGCGACTTGGCCCTCTTCTCGAATTCGTTGGCCAAGCCCTGCCCGTACGCCGTCGAGTCATCGACGATCGCCACGGACTTCATCTTCAAATTCTTGGCCGCGTAATTGGCCAACGCTGGGCCTTGCTGCGCATCGGTCGCCACCACGCGATACGTCGTCTTGAAGCCCTGTTGGGTGTACGCGGGATTGGTCGCCGACGGGGAAATCTGCACGATGCCCGCATCGCTGTAAATCTTGGAGGCCGGAATCGACGTGCCCGAGTTCAGGTGACCGACCACGCCCACGACCTTGTCGTCGACCAGCTTTTGCGCGACCTGCGTAGCGGTGCGAGGGTCGGCCGCGTCATCCTGTGCATCTAACTCGAGCTTCACCTTCTGGCCATTGATCATGAGCCCCTTGGCGTTGATTTCCTCGACAGCCAGCCGGGCACCGTTTTCATTGTCCTTGCCCAGGTGGGCGATACCACCGGTCAACGGCGCGACGTGACCGATCTTGACAATCGTATCCGCCGACGCATCGGTGGCAAAGGCGACGCACAGCATGGCCGCGGCACTGACCGGCAGCAGCTTGTAAAGCTTGATGGTCATGTCAGTCTCCAGTTTCGGTTCCAGCATGTCAGCGCAACTGCCCCGTGCCATGCCCGATGCCGAAACACTGACGTAAGCAGCCACGCCTGAGGCATGGTCATGCACTTGGCAAGCCTGAAACGACGCGCTTTTGACAAGCGACGTCACAAGCTGCGCGCCAGTGTAGGTCATCCAATTAACTTAGGGAATACTTTAAGAGCGTGACAGCAACCTAATGACAGACCATTGCTGAATATCAAAAATACACGCTACAGGAAAACCCACTATTTTTACAAGACGTCAGCCCGCCATTCATGCACGCTTCGCCGTCGATTGCGTGTTCCATTCCAGTCACAGCCGCAACGCGACGCACCGACGATGCGCGCGCAGGCATTGAAATGGTGGCACACTGGTTACCCCTTCCCATTCGGTTCTTTTTAGCGACTCGGAGATCAACGTGACTACGCATTCGACATGGCGCGACATTGCCACCGACGACGGAACGTTCCAAGCGTATCTCGCGCTCCCGCATACCGGCAAAGGCCCCGGGATCGTACTGATTCAGGAAATCTTTGGGGTCAACCAACACATCCGCGAAGTGGCCGACCAGTACGCGGCGGACGGCTACGTGGTGTTGGCGCCGGACATTTTCTGGCGCGGCGAGCCGCGAGTCGAACTCGGGTACGAAGACGCGGACCGCAGCCGGGGCATCGCGCTGATGCAGCAGGTCGACTTCAGCAAGACGTTGAAGGACCTCACCGCGACCGCGCAGGCGCTGCGCGCGCTACCGGAGCAAGATGGCAAGATCGCCGCGATCGGCTATTGCTTCGGCGGGCTGCTCGCCTACAACATGGCTGCGCACGACTCGGTGGATGCCGCGGTCGCCTATTATGGCGGCGGCATCCAGAATCAGTTGGACCGCGCGGCACAGGTGCATGTGCCGATACTGTTTCACTATGCCGAGCAGGACACGAATATCCCGCTATCCGCGGTGGGGCAGGTAAAAGAGCGCTTCACGGGCCGAGACAATGCTCAGTTTCATCTATACCCGGGCGCACACCACGGCTTCAACTGCCCGCATCGCGCGACTTACCAGCAACGCGCAGCCGCGTTGGCTCATGGGCGCACGCTGACTTTCCTGGTCGAATATCTGTAGCTGAACGGGCCAAAACCGCCGAACAGCATCACTGCCGGGTTGTTGGCGAGGGACAACTCGGCAACGCGCACGAACCGTCCGGCGTACCCGGCCAGCGCAATGGACAAAATCGCCTGCACCACGATCAAGCTTGCCACCGACGGCGCGGCGGCAAACCACGAAAACCACGGATCGTTGATTAGCAGCGACACGCCAAGCAGCCATCGCGAGAACTTGCGGCGCGATACGCGGACCAGGCGCCGGTTGTACTACGTTTTTTATTGTATGCGTTACACCACCCTTTGCCGACCACTTGCCTGCCGCCAAATAGTGGGCAGAGGGCGAACGCGTCGGTTGGCTTGCCTTAGTAGAACGTGCAATTCGAGCAATCCTGGCCTGCCGCGTATCTCGCGTACTTGGCCTTGTCCACCTTGGCCGCATCGGACTTGTAGCCGAACGCCTGGGCGGTGGAGTTCGTTTCCTGAAGCTTCGGCGCGTCCGCGAGCGCGTGGCGTGACAGCGCCACTGTACAGACGCCGCCGAGGGTGAAAATCAGGGAAGTACGACGAGTCGATTTCATGGGGCTTGTTCTCCGTTATCAGGTTTCAACGCCGCTCTGCGGCGGCGCTGCACAGCATGGCAAGCTGGGACATGACCGTGACCGGTGAAATCGAATAGCCGCCGGCACGCTACCGTGCGTCCTCGCGTATCGCGCACTCGACGGCCTGCACGCGCGCCGCATGTACGGCCTCCTTGATGCGGGCCGGCTCGCCGGCCGTGCGTCGCGCGATGGCGCCGGCATCGACGTCGCGAGCGGCCATCAGCGCGACGCGCAGTCGTTCGGCCTGCGGATAAGGGCGCGACGCGAAATTCAGGCGCCCGCGCAAGTCCGCCTCGCAGGCCTGCAGCGCCTGCGCAAACCGAGCCGGCTTACGTAATGCGTCGCTGCGCTCAAGCATACGCACCAGCGCGGCCGCCCCCATCTCCATCACGCGATGGACGTTGCCGTGTTCGCGCGCCACCAACACCGCTAAGTCGCGACAATCGTTGGGCACCCTGAGACGCTCGCACAGCGGAACGATGCGCTCGACGCTACGCGCCTCATGTCCAGTATGGCGCGGCAGCACATGAGGCGGCGTGTCGGCCTTGCCCAGGTCGTGCGTGAGCGCGGCAAAGCGCACCGGCAGCGCATAGTGCCGCGCCGCCGCGTAGTCGATCACCATCATCACATGCACGCCGGTATCGATTTCCGGATGATAATCGGCACGCTGCGGCACGCCGAACAGCCTCGCCACTTCGGGCAGCACGCGCTCCAGCGCGCCGCATTGGCGCAGTACATCAAACATCCGCGACGGCTCGGGCTCCATCAAGCCGCGCGCCAGTTCCTGCCATACGCGCTCGGGTACCAGCGCATCGGCTTCACCCGCCTTAACCATCTGCCCCATCAACGCCAGCGTCTGCGGCGCAACGTTGAAATCGGTAAAGCGCGCGGCAAAGCGCGCGACCCGCAGAATGCGCACCGGGTCCTCGGCGAACGCGTCACTGACATGGCGAAACACACGCGCCTGGAGATCCGCTTGGCCGTTGAACGGATCAATCACAGGCCCGTGCAGCGTGCCATCGGGCGACACCGCCCGCGCCATCGCATTCATGGTCAGGTCGCGCCTGGCCAGGTCCTGCTCCAGCGTCACGTCCGGCGCATAGAAAAACTGGAAGCCGTGATAGCCGGCTGCCGTCTTGCGCTCTGTGCGCGCCAACGCATATTCCTCCTGCGTGCGCGGGTGCAGGAATACCGGAAAGTCCTTGCCGACGGGGCGAAAGCCCTGCGCCATCATCTGCTCGGGCGTCGCCCCGACCACCACGTAATCGCGATCCTGCACCGGCTTGCCCAGCAACTCGTCGCGGATGACGCCACCTACTGCGTACACATTCATCAGCCGTTCACCTTCTCGCGCTCATGCGCTTCGCGCTGGAGCGCACCTGGCGCGTCGCTTCAGTCAGATACAGCAGCGCCACGCTCTGCACGCTCGCACGCTCGAGTATGCCCAGTTCCGGCGCGATGCCCACATGTGCGACGCTCTCTACACTCATCGTATCCAGATTGTCCCGCGTGATCAGCGGCTCGCCTGGCAGATGCTCGAACACGGCCGCCTACAACCTAGCCAGCGTGGGCGGCAAGCGCACGATGCGGGCCGAACGGCCAGCGCGTTGCGACAACGACCCGCTTGCCCGCATCAACCAGCGCGTTCACGATATAGCGGCCGATGAACCCAGACACACCCAGCACCACCACGACGCTCGTAGATTGCATGATTCGCTTCCCAGAGTGAGCACGACGCGCGATGCACACGCTCGCTCACCATGATTCGTCACGACGCAGGCAAGATCACGCCCAAGCGTGCCTTCAGCGACTGCGGTCGGCCCTCGAACAGCACGCCATAGTAGGTTGCGTTCGACAGCACGTTCTTCACATAGTCCCGCGTCTCCGAAAATGGGATGGTTTCCGCGAAGATCGCGCCTTCCACTGGCCGGTTGAGACGCTTTTGCCACTGGCGCGGCCGGCCAGGCCCGGCGTTGTAGCCAGCCGTCGCAAGCACGGCCGAGCCGTCGAACTGATTGTAGATCATCGACAGATAGTTTGTGCCGAGCAGGATGTTCGTGTCGATGTCGTTCATCTGCACACGCGACAGCCTGCCCAGGCCGATTTTCTTGGCGACCATCTGCGCAGTGGCCGGCATCAACTGCATCAAGCCGTTCGCGCCAACGCCGGAGCGTGCGTTGATGATGAAGCGCGATTCCTGCCGTATCAACCCATATGCCCATTCGACGTCCAGCCCGGTTTGCCGCGCATCGCGCTCGACCGTCTGGCGAAATGGCGACAAGTAGCGCAGCGTGAAGTCGTGCTGCGATTGCGTGCGATCCGCGGTGTTCACCGCGCGGTCGTACAGTTGGTTGCGGCGCGCATACGCGGCGGCGGCGAGCAATTGCCGGTCGCTCATCGAGCGCAGCGGCCAATTCCATTCGCGATTGCCGTCCAGGCGCAGGTTCAGCGCATAAAAGCGCTGCGCGAGCGCGAAGCCGGGCACCTTGCTCATCGCATCGACTTGCGCATCGGTAACCTCGGTGCGCGCCGGAACCGTCGTCTTGCGGCCGAGTTCCTCCGCGGCCAATTGGCCATAGAAGTGGAACTGCGAGGCGATCGATTCGTATTGCTGCGCGGCAGCCTCCTTGTCGCCGGCCTGCGCCAGCGCACGAGCATGCCAGTAGACCCACGCGGGCTGCGCGCGCAACGTCGGCGGCATCTGCTCGATGCTCCAACGCACCATGGTCCAGTCGCCGGCTATCAATGCACTGCGCACCCGCCATTCGTAAGACGGCGGGCTCAACAGCGCGCCGGCCGTCAGACGGTACCAGTGCGCAGCCGCCGGCATCTGCTTGATGGCGCCCTGGTATGCGATCGTTCCCCAGCCAAGCGCACGCTCCTGAGGCGTGAGCGCATCGCTAACCGACGCGAATGTCGTCGCGGCCAACGCCGGGTCATTGCGCGCCATCGCCGTGATCGCGACCAGCGCCAATTGGTGTGCCGGCGTATTCGGCGCAATCCCGCGCGCCAAATACAGCGGCGCAGAAGACGTGGCCTGCTCGTACAGCCCCGACTCGGGCCGGTCGCTGCCGAGCGCGTCGACAAGCTTGGACGCCAGGCTCGAGTAGCCTTGCTCGAGCGCCAGCCGGATCTGCGTCCATACGTCATCGGCGCTAAACTGGCCGCGCTGCGCCAGATCGGTGATCAGGTCGATGCAGCCGTCGCCATACCATTTGGGCTCGACGAGCAGCGCACGCGCCGCGTCGGCGACATCCTGGCGCCGCGCTGCCTTGGACTCGAGCGCGTAGCATTTGACCTGCGTATCGTCGTCAAGCACGAACCGTGCATATTGTGCGTCGAAATTGCGCCAATCATGGCGCGCGCCGAGCACCGTGAGGTAATCGTTGCGCATCCGGTCCGCAATTGCCTGGCCCTCGTAGCGCGACAGGAAGTCGAGCACCGGTGCGTCATTCGCATCAACACGCGCGTGCCCCTGATCATCAAACAACGTGGGCTTGATTTGGAAGTACGCCAGATACGATGCAGCGGGATAATCGGGAATGAGTGCCGCCAGCCGCGCAGCGCCGGCCGCGTCGTTCCTGCGTGCCGCCTCGCGAAGCTGCACAAATATCTGGTCCGGATCGGACGGCACGGCGCCAGGCAGCAGCCGTACCGCACAAGCGCTGCCACACACGACAAAAAGCGCCGCCTTCAACGCGCCCGCGACCGCGCGATATACTCGGTGAACACGCACGGGTATCTTTTTTTCACATTTAAACAAGGACTCTGCCAGTGGTCGAAAGCATAGCACGCGAGCCGGGGCCGCCAAGCAAAGAAAACGCAACGCAATCATCGCTGAAGACGACATTGCGTGCCAGGCTGCTGGCCGAGCGCGAGCGCTTCGCCGGTACGCCGCAGCGCACGCAGGCCGACGTCGAATTAGCGGCGCGCCTAGCTGATGTACTGCGGCGGTATTCGCCGCGTTGCGTGGGCCTGTTTTGGCCGGTAGCCGCGGAGTTCGACGCGCGGCGCGTGGTGGCGCACTGGCTGAGCGGCGACGCCGCGCGGCGCGCGGCATTACCGGTTATTGTCGCGCCGCACGCGCCGATGGCCTATCACGCGTGGACACCCGGCTCGCCGATGAAGGAAGGGCGCTATCGGATTCCCGTGCCGGCGCACGAAGACAGCGTCGTGCCAGATTTGCTGCTCGCGCCATGTGTCGGCTTCGATGCATCACGGTACCGACTCGGCTACGGCGGCGGCTATTTCGACCGGACACTGGCCACCTGGCCGGCGCACGTGGACCCGCCGGTCACAGTGGGGATCGCATATGAATGCTCGCGGGTGAACTGGCTGCCACACGAGACGCACGATTTGCCGCTGGACATCATCGTCACGGACGCGATCTGCTATTGATCACCGCCCAGCACGCTTAGAGCGACGTCGCGGCGCGCGCGGCCGTATCATAGAGGCCTGACGCGGTGCGCAGCAACTGCGCGGCGTCGCCGATCTGCCCATTGTCCAGGCCAGCCTCGGCCAGCGTCACCATCAAGCAACTCTCGCGTACCTCGCGATACTTCAGGCAAAGCTCGCGACCCGCCTCGGTCGCCGAAAAAAACACCTCCTTACCAAATTTCTCGCTGGTCACGTAGCCGCGCGCGACCAGTTTTCTTAGCGCGTACGTCGCCACGTGCGTGTCCTCGATGTTCAGCACAAAGCAGATATCCGCTAGTTTCTTCTTGCGCTCGCGATGGGTCACATGATGCAGCAGTGACACCTCGATTGCTGTCATGTCCTTGGCACCCGCCGCGGACATACAGCGCACCATCCAGCGATCGAACGCGTGGCTAGCCAAGATCAATCCATACTCGAACTCAGACAGCTCCGCACTGGTTTCAGACATGAGATGTTCTGACGAGACAATCTTCGTTGGCGTTCGGATCATGCCAGCTGACCGTGGTTCGTTGCAGGGCCTTCAGTATAACGGCGGACAAGCACTCGGCGATGTCTCGTGGAAACACTTATTGATAAATCCTCTATATTTTATTGACAATACGATATAAAAGTATGCCTGAGGCACGCGCGGATCCGCGTCCCCTTCACTAGAACGCATGGCTATGGAGGCAAATCGATGATGACTGCACCAAGAATTTTTCCGCTGGGCGATCAGGCACTAGTATGCGAATTGCCGCCGCCGGCCACGCTCGCATACCAGAAACGCGTGTGGCATGTAGCCCGGATGGCACGCGACTGGCCGCATGTACTGGACGTGGTACCTGGCATGAACAACGTCACCCTGGTGTTTGACCCGCTCCATGCCGATCCGGACGGGTTAGCGATACAGCTGCGCGGCGCTTGGGCGCGGGCCCCAGCCGAGGAGACAGCATGCCGCGTCGTCGAAATCCCGGTGCGCTACGGCGGCGAGGCGGGACCGGACCTGGAAAGCGTGGCACAGCACACCGGCTACTCGCCCCGCGAAGTGGTCGAGCGACACGCCGCCGGTGAATACGTTGTGTTCTTTCTCGGTTTCCAGCCCGGGTTCGCCTATATGGGCGGACTCGACGCAAGCCTGGCTACGCCGCGGCGGCACGAGCCGCGATTCGCGGTGCCAGCCGGATCAGTGGGTATCGGCGGCGAGCAGACCGGCATCTACCCGGCGACGTCGCCAGGCGGCTGGCAATTGATCGGGCGCTCGGACATGGTGCTATTCGATCCGGCCAGGACCCCGAGCACGGCACTGCTACCCGGCGATAAAGTCCGCTTCATCATCGCGGAGGTGCTGGCATGAACAACGCACAGGTGTGCGCCGCGGCGCTGCAGGCGCACAATGACTCGACAAGGAGACACGCATGATCGAGGTCATCCGCGCGGGAACGCTGACGACCGTCCAGGATTTGGGCCGCACCGGCCATCGCCAGTATGGCGTTTGCACTGCCGGTGCGCTCGACACCGTGGCGCTGCAGGTGGCCAACCGGCTAGTGGGCAACGTCCCCGGGGCGGCAGGGCTCGAATTGACCCTGGGGCCAGTGGTGCTGCGGTTCCCGCGTGCCACCCGCATCGCGCTGACCGGTGCCGACTTTCACGCCATGCTCGATGACCAGCCTGTCTACGCATGGCGCAGCCTGCCGGTGCAAGCAGGACAAACCTTGACGCTGCGCGCGCCGTCGATCGGCATGCGCGGCTACTTGACGATTGCCGGTGGCATCGATGTGATGCCGATGCTCGGCTCGCGCTCGACGGATCTGGGCTCGCATTTCGGCGGTCTCGCAGGACGGGCATTGAAGGACGGCGATCGCTTGCCGGTCGCGCCACTGCCCGCGAGCGCGCGCAATCCCGCGTTTAGCCCGAAAGCGCCAGCGTTTGGGGTCAAGCCACCCTCGTGGTGCGCATTGGAGCATCTTGAGCAGGGCGCAGGTCACCGGCTCGGCGCCATCGCGGCGCGCGTGCGAGTCATACCCGGCCCCGAATATGCAAGCTTTTCGACGCAGGCCCACGCCGCGTTCTGGAACGAGGACTGGGCGATCACGCCGAACAGCAACCGGATGGGCTTCCGGCTAGCCGGCCCGGTGCTGGAGCGGCAAAGCCCGATCGATCTGCTATCGCACGGCGTGCTACCGGGCACCATCCAGGTGCCACCGAATGGGCAGCCGATCGTGCTCATGAGCGACGCCCAGACTACCGGCGGCTACCCGCGGTTCGGCAGCGTGATCGCCGCGGACCTGTGGCTGCTCGCGCAGGCCCGGTTGAACCAACGGGTTCACTTCATCCAATGTTCGTTGGAACAGGCGCGTAACGCGCTGGTGGAACTCAACAAATATCTGCGCCATATCGAGTTGGCCATTGCACTACAGCAGGAGCGCTGTAAAGCTGCGGCATGAATTGAAGGCAGGAGACATGGAAGTCGATCTGAACGCCGATCTTGGCGAAGGGTGTGGCAACGATAAAGCGCTGCTCGAACTGGTGAGCTCGGCGAATATCGCGTGCGGCTGGCATGCGGGCGGCCCCAGCATCATGCGGCAAAGTGTTCGCTGGGCCATCGACCAAGGCGTGGCGATCGGCGCGCACCCCAGCTTCAACGATCCGGACAATTTCGGACGTGCCGAAATGGAACTACCGCCTTCCGATGTCTATTCCGGTATGTTGTACCAACTCGGCGCCCTTGCCGCGATCGTGCATGCCGAAGGCGGCAGGGTGGCTCACGTCAAGCCTCATGGCGCCCTGTACAACATGGCCGCGCGCGATATCACGCTGGCCAATGCGATCGTTGCTGCGGTGCGCGACTTCGACCCGTCGTTGGCCGTGTTCGGCCTGGCGAATAGCCGCCTGATCGAAGCAACCCGGCGCGCCGGGCTGCTTGCGATCGAAGAAGTGTTTGCTGATCGCGGCTACCTGTCCGATGGCTCGCTAGTGCCACGCAAGCTGCCCGGCGCGCTGCTCGAAGACGAAGACACGGTGTTGGAGCGCACGCTGGCGATGATCCGGGACAAGCGCGTGAGGTCCGTGGACGGGCAGTGGGTGATGCTGAATACCCAGACGATCTGCTTGCACGGAGACGGGCCGCACGCACTCGAATTTGCCCGCCGCATCCGCGCGCGGCTGGCAACTGAAGGCATCCGGGTTCACGCAGCCCGCCACGTCGCGATGGTGGCGGGCTGCGCACCCGATGCTTGACAACACAGCCCGGTCCATGAAGCCGGGTTTTTCATGCTTGTTCACCACCGCTGGACTTGCCATTTGGAGATCTTATGCAAACCACCATCAATCTTTGGCCACTGCTCGGAGTGGCCGTCATCATTGCCGGCTTCGTGCTGCGCTTCAATCCGATGCTCGTGGTCGCGGCCGCCGCGATCGTGACAGCCACCGCCGCTCACTATTCGCCGACCCAGATCCTCGCGCAAATCGGTATCGGCTTTGTTAAAACGCGTAACCTTCCACTGATTATCCTGCTGCCACTCGCGGTCATCGGCTTGCTGGAGCGTCACGGGCTGCGCGAGCGGGCTCACCAGTGGATCGCCGGCATCAAATCCGCCACCGCGGGACGCCTACTGATCGTCTATCTGTTCGTGCGGGAAGTCACCGCCGCGGTGGGACTGACCGGCCTGGGTGGTCATCCGCAGATGGTCCGTCCTTTGATCGCGCCGATGGCCGAAGGCGCCGCGCAAACGCGCTATGGCGCGCTTGCCGATGCGGTGCGATATAAGCTGCGGGCATTTTCCGCGGCCACCGACAACGTCGGATTGTTCTTCGGCGAAGACGTGTTCGTGGCATTCGGCGCGATCGTGCTGATGACCACCTTCCTGCATGAGGCGGGCATCGACGTAGTGCCGTTGCATGTCGCGCTGTGGGGTATCCCGACCGCGATCTGCGCCTTTCTGATCCATGGCACACGGCTGTACCTGCTTGATCGGTCGCTGGATCGAGAGCTGCTGACCCAGCCGCGCGGCGCCGGCGCTCACCCCAACCCAACAAGCGGAGAACAAGCGTAATGCTGTCGATCAACTACCTTTACTGGCTGGTGGGCATCCTGCTGGCAATCGTCGCGGGCATGATCGTCACCGACACCACGCATCCGAAGCGCTGGCTGGCCGGCACATTTTGGGCCTTGGCAGCCATCATCTTCCTAATCGGCGAGCGCCTGCCGGCTGAACTGGTCGGTGCCTTTGTCATCGCGATGGCACTCATCGCCGGATTCGGCGGCGTGGCCGGCGGCAAGGCAAAAATGCTCTCGGCGGAGTTGCGCACGGCGAGCGCGAAACGACTCGGCAACAAGCTGTTCCTTCCGGCGCTGACGATCCCGGCCATCACCGTCGTGCTCACGCTGGCCGCGCCGCACCTGAATGTCGGCGGCACGCCGTTGCTGGACCCGAAGAACGTCACGCTCGTGGCATTCGGCATCGGCTGCCTCGTCGCCGTGACGTTTGCGTGCCTGCTCACGCGCGACACGCTTGCGCAGTCGACCCGGGAAACACGGCGTCTGGTCGATGCGCTGTCGTGGGCGGTGCTGCTGCCGCAGATGTTGGGCATGCTGGGGCTGGTGTTTTCGGATGCGGGCGTGGGCAAGGCAGTGGCTCACTTGACCACGGGCTACATCAACATGGACCTGCGAGTAATCGCGGTCGCGGTGTACTGCATCGGCATGGCGCTCTTTACGGTCATCATGGGCAACGGCTTTGCCGCGTTCCCGGTCATGACCGGCGGCGTCGGCGTGCCGGTGCTGGTCGGGGTGTTCCACGCCGACCCGGCCGTGATGGCCGCGATCGGCATGTTCTCCGGCTATTGCGGCACGCTGCTTACGCCGATGGCCGCGAACTTTAACATCGTGCCGGCAGCGCTGCTGGAGTTGCCCGACAAGAATGCGGTGATCAAGGCGCAAGTGCCGACCGCACTGGCGATCCTCGTGGCCAATATCGTGCTGATGAACATGCTGGCGTTTCGCGCGTAGCATTGAGTTGAGGGGTGCCGGCTTGCGGCGCGAGGCGGGCTCTCGTGTCAGCGCCGGCGCTGACAGCGGCGGGCGTGGCAGTGGTGACTGTGGCACTGGTAGCGGCGGCGGTGGCACCGACAGCGGTAACCTTGGCACTGGCAGCGGCGGCGGTGACACCGACAGCGGCGACCTTGACGCTGCCAGCTTCGCTTAGTGCCGCGCGTTGCATGGCGGTGCGCTTTGCTGGGTCCAGCTCGCCTTGGCTGGCCATCCGCTGTTCCCATGCGTGCCCAATGCGCGTGGATTGGAGCTCCGTCTCGACCAGCTTGCCGCGCAGGTCCTTGTAGCGCACCGGCGCTTCCTTCATCAGGTACGTCGCCAAGCGATCGTGGCTGGCTTCCAGGTTCGGCAGCGGCCTATCCGCATCTGGCAGCGTGCCCTGTTGCGTGCTGATGAACTGTTCGATTGCGCAAGCGAGCAACTGCCGGCTGCCCGGGGTCCCCGCGGGTCGGCTCGCCAGCACGCTCAGTGCATCGCGCACGAGCACAGCCTGGCGGTAGAGGCATTCGTCATTTTCGATGTCGCGGCTTAATCCCAGCACAAGCCGTTGTACCTCGGAGACGGCCACGTCCGGCATCGGAGCGGTGACAGGGGTTGGCACGTCCGCCACGCCGCGACGATGCGCTGGCATCGCGCGTATATCGGCATTGAGCCCGCGCTCGATATGACTATACGCGCGGTGCTTGGTTTCAAGCTTACGCTCCAGATAAATCAGTTGCGTCTCGATCATTTGCTTGAGCACGTGCGCCTGTTCGGCATGATTCGCTGGGTCGGCAAGCCACGCTTTTAGGCTCGTTCGTGTCAAATGGCGCCGCGACGCATTCCATGCATTGCGCGCCGCACCGGACGCATTGCTCCACGCGCTGCGCGCGGCCTGCGAGGCCTGCGTCCGCGCATCTGGACGGACCGTACGAGCCAACGCCGATGCGGCCTTGGCCCGGCCCACTACTGCCTCCCCAGCACGCCGCGCGAGCTGCGTCAGTTGCTGCTTACCGTTCGGTTTGGGACCCCGTCGGCGAATCACCTCGTCGTCGTCGGCTGTATAGGTATATTGATCGTCAAACCGCTTCGCGCATTGCGCGGCCACGTCGGCAAGAAAGGCCTGGCGCTGGTCCTCGCGTGCCGCCGCTTGGTAATAGAAGACCTTACGCAGATCAAAACCTGCCCCCGGTCGATCGTCCGCGCATAACAAATCGACACTCGCCAAAAAATGACGATCGAGCTCGGGGTCATCGTCGTGATAATAGCGCTGATAACGCTGAAGTTTGCCGTGCCCCTTCAGGTACTGCATTGAGAAAAAGATCATCGCGGCGCTGGCTAGGCCTGTCCCGGCCATCAGCACAACCGGCGCGGCCGGCGTCGCGAGCGCGGTGCTGCCCGCCGCGACGATGCCAGCCAGCGCAAGCTTGGAGACAGTGCAAGCGGTATAAAGGCCGCTACCGGCGACAAACCCTTTATTCCAGTCTGTATAGCGTGTGAAGAACGCATCGTGCTGCTGGGTCTTTTCGCGAAGAAAACGTGCATAGCGTTCGCTGAGCGTGTGCTCGTCATACGGCGGATTCATTGACGCGTCGAGCTGGCGCTGCGCTTCGGTTCGTTTCAGCCAACAAGCTATTCTCGACTCCGTACTTTGCTTTTCTGCACGGAACGCGTCGCGCTTTTTACGTGACTTGTGCAGCATGTAACCGCCGAGCGCCAGCGAACCGGCCGCAGCCATCGGACCTAGTACTGCCGAGCCGACCATGCCTGCAGCGCCGGCAGCGGTTGTTGCAGCAGCGCTACCTTGCTGTCCAACGTAGACGCCCTTTAACGTGGTATCAACGATGCATTTGGTCGCAATGGCGCTACCGGACGCGAATGAACTGGCGCCAATCACCTTGTCCGCATCGTTCTGCTTGCGCAGAAAGCGCAATGCGGCACGCCGCTCCTGCTGGATGGCGGTGAGCTTGGGCAGCGGCTGACCGCTTACAAGCGTCGCATGAGCGACCGTACCATCATTGCACTGTTCTGCCGTGCCACCCACGTTGTGACGTCGCGCATCAAGCAAGGCAGAAAGCGCCTGCAGCGTGACTATTTCTTCGTCCACTTGATCGAGTGCCTGCGCCAACGCCTTGTCAGTCTTGCGCGCGCGGCGCCATTCAGCAAGGCCCTCCTTGATCGCCAGCCCCGCCAGCGCCAGCAGCGGTCCAGTCATGCCGGCGGTCACCGCCATATCCGCGATGCCATGCGGAATGCCCGCATCCTTGAGCCATCCCACCGGGTCATGTGCAAGCAATTCCGATG
Source organism: Mycetohabitans sp. B8 (assembly GCF_021991875.1). Classification (GTDB taxonomy): domain Bacteria; phylum Pseudomonadota; class Gammaproteobacteria; order Burkholderiales; family Burkholderiaceae; genus Mycetohabitans. The sequence goes on from NZ_JAHLKR010000024.1 coordinate 37,101, forward strand.
CTTGCCTGAACGCTGCGTCAACGCCGGCGCCATCACCCTTTGACACTTGAACCAGCGTAACGACCATCACGTACAGGCAATGCACGAACTCGTCGGCATCGATCGCCAGCGCGCCACAGCGCTCCGAACGCTCGCCGAGCCGCTGCTCCACCAGTCGCTTCACTTGGGCGTACAGCTCGCTAGGGCACTCCAGTCCCCACATCGGGGCCGAGACCGTACCGCGACGCCATGCTTTCAATCCGTCGAGGGTTGCAGCATGCTTATTGATGAGCGAACAGGGCGCTATACCCCATTGAATATTTTGGGGCGGCACCTTCCGGCATGAACGCGTGCCATCGCTGATAGCATTTAGCTCCTCAAGCAATCCTGAACAGTCGGCAACGGATGCGATCTCCACCTCGATCCTCGGCGGACCGGAATGGACATCGGCCTTATCTTGGTGAACGTGTTTTTTCGCCCGAGAGGCGCCGGCCAGGGGCAAGCCATTTGAAAAGGTAGGAAAGCTCAGCATGAGTTGCGATCGAACAATAGACGCAACCCATATTAACGATAATAATTATCATTTGCATTTTTGACACGAAGCGAGACGCTTTCGCGCGTACAACGCTGTGATGCAAATTGAATGGCTTTTGCCCATGCCGCCGGGCATCATATCGTTTTGGCCATGCGCCGCCTGGCTACGTCGCCATCGACAATCACTTCATTTAGGAAAACCGTACGATGCATACCGTGCTGCTAACCGGTTTTGAGCCATTTGAAAATGAACCGATCAATCCATCGTGGGAGGCCGTGCGCGCACTCGACGGCGCGCGGATCGCGACTCCATCTGGCGACGCCATCGTACACGCGCGGATGATGCCAGTGCGCTTTCGCACGCTCGACCAGGCGCTGCTGGACGCGATCGATGCAACGCGTCCGTCACTGGCAATCTGTGTCGGCCAAGCTGGCGGGCGGGCAGACTTATCCGTCGAGCGCGTCGCCATCAACGTGGACGATGCACGCATTCCGGACAACGATGGTTACCAGCCGATCGATGCTCCGATTGTCGCCCACGGGCCGGCGGCTTACTTTTCCACGCTGCCGATCAAGGCGCTCGTCCACACGCTGCGCGAGGCGGGCATCCCTGCGTCGGTGTCGCAAACGGCCGGCACCTTCACGTGCAACCGCCTCTTCTACATTCTGTCGCACTACATCGCGACACGTGCACCGCAATTGCGCGGTGGCTTCGTGCACATACCCTATACGCCGCGACAAGCCGCGCGCCACCCGAGCCAGCCCAGCCTGCCGACCGCATCCGTCATTGAAGGGCTGAAGGTCATTGTGCGCACCGCCTTGTCAGTGCGCATGGATTTGCAGGAAACGGGCGGCGCGTTGCACTGAGCGGTCCACGCTGGCCGGCCGCCTCCGCACGATCCTGCCGCCTCGGCACAGCCCAACCGTCTCCGCACGATCCTGCCGCCTCGGCACGGCCCAACCGCCTCCACGCGATCCTGCCGCCTCGTGGCCAGCGCCGTGATAGCGACGCGAGTAGCTCGGCACCGGTCAGCGCGGCACGACATCAAAGCCGCGATCCCGCAACAGCGCGAGCACGCCGTTCGGCCCACCGAGATGCAGTGCGCCGATCGCGACGAAGATCGGCCTGTTGGGCTCGGCAAGCAGCAGCATGCGTGCAACGAAGCGCTCGCTGCGCTGGTACACAATCCGATCGTCAATGCGCCGCGACAACGTCGGCGAGCGCGCTAGCTTCGCCGATTGCCGCGCCTGCCAATTCGCCATCGCATCGGCATCGCCGGCCCGCCATAGCGCATGCAGGATGCGCACGTCGGATACATTGTCGGCTGGCGCCTGCCGCAAGTCCTGCGCGAGCATTTCGCGCTGCTCGGCGAGCGTCAGTCCGGCGAAGGCGGCGATTTGCTCATCGCGCGTCTCGAGACCGATGATACGCCCCACGTACAGATTTTCGAGCTGTGGCTCGGAGCCGTACTCGGCCTGCAACCCAGCCGACAACGAATCGTAGGTTTCGATCAGCATCGCCGCCAACCATGGGCGAGTCTTGCGGATCACCGCGAGCCCGGCTGGATTGCCACGCATGCGACGCACGATCTTCGCCCACATATCGGCCGGCAGCAACCGTGGTAGACACGCATACGAGCACATGCCATAGCGCGCTACATCGTCCTGCGACACCACCAGGTCGTCGGGTGAGAGCTCGAACGCCACGCATGAGGCGGCGCGCAACGCATCGATGATCGGTTGCCGGAACGGCTGCTCGGCGGGATAGTCAGCCGGGTCGCCAACGTGCAGCGTGCCGAACAGGTACAGTGTCAGCGCACCTTTGGTCGCAACATAGAACGGCATGTGTGCAGGCCGCGATACACGCACCTTGGCGGCGCCGGGCTCGCTAGGCGCCATTGCGTCGTCGGCTTGCGGCGCCGGCTGACCGTGCTGGCGCGGCGTGGCCGCGTTGGCCTGGTTAGCGAGTATCGGCACGGTTGGCGGCCCCAGCGGGGCCTGCACCATGGACGCGCCAGACAACGCGTGCGCGGATGATGCGATACCGGCCAACAATCCGAAGGCGAGCCGCCACGCGAGCAGCTTGGCCAGGCCGGTATTGCGTCGCGCGCGGCGACCTCGCCGCCACTCAAGCATCCATCTCCTCCGCACGATGGCAGGCCACTTGGCGGCCGTCGACGTCGCGCAACCTCGGCTCCTCGGTCACGCACCGCTCGATCCGGTACGGACAGCGCTGATGGAATGGGCAGCCGCGAGGGGGATTCAACGGCGACGGCAACTCCCCCTCCAACTTGGTCTTGATGCGACGTTCAGATTCGAAAATAGCCGGTGTAGCCGACATCAACGCGCGCGTGTACGGATGCCGTGGCCGCGCGAAGAGGGTCGACTTGTCCCCCCGTTCCGCGATGCCGCCAAAGTACATCACCATCACGTCGTCGGCGACGTGCTCGACCACCGCGAGGTTATGCGAAATGAATACGTAGCTGGTGCAGAACTTGTCCTGCAGATCCATGAACAAGTTCAAGATCTGCGCCTGGATCGACACATCCAGCGCTGACACTGGCTCGTCGGCCACGACGATGCGCGGCGTCAAGATCATCGCGCGCGCAATCGCCACGCGCTGCCGCTGCCCGCCGGAGAACATGTGTGGATACCGCTTCGCGTGCTCGGGCCGCAGGCCGACCGTGCGCATTATCTCGGCGATGCGCGATGCCCGCTCGCCGGCGCTCATTCCGGTATTGATTGCAAGCGGCTCGGCCAGCGTCTGCTCGACCGTCTTGCGCGGGTTCAACGAGGCAAACGGGTTCTGAAACACCATCTGGACACGTTTGCGCAACTCGACTAGCTGTTCATGCGTGGCGGTCGCGACATTGGCGCCATCGATCAACAGACGGCCGGACGTTGGGCTCTCGACCATCGTCAATTGCCGCGCGAGCGTTGACTTACCGCATCCCGACTCGCCGACGACCGCCAGCGTGCGACCACGGGCGAGCGAAAACGACACGCCGTTGAGCGCCGTCACGGTGGCCGTGCCAAACATGCCGCGGCGCACCTCATAGTGCTTGGTCAATCGGTCCGCAACCAGCACGGCATCCTCGGCCGTCGCTGTGTCGCGGGCATGCGCCACCGCGCTCATCGTTCACCTCCGTTCTCGTGCGCGCCGCGCAGGTGCGGGTCATGCCGGCCGTCGGCAACGCCGCCGGCGGGCGGTGCAGCCGGCGCCGCGACGCACTCGCTGGCGTCGTCTCCCGGCGTCGCGCCGGCCAGCGCGATGTGTCCCGCATCGAGTATCGGCGCCGCAACCTTTTCCACATTCAGCACACGGATGCAGCGGGCGCGCATCGCGTCGTCCTGTGCATCGAGCTGCGCGAGCGCGGGCCGCCCCTTCCAACAATCGTTGATCACATACTTGCAACGCGGCGCGAACAGGCAGCCACTGGGGCGGTCGCCGCGGCCAGGCACCATGCCGGAGAGCGCCGCGAGCCGCCGTGCGCCACGGTTGTGCTCGGGAATGGCCGCCAGCAGCGCCTCCGTGTACGGATGATGGGGCGCCGAGAAAATATCCGGCACGCGGTTCATTTCGATGATCTCACCCGCATACATCACCGCGACCCGCTGCGCGACCTCAGATACCACGGCCAGGTCGTGCGAGATCAGCACGAGCGCCATACCACGCTCCTTTTGCAACCGCACCAGCAGGTCCATGATCTGCGCCTGGATCGTCACGTCCAGTGCGGTGGTCGGCTCGTCGGCGATCAGTAGCTTCGGGTTGCACGCCACGGCCATGGCAATCATCACGCGCTGGTTCATCCCGCCCGACATCTGGTGGGGAAACGCGTTGATGCGGTTCCTCGCGTCCGGGATGCCCACCTGCTCGAGCAGGTCCAGCGCGCGGCGCTCCAGGGCCGCGCCACGCAACCCTTCGTGCAAGCGGAGCACTTCCTTGATCTGGTAGCCGACCGTATAGCTTGGATTCAGGCTCGTGAGCGCGTCTTGAAACACCATCGCGATGTCCTTGCCGACAATGCGCCGGCGCTTAGCCGGCGACGCACGCAACAGGTCAACGCCATTAAAGCGCAGTTCGTCGGCGCTGACGCGCCCCGGCGGGTCGATCAGCCCCATCAGGGCCATCGACGTGACGCTCTTGCCCGAACCGGATTCGCCGACAATGCCGAGCACCTCGCCGGCGGACACCGACAGATTCACGCGGTCAACCGCGGCCAGTCCGTCGAAGTCGACATGCAGGTTGCGGATCGTCAGCAACGGCGCGCCTACATCACACGGTGCATTCGAATTCGGGCTCATGACGACCTCTTCAATTTCGGATCAAGTGCATCGCGCAACCCGTCACCGAGCAGGTTGATGGCCAGCACGGTGACCAGAATCGACAAGCCTGGCATCGTGACGATCCACCACGCGTTGTCGATGTAGTCGCGCGCGGAGGCCAGCATCGCGCCCCATTCGGCTGAGGGCGGCTGTACGCCCAGGCCGAGAAAGCCGAGCGCGGCGGCATCAAGGATCGCGGTCGAGAAGCCGAGCGTGGCCTGCACAATTAATGGCGCGGTACAGTTAGGCAGCACCTGAGAGAACATCAGGCGCAACGTGCCAGCGCCCGCCACGCGCGAGGCGGTCACATACTCCTTTTGCAGTTCGCCGAGCGCAGAGGCGCGCGTGAGCCGCACGTAGGCGGGCAGCGCGACGATTGCAATGGCCAACATGGTGTTAGCCAGTCCGGGACCGACCACGGCCACGACTGCCACCGCGAGCAACAACGACGGCAGCGCGAGCAGCACGTCCATCAGCCGCATAATCGGCGCGTCACCCCAGCGCGGAAAGAACGCGGCGGCCAGGCCCAGTACGATGCCCGGCACCAGCGCCAACGCGACCGACACCAGGCCAATGAAGAACGACAGCCGCGCGCCGTACATCAGCCGCGACAGGATGTCGCGTCCCGCTTCGTCAGTGCCCAGCACGAACTGCCAGTTGCCGCCAGCGAGCCACGCCGGTGGCAACTTGACGAACTCCCGGTACTGCTCGATCGGGCTATGCGGCGCCAGCAGCGGCGCGAACAACGCGACCACGATCAATATCGTGACCACCACGAGCGCGCCGACGGCGCCGTGGTTGCGCGAAAACTGGGCCCAAAATTCGCGCGCCGCCAGCCAGCGTCCGGACGGCGGCGGCGTCACCGCCTGCTGCGATGACAGGGGTTGGGTGGGCAAGTTTGCCATCGTTACCTCGTGTGGCGAATGCGCGGATTAAGCACGCCGTACAGCAAATCGACGAGCAGGTTGACCACGATGACCAGCGTCGCGATCATCAAGATGCCGCCTTGCACGACCGGGTAATCGCGGCGCGAGATTGCGTCGATCAACCACTTGCCGATTCCAGGCCACGAAAACAGGGTCTCGGTCAACACCGCGCCCGCAAGCAAAGTACCGACCTGCAGCCCGATCACCGTGACAACGGGAATCAGCGCGTTGCGCAGCGCGTGCACGAGGACAACCCGCGCCGGCGACAAGCCCTTGGCGCGTGCAGTGCGAATATAGTCCTCGCGCAGCACCTCGAGCATCGACGAGCGCGTCATCCGCGCGACCACCGCCAGCGGAATCGTGCCCAGCACCACCGCCGGCAGGATCAGATGCGACACGGCGGACTTGAACGCGCCCTCATCGGTGGACAGCAGCGAATCGATCAGCATGAAGCCGGTCTTATAGGGGATGTCGTATTCCACCGCGATGCGCCCGGACACCGGCGTCCAGCCGAGCGTGACCGAGAACAGCATGATCAGCAGCAGTCCCCACCAGAAGATCGGCATCGAATAGCCGGTCAACGCGGTCCCCATCACCGTATGATCGAGCCACGAGCCGCGCCTGAGCGCCGCGGCGACGCCCGCCGGCAAGCCGAGCAACAGCGCAAACGCCATGGCGCAGACCGACAGCTCCAGCGTCGCCGGAAAGCGCGCGAGGAACTCGTCCATCACACTGGTATTGGTGATCAACGACGTGCCGAGGTTGCCATGCAGCGCACGGCCAACATAGTGCAGATACTGCAACGGCAGCGGCTCGTCGAGCCCCAGGCGATGCAGCGCCTCGGCATGCATCTGCGGATCGACGCCGCGCTCGCCCATCATCACTTCGATGGGATCGCCGGGTATCAGATGAATCAGCGCGAACGCGAGAAGGGTGATGCCGATAAACGTCGGTATGACCATTCCCAGGCGGCGCAAGACAAAACGGATCATGAAAACTTTCGTTTGTGGGTGCCAGTGCGTGAGCGGCGGCGCGGGCTCACGCCCGGGCCGCCGCAGTCCGTGCTCGACGCTTACGCGGCGTGTAGTCGCCAGCGTCACGCAGGACGATGTCGAAACGCTTACTTCAAGCTCACGCCGTCAAAGCGGGTGTAACCCAGCGGGTCGATCTTGAAGTCGACGACGTTCTTCGCAATCGGCTGGTACGTCGTCGAATGCGCGATCGGCGAAAACGGCAATTCCTTGGCAAAGATCTTCTGCGCCTCGATGTACAGCTTCGTGCGCTGCGCCTGATCGGTGATCTCGCGGCCCTTGACGATCCGATCGTCGAAGGGCTTGTAGCACCACCTGTCAAAGTTGTTGCCATGAACCGCATCACAGCTAAGCAGCGTGCCGAGCCAGTTGTCGGGATCGCCATTGTCGCCGGTCCAGCCAATCAGCATCGCGTCGTGTTCGCCCGCATGGGCGCGCTTGATGTACTCGCCCCACTCATACGTGACGATTTTCGCTTTTACGCCAACCTTCGCCCAGTCGGCCTGGATCATCTCGGCCATCAGTTTGCCATTCGGGTTGTACGAGCGTTGCACCGGCATGGCCCACAATGTGACCTCGGTGCCTTCCTTGACGCCCGCCTTCTGCAACAACGCCTTGGCTAGCTGCGGATCATACGGCAACGCCTTGATCGATGCGTCGTACGACCATTGGGTCGGCGGCATCGGGTTGGTCGCGAGTTGGCCCGCGCCCTGGTACACCGACTCGATGATGGCCTTCTTGTTGATCGCCATGTCCAGCGCGCGGCGCACCTGCGCGTTGTCAAACGGCTTGTGCTCGACGTTGTACGCCAGATAGCCAAGGTTGAAGCCCGGCTTGGATGACATTTGCACGTTCGAATCACTCTTGAGCGACTCGATGTCGGCCGGCCGCGGATAAACCGTGATCTGACATTCACCGCGCTTAAGCTTCTGGACCCGTACGCCCGGATCGACGGTGATTGAAAAGATCAGCTTGCCGACCTTAACCGCGCCCGGCTTCCAGTAATCGGGATTGCCGTCGAAACGAATCGTTGCATCCTTCGTGTAGCGCTTAAAAATAAACGGTCCGGTGCCAATCGGCTTCTGGTTCAAGTCCGGCGCGCGATTGGCCTTGAGCAGCACGTCCGCGTATTCGGCCGACTGAATCGATGCGAACTCCATCGCCAGGTTCTGCAGGAACGGCGCGTTGACCTCTTTCAGTGTAAAGCGCACCGTATACGGATCGATCTTTTCGACCTTTGCGATCAGCTTGTCCAGCCCCAAGTCAGTGAAGTACGGGAACTGGACCTTGTACGCCTTGTTAAACGGCAGATTCGGGTCGAGCATCCGATCGAACGTGAACAGCACGTCGTCGGCATTGAAATCACGCGTCGGCTTGAAGATGTCATTCGAGTGAAACTTGACGCCATGACGCAAATGGAAGGTGTATTGCAGGCCGTCCGGCGACACCGCCCACTTTTCGGCCAGGCCAGGCTCGATCTTCGTGCCACCACGCTCGAACTCAACCAGCCGATTGAAGACGGTGAACGTGTTGGCGGTGAAATCGGTGCCAGTGGTGTACTGCGCCGGATCGAAGCCCGCGGGGCTGCCCTCAGAGCAATAGACCAGTGTCTTGTTGGGCAGCGACGCGGCTTGCGCAAGCCCGGCGCCACCCAGTGCCAACGCGGTCGCCACGGCGAGCACGGCATTGTAGGTCGCGCGGTAGGTTTCGGATAACGGACGGTTATGTGGCATGCTTGCTCCGAATTGTCGTCCCGGGATCTCCGGTGTAGGCGCGAGTGTACTGGATTTCGCCAAACCGGCAAGGCGGAAAAAAACGCACGTTCGACGAATTCGCAACGGCCGACGCGCGCCGGGCCTACTCGGCGCGCTCAGACGCGCAAACGCTCGCAAATCGCCTTGCTGGCCACCGCGCCGTTCAGCGTGTAGAAATGCAATCCCGGCGCGCCGTTCACGACCAGCCGCTCGCACATCGCGGTCACGACATCCAGCCCAAATGCCCGAATGGCGTCACGGTCGTCACCAAAGCTCTCCAGTCGCCGCGCAATCCACTTCGGGACTTCTGCGCCGCACATTTCGGAAAACCGCATCAGTTGCGCATAGTTCGTGATCGGCATGACGCCGGGCACGATCGGTACCTCGACACCGAGCTTGCGCACGTCGTCGACGAAGCGGAAATAGGCATCCGCGTTATAGAAATACTGTGTAATGGCTGAATTGGCACCCGCCTTCACTTTGCTTGCGAAATTCTCCAGATCCGCACGCGGCGACCTCGCCTGCGGGTGGTATTCGGGATACGCGGCCACTTCGATATGAAACCAGTCGCCGTGCTCAGCGCGCACGAACGCAACCAGATCGCACGCATAGGGCAGCTCGCCGACCTCTCCCATGCCGGAGGGCAAGTCGCCGCGCAGCGCGACGATGTGCCGAATGCCGTGCGCGCGGTACTGCGCCAGAATGCCGCGCAAGCTCTCCTTCGACGCGCCGATGCACGACAGATGCGGCGCGGCCTTGAAGCCCTCACCCGCCATTTCGAGCACGGTATCCAGTGTGCCCTGCTGCGTCGAGCCACCGGCGCCAAATGTCACTGACATGAACTTTGGCTTGAGCGGCGCCAGCTGCGCACGCGTTGCACGCAATTTGTCGATCCCCTCCGCCGTCTTCGGCGGAAAGAACTCAAACGAGATTTCGGGCAAGGACATAGGGATATTGGAAAAAGATGCGTGCCGCCGGCGTGCTTCAGTACCAGCGCTCGACGGTAAAGCGATGCCCAAGGATCAGCGCGCTCAGCAGATACGACACGATGCTGTACAGGATCGAGCCAAAGAATGCCGACCAAAAGCCGGAGACCTCGAACCCCTTAAGCAGCGTCGCACACAACCAGAAACACAACGCATTGATCACCAGGATGAACAATCCTAGCGTGAGCACCGTCAGCGGCAGCGTGAATAGGATTAGGACCGGCCGGATAATCGCGTTGATCAAACCCAGCACGAGTGCAACGATCAACGCGGTGCCGAAGCTCTTGATTTGGATCGACGGCACGATATACGTGATGATCAGCAGCGCAAGCGCATTGATCAACCAGGTCAGCAATACAGTCATCGCGGGCTCCCTGTGATGCGGCCGGTGCGCGCCGGGGCACGTTATCGATCGTGCCCCGGCGCGCATGCTGCCGTGGTTAGTAACGGTAGTGGTCTGGCTTAAACGGACCGTGCTTGTCCACATCAATATACCGCGCCTGCGCGTCGCTGAGTTCGGTCAGCGTCGCGCCGATGCGCTCCAGATGCAGCCGCGCGACCTTTTCGTCCAGGTGCTTGGGCAACACGTAGACCTTGTTCTGATACTGGTCGCCGCGCGTGAACAACTCGATTTGCGCAAGCGTTTGATTCGTGAACGAATTGGACATCACAAACGATGGGTGGCCGGTCGCGCATCCCAGGTTCACGAGCCGCCCCTCGGCCAGCAGAATCACCCGCTTACCATCCGGGAAGATGATGTGGTCCACTTGCGGCTTGATGTTCTCCCACTGATACTGGCGCGTGGACGCCACGTCGATTTCGGAATCAAAGTGGCCGATATTGCAGACGATCGCGTTGTTGCGCATCGCCTTCATGTGGTCGTGGTTGATCACATGATAGTTGCCAGTGGCCGTCACGAAAATGTCGGCTTTGTCCGCCGCGTACTCCATCGTAACGACGCGATAGCCTTCCATGGCCGCCTGCAACGCGCAGATCGGATCGATCTCGGTCACCCACACGGTCGCGCCGAGCCCGCGCAGCGATTGCGCACAGCCCTTGCCAACGTCACCATAGCCGGCCACCACAGCGATCTTGCCGGCAATCATCACGTCCGTGGCGCGCTTGATGCCGTCCACCAGCGATTCGCGGCAACCGTACAGGTTGTCGAACTTGGACTTGGTCACCGAATCGTTCACGTTGATGGCCGGGAATGGCAGCCGGCCCTCGCGCTCCATCTGGTACAACCGATGCACGCCGGTCGTGGTTTCCTCGGTCACGCCGCGAATGTGCGCGAGGCGCGTCGAGTACCAGCGCGGGTCCGCATCGAGATGGCGGGCAATCGCGTTGTACAACGCGACCTCTTCCTCGTTGAGTGGCTTGGCGATGACCGAGCGGTCCTGCTCGGCCTGCGCGCCGAGGATCAGTAGCAACGTGGCGTCGCCGCCGTCATCGAGGATCATGTTGGCGAACTGCCCGTTCGGCCATTCGAAGATCCGGTGCGCGAACTCCCAGTATTCATCGAGCGATTCGCCCTTGTACGCAAACACCGGCGTGCCGGTTTCGGCGATCGCTGCCGCTGCGTGGTCCTGCGTCGAGAAGACGTTGCACGAGGCCCAGCGCACATCGGCGCCGAGCGCCTTCAGCGTCTCGATCAGCACACCGGTCTGGATCGTCATGTGCAGCGAGCCGGCGATGCGAGCGCCCTTCAACGGCTGTTCGGCCCGGTATTCGTCGCGCACCTGCACCAGGCCCGGCATTTCGGTCTCGGCGATGTTCAACTCTTTGCGGCCCCACGCGGCGAGCGACGGGTCAGCAACGACACAATCCTGGGATAGGTTTTTTTCGTAGACTACGGCGTTCATCACGCCTCCTTTTTCTGTCAAAAGAAATTAAAGACGTGAGCGCCGTTGTAGCGACGACCGTGCGCGTTGAACGCGCACACGGAACCGCCGATCAAGGCGTTTCGAGCCTGGCGGCCGTTAGCCGTCGCAACGCTCCTCGAAACGAACCGTGATTGTAGCAAAACCACGGATATCGCTCAATTGAGCCAGACGGCCAGCAGCGGGGCCAGTAGCACCATGACCACACCACAGATCATCATCGTCAGGCTGGCGACCACGCCCTCCTGGCTGCCCAACTCCCGCGCCTTGGCGGTTCCAGCCCCGTGCGCCGCCGCACCGAGCAGCGCGCCGCGCGCCAACCGGCTCCTGAGCGGCAAGACCGCCAGCACCAGTTCGCCGACCAGCATGCCGACCACACCCGTCGCGATCACAAACAACGCGGTCAGATCGCGCGGCGCATGCAGCCGGTCGGACACTGCCAACGCGAACGGCGTGGACACCGAGCGCGTGAGCAGACTGTGCTGCAGGTCAGTGGACAAATGTAACAACCGCGCCAGCGTGAGCGAGCCGGCAACGCCAGACAGCACGCCCACGGCAACACCGACCGACAACGACAGCCAATGGCGCCGAATTAACTGTCGGTACTCATAGATGGGGACCGCGAACGCAACCGTGGCCGGGCCCAGCAGCCACATCAGCCAGCGAGTATCGCGGAAATAGACCGGGTACGGGATGCGCGCGAGCAGCACGATCGCGCCGAGAGCAACCGGCACGACGAGTAACGGCGTCAGCCAAGGCCAGCGAAAACGGGCATAGAGCGCCTTCGAGACGAAGTACAGCACGATGGTCAGCGCGAAGCACGCCGCCGCGGTCCACGACGCGACACGTTCCGATGCAACCAGCGCGAGCAGCGATGACATGATGTTCCCGACTACACGGCATGCCCGCGGACGCGCCGTAGCGCGAGACGCCGCTCGAGCTTTGCAGTCTGCTCGACCGCGACCGCGACCGCCACCATCGCCAGCAACGTGCCGCCCACAACCACTAGCGCAAGACGCCAACCTTGCGCCTTGAGCACGTCGCCGTACTGGACGGCGGCAACCGCGGCCGGAATGAAGAACAGCAGCATTTCGGACAGCAGCCAGTCCGCGCCAGCCTTGACCCAGCGTGGCGCGATGCAGCCAGAAAATAGCAGCACCAGCAGCAGCCCAAGGCCGAGTACACCGCCGTTCATCGGCAGATGCATCACGCGGGCCAGCGCATCGGCCGCTAACCAGAGCAGCGCCAGCAGCGTGCTTTGTACCGCTACGATCGCGCCCCTTTCGAGCGCCCTCGCTACCCGACCCGCTGACGGTACGGCGGGATTGGCGTACGAAGAATTGGCGATCATCATGCACTCCGTGGATCCGATAGGTCACCGTCGCGCGACGGCAACGGCCCCACTATTTATGCGAATCGAGTATAGGTTGCGTCATAGCATAAATATAATGAATTACAATTATAATTTTTATTCCAAAATGGAATAAATCGCCATGGAACTGCGCGCGCTGAAGTACTTTGTCGAGGTCGTCCGGCAGCAGAGCTTTACGGCGGCGGCCGAGCGGATGTTCGTCACGCAGCCCACGATCAGCAAAATGGTCAAGGCGCTCGAGGACGAGATCGGTTCACCGCTGCTGCTACGCGACGGCCGTCAAATGGTGCTCACCGACGCCGGCCGGATCGTGTACCAGCGCGGTCAGGATGTGCTGGCCGCGCACGCGCAATTGCAGGCCGAGTTGGACGATTTGGGCACGCTGGGTCGTGGCCAACTCACGCTGGGCATCCCGCCAATGGGCGGCGCGTTGTTTACCCGTGTCATTGCCGTGTTCCGGCAACGCTACCCGGGCATCGACCTAAAATTATTTGAGCAGGGCTCGCGCGCGATCGAGACCGCGCTGTTGGCTGGGGAGCTAGAATTGGGTGCATTGTTGCAGCCGGTGGACACCGACGTGTTCGACGTGCTGCCGGTCAGCCGCCACCCACTATGGTTGATCGCCCCACAATCGTCGCGCTGGCGCGACGCCGCACAGATCGAACTGACCGAGTTGTCCGATGAGCCCTTCGTGTTCTACGGCGAAAGCCTGGCGCTGAACAATATCGTGCTGGAAGCATGCCGCAGGGCCGGGTTCTCGCCCACCATCGCGGGGCGCAGCGGACACTGGGACTTCATCACCGCGCTGGTGGCCGCTGGCGTGGGTGTGGCGCTGCTGCCCCGCCCGTACTGCGAGCGGCTGGATCCGGCGCGCTTCGCGCGGGTGCCCGTTGAACCGGAGATCCCTTGGGACATGGCGCTGGGTTGGCGTCGCAACGGTTACCTGTCCCATGCGGCACGCGCGTGGCTCGCCGTTGCGCGAGAGCTATTGCCCAACCAGGACGGTGCCGATTTCACCGGGCCGCCAGCCGGCATCTGACAGTTTGCCGCACAAGCCAGCATCGAAATGGCCAACCTGACACGGCTCGATTGCGTGTTTGGCAGCGCGACACGGATGCGCGCCTTGCACGAGCACACGATTCACCCTACGCGGCACCGGCAGGCATGCGGCCGATACCTGGCATGTCCTGTTTAATTCATTTTTTAAAAGGCAATGACAGCCGGTACCTGACCCAGCCGTGACGGAATGTGCGACACCTACTCGCTTCGTCCCACTGGCAGGCCGATCACGACGATGATGCTCAGGGCGGATGCGGCGAACGGGCGCACATCACACGATACCGCATACAACCATCGCGACGAGCGACACGGCGAAGATTGCGGCGCCGATCGTCTTGCGCCGGTTCAGTTCAGTCCACAGCAATACACCGGTCAACGACAGCAGCACCAGACTGCCGGCAATCGTATCGACAAGCAAGGTCCAACCCCTACCCATGCCGCCGCCACGGTGCATATTGTTCAACATGGCGAGCAACGTCCCTTCGGTGCGCTTGACCGATACGGTCGGATTGCCTTGCCAGTATTCGATCAGGATCGACGTCTTTGGACCGGCCAGCATCGCGCTCCAGTGCTCCGGTTGCATCACGCTGCGATCGCCCCACGCGACCTTGTGCGCCGGCTCGCGCTGCGTGCGTCCAATACGGCCATCAAAGCGCAGTTCACGGCCAACCCACTCGGCAAGTGCTTGCGGGGAATCCGGAGCGGGATTGGGCAGCGGCAGCCGCATTTGCGACACTTGCGGCTCACCCGGCGAGATTTTCATCGGCCCGCCGCGGTGATTCAGCAGGAAGCCCGTCACGCCGAACATCAATCCCAGCACCGCTCCCCACAGGCCGATCCAGCCGTGCACGTTGCGTAGCCATTTGAGAAACGTCGAGCGGCGCGAGCGGGACTGGGTCGACGCCGTGCGCGACGCGGACTTGCCGATCGCCGTCGTCGGCAAGTCCACGCGCACGCGCACCGCCGGCTGCGCGACAGCGTCGGCAGACTCGGACACGTCGTTCAGCGAGCGATGCGTCAAGTCTCACCCCATATGCGCAGAAGGTTGTGATAACACCCGATTAGCTGCCGCCGCGCGAGGTCATCGGCGTGATCGCAGTTCAGGCGCTGGATCGCCGTATCCAGGTCGAACAACAGCGCGCGCCTGGCGTCGTCGCGCACCAAGCTCTCGATCCAGAAAAAGCTGGCGAGCCGCACGCCGCGGGTGACCGGCGCGACCCGGTGAACGCTGGTCGCCGGATAAACAACCATGTCGCCGGCGGCCAGCTTGACCTCGTGCGCGCCATAAGTGTCCTCGATCATCAGTTCGCCACCGTCATATTCGTCGGGTCCAGCCAAAAACAGCGTCGCCGACACGTCGGTGCGCAGCTTCGCGCCATGCCCAGGCACAATCCGGATCGAACCGTCGACGTGGTCGCCGAACGCCATCCCGGCGCCATAGCGATTAAACAGTGGCGGATACACGCGGTTGGGCAAGACCGCGCTGATGAACAGTGGGTGCCGCTCCAGCTCAGCTAGGATCATGTCACCCAACTCGCGCGCGATCGGCGCGCGCTCGTCGATTTGCTGGTTGTGCTTGACCGGCGCGCCCTGGTAGCCGGCAGTGGCGCGACCATCGACCCACGCGTGGCCGGCCGCGTCCAGTGTGGCGCGTATCGCCTGCAACTGCTGCGGCGACAATACATTCGGTATGGACACGATCATCTCGCGGCGCCTGCTGTCAGTTGCATGGTTAGATCCAGTAATTGAATGTCGCCAGCAACGTGCGACTCAGCCCCGGCACCGCACGCCCGCCGTCGGACGGAATCAGGGCATCGTAGTAGCGCTTGTCTGTTACGTTCAACAGGTTCAACTGCACGTCGTACTGCTTGGCGTGATACGCGAGCATGGCGTCCCAGCGCGTATAGCCGCCAACAGACACTCGGTTGTTGTTCGCCGCATAGCGCGTGCTCATGTAATTCAGGCCACCGCCCGCCTGCCAGTGCGGCATGAATTCATATGTCGTCCACAACGTGAACATGTTGCGCGGCGTATTCGCCGGTGTGTTGCCCTGCGTGCCGTCCTTCGCGCCCGTGATTCGGCTGTTCAAGTACGTATAGCCGCCATATAGCTGCCACTTGTCCGTGATCCGCCCCGACGCACCGAACTGGTAACCCCGCACCCGCACATCACCGTCGATCGAATACGCGCCGGTCGCATCCTGCGTGCGTGCGTTGGACTTATCGATGTTAAACAGCGATTGCGAAATCGACAACGTGCCGCCCAGCAAGTCCCATTTGTTGCCCACCTCGTATGAGCGGTTCGTTTCGGGCTTCAAATTCTGCGTGCCGTTGGTCAGCGTCAGCGCCTCGAGCGACGGATTGAACGACGTGCCGTATGATAGGTAGTATGACTGCACATTATCCGGCTGGTAAATCACGCCGCCGCGCACGTTCGTGTAGCTGTTCGTCTGCGCGGCATAGGACGGCGCATTCATCGAGTTCGCGATATGGGCCTGATAGCGGTCCCAGCGCACGCCGCCGACCACCTTCCACTGCCGCGTCAGCGACACCGTGTCATTCACATACACGCCGATTGAGTTCGCGCTGGACCTAGCCAGGTTGCCGATGCCCCGCACCACATCGGCTGGCCGCGGTACGTAAGCTGCACCGGTCAGCGGTACCACGCCGATCACGTTACTCGGCATGCCAGCCCCGGTTACGGTATAGGACTGGTTGTTGTATGTCTCGTGCCCCAGCTCGAGACCGGCGATCAAGTCATGCTTCAGTGCCCCGGTCGCAACCTTCCATTCGACGTCCGTCGCGTTATAGAGCGAGTGATCGTTGATCACTCGGTCCTTGCCCATCAGCTTCACGTACAAGCTCGATAGCGGCAGCGACGTGTAGCTGCCGCTGGACAGCGCACGCGAGCCGGCGAGCGGCCCAGTCAGCACACTGGCAACATTGGTTGCGCGCGCATCGGTCGCGTAGTGGCTAAACTGCGTCTGGTTGCGCAGCTTCAGTTCATCACTGAACCGGTGCTCGATGCGCGCCGACAACGTCTGCACGTCCTGCACCGTGCGATCGCCCGTGTAGCCATAAAAGCGCTCGCGGCCCACCGGCGCCGGGTGCCCATTGACCGCTGGCACGCCATAGTCCGGCATGTCGCGGTTGTGCTGGAGCAGCGCCGAGAGCGTGATTTCGGTGGGCGTTCCAATACCCAAGCGCACCTGCGGCGCAATACCGAAATCCTTGTTGCGCATCGCGTCGCGCGTGGTGCCCACGCTCTGGCCAAATGCGTTGACCCGCACCGCCGCGGTATCGGAGATCGGCTGGTTCACGTCGACCGTGGTCCGGTAGTCGTCGCCCGTGCCGACAGTACCGCTTACCTCGGCCGAACGCGTCAGATTCGCCTTCTTGCTAGTCTGGTTGATCACGCCGCCGGTGGAGCCGCGTCCGAACAACATCGACGACGGCCCATACAGCACGTCAATCGATTCGAGGTTGAAGGTGTCGCGATAGTATTGCCCGCGATCGCGAAAGCCATCCAGATAGATATCGGTGCGGGCCGTGAAGCCGCGCAGATTGATGTTATTGCCGATCTGCCCGCCCTCGGCCCCGCCGATCGTGATGCCCGGAACGTTGCGCAACGCGTCGGCAAACGACGCAACGCCCTGCGATTGCATCAAGGCCTTGTTGACCACCACGACCTCCTGCGGGATGTCCGTCAGCGCGGTGGGGCGCTTTGCACCGATAAAGGCGCGCGTTGCCTGGAAATCGGTCCGATCCGCATCGCCGGTGACCCGTACGGCGGGCAGCGCGGCACTCGCCACGGCGCCATGTCGCGTGTCTTGTGAATTGGAATCGGGCTGAGCGGACTGCGCAAGCGCCGGCATTGGCACGGTAAAAGCGGCCACCAGCGCCGTGGCAAACGGCGTCATCTTCGTCATTGTCGGTATGTCCTGCGAAAAGGCGACGCTCACGCCCTCGCGCTCGCATGACGTCGCCCGCACGGCAAAGCGCCCTGCGGCCTATCTTGATTGTCGGCTGGCTCACGCCACCCCTTACCGTTGTCACGGCACGGGCGAGCGTGGTTGGCTGGCGGCGCATGTTCGCATATCCTGCACCACCCCGGAATGCGAATCGTTATCATTACATGTATAACGTCTTTTTTCAACTGACGGATGGCGGACAATCGATATCGGCAGCCCACCTCACACAGGCCACAGCGGCGGCTCCTGTAACGCACCGACCTGCTCACGCAATTCCAAGATACGATCCTCCCAGTACCGGTGCGTGTTGAACCACGGAAATGCGGCAGGAAACGCCGGATCGTTCCACCGACGCGCAAGCCATGCCGCATAATGGATCAAGCGCAACGTGCGGAACGCTTCGATTAAGTGAAGCTCGCGCGAATCGAACTCGCAAAAATCCTCATAGCCCGCCAATACGTGACCCAGCGCACGGCTCGCCTGCGCGCGCTCGCCTGGCAGCAGCAGCCATAGGTCTTGAATCGCCGGTGCCATCCGGCTGTCGTCGAAATCGACGAAATGGGGGCCGGCATCGGTCCACAGCACGTTACCTTGATGGCAGTCGCCGTGCACGCGCAACGCTCGTACATCGCCGGCGCGCTCGAACGAGGCTTGCACCGCGTCTAGCGCCAGTTGGCTGATAGTCTCGTAGGCCTGACGCAACTCGACCGGCACGAAGCCGCTGGCGAGCAGGTACGCAAGCGGCTCACGGCCGAACGTGTCGATGTCCAGCGGCCCGCGGGCGACGTAGTCGCGCTGCCGACCGATCGCGTGGATGCGGCCGATGAAGCGTCCCAGCCACTGCAGTGTGGCGTTGTCGTCCAACTCCGGTGCCCGGCCGCCACGCCGCTCGAACAACGCGAAGCGGAAACCGTCGATCTCATGCAGCGTATGGTCGTCGAGCATGATCGCCGGCACGGCCGGGATCTCATGCTCGGCCAGCTGCGCAACGAATGCGTGCTCCTCCAAGATGGCCTCATCGCGCCAACGCCCGGGCCGGTAGAACTTCGCCACCAGCGGCGCGGCGTCTTCGATGCCGACCTGATAGACGCGGTTTTCGTAACTGCTCAGCGCAAGCAACCGCCCGTCGGTGCGGCGGCCGCCGCGCGCCAGCACAGCATCGAGCGCGTCGAGCACGCGCTCGGGCGTCAGATCCGCGTAGGGAGCCTGGGCGCCGGCATCGGCACGCGGCGGATTGTTGAGACTGCGATCATTGGGTTCCATCCCGCCATTGTGCCTGAGCGGCACGCGGCCTGAGCATCGCCACACGCGGACGGGGACAAGACGCAGTGCCGTGGCAGTATCCGCAGCAGTCCTGCGCCAGCGCCCGTGCCAGCATGCGAGGCAGACCCTGCGCCAGCATCCGTGCCAGCGCGCGAGGCAGACCACCCTGCGTCAGCACCCGCGCCAGCGCACGAGGCAGAAACTCGTCAGCGCCCGTGCCAACGCTCGCGGCAGCCCCCGCCAGCCGCATCCGGGCTATATCAGTGCAACGGCGCGCCCGCCGGGCGCACCACCTCGCCGGTCTCGATCAGATCCACCAAGAAGAACGGCTCGGTGTTGAGCGGCTTGGATTGCCCCGGCTCACCCTCGAACCACGTCACCATCGCCATGTCGCCCAGGATGCGCAATACGATGCCGCGCGCGTCGCGCGGCACTGCGATATGGCTGGAACGCACGATTGAACCCACCTTCATGATTTCCCCCTTTTGATGTTCGCCCGTCCGGCAGGCATTGTGTCGGCGATGCGTATCCTGCAAAGCCCGAAATGAAAGCATGGAACAGCCCAATTGCGACTGATCCGTCACATGTATACAACGACACGCATCGCAGCGACCGGCCATCGTCCCGGTCCCGCCGGCGCCTGCTGCCATTGTGCCGAATTTGACGCGCCGGTGACCGCCGCCCGCTGGCGCACACTGACTGTCTCGTCGCCCCACGCAACGTACGACCAGCAACGTACGACCCATCAGCGCAACCTCCGACCGGACCGTTTGCACCAGTCAGCTAGAATAGCCGGTTTTACCGAAGTCGGTTGCGCCGCTCCCCGGCTGCCGAATACTGCCTTATGTCACTGTTTCGAAAGAAAGATATTGGTCATATGCTGGCCCGTCGCAATGCCGACGACAGCTTGCACAGGGCACTGGGCCCACTGGATCTCACGCTTCTGGGCATCGGAGCGATCATCGGTACCGGCATCTTCGTGCTGACAGGAACCGGCGCGGTGATCGCCGGCCCCGCCCTGACGCTGTCTTTCGTCATTGCGGCGATCGCGTGCTGCTTTGCGGCGCTCGCCTACGCCGAATTCTCGTCGACGATTCCGGTCGCCGGCTCGATCTACACTTATTCGTATGCGACGCTTGGCGAGCTTGCCGCTTGGATCATCGGCTGGGATCTGATGCTCGAATATGGGCTCGCGACGTCGGCGGTGTCGGTTGGATGGTCCGGCTACCTGCAATCGTTACTGTCCGGCTTCGGCATCACGCTGCCGCAAGTACTGACCGCAGCGCCCGGCACCGTGCCCGGCCACACGACATGGTTCAACTTGCCAGCGTTCCTCGTGATGATGGCCATCACATTCCTGTTATCGATCGGTGTGCGCGAATCCACCCGGGTCAACAACGTGATGGTCGCGATCAAGGTAGCCGTCGTGCTGCTGGTGATCGCGGTCGGCGCGTTCCATGTCCGGCCCGCGAACTGGCACCCGTTCATGCCAATGGGCTGGTCCGGTGTGTTCGGAGCCGCCGCGGTGATGTTTTTCGCCTTCATCGGGTTTGACTCGGTGTCCTCCGCGGCGGAAGAGGTCAAGAACCCGAAACGCGACTTGCCGATCGGCATCATTGCATCGCTCGCCGTTTGCGCAGCGCTCTATGTGACGGTCGCCGCCGTGGTCACCGGCATCGTGCCGTACGCTGAGTTCGCAAACGTGTCGCATCCGGTATCCTACGTGCTTCAAACAATCGGCGCAGACTGGGTCGCCGGCTTTGTCGATCTGGGTGCGGTGCTCGGCATGCTGACGGTGATCCTGGTGATGATGTACGGTCAGACACGCATCATCTTTGCGATGTCCCGGGACGGCTTGCTACCCGCCGCGCTCTCGCGCATCCATCCGCGCTTCCAGACGCCGCTGATCACCACCTGGCTGGTCGGCATCTTTTTCGCGTTGATCGGCGCGCTGGTGCCACTAGACGTCTTGGCGGAGTTGATCAATATTGGCACGCTCGCCGCGTTTTCGATGGTCTCTGTCGCCGTACTGATCCTACGCCGCACGCACCCGACACTGCCGCGCGCATTCCGGTGCCCAGGCGTGCCGCTCGTGCCGATGCTCGCGGTCGCATCTTGCGTGTTTCTGATGGCCCATTTGCAGGCGATGACGTGGGTCGCATTCGTGGCATGGTTGGCACTGGGACTGGCCGTGTACTTCGGTTATTCACGGCGGTATGCGAAGCTCGCATTGAATCCCGAGCACGGATAGCACTCGCGGCGAACCGGATTGTGCCTGCATACGCCCTGTTTCGTGTGTGCCTGCCGGGCGTGCGGTTATGATGCCGACCGCATCCGGCGATACGGCGGCGCGCAGGCCGAGCGCGACGGATACCCTGTAGGATTTCGCGAGGAGGACCCATGAACGACGACACGCTGAACCATCCGCTCGCCCCAGGCGGCTCG
Organism: Mycetohabitans sp. B8; assembly: GCF_021991875.1. GTDB lineage: Bacteria > Pseudomonadota > Gammaproteobacteria > Burkholderiales > Burkholderiaceae > Mycetohabitans. The sequence continues at coordinate 58,626 of NZ_JAHLKR010000024.1, forward strand.
GCGTCATCCGTCGAAACGTTGAATCTGGACGCACGCATGGTCACTGTGGCGGAAGGCTTGCGTTGGATCGCAGACGCATGGACACTGTTCAAGCGCCGCCCGCTACAGTGGATCGGCCTAGCCCTGTTGTACATGGTGATCGAGTGCGCGCTGTCATTCGCGCCGGTGTTCAACCTGCTGCCGATGGTGGTCACGCCGATACTGCTGGGCGGGTTGATGTTCACGTGCGAGCAGTTCCGCGCCGACGGCGACGTGCGCATCGGCAGCCTGTTCGCCGGGTTCACGCGCAAGCTGGGCCCGCTAGCGTTGGTCGGCGTGCTCACGTTCGCGATCGTGATCATCGGTACCGTGGTGCTCGCGTCGATCATCGGCTTCGGCACATTTGCTCAACTGGTCTCGCACCAGCCAGGCAACCCACCTGAATGGGGGGCATTGAGCCTCGTCGGGCTGCTGATCTATATCGCGATCGCCGCGGTGGCTGTAGCCGCTGCATGGTTCGCGCCCGCGCTGGTGATACTGCATGACGTGGCGCCCATTCGCGCGATGCGGGCGAGCTTCAAGGGCGTGATGCGAAACTGGCTCGCTGGCATCGTCTATGCGCTGTTGTTGCTCGTGATGCTGGTGATCGGAGCGATCCCTTTCCTGCTCGGCTGGTTGGTCGTGATACCTTTGTTATTCCTGTCGGTCTACGTCGGTTATCGGGACGTGTTTATCACGCGCTGAGACGGCTGGCTATCATGCACCGAGGCGGGCGTCACGTGCGTGTCAGTGATGATCGCGTGCTTGGCCTCTACCGTGCGGTGATCCAAATAGAAAAAGCCCTTGGGCTTATCGTCGCGTACCCTGTAGCCGCTGTGCGGATCAGTGCAGCTAACGTTGATCTGCTTGCTCGGCAGCGGTAGATCGTCGTCATCGCACTTTAAGGGCTTTCGGCACAAGCCTCTCGAGCGTCGCCCTCTCGAGTTCTGATTGGGCGGGTATCGTCTTCTTGAGCATGCCCCCATAACGACAAATCCCCGGCCAAAACCGGGGATTTGTCGGCAGTCTAACCTAGCCGAGGTTTTTTATGGCGTGCCGGCGGCTCCGACACATCTGCGCGGCTATGCCTGCGCCGTCAGGCGACGGCGGCAATCGGCTCGATGCCAGCCGCGTCGGCCAGCGCAATCGCCCTGTCGGTTGCTTCCCACGAGAATTCGGGCTCCTCGCGACCAAAGTGACCATATGCGGCGGTCTTTTCGTAAATCGGCCGCAGCAGGTCCAACATCTGAATGATGCCCTTCGGGCGCAGATCGAAGTGCTGCTGGACAAGCTCGGTAATCACCGAATCCGGCACTCGGCCGGTTCCGAAGGTGTTGACCATCACCGACGTCGGACGCGCGACACCGATCGCATAGGAGACCTGGACCAAGCAGCGCGACGCAAGGCCCGCGGCGACGATGTTCTTCGCGACGTAGCGGCCGGCATACGCGGCGGAACGGTCCACTTTGGACGGGTCCTTGCCCGAGAACGCACCGCCGCCGTGCGGCGCGGCCCCGCCGTACGTATCGACGATGATTTTGCGGCCGGTGAGTCCACAATCGCCTTGAGGGCCGCCGATCACGAACCGCCCGGTCGGATTAACGAGGAACTTCAAGTTGCCCTTGATCAGCTCGTTCGGCAGCACCGGCTTGATGACTTCCTCGATCACCGCCTCGCGCAACGTGGACAGATCGATATCTGGCGCATGCTGCGTGGAGAGCACGATCGTGTCGATCGAATCCGCACGCCCGTCAACATAGCGCACCGTTACTTGCGACTTCGCGTCCGGACGCAGCCACGGAAGACGACCGTCGCGCCGTAGATCGGCTTGCCGCTCGACGAGCCGGTGCGACAAATGGATCGGCAACGGCATCAATTCGGGCGTTTCGTCGCACGCATAGCCGAACATCAGGCCCTGGTCACCCGCGCCCTGATCCAGGTTGTCGTCGTGCGCATTGTCCACGCCCTGCGCGATATCCGGCGACTGCTTGTCGTAAGCGACCAGCACCGCACAGCCGCGGTAGTCGATGCCGAAATCGGTGTTATCGTAGCCGATGCGCCGGATCGTGTCGCGCGCGATCTGGATATAGTCGACGTTTGCATGCGTCGTGATTTCGCCAGCCAGCACCACCAGGCCGGTGTTGCATAACGTCTCGGCCGCCACGCGCGAATGCCGGTCCTGCGTCAGGATCGCATCGAGAATCGCGTCGGAGATTTGGTCAGCCACCTTGTCCGGATGGCCTTCAGATACGGATTCGGAAGTAAAGAGATAGTTGTTCGCCACTTCGTTAGCTCCAGTGAGTGAAGTCGGTCGCGTTTTCACGTTGCCGGCTTCGGATCGAAGCGGCGACGCTTTAGCGGATTACCTTGTCCGGGCGCCGCTTCGCTGGATGCCGCGCCCGATATCGCCCCGCAAGTTGTCCCATTAACTCGGCGATGCTCGTATTATATCGACTTCTGTCATGTTGTATAGAGGCTGAATTGCCGTTTGCTTCACCCCACCCGCCGCTGCGGACACTGCGAGCTCCACGATGTTAGGCCGCGCCGGAACCCACCTCGCCATCCTGCTGCTCAAGCTGTTCGCACTATTGCCCTATGGTTGGATCGCCCGCTTCGGCGATGCGATGGGCTGGTTGCTGTACCGGATTCCGAACAGTCGCCGTCGCGTGGTCCACACCAACCTGAAGCGCTGCTTCCCCCAGTGGAGCGAGGCGCGGCGCGAGCAGGTCGCCGAGCAGCACTTCCGCCATGCAATTCGCAGCTACGTCGAGCGCAGCGTGCAGTGGTTCGGCTCGGCACGCAAGTTGGAGAAGCTGATCCAACTCGACAGCGCGATCGACCTGCGCGATCCGAACCTGCCGCCGACGCTGTTCCTCGGCGCGCATTTTGTCGGCATTGAGGCCGGCTCGATTTTCCTGAACTACCAGTTGCGCCGGCAATGCGGCGCGCTGTACCAGCCGATATCCAACCCGCTGCTGGACAAGGTCGCGGTCGCCGCGCGCGCGCGCTTCGGCGCCGACATGGCCAGTCGTGCCGACAGTGCACGTATCGTGTTGCGCTGGCTGCGCGAGCGCAAGCCGGTGATGCTCGGCGCGGACATGGACTACGGCATGCGCAATTCGGCGTTCGTACCATTCTTCGGCGTGCCGGCGTGCACGCTAACCGCGGTGGGCCGGCTTGCGAAGGCAGGACGTGCCCAGTTGGCGCCGTTCATCTGCGAGGTGCTGCCCAATTACAAGGGTTATCGGCTCAAGATCTTCGCGCCGTGGCAAGACTATCCAAGCGGCGACGACATAGCGGACGCGCGCCGCATGAATGCGTGGCTGGAGCAGGAAATTCCGCACATGCCGGAACAATACTACTGGGTACACAAGCGCTTCAAAACGCGCCCACCGGGCGAAGCGGGCTTTTACTGACGCTCGACTACAATACGGTGCCATGAAGCTCAAATTCACCAAAATGCATGGCGCCGGCAATGACTTCGTGGTCGTTGACGGCGTGCGCAACACGATCTCGCCCACGCCCGCGCTGGTGCGCTACGTCGCCGACCGCCACTTCGGCGTCGGCGCGGACCAGTTGCTGCTGGTCGAGCGGCCCACGCTCGATAGCGCCGATTTCAAGTACCGGATCTTCAACTGCGACGGCACAGAAGTCGAGCACTGCGGCAATGGCGCGCGCTGCTTCGTGAAGTTCGTGCGCGACACCGGCCTGAGCCAGGCGCGCACGATTCGCGTGCAGGTGCAGCACGGCGTAATCACGCTGAGCATGCAGGACAACGGCGAAGTGCTCGTTGACATGGGTGCGCCGGTGCTGGCCGCGCCACACGTGCCGTTCGACGCGTCGGGACTGACACCCGCGCGCGATGGTGACGACCTGCTATGGCCGCTGGACGTGAATGGCTCGACGCAATGGCTCTCAGTGGTCTCGATGGGCAATCCCCATGCGGTGCAGATCGTCGATGACGCCGACGCCGCGCCGGTGCTCAGGGACGGGCCGGTAATCGAGTCGCACGCACGCTTTTTAAATCGCGTGAACGCTGGATTCATGCAAATCGTCTCGCGGCACGAAATCAAGCTGCGTGTCTATGAGCGCGGCGCGGGCGAGACGCTTGCGTGCGGCTCCGGCGCTTGCGCGGCGGTCGTGGCCGGCATCCGCCGAGGCGTACTGGACTCGCCGGTGCGCGTGCACACGCGCGGCGGCACGCTGACCATCTCGTGGGACGGCCGGCGCGACAACGACGCCCCGGTCATGATGGCCGGTCCGGCAACCACCGTGTTCGAAGGCGAAATTAACGTGCCCGACGAGTTGCCCGCATGAGCGCGATCGCCGCCCTAGGCCGTCCGGCTGATTGACCCCGATGCGGCGCTGCCTTTACTGTGTGGTATCCGCGGTGCCGCCCTCTCGGCCGGCCTGCCCGACGCGCGCCGCCCTCTTGAGTTGAAGCTGAAAACAATCATGAACGATCGCGAAGTCGCCGATTACCTGCTGGCCAACCCGCAGTTCTTCGAACGCCACGCCGAGCTACTTGCCACAGTCCGGCTGTCCAATCCGCACGGCAAAGCGGCGGTGTCGCTGCAGGAGCGACAAATGGAGCTGCTGCGCGACAAGTACAAGCAGCTCGAGCGCAGGCTAGCGGAACTGCTACGCTATGGTCACGAGAACGACAGCCTGGCCGCGAAGTTCCAGCGCTGGACACTGCGCGTGATCGCCGAACGCGATCCGCATGCACTACCCGCCACCATCACGTCGGGCCTGCGCGAGATCTTCGACGTGCCGCAGGCAGCGCTGCGCGTCTGGGACGTCGCGAGTGCCTATGCGCAAGCACAGTTTGCCCGCAGCGTCGGCGAGGAAGTCCGCATTTTTGCCAGCAGTCTCGTCGCGCCTTACTGCGGCGCGAACGCCGGATTCGAGGCCGCGCAGTGGCTCAACGCCGCCCCCGCGCCACAAGGGGGGGCGGGGGTGGGCCTGTCGCTCGCCGTCACGGCGCCGGACAGGGTGAGCGGTGCCGCGGCCGCACCGTGTGCCGACGCGCAGTCGGGTAGCGCGGCGGGGAACGACACCAAAGCGTCGCAGCAGACCGCGTCGATTGCGCTGGTCCCGCTGCGCGACGCGCAGCAGGCCGATGCGGAAAACGTATTCGGCTTGTTGGTGCTTGGCTCGCCAGACCCGCGCCGCTTCCACGACGACATGGCCACCGACTTCCTATCGCAGATCGGCGCGCTCGCCAGCGCCGCGCTGAGCCGGCTGCGTGCGCACTAGCGCGACACGTTGTCACCGCAACCTGTCCGATGTCGCCCTCCCCCGATCCGATCGCGCGCTACCTCGATAGCCTCGCCCATGAGCGCCGCCTCTCGGCGCACACGCTGCGCGGCTACGCGCACGAGTTGGACATGCTGCGCCAGTTGGCCGGCACCCGCGAGCTGGCGCAACTGACGCCCGTTGACGTGCGAGGCGCGGTGTCGCGAGCGCATTCGGGTGGACTTTCGTCCCGCTCGATCGCGCATCGTCTGTCGGTGTGGCGCAGCTTCTATCGCTGGCTCGCGCTGCATCAGCCTCTGGCCATGAATCCGGTCGCTGGCGTGCGCGCGCCGAAACGGGCGAAAATGCTGCCCAAGGCGCTGTCGGTCGACGACGCTGTCACGCTGATGGAAGCCTCGTGCATCGAGACACCTGACGCGTTGCGCGACCGGGCGATGCTGGAGCTGCTTTACTCGTGCGGGCTGCGCTTGGCCGAGTTGATCGGCTTGGACATCGCCTTTGTCAACACCGCGCAATATCGCTCGGCAGGCTGGATCGACCTGGGTACGGCCGACGTCACCGTGCTCGGCAAAGGGGGCAAGCGGCGCACGGTGCCGATCGGCAGTAAGGCGCTCGACGCGTTGCATCGCTGGCTTGCCGTGCGTGATCAACTGCTCAAGCATGATCCGCATCCGCTGTTCTTGTCAGCGCGCGGCATGCGCATGTCCGCCGGCGTCGTGCGCGAGCGGGTCAGACGGGCCGCGCTCGCAGCGGGCGTTCCATCCCACGTGCATCCGCATGTGCTTCGGCATTCGTTCGCGACGCATCTGCTGCAATCAAGCGGCGACTTGCGCGCGGTCCAGGAATTGCTCGGCCACGCGAGCGTCGCTGCCACGCAGGTCTATACGTCGCTGGACTTCCAGCATCTTGCGCGCATCTACGACCAGGCCCATCCCCGCGCAAAGAAGCGCGATCCAGGACAACAGTAGCCCCAGCCGGCGAATCGCCGCGCCGCGTGCATGCTCGCCGGTGGGCTATTTGCAACGTAATCATGTTTGGGCACAATCGGCATGAACCTGCTCCAGCACAACTTCGCGCACCCAGATTGTGAAGGGCGTCGACGCGCTACGAATCGCAATGGCCATTCGATGATATGCGTCAAGCTCGAGCGATGAAAACTGCCAATCGCGCGTGTCGTCGAGCGCGCGTGGATCGAACGATACGGTGATCGACTCGCCGGATAAATCAAACGAGAAGAGATCAAGATCAATCGAAAGACCTACACCGCGTGCTTTGATGTAGGCTTCTTTGAGTGTCCATAGCGTAAAAAATCGGTCTCGCCACTGCTCGCTTGGTAGCGCATAAAACGAGCGTCGCTCTTTAGGCGAAAAATACGACGTGACAACACCTTCAAAATCACCAATGCGCGTTATATTTTCAACGTCGATCCCAACATCGGTGGAGTGTGTAACGGCACAAGCCACGATATTGCGCGTGTTTGAAAGATTAAATCGCAGCGACGACGTGAGCATGCCGGCGTCTATCTCCGGTTTGCCATACGCGTTTGTGGTGAACCGCCATTGCTCAGGACGAACGCCGGGCTCGAAAGCGGAAAGCATGGTGCGGCACAATGCTCGCGTCGCCAAGTACTCAAGCTTCAAATGATCGAAGACAAAGCGATCCAATCTTTTTAACTCATCCGGCGCCAACAGCAAGCGGTATGCGGCGCGCTGCTCAGGGGAATCACACGCCGCCGTATGAACGTACCAGATATGCGCTTCGTGCTCGCGCAACACAGTCGCAGTGGGTTTGATTACCATCTTGACACTGATACATGCTGCATATCGTCAACTACTGTCACGCCATCCTCGCAGCAGCCAGCGCGTGACCCGCACCGACTCAAAAAAGAGCTTTTAAATCAAGCGACCACAATGGCGCGGGAGCTGGACGGTCCAATTTGACTTCGACCGTCCCCCAAAGGGGCGACACAAACGCTATGCTTACGTCTAACGTTTTGACTCCCCGTCTCGCCCAGCGTCGACTAGGCCGCCTTGGCAGGCGCGTCCTGCAATGCCACCGCTTTTATCCGCAGGTTGTCAGGCACAGCAGACGTCATATACACTTCTTCAACCGCTTCTTTGTCAACGATCTCGAGTTGAAAGCTCTTCACGAGCATCGCAATAACAATTTTCATTTCAAGGTTTGACAGCGCTGCACCTGGACAAACACGGGGCCCGTATCCGAAAGGAAATTGCTTTTGCCGTGCATCCCCCAGACTGATCAACCCTCCGTCGTCGTTCAACCATCGTTGCGGGTTAAACACCATGTCAGTCTCGGGATCCTTGATGCCGTCCACCCGCGTCAGCGCGAAAATACGGGTGCCTTTGTCAACCTGAAGATGGTCAACGGCGGTATCTTCGAGCGCTTCCAGTACGAGCCCTGGAACGGTTGAGCGGATACGGAACACTTCCTCGATCACGGCCTCCGTAAGCGGCAGGTTTTCGAGCGCGTCGTAGTTAACGGTCTCGATATCGAAGCCACTGACTTCATCTCGCAGCTTTGTCTGAAGCGCTTCAGACTGACTCAGATAGAAGCAGAGCCAGCTCAGCATCGCTGCGGTCGTCCCTTCGCTGCCCAACACAAGAATCATCATGTTGGCAAACAGCTCTTCGTCGGTAAGCACCCGGTCTTCGCCCTCGACCGCTTGAAGCATCGTGTGAAGGATGCAGTGTTCGCCGACATCTTCTTTCCGTTCCATTTTACTTCGAACGTCGCGTGCTATGCTGATCACCATGTCCTTCAACTCTTGGATCGATTCGTCGAACCTTCGGTCAACAGGCAATTTTACAATCCGCCAATAGGGCACAATCTTTCGCAAACGTTTGTTCATGGTATCCACGACGTTATGGAACGTGTGGAGAACATGATGATCCACTTCTTCAATATTCTTCAGATCGATGCCAAAAACGAGTAGACAACCGACATCTACTGAGAAACGTCGGAAATCGTGTCGAATTTCTATCGGCTCACCCTTATAATTTTGTAGTCGCTCGCGTAGACGAGCTGCCTTTCGAGCGATTTGTGGGATAAATGAGGTGAGGCTCTGCTTCGTGAACGCAGGCACGATCATGGGCCGCTGACGTCGCCATTCTTCGCCCTCTTTGGTAAAAACACTGCTGAATCCCACTTCATCAAAGATCTTTGACATTTCACGCATACGGCGAAAGTCAGACGGCCGTTTTTTCAGCACGTGTCGCACATGATCTGGTTTACTGAGCACCACAAACTTCAAACTCCCAATCTGGAACCGATAAGGTTCAAAATTGTATTCTCTCGCCCATTTTTCCAGCGACAGATGCAGCGCTTTCTTGTTGAGCTTGTGCGCATGGCCCAGTATGGGCAAGCTAGGCGGCATGGGCAAATCTTTGAATGTCTTCATCATGGCGTTTCAGCTCCTATCAGGGTTAAAGCACTCCACGCGCTGATCCGGTTCTTCAGATCCATGGAGATCGTTAGCAGTTTAACTTTTTACATCTCTTAGTATATTTATTTTAATTTCCTCCACAATAAAATATGAATACAGTCACCTATGAAAGCGACATCGTAGACACGTCCGTCAGCGTTTCGCTGACAAACGACACGACATCCTTCATGCATTGATTCGCGTCCATGAAAAGGTGGTTTCCGTCAAAGCAGCGCAGCGTGAACCCGGCGCTGCCCAACTGATGCCATGCACGCACGTCGCGTTCCAACACTTGAAGGTCGTGCCTGCCATGAAGACCCGATATCGGAATAGGCAGCGGCTCGACCTCTCGCATCCTGAACGATTCAACCATCTCGAAGGTCGAGATGAGCGCGGGCAACTGAGCATAAATCAGGTCCCGGCTGAAACTGAACAAACCGGCCTTGCGCATCGCGTACTCGAGCGCGTCGATGAGTGTCGTAATCAACGGCCCGGCATTCGGATCACAGATGTCGTCGAGCACAGGTAGCCGCTTGATTCCATAACGGCGATAGGTGCCTCGCATATCACGGATCACCGGATTTTCGCCCGTGCCAGGCGCCGCATAGGCGGCTGCAAAAAGATGCTTTGGTAACGGCAGGCCGCACATTCTCAAATGCAAACACCAAACATAAGCCATCAGCGCGCCTGCACTATGCCCGTAGAGCGCGAACGGCCGGTCCAGCTCGTCACCAAGCAATTGCGTGAGCGTCGAAGCGATAGTCCATACATCATGCAGCGGCCGTTCACGCCACCGATCGCCTCTGCCCGGCAATTCGATCGGCCGTACCTCGACATGGTCGGGCATGTTCGCCTGCCAACCTTTGAATACCGACGTCGACATATGCGCATACGGAAAACAATAAAGCCGCATACTTGCCCGCTTACGCGTCTTTCCGCGAATCCAAGCCGCTTTGTCACGCGACCAGGACTGCAGAGCGGTGAACGGCGCATAGTCGACAGCCGGCGCATCGACACGCGAAGGCTTTTCGTCGGATGATGACGCACCCGTTGCGGGGGGCTCAATGAGATCACGCAGCTTTGCCTGAAACAGATTGTTGATTTTCAGGTTGTGGTGCTCCAACTGCTTTTGCAGCTTCATCAACATGAGAGAATCCATGCCTAACTCAAGCAACGCCTTGTCGACATCGATGTCCTCTGGCTCACAATCAAGCAGGTCCGCGACGCTTGCAAGCAAGCGGTCTTGCGTCAGTGCATCGGTGTCGGCAAGCAACGCGTCAAGCTTTTGCGACCTCGCGCCGTTACTGTCGCCGAGCTTGCGCAAGTCGGCGCGCGAGCATGCGAGTACGCTCTGGCCTTGACTGTCGACAATTGACCATGCGGTGGAAAAGCACTGCGGGTCCTCTTTCGCGCCAGCATCGCGCGGCAATAAAATATTGACGAGTTGATAATCGCCTCCCCGCGCGAGCTTGCCGTAGAGCCGAACATCCTCCATCACTGTCGTCATGTAAGGCGTAACGCCGTCAGTATCCGCGAGGAGGATCGACGGCTGCAGCGCTGCATCGATGAAGCCGGGGTGCGCGCCCAGCCCATAGTCGTCGCGTTCAAAATCGAGCCGTAGCGACGCAATGCTAAATCCGTCATAGAAACGGCAATCGTGTACCGCCCGCACAAAACCGTTTGCCGGAAAGCCCATTTCCGTGTAGCGACCGTAGAATGCTGCTTCGTCGAGCCCGCGACGCAGCACACCGGGGCTGCTCAGGATCGACGCCACCTGTGCTTGTTGTGGCTCCGGTTGCTGTGTGTGTGGTGTGGCGTCGACGAGCGCAATGGCCGTCGTCGTCCACGATCCACTGGCCGGGGCGTCAGCATCGGATGCATCCATGCGATATTGGAATGTCGCGCGATAGCACTCAGGCCCGTCGTCTTCGACAATGATCTGAATCCGTGTATCGGCGCGCAGTGAAACGAACAACGGCAATCGAAACTCGAAGCGCCGCACGATGACTTGAGTGCGCTCGAAGTAGTCGCTAAACATGCGATAGATCGCATCCAAATAGAAACCCACGTGGAAATTGCCCGTATCGGCAATCCCCGGATCATCGGGCCGCACGATCAACTCGACACATAGCGCGTGGGACACCGAATTTTGTCGGGACAATGCAAGGAACGGTTTTACGGTAACCTGCGATGCAGTGGCAATGCGCACCGGCGATTGCATCGCCGCTTCTTGACGCAACCAATACGACTTGAGCGTCAGGTCAAGCGGCGGATACGACGCCAAAAAGCACTGCTCCCTGTCTTGGCCGCCGGCTCGACCACCACCCTCTACTTGTGCCGGCTCGTCATCAACCGATGTCAGTACGACGTGGCCGTTCACGCCACCGAAACCAAATGAACTGACACCCGCGATCCGCTCGGGCCCGCTCCAGCGAATCGACTCATCAGGAAACTTAAAGCCTGGCTCGACAATCTTGAGCAGCGGATTGATCGTATCAAGATGATTATTGGGCGGAATCGCCTCAAGATGCAAACATAGCGCCGCCTTAATCACGCTTGCGATGCCAGCCGCAGGTTCAAGATGGCCAATATTAGTTTTCAGGCAACCGAGCACGCACGGCTTGTCGGCACTTCGGCCTACATTGACCACGTTGCCAAGCGCTTCGATCTCCACCGGATCACCGAGATAGGTGCCCGTTCCGTGCGTCTCGATGTAGCCTGCCTGCGACGGCGCGAGACCGGCGTGCCGGAATGCGGTGCGAATCACCGCTTCCTGAGCTAAGCCATTTGGCGCGGTCATGCCGTTGCTCTTGCCATCTTGGTTGATCGCCGATCCCGCGATCGCCGCATAAATTCGACACCGTGCATCGCGAACGCGACGCGCGCGGGCTTCATCTAGCCTCTGCAATACGATCACGCCAACGCCCTCGCCCGGTACGTAGCCGTCAGCCCGCTTGTCGAACGTATGACAGCGGCCGGTAGCGGACAACATACCGGCGTCCTGAAGCAGGCGGGTCGAATGCGGATTTAAGTTAAGACTGACGCCACCAACGAGTGCAAAATCAATCTGTCCGCTGCGCAAATACTGGCAGGCGATGTCGAGTGCAACGAGCGTTGACGAACATGCGGTGTCGAGCACGAGGCTGGGACCATTGAAGCCATAGTGATAAGACAACCGGTTTGCCGCGATCGAGCTTGCGTTGCCGGTGGCAATGAAAAGCGCATTATCCTGGTTGTAATCGTTCGCGAACTGCATATACTCGCTCGCGTACTGCGCGATGAATACACCCGTGTTTTCAAACTTAGCGTCGCCGCGAATGCCCGCATCTTCGATTGCGATATGAGCATTCATCATCAACAGACGCTGCTGTGGGTCCATCAGGCGCGCCTCGCGGGGCGATATGTTGAATGCGCCTGCATCGAATAAGTCGATGTCATCGAGATAGCCGCCCCACACGGTCTTGAGGTCATCGTCGCTCAATACATGTTGAAGCCCCAGCAAATCTCGTCGAGCGCACGGATAATGCCCGATGCCGTCAAAGCTTTGCATCAAGCGCGACCAGAACTCGGGCAGGTTCCGGGCCTGCGGAAACTGGCCGGCCATCCCAACGATGCCAATACGCTCATCGGCGATACGCGCAGCCGGTTCAGCACATGCCGCCACCTGCGCTCGCGTGAGCGCGCCTACCGTCGTCTCGGCCGCGGCCGATTTGTGCACCACCGATGCGTTGACCTTCGCCGCTGAAGCCGGCGCGCTGCGATGCGCATCGATAAAAGTCGCGAGCCCGCGGATGGTCGGATAGCGGAAAATGGATGAAGGCAGGATCTCAAACGACAGTCTTTCGGACAGGCTCGAAAAAAAAGTCAGCGAGTTGATCGAATTTAAACCGATTTGATCGAACGTTTGATCCGGATGCAAATCGTCGTGTCCGAGCAGCGCGCTGAGTTCGCCAAGCAATAAGGACATGACATCCACCTCACCCGCATCTCCCGCGCGCGCGCGCGAGCACGCCAATGGTGCAGAGCCTACGGCCGGCTCAAGCGCGTTGGTACGCTTCGCATAATACGCAAAAACCGGCAGCCGTTGGACGCCTCGATTGACGCGCGCGTACTTCGCCCAGTCCGCATTGAATACGGTCGCCTCTCCCACATCGTCGGCAACGATGCGCTCGAGAAAGAGCACACCTTGTCGCGGCGTAAGCATTGACATGCCAAGCGCATCGAAGAATGCGCGGTGGTCGTGTTCGACTGCCATACCTGCACCGTCCCAATCCGTCCACTGTACGACTTGCGCGCGACGACCCGATTGTCGCCTAGCGGCTGCCAGCGCAACGAGCGCCGCATTGGCAGCGCCATACGCGCTCAGCCCATTGCCCTGCATACCCTCAACCGACGAAATCGACGAGAACAAGCAAAAGTATCGGATCGGATCGTCACGCGTGAGCCTATCAAGCAAATGCGCGCCAATCAGCTTTGGCTGCGAGACCTCGGCAAGAATCGCAGCCGTCGTGTCGCGGATCGGAATCGCGTCAGTGGTGACGCCCGCTAGGTGAAATACCCCTGTGATTGGCGAGCCAAGCCGCTCACGCAGCGCGCCGACGCGCTGCATGAGCGCCGCTTCATCGCGCAAGTCGGACTGGATATAGTGAAGCGCTACGCCGCGCGTGCGCGCCAGTTCATCAGCAAACGTGCCAATCGTCGTCTCAGCGGACAAACTTGGATGGCGCAGCGGCGCGGACATCGGCTTACGACCAATGACAATCAACGATTTCACGCCTTTGTCGATTAGCCAGTGCAACACCGTGAAGCCCACGCCACCGAAGCCGCCCGTCACAATCATTGTGCCAGACGGGTCAAATGCACGTCGCGCACTGTCCATTGGCAATGGACGCAAGCGCTGGCACAAACGCCGGCCCTCTAGGAAGCGCACGCGCGTATCGCGCTGCGCGCAATGCAATTCCCGATGCACGCATGCCAGTGCTCGCGGTTCGAGTGAATCGACGTCGACGACCAGGCTACCGAGTTCCGGCACCTCGAAACGCAGGAAGCTAAAGTACTTTGACAAGGCCTCCTGCATCGGATCGACTTCGCCGCGATCCGTGACGTTGATGAGCACAAGTTTAAGCCCGTTGCGCTTGTCCGCCGCATCCACTGCACGTACGACCCATTCGACAAGCTGCTCCGCGCGCTCACGAAAGAGGGTATCAAGCGTCGTACCATCCAGCACCGCGTCCTTTTGCACAAAACGCAGATGTGGCTGGACAAACACGAAGGTATCGTATTCGCCGGCTTCGAACATCCGGGACAGCTGTTCGCCGAAAACACCATCACGCTCTTGTGTGATCGTGACGTAGCGATGTGGCCAGCCTTGCGCCCAGCGGCGCAGCACCTGTTCGTCACCGCACCATAATGCGAGGTGTTCGGGCACACGCCGTTCATCCTCCGCGACACCTTCGATTTCGTCCCAACACGTTTGCATCAACCATTTGTCGAGGTCGACTTGCGTAGCAGCATCGTACTCCGGCACCGGCGCTGACACACGCGGCAACACATCGCTGATCCAATGCCGCTTGGTGTCAAACGGATAGCCGGGCAGCGGCACACAACGTCCAACGGGCAACTCGCCAGCACGCGTTGTTGCACCAGGCCATTCGAGCAGCGCGCCTACCGACCAGGCTCGCGCGCATTCCTTCAAATTTGCCTGTTCCGAGATCGTGAGCGGCTTGCTAACAGCGTCGAGGCTGTCGCCTTGATACGGACCGTCCGGATACGCCGCATCCGGCTGCGCGAGCCAGTCACGCAGTTGCCGCACCGCGTCAGCACGATCGCGTGCGACGAGTGCAAGCCGGTGGCGAAATGCCGGTCTGCGATGCTGAAGCGTGAAAGCGACGTCGCGCAGCGAATAAAGCGTCCCGGCTTCGCTATCGAGGAACTCGGCGAGCCGCCTTGCCTGCTCTGGCAATCGCGCACGCGCCGGAGCGCAAATCGGCAGAATCTGCGCATGGACATCATCGGCCGCATCAGGTGCGCCGCCGTGCGCGTTGAGCACCGGCGCCTCTTCGACAATCACGTGCACATTGACTCCGCCCGCGCCGAACGAGCTAATGCCCGCGCGGCGTGGCAACGCCCGTCCGTCACGCTCAATCTCGGACCAGTGTGTTGCGCGCGTTGACACATGGAACCCGGCCTTGGCAAACGGAATGTCCGGATTAAGCGGACCGTGCAGCAACGTCGGTGCGAGTGTCTTATGCTGCAATTGAAGAACGGTCTTCGTCAATTGGGCGATGCCGGCCGCCGCCTCGCTGTGGCCAATGCTCGCCTTGACCGAACCGAGCGCACGGGTCTTGCCCGGCTGCGCCGGATAAGCGTCCATCAACCCTTGCATTTCAATCGGATCACCGAGCGCTGTGCCCGTACCGTGCGCCTCAACATACGTAATTGTGTCAACTGGCACCCTTGAACGCGCCAGCGCGGCCTTGATTGCTTTTGTCTGACTGACCGGGTTCGGCACAGTGAAGCCCTGAGTCTTGCCATCGTGGCTCACGCCTGTGCCGCGAATGAGCGCAAGAATCGGATCGCCGGATTTGAGCGCATCGGCATAGCGCTTGAGCAGAACGACCCCTACGCCCTCCCCGGGTACATAGCCGTCGCCACCCGCCGCGAACGCATGGCAGCGGCCGTCGCTTGCGGCAAAGCTCGACGCGCACAGCGTCAGATACTTGCTTGGATGCAGTGTCAGATTGACGCCACCCGCGATCGCCGCCTCGGTTTCGCCACGCCACAAACTCTCGCATGCCAAATGAAGCGCATAGAGCGATGACGAGCACGCGGTATCGATCGCAACGCTTGGACCCGTAAAATTGAAAAAAAACGATATGCGATTGGCAACCGAAAACGTTTGGGACCCCGCTGGATAGAAAGGTGCGCGCAAAGCGAGCGCGTCCGCGCCGACGAGCTGATAATTATTGAAACTCACACCGACGAACACACCAACGTCACGCGGCTGCGATTGCCAACGTGGGCCAAGATAGCCGACGCTCTCCAAGCATGTCCATGCTGCTTCGAGGAACAATCGCTCTTGCGGATCCATCAGGGCCGCATCCTGCGCTGACAAGTTGAAAAACGGTGCATCGAATTGCGCAATGTCGCCAAGAAAGCCGCCCCACTTACAGTAGATTGAATCAGTCTTTCCCTTTGCGCCCGGTTGATAAATGTTGCGATAGTCGAAACGGTCGCGCGGAATCTCCGTGACGCAGTCGACACCTGCGACAAGGTTCGCCCAAAACGCGTCGAGCGTATCGGCTTGTGGATAGCGTCCGCTCATGCCGACAATTGCAATGGCGTCGTCGTCGGCACTGTTTGTCCCGCTTCGCAGCAGAGCCGGCGCGGCGATGTCAGCACGAACGTGCGGCGAAGCATTGCCGGTGACGCCGGACAACTCGATAGGCTGCTTAACGATTTGGGTATCGAGATGCGCCGCAAGTGTAGCGAGTGTTTTATATTTAAATAACAAAGCAGCGTCGTGCTCCCCCGTCCACTCTGAGATCCGCTGGTGCAGCTTGGTGATCATGACAGAGTCGAGCCCCAACGCTTCGAAATCCGCTTGCGGATCGAGGCGATCGGCCGGAAAGCCGCAAATTTCGGCAAGTGCGCCAGTCAACCGAGTGAATGCCGTATCGCTCAGCGCATCGCCTTCCCACGTACGAGCAAGCGCCGCGCACGGCTGAAATGATTCAGACGATGAAGCGGGCACTGCCGGTGCAAGTGAAGAAAGCGGCATCGACCGCATGGACGCGTCCACGCGCGACGTGGCGCGCTGTGATGGCACCCAATGTCGCTCATTTGCAAACGGATAACCTGGCAAGCTCACACGCCGATGCGCACGCTCGCGCGACTGCTCCCTCGGATATAGCCAACGCCAGTCCAACGCGCCACCCTGGCACCAGAAGCGAAGCAACTGAGCCGCCTTACCGTCGCGAATCCATGAAGACACCAAAAGCTCGACATCGCCGGCAGCCAGCTCTGAGAGCGCGCCGCCATGCTTGGCCTCACCCGCGTAAATGCCCTGCTCAGCCAATTGCCGTAACGCGGCGGCCTGGTCGCGCCAATCGACCATCACAAATGCATTGAGCTGATCAACAAACGCTTCAAGTGATGCTACAAGCACGCCGAGCCGACAGCGGCGCGCTTCACGCCCAACCTGCAGCGTATAGCCGGCATCGGCGAGAAGCAAACGACGTTCGTCCTTGTTGGGTGTATTGTCAAGCCAACTGCCAACGCGCGCGGCGGTGGCTCGCGCGAGCTCGTGCACTTGCTCCCAACTTTCCGCGGACAACGGGAGCATGACGAGATCGTGCAAAGCGGGCCGGCGTACCGACAGCGTCGGCTGATATTCTTCAAGCACGACGTGCGCGTTGGAACCACCCGCGCCGAAAGACGACAGGCCCGCAATGCGCGGTGCGCCGTCTTGGCCAGCAGGCCACTCGGCAAGGCGGCGCTGGACCACAAAGGGGGAATGCTCGAACGCGATTGCGGGATTGGGCTCGTCCGCATGTAATGACGGTACCAGCCTACGATGTTGCATCTGTAACAGCACCTTGGTGATACCGGCCACGCCAGCGGCACTTTCGCAATGTCCGATATTCGACTTCACCGAACCGATCGCGCAAAACTGTTTGTCGCCGGTGGCACCGAATACCGTCGAAAGTGCGGCAATCTCAATCGGATCGCCAAGCGACGTTCCCGTGCCGTGCGCCTCAACGTAGCTGACTTGGCGCGGCTGCACGCCAGCGCGTACATACGCACTTTCGACGACGTCGGCCTGCGCTCGCAAACTCGGCACGGAATAGCCGGCCGAGCGACCACCGTGATTTATTTCGCACGCACGGATCACGGCATAAATATGATCGCCGTCGGCTTCGGCGCGCTGACGCGGCTTGAGCAAAAGCGCGCCTACACCTTCACCCGGCACATAGCCATCGCCGCCCTTGCCAAACGCCTCGCAGCGGCCGCGGCTCGACGCAAAGCGCCCTTGCGCGAGCATCAAATACTTGTTTGGATGCAACGACAAATTCACCCCGCCCACGAGTGCAAGCGCACAGTCGCCTCGTTCGAGTGCGCGGCAGGCCAACGCAAGCGCAGTCAACGACGACGAGCACATGGTGTCGATCGCCATGCTCGGTCCGGTGAAGTTGCAGAAGTACGACACGCGGTTGGCGATCGTCGACGCGCTGCCTGACAACGCGATGGGATCGCCCTGCGCAGCCTGCTCGACGCCATACAGCTGATATTCTTGATACATCACGCCGACATACACGCCGACCGACGCGCTTTTTTCGTCGCGGCTAGGCGCGCACTCGGCAAGGCCAGCGCGCGTGTAGCCGGCGTCTTCCAGTGTGTGAATCGCACATTGCAGGAAAAGACGCTCCTGCGGGTCCATCAGTTGCGCCTCACGCGGCGTGATGCCGAAGTAGTACGGATCAAACCGATCAACGTCGTCGAGAAAACCGCCCCACTTGCTGTAGGTCTTACCCAGTGTGTCCTTGTTCGGATCAAAGTAACGCGCATGATCCCAGCGGGAAAGCGGAATTTCGATGATACTGTCTGTGCCGCTCTCCAGGTTGCGCCAGAATTGATCGAGCGTGGCCGCGCCCGGATAGCGGCCCGCGAGCCCGATGATCGCAATGTCATTGCGTTGATTGTCTGCGCTGCCCGCTGGCACGCTTCGCCGCTCGGGCGTACCTACGACCTCCACGGACGGCCCGAAGCAGGCGTTTGCAAATGTCTTTGGATCATCGACTGCACGAATCGATGCATTGACGATCCGGCCAAGATGCGCTCCGTCAATCGACACAATATCGGCGTCGAACGCTACATAGCCTGCCTGCTTGGTCCGTATGCGATTGATGACATATACATCGGTCGGCAATGGTTTTGCGATATCAATCCGCTCAATCATGAGCGGCACGTATATTGGCGACGGCTCGTCGCCAGACGGCGGATCAATGAAAAAGCAGCTGTTCAATAACAACGGATCGAACGCATAGTGAATCCGTCCACCCTTGCACGCATCATAGGCAACACTGACGCGACTCACCAACAAACCCGCCCGGTTAGTGTACGCGGCGCGTACAGTTCGCAGCATCGGCCCCACCGAAAACTGCGGAATACGCGTGTACCAGGCTTCAATTTCGGCAGCGGACAACTGCGTCAAACCAGCGACAAGCGTTTTGACGTCGTGGTACTCGGGCGTGAAAGCGTGTGCGCTTTCGACCAACCCATGACAACACATTGGATCACTGCTGTGCCCATCGCGCTTGAACCGAACCTCAAACGTACGCGCGTTATCGTCTTCAGGCAGCGCGACAGTGAGATCAACCCCTTCGCCCGCTTCGAGCGTGATCGGCCCACCTTCCATTCGGATTCGGGACAACACAAGCGGAAAACAGCGCTCACCGTTGCGCGCCACGCAAGCTTCAATCACAAGGCAAGGATGAGACACCCCCATTAATGCCGGCTTGCCAAGCACTTTGTGGTCCTGAAGAAATGATTCTTCAGCGACAAAGCGGTAGCGTTGCGACGCGCGGCTGGACATGGGTGCCGCGCTCCATGCGGATGTGCCTGAACTGGGATCAGCGGTCTGCATGGGCGGGCGTTCGGTCCCCACGATACTCGTGCCGCTGCCGCTTTGTCCCGCGACAAAGTCGTCCAGTTCAGCCAGTGTCGGATATTCAAACATCAAGGTCGGCGATAAATCTTGCGCAAGCATGCGTGTCGCCGCAGCAACAAGATCGAGCAAGTCCGCCGATTCCAAACCGAGCTCGTAATAGCCTTTATCGAGCGGGACTTCGGCGATGGGCACGCGCAGTTTATCGGCGACCATCGAGCGCAAACTCTGGACGACGGTGCTCAGTGGACGGCCAGCACTTAGCGCAGGACGGGACGGTGTGTCTTTTTGTGGCGGCAGCTTTCGTACGTCGAGTGCGCTCGCTTGCGTCGCACCGTTCGTGACATGTCCCATGCTGGCATCAGCGTGCACCCGCGGCTTAAACGATTGCTCGTCGCGCACCCGCTTTGCTGCGAAACCACGTATCTGGGCAAGCTTGCTGCCGTCCGGCGCAAAAAACTCAAGCGGCATCGTGACAATTTCACCGCGCACACTCACCGCATCAAGCGGGATGCGAACAACGCAAGCGCGCGTGATCGGTGCAATTGCGCTGAAAGACTCAATTAACAGCGGCAGGTACAGATTGCTGTCGCGCGAGGCTTCGTCCTCGACTGCGCGAGATGCGATGGCCGCTGCGTCGAGCAGCGACGGGTGGAACATGTAGCGTTCGGCGTCCGGTAGCGCACTTGCGCCAAGCGCTAAGCGGGCAACGAGCTCTGCGTCGCCGACCGCAATATCCCCTTGCGCCCGCATATAGTCGCCATGCACGAGTTGGCTATCGCGGCAGCGCGCATATAGGGCATCCATCGACAGTGAATGTCCGTTATGCGGCAACTGCACAAACGGCGTCGCGGAGCAGGAATGAAAAGTGGTACCACCACGCTCGAGTGTGGCACTTGCATATGCTTTTCCATCGTCAGCGCCGGGATCGTCGATGAAGACCGCATAGCGACCGTCAGCTGGACTCAAAACGCGTATACGAACCGGCAAGCCGTCATTCGGGTGCACAACAATGAGTGGCCGGTGAATACGCAGCGTATCGAGTGCATACTCGCGAAAATCGATACCGTGCTGGCCACAAAATTGATAGATCAGGTCGATATAGGCCATGCCGGGAAATACCGGATTGCCATAGACTCTGTGTTCGCTGACAGCTGGGTTGCGAGAAGATAACGTGATGATGCGCTCGGCGATCAGCTTTGTCATTGGAACTGCTCCCAAATCATGGTGGTGGCGCGCATGTTTGGTGTATGCGCGTCGCGCGCGCGCGCAAATTCGATAAACGGCGTGTGCACGGCCTGCGCTTGCCGGCGTAATGGCGGCGGCGTGAGTGGACTGTGCAGTGGCGCGTGCGCAGGCACGTCGGCGCGCTGCAAAATCGCGTGTGCATTGGTGCCACCGTCGGCGAAGCAATTGATCGCGATGGTCAACTCTTGGCCATCAGGCAACACGGCCATGTCACGCGGGAAATAGAATGGCGACGCATCGAGATCAAAATGACGCAGCGCTTGCTGGCCCGACAAGAACGGTACGACACGTCCGTGATACAACATCAGCACGGCCTTGATGAAGCTTGCGATGCCTTCCGCGCACAGCGGATGACCAATGTTCGGCTTGATCGAGCCGAGCGCGCACGGTGGCCGCCATGCAGCGCTCGCTGTAGCCGCGCCCCGTCCGTATATGGCATCGATTGCTTTGAGCTCGAGCAGATCAGTGACCTTCGTGCCCGAGCCATTGGTCTCAATGTAATTGATTTGGCTTGCGGTCAGGCCCGACTGCGCGAGCACCTTGCGCATCAATGCCATCTGCCGCTCGAGATTGGGTGTGGCAGGCCCGGCTGTGCGACCATCGTTATTGCATGACAGCGCCGAGATGCGTGCGTAAACGGTATCACCGTCGAGTCGCGCTTGCTCGGCGGTTTTCAACAACACGAGCCCGACACCTTCGGAAACAATGATGCCGTCCGCCCGCTCGTCGAACAAATGAAATTGATCACCCGCGCTCAATAGGCCGCGCTGCTCGAACACCCCATGCGTGCTTTGCACGTCGAGCAGATGAATGCCGCCCACAATCGCCGCGGTGATTTCACCTGCACGCAATGCCTGAGAAGCAAGCTGCATACCAACGAGTGCGGACGAGCATGCCGTATCGATCACAAGGCTTGGTCCGCTCAAATCGAAAAAGTGCGAGACGTTCGCCGCCAGGTAGTTCTGACCTGCAACGACGATTGGGTTGCGCGCGGCCTGCAACGCGACCGGATCAAGCGACGCGCGGGCGCGTCCACCCAGAAACACGCCTGTCGCACTGCCCTTCACGTCGTCGTGACAATAACCCGCGTGCGCCCACAGGTTCACACATTCCTCGAGCACCATCAGCGCCTGCGGATCCATCGCGTCAAAGTCCTCGACCGGGATGTGAAACGTCTCGCGGTCAAACTCTCCCCGATGGTCAAGCGCACCGATGAAGCGCGACGGACCGGCTCCGCCCGCGCCAGCCTGCATAAGAGAAAACGCGCTGTGGCCTTCCGACAGTAGACGCCAGTATTCGGTCAAGTTCGGCGCGCCCGGAAAACGCGCCGACATGCCCACGACGACAATGTCGTTGACAACTTCCCGAGGCGGGTTGCCGGATGCAACCGGCCGGCGTCCTACATCGCTTTCGGGTAGCGCATTGCGCGTTGTGTGAACCGCTGCGGCTCGAACCGCGTTGTCTATCGCGCCGGGCACATGATCAAGCGCATCCAACGACGTCGCGTCAGGCGCCACATCGGCCGCCGTTTCCGGCACGTCTGCGCCGGTCTTTGTGCTGGTCTTTGTGCCGGCAACAGCATCGGCGAAGTAGCGAGCAAGCGATGCTTGCTCGTTTTTTAAAAACCATGCGCTCAGCGCAGCGAGATTGGGTTGCTCGAGAATCAGCGATGGCGCGAGATCAAGCTCGAGCTCGACATTGATCGTGTGCAAAATCTGCGCCATCAGAATCGAGTCAAGGCCGTAGTGCGAAAAGTCAACGCTCGTGTCGAAATCAGCCAAACTCATCTTCAGTTCAGCCGCAAATAGCGCACGCAGCCATGTCTTGGTGCGCTCGGCAAGCGCGTCATCATCCGCTGCGGACGCGGGCAAGTGCACCACCGACGGCTCACCGGCGCCACCATTTGCAGCGCGCACGACGCCGCGCTGGAACGGTTCGCTCGCATTTGGCCACATCGCGGGATCAACGAGCGCGGGCATGACGACCGCGTGGCGCTTGAGCGCCAGTGCACGGTCGAGTAACGCAAGACCTTCTTGATTTGTCAATCCCACGAGGCCCGTCGCACGATAGACGTCGGTGTCCATCGCACCCATGCCGGTCTGCGTCCAACTCGGCCACTGCAAGCTCATGATGCCGAGCTCTGGCCGATGCTGCGCGAACGCATCCATGTATGCGTTCGCCATCGCATAGTCGATCTGCCCCGTAGCAAGGCTCGGCAGTGCCGCACATACCGACGAGTAGACAATAAAGAACGACAGCGGCTGTCCGCGCACCGCGCGACACAGACCGTCTAGCCCCGCAACTTTCGGCGCGAACACCGCTTGCATGTCGGCCGCGTTTTTCCGAATCCACGCCGGATTCGCATCGCCCACGCCGGCGCAATGAATCACGCCGCCGATCGGCCCAAGTTCACGGACGATCGTTGCGCACGCGTCATCCATCGCACGCCCGTCGGTGAGTTCGACATTGAGCGCCAACACCTTTGCGCCGCGTCGCCGCAACGCGTCAATGGCAGCAATCTTTTCACGCACAGCGGGGGACACGCTCGCATCATGCGGATTTGCCAGGATCTGGGGCCAGCGATCGGTAGGTGGCAACGACTCACGCCCGCTCAATACGAGCTTGCGCACGCCGTAATGCTCGACGAAATGTTGCGCACACAGCAAACCGAGCCCGCGTGTTCCTCCTGTGATCCATAACGTGTGCGTTTCCGGGAACTCGAACGATTGCGCACTTTCACTCGCCTGCAGTGGCACGAAGCGGGGTAGGTATGTGAGGCCGTCGCGCATGCATACCCTCGGCTCGAGCTCATCGCACTCCAGTTGCGCAAGAATCTGATGGGGCAATGCTGACGCATCGTCATGCAAATCGATGTCGAGATGGCCACTTTCCAGCCTCGGGTATTCAAAACCGAGCGAACGGTACAGGCATGCGACGAGTGCCGCGTGCGGCGTGGGCTCAGCTGATTCAGGCCGTGCCAGTGCCTCCAGATAACGGGTCACGCTAAGGAACCGCGCGCCGCTCGAGCGCAAATGTTCAACGAGTCGCTGCAGACCGGGCAGCCAGCGTTCAACATAGGTCGCGCCGCGCTGCGCATGCGCAGCGTCAAGCGCGGTAAGATCGACCACGTATGCAAGTGCGTGGCTATTTGGCTTGCAAAGCTGCTCGACTTGCTCCGCTAAGTGATCAATATGCGCGAGCCGTGCGCCTGGCCGCAACGCCGCAATGCGTTCGCCCAACGCGCGCGTGTCGTCCGTCGTCAAGATCAGAATGAAGCCATGCTGTACGTTATGGCGCGGTGAGCGCGCCACTTCCGGCACCGAGCAAGGCCGCCACTCGGTCATAAACAGCTCGGCGAGGGGCGAGTGCGACTGTCGCGTTGCCGATGTGCGTGTCGAGGCGTCGGCAGGCGCGATCCAATAGCGCTCCGTCTTAAACGGATAGCTTGGCAACGACATGCGCCGAGGCGGCTTGGCGAAGCCAGCGGCGGGCCGGTACAGTCGACGCCAATCCAGCGTTACCCCTATTATCCACACCTGCGCGAGAGCATGCAGATTCGCCTTATCAAGCCACGCGTGAAGGAGTGCCTGCGCATCGGCATCGCCATACAGTCGGACAGCGTCTCGGTTCGCGCTTGCGACGCCACAGTACCAGCCCTTGCCAGTTTGCGCGTCGGCAGGCAGCGAGCGCAACCTGTCGCACAGCTCTTGCATGGACCGCACGACCGTGGCAACGCGATGCTCCATCGCCTCGCGCCCAATTTGCAGCGTATAAGCCAGGCTGGGCAGCGCGTCGTCTTTCAGCTGCCGGCGCTCGATCATCGCCAGCAAATCAGCTGCAATCACTGGCAGCCGTGCCCATTCGCGCGCTGACAACGGAATCAGCCAACGGGCGTCAGCGGATACACGATGCTCATCGACCGGCATCGAATAGGATTCAAGGATCGCATGCGCGTTCACGCCGCCTGCGCCGAAGCTGCTCACGCCAGCCACACGAGGCCGCACGTTGCCGTCCGAGTCGCGGTCGGGCCATGGGATGAGCGCCTGGTTGACTGTAAACGGCGCTGCGGAAAAATCGATCGCGGGATTCAGCGAACGCGAATGCAAGGACGGCACGATCACACCATGCCGCATTTGCAGCAGCACTTTCAACACGCCCGCTACGCCCGCTGCACCCTCGCAATGGCCGATATTGGATTTGACTGAACCGATCCGGCACGAGCCCGCTGGTATCGCG
This sequence comes from Mycetohabitans sp. B8, assembly GCF_021991875.1. GTDB lineage: Bacteria > Pseudomonadota > Gammaproteobacteria > Burkholderiales > Burkholderiaceae > Mycetohabitans. The sequence continues at coordinate 83,495 of NZ_JAHLKR010000024.1, forward strand.
CGACGCGCATCGTCTTCGTGAAATGCCTTGGTCAGACCAGCGATCTCGACTGGGTCGCCAAGCTTCGTGCCAGTGCCATGCGCTTCGACGTAGCTGATGTCGGCCGCATGGACACCCGCCTGCTCGATCGCGCTGCGAATCACTTGCGCCTGCGCAGCTGGATTCGGTACGGTGTAGCCGCTTGCTCGCCCGCCATGGTTGACGGCGACCGCCCGAATCACGCCGTGGATCATGTCGCCGTCGCGCTGCGCATCGTCAAGGCGCTTCAACATCAGGACGCCAACGCCCTCGCCCGGAATGTAGCCGTCGCCACCCTCGCCGAAACTCTCACAATGCCCTTTCGACGAGATAAACTGCCCGCGTGACAACATCAAGTATTTGCTCGGATGAAGGCTCAGATTCACGCCTCCCGCAAACGCGGCGTTGATTGCGCCCGAGGCGAGCGCTTGGCACGCGGAGCCAATCGCCACGAGCGAACTTGAGCACATCGTATCGACAGCCATCGCAGGGCCGTTGAAATCGCAGAAGTAAGACATCCGGGTCGCCACCGACGACGTGCCGCCGCCCAGCCCCATGCGCTGCGGCGCCTCGAGCGCGAAGAGCGGGTACTCCTGACCCATCACGCCGGCATACACACCGACCCGGCCGTTTGCACCGCCGTCTTTACACGGTGCCCGCAGCGTGTCCCGCGTGTAGCCGGCGTCCTCCATCGCCATCCAGCAGTGCTGGAGAAATAGGCGTTCGAGCGGATCCATCACTTCGGCCTCGCGCGGCGAGATCTGGAAGAAGAGTGGATCGAACGCATCGGCGTCGTCGATAAAGCCGCCCCATTTGCTTACGATCGTACCGGGTTCACGACCCTCGCTATAGTAGTCACGCCAGTCCCAGCGCTCGGCAGGAATTTCAGTGATGCAGTCGCGACCTTCACGCAAGTTGTCCCAAAATGCGTCGAGGTCCCGCGCCTGCGGAAAACGGCCCGCCATGCCCACTACCGCTACCGCGCCCGGATTCATCGCAACAGGCCGCGCATGCGTGCTGTGCACCATGGCGCCTTCCCGGCGCACGAGTTGACACAATGACGCATTCGTCAGCGCGGCGACGCACCGGCCCGCATCATCGTAAATCGTCGCATCGAGCGTGATGAAGCTGGAATTGAGCTGCCTTGGCCGGGTCACCACGACCGCGCGCTCTGTCATCGGACGCCAAAGTGCCAGACGCTCGATAACGAAAGGCACGAAAGTCGGCGCCGCATCGTGCGAAACGTCGCCCGACAAATCGAATTGGTAACAAACGTTCAACAGCAACGGATCGAGATACAACCCCAGTGCATGCCGCTTGCCCGTCAAATCGACTTCGCTGACGAGCGCGCCGTCGTCAAGGACAAAAGCACGCTGAATCGAGCGCAGCGCGGGACCGATCGTAAACGCCGGCACGGTGTCAAACCATCGTTCGATTTCGCCGCGCGGCAGCTCCCGCGCGTCTTTGACGATCGCGTCCCAATCCAGCGGTGCGGGCTCGGCTGCATGCGCGTACCCAATCTGCCCCTCGCAGCACGGCGTCCAGTCCGTCGTGCCGTCAACGCGCTGCTGCGCCAAAAAGCGCAGCTGCCCGTTCGCATCGCGCTCAAGACGAATCTCGACCCCGACGCCTTGTCCGGATTCAAGCCTCAGCGGACCACCGTGGAACCGGACTTCTTCCAGGCCGACGGGGTACTGTTGCTCAGCGGCCACGCAGGCTTGCAGCGCAAGACACGGATAAGTCAAGCCCATCAGCGCGGGTTTGCCATCAACGAGATGATCCGCCAGATGGGGCTCGACCGCGTCAAATCGATAGCGCGCGGGTTCAGCTGCGCCGCGCGCCTGCGTGAGCGGTGTGGATTCGGATGTCGAGGCGGCCGTCCAATTCTGGTCCGCACGTACGGGTACAGTATCCCGGAAATGTTGAAGCAGTTCGTCGATCGTGTTGTACTCAAACAGCAGTGTTGGATTGAGACGCCGGGACAGCAAACGCTCGACGTCCTTCAAGATCATCAGCATCTGCGCGGAACTCAAACCCATGTCGAAAAAGCCGCGATGCACGTCAATCGATTGCGGCGCGACGCCAAGATGGACAGCGAACACGTCGCATAAATGCTGCTCCAGCCCAAGCGCGTCACCCTCATCGGCCACACGCTCATGCGAAGGCGAGGTGGCCGTGCGTGCGCTGCGAATAGACGCGTCGCGCGCGCGGCTGGCGTCGCTATGGGCCTGCAGTGGCATCGGCGACGCACCGATCCCACCTCTCACACGCTTGCCGGTAAGCTCGGCCAGCGATGCGAGCCAATGCCCCGCTTCATCGTAGAAATCAATATCGAGCTTGCGGATGTCGTGGCTGACCTGGATACGATCGAGCCGCACCCGCGCAATGCATGCGTCGCGAAGCGGCGCGCGGGCGCGAAACGCACCGTAGTGCAACGGCAGGTACAGCGCGTCGTCTGCAGTCACTTGTTCATCCGCAACGGATGCTGGAAGCGCCGTTTCAAGGATCGACGACGCAACGGCTGCGCCGTCGATGAGCGTTGGATGAAACGTGGCGTGTGCGAGCAGATGTCGCTGCGCCGGCGGCACGCTCAGCTCAATCAGGCAGCCCCAATCGAATCGGCGCGCAACGCCGTGCGCATGCATTAATCCATCGTGTGACAATCCGCGCTCACGAGCTCGCCTGTAAAGTGTCGCAAGATCGAACCGGCGTTCAGGCGCAGCACCAAACTCGGCGAGGTCGAGATCAGGTTCGGTACGCGCCGCGCTCGGATGCAGCTCGGCCGTGCAGTAACGCTCAGTGGGCATGCCGTCGGGCGCGACGTCGATTGCATAGGCGCCGCCATCGAGGCGGCTCACACCAATCGTCAAGGGCACATCGTCACTAGCAACGATGAGTGGCCGATAGATGACCACGTCGCGCAATTCCGATCCGAAGCAATCGATCTGCAATGCATCACGCACGACGGTCATGAGCAGATCGATGTACGCGAGGCCAGGCAGCACCGGCTGGTCCTGCACCCTGTGATTGGCAATGACTGGGTGCGAAGCAGAGATAACGAGGTTAAATTCTTTTTTCATGAATCGCGCCCCAGCTCGACTGAATCGGTAAGTAATTGGCATGCATTGCGCTGTTCCGAGCGGCTACACGATACAGCGGCGCATGCGTGTTTGGCGGCTGCGTTCTGGCAAAGGTCTGACGCCGCAGTTCGGGTGGCGGCAGCGCGTGACGACGCTGCACATACCCCGCATTCGGCACGAATTCCTCGACGATAACGTGGCAATTCGTTCCCCCATCAGGAAAGCAACTTTGTGCAGCGACTCTCGGTGCGCCCGCTCCTCCTTGCCAGTCAAGCGGCTCACGATTGAAGCGCACACGCGACGAACCAAAGTCGTAATGCTCGAACGGTTGCTCGGCGCATAAACTCGGCGGAATTTGGCCGTGATGCACACTCAGTGCGCAGCGCACGAAACCGGCAAGCCCCGCCGTTAGAAGCAAATGACCGACGCTCGGCTTGACCGAGCCAAGCAGACACGATGCAAGCCGCATGTCGTCGAGCTGATAAACTTGTGCGAGCGCCTTGATTTCAACCGCATCGACAACCGCCGACCCACCGCCGTTAACTTCGATGTAGCCGATGTCCGTCGCGGACTTGCCCGCCACTTCGAGCGCTCGCCGCATCACGTCACGCTGCGCATTTAAGTTCGGTGAGCCCGGGCCGAGCGTACGTCCGTCGTTATTGACCGCCAGCGCCTTAACGACCGCATAGACGCGGTCACCGTCCGCTTGCGCCCGCTCAAGCGATTTGCACACGAGCGCGACGACACCCTCGCCGAGCACGTCACCCGCTGCATCGCGGTCAAAAATGCGAAACACGCCGTCGGGGCTCAGGATGTTGCGCGCTGCGAACAGGTCATGCGCTTGTGATGTCGTCAGCAGGCTTGTCGCGCCGACCAACGCCATGTCGATCGAGCCACCGCGCAGCGCATCGAACGCGAGCGACATCGCCGTCAAACCAGACGAGCACGCGGTATCAACGACCATGCTTGGGCCCGTGAAGTTAAAAAAGCGCGAAATGTTGCTCGCCAGATAATTCTGGCCCACACCGAGAATGGGATGTGCGGCCGCCGCAAGACCCTGCGCATCTGCGGTAACCTGCAGCCGCCCACCGATGTATACGCCGACTGGTCTGCCAGATAACTCGTCGCGCGCATAGCCAGCGTCACACAGCGCTTTCAGGCTTTCTTCCATCATCAGCCGCGCCTGTGGGTCCATTACCGCCGCATCTGAGGCGTGCAACCCGAAGTACGTCGAATCGAAACCGCTAATATCGTCGAGCCAACCCGCGTAGATTGGTTTCCCATGGCCGCTTGGCCAACGAGCGTCGCGCATCGGCGAGATCGCCGAGCGTCCACTCGTCTGCAACCGCCAAAACGCATCGACGTCCGATGCGCCAGGCAAACGAAGCGCAAGACCAATGATCGCGATATCACTCGTGCGCACATGGGATTGTGCCGAGCTCGGACTGACGACTTCGACTGCCGCTTTCTCAGCTGTCTCGGTTTGGGTGGCGGTGGTCCGGGCGTTCAACGCTGTAGCATCGCCCACCTCCTTGGCATCACCCACCTCCTTGCGTACGCCGTGCTCGAGTACCGCACCTGCATCACCAAAGTGGTGAGTAAGCGCCGCCTCATGCGCGCCGACCAAATGCTCGCAAAGCGAGCCCAGCGTTGTGTACTCGAGCATCAGCGATGGATCGAGCTTCTTGCCCGTTAGCGCACTCATCCGTGCAATCAACTGCAACACCATCACAGACTCAATGCCGTAGTCGGCAAACGACACATCGCGGTCTGCCACCTGCTCGGCAGTGAATTTCAGTTCGTCGATCAGCATCTCGCGCACCCAAGCTTCCGTCGCCACAAGCAAACGTTCGCGCGCCGCGGCATCGGGTGCTGCGACATCGGGTGCTGTGACATCAGGCGTCGGCTGTGGCCGTACGGCGGATGTAGCGGTGTGCGCAAGAACGGGGAGTTCAGCGATGAGCGCGTTCGGGTCGAAGCGATCCGCATCGACTCGGCACGGCGCCAGGACAGCCGGCCCGTCAACGCTCACCGCCAGGGCGACGCAACGGTCAAGCAGCGCCAGCCCACTGCGTGTCGGAATCGGCTTCAGCCCACTCATGTCGAACGCGGGCATCGCATTGCCCACTGCCATGCCAGTCTCTGCCCACGCGGGCCACTGCAGCGAACGCACACCTACGTCCCCTAGCGCATGACAATGCTGTGCAAAGCAGTCCATGTACGCATTCGCCATCGCGTAGTCACTTTGTCCGGCGGCGAGCCGCGGCGCCAACGCGGACACCGATGAGAACATCATGAAAAAGCGCAGTCGGTCGCCCTTGACGCGCTCATATAGCGCCGCAAGACCTGCCATCTTTGGCGCACAGACGGCCGCGATCTCCGCTGGTGGCTTGCCGACGAACGCCGGATCAGCGCTCGTCAAACCAGCACAATGGAATACGCCCGTAATAGGACCCAGCGTACCTTCGATCGATGCAATGGCGGCAGCAACGCCAGCGTCGCCGTCGAGCGCACAGGCTGCGTAATGCACACGCACTCCGCACTCAATGAGCGCTTGCAATCGCGCGACTTTCTCAAGCGTGCGCACACCGACTTCGGCCACGTTGTGCGCAGCGAGCAAACGCGGCCAATTGTCGGGAGCAGGCAACACTTCGCGGCCAATGACAGCAATGGCGCCCACGCCTGCGCGCGCGACATGCTCTGCCACCGCCGCGCCGAGACCGCCCGTGCCACCTGTGATGAGTACCACATCGTCGGACCGGTAGACGGTCGCTGATTCCACGTGCAATGGGGTGAGCGTACGCATCGCTGGCATAAAACGCTCGCCGCCGCGATAACAGCACTCGGTGACGGGCCCCGTCCGAAATTCGCGCTCAATTTGAGCAACAAGCCGGTCGGCCGTACGCAGGTCTTCGTCGGTGTCCATCATGCCAGAGCGCACAGACCGGTACTCCGCCGTCAGCATCCGATAAAGCCCCGTTATACGCGCGCCCTGCAAGGTTGCCGAGCCGCGCCACGCCGCCAACTGATACGTCACCTGCAGCAAGCTCGGGCCGTGCGTGCGGTGCGCTTTCAAGAAAGCCTGTAAAAGCGCGATTTTGCCGAGCTCGGGTACAGCCGACGCTTCGTAGCCAGCATCGAGGGCGGTCACATCAATCACGCCCAACGGCCGTCGCGACAGCCGCATCGAGAACGACTGGTAGGCAGCCAATCCGCTGTCTTCGCTGTCGAAATCGACGTCCATTGCCGATGCGTCGAGGGCGTTTGCGCCATGCACGGCATAATGCTTTTCGATGTGCTCGCCGGCTCGCACGAAGAGCGCGCGCGCCAAGTCGTACGTCGCAGGCGTGCAAAGGATCAGCAGCGCGCCCTCCTCCGGTCGAGGACCGGACTCCGGTACGAGGTTGTCCGGCGTACGCCGCCAGGTGCGCGCCAGGATCGTGTTGTCGTCGCTCGTCTGCGAAGCCGCGCGGTGCACATGGGCGTCTAAGTCGACGGGCGCCCAGTAACGCTCCTTCGCGAACGGATACAGCGGCAACCTGACCCGGCGTGGCGCGGCGCCCGTGCGATACTCGGCCCAATCGACGGCCGCACCGCCGACCCACGCGTGCAACACCGCATCATGACTAGCGTCGGCGGGCATGGAAGGACCGCCCACCTTGGCTTTCGCGCGATACAGCACCGCATCGGTAGGCATACGCCACGCGAGCACGGCGCCTGATCCCAGGTCGGCAAGCGCAGCCTCGATCTCGTGCCAACCGTCGCGCACGGCGCGCAAGCGGCGTGCTAGCTCGTCAAGTGAATCAGCCGAGAAGGCGAGGCGCTCGCGCATCGCTTCACGTCCGACCTGAAGCGTGTACGCGATACCCGCACAATCGCGCAGCGTTCCTCCATCGATGGCCGCGATCAATTGCTCGACGTTCGTGAGAAGTTGTACGGCGGTGCGCGCTGATAGCGGCACGAACCACGGCGCACTCGCGTCGGCACGTGCTGGCGGCACATCATCGATGTGCTCGCGCACGATGAGATGCGCGTTCGAGCCTCCCGCTCCGAATGACGAAATAGCCGCGATGCGTGGCTCCCCTATCGGGGTGGGCCAGTCGGCAAGTTCGCGCTGCAGGCGAAACGGTGTTTGATCAAAGTTGATGTTTGGATTCGTCACGTCCACGTGCAACGACGGCACCAGCGTGCGATGTCGCATCTGCAGCAGGATTTTCGTGAGCCCAGCCATGCCGGCAGCACTTTCAGCATGCCCAATGTTGGATTTGACCGAGCCGATCGCACAACGCGCCGATGCAGGGTCGCGGCCCGCGAATGCACGCGTCAGTCCCGAGATTTCAATCGGATCACCCAACGCCGTGCCCGTGCCATGCGCCTCCACGTAGCTGATCGCTTTGGGCTCGACGCGTGCGCGCCGCAATGCATCCGCGATGAGCGCCGCCTGCGCGTTCGGATTCGGCACTGAATAACCATTGGTCTTGCCACCGTGATTGACCGATGACGCGCAAATGATGCCGTGAATCAGGTCGCCGTCAGCCAGCGCATCGTCCAGCGGCCGAATCAGCACAGCGCCAACGCCTTCGCCAGGAACATAACCGCTGCCGCCTTCGCCAAAGCTGCGGCACCGCCCGTCCTCGGACAAGAAGCGCCCCTGTCCGAGTACAAGGTACTTGTTCGGATGCACAGTAACGTTGACGCCACCTGCGATCGCGAACGCGCACTCACCGGCCGCAATGCTCTGGCACGCAAGATGAATCGCGCTCAGTGATGACGAGCACATTGTGTCGAGCGTGACGCTCGGCCCGTGAAAATCACAAAAGTACGACACGCGGTTGGCAATCGACGCGATATTGCCCGGAATCGCGAGCGGCTGGCCAAGCGCAGTCTGCTGCGCACCGTATAGCTGATACTCGTTGTACATCGTGCCGACAAATACGCCGACGGCCGCCCCGTCAAGTCCTTGGACACCTCCGTGCGGCATACGCCGGCGCGCCGCAGCGGCAATCGACGCTCGCGTGTAGCCCGCGTCCTCGAGTGCGTGATACGCGCACTGCAAGAACAGTCGCTCCTGCGGGTCCAGAACTGCTGCCTCGCGCGGTGAAATGTTGAAGAAGACCGTGTCGAAGCAATCAACGTCGTCGATGAAACCTCCCCACTTACCGTACGTCGTGCCCGGCCGGTACTCACCCGTGTGGAAATAGCGATCGTGATCCCAGCGCGCACGCGGAATCTCCGTGATGCAATCACGGCCCGCACATAGATTTGCCCAAAATTCGTCAAGATTGCCGGCTTGTGGATAGCGGCCACTCAGCCCAATGATCGCAAATGCGCCCACCGATTCTGCGCCGTTCGATGGCCCGTTGGCCCCAGCAGCAGGTGCGTCGTCTCCATCGGCCGCTTTCGGCGCGACCGCCGTACGCCCGGCACGCGTCGCTGGTTCGGATGATGCCTCGCCCGGTGCAGTGGCAACGTACGACGGCGCGAGCACGCTTGTCAGCTGCTCGGTATGTTGCTCAACGAAATAGCTGCATAGCGCGCCAAGTGTGCGGTACTCAAAGAACAATGTCTTTGACAGCGGGCCGAAAACCGTTTCCAGTTTGCCGGTCAGCCGGACCACCATAATCGAATCGATTCCGTAGCGCTCGAGCGGCTCGTGCTCGTGAATCCGATGGGGCGGCAACCCAAAGATATCAGCGAGCAGTTGCTTAAAGTAATCGATCGTCGCCACCAGAAGGTCACCGGCCGCGTGCGGCGACGCAACGTGCGTGTGACTATCGACATGCGCTGGTGTGCGATGCTGACTGGATGAGCGTGCTGGCTCGACCGGTTCGGCAAGCCCAAAGCGCGCGAGCGCCGCGCGACGATCGCCTTCGGCAACAAGCATCTGTGTCTCGCCACCGTGCAACCCCGCATGAAGCGCCGTCAGCGCTGTACGCGTGCCAAGCGGTCGGATCCCATGCTCGCGCCACAGTCGTGCCTCGGTTTGCGAATCGGGACGCATGCGCCCTGCTTCCCAAAGCGACCAGTCGACAGACAACGTATGGCCACGCCGCTCGCCGCGCGCCACAAGCGCGTTGCGGTAATGCGCAAAGCCGTCGAGGAACGCGTTGGCGGCAGCATAATCCGCCTGGCCAACGTTGCCCGTCACGCCACTCGCTGATGCGCACAGCACGAACCAATCGAGTGCCAGATGTCGGGTCGCGTGATCGATGCACGCGACACCCGCGACTTTTGGCGCGAGCACACGCGTGAACTCGGTCGCACGCTTGTTGACGATGAAATTATCCTCGATCACCCCAGCACAGTGAATCACGCCGTCGAGCCGACCGTGCGCAGCCTCGATCGCAGCAACGAGCCCCTGCGCCTCATCGAGCCGGGACACATCGGCTTGCCGGTATTCAATGCGGCCGCCGAATGGCTCGAGCGCGGCGCGCTCCGCCTCGCCAAGTGCGGCACGCCCCGCAAGCACGACACGCGCCTCGGGCGCCGCCTCGACAATATTGCACATCAAGAGGTGCCCTAGCTTACCCGCGCCGCCCGTGATGAGATAGCACGCGCCGTTACGCCACACGGGGCGCGCATTCTCCTCTATCGCGGCAACGGACCAGACTGGAATTTTGCGGCGTGTGCCGTCAAGCCAAACGACCTTGTGCAGGGAATCAGCCGCCGCCCGTGCAACCTCCTGTAACGCCGCTCGATCAAGGACATCCACCGCGACGACCTGGCCGCGCAGCCGTGGATTCTCCTGCTGAGCCGTCTTCAGTAAGCCGTCGAGCGCGAGTACGAGTGGATTGGCGGGCCAACCGACCGCGACAACCTGTAAATGAATGGGCGCCCGCCCACCCCCCTCGGCGAGATACGTGCGAATACGCTCAAAGACAGCGACCGCCGCCACCTCAAACGCTTTCGCGAGTGCGAAACTGTCCGTGCCGTCCACCGGCACCGACAAAACTTCCGAGCGCGTATCGGGTATCTCGCGTGCCCGCTCGATGAGCTCACGCTCGTCGCCGTTTGCGGCGACGATCAACATGTCGCGACGCTCTCCAGCAATGGGCGCCCCTTCGTGCGGCTCGGCATGCGCTTGCTCAAGCCAGCGGCAAGACAACCGGATTGGCTCGCGCGCTGCGTCGCCTGCTGCCGTGCCAACCTGATACTCGGGTGCAATCTCGCGCGCTGACAAGCCACTGAGCCGAATGCGAAGCTTGCCATCGGCATCGTATAACTCAGCATTGAGCTTGCGCGTCGCTGCCTCACCCGACATCGTCAGCCGTGCCCACATGCGCGCACTCGTGGGACCCAAAACGTCGGCCCGCTCGAGCGCAAACGGCACGTGCGACGGTACCGCACCCTCGCGCTGCAAGAACCATCCGGCGATAGCCTGCAACGCGCCATCGACAAGCGCCGGATGCATCACGTGACGCAGCGTGCGTTCACCGTCTGTCACCGCCTCCCCGACGCGCCCCGATCGCGCGAGCTCATCAGTCGACACCCCTGCGGGCAGGTGCAGCAGCGCAAGACACTCTACCTCGCCGCAATGCACCCACTCGATCGCACGATAGCCGTCCCCGTATGCGAGACCGGCCACGCCAAACGCGTCATAGCATGCGGCGGCATCGACAGTACGCGGGCAACGCGCCTGAACAGCAGCGAGGTCGAGCGTCTCGACCAACATGCCATCGTCGTCCGCCGCCATTCGCGCAGAGATGACGCCCTGGCAATGGACCGTCTCGGCCGACATGCCACCCTCGTCCGGCCGGCTCGCGATCGTAAAAGAAAAGGCATCTGTCGCGCCGGGCGCGTGTGCATCGAGCCGTTCGACGCGGGTCTCGAGCGTTCGATGCTCGGTGTCATTCGATATAAAAGGCGCTATCCAGCCGATTCGGCTAAGCGATACAACGGAAACATTCGCCCGCCGATGCGGCGGTAGCGCCCGCACGGCCGCTACGAGCGCCATTTCCAGATAAGCAACGCCCGGCAAGATGCGGCGGCCGTGGATGAGATGGTCAGCAAGCACGGACTCGCGGCCGGTAAAAGACGACACGAAGCTCGGCGATCGTGCATCGTCGCGCCCTGGTGCATGGAGTAACGGATGCAATGGCGTCTGCGTCGGCTGTTCTGGCACGGCCACGCGAACCCAATAACGCTGTCGCTCGAACGGATAAGTCGGCAGCGCATGGCGATCCGGTACGCGATCCCGGTAACGCAAGCGCCATGGGATCGTATAGCCCTGGCGATAAAAATCGGCAAGCGCGTACAGTGCTGCTTCGTGGCCGTCGGCGGTCAGATCACCGCTGTCGTCAGCGAGGTCGTCACCGAGCTGCTGCACGAGCATCTCGACCATCCGTTCAATGGCCGGTTGCCCGACATCGCGCCCGTCGTGCTTGCCGATGAACGCGCGGCCCTCAAACACTTCAGCGTGTAAGTCATCACTCAAGTTCGAACGCGCGTTCGCAGACGCGAGACGCTCGGCCAACAACCGCTGTAACAGTGCCGCTGCGGCAACGCGATCAGTCGTGACAATCGCACAGCGATACTCGAAGTGATGGCGGCCTTCCAGCAGCGTGTACGCAAGCGCCGACATATCGACCGGTACATCACTGTTCAGGTAGTCGATCAACTGCCGAATGCGCTCACACAGCGACGCAATGGAGCGCGCCGACAACGCGAGCAGGTAGGCCGGCGCGGTTTGAAAGCGCTGCACCGCGCGCTGCTCGTGGGCAGCAAGATCGCGCATCACGACATGCGCGTTCGTACCACTCATGCCGAATGCGCTAACCGCGCCGTAGCGAAGCCGCTGCGTGTCAGCGGGCCAGGCGCGCGCTTCGGTGTTCACAAAGAGCGCGCTCTCGCTCCAGTCGACGAACTCATTTGGCGTATCAAAATGTAGGCTAGGCGGAATCACGCCATGGCGCAGCGCCGACATAAGGCACAGCGCACTGACAAGGCCTGACGCTGCAAGCGTGTGCCCGAAGTTCGTCTTGGTCGACGTGAGCGCGCAATGCGGGCCGTCAGCGCACTGACCGAATACCTCGGCAAGCGCATTGACCTCGACCGCATCGCCAAGCGATGTGCCCGTTCCATGCGTCACGATATAGTCGATTTGCCGTGGCGATAACCCACAAGCGGCATAGGTGTTCCTGAGCAATTTGACTTGCGCAGCGCCGTTCGGCGCAGTGATGCCGTTGGTCTTGCCGTCGTAGTTGATTTGGCTGCCGGCGATCACGGTCAGGATCGGATCGCCATCCGCACGCGCAGAGGACAACGGCTTGACGACGAGCGTCACGACCGCCTCACCCGGTACCATGCCGTTCGCGCGCCGGTCGAACGTGCAGCAACGGCCGTCTGCCGACAGCATGCCGGCTTCGTCCAGGCGCGTGAATGCGTCCTTCGTCAACATTAAATGCACGCTACCCACCAGTGCGATGTCGCACTCACCCAGCTGCAAGCTTTGGCATGCTTGATGCAGTGCGACGAGCCCGGACGAACACGCAGTGTTGATCGTCATGACGGGACCGTCGAAGTTGAGCAGATACGCGAGATGCGACGCGGTGATTGCGCTGTGATGCGCGGTAATCGAGCCGCCGCCGCCCAAACGGAAGTACTCGCCTTCTTCCAGACCGACGAACACACCAACGCGCTGCGATGCAAGATGCCCCGGACCGATCGCCGCATGCTCGAGCGCGCGCCACGACTCTTCAAGGAGCAAGCGCTGACGCGGATCCATCTCCTCGGCCGCGCGTGGCGAAATGCCAAAGAAAAGCGGATCGAAATCACCCGGGCCACGTAAGGAGCCGCAGTGATAACCAGGCGGCGCGTTCTCGCTTGTCACCGCGTCGTGGCCGTTCAGCAAAATTTGCCACATTTCATCGACCGAGTCGGCTTGCGGGAAACGGCCACTTACCCCAATGATTGCAATAGGCTCACGGGCAGCGCCCAACACGCGTTTTCCCGTGGGTGCATCTTGTGTGGCTTGTGTGCCTTTGCCGTGTGTGCCTTGCGCGCGCTGATCATCGGGTGTCGGCCGCAAACCTTGAGTGTCGCGCTCACTGTGCGCAGCGGTAGACGACGAAACGTAACGCGCCGTCAAATGTGCATGATGCTCATGCGCCAAATGCGCGGCAAGCTTGTCGAGCGTCGGATAGCTGAAGAACAGCGCGGGCGTGACCGGCACGGTGAAACGTTCATGCATCTTTCTCGCGAGCCGAGCAAGTCCAATAGAGTCGAAACCATACGTACTCAAGGCCGCATGCGACGCAATGTCCTCGACTGGAATCTGCGACAGCTCGCTCGCCAACACCTTCAACTCTTGCAGAAGATTGCGCGTAACGCCGCGCACGTCATGACCGCTTGTCGCCACGCGCGCGGCGTCAAGCGCTTTCTCGACGCGATTCGGCATCGCGTCCTCACGGGGCGGAATGGAGGCCACCGGCGCCGCGACAGGCTCGCCGATGGCCGGCTCCAGCGTGAGTAAGCGATCGATGCGATGCGCGTTGCCATACAACAGCGCGACCTGCTCAACGCCGCTCTCCAACACAGCCTCAAAGGCGGACAAGCCCACATCGGCTGTCAGCAACGCAAACCCGCTGCTCTGCAGATAGAGTGCGAGACCACTCGCCTCGTCCGAATCAGCTGCGGCTCGCACAGCGCCCATGCCGCCTTCACGCCATAGCGGCCAACCGATGCATACGGTACGCCCGTGCCGCTTATGTTGTGCGACCAACTGGTTACGATACGCTGCATGCGCCATCAGGAAACGGTTAGCGACACTGTAGCTACCCGCCCCCATGTCGCCGAGCAACGCCGCCGTGGAACCGAAATAGCACGCGTAAAGAAGCGGATCTCCCGCCGTCAACGCATCGACGATCTCAATCCCCGTTGTCTTCGCAGCCAACACACGGCGAAACTCATCGACACTTGCTTCCAAAATTGGGCGCCCTTCTTCAACGCCCGCCGCATGCAGCAACGCGCTGAACGGACCCAAAGCCGCTCTCGCCTCGTGCACCGCCGCCTGCATCGCGACGCGGTCTGTCACGTCCGCTTGGAAGTAACGCACTTGTGCGCCGTGCGCGCGTAATGCATCGAGCCGTGTGCCGAGCTGCGTGGTCAGCGGGGAGCGGCCCATCAACGCTAGCCGGACAGCCGCGCCATGCGTACGCGCAAGATAGTCGGCAAACAGCATGCCGAGGCGCCCATTGCCTCCCGTGATGAGCCAGGTTCGCGCGCGCGCCGATGGCAGTGCCTCGCCCGCCAAAGAGGCGTCCCAAACGGGCAGTGCGACGCGTGCGCGGACGAGCTCACAACGCGCATCGCCGTCGTATAGGACACTTTTCGCATTCGACGCAAGCCATTCGCTCAGCACGCGTTCAAGCGCCACGCGTGTCGTGTGGGCGTCGAGCGGCACACTGCCTTTGAGGATCACCGCGAATAGCTCACTGTCCGGCATTGACTGACGCGCCGAACGCTCGAGTCCAACCCACGCTTCTACTTGACACCGCTCGAGCGCTGTTCGGCACGCGCCCGCGGCAAGCACCCGCGCGGGCGGACGCTGGACTTGGCAAAGTCCTTGAAGCACCGTGGCGATCGCGTCCGTGCGAGCCGTGAACGTCGGCTCCTCGAGCGGCCACAGAAACAGTATCCCGTCCACCTCGCCGTGTGTGCGAACGACGTTTGCACAGCTCGTCGCCATCTGTTCCGGATCGTCAAGATCCACGACATAGCCACCGTCGGATGTACTCGCGTATCGTGAGAGGAAGACCAAGCGGGTCTGCGGCATCCACTCAGCGGCCAATTCAACAAGCTGCGTCTGCCATTGGACATTTGAAAGGCAGCAAAGCACGACACGACGCGCATTCGCAATCAGCGCCGGCGGGCGCGCATTCGCAGCGGTCCAATGCTCAGCGACACCCACGAGCATCGGCTTGTCCCTAGGCGCGTCGCGCGACTCAATGGCCCAATGGCGAACCCGTGCAAACGGATAGGTGGGCAACGGCACACGCCGCACGTACGGCGCGCGGGGTAACGCACGCCAGTCCATCTTCTCCTCGGGTCGCGCAGTCCAGCGCTGGGCGAGCGCGGTGAGATCACCCGCAGCAAGTGCATTGCGCCCGCCGACATCGCTGTCCGGCGCGTTGCCGGCGTCATCGTCCGTCGCATCTGACGTATCGCGGCTGAACCACACGCATGTCGGCGGGAACGGACGGCCCGCCAACACATCGTTCAAACGCTCGGACAGCGTGCTGATGCTGTCGGCGACGATCGCGATACGCTCGCTGTGTTGATCGCGGCCGACCTGCAACGTATAGGCGACATCGGCGAGTGATAGCTCGGGGGTCGTTTCGAGACACCGCGCGAGACGGCGCACCGACTCCATCAAGCGGTCACGGCTGCGCGCCGATAGCACGATCAATTGCGCCCCATGCGGTACCGCGCGTGGGCGCCGCTCAACGTATTCTTCCAGCACGACGTGCGCGTTAGCACCGGAAAAGCTGAGGCTGCTGACGCCGGCGCGGCGCGGAATCAGCTGGTCACCATCGTGCAATGCATTCCACGGCTGCAAACGATCGACGACGTAAAAGGGGCTATCGTCCAGCCGCACATAAGGGTTTACTTCATCAAAATGCAGATTCGGTGGCAATGTGCGATGCTGCATCGACAGGACAACCTTGAAGAGGCCCGCCATCCCGGCAGCGGCTTCAAGGTGACCGATGTTGGTCTTCACAGAGCCGAGACCACAGCGATGCGCATGCTGCGAGCCGCCATACTGCGTTGCAAGCTTGGCGAACGCGTTTTTGAGCGCGTTGACCTCGATTGGATCACCAAGCGGCGTGCCAGTACCGTGCGTCTCGATGTAAGTGACCGTGGCAGGATCAACACCCGCGCGGGTATAGGCGTCGATGAGCAGCGCCGCCTGCGCGGCGGGGTTAGGCGCCGTCAGTGACGACGCGCGGCCACCGTGGTTTTCCGCCGTCGAGCGAATGATCGCGTGGATCGTGTCGCCGTCTTCGAGCGCCTTCGCAAGCGGCTTAAGTAGAACGGCTCCCGCACCCTCACCGCGCACGTACCCATTCGCCCGCCGGCTGAACGTTTTACATCGGCCATCTTCGCTCAACATGCCCGCGTTGCTGAACGACAACGTGAGAAACGGGCTCAGCATCAAGTTGACGCCCCCCGCAATGGCCATCTCGCAACCGTGATGGCGAATCGCCTCGACTGCACGGTGCAGTGCAATCAGCGAGCTCGAACACGCAGTATCGATAGGCTGACTCGGCCCATGAAGGTCGAGCAGATAGGAAATGCGATTTGCGAGCACCGAATGAGACAATCCGGTCGATGAATAGGCGCTGACGCTTTGTCCAGATTCAACGAGTAAGTTCAGGTAGTCAAGCGCACCGACACCCATATACATCGCCGTATGGGTGCCGGCAAGATCGGCCGCCGCGTAGCCAGCGTTGCCGATTGCATCGAACACGACTTCCAGCGCGATGCGCTGTGCCGGATCCATTAACTTCGCTTCATGCGGCGAGATGTTGAAGTAAAGACTATCGAACTTATCAACGTCTTCGATGAAGCCGCCCCACTTCGCGCGTGTCTTGCCGCCTTCGCCCGGGTCGCCGTACAACTGCTGCCAACTCCAACGATCAGGCGGGACTTCAGAAATCAAATCGTCACCCGCCTCGAGATGCGCCCAAAACCGCTCGAGATCAGGCGAGCCCGGCAATATGCCCGCCATTCCAATTATCGCGATCGCTCCATCGTCTGGCACAGGCGGATACCCGGAGCGCACGCCGACAGGGGACGGCGCGAATGCAGGCTGGGTCGGGTCAGCCGGCGCTGTGCGATCCAAATCGTTGTGATTGGACTCAGCGGCCGCGTCGGTGCGCGCGGTGGCCTTGGCGGATCCGAAGACGACGGCCGGCTCACTAGACGCGCTCGATTGGGCACCTTCGGACGTATCTTCAGTGTGATGCAATGCGCTGGGCACCGTTTCGACCAACGCTTGCTCCACAGCGTCGCGATGCGCGTCGGCGAGAAATGCGCCAACTGCGCCGAGCGTCTTGTGTTCGAAGAACAGCGCCGGCGTGACGTCAACGTCAAAACGTGTGTTCAGCTTGTTCGCGAACTCGACGTATGTAATCGAATCGAAACCATAATCAGCAAGGGCGATTGCCATATCGAACCGCTGCGCGTCGCGCTTCAGCACTTCGCCCGCCAGCGCCTTGAGCGCGGCATCGAGTTGAACACGCACGTTTGCTAGTGCGACAGGCGCAGCGGCGGCCGCCGCGTCGCGTTCGCCCGGCGCCTGGCGCCACTGCGCGAACTCGTACGCCTCATTGAGATGACGGATAAGCGCCGCTATCGTCTTATGCTCAAAAAATAGCGCGGGCGTGATGTCGATATCATATGCCCGGTTGATGCGATTTGCGAATTCGACATAGGTGATGGAATCGAATCCATAGTCGGCGAACGGCGTGTCCACCAAGATCGTACGCGGCGCGCGTCGCAAAATCTCCCCGGCCATCGCGACCAGCTCGTCGTCTAACTTCGGCACAGCACTCGTTAGCGCCGTACGAGGCGCAGACATGGGTGCACTGGCGGCCTCAGCGGTTACACCGATCGTCTTCGCGATCTTCGCAAAGTCGCCTGCCGCAACACAAAACGACGACGGGTCCGTCTCGGACAAGTCAAACAAAACCTCAATGCCCTGCGCAAGTGTCAAGGGCTCGACCCCCATGACGGTTTTCATCAGCGTCTGGCTCTGCTCATCGAGGCGCAGACCACCGTCTCGCCAATAAGGCCAGTTGATCGAAAGCGTTTTGCCCGCACGCCGCCCCTGTTCACGCAACGCGTTGCGCCAATCGGCGAAGTGGTCGAGAAACTCGTTCGCGTACGCATAGCCACTTTGCCCAATCGTGCCAGCAAGCGATGAGATCGATGAAAACAAGACCAAGACATCCAGTGGATCATCTTGCGTCATCTCATCAACAAGCATTGCACCACGTATCTTCGGATCCGTTACCGCATCGAGCAACGCTGGGTCCTGCTTCGCGATCAAGCTATCACGAATACCGCCCGCCGCATGCAGGACACCGTTGATCCGTCCGAACTCCGCGCGCGCGACGCGGCACAGGCGTTCGACATCCGCGGCGTTGCAGACGTCGGCCTGTACATAGCGAAACGCGCCCGGCAGCCTCGCCAAGCCCGCCCGTTCGATTGCGTGCTCGACCCTGTCGGGTGCTGATCGGCCACATGCAACGATCTTGGCTGCGTAGCGGCGCTGCAATTCAGCGGCAATCTGCAATCCGAGCCCACCCGCACCGCCGGTGATCAAATAGACGCCGCCGTCGCAGAACAATTTGCCATGGGGCGTGGACGCCGGCCGGTGCCAGCGCTCGATGCCCCTGACGACGCGCACGCCGTCGCGGTACTGTGCAAGCACGTCGGCCAGCCCCGGCGTGTGTTCCAGCTCCTGCACAATCCGCTGCGCCGACTGGACCGCATACGGATCGCGCAGCGCAAGCACACTGGCGACGAAGCCCGGCTGCTCGCGCTGCAGCACGCGCGCGAAGCCAGCGAACGCGAACTGGCTGGCACGCGTCGCGTACATGTCGTCACGCGCGACGAACAATATCCTTGCGCGCTCCACATGATTGCCGCGCAATGTTTGAAACAGCCTATAAAGTGATTTGAGCAGCGCCGTGCCGTCGCCCGGATAAGCATCCGGCAAAAATACCAAACGGCAGCGCGCATCGGTATCCAAACGCGCCGCCAGGCCCTCCCATGCGGCGTGTGATTCAGGACCAATGTAAATCGCTTGCCCGTCGGCATCATGCGCCGCCTGATGCTGAACAGCATCGGACAGAATGACATGCAGCGGCTCATGGCCGATCGCTGCCGCAAGCGCCGTAATAGACGTGCGGTGTGCTGCAAACACGACAGTCTGGATACGCTGCGCTCCGGCACTCGAGGAAGCGAGCTCGGCTGCCCGCCACGTCGGCGCAAATCGGTGCAAACTGGGCTTATTGCGCCTGGTGTAGGGACGGTACGAAAGTTCACGTAATGCGGCGAGAATACGCCCTTCGTCATCGACGATATCGATATCAAAACGTTTTTCCGCAAACTCCGTCGCCCCATGATTGCCGGCCACACGTGCATACGCATAGCAATGCGCGATCAGCGGTGCATAGACCGTGATCTCGCTAAGCGCGTACGGAATATAAAGTCGCTCATCACCCGACGGATCACCGAGCAAGCCAAGCAGGCTTTGTAATGCGCCATCCATCAGCGATGGATGCAGCGTGTACGCGTGGAGATCGGCGCGCAACGGCTCGGGCAGGATAAGTCGCGCGAGCGATTCGGCTTCGTTCCACCATAACGTTTCGACGGTGCGCAACCCCGGCCCATAGCACAGCTCATTGCGCTCGAAGATCCGATAGCAGTCGGCCGCTGTCCACACGTTGCCACACCGCGCCTTGACGGCGTGCAGCTCCACAAAGGGTGCACGCGCTGGCGCTGGCACAAAGCGGATGCGCCCCTGCGAGTACAGCTCAGCACGGGTATCGTCGCGGCCACTCACGCGATACGCGAGGCCGCGCGACGTCATCTCGCACTCGATCTGCATCGGCTTCGGCTGGTCGGTTACGATCAGCGGCTTGATCCAAGCGACATTGTGAACTTGTATCAACTGGTCCGCCCGCGCAGCGCGATCCTCGCCGCGTGCGCCGCGTGACAATGCCTCCGCCACAATCGCCATTTCCAAATGCGAAACGCCGAGAAGCGTCGGTGCGCCGGACACGACATGGTCCTTCAGATAAACTTCATCGCCCGTGAAGCGATGGCCGAAGCGTGGCTGGCCCGCCACAGACAAATCAACCGACAGCAGCGGATGCAACGCGCTGTCATTGTGCGCACGCGCATTCGCCGCGTGCGATGTGACGACCGTCTCCGATCGCTCGCGCGCCGTCCCGTCCGCTTTCGTAACCGACGGCCAATATCGATCACTTGCGAACGCATAGCCAGGTAACGGCACGCGTTTTCTCGCGCCTACGTCATGGTAAGCAGCCCAGTCAACGGCCGCGCCTGTCACCCAAGCACGCGCGATGCGCGCAGCGCCGTCGCCGGTTTGCGACCGAAGCGAAGATGCGAGCGCATCATTCGACGAGTCCTGCTGCGCGGACGAGCTGCCGACAAAGAGCGCATCACCATCGTGCTCACCGGCAATGAAACGGCGAAGTCCGAGCTCGAGCTCGGCGACAGTACGACACACAATGGCAAGGCGTGCAGACATCGCTGTGCGCCCAACTTGCAGCGTATAGACGATATCGGCAAACGCGGGCGGTTCGCTCGTCGTGCGTATCCAGTCGAGAAGACGTGCCGCCTGCGCGCGCAAGCGCTCAGGCGTGCGTGCGGACAGCACGGTGAGCGTCTCGCCTACCATCGCGGGCGATGGAGATGCAGCACGTACGGCATGCCCGTCAACGTATTCTTCAAGCACAAGATGCGCGTTGGTGCCGCTGAACCCGAGCGAGGTCACCCCGGCACGTCGCGGATAAGCCGCTGCGGCAGGCCACGACTCCAGCGCCGCTATGGTGCGAAACGGGCTGTTCTCAAAATCGATCAACTGATTGGGCTGCTCGAGATGCAGCGATGGCGGCAATTGCTTGCGATTGAGACAGAGCACCGCTTTGATCAGCGATGTGATGCCAGCTGCGATCTGAGCGTGGCCGATATTGGTCTTGACCGAGCCGATCGCGCAAAACTGCTTTTTCTCGGTCTGCCGACGAAACACGGCCGTCAGTGCTTCGAGCTCAATCGGATCGCCAAGCCGCGTGCCCGTGCCATGTGCTTCGATATAGCCAATCGTTTCCGGGTGAATGCCTGCGCGCGTCTGCACGTCAGCAATCAACGCCGCCTGCGCGTACGCGCTCGGCACGGTGATGCCCGGCGTTTTGCCATCCTGATTAATGCCCGAGCCCCGAATCACCGCGTGAATGGTGTCGCCGTCACGTTGCGCATCCGCGATACGCTTGAGCACAACGACACCCACGCTCTCGGAAAGCACGATACCGTTTGCGCGGTTATCGAAGGTCTTGCAAAGCCCGTCTGGCGACAGCATGCCCAGCCGCGATGCCTGCACAAACAATTCTGGCGTGCTGAACAGCATCACACCGCCTGCGATCGCGATGTCGCATGTGCTGCTCAATAGACTCTCGCATGCCATGTGTACGGCGACGAGCGACGACGAGCATGCGGTGTCGACTGCGACGGCCGGGCCCTTTAAGTTGAGAAAATAAGATAGCCGCGCGGCAAGAATCGACCCCGTGTTGCCCGTCAAGTGATAGGCATCGACCGGCACGGCTTCGTCTCGCAAGCGAGTCAGGTAGTCGCCCGCAACACAGCCCACAAATGCACCACACTTACGGTCCGACAAACTATCAGGCGCATAACCCGCGTGCTCGATCGCACGCCATGCCTCCTGCAAAAAGAGGCGCTGCTGCGGATCCATCAGCAGCGCCTCACGCGGACTGATGTTGAAGAAATCAGCATCGAAGCCCGCAATGTCGTCGATGAGACCCGCCCATTTGCTGTAACTTTTATTGGCAACCGTGCGGTCCGGATCGTAGAAATCGGCGCAGTCCCAGCGAGTCGACGGAATCGGGGCGACGCTATGCCGCGCGTGCGCGAGATTGTCCCAAAAGGCGGCTATGTCATTCGCGCCGGGAAAGCGGCCCGACAGACCGATAATCGCGATATCCGCCCCTCTGGGCGAAGCGTTGGCCAAGCGCGCGGGCGCGCGGCTGGCCGACGTCGCGAACAGTTCGCGCGCATGCTGTGGCGCGAGTCGACCATCCTGAACGAGACGCAGGATATCAGCGGGGGTAAAGGTCATGTTCACTGGATCTCATCAATTAGACGGGTGGCATGATCGACACTCAGATGGCCGTGTCGGACGCGCTCTAAAATTTCAAGGAGCGGGTCGTTCGCGTCGGCCGCAGGCGGCACGGCAGGCATCAGCACGCGCACCTGTCGCGAGAAATCAGCCAGCGTCGGATGTTCAAACAGCAGGCTAACTGGAACGGTGATGGCCAAATCGCGACGCAGCAGATACATGAGCCGCGACGCGCTAAACGACGTACCTCCCGACACAAAGAAATGGCTGTCGGCCGGCGCGTTATCCAGTTGTAGAACTTCGCACCATAGTTTCTCGATGCGCGCATCGTTTTCCACGGTACCGTCACGGCCAGCGGGCTGCGCATGGGATGCGTGCGTGAACTGCACGCTCAACGCATTGGATGGACTCACCGCATCAGGCTGTGGCAGTGCCTTGCGGTCAACTTTGTTGTTAGGCGTGAGCGGAAAGACGTCAAGCACGACGAACACCGACGGCACCATATACGCAGGCAGCGCGTGGCCAATGCGTTCGCGCAACTGCGCTTTGATTGCATCCGTCCAAGACGTGCGCTGCTTCATCACAAGATAAGCGGTCAGAATCCCCTCAACACCGCTTTCGGCAGAACGGTTCCAGACTGTCACCACGCAATCGGCAATGCGTTCGTCCGAGCGGATCAAATGTTCAATTTCGGCCGCTTCAACGCGAAACCCGCGGATCTTGAGTTGATGGTCGGTACGCCCGTGAAATTCCAGCTTACCGTCATGCGTGAGCCGCACAAGATCACCCGTACGGTAGAGTCGCCCCCAGCGCGTCTGGACAAACTTTTGCACGTTCAACTCAGGGCGGTTCAAATAACCTGTCGCGACGCCGTCACCACCAATGCACAGTTCGCCGATCGTCCCAGCCGAGACAGGCTGTAGCGCGTCGTCGACGATATGCAGACTCGTGTTACGGATCGGCTCGCCGATCGGCTCGACCGCCTGCTCGCCATCGTCCACGACAAGACCGATGCATGACCAAATCGTCGTTTCGGTCGGTCCATAAAGATTCCACACGCGTGCGCCGCATCGTGACAATCGCTGCGCAAGCACACGCGGTAGCGGCTCCCCACCGCAGAGGATCGTGAATCCAGGCGCCCCCTGCCAACCCGACTCGACAAGCATCTGCCAGGTGGTCGGCGTTGCTTGCATCATGGTGATCCGATGTTCAGCCAATCGACGCTGCAATGCTAATCCGTCCATCGCGTCATCGCGCGACGCGAGCACCACGACCGCGCCCGACACGAGCGGCAAATACAACTCGAGCCCAGCGATGTCGAACGAGATGGTGGTCACTGCAAGCAACCGATCTCGCGCGGACATGCCAGGCTTATCGCGCATCGACAGCAAGAAGTTGGTCAACGCCGAATGTGGAATCTGCACGCCTTTCGGACGCCCGGTCGAACCCGACGTGTAGATGACGTACGCGATACTATCCAAGGGCACCGTGACGGATACAGGGGTCGCCGGACAAAGGGAAATTTCGTCCGATTGCGCGTCGAGGTCAACAAGTGCCGCACCGCCGAGTGTGAGGCTGTTAGGCAGCGTTGCCTCGTGATCGGTAACAACCAAAGCTGGCGCTGCATCATCGAGCATCAGTTGCAAACGCTCAACCGGAAATGCCGCATCCATCGGCACGTAGGTTCCGCCCGCTTTCATTACGGCAAGAAGTGTCGCGACGACATCGGCCGAGCGTCGCATACACAGCGCCACTCGCCCCCCGGGCGCAAGGCCGCGTGCGCGCAAATGGTGTGCGATCCGGTTCGCACGCTCGTTTAGCATGCGATATGTCCAAGCCGTGTGGCCATCAATGACCGCCTGTGCATCGGGCGTCTCGGCCGCCTGCTGCTCAATGAGCTCCATTACAGTCGAGCGCACAGACGGTCCACGAGGTCCCTCAAGATGCGTCAAGCCGCTCACCCTCCCTTTGAGCATGCCAATCGGCAGCGCGTGGATCGGTGTGTCGGGATGCGCGACAGCGGCGGCAAGAAGCGTCATGAAGCCATCGCGAATGCTTCGCATCGTGGCCGGTGCAAACAGATCCGAATTGAACTTGAACGATCCGACAAAGCGCTCATCAATCTGCGTCATCTCAAGGCAAATATCGGTCTGCCCTTCCTGCTGCGCAAACGGCACCGACTCAAGCTGCAAGCCTTCGTATTCAATCGCGACGCCTGCCTCCGGCGACAGGATACGGATCAACTCGCCCGTCTTATGCGCCTTCTGATAGACAAATTCAGCCTGGAACAGCGGTGTACGCCCACCTTCCCTGCTAGGGTTCAATAGCTCGACGAGCCTCGAAAACGGCACTCGCTGATGCTCAAGCGCATCGACAACAATACGCTGTTGTTGCTGTATGAACTCGCTGAACGCTAAATTTGCGCCAAGATCCGCCGTCAGCACAATGGAGTTGATGAAATAGCCGACAAGATCGGCGTATTGCTCGTCAATACGACCGGACACAGGCGAGCCAACCCAAATGCTGCGCTCGCCCGAATAGCGGCCGAGCAAACATTGGTATGCGCCGAGCAACACGGCGAACGGCGTCACTGCCTGCTGCCGTGCGAGCTGCCTCAGTGCGTCACTCATGCTAGTGTCGCAAACGACCGGCACTGACGCACCGTTGAACGTCTGTACGCGTGGGCGCGGATAATCAGTCGGCAGATTCAACACTGGGATCTGGCCGCCCAACTGGCGTTGCCAAAATTCGATTTGACGCCGTCCCGCGTCGGATGCAAGAAAGCGGGCCTCGTCGTTTGCAAAATCGGCGAAGGTGTGCTTGAGCGGCGCAAGTTCAAGCGCTTCGCCACGCCGCCGCGCGGCGTATCTAGCGAGCAATTCGTCGAGCAGGACCCACTGGCTCCATGCGTCGGACACAAGATGATGGACCGTCCACAGCACGAACGCATCCGACTCGTTGCGCACAAACACACGAACCCGGCTCAACGCGTCCCGCGTCAAGTCGAACGCACAACGGTGCGCATCCTGCATCGCCTCTAGAATTGCATCGGTCGACATTCCCGCGCAATCCACACGACGTAGGTCTGGCTCAATCGTCTCACGAACAAGCTGTTCGGCATGTCCCTCTTTATTGCGGAAATTGGCACGCAACGCAGGGTGGCGACGCAACAGCTCGGCATAGCTATGTTCGAAGGCCGCCATGTCGAGCGGCGAACGCAGACGGAATGTGACCGCAATGTGATACGCTGAATTTGCACCGTTGAGTTGATGCAGAAACCATAACGCGTGTTGACCGCGTGTCATTGGCCACGGGTAAACGGCCGCCAGCCCTTCCGACGGCGTGACAATCGGAGCAAGATACGGATCCGGATAAGCGAACTTAGCATCCGCGTCTCCCCGCTCTTGAACAGCGACATCTGCCTGGCGCACGTCGAGCGCCACATCACCGTCGTGCTCAACTACCGACTCAGCTGCCAAGCTCGCCACGCTCGCGTTCGGGGCATCGGCATCGCCGCATTCTGCCCAATGTTCCGCTTGCAGATGCGCGACAAACTCGTTGAGCGTCGGGTGCCTGAGCAACGCAGCCGGCTGAACGGAAATATAGAAAGCATCGTTGACCTTGTTAATCAGCACCATTGCGCTGATCGAATCGAGGCCGTACTGCATTAGATTTTTATCCGGATCGATGTTGGATGCTTCAAGCTTTAACAATGTTGCCAACTCGGCGAGCACCTGATCCGCGAGCGTACCCGCGCACGTCGGCTTTGCGCGCGGCGCCGGCGGCGCATCTTGATGTTCACGCGTAACGCATTCTGGCCAGTTCGCCTCAATCTCGTCGGCACGCCCTCGCACCACAACGACATGATCCGCAGACACGTTGGCGTTATCGACTAAACAGGCCTCGAGCGCGTTTAAGCCACTGCTCGCATCGAGCGGAACGAGCCCATGCAAGCGCTCGAGCAACTGCACCTTCGCGTCGTCGAGCGTCATTCCCCCGTCGCGCCAAAGTGACCAGACGACGGACAATGTGCGGCCGTTGCGCAAACCTTTGCGAACAAGCGCCTGCCGATGTGTGGCAAAGCCGTCGAGAAAGCGGTTTGCGTACCCATAATCCGTCTGACCGGCGAAGCGCATGACCGACGCGATGGATGAATAGACAACAAACAAATCGAGCGCGTCATCACACGTCGCTCGATCGAGCAGGATTGCGCCGAGAATCTTCGGCTCGACAATTCGCGCGATCGCGTCCGCCGTCTTGTCAGTCACGGCGGCATTGGCCATCGCTCCCGCGCAATGGAACACGCCGTGCAATCGCTGAAAACGTGCGCGTGCTGCGTCGACAAGCATGGCGACGCTTTGCTCGTGCGTGACGTCGGCCACGATATAGTGCGCATGCGCGTCGCCGAGTGCGCAAATACGCTCACGGACTGGGGCGGCCAGCGCCTCGAACACGGTCCGTCCGGTGAGCACGACGCGCGCGTCATACCGCCGCACGAGCGCTTCGGCCAGCATCAGCCCCAGGCCACCCGCTCCCCCCGAAATCAAATAAACGCCGCTCTTTCGGAGCCGCGCTGTCATCTGCACGCCACCTCCCACGCCGAGTGCCTTTGGTGCGCCCGATGCATCGTGTTCCAAGCCAGCGTCGGCCATATGGCGAGCGGTCAACGCGAGACGCTGATCTCCCGCATAACGGATTTCGATCGCCTCACCTTGCAGGTGAGGAATCGCAAGCTCACGTTGCACGAGCGAGTCGAGCGTTAGGGTGTGCGCATTTGTCGACTCATAGCCAACCGAGCGTATGAGTAGATCAGGCTGCTCGACAGCGAAGCTACGCAACAATCCACTGACTGCAAGATGCGCGGGTGCTGCATAACCGCCTGCGCAGCGATGCACGCATAGCAGTGCGCTTTGCTTGAGCGCGCGATGCCGGACAAGCTGCTGTGCGAGGTACGTCAGCGAATACAAGCTGCGTCCAAGTCGATCCGCAGTGCGCTCGACAGCTGCCGCTTCGTCGTGGGGCGATGGCTCGTCCGCCAGCGCCCACGCATGCACGATCTCAAGCGGCTGCATCGGCCGTACGACCGCTTCCCAAAGTTGGGCATAATCAGCGGCTGAGCGCGGGTCAATTTCGTATCGGCGCTCTCCAAGCACGCCGAATCCCTGTCCTGGACAAACGACGATATCCTGCTCGCGCGCGTTTCCGGTCATCGCAAAGCCTGCGGGAAGGAACACCAGCCGCCGCGCGTCTTTGCGCGCTCGCTCTCGAGTCGCGGCACCGACGTATGACGCAGCGTCGGTCCAGTCCATCCGGTACAGATGAATGGGATGCTCCGGCGCATAGGCTGGACGTACCGCGTTGACAGGACGCAGCATTAGATCGTCGATCCGCACGAGCGGCACGCCTGTGTCGTCGACCATCTCGATCGAGAAATGCGCGTTTTCATCATCGATGTGCTTGAGCGTCGCGATGCTGTAGAAGCGCGCCGGCAGGCTGTCGAACACGGTGATGTCGGAAAGCGCGTACGGAATGAACGTGCGCGTCGGATGCCGCGCCTCGCAAAAGCGAATGCACGGCTGAAACGCGCTGTCAAGCAGACCCGGATGCAATACAAAACCATCGAGCAACGTATAGTGATCCGAGAGCACATCGCCGCCACGCTCGTACCGCATGCGCGCATCGTGCTGGTATTCGATGCGCGCAATGAGGTCGGCCCCACTTTGGTATAGCGCACGAATACCTCGAAACGCAGGACCGTAGGCAAAGCCTTGCGCGTCGAAACGCGCGTAGCAGTCGTCGGGGCCGCCCACGAATGTTGCGTGCAAAAGTCGCTCATCGAGTGCAACGAAGCCTCGCGTGCCAGCGTCATCGAACGCAAGTTCGCCCTGCGCGCACAACCGTTCCTGCTGCAGCGCACGCTCAACGATTTCAAAAGTCATCCGTTTGCCGTTGCGCTTCACACGAATGACGAGCGTCGCTGATGTCGAATCGATTTGAAACGGTCTGAGCCAAACCACGTTTCTCAGTGCCGAAACTCGTTTACCAGTCGCAATGCATCCGGCGATGCAAGCAATTTCGAGGTACGCGACGCCCGGCAAGGTCTTGCGCTCGACAATGACGTGATCGTCGAAGAAAAACTCAGTGCCATCAAACGTTGAGCTAAAGGCAACCTGGTCGAACGTGGAAATGTTCGTATGAACGAGCGGCGACACGGCGTCTTGCGCTATGCGCTGACTGGCAAGCCCGAACACGGGCATCTCGCATAGGCGAGGCTCGAACGGATAAGTCGGCAAATCGATCCGACGCGCGATGCGCGCGCGCCACGTCTGATGACCTCGCCAGTCGAAGCCATACTTGACCCAGCACTGCGCAAGCCTGTCAAGCTGACCGCCTGCGATCCAGCGTTCGACTATCGTCGGGATATCATTCGTGTCGATCAGCGTATCGTCGCCATTCGCCACGCGGCCGTGGAACACTGTCGGATCGTCGTTGCGTCCCGCGATAAACGCAGCCAAGCTGGCCGCCAGCTCCTGTATGGAACCGGAGATGATTGCGAGCCGTGCATCAAGCGTCGCTCGACCCACCTGCAACGTATGTGCGATGTCGTCGATGCGTAGCGGCTCGCCGCCATAGCCCGGGCGTCGAATCGCGTCGGCAAGCGCCTGTGCGTAGACACGCAGGCGCTCGTCGTCGTGCGCGGACAGGACGATCACCTCGCGCGCAGGCGGCTGCGCCGACTGCTCGGCGCGCGGCGCGGCCTCGTGCTCTTCCAACACCACGTACGCATTGGTACCGCTAAAGCCGAACGAGCTGACAGCCGCGCGCCGCGAACAGAACGCATCGGCAAGCCACGGCCGCGCGGTCGTGTTGATGAAAAATGGCGAGCCGTCGAGCTTGATATGCTCATTTAGCGTCTCGAAATGAATGGACGGCGGCAGCGTCTGGTGCTTGAGCGCGAGCAATGCCTTGAAAAACCCCGCGACGCCCGCCGCCGCAAGTAAATGCCCCACGTTGCTTTTCACCGAACCCAGCGCACAATAGCCAGTGGCGTCGGTGAATGAGCGAAACGCGTCAACGAGCGCTTCCACCTCGATCGGATCACCCAGCTTCGTGCCGGAGCCATGTGCTTCCATTAGGCCGATCGAGCGCGGATCAATACCAAATTTGCGAAACACCATCTGTTGCAATTCGCATTGCGATGCCTGGCTCGGCGCGGTGATGCCGTTTGTTTTACCATCTTGGTTGATGCCCCAGCCGATCACCTTGCCGTAGATGTGGTCGCCATCCCGAAGCGCGTCATCCAATCGCTTGAGTGCAACGACACCCACACCTTCTCCCGGCACGAAGCCGTTCGCGCGCTGATCGAAACTGAAGCAGCGGCCCTGCGGCGACAACATGCCAGCCTGACTCGCCATGATGTGAATCGACGGATCGGCCAAGATCGACACGCCGCCTGCCAGAGCAAGATCGCTATCGCCGAGCATAAGGCTATCGCATGCTTGCGCGATCGCAACGAGCGACGCAGAGCAGGCTGTATCTAGCGTGATGCACGGACCGCGCAGATCGAGCAAGTACGCAATCCGCGCAGCGAGAATCGACGGGCTTGCGCCGAGAAAACCCGCCGCGCTCAAATCCTGCCCGTTCTGACTTTGGCCGTAGGTGCCGCAGCCAATGAACACGCCGCAGCGACGACCTGCTAGCGTGTCGACACGCAAGCCCGCGTCTTCGAGACAGCGCCATGCCTCCTGCAAAAGCAGCCGTTGCTGCGGATCCATCCGGTCTGCATCGGCAGGCGAGATGTTGAAGAAAAGCGGATCAAACCGATCGATGTCGTCGACTGCGCCGAGCCATTCCGAATAGGTCCGCCTCGGTTGCGGAGTTGGACTGTACACCGAACCCATTTTCCAGTATGGCCGCGACACGCGGCTCACGCAATCTCGCCCCTCGACTATGGCTTGCCAAAACTCCACCTTGTTGCGCGCACGCGGAAAACAGCCGGACATGCCGACGATCGCAATCGCCGTGTCACCGCGCACAGTCCCGCGCCCGGAAGACTTTGCAAATGTAATGGCACGACGCGCTGAAGACGCGTTTGCGGGGCGCGTGTCACGACCGTGATGCACCGCCATGCTGTTTTCCGCCGGCTGCACACCCACCCCTTGACTGCGCCCACCGGCATTGCCGCGCTTGCCAAACATCGCCGGGACCTTGCCTGCCGCCGTCGCACCCGCTGCGCGCGCGGCAAGCTCCTCCTGAATCCTGCCGGCCAGCTTCTCCAGCGTCGGATAGTTGTACGCGCGCACTGCTGGCATCGAGAGGCCATAGACCTTGTTGATGCGCGCCATCCATATCACACCGATGCGCGACGTAAGACCCAGTTCGAAAAACGTCCTTTGAGCACCAATCTGAGCGGCTTCAACACCGAGTGCTTCGGCCAGCAAGTTGCGAATGACATCCACAATCGATCGAGCTTCTTGGGTAGCAGACATCGACGGAATCCGTAATAGAAGGTTGGAAGTCGGGCCGCCCCACGTCGGACGACACAATGCAGCAAGACAATGCAACGCCTAACACATCGGCTTCACGGCAATCACGCTTGCATGCTCGAGACCACCACTACCCGCCACTTCTGCATCGTCGATCGCGAGCCCCTCGAAACCGGCTTCTTCGATTTCAAGCCCTGCGAGCCTGCATTCGCGCGTGAGAATGTCTGGATCGACGAGATTGATCAGCGTTGAGCCGCCGAGCGCGTCCATCGCATGCGTGCCCGTGTCCATTGCCCCGCCCGCGCCCGCCCCGACGCGTTGTCG
>NZ_JAHLKR010000025.1 GCF_021991875.1 Mycetohabitans sp. B8
TTCGTGCGACTGGATGCGTTGCCCTTGACGCCCAACGGCAAGCTCGATCGGCGTGCGCTACCCGCGCCGGATGACGACGCGCTCGCGCATCAGGCGTATGAAGCGCCACAAGGCGAGCTAGAAGCCACGCTGGCGACGATCTGGGCGCAGCTATTGGGTGCCGAGCGTGTGGGCCGGCATGATAGCTTCTTTGCGCTGGGTGGCCATTCGCTGCTTGCGGTGCGTTTGATGAACCGGGTCAGGGCGTTGGGTGCTGACGTGCCGCTCGCGACGCTGTTCGCGTCGCCGACGCTGGCGGCGTTCGCGGCGGTGGTGAATGCGCAATTGATCCAGCAGACCAGTGCGCTGCCTGAGATCACACCGATCTCACGCGAAGGCGGCTTGCCGCTGTCGTTCGCGCAGCAACGGCTGTGGTTCCTCACACAACTTGATGAGACAAGCGCGAA
Organism: Mycetohabitans sp. B8; assembly: GCF_021991875.1. GTDB lineage: Bacteria > Pseudomonadota > Gammaproteobacteria > Burkholderiales > Burkholderiaceae > Mycetohabitans. The sequence continues at coordinate 447 of NZ_JAHLKR010000025.1, forward strand.
TTATCACATCCCGCTTATCCTGCATCTGCATGGGCCACTGAACCGGACTGCATGGCAACAAGCGCTAGACGCACTGTTCTCTCGCCATGAGGCGCTGCGCTCGACGTTCGTGAGTATCGAGGGTCAGCCGCAGGTGCGGTTGCTGCCGGCCGATACGGGCGTGCCGCTGCACTGGCATGACCTGCGCAAAGCGCCGGACGTCGAAATGCAACTGGCGCGCTTAAGTCGCGGCGCAGCGAGCGCACCGTTTGATCTGATGCATGGTCCGCTGATGCGTGCGTGCGTAATCCAGCTTGCCGATGATGAACACGTGTGTGTGCTCACGCAGCATCATATTGTGTCGGACGGTTGGTCGCTTGGGGTATTCGTGCGGGAACTCAGCGCGTTGTATGCTGCAGGCGTTGCCGGCCAGGCCGATCCGCTGCCGGCGCTGGCGATCCAATATCCGGATTATGCGGCCTGGCAGCGTCAGTGGCTGTCGGGTGAGCGACTTCAAACGCAGAGCGACTATTGGCGCACGACGCTGGCCGATGCGCCGGTGCTGCTGGAGCTACCGACGGACCGGCCGCGCCCGGCGCAACAGTCGTTTGCCGGCGCGCATGTGCCGGTGCAGATCGATGCACGAACCACGCGTGCACTGAAGCGTTTGAGCGGTGAGCACGGCACGACGCTATTTATGACGGTGCTCGCCGCGTGGAGCGCGGTGCTCGCGCGCCTGTCAGGCCAGGACGATTTGGTCATTGGCACGCCCAGCGCGAACCGGGGGCATGCCGCGATCGAGCCGTTAATTGGCTTTTTTGTCAATACGTTGGCGTTACGCGTGAATTTGGAGGGCGAACCCGATACCGCACAACTGCTCGAGCGCGTGCGGCGCACGACGTTGGACGCGCAGGCGCATCAGGATTTGCCGTTCGAGCAGGTCGTCGAGATCGTGCAGCCGCCGCGCCGCTTAAATCACACGCCGCTATTTCAGGTGATGTTCGCGTGGCAGAGCAATGAGACAGGGCAGTGGAGCTTACCCGAGCTGGATGTCAAGCCCGGCGAGCTTGATTACGACATGGTCAGGTTTGACCTGGAAATGCACCTGTATGAAGCAGGTGAGGAGATTACCGGGTCATTGCATTATGCGAGTGCGCTATTTGACTCCGCGACAATCGAGCGGCACGTGGAGTATCTGACGACGCTGTTGCAGGCGATGGTGGCCTGTCCACAGCAACCGGTGGCAACGCTTCAGATGCTGGGAGCGGATGAGCGTCAGTTGCTGCTTCAGACGTGGAACACGACGCGGCGTGAGTATCCGTCACATCAGTGTGTGCACCAGTTGTTCGAGGCGCAGGTGGCGCGCAGCCCGCAAGCCACTGCGCTAGTGTATGAAGAGCAGACACTGAGCTATGCGCAATTGGACGCACGAGCGAACCGCCTCGCGCATCGGCTCATTGATCTGGGCATTCAACCTGGACACGCTGTTGCCACGCTGCTTGAGCGCTCGATTGATTTGGTGGTGGCCCAGTTGGCAATCCTCAAGGCAGGGGCCGCTTACGTACCGATTGATCCGCGCGCGCCCACAGAGCGGCAAAGCTGGGTCGTGAACGATTGCGCAGCGCAGTTGTTGCTCACCGATGTGCACACCGAAGTGGCGGCTGCTGTGTCCACAGCGCTATTGCGTCTGGATTGGTCAGACAACGACGAAACGGAGCACACTCCAACGACGTGCCCACAACCGCCCTGCTGCAGTGCTGATACTGCCTATGTGATGTACACGTCGGGCTCCACCGGCATGCCCAAAGGCGTGCTGGTGCCGCATCGAGCGATCGCGCGGCTCGTGATCAACAATGGCTATGTTGATGTTGGAGCGGATGATCGCGTCGCACTGGCGGCCAATCCGGCTTTTGACGCAAGCACCTTTGAGGTCTGGGCCCCGTTATTAAATGGCGCGATGGCTGTCGTAATCGATCATGACACGGTGCTGACTCCAGCGCTGTTTGCGCAAACGTTGCGCGAGCAGCGCATCAGTGTTTTGTGGTTGACGGTAGGTTTGTTCAATCAAATGGCCGTGGAATTGGGCCCAGTCTTTCCCCAACTCAAGGCCTTGATTGTCGGCGGTGACGCGCTAGATGCGAGCGTGGTGGCGCAAGTACTGCGAGAGACGCCTCCTCAACAGCTGATCAACGGTTATGGTCCGACCGAGAGCACTACATTCGCGACGACTTATAGGATCACTGCGGTGCCCAAGGGCAACGTCAATATCCCGATTGGTCGGCCGATTGCGAACACCCAAGTTTATCTGCTCGATGCACACGGCCAGCCGGTACCGCAGGGTGCAGTGGGGGAGCTGTACATAGGGGGGGACGGGGTGGCGCGTGGCTACCTGAACCGTCCGGAGCTGACCGCTGAGCGCTTTGTGTGCGATCCGTTCTCGGATGTACCCAATGCGCGAATGTACAAAACGGGCGATTTGGCTCGTTACCGACCCGATGGCAATCTGGAGTACTTAGGCCGCAATGATGACCAGGTCAAGATTCGCGGCTTTCGCATTGAGCCCGGCGAGATCGAGGCGTGCCTGGTGCAACACGCCCAGGTGAGCGATGCAGTGGTGCTCGTGCGGGGCGAAGGCATGGATAAGCGGCTTGTCGCGTACGTGGTGGCCGAGCCGGATGACGCGCTGGTCGGCGAGCTGCGCACGCATATAGCCGCTCGCTTGCCCGAGTATATGGTGCCGGCCGCGTTTGTGCGGCTGGACTCATTGCCGCTGACCCCGAACGGCAAGCTGGATCGGCGTGCGCTACCTGAGCCAGACGCTGGTGCACTCGCGCATCAAGCGTATGAAGCGCCGCAAGGCGAATTAGAGACCACGCTGGCTCAAATTTGGGCCGAATTGCTTGAGGTGGAGCGTGTCGGCCGGCATGACAGCTTCTTTGCACTCGGAGGCCATTCGCTGCTGGTGGTGCGCTTGATTGAGCGCCTGCGCCGTATTGGTCTAGGGGTGTCTGTCCGTGCGCTGTTTGACAGACCCACGTTGAGTGCGTTGGCTCAATCGCTGGGTCAGCATCGTGAAGTGGCGGTACCTCCGAATGCGATCACCCCTGACACGACCACGCTGACACCGGAGATGCTGCCACTGATTGGCCTAACCCAAGCTGACATCGACCGGATCGTCGCGCAGGTGCCGGATGGGGTGGCAAACATCCAAGATATTTATGCGTTGTCACCGCTGCAAGACGGTATCTTGTTTCATCATCTATTGGCCAACGACGGTGATCCCTATCTATTGATCTTTCAAAAGGCCTTTGCCAATCGGGAACGGCTCGATTGCTACCTTGATGCAGTTCGGCATGTCGTCGATCGCCACGATATTTTGCGCACCGCGTTTATCTGGGAAGATATGTCCACGCCTGCACAGGTCGTCTGGCGTGACGTGTCGCTACCGATTACTGAACTTGCGTTGGATCCGGCTGACGGGCCGATCACCGAACAACTGGCCCAGCGCTTTAATCCTCGCCGGCATCGCATCGATCTAACTCAAGCCCCCTTGATGCATTTCGTTGTTGCGCGAGACAGTGATGGCCGCTGGTTATTAGTCGAATTGGTGCATCATTTAATCAACGATCATTCGACACTGGAGGTCATGAATAATGAAGTGCAGGCTTTCATTGAGGGACGGGGCGACACATTGCCACCAGCCCAACCGTTCCGTAACCTGGTCGCGCAGACCCGCCTGGGTGTCAGTGAAGAGGAGCATGCGCGCTTCTTTACTGACATGCTGGCTGACGTGGAGGAACCCACGCTGCCGTTCGGGTTAGAGGATGTACATTGCGATGGTAATCAAATCGCCGAGGCGCGCCGAGCGCTGCCACAAGAGTTAAACGATCGACTGCGCGCCCAGGCCAGAAACTTGGGCGTGAGTTTAGCTAGCTTGTGCCATTTGGCGTGGGCGCAAGTACTGGCGCGTGCGAGTGGCCGGCAGCAAGTGGTGTTTGGCACGGTGCTGTTTGGGCGGATGCAAGGAGGGGACGGCGCGGATAGTGCGATGGGGCTGTTCATTAATACGTTACCGCTGCGTGTGGATTTGTACGGTAATGTTGAGCACAGTGTGCGAGACACACACGCGCGCTTGGCCGCCCTGCTCGAACACGAACATGCGTCGCTGGCACTCGCGCAGCGCTGCAGTGGGGTGCCGACAGGCAGGCCACTGTTTAGTGCGCTACTCAACTATCGGCATAATGAGGCGCCTTTGGCTGAAACCCTGATGGCCGACGGTGTCGAGTTATTAAGCGCAGAGGAGCGTACTAATTATCCGCTCACATTGGCAGTGGACGATTCTAAGCAAATTTTAAGCTTGGGCTGCCAAGTGGCGCAGCCAATCGACCCAGATCGTGTGTGTGGGTCGATGCAGCAGGCACTAGAAAGCCTTGTCGAAGCACTCGAGCATGCGCACGACAAACCGGTTCAGCAACTGGAGGTGATGCCCGAAGACGAACGAACCTTGCTGCTCAAAACATGGAATACGACGCAGCGCGATTATCCGTCGCATCGGTGCGTGCACCAGTTGTTTGAAGAACAGGTAGCCCAAACACCTGAAGCCATTGCACTTATTTTTAAAGAACAGCGAATTAGTTACGCGGCACTTAACGCTCAGGCGAACCGTCTGGCTCATCGGTTGATCCGGCTGGGCGTGGTGACGGAGACACCCGTGGCCGTGTTGATGCAACGCTCGCCCGAGCGCGTGGTGGCAGCGCTGGCCGTCATTAAAGCCGGTGGCGTCTATATGCCACTGAACGAGCAATGGCCTGACAGCCGGCTGTACACGTTATTGAGTGAAACGCGCGCACCCATTGTGCTGACGGATTGCGCCTTACAAGCGCGCTGCGATGCGCTCAATCCCCATGTCATTGTTGTTGGTGGCGAGGCGTCACTCGCTCAGGAGCCAAGCGATAACCCCGCGGTGGCTTGCTCGCCCGAGCAACTGGCGTATTTGATGTACACGTCGGGCTCGACCGGCCAGCCTAAAGGCGTGGGCATTGTGCATCGCACGGTGCGCTATATGGCCTGGGACCGGCGTTTGTCAGCCGCGCGCGATCGCGTGCTGCTGCATTCGTCGCACGCCTTTGACGTGTCCACGTATGAGCTGTGGACGCCGCTGTTGTGCGGTGGCCAGGCAGTCATTGTGCCGCCGGGTGAGTTGGACGTGCACGTGCTGCAAGAGACCATCCGAACGCATCAGGTGAGCGCGCTATGGTTGAGCGCAGGGTTGTTTCAAGTGATGGCTGAAGGTGACTTGAGCTATCTGCGCAGTGTGCGTCAGCTGACGGTGGGCGGCGATGTTGTCTCCTCCGCGGCGGCGCAGCGCGTGCTTGAGTACTGCCCAACCCTGCGGTTTATCAACGGGTATGGACCGACCGAGACGACCATTGCCACTTGCCATCTGATCGAGGCGCCGTATCAAGCGCAAGCGTCGATGCCGATCGGTACACCCCTGGATAACGCCACGGCCTACGTTTTAGACGCATGCTTGCGTCCGGTGCCGGTTGGCGTCGTGGGGGAATTGTATATAGCCGGTACGGGCGTGGCCAGGGGTTACTTCAACCGACCGGGGTTGACTGCCGAGCGTTTCATTGCTCATCCGTTCGATGCGAGCGGTGCACGGCTGTACCGGACGGGCGATCTTGCGTATTGGCGCTCGGATGGCGCGCTGGAGTTTGTCGGCCGCGCGGACCAGCAAGTCAAGGTCCGTGGCTTCCGGGTTGAGCTGGGCGAGGTTGAGGCGGTGCTGCAGTGTCACCCGGGCGTGGCGCAAGCTGCGGTAATCGCGCGAGAGGACCAAGCTGGAAGCCAACAACTGGTTGGCTATATCGTGCTTGATAAAGCGCCTGCCGAGCGAGATCTCGCGACGGAGGCGAATCAAGTCGAAGAATGGCAGAAGGTCTACGATACGTACTATCAAGACGACGCGGACTATCCATTTGGTGAGAATTTCAACATTTGGAAGAGTAGCTACGATGGCCAACCGATCCCATTAGCGGATATGCAGGCATGGCGCGCGGATGCGGTGGAGCGCATCCGTGAGCTGCAACCGCGGCGCGTGTTGGAGATTGGTGTAGGCACTGGACTGTTGCTCGCCCACCTGGCGCCTCATTGTGACGCGTATTGGGGCACGGACTTTTCCGCGCCTTCCATTGAGACACTACGCGCTCAGTTGGCGCAGCAACCGGAACTGGCCTCACGTGTTCAATTGCGCACGCAGGCTGCACATGTCACCGAGGGCTTACCGTCAGGGTATTTCGATAC
>NZ_JAHLKR010000026.1 GCF_021991875.1 Mycetohabitans sp. B8
GAGCGCCTCCATGATCTGGCTGTCCGTGAATCTCGACTTCTTCATTGCGTAGAACTCCCTTAACAAGAAAATTCTACTTCTGTTCCCACCGGTTTTTTGGGGGGATTACCCACTCAGATCTTGATGACAGAGAAATCAGACTTACGAAGCAGGCTGGTGGTTGGGCGACGATGGGATGGTCGGCGCGAATTTGATGAAGAGGCAGTGCACGAGTTGGTGACACTGTGTCTGAAGCTCGGCGTATCGGTCGCGCGCACGGCCATGGATCACGACATCACCCCCAACCAGTTGCGCCGGTGGATTACACGCTATCAGCAACGACAGGTTCCGCACGCGCCTGGGGATACAGAACCGATGGTGATCGACAATGTTGCGATCGACGTTGCCAAGGGAACTGTGAGAAGTCCTTCGAATGTGGGTATCACACCAGCGTTTGTACCTGTTGTCGCTGCGCCGCCTGTGCAGATATCGGCGCCAGCACCAGTGGGTCACTTCTGGCTCTTCCCCACTTTGTGTGAAGTTTGTACTGTGGATTAGCATCGATTCAACACGCGAGTACGAAGCAGTTGGAAGCCGACGCGGCCATACATTTGGCGCTTGAGCAACTTGAGCCGATTGACATGGCCTTCGACGATGCCGTTGCTGTAGGGTGTGAGTCGTGCAGCGTGTACGGCATCGTAGTCATGGCCAATGCCTGCTGCAAACCGCTGCCTTTCTGGTACACCGCTGGCCTGCGCTTGACGCAGCCAGCTTGCCAACGCTTGATGTGCGCGGCGCTTGACCATGTCAGTGAACTCGAGCGACAGCCGCCGGATTGAGGCTATCTGGGGATTGTGCTCGGCGAGTCGTTGAACAAAGCGCTGGGTCACACCTTCCAGATAGCCCAATCCCATTGGCAACATGGGCTGCGTACGCTCCAGTGCCTGGCATTGACTCTTCTCGTCCACACACAGCACGAGCGCATGGGTCGGCGGACTCAGGTACAGCCCGACAATATCGCACACCTTCTCAACGAAGTACGGATCGTTAGACAGCTTGAAGCTTTTTGAGCGGTGCGGCTGCACACCGAACAGCGACAGATACCGGGCCACCGAACTCTTCGAAATCCCGGTCTGCGCAGCAGCAGACCGCACGCTCCAGTGCGTGGCTCCATTCGGTTTCTCATGCAGCACTCTGGCCAGCAGCTCCGCTACCGCTTCGTCGTCGTGCGCGCGCGGTCGGCCTGGGCGGGCTTCATCATGCAGACCGGCAAGCCCATTGGCGACAAACCGCTTTTTCCAATGCGTGATCGCCGGTGACGTCACCTCGCACTGCATCGCAATTTCCTGGTTCGTATGCCCATCAGCGGCCATCAAGACGATCTTGGCTCGACGCACCAGAGAATGAGGCAGCGAACGCGAGCGGCTCATCGACAACAATTGTTTCCTCTCCCGTTCCGAAACCATAACCTCGATTCCCTTGCGCCCCATGATCGTCTCCTGTCCACCATGACTCGATCACCTAAAGCAATGCAAATCTATGTAAAGCTATTTCTGGGACGCGATACTAGTTACCAGTTTAGTTGTATTGAGCTATTGACTTTGTCTTTTTTTTATGCGAATTTCTTGAACACTTCAATGGATAAGGAGCTCCAAGGGATGAGCAACACCACTGCGCAAAATGTAAGAAGCATGACTATATCCGCCATCCCTGGCATCCCTCTGATAAAGACGGGTGATGATCTTGGCCAGATCATTGCTAAGGCACTCAGCGAGAATGGTATCGTTCTATCAGATGGCGATGTGTTGGTGCTTGCTCAAAAGATCGTTTCTAAAGCTGAGGGACGCTGGGTTGCGCTATCTTCTGTCACCCCTTCCAGGCAAGCCATCGACCTGGCACAACAAGTCGGTAAAGATCCACGGCACGTTGAAGTCGTCCTTTCAGAGTCGGACGAAGTGATTGCATACAGTCGGAAAAATGCACTGATTACTGCGCACCGTCTCGGATTCGTTATGGGGGATGCCGGTATTGATCATTCAAATGTGGGTGATGACGGCCTTGTACTCTTACTCCCAAAGGATCCCGATAGCAGCGCACGCCAACTGAAAAAGCAGCTTCATGACCTGTGCGGCGCCGATGTCCGCATCATTATCAACGACAGCTTTGGCAGAGGATGGCGCTGTGGCTCGATAGGCACTACAATCGGTATAGCTGGTTTTTCGCCAATTAAAAATTATATTGGGAAACCCGATCTGTTTGGACGAGTGCTACAGACAAGTCGGGTTGCGGTGGCTGATGAACTCGCAGCAGCAGCTTCTTTTATGATGGGACAAGCCGATGAGGGCGCGCCTGTTGTCATGATCCGAGGTGCAGATCTACCCTCTACTGAGGGAACAACCCAGCAGCTTATTCGTCCCAAAGAAGATGATTTATTTCGCAAAACCTCTTCCACAATAGCAGTGAAATCAGCTTAAGCGTAACAACCCTAATGTTAACGCTCGCCGAGCGAGAAGAAAGATTGCGCGCACGTTGCTAGAAAACGGCTTGGAGCGCGGGACAGTAAGGCGCATGACAGGCTTGTCCGAAGCCGACATGAAACAGATTTGCCACTAATCATCCGGGCCATTCAGGGCTTAGGCCCCTACTTCACGTGCTGACCACCCCAAGCGCGTGCTGCGCTCAAAGCGCGCGCGCTGCAGTTTCCGTTAGAGCAGGCGAAGGCGAATTATTCGGCCGGGCCCAGCCAGTGGAAACAGTGAATTGGGTCCGGTTCAAACAGGGCCAGGATTTCAGCGATGGCGTAATGATCCTGACGCCAGGTGTCCCAGTGTACGGCCCGCTGATGCGCCACCTGGCGCATCTGTCGCCCAAAACGGATGGATGATTGGCAGGGCGGTCGATACCGCCCGGCACGCACGGCTTATGGCTACGCCGCGCTCTCGGCCACCTTGGACAACGCAACGTCTGCCTCGCCCAGCTGAGCATCGCGATCGCGCATCCGGCGGTGCGCGACCCAGTCGCCGCATTCGATGCGCGGACGTCCTACCGTCGAGGCTACATCGACAGGATAGAATTGGCACGACAACAGCTTGCCGTTGAGTTGAACCTGAATCATATTGCGCTGAAACTCGCGTGGATGGTGTGGAAATACCGCCTCGATCTTATCCAGCACCGGTAACAGCGCCTCGTCGATCTCGAACACGTCGCCGTAGACCTCACCGGCCGCCGTATCGGGTACCAAGCCCGGGTACGGGCCGAGGTCGTACAGCGTGCCCTTTACACTACCTCGACCAAGCCAGCGCGGCTGCGCGGTACCGCTTCGTTGGGCGGCGCAGCCAATATCGTTGGCCTCATTCGCGCGCAGTGTTCCATAGACAAAGACGTTCAGCATAATGGTCTCTCTCGCTCAAGTTAGCTTCATGGTGGAGACGAGGACGCCATCCGCATCCTCATGGATTCACTCGCCCAGTCGGGTCGTGACACTAGGGGGCACGACGGCAACGTCCCGTTCGCCGACGCCTCGTTTTGGGCTGCATCATGGGTGCACCGCGCGCAAATGCCGATTTCGCATGCGTCCAACTCGCGTATGTCCGGCAACGCGCCATAGACGAGGCAACCGTTTTTCTCGGCAAGCACGCCGAGGTTGCCGCCGACAAGCGCGCAACGCACGCTGCTGCTGCCGACCACCAGCACCCTTCCGTCGCCTTTTCCTCCAGCGCCGCGTGTGCCAGCGTGTTGTCCTCGGACACCTTCAGCGTCGACGTAGGCTCAGCGAATGTGCTCGTCTGCCCAAAGGCACGCAAGACCGACGTCAACACGCGCAGCGTGCCGGTGGCCAAGTTGTCCTCATAGGCGTCGCACAGATCCGGGGTGGCCAACGTTGCCATCGTATCTCCTGGAATAAGAGCGGCCCGATACCGTTTGCGCGCCATGGGCTTTCACCAGCACGGGCGCACGGCCGGGCCGCTCGCCCAGTAGCATAGTGTGCATGCCATGACGGTGAAGGCCTTCAGGCGGATGAAGCTAAAAAACGGCTGTTCAACGCATAAATCGACCGGCCCGTGCCAGCCCTTGTCCGCGTACGCTATACGCGGCACCCGGCGACCATCATGACACCGCTTATCAGCGATCCAAATCGCTGTAAAACTACGTCATTATTTCATTTTGTTTATGCCGTTGTTAGCGCCATGCTCTCTGTCGACACCCCGGTCCTGACGATGACCGACGTTCCACCGCATCATGCGCCGACTCACGATCATCCGATCCGGGTCCGGTCCCGGCCCATGCCGGCCGGCCATGGTTTTGCGGGCCATACGCATCCGTGGGCGCAACTGGCCTACTCGTCGCGCGGCGTGTTGCGCATGACCAGTATGAGCACCACCTGGGTCGTGCCGCCATCGCGCGCCGTGTATGTACCGCCGAACGTGCCGCACCAGGTTGATGTCATCGAGGACGCGTTCCTGCGCACGATTTATATTGACGAATCCGCGTGTCCGGGGGGACTCAGCGGATGCCGGGTCGTCGAAGTTTCGCCTTTGATGCGCGAGGTGATTGTGGCGCTCGATGCACGCGAGTTGCCCGGGCGGCGCGAAGCGTTGCTGTGCGAGTTACTGCTGGACGAAATGATGCGCTCCCGACCATTGCCGCTTGGCGTGCCGCTGCCGGCCGAGAAACGCCTGCGGGGACTGTGCGAGGCTGTGTTGGCCGATCCCGCGCACGCACAAACGCTCGAAATGGCGGCTGCGCGGGTGGGCGCCAGCGTGCGGACCATTGCGCGGCTGTTCCGGCAGGAGTTAGGCGTGAGTTTTTCGCAATGGCGGCAGCAGGCGGTGTTGGCGCGCGCGATTCCGCTGCTCAGTCAAGGGTATCCACTTGCGCGCGTGGCCCATGCGTTCGGCTATCAGAGCCAAAGTGCTTTCTCGGCGATGTTTCGTCGCGCGTTTGGGCAGAGCCCCCGTGCGTTCTTCACACGGCAGGACGGTGCGTCCAGTGCGCGCGAGGCGCAGCTCTTCGAGCCCGATGAGGTGGCCGGGCCGATCGGCTCGGCCTGGCCGCCGGCACCGTGGCCGACGATTTGAAAGAATAGGCGGCCAGCACTTCACGACCGGATTTGCGCGCCGCGTGCCTTCAGCAGTTCGCGCAGAATGGTGCGGTGGCAACGGCTTTCGTCCTCGCAATAGCAGCCGATCGAGAAGTTTGTCGACTTGGAAAGCGCAGCGAGCACGTCCAGCACCTTGCTGGCGTCACCGCTGTTCATGGCGGCACGAAAGCTACGGGCGAACGCACTCCATTCGGCTTGACCGCGCGCCGATTTCGCCTGCGCCACGCCGTCTGCGTCCGGCGACAGAATCGGCAACCACACGTCGTAGTAGTCGCGTCGAGCGAATTCAGCCTTGGGCACGCCGCGTGGCGGCCTGCGCACCGTGCCAATGCGCAGGCCCTCGTCATCAGCGCGCGGCGAGCCGAGTTGTACGATTCGTATGCTCATCGCTCACTCCTGTTGTGTGGGTGTGTCATCCCACGCGCCATAAACGCGTCAATGGGCCGTGGGCACCGCCCAATGGATCACTATCAGGCACCGCCAGTGAGCGCATGGCCCGCACCGCATCATCCGACACTGGCCCTCGGCAGATGTCCTCCTGCTGCCCAGCCGGATAAGCGCCCACCACCACCAGGTCCTCGCTGGCCGACAGGCAGCAATGACCCGTGCCCGCTGGCAGCACGAGCACGTCACCACGCTCCAGTTGCACCTCGCGTGCGTCGGGGCCGCCCAACTCGACGCTGGCCACGCCCTGCGCGATGCCCAGCGCCTCGTGTGCGCTCGAGTGAAAGTGCCGGACATCGTAGATGCCGTCCCGCCATCGCGGTGGCCAGCCATAGCGGGCAAAGGTCGCTTCAAAACGCGCCGCTAGATCGTACTCATACGGACTGAGACCTGCGCGGTACAGCAGCACCGGCAGGCGGTCGTTGTTCGGTATCCAGTCGTTCGGTGGCAATATAAACGCTTCGGGCGTGGGCACGGGGGCGTACGACACGCTGGGCGGACGCGCCGAGGTCGCGCCGCCGCGACGGGCATGGTTGTCGCCTTCAACGCCTGAGCCGCGCGGCGCGCGGCGCAAGTAGAAAGGACGTGGCATAACGGTGCTCCCTCGAGTCTTCGTCCGATCCGGTTTTCTACTCATCGCACATCGTTTCTACTCATCGCACATCGCCAGCGTGGACGCACGGTTCGTACCAGGTCGCAGCGTCCTAGCCGGCGTAGCCTGCATGAGTGGCCTTGCACGCTGGAGCGCAAAATCTTGCACCCACTGGCACAATCGCCTGCTGGCCCCATCCACATTCGCGTCGCCCGGCACCCATCGCGCCGCGACGAGTACGATGCCGCCTACCATCCAACGCCTATGATGCGCTTCTTTGCATTCCATCGCTTGTGGATTATCACCGCGGTACGCCACGGCGCGGCATCTTGGAACACCCTTGGTTCGTTGCCACGGCCAGCGGCTCGCATCGGCGCTGCTCGGTCGAGCCATGACAACAGGGAGATGGAACGGGCAAGATGAGTGCCGCACAGCCGCATGCGCGCTATTTGCCGTATATCGTTGCGGCAAACTTTTTTATGGAATACCTGGATACCACGGTCATCGCAACCGCGTTGCCGTCAATGGCGCGCACGTTCAGCGTCGGCCCGAATGCACTGAACCTAGGCATGACCACGTACATGCTGGCGCTGGCGGTATTCATTCCGGTCAGCGGCTAGATCGCCGACTGGTTCGGCGCGTCAACAGTCTACGGCGGGGCCAACATCGTCTTCACTGGCACGTCTGTACTGTGTGGCATGTCTGATGGTGCGATGGCATGATGAAGTTGGCTCAAGGCACCAATGACCGATCGCCACAACGCCTGCCACGGCCCGCTAGCGTGGTGGCACGCCGAACAACGCCACGATGCGCTGCTTGAGCATGGGTAGCACTTGATCGGCGAACCACGGATGGCGCTTGAACCATAATTGGTTGCGCGGCGACGGATGCGGCAGCGGCACATACGCGGGAGCGTACTCAGCCCACGCGCGGACCGTCTCGGTCAGCGACGACTGGCACCGTGAGCCGAGGAAATGGCGCTGCGCATAGTGTCCAACTAACAGGGTCAACTCGATCCGTGGCAAGTGGGACAGCAGTGGTTCAAGCCACAATTGCGCACATTCCGGTCGTGGGGGATTATCCCCGCTCGCACCCCGACCCGGGTAGCAGAAGCCCATCGGAATGATCGCGACGCGAGACGTATCGTAGAATTCGTCCTCGGTCATGCCAAGCCAGTCCCGTAACCGCTTGCCGCTGACGTCGTTCCATGGCACCCCGGACGCATGAACTTTTGCTCCCGGCGCCTGGCCGACAATCAATAGACGCGCATCGCGGCTGGCCCTGACCACCGGCCGTGCGCCGGCCGGCAACTGCGCATCGCAGACACGGCATGCGCGCACGTCGCGCAGCAACGTGTCCAGAGACGCATATCGAGGATGGGACCGCAGGAGCTTCATACCGCTTCAAAACACATCAAACCAGTGGGCAGCATACACCCGCGGCAAGCCCGACGCCATCGCCGCGTGCCGGCGATGCGTCATCGTGCCAACACGGCGACCAGTGTGTCACGCAGATATCCGCCGATAGGCTTGTAATGGGGCAATCTATTGTCCGCGACGTGTCCTTCTACTCGGTCAGGGCGGATGAGTTACATCGATGGATTCGTTGTTGTTCCCGTGCCGCATGCAACCGTGAAGCCTACCTCCGGCACGCGAACGCGAACGCCGCGGCAATAGCCATCGCGGCATGGGACACGGACATCAAGGCGGTGATGGGCCACCCCAGACTGTCTCGCAAACACGATTCCATGCCATCCAAAGGCCAACGCATGGTTTACGGCGCATTCAAGAGGAGGGTCAATGAGTGAGCCACCAGGTACGTATGTTGCAGCGTTCGTTACGACACTCGTCCAGGAAAACCCGCGATGAAACGACACGTTGTTGACGTGCTATTCACCACGTTAATGGCCGCGCTGGCCACTGTCATCAAAAGAGGTAAGCACGCCGACAATTCCGAGGTCGCGCCCGGCGGTACGAACGGCACGGTCGCGCTGGCGTCCGGGGCGAGCCAATAGTCCACAGTTGTCGCGGTTGGCAGCGCGCACGCCGGGCCACCGCGGCCTGCCCGCCATCATTGGATTGACGAGCGCCACGGCGGCCGCTCGGCCGTTATATGCCGGCGTCACCCTTGTACGCGCGCGTCCTGTACCCACGGCGCCGCGCACAGATGGGCTGCGATGTCCACAAGCGCGGTATCCGGTATATCGCGAAAGTCCAGTTCGAGTATATCCATGGTGCGTTCGCGGTTGCAGCGAATCCGGCTCCGCATGACATAGCCGGCATAGGCGCCTAACGCTGCCCACACTGCAATGATCCGCAACTCGCCTGTTGATGCGCTTACTATGAGCCGTACCGTGACGGGCTGAGCCGCACGCGCGTGGCGACTACCCTGCCAGGCCGCTTCGCGCAGCGTGGCGGCAACCGATGTGCAGGCGTGCTCGACGCCGGTATTTCGTGAATTCAAGCCGTTGTTCATCTCCCTACCTTAGTGGTCCCGGACTGAGGAAAAACTACATCGTCCGGGAAATGAAGTGGCACGGGTGGTGGCTTGGTCTCCACAATCGACACTTTACCCGCCACCCTGCTGCTTTAAAACGCCAATCCGGGCGCCACGGCTCGACGCGACGCGTCGAGCACGCAGACGAACGCAATATCCGTACCGGCTTGCCGCTCGCAGCGCGTGACCCACGACGGACACGCTGTGATCGCCACCTTGCGGCGGCCGCCCTGCGACGTGCGAGTTATGGCATGCAGTGTCCTCCCCTAGACGACAGCGGTTACTGCCGTTCGACCCCATGGCCGAAGACACGATTGCACGTGTCGAGAAACGAGGGTCCACACTCAACGCGTTGGTAACGATGCGCCGGACCGGCTTGGCATGCTAATGCTCGAATGCCTGTATTGTGTCGAATGCAGGCCACCGTCATCGTCGCGGCGCAGGCGCGGCGGCCCGGGGCGCTACTGCGGCGCGGCAGGTCGCTGCGACACAAGCCTGCCCGGGCCATCCGCGGCCTGCCAGCGCGTGCGTCGACGCACAAGATGTTACGCTGATGGGCAGCCAGCATGGCCTGCAGATCGCTGCGCAGTCGTGCGTCGCGGATCGTCGGCAGCAGCGCAGAGAGCCGCCGCACGACCCAGCGTTGGCCGCGATATCAGCCGTGCCATGACCGGCACGGCTGTCAAACCGTTGATCACGGCGCAACGGTTTTGCGAGCTTGACATCCAATATCAGACTATTGCGCTAGGTCAACGGCAATGTTGATCGTATTGGCGAGCAGGACTGTGGTGTACAACACCGGCGCTGAATAATGTCGGCGCAGGTTCGTCGCCAGTCCATGTCCGGTGACCTGCCCCATCCGCGCGTAAACCCATTGAATTGCCGCCATGAGCGGATAGGTTAGCAATAATGTCCACAGCAACGCGAAACCCAATGGAGCCCCTGCCTGCAAGTACGTTCCAATTCCACTCGGATCGTCATCAGCGGCGCCTGTGACTCAGCCCGGGCCAAGACGGCGCACCCATGGGCCCCGCTTCTCGTCAGCCGGCGACGACTCGGAGATCGGTTACCTCACTGGCTCCCCCACCTCGCGTTAGACGACGGTCGCAGACACTGTCGCGTGCCGGCAGCGATGAGAAAGCAGTTTTCGCGCCGATATGGAGTTTCACGCCGTTAGCGATGGTGACGGGCTGCGCGTTGGTGGGCCAGGCCAACAGCGTCGAGCGCCCTATGTGCGCTCGACGCCGCTGTCGCCGCGCTTCAAAGCATCACGGATCTCGCGCAGCAGTAGAATATCCTCGGATGGCGGCGCAGGAGCGGCAGGCGTCTGCTCAGCCTTATACACGTCCAGCCTGCGCAACTCGTTCACCGCCTTGACGAGCAAAAAGACGATCACCGCCAGGATCAGAAAATTCAATACCACTGTAATGAAGGCCCCGTAGCCAAACACCGCAACGCCTGCCGCCTGCAAATCTTTGTACGAATCGGGATTGCCTCTGAACGTAGCAGGAACGTGTCCGATACGGATGAACTTGTTTGAAAAGTCCAGCCCACCCGTGACGGCACCGATGACTGGCATGATCAAGTCCTTAACCACCGAATTGACAATCGTCGAGAATGCGCCGCCGATGATCACACCAACGGCCAGGTCCATCACATTACCTTTGATCGCGAACTGCTTGAATTCTTGGATGAGTTGAGCCATCTCATGCTCCGGAAAAATATCCCGGGCGCTTAAGCGATCCGCGTGCCCGGCTCGGTCGATTCGCGTCAGTGAATCAACGACCCATGGAAAGCTCGCTGTGTCCGAGTTATCCGCGCCGAAACTCAGCTCGTCGATGGACAAGACCTGCCGCCAACCGGCCCTCGAAATCTCGCAGGATTCTGCCAGCGATAGGCTACTGGAAAAATTGGGTGTCGTTGCGCAACAAGATAGGGACGATGCTAAACAAGCGATGGGTCGATCTGAAGCACACGGCCAAGGTTGCACTCGGACCCGGGCTGGCAGTATCTCGGCCAGGCCAGTTTCTTGCGTTCAGTTTGTCAAACACGATCGATTTGCGTCCCTGCAGGGCAAGGGGCAATACAAAATTCTGCTCAAGGAGCCAAGCCATGGCTATGCCGCCTATTGCTGGTCGCTTGACTCGGCAGTTTCTTCGTCAAGCATTTCTTTTCCGTTTACGAGGGTTCTGTGTCTCTGCGTGTTGGCAACGGCTGATGAAGCGACATATTGGTATTATCCCAGTGCCAGCGTATGGGCTCATCCTCGCATGCTTAAGTGCACTTATTGCGCTTGAGAAGCTACCGAGCGAATTGCCAGTGCTCATCGCCGTGCTTGCAGTTGTCGGGTTCACTTGCTTTGAAATCGGCGCCCGAATGCCCGTGCTGCGTCACATGGGTGGCCCGGTGATCGTGACACTATTATTGCCCTCTTGTTTGACCCATCATCAATGGTTGCCAAAAAACTTAATTATTTCAATCCGCGAACTGTGGGCGGCAACGAATATCCTCTATCTATTTTGCATCCTCGTGATCGCGGGCTGCCTACTGGGTATGGATCGGCAAGTATTGATCAAAGGCATTGTGCGATTTTGCGTCCCCGTTGTAGCCGGTTCAGTGACTGCTGCATTGGCTGGCACCGCAACGGGCGTTGCATTCGGCTTAAGTGCGCACGATACATT
This sequence comes from Mycetohabitans sp. B8, assembly GCF_021991875.1. Taxonomy (GTDB): domain Bacteria; phylum Pseudomonadota; class Gammaproteobacteria; order Burkholderiales; family Burkholderiaceae; genus Mycetohabitans. Next base: position 11,294 of record NZ_JAHLKR010000026.1, read on the forward strand.
CTTTTTCATTGTTGTACCTATTATGGCCGGTGGCATCGGCGAAGGTGCGATTCCACTTACAATCGGCTATGCCGCGTTATTACAACAACCACAAGGCCAATTGTTCGCGCAAGTGGTGCCGGCGATCGTACTCGGTAATTTAGGGGCCATCGCTGGTGCCGCAATACTGCATCGAGTGAGCCGAAGTTGGCCCCAAAACACCCAGGTTTGGCTAACGACGGCGGGTAACACTACACTGTTATGCCGCAAGTCTGTTCCCATTGAGCACATTGCAGCGGCCGCAACGATTGCCATCAGCTTGTATTTTGCTGGCCTGGTTATCCAACATTTCACGGGCTTGCCCGCACCGATCGGCATGCTAGGGTTCGCCGTTTTGATTAAGCTAGTCGGTGCTGTGCCGTCTCACCTCGAACATGGCGCGCACTGGAATTATCGTTTTTTCGCATGCGCGGTGTCTTATCCACTGCTATGTGGTGTTGGCATCACATTGATGCCATGGGATGCAGTCATTGTCGCTCTGAGTCCCGTGCACCTTGTCACAGCACTTGTCACGGTGCTTGTCCTGATGACAACCGGCTTTCTCATCGGACGTTGGACGGGGCTGCCGGCGATTGAAAGCGCGTTGATCAACGCATGTCATAGTGGCATGGGTAGTGTCGGGGATTTGGCAATTCTCACCGCGGCCAACCGTCTGCCATTGATGCCGTTTGCGCAACTTGCCACTCGTATCGGTGGAGCGCTGACAGTGGTGGTAGCGCTGTTATTGTTGGACCAATGTGTTTGATGCGCAAAACGAACACATTTTGTCTACGCCAGCGACCTAAAATAAATACTAAACAATTTATATAGAGACCAATTAAATTATATTTAATAATGATGTGCGATTTCGATTATGCAATATCATTCGCAAGCGCGGACCGCGCAGCCGCATGTGCGGCCGGTGACGAAGATTCCGTGGAAGGAGTACCGACATGCAACATCTTTGAGTTACGTTATGCAGATGTCGCCTTTGCTATGAGCAACGCTTAGACGCAGAGCCGGATGTGCCAAAGAGTGCAAGTCCGGTTCGAGGAGGAGAGGCAAGCAAATAGCTTGACTGCGCCCTTCTCTTACTCCACTCTCGAACCAACGCCATTGCCCTGCATTCATCCGCCAACGCAGGCCTGCTTGAAAACAGGACAAAATCACTTGATGATTCGAATAGCAGAAAGTGCTTAACTAATCGGCACCGGTTTTGTTGGTGTGTCCAATGTATCTGTTGCAATGCAGCTACCGCAGCAATAGGACATCGACATGTTGCTGCATCGGCCTGAAGTAGCGTCGAGGGTGAATTTCTCTGCGCGAATGCTATCGTAGTCGATCTGTGCCTTTTTGAATCCCTACCATGCCCGTTTTTTTCCGCCCGCCACTTTGCCAACCCGCCCGTCGGCTTGCCTGGGTTGCAATCGTATTCGCAGTGATGGTAGCCGCGTTATTTTTCGCCGTGCGAGTGAGCGCGGCGCCCACCCCCGCTCCTAGTGCTGCTGCGTCACCGTCATCTGGCACGTCAGCCTCGCCAGCGAGCAACGCCGTAGTCGCGCTCACACCGGAGCAGGCGCGTGCCGCTCTGCAAGTATTGAACGATCCTCGGCGCCGCGCGCAGTTCGAAGACACGCTGCGGGCAATCGCCGCGGCGGGCACGCTGGCAAGCCCGGCCGCGCCGCCCTCTGCCGTAGCCGCGAGCGTGCCGTCGGCCGCTAGTGGACCCGCTGGGCCGTTGGCCAAGGCACTCGACACGGATGGACTGGTGACACAGTTATCGCGACACATCGCACAGTCCGCTTCCACTTTCGGGCAGCGCGTGCGCCTGTCGAGTTCGGCATTGCTCGACTTTCCATCCGTGCGTCAATGGTGGGCGTGGCATTTATCTAGCCCACAGGGCAGGCATGCGTTGCTAGGGCTATTGGAACTGCTGCTTGCCGCGCTAGTGCCGTCACTGATGCTCGAAATGCTGGTGCGACGAGCAGTGCGGCGCTCACGCAGCGCACTGACGGCTCATCACGCCACACCGCATGAACCGCCTACCCCATCGCCTCAAAGTGGCACCCGGCCCAGCGACGCAGGCTCGCCGCGAGCGTGCGCGTCGCATGCGGCACATCATTGGAGTCGCCTGCAAGTGCTACCCCGCGCGCTGGTCCACTTGCTGCTTGGCGCGGTACCGTTGAGCGCGTTTGCGCTGTGTGCGTCCATGCTGCTGTCCGTGTTGGACGATTCCAACACGCAGGCGGCGAGCGCGGTGGGCGCGGTCGTTGACGCGTACGTGATTGGGCGGGCGGTGTTGCTCGCATGCGCATTTCTCTTTGCGCCCAACGCGCCACACCTGCGGCTACTTCCTTTGCGGGATCGCTGGGCGTCGTTTGCACAACGCTGGATGACTCGGATGGTCGTCATCGCAGGGGTCGGCGGAGCATTAGCGGGTGCGGCTGGCCGGCTCGGCATGACGCCGGAGGCGCAGTTGGCACTCGTCAAACTAGTCGCGCTAGCGGTACACATCATGGCGGCGACCGCGATCCTGCAATGCCGGGTGCCGGTGGCACGCACGATCCGTGGCTATTTCACGAAACGGCCAACGCTCGCCTACCTGGGCCACTGGCTGGCAGACATCTGGGCAGGCTCGACGGTATTCGTGATCCTCGCGCTGTGGCTGGTCTGGGCGCTCGACGTGCGCAACGGCTACGAGCGGGTGTTGCACCTGGGCGGGCTGTCACTCGCCGCGCTGCTCGCCGCGCGCGTTGTCGCTATTGTCGCGTTCGGCGCACTCGGACGCGTGTTTGGACACGACTTGGATGACAGCACTTCCAGCGTCGGACGTCGGCGTGCATACCGCTATTATCCGCTGCTGCGTCAAGTCTTGTCCGTGGTGATCGGCGTAGCCACTTTGTTGGTGCTGCTATCGATATGGGGGCTGCACGTCGGCACGTTTCTTGTCTACAATCCGATCGGCAACCGGCTTGGCTCGGCGCTGGTAACAATCGCGATCGCGGCGCTGGTCGCAGTGTTGGTCTGGGAGATCGCGAACGTGGGAGCCGAGCGTCGGCTCGAGCGGTGGACCACGGCTGGTGACGTGATCCGGGCGGCGCGGCTGCGCACGCTATTGCCGATGCTGCGTACCACGCTGTTCATTGCGATCCTAATAATTGTCGGGCTCACCGCGCTGAGCCAAATCGGCGTCAACACGGGCCCCCTGCTGGCCGGCGCGAGCATCTTCGGCGTCGCGCTCGGCTTCGGCTCGCAAAAGCTGGTGCAAGACTTCATCACCGGCATTTTCCTATTGCTGGAAAACGCAATGCAGGTTGGCGACTGGGTGACGGTCGCGGGCGTATCGGGCTCTGTCGAGTATTTATCGATTCGCACTGTCCGTTTGCGCGGCGGCGACGGCTCGCTGCACACGGTACCATTCAGCTCTGTCACGACGGTCAACAACACCCATCGCGGCATCGGCAACGCCGCGGTGAAGGTGGTGATCGCAGCAGGGGCAGACGTCCAGTATGCGATCCAGACGCTGGTCGAAATCGGCGCCGAGTTGCGCAGCGATGACAAGTTCAAGGATGGCATCTTATCCGACTTCAGCTTCTGGGGCGTCGACCAGATTGATGGCGCGAGCATTACGCTGGTCGGTCAGATCGCGTGCCGCGATACCCGTCGCTGGCCGGTTCAGCGTGAATTCAACCGGCGCATTTTGGATCGTTTCACGGAACGGGGCATCGAGTTGGCCAATCCACAGCGCAACTTCGTCATCGATGCGCGCGCGACGGCCACGCAGCCGAACGGGCCGGACGCGAGCACGTCCTCGAACCGGTAGGATGCCGTCGAAGGGTGGACTGAACGCTAGACGCGCGTCCTGGTGCGCCGATCAGGTGCCCGGCTTCGTGTGTCGTCGGCGCGTACTGCTTGGCCCGACGGCCGCGTCTGAATTGAACCGTTTTGTCGTACGGCTCGCGCTGCCAGCGTTGCTGTTCAACATCACCGCCCATTCGGACTGGGCGCAGCTGGCCAATCCGGCGCTGGTCGCCACGTTCTCTGTCAGCTGCGCCGCGGTGTTCGCCGTTGTGTTGGCTGCGCGGTTGATGGCGGGGCGGCCGTTGGCAAACGCCAGCGTCGATGCAATCGCCGCATCGTATCCGAACACCGGCTATCTCGGCTTCCCCGTTGCCCTGCTCGCGTTCGGCCATGCTGGCGTTGCGCCGACCACGATCGCCACGGTCATCGTCACCTGCGTACTGTTTACCGTTGCAATCGTGCTGGTGGAAATCGGCATGCAAAATAAACGCGCGCCGTGCAAGCTCGCAGCGAAGGTGGCGTGGTCACTCGTGAAAAATCCGCTAGCCATGGCACCCGTCGTCGGCGCGCTCGTCTCCGGCGCCGCGATCGCGCTGCCGCCCGGCCTGACCGCGTTCACGAAACTGCTAGGCGGCGCGGCCAGTCCATGCGCACTCATGAGCCTCGGGTTGTTCCTGGCCGAGCCCCGGCCGGCGGCCGGAACGACCTGCGCGGCGCTCGTGTTCACCGGTGCCAAGCTGCTCGTGCAGCCGATGCTTACATGGTGGCTGGCAGTCCACGTGTTCGCCCTCGCCACGCCGCTGGCCGACGTCGCCGTGCTGCTCGCCGCGTTGCCCACCGGTACGGGGCCGTACAAGCTAGCCGAGTTTTACCGCCGCGAAGCCGCCGTGACAGCGCAGACGATCTTGCTGTCCACGATGGGCTCCCTGGTGTCGCTGTCGCTACTGCTGTACTGGATGCACGCACCGGGCAGCTGACTCGCCATGCGCGATAGCGTCAATACAACTTCCGGGGCGGCAACGAGCGGCGAATCTGCTTGCGCAATCTCGCCACGGCGGCGGCCTTCTTCCGCTTGCGCTCTGCGGTGGGCTTTTCATATGCCGTGCGGGCACGCAACTCTTTGATCAAACCAGTGCTTTCGATCGAACGGCGGAAACGCCGGAGTGCAACCTCGACGGGCTCATTAGGCTTCGGGATAACAGTGGTCAAATCATTCCTTTAAGTTCAATGGGAGAAAAAGGCACCGCACGCCTGTACGAAACCCAAGGCGTCGTATACTCGTGCGAAACATCCGCCAAAGCAAGTAACGGCTGGCCCGCTCACATGTCGATCACCGACGCGCCGTCTACCTTGCCGTCGATGATGTCCTGCCCTTGCTGACAAGCGGCGCGTCGGGCCACGCCGAAATCAGCAAACGCATGTTCCTGGTCCATCTTAAACACGCGGCCCGCGCCCACGACGCCGTCTGTTCCCAGACGACAGATGCGCACAGCAACATCATAACCTTCGGCATAGCGCAGGTGACCGTCGAAACGGCTGAATTGGCGCGCGAAAACAAGCGGACGAAGCTCGAACCCCTTGTATAGAAGTCGCAGCGGTGTCGACATAGTCGCTCCTCGACAGGGGACATCGGCCACTATACACGCAAATCACGGAGCGGGTCCCGATATTCTGGCGCTCTGAGAATATGGGTGAGGGCAACCTCAAATCAGGCCGTTCTAAAGTGGAAATCTCCGGCTCTTTGGGGTGGGCCAAATCGGCCCGGGGCCTGCACTGGCGGGCGAACTCGGCAGGTGTCATCCACTGCAGTGCACAGTGGGAACGCATCTCATTATAGTACTGACGCCAAGTCTCGATTTTGCGCTTGGCGTCCTCGAGCGATAAGAACCCATGCGCGTTGAGGCATTCCTCACGCAAGCGCCCGTTGAACGACTCGTTCTTCGCATTATCGGTTAGCTTGCCAGGGCGAGAGAAATCGATCTCAACGCCTCTCTCATACGCCCACTTGTCGAGCACCTTGGAGATAAATTCGCTGCCATTATCCGCCTTGATAAAGCGTGGTAACGGCCGACCCGCAGCGATGCGATCCAGCGCCGCCACGACGTCTTCACCACGCAGCGTGGCACCTACCTCGATGGCCAAGCATTCGCGCGTATCATTGTCAACAATTTTCAGCGTACGCAAACGCCGACCGTCAAACAGTGCGTCAGCGACTAATGGTATTGTCCACCCGCTTCTTCTATCGTAGTGGTACATTGCTCAAATAGAGGTAGCCATGAACGCGACTACACTGGGTATCGACCTCGGTAAGCGCTGGTTTCATGTTGTTGGATGCGACGCATCGGGACATACTGTCTTGCGCGAAAAACTCAATCGCAATCAGTTTCTGCAATTCATGGCCCAGCATGCGGCCTGCCTGGTAGGAATCGAGACATGCTGTGGCTCTCAGTATCTGGCCCGTAAATTTCAAAGCTTCGGGCATAACGTTAAGCTTCTACCCGCCCAATACGTCAAACCATTAATCAAGTCACAGAAGAACGACTTCAATGATGCACAGGCGATTGCCGAAGCAGTCAGTTTGCCAACGATGCGCTTTGTGCCAATCAAGACGGAAGACCAGATGGACGTTCAGGCCCTGCATCGCGCCCGGGAGCGGATGCTACAGCAACGCCTTGCGCTGACCAATCAGATTCGCGGGCTGCTACTGGACAGAGGTGCCAAGCGCATTTGAAATTTGGCTCTTCCCCACTTTGTGTGAAGTTTCACGTCACAAGTCAGCACCGATTCAACACGCGAGTACGAAGCAGTTGGAAGCCGGCGTGGCCATAGATTTGGCGCTTAAGCAACTTGAGCCGATTGACATGGCCTTCGACGATGCCATTGCTGTAGGGTGTGAGCAGTGCAGCATGTACGGCATCGTAGTCGTGGCCAATGCCCGCTGCAAACCGCTGCATTTCTGGTACAGCGCTTGACGCAGCCAGCTTGCCAACGCTTGATGTGCGCGGCGCTTGACCCTGTCAGTGAACTCGCGCGACAGCCGCCGGATTGTGGCTATCTGGGGATTGTGCTCGCCGAGTCGTTGAACAAAGCGCTGGACGTGCCGCTTATCGTCGTCGGTGAGCACGGCCGTGCCCCGACACATTAATACGGCAGTACGCAGCTGCTGCTGCGTGATTGCACAGGCTTGTCGCCAAGGTTGAAGGGCTTGGCGTACGATGCCGCAACCGCCGTTAAACCCTTGGCCCACGATTTCCCAATACAACCTCGCCGCGTTTTGGCCGCCTTCACGCCAGCGCTGGGCAAGATATGCTCGATAGGGATCTAACTTGCTGGCTGCGGATGGCCGCTGCGCCCGCTCAGGGAACCCACCGGTGTTGATCCAATGCCGCACCGTACGCCGGTCCAATGCTGTAAGGCGCGCAATTGCCCGGATTGCCATCCCACTTTGATGATGGTGCATGACCGATTCATAGCGTGCGAGCCGCGCTTCGCGCCGCTGCGCTTGTTGCTCCTTTGCGCGCGATGTGGTTGCCACGCAGGGTGGATTCGATTCGATCGCTGGCAATGTGGCACAAGCGTGCTCGTGATCGAGCGAGCGTGCAACTTCGCGGATAGGCCGCTGGCAGCGGCTCAGCGCGCGCTCAATGGTATCGCCAAGATGCTTCAATAGATGCCATCGGTCGGCCACTTGTATGGCTTGCGGCGCGCCACGGGTGATGCCTTCGGCGTCAATACCAGCGCGATCGCGCGATACGATGCGGATTGCACGGTTCCGTGTTAGCCAGTTCGCCACCGATGTTGCATCACGATTGGGCAACAGATCCAATGGGCGCCGTTGCTCGAGATCGACCAGTAGGGTGCCATAGCGATGACCACGTTTAAATGCCCAGTCATCGACGCCCACTATGGTAGGGTTGGATGTCGTCGCGACGTGCTTTTGGCCGTTGCGTTTGGGCAAACGAAGCATCGTTTCACCGCTGATCGAAATGCCAGCCGCTGCGCCAGGCGAGCACCCGCGGCACCACTGAGCGCCAAGCCCACATGCCACAGCACCGTCTGTGCTCGGACTGTGCGGCGCTGCTGACGCGCGCCGCATTGCGCAAAGCATTGGGCGAATGTTTGCCGGCAACACAGCGTGTTATCGCAACGAAAGCGCCGCACATGGATTTCCAGCGTGACGCGATGGCCGCTACACGGCAGGTCCTCAACGCGTCGTCGGTACCAGCCGTGTATCCGGGAGCTTGTCGCTCCACACGCCGTGCAATGCGCAACGAACCCTTTAGGTTTCAGTGCAACGATGAGCCGATGGCCGATCATCTCCCATCCGAGAATGCGCATGTCGGCAGCGGGTAACAGGCGTTGAAGGAAGGAAAAATCCATGCCGATTATCCGAGTGATGCGCTACCGGCTTGATCCTCATTGTCACCTGCAGGTTCACACAAAGTGGGAAAAAGCCATTTTTACATCGGCGCTAACAAATAGCGCAACCAGCACCAGGCCATCTCGACGAGCTGGGTTCGCACTCGCCTATTTCCCTGCTTGCTGATCCCCTGATCAATCCGGCTCTGTCCGCTATCGTAGAGCTGCGGGCCCAAGCCTACGCAGGCGCCCAGTTGCCGCCGGTTACTAAACTCGCGCCAGAACAACTCAAGCATCAGACGCGATGCCCCGAGGATAAGTCAGTATGACTTTCCGTGAGACAGTGGCTGGCCTAGCGTGGAGCATTCAACGCGGGTTAGCATGACTGCCAGAGCCGCATGGGTGGGCATGGGCCACACCCCGGCAACTTTCCCACGGAGGCCAGCATGGACAACGATAGCACGCTATACGTTGGTTTGGACGTGCACAAGGAATCGATCACAGTCGCCTATGCCATCAACGGGGGCGAAGTCGAATCGATGGGCAAGATTGGAACGACGCCGACGGACATCGCTCGCCTATGCAAACGGCTGCAGTCGAAAGCACAGCAGGTGCGCGCCGTGTACGAAGCGGGCCCTTGTGGTTACGGCCTGTATCGGCGTCTGAGCAAGCAAGGTTTCGACTGCATGGTATGCGCGCCGTCATTGATTCCGCGCAAGCCCGGGGAACGCGTGAAGACGGATCGGCGTGATTCGATCAAGTTGGTGCGTTCTCTGCGCGCTGGAGACTTGTCGGCAGTCTACGTGCCGAGCATTGAAGACGAGGCGTTCAGAGATCTGGCTCGAGCCTGGGCATCTGCCAGAGGTGATTTACGGCAAGCTCGGCAGCGACTGAAGTCATTTTTGCTGTCCCACGGGGTGCATTACATTGGGCGAGCAGACTGGGGAGCGGCACACCGGTGCTGGCTGAGTAAGTATTCGTTCGAGGATGCCTGGCGACAACTGGCGTTTGAAGAGCATCGGCGCACGATCGAAGATCGTCTGGCCCAATGTGATCGGCTAGAAGCTGCGCTGCGCGAAGCGGTGACCGAATGGGACTTCTATCCTGCGGTTCTTGCGTTGCAAGCCATGCGTGGTATCCAGTTCATCACGGCTGTGGGGATGCTATCGGAACTGGGAGATCTGTCGCGATTCGAGCATCCGCGTCAGCTGATGGCATGGCTCGGCATCACGCCTTCGGAGCATTCATCTGGAGGGACGCGACGCCAGGGCGGCGTCACCAAGACGGGCAACAGTTATGCAAGAAAGTTGCTGGTAGAGGCCGCCTGGAGCTACCGACATGCGGCGCGTGTGGGCCCGCAAATACAGCAGCGACAGGAAGGTTTGCCAAAGGCCATCATCGATCGGGCGTGGGACGCCCAGGTGCGGTTATGCCGCAAGCATCGCAAGCTGGTGGCCAGAGGCAAAAACGTCAACGTCGCGGCCGTTGCCGTTGCACGGGAGCTGGCTGGGTTTATATGGGATATTGGTCAACTAGCGATGTCGCTTGCATTGCCGCGGCGCACCACACGAGCAGCATAATAGGCTTGGCGTGCTCAACCACAACCTTTGAAGAGTTTCCTGACGGCGGCGTAGCCCGGTACAAGAGCAACCCACGACGATGCTTCGCGACGACACGTAATCGGTCAATTCGCGGCGTAAGAAAGTGGCAGGCTCAGATGACGGACCTCTGTAATGCGGTACCCGACCCGCGGATATCAGCGTGATCCACCGTCGGCCTTACTGCTACGCCGCCCTCAGGAAATTCTATGCCTATGCAGAAACGGAAAACCGAACGCTTCACTTGACACGGAAAGTCATATCAGCATCTCACGACGACCGTCGTAGACGGCGGCCAGGGACCGACATCAAAGTAGTGCCCATCATTTTCGATTTGATGGACATCACGGTGACAGAGTCAGAAGCCAATCTGAGTAGCCGCAAGGGACGCCCAAACTATAAACCCGAGTTTTGACGCCGGCTTGCGGCTGCGGCATGTGAGCCTAGTGTGTTGGTTGCGAAGCTGGCGCGGGAGAATGGCATCAATGCACACATGCTGTTCACATGGCGGACTCGAACTGATCGGCCAACTCTACGGCATCGAGGCCGACATCCGTGGCAAACCAGCCGCTGAACGACTGCGCGTGCAGCAGGAGAAAAGTGCCGCGAGTTGTTCTTCGGCAAGTGCCAGGCGGGCCGCTTCGCGTAACAGTCGTTCATGCAACTCGCTGGGCAGCGGCGTGCCATCATGACAAACCAGTTTGCCGCTCGCTAGCCGCTTGGCAAACGTCCTATGATCGAAAC
>NZ_JAHLKR010000027.1 GCF_021991875.1 Mycetohabitans sp. B8
CCTGATGGTCATTGCGGCCGAGGTACTCGAGATCGCCATTGGGCCGATAACGCGCGAGATCGCCCGTCTTGTACATCCGAGCGTCGGCTTCGTTCGAGAACGGATCGCGCACGAAGCGCTCGGCCGTGAGCTCAGGCCGGTTCAGATAACCGCGCGCGACGCCCGCACCACCGATGTACAGTTCACCGACCGCGCCTAATGGCACCGGTTGACCGTACGTATCGAGCAAATAAACCTTCAGATCTGGAATTCGCACGCCCATAGGACTGCCGACCTGATTGCTGTCCTGGGATCGAAGCGGCCGGTAGGTCACATGCACAGTCGTTTCCGTAATCCCATACATGTTCACCAATTGTGGACGCTGCTCTGCGCGTGTCGCATACCACGTTTGCAAGATGGAAGGTTCTAGCGCTTCTCCACCAAAAATCACATAGCGTAATTGATCCCGTAATGCGTTTTGTGCCTGGCTGGCGATAAATGTTTTGAACGCACTCGGGGTCTGATTTAATACGGTGACGCCCTGTTCACAGACCAGCCGGTGGAAGTCTTGCGGTGAACGAGCAATTTGCTGGGGAACGATGATGAGCTTGCCACCATGACGCAATGCCCCCCAGAGCTCCCAAACAGAGAAATCAAAAGCAAAGGAGTGAAACAGGCACCAGATATCATGCTGATCAAAGTGATACCAAGCTTGTGTCGCGCCAAATAGACGGGCAACCTGTGCATGCTCGACCATCACGCCCTTCGGCGTGCCGGTGGAGCCGGACGTGTAGATCACATACGCGAGATGGCGGGCCGTCAAGCCCGGCACCGACGGGTTTGTGTGCGCCCGATTGGGTAGCGCATTAGGATCGAGCACCGTGCGCTCGACGAGCGCCGCGTCACCGAGTGCGGCCCGGCCCACCGCATCGGCCAGCACGATATCGGGCGCGGCATCGACCAGAATATGCGCTAAGCGCTCGCCTGGATACGCCGGATCGAGCGGCACATAGGCGCCCCCCGCCTTCAGAATCGCCAGCAGCCCGACCACCATCGCCGGAGAACGCTCGACACAGATTGCCACGCGCGCATCGGGTTGCACGCCCAACTCGATCAGCCGGTGCGCGAGGCGATTGGCCCGTGCATTGAATTGCGCGTAGCTGAGCGTTTGGTCTTCGTACACGAGCGCGGTGGCCTCAGGCGTGCGCTCAGCCTGTGCTTCGAACAGCTGGTGGATGCATTGGTGCGCCGGATAATTCTGTTGCGTCGCGTTCCACGTCTGCAGCAGTAAAGTCCGTTCCGCGTTGGGCAACACCTCCAACTGCCGCATCGGCCGCTCGGGTGCCGCCTCGAGCGCGTCGGCCAAGCTGTGCAGCGCCTGCTGCATATAACCACACACGCGATCGGGATCCAGCGACTCCACCACCT
>NZ_JAHLKR010000028.1 GCF_021991875.1 Mycetohabitans sp. B8
CGCATCGGCCGCTCGGGTGCCGCCTCGAGCGCGTCGGCCAAGCTGTGCAGCGCCTGCTGCATATAACCACACACGCGATCGGGATCCAGCGACTCCACCACCTGCGCCGTTAGCCCCAGCGCCTGCCCGAAGTCCTCGACCGACAGCGTCAACGGATAGCTGGTGCGTTCCTCTGCACTCAGTTGCTCGACGCCCGGTAGTCTGCCGCGCTCGCCCGAGGACATGGCATTGTGCCGGTAATTGAGCAGCGCACTGAACAGCGGCGCGCCGGCTGGCACCGCGCTGCAGCGCTGCGCCAGTGCCAACGACGCATGCTCATGCTCGAGCAGCGCAGCGAGCCGCGCATGGGTGGCTCGCGCGGCTGACGCCACGCTGCCGTCTAGCGCTACGCGCAGCGGCAACGTATTGATAAACAGCCCCATCGCGCTGTCGGCGCCGCTACCTGCCTGCATGCGCCCAAACAGCACCGTGCCGAACACCACCCGCGGCTGACCGCTCGCGCGCGCGAGCACTTGCGCCCATGCCAGATGGCACAGGCTGGCCAGACTCACACCCAGGCGTCTGGCTTGCGCGCGGAGCCGATCGTTCAATGCTGGCGGTAACATCCGGTGCGCTTCGTGCACGTGTGCGCCATCGCGATGCACCTGCGCAAGACCGAATGGCAGCGTGGGTTCGTCCACGTCCGCGAGCCACTCGGTAAAGAAACGCGTATGCTCGGCTTGGCTCACGCCCAAGCGCGCTTGCGCAACCAGATGACGGAACGGCTGCGCTGCGGGTAGCGTCTCGCCCCGGCCTTCGATGAA
>NZ_JAHLKR010000029.1 GCF_021991875.1 Mycetohabitans sp. B8
GAGCGCCTCCATGATCTGGCTGTCCGTGAATCTCGACTTCTTCATTGCGTAGAACTCCCTTAACAAGAAAATTCTACTTCTGTTCCCACCGGTTTTTTGGGGGGATTACCAATGGGTCTATAGCAGAAGAGACCCACGGACAATCGATCGGTCAGTCAGTGCTTTCTGGGGTGCACAGTTGTATAACGAGTTGCTTGCCGAGTTTGGGACCGAATCTTTCCAACTTGACACCAGAACAGCGCAGCAAGTACTACTGCAATCTGGCAGCGGATTATGCCAGGCGTTCCGCAGAATGCGATTCGAATGGTGATCCACTGCATAAAAAAGAAAATGAAGAATTGACGAGTAAAGGCAACGTATGTTGGGATGCGGTCAAGGACTGTGCATTTAAAGCAGGGGCCATCCCTAAAAATCGGTATAAATCGGTGAATGCTAAGACAGATTTGGTTACATCGTCCGATACACGGATAAATAATGCCAATGAATTGAGAAACGTGCCACCCGGACACACTCTCGGCTTCTTCGAGGCCGTAGGCAAATTAACCGAGTCCCCTCGCATAGCAACCAAACCCTTCCACGTGATGCTTACCACGAGCGACAATAAAGCCGCCGGACATAAAAATGGATGCATTGAAATCGGCAATCCTAGCGGCTGGGAAGAGCTTGATTTGAGCCAACTAAAATGGCATGAAGGCTACTTTATCGCTAGCTCGGAGGCAAAGGGTAAAGAGATTGACTTGAGCCGGTTAAGAGAACAAAATGGTCACTTTGTAATTAAAGAACCTAATAAAAAAGGCGTTTATTACAAGGCTTTTGTCGTCACCCATCGGCCCATCAGCGAAGCCGGCAAGCAACCGAGCAACGAAGCCTCCACCTCGGCGCAAGTGTGATGATCGAGCGGTGCTGGCAGCCACTCAAGGCAAGCTGCATGGCTTACCTTGCAACACAGGTGCCTATCTCCGTTGAAGTGCTGCTCGGGAAGCCCGGCTGATACCCTAGATTTTGTTCCGCAAAGCGGAAAAGCCTCAGGCGAAATACGGGTTTGCGGACTGCGACCCAAACTCGATTGCGGAACGGATTTTCCCATAAAAGTTAATATCTATAAAATTTTCGAGAGCCTCAAAAACCGAGCGGGCAAGCGATGACAGTACGTGTTACGCAGCAAGTGTTCGGCGCGCTGCTGTCAAAGCCGTACCCCCTCGGGCGCAGTGAGCGCAAGCTAGCGCTATACCGAACTCGGCTTCGTGAAATTGTGCAGCTGCTGCAGACGTAAGCCACTGAAAAGCGGCTGTCGAGTCACCGATGAGCCAAAACGCGCAGTCAGTCGATCGATGATGCTCGCTCTCGCCGTGGCGGATTAGGCTTTGACGAGCATCACGTTCGTTCACCATGGGCCAAGTCTTGCCTTTTTGGCACCGTCACTGCAACCCACCCTGTTCACTATTTCGCAGCGTAATCGCCTTGGCTCACTCGCCGAGGTGATGGTGACTGATTCAAAGCTAGACACCATACTTATTTTGCACCATAATGATCATTATGGTCAATGTAGCAATGGAGGGTGCGATGATTACCGAAGTCAATGCCGTGAATTTCCGACAAAATTTGGGCGAAATGCTCAATCAGGTACAGTATCGCAACGACAGTATCGTTATCAATAAGGACGGCAAGCCGGTCGCAGCGCTCGTCGACGCCGAATTATTCGCCCGCATCCGGCGTATGCAGGACCGCTTCGATGCGCTTAGCAGCCGAATCGCCGAAGCCTATGCCGGCGTGCCGATTCAGGAAGGTCAGGCGGAGATCGATGCCGCAGTGGCCGCTGAGCGGAAGCGGTGCTGATGGCTAGCTTACGTGTTGTGCTTGATACCAACGTGCTGGTATCGGGCTTGGCTTACCCGAGCAGCATGCCTGGGCGCATCGTCGCGGCTTGGCGCCAAGGCGGGTTGGAGGTGGCACTGTCGCACTACATCTTAGACGAGATGGTCCGGGTTCTACCGCGGTTGCCTAGGGTAGGCATGACACCGCCGCAAATTCGCGACCTAGCCGATAGTTTTATGTTATTAGCCGATGTAGTCGAGCCAGAAGGCGCGCAGGACGCAAGTTTGCGTGATTCGGCTGACCAACCCGTATTACTTACGCTGCTGGCAGCGAAAGCGCAGTATCTCATTACGGGGGACAAAGATTTGTTGGCGCTGGCGGATCGATATTCCATCGTCACGCCGGCGGATTTTTGGAGGCGCCATGGGACCTAATTGAAATCGGCTGGTGATTCAAATACCAGGCGTGGGTCGAACAAAAGAATGGATCAGTCGTGCGCCGCCTCGTCGGGTATGGCCGGTTACGCGGACTTGAAGCGACGCAAACCCTTGCCTGCCTTTACGAGGTGTCACGTTTGTACATTAACTTCTTTCAGCTTTCATTTAAGCTGAAATCGAAGACACGTCATGGCGCGAGGGTCATGAAGCGGTATGAAGCGCCGTTGACGCCGCTCGAGCGCGTGCTGCGCTGGGCGTCGGTGCCGCAGGCAACCAAACGCAGGCTACGTGCGCAGTTCCGAGCGCTTGACCCACTGGAGCTGTTGAGCCGAATGCGCGAAGCGCAGCAGCGCGTCGCGCAATGTAGCGAATCCGGCACGACGCCGACGCAGGCAACCACACCTGCTCGTGCTCCCCTTGCGGATTTCCTGGCGAGTCTTGGCACAGCGTGGCAGGAAGGCGAGGTAAGACCAACGCATCAGCGAAAGG
>NZ_JAHLKR010000030.1 GCF_021991875.1 Mycetohabitans sp. B8
TGGCGATCGAACCGCGCCAGAGAACTGGTAGCCAGAATACTGGGTGATGCCGACGCGATGAAGGCTGGCGCTGCTACGCAGCACCAGCCTTCATTGAAAAAAACGGAGAGTGACAATTACCTGAGAGTAACATCATCCCATGAGGCAACACGGCGGCTTTTTTAGTTGACGTCAGACAGGCGCGTAATCTACCGCTACTGGCAACGAGCCAACCAAGCCATGAGCCTCGCGTCAGTCCTCAGGAGCCTCAAGAACCGAGCGGGCAAGCGATGCCAGTACGTGTTGCACTGCAAGTATTCGGCGCGCTGCTGTCAATACCTTCCCCCTCGGGCGAAGTGAGCGCAAGCTAGGCTAGACCGAACTCGGCTTCGTGAATTGCACAGTTACTGCAGGCGTAAGCGACTAAAAATTGGTTGGCTCGCTCTCGCCGTGGCGGATTAGGCTTAGACGAACGTCACGTTCGTTCACTATCCTTGCCTTTTCGGCGCCGTCACTGCAACCACCTTTTATTATTTCGCAGCGCGATCGCTTTGGCTCGCTCGCCGAGGCGATGGTAACCGGTTCGGAGCTAGACACCATTATCAGTTAGCGCCGGTTCAACGCGCGAGTACGAAGCAACGAGCGGATGCCGCCCAAAAAGCTATCGGATAAAAACTGCCGGCACTAAGAGTCGCTAACGCAACCTAGACGTCAGGCCGTAAGCGCCGTATCCTAGGGGCATGGCAAGACGCAAAATCAGCAATGAATTGTGGGCGGTGCTGGAGCCGTTGATTCCAGCGTTCACGCCTTCACCCAAAGGCGGGCGTCGGCGCATTGTTGACGACCGGGCGGCATTGAACGGCATCCTGTATGTTCTGCATACAGGCGTTCCATGGGAAGAGTTACCGCAGGAACTCGGCTTCAGCAGCGGCATGACATGCTGGCGACGATTGCGCGACTGGCAGGCCGCAGGCGTGTGGAGCAGGTTGCATCTGGCCATGCTTTGCCGGTTGCGTGAACATGACCAGATTGATTGGGAGCGAGCGAGCCTGGATGCGGCCAGCGTTGCCAGCCCCCGGGGGGCCAAGAAACCGGCCCCAACCCGACGGACCGGGGCAAACTCGGGAGCAAACGGCATCTCGTTGTAGATGCCCGAGGCGTTCCCTTGGCGATCACAGTCACGGGTGCCAACCGGCATGATTCGATGGCGTTCGGGCGCACTCTCGATACCCTCCCGGCCGTGCCGGGCTTAAGCGGTTCGCCGCGCAAACGCCCGGGCAAACTGCATGCGGACAAGGGCTACGACTTTGCCCGCTGCCGACGCTATCTGAAGCAACGCGCAATCACTGCGCGCATCGCCCGTCGCGGCGTAGAAAAGCGCGAGCGGCTAGGACAGCATCGCTGGGTAGTCGAGCGCACGCACGCCTGGTTTGCCGGTTTGGGTAAGCTGCGCATCCGCTTCGAGCGGCGTCTGGACATTCATATCGTCTTGCTCTGCTTGCCCGCTGCCGTGATCTGTTCGCGCTTCGTGGACGACTTGTGTTAGCGACTCTAATACTACAGCCGTAACTATGATCAATTAAAATCACGAAGGGATGCTATGTGGCGCACGATTGATGAAGCCACTGGTGCAAGGATGGGAGCGCGAGCTAGTGGCGTTGCACGAAAGGATTGCAGGCCAGTTCAGTCGTTCGGAATCGCGACAGCGATCACTGGCCTATTTGAAGGCTCTGTTGGGTGGGGTGGAGCGCAAGAACGGCTGGCAGCTATCAAAATGGATGGGTGAATCGACACCAGACAGCGTACAGTATTGCTTGATCGGGCCAGGTGGGATGTTCACGCCGTGCGGGACGTGCTGCGCCAGTATGTGGTCGAACAGCTGGGAGCCACTGATGCCGTGCTGATTGTGGATGAAACAGGATTCGTCAAGAAAGGCGAGCACTCGGTCGGCGTGCAGCGTCAGTATAGTGGCACCGCGGGGCGCATCGAGAACAGCC
>NZ_JAHLKR010000031.1 GCF_021991875.1 Mycetohabitans sp. B8
CCCCCAAAAAACCGGTGGGAACAGAAGTAGAATTTTCTTGTTAAGGGAGTTCTACGCAATGAAGAAGTCGAGATTCACGGACAGCCAGATCATGGAGGCGCTCAAGCGCGTGGAGGCAGGGCTGGCGGTACTGGATCTGTGCCGAGAGCTGGACATTAGCACGGCGACGTTCTACAAGTGGCGCTCGAAGTACGGCGGCATGGACGTGTCGCTGATGGCGCGGATGAAGGAACTGGAGGCCGAGAATGCCCGGCTGCGCAAGATGTACGTCGAAGAGAAGATCAAGGCCGAAATCGTTTCGGAGGCACTCGCAAAAAAGGACTGAGGCCATCTCGCCGGCGCGAGATGGCCATGCACGCGGTGTCCAGCCGAGGCATATCGATCCGGCTGGCATGTGAGGCGTTTGGGATCAGCCAGAGCTGCTATCGGTACGCTGGCCTGCGCAATGCCGAGAACGAGGAGATTGCGAACTGGCTGCTGCGTCTGATCGACAACCACCGGAACTGGGGCTTTGGGCTGTGCTTCCTGTACCTGCGCAATGTGAAGGGTTTCGGTTGGAATCACAAGCGGGTGTACCGGATCTATCGCGAACTGGAGTTGAACCTGCGGATCAAGCCACGCAAGCGGCTAGTCCGGCAGGTTCCGGAACCGCTGTCGGTGCCCACTGCCGTCAACCAGGTCTGGTCGATGGACTTCATGCACGACCAACTGGCCGACGGACGCAGCATCCGACTGTTTAACGTGATCGACGACTTCAACCGCGAAGCGCTCGGCATCGAGATC
>NZ_JAHLKR010000032.1 GCF_021991875.1 Mycetohabitans sp. B8
TGGTAGGAATCGAGACATGCTGTGGCTCTCAGTATCTGGCCCGTAAATTTCAAAGCTTCGGGCATAACGTTAAGCTTCTACCCGCCCAATACGTCAAACCATTCGTCAAGTTGTCGACAGCAACTTAGAAGTGGCTCTTCCCCACTTTGTGTGAAGTTTCACGTCACAAGTCAGCACCGATTCAATACGCGAGTACGAAGCAGTTGGAAGCCGGCGCGGCCATACATTTGGCGCTTGAGCAACTTGAGCCGATTGACATGGCCTTCGACGATGCCGTTGCTGTAGGGCGTGAGCCGTGCAGCGTGTACGGCATCGTAGTCGTGGCCAATGCTTGGCTGCAAACCGCTGCATTTCTGGTACAGCGCTGGTCTGCGCTTGGCGCAGCCAGCTTGCCAACGCTTGATGGGCGCGGCGCTTGACTATGTCGGTGAACTCGAGCGACAGCCGCTGGATCGCCACAATCTGTGGATTTCGCTCGCCGAGTCGTTGAACAAAGTGCTCGATGTGCCGCTTGTTGTCGTTGGGGAGCGAGGCCGTGCCCCGGCCCATTAA
>NZ_JAHLKR010000033.1 GCF_021991875.1 Mycetohabitans sp. B8
GTTTCGATCATAGGACGTTTGCCAAGCGGCTAGCGAGCGGCAAACTGGTTTGTCATGATGGCACGCCGCTGCCCAGCGAGTTGCATGAACGACTGTTACGCGAGGCGGCCCGCCTGGCACTTGCCGAAGAACAACTCGCGGCACTTGAGCGCACACTGCAAGAACGTCTACCGGCACCTGTACGTGAACGGATCGCTTATCTTACGCACCTCAAAGGTGTAGGCCATATCGGGGCATCGCGCCTGATGCTTGAGTTGTTCTGGCGCGAGTTTGGTAACCGGCGGCAACTGGGCGCCTGCGTAGGCCTGGTCCCGCAACCCTACGATAGCGGACAGAGCCGGATTGATCAGGGGATCAGCAAGCAGGGAAATAGGCGAGTGCGAACCCAGCTCATCGAGATGGCCTGGTGCTGGCTGCGCTATCAGCCTAGCAGTGCGCTGGCGCAGTGGTTCAACAAGCGCACGCAGGGCACTGGCGCCAATCGCCGCGCGCGGCGCATTGCGATTGTCGCGCTTGCCAGGCGGTTAGTGATTGCATTATGGCGCTACCTTAAAGACGGCGTGATTCCACAAAGCGCTCAGTTCAAAGGGATATGAGTGGGCATGGCTCATCGCTGTAGGGTCAACGTCTATTGGAGGGGCTGAACTGGGATATGCCCGTAGGGCCGACGGGTTGCTGAATGTAACCGATCATTAGATGGGGTATATCCACCGGACCAGAATGTCCGGCGTAGCGCGCATACAGATGAGGCCGGCCAAATCCGGCGGATAGAAGTGGGTGAGAGGTGAATGTCTCACGTGCGCACAATCGGCTCGACCCCACCCTAACGCGCGTTGATATCGCTTGGCTAAAACTCAAGGTATCTGCTTATGGATTTTTTCCTTGCACAAAACTCTTGACAACTTTCTGCTCATAGAAGTCGGCCCTGCAAAATTCAAAATTTGGATGAGAAGTTCCGTGCGAGGGAAGTGAAACAGAACAGGTCGTGGCGCAGCGCCAAAGCGAGCGCAGCCACCAAAGCACAAGGCGGGCTTGATGCCCAATCGGGTAATGGCGCGCAGCAGCCAGCGCAGGTTATAGCCTGTCGA
>NZ_JAHLKR010000034.1 GCF_021991875.1 Mycetohabitans sp. B8
GATCTACCGTGTAGCGGCCATCGCGTCACACTGAAAATCCATGTGCGGCGCTTTCGTTGCGATAACACAATGTGCCGCCGGCGAACATTCGCCCAATGCCCGGTGCAATTCGGCCCACGTCAGCAGCGTCGCACAGCCCGAGCACAGACGGTGCTGTGGCATGTGGGCTTGGCGCTCAGTGGCGCCGCGGGTGCGCGCTTGGCGCAGCGGCTGGGCATTTCGATCAGCGGTGAAACGATGCTTCGTTTGCGCAAACGCAACGGCCAGAAGCATGTCGCGACGACATCGCCCTCTACCATTATTGGCGTCGATGACTGAGCATTCAAGCGCGGTCATCGCTATGGCACCCTACTGGTCGATCTCGAGCAACGGCGCCCATTGGATCTGTTGCCCAATCGTGATGCGACATCGGTGGCGAACT
>NZ_JAHLKR010000035.1 GCF_021991875.1 Mycetohabitans sp. B8
CGCATCGGCTGATCGAGTTGGGCGTGCAACCCGATGCGCGCGTGGCAATCTGTGTCGAGCGCTCTCCAGCGATGGTGGTCGGGCTGCTGGCGATTCTGAAGGCGGGGGGCGCCTATGTGCCGCTCGATCCGGCGTATCCAGGCGAGCGCTTAGCGCATATTCTGGTCGATGCCGCGCCCGATATCGTGCTGGCCGATGCGGTGGGCCGGGCCGCACTCGGTGACGCGGCGCTCGCCGAGCGCACGGTGCTCGATCCTAATGCGCTACCCAATCGGGCGCACACAAACCCGTCGGTGCCGGGCTTGACGGCCCGCCATCTCGCCTATGTGATCTACACGTCCGGCTCCACCGGCACGCCGAAGGGCGTGCAAAATGAGCATCAGGCGCTCATCAATCGTCTGGTCTGGATGCAACAAGCCTATGATTTAACGGCGGCCGACCGCGTGCTACAGAAAACGTCCTTTGGCTTCGACGTCGCTGTTTGGGAGTTTTTTTGGACTTTGCTCAATGGCGCCACGCTGATTGTGGCGGCACCGGATATGCACCAAGATCCCACGGCCTTAATGGCGCTGATCATTCGGCAGCGCATTACCACTCTCCATTTCGTGCCGTCCATGCTCGGCACGTTCCTGCACAATAAAGGGATTCAGCACTGTACGTCTGTAAAACGGTTGATTTGCAGTGGTGAAGCGCTATCCGGTGCGAGTGTCCGGCTTTGCCAAACACTGTTACCGGGTACGCGGCTGTATAACTTGTATGGTCCGACGGAAGCTGCAATTGACGTGACGGCCTGGAGCTGCCCATCGGATTACGCGGAAGACACGGTGCCGATCGGCCGGCCGATTGCGAACACACGGATTTATTTACTGGATACCTACGGTCAGCCGGTGCCATTGGGCGCGGTCGGTGAGCTGTACATCGGTGGTGCGGGCGTCGCGCGCGGTTATCTGAACCGGCCTGAGCTCACGGCCGAGCGCTTCGTGCGCGACCCGTTCTCGAACGAAGCCGACGCTCGGATGTACAAGACGGGCGATCTCGCGCGTTATCGGCCCAATGGCGATCTCGAGTACCTCGGCCGCAATGACCATCAGG
>NZ_JAHLKR010000036.1 GCF_021991875.1 Mycetohabitans sp. B8
GGAATCCTCCGACAGATCCGACACCGCCCGATCCGGGTCGATCAATTCGTTTTTCAGATTGGAGATGGCATTGGTCATCAAGCGCGGCGAGTATCGCTTGATGTCCAAGCCCATATCGCGCCCGATCATCTGCAGCAGCCGCCGTGAATCGTCTGCGTCATAGATCGAGAAGTTCGAGTTGAGGCCCTTGATCAGCGCCGCCTGGTTGCGCAGGATGCGCACGCAGGTCGAGTGGAAGGTGGACACCCACATGTACTTGGCCCGGCCGCCGACCAGGCTCACCACCCGCTCCCGCACCTCGGCGGCGGCCTTGTTGGTGAAGGTGATGGCCAGGATCTGACCGACCCCAACACCGCGGGCCGCGATCAGGTAGGCGATCCGCCTGGTCAGCACCGCCGTCTTGCCC
>NZ_JAHLKR010000037.1 GCF_021991875.1 Mycetohabitans sp. B8
ATACCGAGCATCAAAGCATATTCAATCGATGCATGCACCGATTTCGAATCTATGCGGCAGCGAGTGGTTCCACGGCGTGCGCGCCGCGCCCACGCCACGTCGCGGGTGGCCAATCGGGATAACAATCCCGGCTTTCAGCCCAACACCGACGGCAAACATGCGTAATAAACAGTGCTTTTAGGCGCACGAGGGAAATAGAGAATGCCGTCCGATCGGGCGGCCGCACGGGCTCATCGGGCATCGGCGACCCACTAGTCCCGAAGATGCATCGAACATCGAGTCGCTGCACCGCATCGATTGAATGCTTTGTTTGTGATAGCTTGAATCGATGCAGTCAGGCAGGCGGGGAGGCGACATGCAACAGCCCACAGAGCACACGACGCCAATGGATTCTTTGGCCCCGCCCGCGCTGGTGATTAAGACACCACACCAAGCCTTTACCG
>NZ_JAHLKR010000038.1 GCF_021991875.1 Mycetohabitans sp. B8
CTTCAAGGTGGCGCAGATCAACTTCGCGGTGACGACCTGGGTATGCATCGCATCCACGGTGACCAGCCACCGCAAGTTATCCGGCAGCAGCGTGAGCAGGGCACGTACGCAGGGAATTTCATTGCTTTTCTCGGCGACAGCGAGTTGACCGAGCACCAATCGGGCACGGTGGGCGAACACCGACACGAGATGCGTGGCTGTCGCTTTGGCGCGTAAAGCACCACGCAGCATCTTGCCGTCCAACGCGATCGGCACCAATCCACTGGGGTCGCTGCTGGCCACGTGTGCAGTGAAGTAACTGCCCATCCTGGCGTTGAGGTCGGCGGGGTCTAGCCGAGACAAAACAGCGCGGAAGGTCTTCTCACTGGGCCGCCGGAACCGGACCCCTAATTGGGCCAACACATCATCGGAAGCGGTGGCCGCCCATGTGGCAAAACCAGCATAGCCGCGCATCCCCGCGGCAGTGGCCAGAACCGCGATCGCCAACAAAGCCATCAGCGAATACCTCCGACCGCGTGGGTCCCTCGGGTCTGGCACCGAGGCCAACACATCGAGAAACTCCGATCCGATGAGCTCGCTGCGCTCACCAGCACTCCAGCGGTCGAACACCTCTGGAACCGACGACACAGGCAATACTGAAACGGTAGGCACGGGCAACTCCAGACCAACGACGAACAGTAACCAACTCGATCGTTCTCCAGATAGCCCGTGCCTACACTCCGGCCCCAAT
>NZ_JAHLKR010000039.1 GCF_021991875.1 Mycetohabitans sp. B8
TTGGGCATCGACGAGGACGAGCTGAACGTCTCTGGCGGAGCGATCGCCCTGGGACACCCGTTCGGCATGACCGGCGCCCGCATCACCACCACCTTGCTCAACAATCTGCAGACCCACGACAAGACGTTCGGCCTGGAGACCATGTGCGTCGGTGGCGGCCAGGGCATGGCCATGGTGATCGAGCGGCTGAGCTAGCGCCTCAGGCACCGACGTCGAGCGTGCGCCCAGGGGGCGGTGAGTGTGCGCCCTGGGCTGCGAAACTCGGGTCAGCCCGCCACCAGCACACGCTCGGGGCCACCACCGCACACTCAAGAGACCAAGCGGACACACGAAAAAGCCGGCACATATGTGCCGGCTTTTCTCGTCGAGCCGAGACTAGTCGTTCTGCAGATAACTCAGCAGACGCAGGATCTCGATGTAGAGCCAGACCAGCGTCACGGTCAGGCCCAGCGCGATACCCCACGC
>NZ_JAHLKR010000040.1 GCF_021991875.1 Mycetohabitans sp. B8
GGTGTGTCGCTCGAGGATCGCTACGCCACGCTACTTCCCGAGGTGATGCTCGGCGTTGACGCCGAGCGCTTCGCCCAGATCGCCGCGGTCGCGCTGACTCCGCGGCCGGTGCCCACGGTGGCCATCGGGCACCTGCATGAACAGACGGTGTCGGTTCCCGAGCAGGCCAAGCACCTGCTGACCATGCTGGAGTCGCGCGGCACCGGCCAGTGGGCATCGTTTTCGGAGCTGGTGGCCGACTGCACGGCGCCAATGGAGATCGTCGGCCGCTTCCTGGCGCTGCTCGAACTGTATCGGAGCAGGGCGGTAGCATTCGACCAGTCAGAGCCCCTTGGCGTGCTCCAGGTTTCGTGGACCGGGGAACGACCGACCAGCGAAGCCTTGGTAGAAGTGCGAGATCAATAATGAC
>NZ_JAHLKR010000041.1 GCF_021991875.1 Mycetohabitans sp. B8
CGCGCGCAGTGTGCAGCACGGCATCGACGCCGCCGTCTTGGTCACCGAGCACGGCGGGTTGGGCCATACCTCGGCGATCTACGCCAACGACGACGACGTCATCGAGGCATACGGGTTGGCGGTTCGCACCGGCCGCATCCTGGTCAACGCGCCAACCGCGGTCGGAGCGCTCGGCGGGGTCTACAACAATCTGACACCCACGTTCTCGCTGGGCTGTGGCACCTGGGGCGGATCGAGCACCACCGAGAACGTCAACTATCGCCAGTTGCTCAACATCAAGACGGTGTCGCGGCGGCGCACGCCGCCGCAATGGTTCCGCGTGCCGTCCAACACCTACTTCAACGAAGGGGCACTGGACAATCTGCGCGAGCTCGACTGCGAGACCGTCGTGGTGGTAACCGACGCA
>NZ_JAHLKR010000042.1 GCF_021991875.1 Mycetohabitans sp. B8
CCCACGATTTCCCGATACAACCTCGCCGAGTTTGGGCAGCCTTCACGCCAGCGCTGGGCAAGATACGCTCGATAGGGCTCCAACTTGCTGGCTGCGGGTGGCCTTTGCGCCCGCTCAGGAAACCCACCGGCGTTGATCCAATGTCGCACTGTACGCCGGTCCAATGCCGTGATGCGCGCAATCGCCCGGATTGCACGGTTTCCTGTTAGCCAGTTCGCCACCGATGTCGCATCACGATTGGGCAACAGATCCAATGGGCGCCGTTGCTCGAGATCGACCAGTAGGGTGC
>NZ_JAHLKR010000043.1 GCF_021991875.1 Mycetohabitans sp. B8
ATCTGGCCCTGCCGCCATCGGCTAGGCCGAGAACTCACGGCCGCCTGGCGCGCCCAGTTGTGCGGGCTGTGCCTGGCGCTGCGTGACGACTACGGTCAGGCCGCACGGATCGCCACCAACTACGACGGGTTGGTGGTATCCGTACTGGTCGAAGCGCAGTCCATGACGCCTGCGGCCCGGCGAACGGCCGGACCTTGCCCGTTGCGCGGGATGCGCCGGGCCGACGTCGCGACCGGCGAATGTGCGCGACTGGCCGCCGTGGTCTCGTTGGCGCTGGCCGCAGCGCGAGTGCGCGACCACATCTAGGACCGAGACGGCGTTGTTGGTGCGGCACCGATACGACCCACGGCGCGGCGCATCGCGCAGCGATGGGTCCGCCAGGGCACGGATGCCGGGAACGCGCTGGGCTTCGACACCAACGTGCTGGTCGCC
>NZ_JAHLKR010000044.1 GCF_021991875.1 Mycetohabitans sp. B8
GTCAACACGATCTGGTCATCGGCACGCCGAGCGCGAACCGGGGACACACCGCGATCGAGCCGTTGATCGGCTTCTTCGTGAACACGCTGGCGTTGCGCGTGGATCTGTCGGGTGAGCCCAGTGCGGCGCAACTGCTCGAGCGGGTGCAGCGCACGACATTGGACGCGCAAACGCATCAAGACCTGCCGTTCGAGCAGGTGGTGGAAATCGTGCAGCCGTCACGCCGCCTCGCGCATACGCCGCTGTTTCAGGTGATGTTCGCGTGGCAGAACAATGAGACCGAAGTATGGGGCCTGCCCGGCCTCACTGCGCAGCCGCTTGCGCTGGACTATGACGTAGTCAAGTTTGATCTTGACCTGAATCTGTATGAGGCAGCCGAGGAAATCGTCGGCACGCTGAGCTATGCGACGGCGTTGTTCGAGCGCGCGACGATCGAACGGCACGTCGGATACCTGCAGACGATGCTGCAAGCGATGGTGGCCGACGCGCAGCAACCGGTGGCTCGCGTCGAGCTGCTCACGCCAGCCGAGCGCACCTTACTGCTGCAAACGTGGAACGCGACGCAACACGATTATCCGGCGCACCAATGCATCCACCAGCTGTTCGAAGCGCAGGCTGAGCGCACGCCCGAGGCAACCGCGCTCGTGTACGAAGATCAAACGCTTAGCTATGCGCAGCTCAATGCGCGAGCGAATCGCCTCGCGCATCGGTTGATCGAGTTGGGGGTGCAGCCTGAGGTGCGCGTGGCGCTCTGTGTCGAGCGCTCGCCGGCGCTGGTGGTGGGGCTGCTGGCGATCCTCAAAGCGGGGGGCGCGTATGTGCCGCTGGATCCAGCGTATCCGGGCGAGCGCTTGGCGTACATTCTGCGTGATGCGGCACCGGCGATGGTGCTGGCCGATGCGGCGGGCCGCGCCGCGTTGGGGGCCGCGGCGCTGGCCTCCCGCACGGTGCTCGATCCGAATGTGCTGCCGGATCGAGCGCACACGAATCCGTCGGTGCCGGGCTTGACGACCCGCCATCTCGCGTATGTGATCTACACATCCGGCTCCACTGGTACGCCGAAGGGCGTAAGCGCGACCATCGGGGGACTGACTAACCGCCTGCTGTGGTTTGTCCTGGATGTGCTGAAAGAACCGCCGGTCACTGCATTGAAGACGAGTATCGGTTTCGTGGACTCGGTCACCGAGGTACTTGGAACGTTGCTCGCGGGTGGCATGCTAGTGACGTTCGACCATGCTACGGTTAAAGACGCGTCCTTATTCGCGCGACAGGTCAGGCAGACTGGCGTGTCCCATTTGGTCGTCGTGCCATCGTTGCTCAAATCTTTTTTGGAAGGGGCAAAGGAGCAGCTCGACAGGCTACGAATACTCGTATGCAGTGGCGAGCGGCTAGCTCCGGAGTTGGCACGGCAGGCTGTCGCCACATGGCCGAGCATTCGGTTGCTCAATTTTTATGGATCGTCGGAAGTCAATGGCGACGTCACGTTCTATGAATACGGCAGCATGGACCCAGTACTGCCACAGGCAGTCATTGGGCGACCCATCGCGAATACACAAATCTACATTCTTGACCGCCACGGCCAGCCGGTACCCGTAGGAGTAGCCGGAGAAATTCATATCGGCGGTGCAGGCGTGGCTCGAGGCTATCTGAACCATCCCGCCATGACGGCGGAACGCTTCGTGGTTAACCCGTTCCAAGGAGACCGTCAGGAACGAATGTACAAGACGGGTGACCTGGGTCGTTGGCTGGCGGACGGCAATATCGAATACTTAGGCCGCAACGACCATCAAGTCAAGCTGCGCGGCTTTCGCATTGAACTGGGAGAAATCGAAGCCTGTCTCGCTGGGCACCCGCAAGTGCGTGACGCTGCGGTGCTGGCGCTGGGCGACGGCGGCGACAAGCGCCTGGTCGCCTATGTGGTGGCCGAACCCGATGAACGACTCGCGAGCACGCTGCGCGCGCATGTAGCCGCCGCACTGCCCGAGTACATGGTGCCGGCCGCGTTCGTGCGGCTCGACGCGTTACCGTTGACGCCAAACGGCAAGCTCGATCGGCGTGCGTTGCCCGAGCCAGACACCGACGCGTTTGCGCACCAGGCGTACGAGGCACCGCAAGGCGCACTCGAGACGACGCTCGCAGCGATCTGGGCCGAGCTATTGGGTGTTGAACGTATCGGTCGGCACGACAGCTTCTTTGCACTCGGCGGCCATTCGCTGCTCGCCGTGCAGTTGATTGAGCGTCTGCGGCGTCGGGGGCTCGGATTGTCTGTGCGGACGCTGTTCGACACCCCGACGCTCAGCGCGCTGGCGCAAACGCTGGGCCAGCCTCGCGATGTGGCCGTGCCGCCCAACGTCATCACGCCCGAGACCACGGCCCTCACCCCATCCATGCTACCGCTCATTGAACTGACGCAGGCCGACATCGACCGGATCGTCGGGCAGGTGCCGGGGGGCATCGCCAATCTCCAAGACCTCTATGCGCTCTCGCCGCTGCAGGACGGCATCCTGTTTCACCATCTGCTGGCCATCGAAGGCGATCCGTATTTGCTGATCACGCAGTTCGCTTTTGATAGCCGCGCGCGGCTCGATCAGTATCTGGAGGCTGTCCAGCAGGTCATCCACCGGCACGACATTCTGCGCACCGCGTTTGTGTGGGAAGGTGTGTCTACCCCTGCGCAGGTGGTCTGGCGCCACGCGTCGCTGTCGGTGACCGAGCTCACGTTGGACCCGGCCGATGGACCGATTGCTGAGCAGCTGGCGCGGCGCTTTGATCCGCGGCGCTACCGTGTTGATTTGACCCAGGCGCCGCTGCTGCGCTGTGCGATTGCGCAAGACACCGATGGCCGCTGGCTGCTCGTCCAACTGCTGCACCATCTGATTGGCGATCACTCGACGCTGGAGGTCCTACACACTGAGGTGCAGGCGTTCATCGAAGGCCGGGGCGAGACGCTACCCGCAGCGCAGCCGTTCCGTCATCTGGTTGCGCAAGCGCGCTTGGGCGTGAGCCAAGCCGAGCATACGCGTTTCT
>NZ_JAHLKR010000045.1 GCF_021991875.1 Mycetohabitans sp. B8
TGCGTGATTGCACAGGCTTGTCGCCAAGGCTGAAGGGCTTGGCGTACGATGCCGCAACCGCCGTTGAACCCTTGGCCCACGATTTCCCGATACAACCTCGCCGCGTTTGGGCAGCCTTCACGCCAGCGCTGGGCAAGATACGCTCGATAGGGATCCAACTTGCTGGCTGCGGGTGGCCGCTGCGCCCGCTCAGGGAACCCACCGGCGTTGATCCAATGCCGCACCGTACGCCGGTCCAATGCCATGATGCGCGCAATCGCGCGTATTGCCATCCCACTTTGATGGTGACGCATGACCGTCCTATAGCGCGCGAGCCGCACTTCGCGCCGCTGCGCTTGTTGCTCCTTTGCGCGCGATGTGGTTGCAACGCAGGACGCATTCGATTCGATCGCTGGCAATGCGGCACAAGCGTGCTCGTGATTGAGCGAGCGTGCAACTTCGCGGATAGGCCGCTGGCAGCGGCTCAGCGCGCGCTCAATGGTATCGCCAAGATTTTTCAATAGATGCCATGGTAATCCCCCAAAAAACCGGTGGGAACAGAAGTAGAATTTTCTTGTTAAGGGAGTTCTACGCAATGAAGAAGTCGAGATTCACGGACAGCCAGATCATGGAGGCGCTC
>NZ_JAHLKR010000046.1 GCF_021991875.1 Mycetohabitans sp. B8
GATGGTGTACTCACCCGCGGACTCGATCGGGAACGAGAGCTCCTGGGTGAAGCACCGATATTTGGAGGCTTTGTCCACTTCGTCGGGCCAGTGCCAACTCGCCCGCAGGGTGCCGCGCGCCGCTCCGGAGGGGTCCTTGCACACCACGTGTAATTCCGGGTCGTAGTCCCCGCCGGCGGGCGCGTGCACCACCAGAACGATCGGAACCTTTGCCCAAAGCGGGACTTGATCGACCTCAAACCAGGTCATCGGAATGCGTGTAGCATTGATCGCACCGTGTTCGTCCAGATTGGCGCTACCTGCAACGAACAATGTGGATACGTGCAGCATCACGACATCTTAAAGGCGTTTGACGCGCCAATCCGGACCTTCGGGTTTTCAGGCGCGCCGCACCGGCGGTCGCTGCGTTCCTCGAATGCCCGTCGGGCCTAGTGCCCGCAGCGGGGTCCGAGACCAGCAACGATGT
>NZ_JAHLKR010000047.1 GCF_021991875.1 Mycetohabitans sp. B8
TTGTTCGCGTTCGGTGTCAGGCAGCCACTTCAATTGCTGAACAGGTTGGTCGGGCGTACAGTCCAGTGCGTTGACCAAACTTTCGAGCACCTGCTGCATGTAACCACACACGCGATCAGGATTACCAGGTTGTGCGATATGCACAGTTAATCCGAGCGCAATACCATAATCCTCCACCGACAAGACCAGTGGATAGTTGCTTCGCTCTTGCCCGCCCAGCGATTGGATGCCAGCCGGTGCGTCACTGTCCTCTGCCGAGAGCGTATTGTGCCGGTAATTCAACAACGCGCTAAAGAGGGGCGAACCGGCGGGCATACCGCTACAGCGCAGCGCGCGTACCAGTGGCGTATGCTCATGTTCGAGCAGCGACGCCAGTCGAGTATGCGTGGCGTGTACACTCGACTCCACGCTGCCATC
>NZ_JAHLKR010000048.1 GCF_021991875.1 Mycetohabitans sp. B8
AGCTTCAGAAATATAACGTCCAATTTCTTCATCTGCTGCTGAAATCGCACCTACTTGCGCAATTTCATTTTTATTTTCAACTTTTTGAGAATTTTCATGTAACGCTTCAACAGCAACTTTAACTGCTTTGTCGATACCTTGTCGTAAACCAACTGGGTTCGCACCACTTGTAACATTTTTCAAGCCTTCTTGAATCATTGCTTGAGCTAATACTGTTGCAGTTGTCGTACCGTCACCAGCAATTTCATTTGTCTTATTTGCGACTTCTTGAACTAGTTTAGCCCCCATATTTTCATATGGATCTTCTAATTCGATTTCTTTAGCAATCGTCACACCATCATTCGTAATTAAAGGTGCTGTAAACTCTTTATCTAATACAACATTACGTCCTTTAGGACCAATCGTTACTTTAACTGCATTTGCAAGTTGGTCAACACCACGTAACAT
>NZ_JAHLKR010000049.1 GCF_021991875.1 Mycetohabitans sp. B8
CCCCTACAGCGCGTGAATTCCGTTGTAGAGCACCATCACACCGATCAGGATCAAGACGGCCGCGAGCATCCCCGCGTGGTTCTTTTCCATCCATTCCTTGAGCCGATCCAGCGAATCCTCCAGACGGTCACCCGCACCCACGAAGGCCAGGATCGGACCGGCCACCGTCGATGCCGAGATGGCGACGAAAATCGCACCGCAGACCCATCTCATCGCGACACCGAGCCCACCGGTGCCGATCGCCAGTCCAGCCGCCAGGCAAATGATCACCACCTCGGGGCGCACCAGCACCAACACGGCCGCGGTTATCCCGGCGCGCCGTGGCGTGATGGTGGCGAACGACCGCATCCACCGTGGTGATTCGACCTCCCCGTGCCGGTTCAACCAGCGGTAGATGCCGAACAAGATGAGCAACGACCCGACGACGATCC
>NZ_JAHLKR010000050.1 GCF_021991875.1 Mycetohabitans sp. B8
CCTGGCTGATTCTGCTGCTAGCTTCGCCCGTCGCGCGCGCGACGGCACGCTTGCTGACGCCGGGCAACACGGCAACGTTCCTGCGGGGTGCCGCGCATTCGATCACCGCCGCCGGTGCCAGCGCGATTCTGGTGATGGGTTTTCCGGTCCTGCTGAAGCTGACCTCCAACGAGCTCGGCCCCCAGGGCGGGGTGATCATCTTGGCGGTGACTTTGACCCGTGCGCCGCTGCTGGTGCCGCTGACCGCGATGCAGGGAAACCTCATCGCCCATTTCGTCGACGAGAGCGCGCAGCGACTGCGGGCACTGATCTCACCGGCCGCACTCATCGGCGGTATCGGCGTGATCGGGGTGCTGGCCGCGGGAGCGGTGGGCCCGTGGCTACTGCGTTCGGCCTTCGGGCAGCAATATCA
>NZ_JAHLKR010000051.1 GCF_021991875.1 Mycetohabitans sp. B8
CGCCCACGCAGTGCTGGCCGCCATTGCCGGATCCGGAGGTCAGGGTCAGGCCGGTACCAGTGGTTTCGGCGGGTTCGGTGGATCCGGTGGCAGTGCGGAGAGCCTGTTTTTCAGCATCGGTGGGGCCGGCGGCGCCGGCGGCGACGCTTCCACCGGCGGCGGTGGACTCGGCGGCAACGGCGGAGTGGCCGTCGCCCACAGCCCCATCGGGATCGACATCGGTATCGGTGGTGCCGGCGGGCACGGCGGTTCGGGTACTAGTGGCGCCGACGGCGGCGCGGGCGGCGTCAGCATTTCCGAGGGCATCTTTGCCATCGACGTGAACCTGGGCGGTGCGGGCGGCGACGGCGGCACGGCGACCACCGGGACCGCTGGGAGCGGCGGAAATGGTGGCTTCGTCGAGAATTTCGACTTCTTTGGGTTCGGTGTGGCCC
>NZ_JAHLKR010000052.1 GCF_021991875.1 Mycetohabitans sp. B8
CCTAGGCACTAGGGGCGCGAGCAGGCGCTAGGCGAACTTCTTGGCTATCGGCGGCGGCAGCACCCGCATCAACTGCACCAGCGGCGCCCACGGCCACCAGGGCACCGCGGCCCGGCCAGGTTCGCGTTCAATGGCGGAGACCAGCGCGTTGACACCGGTTTCGTTGTCCACCATCAACATTGTGCTGCCCGATTTCGCCGTCATCTCGGACTCGATGTAGCCCGGTTCCATCACCGAGACGGTGATCGGGCTCTTGTCGTACTCGGCGCGCAAGGACTCGCCCAACGAGCTCAGGCCGGCTTTGCTCGCTGCGTAGGCGGCTTTCACGCCCGGCACTCCCTTGCTGGCGAGCACCGAGGAGATGAGCACCAGGTGGCCAGAACCGCTCTTGTGAAACATCTCCAGCGCCGTTTCGATCTGGACCAGTGCCGCCACCAGGTTGGTCTCGATCGTCGCCTTGTTCGC
>NZ_JAHLKR010000053.1 GCF_021991875.1 Mycetohabitans sp. B8
CCACATGGTGGTGGCGGTCCTGGTTCAGGTCCAGTCGGTGTAGTAAAAGAACTAGCAAGTTACTTACCAAAGCCAATGGTTATTAAAGATGGCGACAAATTTAAATATGATAATGACATTAAAAATTCTATCGGACGTGTAAAACCATTTTATGGTAACTTTGGTATTTACTTAAGAGCTTATACGTATATTCGAACTATGGGAGCAACTGGACTTAAAGAGGTTTCTGAAGCAGCGGTTCTTAATGCGAATTATATTAAAGCACGTTTATCTAAACACTTTGAAATACCTTATAAACAATATTGTAAACACGAGTTTGTGTTAAGTGGTGTGCGTCAAAAAGAATTTGGTGTACGTACTTTAGACATGGCTAAGCGATTATTAGATTTCGGTGTACATCCACCAACAATATAC
>NZ_JAHLKR010000054.1 GCF_021991875.1 Mycetohabitans sp. B8
GGCATCAAGATTCACGGCACGTTCATCCTTGGCCTGCCCGGGGAAACGCGCGAGACGATTCAAAAAACCATTGCGTATGCGAAGGAAATCAATCCGCATACGATCCAGGTGTCGCTGGCCGCGCCGTATCCTGGGACGACGCTGTATAAGCAGGCCGTTGAGAACGGTTGGCTAGAGGAAAACAAGGTCATCAACCTGGTCAGCCACGAGGGCGTGCAGTTGGCGGCGATCGGCTACCCGCACTTGTCGCGCGAGGACATCTATCACGGCCTCGAGGAGTTCTATAAGCGGTTCTATTTCCGGCCGTCAAAGATCTGGGAGATCGTGCGGGAGATGCTGACGAGCTGGGAAATGATGAAGCGCCGGCTGCGCGAAGGGGTCGAGTTCTTCCGCTTCCTGCG
>NZ_JAHLKR010000055.1 GCF_021991875.1 Mycetohabitans sp. B8
GCGCAACCGTTCCGCAACTTCGTTGCGCACGTAAGATTGAGCGCCAATCAAGCATCCCACGAACGTTTCTTTACTGACATGCTCGCGGACGTGTCGGAGCCGACGTTGCCGTTTGGGCTCGCCGACGTGTATGGTAACGGTGATCAAATCACTGAAGCACATTGGAAGTTGCCGCAAGCATTAAATGATCGGCTGCGTGCACAAGCTAAGCGATTGGGCGTGAGCTTAGCCAGTCTGTGTCATCTGGCCTGGGCACAAGTGCTCGCGCGCGCGAGTGGTCAACAACGCGTCGTGTTCGGTACGGTGCTGCTAGGACGGATGCAAGCGGGCAATGGCGCGGACCGGGCGCTGGGGTTATTCTTGAATGTGTTGCCGCTGCGCGTGGATCTGGATGGCAGCGTGGAGTCGAGTGTACACGCCACGCATACTCGACTGGCGTCGCTGCTCGAACATGAGCATACGCCACTGGTACGCGCGCTGCGCTGTAGCGGTA
>NZ_JAHLKR010000056.1 GCF_021991875.1 Mycetohabitans sp. B8
TTCATAATCTCGTTTCTCTGCTGCTGATGCAGCGACGCGACGCAGATGCGGCAGGCCCGATGGGCCGACGTGGAGTTGGCGCGATGCTCTTTAACAAGTAACAGCCGATAAGTGTGGGTACTTGATGGCAAGGCGAGCTGCGCCCGGGGGTCAAAGCCTGGGGGTGGCGAAGCGAAGGAATACATCAAGTCTCATACGAAATGAAGGTAGGTTTTGAGGAATCGAAACCTGTCAACGTTTTGAGTTGAGCGACAGGGCCTTTCGGGGCCCGAACAAGTAACAGGTTTGAACTGAAGAGTTTGATCCTGGCTCAGATTGAACGCTGGCGGCATGCCTTACACATGCAAGTCGGACGGCAGCGCGGGCTTCGGCCTGGCGGCGAGTGGCGAACGGGTGAGTAATACATCGGAACGTGTCCTGGAGTGGGGGATAGCCCGGCGAAAGCCGGATTAATACCGCATACGCTCTGCGGAGGAAAGCGGGGGACCTTCGGGCCTCGCGCTCAAGGGGCGGCCGATGGCAGATTAGCTAGTTGGTAGGGTAAAGGCCTACCAAGGCGACGATCTGTAGCTGGTCTGAGAGGACGACCAGCCACACTGGGACTGAGACACGGCCCAGACTCCTACGGGAGGCAGCAGTGGGGAATTTTGGACAATGGGGGCAACCCTGATCCAGCAATGCCGCGTGTGTGAAGAAGGCCTTCGGGTTGTAAAGCACTTTTGTCCGGAAAGAAAACGGCCTAGCGAATAACTGGGTTGGATGACGGTACCGGAAGAATAAGCACCGGCTAACTACGTGCCAGCAGCCGCGGTAATACGTAGGGTGCGAGCGTTAATCGGAATGACTGGGCGTAAAGCGTGCGCAGGCGGTGTGCTAAGACCGATGTGAAATCCCCGGGCTCAACCTGGGAACTGCATTGGTGACTGGCACGCTAGAGTATGGCAGAGGGAGGTAGAATTCCACGTGTAGCAGTGAAATGCGTAGAGATGTGGAGGAATACCGATGGCGAAGGCAGCCTCCTGGGCCAATACTGACGCTCATGCACGAAAGCGTGGGGAGCAAACAGGATTAGATACCCTGGTAGTCCACGCCCTAAACGATGTCAACTAGTTGTTGGGGATTCATTTCCTTAGTAACGTAGCTAACGCGTGAAGTTGACCGCCTGGGGAGTACGGTCGCAAGATTAAAACTCAAAGGAATTGACGGGGACCCGCACAAGCGGTGGATGATGTGGATTAATTCGATGCAACGCGAAAAACCTTACCTACCCTTGACATGGTCGGAACCCTGCTGAGAGGTGGGGGTGCTCGAAAGAGAACCGGCGCACAGGTGCTGCATGGCTGTCGTCAGCTCGTGTCGTGAGATGTTGGGTTAAGTCCCGCAACGAGCGCAACCCTTGTCCCTAGTTGCTACGCAAGAGCACTCTAGGGAGACTGCCGGTGACAAACCGGAGGAAGGTGGGGATGACGTCAAGTCCTCATGGCCCTTATGGGTAGGGCTTCACACGTCATACAATGGTCGGAACAGAGGGTTGCCAACCCGCGAGGGGGAGCTAATCCCAGAAAACCGATCGTAGTCCGGATTGCAGTCTGCAACTCGACTGCATGAAGCTGGAATCGCTAGTAATCGCGGATCAGCATGTCGCGGTGAATACGTTCCCGGGTCTTGTACACACCGCCCGTCACACCATGGGAGTGGGTTTTACCAGAAGTGGCTAGTCTAACCGCAAGGAGGACGGTCACCACGGTAGGATTCATGACTGGGGTGAAGTCGTAACAAGGTAGCCGTATCGGAAGGTGCGGCTGGATCACCTCCTTTCTGGAGCGACAAGCCTGCGCTTCAAGTACTCACGCTTATCGGCTGTGAAAGTCACAGGGACAGACGAAGGGTCTGTAGCTCAGTCGGTTAGAGCACCGTCTTGATAAGGCGGGGGTCGTTGGTTCGAATCCAACCAGACCCACCACGCGAGCCGTGTGGTGAGCGACGAGCGCGGCGCGCAGCGCGGCCCGAAAAGCTGAAAAAGGGGGGCATAGCTCAGCTGGGAGAGCACCTGCTTTGCAAGCAGGGGGTCGTCGGTTCGATCCCGTCTGCCTCCACCACTGCTCAATCGCGAGCGCTTTGCTCAAAGCGCTGGCGATTGACCCGTGGGTCAAGCAGTGCAGTCGATGGCTGTGACGTTCTTTAACAATCTGGAAAAGAAGCAGTAATGTCTATTGGACGCGTCTTGAGATGGGCGCGGAAGATAGACGGGTAGTGATTGTAAGTATTGTTTTGAGTGATCTGAGAAGACGCTTGGAAGATACGGCACAACGCGAAAACTCAACCTATAGCGGGTGCGTTGCGAGACGGACTTGTTATAGGGTCAAGCGAACAAGTGCATGTGGTGGATGCCTTGGCGATCACAGGCGAAGAAGGACGCGGTAGCCTGCGAAAAGCTGCGGGGAGCTGGCAAACGAGCTTTGATCCGCAGATGTCCGAATGGGGCAACCCGGCCCGTATGGGTCATCCGTGACTGAATCCATAGGTCATGTGAAGCGAACGCGGCGAACTGAAACATCTAAGTAGCCGCAGGAAGAGAAATCAACCGAGATTCCCAAAGTAGTGGCGAGCGAAATGGGATCAGCCTGTACCATTTAGCATCTTAGTTAGCCGAAGGCTCTGGAAAGGGCGGCCGTAGCAGGTGATAGCCCTGTAGGCGAAAACTGGGGTGTGGAACTAGGGGTACGACAAGTAGGGCGGGACACGTGAAATCCTGTCTGAAGATGGGGGGACCATCCTCCAAGGCTAAATACTCGTGATCGACCGATAGTGAACCAGTACCGTGAGGGAAAGGCGAAAAGAACCCCGGGAGGGGAGTGAAATAGATCCTGAAACCGCATGCATACAAACAGTCGGAGCCTCGCAAGGGGTGACGGCGTACCTTTTGTATAATGGGTCAGCGACTTACGTTCAGTAGCGAGCTTAACCGGATAGGGCAGGCGTAGCGAAAGCGAGTCCGAATAGGGCGCACAGTTGCTGGGCGTAGACCCGAAACCAAGTGATCTATCCATGGCCAGGTTGAAGGTGCGGTAACACGTACTGGAGGACCGAACCCACTAACGTTGAAAAGTTAGGGGATGAGCTGTGGATAGGGGTGAAAGGCTAAACAAACTTGGAAATAGCTGGTTCTCTCCGAAAACTATTTAGGTAGTGCCTCGTGTGTCACCTTCGGGGGTAGAGCACTGTCATGGTTGAGGGGTCCATTGCGGATTACCTCGCCATAGCAAACTCCGAATACCGAAGAGTGCAATCACGGGAGACAGACGCCGGGTGCTAACGTCCGACGTCAAGAGGGAAACAACCCAGACCGCCAGCTAAGGTCCCTAAAATTGGCTAAGTGGGAAACGAAGTGGGAAGGCGAAAACAGTCAGGAGGTTGGCTTAGAAGCAGCCACCCTTTAAAGAAAGCGTAATAGCTCACTGATCGAGTCGTCCTGCGCGGAAGATGTAACGGGGCTAAGCCAGTTACCGAAGCTGCGGATGCGCACGTTAAGTGCGCATGGTAGGAGAGCGTTCCGTAAGCCTGCGAAGGTGCATTGAGAAGTGTGCTGGAGGTATCGGAAGTGCGAATGCTGACATGAGTAGCGATAAAGGGGGTGAAAGGCCCCCTCGCCGTAAGCCCAAGGTTTCCTACGCAACGTTCATCGGCGTAGGGTGAGTCGGCCCCTAAGGCGAGGCAGAAATGCGTAGCTGATGGGAAGCAGGTTAATATTCCTGCACCGTCGTTAGATGCGATGGGGGGACGGATCGCGGAAGGTTGTCCGGGTGTCGGAAATCCCGGTCCCTGCATTGGAGAAGGCGCTTTGGCAAATCCGGGCGCACAATTCAAGGGTGTGGGGCGAGCGGCTTTTGAGCTGCGAAGCAATCGGAAGGGGTCCCAAGAAAAGCCTCTAAGCTTCAGTCTAACGAGACCGTACCGCAAACCGACACAGGTGGGCGAGATGAGTATTCTAAGGCGCTTGAGAGAACTCGGGAGAAGGAACTCGGCAAATTGGTACCGTAACTTCGGGATAAGGTACGCCCTGCTAGCTTGACTGGCTCGCGCCAGAAGGGTGAAGGGGTTGCAATAAACTGGTGGCTGCGACTGTTTAATAAAAACACAGCACTCTGCAAACACGAAAGTGGACGTATAGGGTGTGACGCCTGCCCGGTGCCGGAAGATTAAATGATGGGGTGCAAGCTCTTGATTGAAGTCCCGGTAAACGGCGGCCGTAACTATAACGGTCCTAAGGTAGCGAAATTCCTTGTCGGGTAAGTTCCGACCTGCACGAATGGCGTAACGATGGCCACACTGTCTCCTCCCGAGACTCAGCGAAGTTGAAGTGTTTGTGATGATGCAATCTACCCGCGGCTAGACGGAAAGACCCCATGAACCTTTACTGTAGCTTTGCATTGGACTTTGAACCGATCTGTGTAGGATAGGTGGGAGGCTTTGAAGCGCGAACGCTAGTTTGCGTGGAGCCGTCCTTGAAATACCACCCTGGTTTGTTTGAGGTTCTAACCTTGTGCCCTGAATCGGGTACGGGGACCGTGCATGGTAGGCAGTTTGACTGGGGCGGTCTCCTCCCAAAGCGTAACGGAGGAGTACGAAGGTACGCTAGGTACGGTCGGAAATCGTGCTGATAGTGCAATGGCATAAGCGTGCTTAACTGCGAGACCGACAAGTCGAGCAGGTGCGAAAGCAGGTCATAGTGATCCGGTGGTTCTGTATGGAAGGGCCATCGCTCAACGGATAAAAGGTACTCTGGGGATAACAGGCTGATACCGCCCAAGAGTTCATATCGACGGCGGTGTTTGGCACCTCGATGTCGGCTCATCTCATCCTGGGGCTGTAGCCGGTCCCAAGGGTATGGCTGTTCGCCATTTAAAGAGGTACGTGAGCTGGGTTTAAAACGTCGTGAGACAGTTTGGTCCCTATCTGCCGTGGGCGTTGGAAGTTTGAGGGGGCCTGCTCCTAGTACGAGAGGACCGGAGTGGACGAACCTCTGGTGTACCGGTTGTCACGCCAGTGGCATCGCCGGGTAGCTATGTTCGGAAGAGATAACCGCTGAAAGCATCTAAGCGGGAAACTCGCCTCAAGATGAGACTTCCCCGGGGCCCCGAGCCCCTTAAAGGGTCGTTCAAGACCAGGACGTTGATAGGTCGGGTGTGCACGCGCAGTAATGCGTTTAGCTAACCGATACTAATTGCCCGTAAGGCTTGATCCTATAACTGGTCCGTTTTATCGTTGTGCCCTCACCAATCCTACCCCACACTGCTTCTCATTCCAGATTCGCTGGCGCGCCTCGCGCGACAGCTCCCCCTTTTGCCTGATGACCACAGCGAGTCGGTCCCACCCCTGCCCATCCCGAACAGGACCGTGAAACGACTCCACGCCGATGATAGTGCGGATTGCCCGTGTGAAAGTAGGTAATCGTCAGGCTCCCCCTTGCCCCCCAACGCCCGCTTCCAAATCGAAGCGGGCGTTGGGCTTTTAAGGGCCCACCCCTTCGCTTAACACCCCCCGTCCCCTCACTCGCGCCCGAGCACGGCACTGTGCTCAGAGGGGCCGTCGAAGTGCTGGTGCGTGGCCAAATACTGACCTGCCCCCTTGATTAGGGCCAACCGGCTTCTAGCGAAGTCCTTTTATACCAACTCCTGGAAAGCGGCAGGAGCATCCGCTGTTGCCCGATGTTTCGCCGCAAACGCTGCGGGCGAAAGGTAATTCAGTGCGCTGTGCGGCCGTTGCTCGTTGTAGTCCTGGCGCCACGCGGCGATGA
>NZ_JAHLKR010000057.1 GCF_021991875.1 Mycetohabitans sp. B8
ACACTGGAAGGTGATATCCAACGCCGCCGCGGTCGAGGTCTCACAGAGCCAGTCGGCCGCCGTGCACAGCTTCGGGGTCACCCCCCGGATGAGCACCTATCTGGTGGCACTGATCGCTGGACCGTACGCAGTCTGGAACGACACCTACAGCGACGAACACGGCGACATTCCCCTGGGCATCTACTGCCGCGCGTCGCTGGCGCAGTACATGGACGCCGAGCGGTTGTTCACCCAAACCAAGCAGGGATTTGGCTTCTACCACAAGCACTTTGGCATTCCCTACGCGTTCGGCAAGTACGACCAGTTGTTCGTCCCGGAGTTCAATGCCGGTGCCATGGAGAACGCCGGCGCGGTGACTTTCCTCGAGGACTACGTGTTCCGCAGCAAGGTCACCCGGGCCTCCTACGAGCGGCGCGCCGAGACGGTGCTGCATGAGATGGCG
>NZ_JAHLKR010000058.1 GCF_021991875.1 Mycetohabitans sp. B8
CCGTCTACTACGGCGCTTCGGCCATCAACCCGGTGCGGCTGGCCGAGGCGATCGACCGGTTCGGCCCCATCTTTGCGCAGTACTACGGGCAATCCGAGGCGCCAATGGTGATCACCTACCTGCCCAAGGCCGATCACGACGAGAAGCGGCTGACCTCCTGTGGACGCCCGACGCTGTTCGCCCGGGTGGCATTGCTGGGTGAGGACGGCAAGCCGGTACCGCAGGGTGAGCCGGGTGAGATCTGTGTCAGCGGGCCGCTACTGGCCGGCGGTTACTGGAACAAACCGGACGACACCGCGCAGACTTTCCGAGACGGCTGGCTGCACACCGGCGACATGGCCCGCGAAGACGAGGACGGCTTCTATTTCATCGTCGACCGGGTCAAGGACATGATCGTCACCGGCGGCTTCAATGTGTTTCCCCGTG
>NZ_JAHLKR010000059.1 GCF_021991875.1 Mycetohabitans sp. B8
GACTTGGCCCAGTCGCTGAACTCCCCGAGGCGCCCGGCCGCCTGCAGTCCGCCGACCACGGCGCCCATCGACGAACCGGCGATCCCGGCGATCTCATAGCCCCGCTCGCGCAACGCCTCGATCACCCCGATGTGCGCATAGCCGCGCGCGCCGCCGCTGCCGAGCGCCAAGGCCACCCGGGTCGACGATGATCCGTGCGTGCGCACGGCGATTGGCCCGGTCATCCCTTCATTCTGCGCGGCCTACCCGAGGGGATCGAATCGGACGGGAGTTTCGTGCATCGCTGATCGTAATTGCGCAGCGCTTCGAATCGGCGGTAGCGGCCGCTATCCGCATTCGTTGTTGGCGGCCGCCGCCGCCGCGACGATCACCGCCGCCTGGGGCGGCAGGCTCAGATCCGCCCACCGCATATTCCAGGTGCCAGCAACGCCAGATTCGGATGCC
>NZ_JAHLKR010000060.1 GCF_021991875.1 Mycetohabitans sp. B8
CGATAATGAGCCTGCTGCGCTCGCCATTGATGGGTGCGACGCCAGATTGACCATCGCAGAACAGTGTTAATCGAGCTCAATCCCCTCCATAAAAGACGGCATAGCAATCGGCGAACCTCCTGCACGCTCAGCGGCACTCTGCCTTCAGGCGTTTTTTTTTACTGCGCGCGCCAAGCGTAACCAGAACAGCATGGGCTAGCAGCGCGAGGGTGATATGTCGATACCAGCCCTGCCATCGACGCACCTCGTACTGATCCAAACCGCATTCGCCCTTGGCTGCCTCAAAGCTGATCTCAATTTGCCATCTGCGCCCCGCCACATTAACCAGTGCCTGCTTCGATGCCTTGCTGCGTGGCACGTAGACGATGTAATAGGCATGCTCCCGTTTCTCATCGAGGCTGCGCCGTACCAGCAAATAGTGTCCGAAGCGGCGCTCCTCAGCGCTAGTTTGCAAGCGCCACAGCTCAATGAGTGCCCAGTCGTAGAGGCGCTTGCCTTTCGCTCCAGCGCCTGCAGACAAACGTTGCCATGCCCGGGCAGGCACGCTCTGCGCAATGCGCTGCGCACGAACATACGTCGGCCCCTGCCACCATAGCGGTTCACTCTTTGCCACCGCCATCACAAACGGCTGCTTGCGCGATTCCAACCATAGCCTCAACCTGCGATCGCCCCCGTACACCTCATCGCCCGTCACCCACCCGCAGGGCACGCCCGCATCCAAGGCTCGCTCAAGCATCTGTCGAGCCAATTGGGGCTTGGTGGCAAACTTGACCGGCTCAGGAACGCCCGCAGCCACGCAACGCGCCGGCTCTTCTGTCCAGGCTTTGGGTAGATAAAGCTCTCGATCAATGAAGGCACTGCCCTTCTCGCCGGCATAACAGAGAAACACCCCAATCTGGCTGTTCTCGATGCGCCCCGCGGTGCCACTATACTGACGCTGCACGCCGACCGAGTGCTCGCCTTTCTTGACGAATCCTGTTTCATCCACAATCAGCACGGC
>NZ_JAHLKR010000061.1 GCF_021991875.1 Mycetohabitans sp. B8
TATCTCGGTGTCGTAGTCCAGGAATGGGATGAACTCATTCCAGGCGTTGCGCCACAATCGAATTGCCGCTGGGTAGCGGTGTCCCCATTCGGTGTCGAAGGCATCTAAGGCTTCGGCGGCCGCAGCAGCGTTGACCGCGGTGTAGATCGGCTTGAGCGCCCGGGCGATCGCGGTGTGGTGCTGGCGCCGGCGAGCACTTAGAGACCATTAAGCTGATCGACTGGGATAACTCAGATGCAATCAGGGTCTGTCTGATTAACGGTGTAAGCGGCGTTTTCGGTTAGGTGGTTTCGCTTCCTGGCATGCGGTCGGCGAAGGTGATCGCGAAGGCGTTCAATGCTGGTTTCCAGCGCATCGTCCATCGCTTCTGTCCGGTTCCGGTTGGATCTAGCGACCGGGTGACCAAGTATAGGCATTTCAGGGCGGACT
>NZ_JAHLKR010000062.1 GCF_021991875.1 Mycetohabitans sp. B8
AGGTGGTGGAGTCGCTGGATCCCGATCGCGTGTGTGGTTATATGCAGCAGGCGCTGCACAGCTTGGCCGACGCGCTCGAGGCGGCACCCGAGCGGCCGATGCGACAGTTGGAGGTGTTGCCCAACGCGGAACGGACTTTACTGCTGCAGACGTGGAACGCGACGCAACAGGATTATCCGGCGCACCAATGCATCCACCAGCTGTTCGAAGCACAGGCTGAGCGCACGCCTGAGGCCACCGCACTCGTGTACG
>NZ_JAHLKR010000063.1 GCF_021991875.1 Mycetohabitans sp. B8
CTGGATGTGGACTTACAATCACGATCGCCCGAACATGGCCTTGGGCGGATTGACGCCAAAACAGCGGCTGGCCATGGCCGCATAGTTTCTACTTCTGAACCCCGTGGAAAACGGGGAGATTACCCCATCGGTCGGCCACTTGTATGGCTTGCGGCGCGCCACGGGTGATGCCT
The DNA here is from genome assembly GCF_021991875.1 of Mycetohabitans sp. B8. GTDB lineage: Bacteria > Pseudomonadota > Gammaproteobacteria > Burkholderiales > Burkholderiaceae > Mycetohabitans. The sequence goes on from NZ_JAHLKR010000063.1 coordinate 174, forward strand.
TCGGCGTCAATACCAGCGCGATCGCGTGACACGATGCGGATTGCGCGGTTTCCTGTTAGCCAATTCGCCACCGATGTCGCATCACGACTGGGCAACCGATCCAATGGGCGCCGTTGCTCGAGATCGACTAGTAGGGTGCCATAGCGATGACCGCGTTTGAATGCCCAGTCATCGACGCCCACTATGGTAGGGTTGGATGTCGTCGCGACGTGCTTTTGGCTGTTGCGTTTGCGCAAACGAAGCATCGTTTCACCGCTGATCGAAATGCCCAGCCGCTACGCCAGGCGCGCACCCGCGGCGCCACTGAGCGCCAAGCCCACATGCCACAGCAGCGTCTGTGCTCGGGCTGTGCGACGCTGCTGACGCGCAGTGAATGGCGCAAGGCATTGGGCGAATGTTCGCCGGCGACACAGTGCGTTATCGCAACGAAAGCGCCGCACATGGATTTCCAGTGTGACGCGATGGCCGCTACACGGCAGGTCCTCAACGCGTCGTCGGTACCATCCGTGTATCCGGGAGCTTGTCGCTCCACACGCCATGCAATGCGCAACGAGCCCTTTAGGTTCATCGCCGCGTGGCGCCAGGACTACAACGAGCAACGGCCGCACAGCGCACTGAATTACCTTTCGCCCGCAGCGTTTGCGGCGAAACATCGGGCAACAGCGGA
>NZ_JAHLKR010000064.1 GCF_021991875.1 Mycetohabitans sp. B8
GGCACAACCCACCGCATCCGCCAACACAATCTCGGGCGCCGCATCTTGCAGAATATGCGCGAGCCGCTCGCCCGGATACGCTGGGTCCAGCGGCACATAGGCCCCGCCCGCTTTGAGGATCGCCAGCAAACCCACCATCATGGCAGGCGAGCGCTCAACACATATCGCCACTCGCGCATCAGGCCGTACGCCCAGCTCGATCAATCGATGGGCAAGACGATTCGCCTGTGCATTCAGCTGTGCGTAGCTCAGTACGTGGGTACCCTGTACCAACGCCGTCGCATCGGGCGTGCGTACTGCCTGCGCTTCGAACAATTGGTGAATACACAGGTGGGCTGGATACACCTGCTGTGTCGCATTCCATGTCTGAAGCAATTGTTCGCGTTCGGTGTCAGGCAGCCACTTCAATTGCTGAACAGGTTGGTCGGGCGTACAGTCCAGTGCGTTGACCAAACTTTCGAGCACCTGCTGCATGTAA
>NZ_JAHLKR010000065.1 GCF_021991875.1 Mycetohabitans sp. B8
TCTCGTCGCATTCGGTGAGCCGCTGTGTGACTCGGAGGCGGTGCTGATCGAGGGGAACGGCCGCGACGGCGCCGCCCAGGTCGAGGCCCGCGATCAGCTGGTCGCCAGGGTGCAAGGCGTGGTCTTCGGCCAGCAATACCTGATGCTGGACTACGACTGCCCGCGCGCGGTGCTGGACAAGGCCACCTTGATCACCCCTGGCCTGGAGTCGCCGACCATCGCCCCACTCGCCGACCCGGAATGGGTTGCAGTGCGGGCATTGGTGCCGCGCCGCGATGTCAACGGCACCATGGACGAACTTGCCGCCATCGGGGCCAAAGCCATTCTGGCTTCCGATATCAGGTTCTGTCGGTTCTGAGCATGTGCTATGGGGCGTTGCTGTGTTAGCGTCCCGCTAGGGCCGATTGCCCGCTAGTCGCATGGGCATTCCCCTTCACGTCGCCAGGCTGTTCGTCTGTCCCAGG
>NZ_JAHLKR010000066.1 GCF_021991875.1 Mycetohabitans sp. B8
CGTTCAGACCGTGTCCGGCCGGAACCTCGCTGACCTTGTTGACCACGACCGAACCGTCCAGACCGGCGTTGGTGGCAATCCAGTACAGCGGCGCGGCCAGTGCCTCGGAGAACACGTCCACGCCGACCGCCTCATCGCCTGACAACGACGCACGCAAGTCCTTGAGCGCGTTGCGAGCCTGGATCAGGGCGGACCCGCCCCCGGCCACGATGCCCTCCTCGACGGCAGCCTTGGCCGCCGCGACCGCGTCCTCGACGCTTTCCTTGCGCTTCTTGAGCTCGGTCTCGGTGGCGGCACCAACCTTGATGACGGCCACGCCGCCGGCCAGCTTGGCCAGCCGCTCGCCCAGCTTCTCGCGGTCCCACTCGGAGTCACTTCTGTCGATCTCGGAGCGCAGCAGATTCACC
>NZ_JAHLKR010000067.1 GCF_021991875.1 Mycetohabitans sp. B8
TCCACGCGCAACGCCAGCGTGTTCACGAAGAAGCCGATCAACGGCTCGATCGCGGTGTGTCCCCGGTTCGCGCTCGGCGTGCCGATGACCAGATCGTGTTGACTCGACAGGCGTGAGAGCACCGCGCTCCACGCCGCGAGCACCGTCATGAACAGCGTTGCGCCGTGCGCGTGGCTTAAACGCTTGAGCGCACGTGTTGTGGACGCATCGATACGGATGGGCACTTGCGCGCCGGCAAACGATTGCTGCGCGGGGCGGAGATGGTCTGTGGGTAGCTCAAGCAGCACTGGCGCATCGGCTAGCGTCGTGCGCCAGTAGTCGCCTTGGGCCTCAAGCCGCTCGCCCGAGAGCCACTGTCGCTGCCAGGCCGCATAGTCCGGATACTGGATCGCCAGCGGCGGCAACGGATCGGCTTGGCCGTCACAGGCTGCACGGTACAGCGCACTGAGTTCGCGCACGAGTACCCCGATTGACCAGCCATCGGAGACAATATGGTGCTGAACGAGCAGCATGACGTACTCGTTATCGGCCAATTGAATCCCGCACGCGCGGATCAGCGGGCCATGCGCCAGATCGAACGGCGCGTGCGCTTCTTCGGTACAGAATGGGGTCAGTTGCGCGTTGGCTTCGTCCACTTCACGCCAATCATGCCAGCGCAGCGGCATGCCCGCGTCGGCGGGCAGCAGTCGTACCTGCGGCTGGCCGTCCACGCTCACAAAGACCGAGCGCAGCGCTTCATGACGGGCCCATAGCACATCCAACGCCTGTTGCCACGCGAGCCGGTTTAAGGGCCCCTGCAAGCGCAGCGCGAACGGGATGTGATAGGTCTCGCTCACGCCATCGAGTTGCGCGAGGAACCACAGCCGTTGCTGTGCAAAAGACAGCGGCAGCGCACCGTCACGCGACACCGGTGTGATTGCCGACAGCGCAGCGTTGTCCGGTGTGCGTTGTGCGTTAAGCGCGGCGGCAAACGCGGCCAGCGTGGGCGAGGCGAACAGCGCTGCGAGCGGCACCTCGGCACCGAGCGCGGCCACCCGATTCATCAGCCGCACGGCGAGTAGTGAATGGCCGCCGAGCGCGAAGAAGCTGTCGTGCCGGCTGATACGCTCAAGGCCGAGCAGCTCGGACCAGATTGTCGCGAGCGCGGTCTCGAGTGCGCCTTGCGGTGCCTCGTACGCCTGGTGCGCGAACGCGTCGGCGTCTGGCTCGGGCAACGCACGCCGATCGAGCTTGCCGTTTGGCGTCAACGGTAACGTGTCGAGCCGCACGAACGCGGCCGGCACCATGTACTCGGGCAGTGCGGCGGCCACATGCGCGCGCAGCGTGCTGGCCAGCGCGTCATCGGGTTCGGCCACCACATAGGCGACCAGGCGCTTGTCGCCGCCGTCGCCCAGCGCCAGCACCGCAGCGTCGCGCACTTGCGGGTGCCCAGCGAGACAGGCTTCGATCTCGCCCAGTTCGATCCGAAACCCCCGGATCTTGACCTGATGGTCATTGCGGCCGAGGTACTCGAGATCGCCATTGGGCCGATAACGCGCGAGATCGCCCGTCTTGTACATCCGAGCGTCGGCTTCGTTCGAGAACGG
>NZ_JAHLKR010000068.1 GCF_021991875.1 Mycetohabitans sp. B8
TCATCGTGCGAGGCGGTTTCATCCATCGCCGCGTCTTGCCAACCGGCCGGCTTCACATCCCAGCGCGATGGTTTTTTCTGCCCCGTCGGCTGGCTCATCCGCTCATCGTGCGAGGCGGTTTCATCCATCGCCGCGTCTTGCCAATCGGCCGGCTTTACATCCCAGCGTGATGGTTTTTTCTGCCCCGTCGGCTGGCTCATCCGCTCATCGTGCGAGGCCGTTTCATCCATCGCCGCGTCTTGCCAACCGGCTGGCTTTACATCCCAGCGCGATGGTTTTTTCTGCCCTGTCGGCTGGCTCATCCGTTCATCGTGCGAGGCGGTTTCATCCATCGCCGCGTCTTGCCAACCGGCCGGCTTCACATCCCAGCGCGATGGTTTTTTCTGCCCCGTCGGCTGGCTCATCCGCTCATCGTGCGAGGCGGTTCCGTCCATCGCCGCGTCTTGCCAA
>NZ_JAHLKR010000069.1 GCF_021991875.1 Mycetohabitans sp. B8
CACTATTATAAGTGAATTTGAAAAAATAAAAGCAGGAGATTTCACTGAAGAAAAATTAGAGTTAGCTAAAAAAGTAATCATTTCTCATCGATATGAATCTGAAGATCGTCCGAAAAGTATTATAGAGATTATGCATAACCAAATATTATTAGAGCAACCACAAAGCAAAGAAACATTTATAAATGATATACAGAAGGTAAGTCGCGAAGATATTGTTTCTGTTGCTGAAAAAGCATTTTTAGATACAATCTATGTGTTGACAAAAGGAGGGGATAAATAATGAAAGAGCGTTATTATGAATTAATAGACGAAAGAGTATTCGAACAAGAATTAGAAAATGGTTTACGATTATTTATTATCCCCAAACCAGGTTTTCAAAAGACATTTGTCACTTACACTACACAATTTGGTTCATTAGATAATCAATTCAAACCCCTTGGACAAGACCAATTTG
>NZ_JAHLKR010000070.1 GCF_021991875.1 Mycetohabitans sp. B8
GAGTATGTTGACCGCGATGCCGCCCAGCAGGTCGACGTAGTTCTTACCGTCGACGTCGGTAACTACCGCGCCTTCGCCACTGGCCAATGCCACGGGCGGGGTGCCGTAGTTGTTCATCATCACGGCTTCCCATCGGGCCCGCGTGTCTTCGGTATGCGTCATGCGGACACCACCTTGGTGCCGGTCCCCGCATTGGTGAACAGCTCGACCAGCACGCAATGTTCAACACGCCCGTCGATGACGTGCGCGCTGGGCACCCCACCGGTGACCGCCCGCAGACATCCTTCGACCTTGGGGATCATGCCCGCCTCCAGCCTGGGCAATAACTGTTCCAAAGCCGCCGTGTCGATTTCTCTGACCAATGAATCCCGGTCGGGCCAGCTGGTATAGAGGCCTTCCACATCGGTAAGCATCAGAAG
>NZ_JAHLKR010000071.1 GCF_021991875.1 Mycetohabitans sp. B8
TGCCATCACGATTCCTTACCATCGGGTTCGCCGGGTCCAGCCGCCAGACCCAATTCTCGTTCGCGCAACACGGTGTAGACGCGTGCGATTTCCTGACGCACCGTGCGCAGCCGGCGGTTGTTGTTGAGCTGTCCGGTCGCCATCTGGAAACGCAGGTTGAACAGCTCTTCCTTGGATTCGCGCAGACGCTCGGTCAGCTCTTCTTCGGTGAGCTCGCGCAGTTCGCCAGGGGAAATTCCCACTGCCATCAGAACTGCTCCTCTCGGGTGATGATGCGTGCCTTGATCGGCAGCTTGTGGATCGCGCGGGTCAGCGCCGCTCGTGCGATCGCTTCGTTGGGGTAGCTGAGTTCGAACAGCACCCGGCCCGGCTTGACGTTGGCCACCCACCACTCCGGGGAGCCCTTACCCGAACCCATCCGGGTTTCGGCCGGCTTCTTGGTCAGGGGACGGTCCGGGAAGATGTTGATCCACACCTTACCGCCACGCTTGATG
>NZ_JAHLKR010000072.1 GCF_021991875.1 Mycetohabitans sp. B8
GGATGTCCTGGTCAACAACGCCGGCGCGAATTTCTCTGGGGGACTTGATGAATCGAAGCCGGATGGTTTTGACGCTTCGGTACAGCTCAATCTGACCGGTCCGTACCGGCTGACCATGGGTCTCTACCGCTCGCTGAAGGCATCGACCGCGGTGGGAGGCGCCAGCGTGGTCAACATGGCATCGATGTCGGCATTGCGCGCGGTCACCTTGGTCCCCGGCTACGGAGCCGCCAAGGCGGGAATCATCTGTGTCACCAGAAACCTGGCGGTCAAGTGGGCGGCCAAGGGCACCCGGGTAAATGCCGTGGCGCCGGGCACGATCGATACCCCGATGACCGCGCCGATGCATCTCGCGACCGAGCTGGTGGATGCGGAGCTTGCTCATATTCCGGTGCGCCGCTTCGG
>NZ_JAHLKR010000073.1 GCF_021991875.1 Mycetohabitans sp. B8
TCATCGGCGAAATAGCTCTGCACCATCTCCACCGGGAACCGGTCGATACCGGCGGGTACGGGCGTGTGCGTGGTGAACACCGTGCTGGAGCGCACCACCGTCAACGCGGTGTCGAAGTCCAGTCCCGCGTCGGTGATCAGCTCACGGATCCGCTCGGCGCCGAGGAATCCGGCGTGCCCCTCGTTCATGTGGAACACCTCGGGGGCGGGCAGGCCCTGGATTGCGGTGAATGCCCGAATGGCCCGAATCCCGCCGATGCCGGCCAGGATCTCCTGCTTGATGCGGTGTTCCTGATCGCCACCGTAGAGCCGGTCGGTGACGCTGCGTAGGTCGTGTTCGTTTTCTGGAACATCGGAGTCGAGCAGCAGCAGCGGAACCCGACCGACCTGCGCCACCCAGATCCGGGCCCGCAGC
>NZ_JAHLKR010000074.1 GCF_021991875.1 Mycetohabitans sp. B8
TTGTTCGCGTTCGGTGTCAGGCAGCCACTTCAATTGCTGAACAGGTTGGTCGGGCGTACAGTCCAGTGCGTTGACCAAACTTTCGAGCACCTGCTGCATGTAAGCGCACACGCGATCAGGATTACCGGGTTGTGCGATATGCACAGTTAATCCGAGCGCAATACCATAATCCTCCACCGACAAGGCCAGTGGATAGTTGCTTCGCTCTTGCCCGCCCAGAAATTGGATGCCAGCCAGTGCGTCACTGTCCTCTGCCGAGAGCGTATTGTGCCGGTAATTCAACAACGCGCTAAAGAGTGGCGAACCGGCGGGCGTACCGCTACAGCGCAGCGCGCGTACCAGTGGCGTATGCTCATGTTCGAGCAGCGACGCCAGTCGAGTATGCGTGGCGTGTACACTCGACTCCACGCTGCCATC
>NZ_JAHLKR010000075.1 GCF_021991875.1 Mycetohabitans sp. B8
GTTCTGTCCACCGACTGCGGGGGATTCCTCGACGCGGTCCGCCCGACATTCTTGGTGCTGCAGTCGGGCATGTGCATCGGCCTGGCCAGAACCGCATTGGCGCAGAGCAGGATCGCTCTGGCCGGGGTGAACTCGGTCTATGCTCCCGATTTCGACCTCATCGCGGAACGGCTTGCCCTGGCCGAGTCCACGTTGTCCGGTGCGGCCGCGTCGGTCGGCACACAGCGGCCTGCGGGCCGGCGCGAGTTGCTCTCGCTGCGACTCAGTTCCGCGAAGATCGCCTGTGCTAGTGCTGACCGGGAGATACGAGTGGCCGGAGGCAAAGGCTATGCGAGTAGGACGCCGACGAACCGCCGCTACCGTGAGGCTGCCTTCCTTCCGGTGCAGTCGCCATCTGAGGCCCAGCTGCGCTGGGAA
>NZ_JAHLKR010000076.1 GCF_021991875.1 Mycetohabitans sp. B8
GCGCAAGCGGCCATGCGAGTGCAAGCCCTATTGGAGGTGATTGAGCGGTACAAGCAGAAATGGTCGCTGCCCCAAGGTGTGCGTGTGGTGGTCAGTTATGAGGCTGGGCAGGATGGATTCTGGATCTATAGAGCGCTGCGCTCGCGTGACATAGATTGTTACGTGATCGATGCGGCCAGCATTCCGGTGGAGTGGCACAGGCGTCGCGCCAAGACGGATCGACTTGATGCGATCAAGCTGGTCACGAATTTGCGAGCATGGCTGCATGGCGAACGCGACCGCATGCGCGTCGTGCGAGTGCCCTCGCTGCAAGAGGAAGCTTCACGTCAGTTGATTCGTGATCGAGGGCAGTTGCACAAAGAGGTGCTGCAGCACCGCGAGCGTATGCGTAAGCTGTTGATCACAATGGGTTGCTGGGACAGTTTCGATCATAGGACGTTTGCCAAGCGGCTAGCGAGCGGCAAACTGGTTTGTCATGATGGCACGCCGCTGCCCAGCGAGTTGCATGAACGACTGTTACGCGA
>NZ_JAHLKR010000077.1 GCF_021991875.1 Mycetohabitans sp. B8
GCCCGGGGGAGTCCAGCACCAGATTCAGCACGCCGCGCTCACCCGGCTCGAAGCGAAGGCTGGGGAAATCTTGGTAGGTGAGTGGCATGCGGCGCTCCTGACCGTTGCTGGTTGCCAGCTGGTTGCCGTCGTGATGTTACGCAGCGGCCCGATGGCCTGCGGGGCCGCCCAAACCGCCTCATGGCAGCCCTCATGGCAGCATTGAGGGCGATGAGTACCCGTCGCGACCTTCCGCAGTCGCCCTATCTGGCCGCGGTGGCCGGCCGCAAACCCAGCCGAGTACCGGTGTGGTTCATGCGGCAGGCCGGCCGCTCACTGCCGGAATACCGGGCGCTGCGCCGCCAGCACAGCATGCTGGCCGCCTGCTTCGAACCCGAGGTGGCCTGCGAGGTCACCATGCAACCGA
>NZ_JAHLKR010000078.1 GCF_021991875.1 Mycetohabitans sp. B8
GCTCAAGCGCCAAATGTATGGCCGCGCCGGCTTCCAACTGCTTCGTACTCGCGTGTTGAATCGGTGCTGAATGGTGACGTGAAACTTCACACAAAGTGGGGAAGAGCCATTTTCAACGTGCTGCTGACAGCGTGACGTGCTGCGCCAGTATGTGGTCGAACAGCTGGGAGCCACTGACGCCGTGCTGATTGTGGATGAAACAGGATTCGTCAAGAAAGGCGAGCACTCGGTCGGCGTGCAGCGTCAGTATAGTGGCACCGCGGGGCGCATCGAGAACAGCC